>NZ_WPZC01000009.1:0-154142 GCF_013031165.1 Ruegeria sp. HKCCD7251 | reverse complement strand
GCTCGTCAGGCTCATAACCTGAAGGTCGCAGGTTCAAATCCTGCTCCCGCAACCAATATTCCAAACCAGACCGTTCGATCTACAAACAGTCCACCAAAATGTTTGCTTGACGATCAAACCGCGTCAGCCTCATAACCTCAAGTGTGAGGAGGAATAGTGATCCATCCAGTGGATCGATCACCCGACGAACGCGCAACGCGCCGGACCAAAGGTGAAAAGCCTAATCCCAAGATCACTTGGCTCAAACAAAGTGCCGAACAGATTCTACGCGCCAACCTTGCACGTGGCAACTTTTCTTCAATTAGGGTTACCATACAAGGATAGCTGCATCCGTCTTTTCCAGGTGGCCGATCAACTACTGACCCTGAGAATCCCCGAAAGGTCTGCGATCCAAAGTTCGGGCGTTGCGACGCCAAGCCAACCGCTGTGCAATATCCTCTAATCTACCCCTCAAGTGCGGCTTTGAGGTGGTGCACCAAATCCGCATGAATATTTGATTATTTGCATGTTTTTCGCTACAATTTTACTTTATTTTAGTTTGGGGGAGCAGTCATGAGAGCTCATTTTGGACCCACGACATTATTGCATGCCACAACAGCCTTGGCGCTTTCATTGGGGACACAAGTTCTTGGCTTTGAAGGCGAAGTTCCTCCTGAAGCTGCGGTCCCTGCGCAGACCTACTCTCCGTTTGTTGATCGGTCTTTCCCCGATCAAGTTCTCTTTGGAGATTTGCATTTTCACACTGAAATTTCGTTCGACGCAGGGCTGGTGGGAACATCGCTGAACATTCACGACGCCTTTCGCATTGCGCGAGGAGAGAGAATAACCTCGAACACCGGGCAGCCTGTTCAGCTCATCAGGCCCCTCGATTTCCTTGCAATCACCGAACACGCGGAAATGTTGGGGCTCGCGACTGCCATTCGCGCGGCAGACCCTCGGCTTTTGGCCGACGACTGGGGCCGCCTGACTTATGAACGGTTCAATTCTGGGCAGGAAGGCCGGATGGAAGCGTTTGCCGACATCATCGAAATCGCATCAATCGAAGGCCGGGACCCAACGGCAGGTTTGGGTTTGGACGGCGATCTCTGGCAACAGATTGTGGAAACTGTCGACGAGTATTACGAACCCGGCGTTTTTACATCGTTGGCGGGATACGAATGGACGTCGACACCACGCGGTGACAATCTTCATCGCGTCGTGATCTTTGGGGACGGCGCCGAAAAGACTAGCCGGACGCGCCCATTGCCCTTTTTTGAAAGTGAGGACCCTGAGCGGCTGTGGGACTATCTGGATGCCTACGAAAAAGAAACAGGTGGAAGCGCCGTATCCGTTCCTCATAACGGCAACATATCCAACGGAATAATGTTTGCGCCGACCAAGTTTGACGGGTCACCCATGGATGCGGAATACGCCGCCAAACGTATTCGTTGGGAGCCGATGCATGAAGTGACCCAGATCAAGGGGGACGAGGAAACGCATCCCTACCTGTCACCAGATGATGAGTTTGCGGATTTTGAAACCTGGGACGTCGCAAACATTTCGGGCACCGTTGCAAAGACACCTGAAATGCTGCGCTATGAATATGGGCGTTCCGCCTTGAAGGTCGGGCTTGAGGTGCAGCGCGAGACAGGCGTTAACCCGTTCAAATTCGGCTTCTACGGTACGACGGACACGCACACGGCCCTGCCGACCACGCGCGAGGACAACTACTTTGGCAAGTACCAACACACGGAGCCTTCGGCGAGCCGTCACAACTTTGATGTAATCCCGGCGGAAGATCCGGCATTGCGTATCATTACGGCGCAGGAGTCGGCTGCGGGTCTTACGGCTGTTTGGGCCCGGGACAACACGCGCGAAGAAGTCCACGGTGCCATAAAGCGCAAGGAAGCTTATGCCACAACCGGGCCGAGAATGCGGGTCCGCGTCTTTGGCGGTTGGGACTTCGATGCCGATGATCTGTACGCGTCGGACTTTGTTTCCAACGGGTATCAGAATGGCGTGCCAATGGGCGGTGACCTGAAGAACGCGCCTGATGGGGCAGCCCCCGACTTTCTGGTCCGCGCGCTGCGCGATCCGGATGGTGCAAACCTCGACCGTGTCCAGATCATAAAAGGCTGGATCGACCAGAGTGGCGAGACCCACGAGCGAATTTTTGACGTGGCGGTTTCCGATAATCGTGAGATCGGAGAGGATGGTCGCGCACGCGAACCCGTGGGCTCGACCGTAGATATTGAAAACGCCACGTACAGCAACTCAATCGGTTCCGTAGAGCTTGCCGCGTATTGGCAAGACCCAGAGTTTGATCCGGATAACAACGCGTTTTATTACGTGAGGGTGATCGAAATTCCAAAGCCACGTTGGACGACTATCGACGCCGCTTTTTACGATATCCCGCTGCCCGAGGCTGTTCCCGCGGAAGTTCAGGACCGCGCTTATACGTCACCAATTTGGTACAACGCCGAATAGCGGACTTTTGCAGGTGAACCGCGCGCCCTCGTCTTTAGTCACGACAAAACACCGTGAAACGTATCTGTCAAACTCCACGGCCGCCGCATCGACGTAAGCTTCGGACAAGCAGGCGCATGATGTCGCTTATTCGTTCTCAAGTGTGTTTTTGTAGATCACGCCGTCTTTCATGATGATCAGAAAGTTCTCTTCGGGGTCTACAAGCAGATTGATGTTTTCGACCGGATCACCGTCGACAAGGATCAAATCGGCATATGCCCCTGCCTTGATCACGCCAAGCGGGCCTTCCTGATATGGGTTTCGCGGCCCGGACATCTCGACCAGTTTTGCGGTGTTATATGTGGCCTGTTGCAAAACTTCTGCGCCTGACCACCAACGACCACGGCGCTCGAACTCGAGGTTCTGCATTGCCATAAGTTCGGGCGCCCCAAACAGGTCTACGCCAAAGGCAATGGGAAGGTCGTACTTTTTGATCAAGGCAACATAATTTTCGACATTGTCGCGCAGTGGCGCACCTTTCTCGATGGTCGCGGGATCACCTGCTGCCAACATATTCTCGTCCGGCGTGAAAATGAGGAACTGAGGATTCAGAATGGCCCCGGCATCGCGGATGGCCCGCATGGTCTCTTCCTCGAATATCATGTTGCCGTGGTCGATGCTCTTTACACCGCCTGCAAGCGATCTGATGACAGATTCATCCGTGTAGGCATGAACGATAACATAGGTGTTCCAATCCTCGGCGGCCTCCACCGCGGCGCGGATTTCTTCGAGGCTGTAATGAGTTGTGTCCAATGGGTCGTACGGAGTGGAGTTGCCTCCGCCCAGACTGATCTTCACCTGCGTGGCCCCAAGACGCAGAACCTCGCGGGTGGCGGCCCGCACTTCGGATACTCCGTCCGCAATGAACGACCATTCGCGCTCAAAGACAGTGCGTTCAATGCGCTGCCGATGGTGGGTGTCGTTGTACAGACGGAAATCGAAGTGACCGGATGTCTGGCCGATCCAGTGTCCTGAACTAAAGATACGCGGTCCGGGAACGATACCTTCGTCAATGGCCTTTGCTATACCGTAGGACGGGCCGCCCGCATCCCGCAGGGTCGTGAAGCCCCGCATCAGCATGCGCTCCGCTTCGCGCGTGACGAGGGCACCGGTGTATGTCCAGTGAAGGTTGTACGCCAATGCCAGCGGTGAAGTCGGCAGCATGATGTGGTTGTGCCCGTCTATCAAGCCCGGGATCAAGGTCCGCCCTTGGCCATCAATAACAACAGCGCCATCCGGTTCGATCGGGTCTGTCGAAACCTTGGCAATCAGATTGTCCTCGACAAGAACATTGGCGTTTTCGATAACCACCGCATTCTCGCTGTCGAAAACATCGACATTGATAAAGAGGGTGCGCGGCAAGGTTTCTTGGGCATTCGCTCCTACGGCTAATAGAATTGCTATTGTAGCCGAGAGAATTACCCGCATTGGGACCATCGTCATTGTTCAACCCATTCGTATTTTTTGGACCGCAATCCAACATTGCTTGCGAGGGTATTCAAGTCAACTTGGCCGCCTGTTTTGATGCCCCGGCTTGAGTTCCTGTTCCGTAATTTACATCGCTGCGCCGTGCTTGCTGAGTGATCTCGGCACGGTGCGCCGTCGTTCGTCTGCAATCGAATTGGTACTGTTTAGTAATTGCCGATCCCGGCACTTCGAGATTTTGCTCTCTCTCTTGCTTGCAGTCGGGTTCGTAAACGGCGTTGCACCCATGCACAAAGATGGTAGACACTAAATATTGTCAATTCAGGGCATCTTCTTCAGGTCGGGCCGGAAGAATTGTCTAAGGGATTTCAGTTTCAGTGAGCCGAATGAGCATCGAAGTCACCAAGTCGATTAACGGTCAAAAAGACCTAGTAGATGAAGTCATTGCCAGTTTTCCGGAAAAAGGGCGCATTATTGACATTGGGACAGGTTCGGGGCTGGCGGCGCGAAGCTTTTTCAATGCGGGTTGGGAAGTCGTGGCATCTGGCATGGATATGGATGCCTATCTTGATGCCGACAACGCCGGCTTTCCGCCGGGTATCGAGTTGTTGCCAGACCTAGACATTTGCGACATGCACCCGCTCGTGGATGCCAGCCTTGACTGTGTCTGGTGTGCGCATGTGTTAGAGCATGTGTCTGATACGGGACGCGCGCTCAGTGAAATTCGCAGGGTGCTGAAGCCGGATGGACGCTTGTTCATTGCTGTCCCGCCCTTCAAGCACAATGTTGTTGGCGGGCATGTAAACTCGGGTTGGAACCTTGGGACGCTGATGTATGTTCTGGCCGACGCCGGGTTCGATCTTTCGGATGGCAGGTTTATCCATCACGGTTACAACCTGTTCGGAATTGCCAGACGTGGAAAAGGCCCCTTGCCAACAGGGGCTTTGCGACGGGCGAACGGGGACATTGAAACGCTAAAAAACGACGGGCGTTTCCCCGCAGGGTTCGCTGCCGAGCAAGGGTTCAATGGCCAACTGAAGCAAGTCAACTGGATGTGGAACACGACGCCTGAGCAAGTCCCAGTTGCCAGAAAGATGTTGATGTCCCCGCCGCCCATCCAAAAGATGAAAATTGGATTTTTCATTCCCTTTATCACAAAGGGAAGAGGGGGCACTGAAAACGTCGGTCAGATGATGGCGAATTCGATGGCCAAACGAGGTCACGATGTGACGGTTTTCACCTTTGAAGACGAGGATGTGCCGTCGCAGTGGCCCCTTGACGAAACCATTGACCTAGTTCGCTTGAGCGAGGCAGGGAATGAGCGCACCGATGACCAGATGTTATTGGCGATCGCAAGCCGAACACTGGATTTGCTTGTTGGTTTGCATATGAACCGCACATTCAAACGCTATGTGCGATGCGCGCATCGCGCCGGCGTGCCGTTGGTGTTGTCCGAACATATTGATCCTCGCTTTCCACGCTGGATCGGCACAAATACCATGCATGAGAGACAAGTGGCTTTTTATGGAGCCAGTCTCATTCACTTGCTGACCGAGGGGTTCCGGTCAACATTGCCGGGGTTTATGCGTGAACGTATTCGCGTCATACCAAATACGGTTAAGGCGCCAGAGCAAGCGGCTTGCCCCGGGGATGCGACCAAGCAAAAAAAGGTTTTGCTGACTGTAGCCAGGCTTGTTCCCAGAAAGAATGTTCACCTGACGATTGAGGCGTTCGCAAAAAGCTTGCCGGAAGCTGAGGAATGGGTTCTACGGATCGTCGGAGACGGGCCAGAGCGTCAAAACCTTGAAGAACAGGTTTCTGATCTGAAGATTGCCGATAGCGTTGAATTCGTAGGTGAAACCAGCGACCCATATGCATGTTACAGGGACGCGGATGCTTTTGTCCTGTCGTCCTTCTTCGAAGGTTTTCCGTTATCCACGCTCGAGGCTATGGCACACGGGTTGCCTTTGATAGGCTTCGCAAATTGCAGCGGAGTGAATGAACAGATCACAGAGGACAACGGTATTTTGTGCGACGCGAGCAGTCCGTCCGAAAGCTTGGCCGCTGCGATCCAGCGCGTAATGGCTGATGCGAAACTACGGGAAGAGATGGGTCAAGCGTCGCTAAAGCGGTTCGACTCGCATTATTCTGAAGAGCAAATATTCGCGCAATGGGAAGAAATGTTTGCCGAAGCGGTCGAGCGCGGTTTGCCAAATACAGGTTCAAACCTTGAAACAAAATTGCGGGTAGCTGTGTCCGAATTGACCAAATGACCCCGAATTATGATGCCCTGAGAAAGGCCGAATGGCGCCACAAATGAAAAGAAACTTTACGCAAAAGAAAACCAGCTTTTTGGAGTTTTTGGCGCTTCGGCAATCTAGTCATGTGCCTGGCCGAGATATTCGCGAATATGTTCTTTCAAAGAAAAATGAACCGGCAACTTTCGGGTATGTAGCTAACACGATTGAAACAGGTTATGCGGCCAACCTTAGAAACCTGTTTCCAAACATCCGACCGTTCAATCAGCACGATGCGGGGCAGGCCGCGGTGTTTTTAGGGTCTGGCGCAATAACCCAAGATGAAAAGACCTCAAATAAGGGGTTGCTGGGGTTGCTCGATATCCTGCCGGTAGACGCCGAGTTGCTGCTGATAGAGCAGGGTTTCCTGGCAAGCACCCATAGTTGGTCACACGCCTTTCGCGAGAATAATCCCCGCTATGCTTGTCTGGGATATGTCTATGACGACATTGCTCATTACTTTATGGCCGATTTCCCAAACCGTCTGAACCAAAAGCTAAACAGTCAAGACACGCTGTCCGAGGCGGAACTTTCACGTGCGAAAGTACTTATTCAGCGCATCGCAGGTCAGCGGATCAGCAAGTACAACGCACAACCCATGCGGGCGCCTGCTGCAAACCCGGCTTATAAGCGACGTGTTCTGGTATGCGATCAGGCGTATGCAGATGCATCCACCATTTATGGGAAGGTCGATAAGGCTGACTTCCAGAATATGCTGGTGGCTGCGCTTAACGAAAACCCGGATGCTGAGGTTTTGGTTAAAACGCACCCCGACACAGCTTGGGAAAAGGGAACCCGAAGCGGATACTATTCTCATCTCACATCCACAGGCCGGGTCCGTCTGATCCGAGAGCCGGTCAACCCGTTCGCGATATTTGATCAGGTCGACAAAGTATATGTGGGCACCAGCCAGATGGGGCTGGAAGCTTTGTTTGCCGGGAAAGAGGTCGTTTGCTTCGGCGCGCCGTTCTATGCCGGGTGGGGGCTGACGGATGATCGGAAGCACATTCCTCATCGCAGTCGGGAACGTAGTCTCGAAGAGTTGTTCCACTATTTCTACCTTTGGTACACGATCTACAACGTGCCAGGGAAAGAAGCGCCGAGCGAAATTGAAGACGTTTTGGATTTTATCGAGGAAAATCGGCCCTACGAACTTCCTTGTCATTCCAGTCAAGCCGATCAGCCGCCCAAGGTATCAGTCATAATCCCCGTCCATGGCGTCGAGGCTTATATTGAACAATGCATATCCTCTGTTCAAAATCAGACTTTGCGCGAGATCGAAATAATTCCGGTCAACGATTGCTCGCCAGATTCAAGTCAGGACATCATTGATCGTCTGGCAACCGAAGACGAGAGAATTCGCCCAATTGTCCTGGAAAAGAATGTTGGACAGGGATTCGCGCGTAACAAGGCAATTGAAGCGGCGCGAGGTGAGTACATTTGGTTTCTTGACGGCGACGATTGGCTGGAAGATCCAAGTGCGCTTGCCAAGCTGTATGAGCGTGCGGACTCTGGCAAGTTTGATATGGTGCGTGGCCGTAAAGCCTATGAAGCGATCTTCGTCGGTGACGATCTTGTGGAAAAGCGACCTGATCGAAGTGAGAGGTTTTTCACCGAAGATGTTCCCCGGACCAGTTTCGTGTCCGACCCAATCATTCTGAACAACAGGCATTTTTGGGTATGGTTATACCGGCGTGACTTTTTGCTGCAGAAAGAAATCCGCTTTCAGACGCCGCAGTGGGAAGAAAGGGCATTTCTTGTCAATGCCCTGGTGAATGCGGGTGATGTCAGCTTGTGCAATGTCGATGCGACAGCCTATCGCGTTCGCGTCGGTTCAACAGCACGTCGAGCACGCAACGCGCGTGACTTCGAACTGATGTTCAGAAACTTCCGATCAACATTCGAAACTCTGGTTGCGGCTGGAGCCAACGATCCGAACAGCCCGTTGCGAGAGCATTTGGCCTATAATGCCGCGCAATTTCTAGCGTCGATGGTTGACGGAGATGCGTACACATTTGCGGCGTCTGCTGGGCAGGGCGAACGGAGCACGTTCTTGCAGCGTGTCAAAGAGTTGCTGGAATTCTGCCAATTGTCGGCAAATGAGATTCCGTCTGAATTTGTTCACAGTAACAAGGAACTATCACGTACGTCCGGGTATCCGTTGATTGCGGCCAGTATTCTCGCAGATCGCCAGGATATTCTTGAATACGTGATTTCGCGAAAGCCGATACCACAAGACGAACTCTACAAGGTAACGCTCAAGGAAGCTCCTGCGGGCTCTTCCGAACATGACCTTCAGGTTTTGCTCAATACCTACGCGCGCAATGAACGCGTGACCTTGGCCGAGAAGAAAAGCAAAGCGTCGTTCAAGAAACCTAGAATCGTTGTTCATATAGGTTCGACCAAAACGGGCAGCACGTTCATTCAACACCTGTTGGAACAGAACAGGCCAGAGTTAATGCGCAATGGCGTCTGGTATCCGGAAATTGGGCTGTTCTGGCAGAAAACCCGACCACACAAACAAGCAGGGCACGCCGAAGTAGTGCCTTATGTTGTCGCGGACAACCGGTATTTCAGGCAATACATAGAGCGCGGCCTGCAATTGATGGAAGATCGAGTGCACACTATTGTTCTCTCGAGCGAAGCCTATTTTCTGCAGAAAAACGCGCACAGGATTCCTGATTATTTCGACGGCTACGAAGTTGAAATGATCGTTTACCTTCGCGATCAGGTCGAATGGGCGAATGCGCAATACTGCGAGTTCGTCGCAGGCGGCGCAATGGGGCGCGTAGACGTCCCGATTTCCCAGTGGCTGGAACGGCCCGAGGTCGCAGGGTTTTTGGATTACCGGAACGTCCTTAACGCCTGGGCCGGTAAAATTGGCCGGGACAACATCAAGGTCAGGCTATTCCAGAGCTCGAAAATTCTGAACAACGACCTGATTTTTGACTTTGCTCATTCAACGAACCTGGAGCTGTTGGCTGAACTTCCGCGCCCCTCGCAGTCTCAGGCAAATTCGGTTCAATTGTCGGGCCCACATGTGGAACTCATCCGCAGTTACAATTCCCGATCTTTCCGCACGCGGGAATCCTACCTGGATTTCATCGAAGAAATCACAACGAAGCTAAGCAATTGGCGAAAGTCGCGCGGCCTTCCAATGCCTAAACCTTGGCAATTGTCTATAGAGGACGAGGACCACATCAAGGCGTTGACCCGTGACGCAAACGCGGAAATTGCGAAGGACTGGTTGGGATTGACGTCCAACTCCCTGTTTGAAGGCGAGCGTAAACAGCCTGAAAGCACCTCGTTGTATCAAGAAGAAATCGCGATGGTCGCCGAAGTGTATGACCGATATAAGCCGATCGAGGATGTACCCGACAAGCAACCCCAGGCTGTTAGGAAGCCGCCGAAGATCATTGTAAATTATGGTATCTTCGGTTGGAGGCTTTGGCTTTTGGCGCCAATTCTCAGAAAAGTCTGGAAGCGCCGACTTACGCCTGAAACCAAGGCGCAATACAAGCGAAACCCAGCTAAATTTGCCCGCTCTCACTGGACAAAAAAAAGGCGTGATCGCCGAATTGTAAAAATGTGCTTTCCAGATTGGGATGTACTGGGCCCGTTCGGGGTGCTGCGCATTTGGCGCCCGATCCTTCGTCCGATTATTAAGTCCAAACGTCGGGCCGGTTGGGTCGAACAATTTGACTCTGACCCAGTTAAGTTTGCACGAAGCCAAGACAAGAAGTTTCGCCGTGTCATTGGACGATTGTTATACCCGATGGGCGAGTTGAGGGATTAACCGTGCCAGATACCGCTGTAGAAGTCATTCTTGAGCTGTCGGAGGGCCATCTGTTCAACGAGGGAGATGGCGATCGGCATAGGATGTTCTACACGTCACTCATGCTGGCGCTCAGTGATCTTTCGGTTCGCGTTCAACCGAACAGGTTGCCGTTTGGGGCTGACAAAAGTCCTCGTGTTTATAAGCCAAATCAGTTGGTTATCAGTTTTCACTCCATTGGTCCCGAAGGTAACATTCTGCGGTTCAAAGAGAGCTACATCTCTCCCTATTACACATTGGACAGACTTGGGTATTCGGGGTTTTCTGAGCTTGCCAAAACGCCGTCAAAATTTCTGGAAAGTATTGAAGCGATTGCACCGCAGGAGGCTGACAGCTTTGTAGATCGGCTGGCCAAGTCGCAAGCGGAAAGCAATTCCTCAAAATACAAACAACCGAGCCATACCGGACGTCCGCAAGGCAGATATGTGTTTCTACCTCTACAGACGATTGATGATACCGTTGCCGAACTCAATCACTTAGAGCCAGGCGAAGTCGCTTTTGCTTTGGCTGAACTTTGTGACAAGCTGGGTCAAACCCTCGTCATCAAGCGTCATCCATCCTGTAAAGCGGGGGCAGTGACGTCTTTGTTGAGCGATCTGCAACGGAGGTTCGAAAGCGTCCAAATTTCTGACGGCTCGATTCATGGATTGATCCGCGGAGCTTCATGCGTTGTCGGTGGAAACTCAGGCGTGTTGTTCGAAGCCTTGGTGCAAGGCGCACATGTGGTTTCATTCGCCAAGTCTGACTATGCGCTTGCGACCACACATGTGAATAACATTGACAGCCTGCTAAAGGCCTGTGTTCGGCCAAGCGAGGTTGATCCAGTGTTCCAGCGAAAGTTTGTGACGTGGTATCTGACAAGATACTGTGTGCAGGCGGATGGCGTACCAGAAATAAGAGCCCGGATTTCCGAAGTTCTAGTTCAGTTGGATATTCCCACGCGGCAGGTAAATTCGGAACAGCAGAACCTTTTCGAGCGTTATGCAAGTTCTGAAATGCAGCGGCGTGGCGACATACTTTTTGCCGATGGTCAGTCGACTTAGGTCTGAGCTTGGTTGAAGTTTTGGCTATCGAAACGAGAATTATGCCGCCAGTCGGAAAAACAATGAGCGGGCCATTATTCTTTCATAGTTTAATGGTGAAAAGGTCTTCGGATCAGGATGGTAATAGTGTTAACCATTTTGGGACCTAATGGGTAAGCCCAAGTCAAAGCCATTGGGGACTTACAACCGCTTGAAGTTACAGGACTGTCGATGCCGATTTTCCGGTTTGAAACCAAACTAGTGCAATTTGTTCATATTCCCAAAACAGGCGGCAGCAGTATAGAGCATGCGCTTCGCGGTCTGGGGGGGAAGAGCGCTCTGATACATAGGTCGCCGCTTGGCTACGCCAAGTGCACACCGCAGCATATGCACGCCGAGTTATTAGAAGCGTTTGTTTCCCACGACTTCTGTGACTTTACGTTTGCCCTGGTGCGTGACCCACGTGAGAGACTGATAAGCGAGTACAAAATGCGCAAGAACAAGGCGCAGTTGCCGTTCAAAGAGTGGGTTGTTTCGACCTTCGGAAGGTATCACAAAAACCCTTACGTTTATGACAACCATATCAAGCCACAGGTTGAATTTGTCACGAAATACACAAAGGTCTTTAAGTTCGAAGAAGGGTTGTCTGCACCTGTGTCCGAAGTGTGTGACCTTGTTTGTCAGGAGCTACCAAACATGCCACACAAGCGAAAATCTGTTTCCTTTTTTCCGGAAGAGGATAGGGAGTTGCTTGATTTGATTTTCGACTTTTACCGGGAAGACTATGATGCGTTAAACTACTCACTTTCGTGAAAACGGGAATACAAAACTTGGTTGCATGGCCGAGAAAGCATCTTCCACTTGTTCAAAAAAGAGGGAAACTGCACTTCATAATGAGCAGTATGAGTTCATTGCCAACTGAAGTCGCATGTCGCTAGATTTTGCTTTTCCACTTGCCCGAAAGTGAATGGCTGTTGAAAGCCTAAAAGAAAATGAAACACAAAGACGTATTCATCGGCGTTTGTTACCATAAAAATTCGCCCGCAATCCGTTCGCAGTGCTTTACGCCTATCCACGTTGGCGCTGCACTCTCGTCTGAAAGGCTGGAGTTTGCGGTGCGTGACGACACAGGAGATTCGATATCTGAGCGCAATCCAAACTGGTGCGAACTTACAGGTTTGTATTGGATGTGGAAGAACGTCGACGCAGAGCATTATGGGTTGATGCACTATCGCAGGCTCTTGAATTTCAATCAAAGAGCATCGGGCCGTACCAAAGTTTTTGAAGAGATATCCGAGCGCGAAATTTTCAAGTTTGGCTGGGATGATACCACCGTACGTCACGCCTGTTCGTCGGCGGACATTTTGACGGCTCCTATCTATCCGGTTCATCCTGTTGAGGCGCCGGACTCAATAATGACGAACTACGAGTTTTATGAGTGGGAGCATTATGCAAAAGACTTAGACGTCGTCGAGAAGATCGTCGCTGAACTAAGCCCGCATATTCGCCCATTTTTCATCAAGATGCTGAACTCGAAAACGGCTTTCTTCGGCAATGTCACAGTGATGAAAAAAGCGCTGTTTCATGAGTACTGCGAATGGCTGTTTCAGGTTCTGTTTGAAGCGGAAAAGCGGATCGATATCTCGGGCTATGATGCGTATCAAAAACGCATCTGGGGGTTTCTGGCAGAACGCATGACCGTTGCTTTCGTCGATTATGCCATGACTGTTCGTGGTGCGTCACGTCGCACGCTTCCCTTGGTGTTTCGACCGATCCCACCTGCCAAAATTGACGCGAAGTCCCAGCTTGCTGGGGCTGCTGCAGCGATCTCTTCGCCAAACAAGGTCGGGCAACGAGGTGGCGGGGAAATCATCAATATTCTGATGGCCGTAGACAGTGCTTATGTTCCGCACGCAGCAGCGACGATTCATTCAGCCCTGACCCGAGCGTCTGAACCGCAGAGTTTTTGCTTTCACTTTCTGGACAACGGATCGTTGACCGAAGACGATATAACCAACCTTCAAGCCTTAGTTGTTCAGTTTGGTGCCGAGTTGCGAGTTGTAAATATTGACGACGACAGCTTGCGTTGGCTTCCTCTGAATCGCGCGCATATTTCGCTGCAGACCTATTACAGACTACTTGCTGCAGAGGTTCTACCAGACGTTCAGAAAGTAGTTTATCTGGACGCCGACATCATTGTGACCGCTGACCTTAAAGAACTTTGGGATCATCCGATGGAGGGAAGCCCGATTGCTGCGGCTCCGGACGAAGGCGGGCGTTTGCAAGCGCGCCGCCTGCAACTGCCCCTGACACATGATTACTTCAACGCAGGGGTCTGTGTGCTGGATCTTGATGCACTGCGCAGCGTGAACCTTCACGAAGGAGTTTTGCTAGCCTGTCGAAAGTTTGGTGAATTGATAACGCTTCAGGACCAAGACCTGTTGAACATCATCTTTGCAGAAAAAACGCAAAAGTTGCCGCTGGAGTGGAATGTGAACACTCGGATTTACAACGGCAACTTACTGGAGCCTGCTTATACTGAACAAGAGGCGCAGGCGGCGGCCAACCATCCCAAGATCATTCACTTCACCGATCGGCACAAACCGTGGGACGTGAAGTGTCTACATCCGTTGGCACCACTGTATTGGTTGCACAGGAATCAAACTGTTTGGCGAGAAACGCGGTATCAGTCCGTCCAAAGGCACGTTCTAGGCTGGGTTCGGAGTTGGGCCGTCGCAAAAAACCGAAAGGCGCGCCAGCGATAACCTACAGAATTGATCCCAAAAGCTCATCGCCGTTACCGGCGCGGCATCTCTGTAAACTCGCTGTGCAGCGTTCAGGGGGAGCCTTTGTTGGGCAAACTTCGTCAGGTTTTTCCGGACTAGAAAACAGAGGAAGAAGTGGTTCCGTAGCGCATCTATTCGAAATCGAATGTTCTGTCGGTCAAGGTGAGCGTGTTTGCGGATATCCGGATCGTTGAGATAGCAACAAACCCACCGTGGGAAGGGCAGGCGGCGTAAATTTGGTTGACCGTGCCGGGTAATTATTCAGCCAGACTGACTGCTGTATAAAGCTTCCGAAACCGCGCCAACCGTTCGAACAATGGTGCCATATCCGCCGGTTCAAACATGTCTGTTGTTGGTGGTTGAAGTGCAAGGTCAGCTCTGTCCAATGCACCTTCTCCAAAAGCCGCCAGCCGGGCGGCGCCATATGCCGGACCGGAATCTGCCCCATCCGACCTCACAACCGGTTTTTCGGTCACTGTCGCGATCAGTCTCAACAGCAGTTCTGATCTGCTGCCTCCTCCGATTGCTGCGAGTTCCGGCAATTCTTTAATACTGTCACCGAAACTCTGTGCCGCATCGGCAAAGCAGAAGGCAATCGCTTCCACCACGGAACGGCAGATGTCTGCGCGTGTTGTGGAATCCTCCAGGCCAAAGAAACAGGCTCGGATATGCGGGTCGCCATGCGGGCTACGTTCCCCCGTTAGATAGGGCAGAAAAATTGGTACACGGTCCCCGCTGACCGTTTCGGCAAGCGCAACAACTTCGGCTGCGGACAGTCCCAGTTGACCGCCAATCCATGAAATAGGTCTTGCGCCATTCAGCATCGCTGCCATTTGATACCACCGGTCGGGCAAAGTGTGCGCAAAAGCATGTACATAACGTTCGGGATTGGGTTTGTAAGCCCGGTCCGCCACGAACAACTGGCCGGAAGTTCCTAAAGAGATGAAACCTCGCCCCGGTTCGGTGGCGCCCAAAGACACTGCCCCGGTTGCTGCATCTCCACCTCCTGCAACGACTGGCGTGCCGGGTTTCAAGCCCGTCTCAGTTGCCGCTTGCGCTGACACAGCCCCAACGCAATTGTGGCCATCGAATATCTGCGGAAGCCAGTCCCCTGCAACATCAGTGGCTTCGACGATACCGGCGTGCCAGTCGCGCGACGCTTGATCGAGCCACAATGTTCCGGCGGCATCGGATGCGTCGGTTGCCAACTCTCCATGCAGGCGCAACCCAACATAGTCCTTGGGCAGCAGAATATGGGAAAGCTTTGCATAGTTGGCAGGCTCATGTTTTTTCAACCAAGCAATTTTGGGCGCGGTAAAGCCCGGCAAGGGAGGGACGCCGGCAATATGACCAATCTCCGGCTGGGCCGCGCGTAGGTCCTCACATTCCTGTACTGCCCTGCTGTCATTCCACAGGATTGCCGGGCGGATTGGGCGCAAATCACGGTTCAGCAAAACGGCTCCGTGCATCTGGCCTGACAACCCGATCGCTTTCACCTCGGACAGCGTGATTTGCCCAGATAGTTGGTCCAAGGCGTCGCGTGTCGCCTGCCACCAAAGATCCGGATGCTGCTCTGACCAACCGGTCTGCGGTGAGGACGTTTTTATCCCTACAGAAGACGTCGTCAGAATTCGATCAGTGTCTGCACAGACAAGTTTGACCGCAGACGTTCCGATGTCGATCCCGAGATACATTCAAACCCCTTACCTGCACTAAAGTTCGGAACTTGTCTTGCTATTGATCTTTTTGCCGCGCGCAAAGAATATGTAAAAATAGGATAAGATCAAGGCGGCTCAGGTCGGCAGGCAGACAGGTATGACCAAGATAAAGAACATGGAAGAGTTCGCAGCCCTTAGCGGGATCTCGCGCCCCACGGTGTCCAAGTACTTTCACGACCCAGACAGCGTTCGCCCAACTACACGGGCACGCATAGAAGAAGCACTGGAACAGTTCGACTATCGCCCGAACATCTATGCTGTGAACCAGAACCGCAAGCTGACCAAGAATATCGGCATCGTCGTGCCCTACCTGGCCGATCCGTTTTTCGCTGAAATCGCGCGGTATCTAGAACAAAGCTGTATCGCAGCCGGGTACCGCCCGTTTCTGTTCAGCTCTCATGGCGAACAAAAACTGGAAAACGAAATCCTGGACGGCTTACAATCCTTGAAACCCGCGGGCGTTTTGTTGGCGCCTTTGGGACGTATCTCAGACAAGTCCGCTATTGAGAAATTCTGCGCCAGTGTGCCAACGGTTCTGTTCGACAGTAACCTCGATGGATTGGGCGCAGCGTTTATCGGGTCCGATAATTTCAGCTTTGTGTCTCAGACCGTAGAATACATGACTCGCACCGGCGAGCCGCCTTCGTTTTTCGAAATGCGGACACCTGCGAACCCCAATGCCAACAAGCGACGCAAGGCTTATGTCGACGTAATGGATCGGCTGGGTTTTGAGCCGCATGTGATCAAAATCGAAGGCACAGGTTGGGCCTTTGAAGAGATTGGCCGAAAGGGTGCGCTCAAGGCTTTGGATGAACGCAAGCTGCGCACGGATTCGGTTCTGTGTAGCAATGACCGATTGGCCATCGGTTTTCTGGCGGCGTGTTTCGAGCAGGGGATTCGCGTTGGGCGGAAAGACGATTGTGCATTGCGGGTGGCGTCGAACGACGATCATCCGTTCGCAAAATTCACATGTCCGTCGCTGACAACCGCCGCGCATGACTATGATAATGTGGCGGCGCGAAGCGTCGAAACGCTTTTTGAACTTATTGAAAACGGTGGAAAATTTGAGAAGCGGACAGAAACCCTTTTCCCGGCGCGATTGGTCCTGAGGGAATCTGCGTGATGAACAAAAATTAACGCGCGTAAAGTTTTTATTGACGGCGCGACAAATCTTGAACTAGGCTCTCTGCACAGCATCCAAGCTCAGGGAGGACAGGGATGTACTTGAAACACGCACTTCGTGCGGCGACTGCGCTGACTTTCGTCGCAACGGCAGCGGCCCACGCACAATCCATAACGATCGCAACCGTAAACAACGGCGATATGATCCGGATGCAGGGCTATACCGACAAATTCACCGAAGCGACGGGCGTTGAAGTCGAATGGGTGACGCTGGAAGAGAACGTTTTGCGCCAGCGCGTGACCACCGACATCACCACCAAGGGTGGTCAGTTCGACATCATGACAATCGGCATGTACGAAACCCCGATCTGGGGTGCGAACGGCTGGCTGGTTCCGCTGGATGGTTTGTCAGAGGAATATGACGTCGGTGACATCCTGCCTGCTATGTCGGGCGGTCTGAGCCATGACGGAACACTTTTTGCTGCGCCGTTTTACGGCGAAAGCTCGATGATCATGTATCGTACCGACTTGATGGAAAAAGCAGGCATGGAAATGCCCGAAGCGCCAAGTTGGCAATTCATCAAAGAGGCCGCTGCGGCCATGACTGACCGGGACGCCGACATCAACGGCATCTGCCTGCGCGGCAAAGCCGGTTGGGGTGAAGGCGGCGCGTTCATCACGGCGATGTCCAACTCGTTCGGCGCGCGCTGGTTCGACGAAGACTGGAAGCCCCAATTCGATCAGCCCGAATGGTCTGACACGCTGAATTTCTACGTTGAAATGATGACGGAATCCGGTCCGGCGGGCTATGCCACCAACGGGTTCAACGAGAACCTGTCGCTGTTCCAACAAGGCAAATGCGGCATGTGGATCGACGCCACCGTTGCGGCGTCCTTCGTGACCAACCCCAATGACTCGACCGTTGCGGACAGCGTTGGTTTTGCTCTGGCACCCGACACCGGATTGGGCAAGCGCTCCAACTGGCTTTGGGCTTGGGCACTGGCCATTCCGGCCGGTACACAGCAAGAAGACGCGGCCAAGCAATTCATCGAATGGGCCACTTCAAAAGACTACATCGAGTTGGTCGCAGAAAACGAAGGCTGGGCAAATGTCCCACCGGGCGCGCGATCTTCTTTGTATGAGAACCCGGAATACCAGAAGGTTCCATTTGCCAAGATGACATTGGACTCGATCCTGTCGGCTGATCCGAACAACCCGACGGTCAAGCCGGTGCCATATGTCGGCATTCAGTTTGCGGCGATCCCGGAATTTGCAGGTATTGCGACGCAAGTCAGTCAGGAGTTCTCAGCCGTCTATGCCGGACAGCAAACGGTTGAGGAAGCGCTGGCCAAAGCGCAGGCTTTCACAGCCGAAGAAATGGAAGCCGCAGGGTACTGAGGCCTCCTCCCCGGCGGGCGGGCAGCATTGATGCCCCCCGCAATTCTCTTCCACGACTCGCGTTTTTCTCGCAGGCTACGCTACGCCTGAAAATAGAGGGTTTGCGTTATGGCAACTCAACATTCCCGCTCGGTTGCTCGCCTGATGATGGCACCTGCAGTGGTCCTGCTGCTTGGCTGGATGCTCGTGCCGCTGACGATGACGCTTTATTTCTCCTTCAAGAAATATCTGCCTCTGCGCGGTGGTGATCTGGGCTGGGTTGGAATTGACAACTACGTTCGGTTCGTGTCGTCCAGCTCCTTCTGGCCCGCAGTTCAGGCAACGCTGGTGATCGTCGGAGGCGTTCTGATCATTACTGTTATCCTGGGCATCCTACTGGCAATGCTTCTGGATCAACCGATGTGGGGCCAAGGTATTGTCCGCATCCTCGTGATCGCGCCCTTCTTCGTTATGCCAACGGTATCCGCGCTGGTCTGGAAGAACATGTTCATGGACCCGGTCAACGGTCTGTTGGCCCACCTGTGGCGCTTTTTTGGGGCCGAGCCGATCTCGTGGTTGTCCGAGGCATCCATGACCTCGATCATCATGATCGTGTCCTGGCAGTGGTTGCCCTTTGCCACGCTCATCCTGCTAACCGCGATCCAATCGCTGGACAGCGAGCAGTTGGAAGCAGCCGAGATGGATGGTGCGCCGGTACTGAAGCGCTTCTACCACATCATCCTGCCGCATCTGAGCCGGGCGATCACCATCGTGATCCTGATCCAGACAATCTTTCTTCTGTCGATCTTTGCCGAAATCTTCGTGACCACCGGCGGCGCATTCGGCACCCGCACACTCACCTACCTGATCTTCCAGCGTGTGCTGGAAAGCCAGAACGTTGGCCTCGGATCAGCCGGAGGTGTCTACGCAATCATCTTAGCCAACATCGTTGCGATCTTCCTGATGCGTATCGTCGGCAAGAACCTGGACGCGTGAGGAGGTAAGACCATGGCCCGCGCTGTCACCACCCGCCGTAAATCGCTGAATACCGCTCTCGCTTGGGCCGTTGGTTTGCTGATCTTTTTCCCGATCCTCTGGACCATCCTGACCAGCTTCAAGACCGAGGCACAGGCGATTGCCAGCCCACCGCTGTTCTTGAACTTCAATTGGACGTTGGAAAACTATGCCATCGTGCAGGAACGCTCGGACTATATGCGGTTCTTGTGGAATTCGGTCATTATCGCCGGGGGCTCGACTGTTCTGGGTGTGATCATCGCCGTCCCCGCCGCATGGGCCATGGCCTTCGTGCCCTCGAAACGCACCAAAGACATCCTACTGTGGATGCTGTCCACGAAGATGCTGCCAGCGGTTGGCGTTCTCTATCCGATCTACCTGCTGTTCATTCGGCTGGGACTGCTGGACACGCGCGGAGGGCTGGTCGTCGTCCTGATGCTGATCAACCTGCCGATCATTGTCTGGATGCTGTACACTTATTTCCGCGAAATTCCTGGGGAAATTCTGGAAGCTGCGCGGATGGACGGGGCGACCTTGAAAGAGGAAATCCTCTACGTCTTGACCCCCATGGCTATCCCCGGCATCGCCTCGACCGTCTTGCTGAACTTCATACTAGCCTGGAACGAGGCGTTCTGGACCCTCAACCTGACCGCCGTCGACGCGGCGCCATTGACGGCCTTTATCGCCAGCTATTCCAGCCCCGAGGGCCTGTTCTTTGCCAAACTTAGCGCGGCCTCGACAATGGCAATTGCACCAATCCTGATCCTTGGCTGGTTCAGCCAGAAACAACTTGTCCGCGGCCTGACCTTCGGCGCTGTGAAATAAGGAACACGACACATGGGACGCATCCAACTCAAGTCCGTGACCAAAAGCTTCGGCGATGTGCAGGTCATTCCGCCACTGGACCTGACCATTGAAGATGGCGAGTTCACAGTCTTCGTCGGCCCCTCGGGTTGCGGCAAATCAACCCTGCTGCGTCTGATCGCGGGGCTGGAGGACATTACCTCGGGCTCCATCGACATCGACGGTTCTGATGCCACCGATGTCCCGCCGGCGAAACGAGGGCTGGCGATGGTGTTCCAATCCTATGCTTTGTATCCGCATATGACGGTGCGTAAGAACATCGCTTTTCCCCTTCGGATGGCAAAACTGGATCAGGCCGAGATCGACAAACGCGTCGAAGGTGCCGCCAGCGTCCTGAACCTGACCGACTATCTGGACCGCCGCCCAGGACAGCTATCGGGCGGCCAACGCCAGCGGGTTGCCATCGGGCGCGCGATTGTGCGCGAACCGGCGGCATTTCTGTTCGACGAACCTCTGTCCAACCTCGACGCGGCGCTGCGGGTCGGAATGCGGCTAGAGATCAGCGAATTGCACGAACGCCTGGCGACCACGATGATCTACGTAACACACGATCAGGTCGAAGCCATGACTATGGCCGACAAGATTGTCGTCCTTCAGGCTGGCGTTATCGAACAGGTCGGGAGCCCGCTAGACCTGTACCGGACACCGCGCAACCTGTTTGTTGCGGGCTTCATCGGCTCCCCCAAAATGAACTTCATTGAGGGCGAAGTGGCCGCGAAACACGGCGCTCAGACCATCGGAATACGGCCTGAGCATATCACAGTTTCAGAAGCCGAAGGGGACTGGTCCGGGGTGGTGAGCGTTTCGGAACATCTGGGCTCGGATACATTTTTCCATGTCCACGAAACCGGGCTGGCCGATACGATCACTGTCCGCGCAGATGGCGAGGTCGGTTTCCGACATGGCGACCGCATTCACCTGACACCACGCGCCGATGTGATCCACCGGTTCGATGCGAAAGGCTTGCGGATCGAATGACACGTCTGGCTGGTAAAACCGCCCTGATAACAGGGGCTGCGCGCGGCATAGGGCTGGCCTTTGCCAAAGCCTATGTTGCTGAAGGCGCCCGTGTCGCGATCACCGATATCGACATCCAGCGCGCGCAGCAGGCCGCGACCGAGATCGGCGTGACGGCTTTAGCAATCGAGATGGACGTGACAAACCAGCAAAGTATCGACGACGCCATCACCCGCACGGCATCCCATTTCGGCCCGATCGACATATTGATCAACAACGCGGCGATCTTCACTGCCGCTCCGATTGTTGAGATTGAGCGCGCCGACTACCAGCGTGTCTTCGACATCAACGTCGCCGGTGCCTTGTTCACCATGCAGGCCGTCGCGCGCCACATGATTGCGCATGGCACCAAAGGCAGGATCATCAACATGGCGTCGCAAGCCGGGCGGCGCGGTGAGCCTCTGGTCGCCGTTTATTGCGCCAGCAAGGCTGCGATCATTTCCCTGACTCAATCTGCGGGCCTGAACCTGATCTCAAACGGGATAAATGTGAACGCGATAGCTCCGGGTGTGGTGGATGGCGAACACTGGGACGGTGTCGATGCGTTCTTTGCCAAACACGAAGACAAACCTTCGGGGCAGAAGAAACGCGAAGTGGCGGCGGCCGTTCCCTATGGCCGCATGGGCCGGGCTGAAGACCTAACCGGGATGGCAGTGTTTCTAGCCTCGGACGAGGCCAAGTACATCGTCGCCCAGACCTACAATGTTGATGGCGGAAATTGGATGAGCTGATGACCTCTGTGGCAGATTCAACCCCTCCCATCCAGCTAAGGCGCGACAGGCTTGCAGACCTGCCAGCGACTGTCAGAACCCCTGCTTATCAACGTTCGGACCTGACGCCGGGCATCGTCCATATCGGGCTTGGCAATTTCCACCGCGCCCATCAGGCTTGGTACATTCATCAGCTTTTGCAGCAGGGCCAGGCCCGCGATTGGGCCATCATTGGAGCAGGCGTACGCAGTTATGATGCCAAGATGCGCGAGAAGTTGCAGGCGCAAGATTGTCTGACCACCCTGATTGAGCTGGATCCCAAAGGAGTATCTGCAGAGGTCATAGGCCCGTTGATTGATTACCTGCCGATCGAAGAAGACAACGCCGCGCTTATCCGGGCGATGGCTGATCCGTCTATCCGGATTGTGTCCCTGACTGTGACCGAGGGCGGTTATTTCCTTAGTGCAAGCACCGGCGGTTTGGACACGGATCACGATGATATCCGCTATGATGCCGCAAACCCAAACCATCCGCGAACGGTTTTTGGTGCAATGGTCGCAGCGCTCGGGATACGCCGCACGAACGGCTTGTCCCCCTTCACCGCGCTGAGTTGTGATAATCTCAAGGGTAATGGCACTATCCTTCGAAATTGTATTGTAGGACTGGCTCGCCTCTCGGACCCTGATCTAGCCGATTGGATCGACCGGAACGGTGCTTTTCCCAATTCGATGGTGGACTGCATCGTGCCGGCAACGACTGATCAGGTGATTGCGCAATGCCAAGCGATTGGTGTTGATGATCACGCTCCGGTTTCACACGAGAACTTTCGTCAATGGGTCATCGAGGATGACTTCTGTGCCGGACGACCGTCGCTTGAACATGTAGGTGTCACACTGACCCAGGATGTTCACGCGTATGAGGCATTGAAGCTTCGCATATTGAACGGGGGCCACCAACTGCTCGCGAATGTCGGGGAGATACTGACTGTCCCCACGATTTCGGCCTGTATGCAAGACCCCGACATAGCGGCGTTTTTCAGAAAAGTTCAAATCGAAGAAATTCTACCTCAGGTCGACGCTGTTCCTGGAACGACCCCGCAAGAGTACCTTGGGCTGGTTGAACGTCGGTTTGAAAACACTGCAATTCACGACACAACGCGCCGAGTCGCGTTCGACGGATCGGCGCGACACCCTGGGTTTGTTCTGCCCTCGGTGCGTGATGCAATTGCTTCAGGCTCTTCTATAAACGGACTCGCTCTAGCAGAAGCTTTTTGGTGCAGGATGTGCGCAGGGATTCGCGAAGACGGCTCAGAGATCGCCCCCAATGATCCCGTTTGGGAGGATCTGAGAAAAACGGCGCTGGCGGCCAAAGCTGATCCAGGTCTTTGGCTTGAGCAGGACCTGTATTGTGGCGAATTTGGCCATGGTGCACAGTTTATTGCAGCCTTTTCCGGGTGGTTAAGCGAGATTTGGAAAAGTGGGAGCAGAGCAGTTCTTGCCCAATATGTCTCCCATAACTCTTTTTCGTACTAGCTTCCTGGAACTTCTAACATGCAACCGCGGAATACATTGATTTTCGCACCTTTCAGCGGTTGTGGTATGGAGCGGCATTGGTCACCAAGGGCTCGCTGCGAACGTTAGCGGAATTTTGCGAATGATCGCCCAACAGGACACAGCAGCCTTGCTGGTTCTCACAATGGATCAACAAAAACCGCCTCCATCTGATACCCGATATCAAGTGATGAAATACCATCGGAAAATCCAATCGAGCGTACCGTATCACCCCTAACCAATTGCCCAGAAATAGCCACCGCCTGGAATAAGCCGTTTACCAAAAAACCTTCCGGATAATTGACCACTATCATTTGATTTCGCGACGGAGGGGGTGTGTGAACACATGCTCCTGCAAAAGGAACCAAAACAAACTCAGTTATCTTTGTGTCGGTGAAGTTCAGAGGTAAAACGAAGCCGGAAATTTCAATAGATTGACCCAGAAGACGATTATTCAGGTCATTGCGACTGGAGTCCATCATTTTGCCGAACGCTGCTACATCAGTAACTTTGGCAGCGCCGTCGATGCCAACACTGTTTAGCGCCGACAGTGCTATTTTTTCGCCCTGTAGCACATGCGGGGAAAGAGCTTTACCGGCTTCCCGCATCTCTGCTGTATGCACAAGAACTCCCACCAGTCTGGCTTCGTCTGCGGTTAGGCCGTAATACGGGTTCTTCTGCGAAGATAAGTTGTTACCTAAATCACTCCAATCGACCGGTCGAGCAGGCCCGGCGAAACTTGCTGAACCTAGCAACGTGAGGATCAGCATTATTGACGGAATTCGCATTGGCTCCGCTTTAATTGGCAAACGGGTTTGGTATTGTGATGTCTTCGGTTAAAGGCCACTCGCGTACAAGCTCTGGCTTCTTCTCAGGTGGATACCAGAGTTCTGGGTCTATCTCGTTGGCCTCAATCGTTTCGTTAATCACATCGTAAACTTGATGTTTTGGAGCGGGGAACGTGATCTCATCATCTGTATACACTGGTCGTGGCACCTGATTGGATTCACCTGTGACCCCCTCGCGCCACCATACTTTTCCGTCACCGTGCAAGTTGAAAACGACGAGGTCAGGCGCACCGAACGCAAACGCTCCTTTATAATGGTAGCGCACCTCGGCAACCGTTTCGTTGTTGAAAACATCGTCATAGCTGTAGTGCGAGGCGACACAGACTTTAGGCTGAGTCTGCTCACAGATATAACCTAGGCCATAGGCTGGCGTGTGCGATGTGTCGATTGTGTACGCCGCCATTGCAGCCGGCATTCCCAGTGCACGAGAGGTAACAGAGACAGTGGCGGTTTGAACTTCGCTGATCAGCATGTCCACGCCTCCACAATACTTTATCGTCAAGCTGTTCGGACGGTTGTCACCTGTGTAGCAAAGGCTTTTACCATTCCAATCCAATCTGTAGCTCGTCGCGCCATCTTTGGTGTGCGATGTTGGCCAATGGGTGACTTTGACCCCGTTGGCTTCGTACACCGTCCCACCCTCATCCATGTAGTCGAATTCCACTACATTAGGGTTATAGCCTTCGCCGACGGGCCAGGCATTAAAGCTATCTTGGTGCCACGATGTCATGGCCATCATGCTGTCGACGAAATGCTGCGTTCCATACTGAGGTTCGGACCCGCTCGGGCCGTAAATATTCAATGGTGTGTAACCACCTTGAATGGGACGGAACATCGTGAAGTAGGGCAGGTCGCTCACGTGATCCATATGAAGGTGGGAAATGAAGACGTGATTGATTGTATTGAAGGGAACGGAGAAGCTGTTGTAGTTCCGCAGTGAACCAATCCCCATGTCAAAAACGAAACGATCACCATTTCCGAGCTCGACATAAATGCTCATCCCGGATTGATCCTGTGATGGGTAGTATGTCGAACCCATGAAGCTCACGCGGATCTCATTGTCCTGCAATTCTTCAGTTCCGGGATAGTAAAGCATGGCTGCATTAAAGTGGGATGCAGCCTCGACGTAAGGAACCATCGTCTCGCCTTCAATCCATCGTCCTTCAGGATTTCCCGCTTGGTTGAAGAACTCGATTGCTTTCTGCATCTCTGGGGTTGGCTGCTCCTGAGCAAGCGCTTCGATTGACTGGGAAAAAGTCAGAAAACCCGCGGCGCAGACTGCCTTCAATCCGTTCATGATAAGTGCCCCTCTTGTCCCGTGCAGATTGCTTTGGGAGGTTAACCGAGGATAACGGATTTTCAAAACGTGCTTCCGTTGCGGCTGCTGAAAGTAGGGCTTCCCGAGGCATAGCTCAAAGCAGTCGGTGAAGCGTCATGGACAAGATGCCATATGCGAACGACTGGCTAGAGATCAAAATAACTAGTCAGGTCTTAATAGGACAGCGCGAAAGGTGGACTGGACTTACAGCCCGACCAATCGCAGTCCTTTCCGGTTTCCTGCTTCAAATCTATGCACGCTTCATCGACTTCTTCTTCTAGATATGCGCGATCGTCGTCGGCCTCGTCGCGAACTTCTTCAGCTTCGCCCTCCAATTCCTCTCGAACTTCACCGCCCACTTTCTCGTCTGTGTCCTTCACAGCGTCGCGCGCATCGCCGTGAATCCGATCCCCATCAACCCGATCCCCCCCATCGTCCACGCGGTCATGCGCTCTATCGCTAACATCATGTGCTTCGGCGGAAAAGCACAGCCAATGGATGTTAGCGACTGGGAATTTCGCTCAAACGGGAGGACGGCAGTTCGGCTACTCGGCGAATGCGCGACACAGGCTTTGTTTTGTCCGGTTCATTCGGCGGCGTTCCCGCCATCATCGTCACTTAGAATTTTGCGCGAACCTCGGCTGCGATGCAGCTTGATACGGTCGGGGTATCAGAGACACTATCAGAACCAGTGGTCGTCGCACCTGAACCGACAAACCCAGCGGATGGTCCCGGATCGACATCGTCGCTAGAGACCGTGTTCTTTGACGACTCAGAAACGGTCAGCGTGACCCCGTAAGAGTTGGATCGGGATGTCGTCACAGGGTTTGAGGCTGGCAAATCGCTTGTCATCGAAGGGGTCGAGGTCAGCCGCTCGAACATTCGGTTCAACCGCAACTCGGACTTGGAAATTAACGCAGATGGCGATGGCGGTACGGATTTGACAATCCTGCCGGGCCTTGCGCCCGGATTCCGTATTGCGGATAGTGCGGTCAACAGGATCGTCTTGGGTTTTTCGTTGTTCAAGACGAGGCCGCGCGGGCGGCAGATCTGCTTGATGCCGATGATTTTGGTTTCATCGCCAGCAACGGCGGCTTGGCCGATGTGGATGATGAGTTCGACTTTGTATTGACGGTGAACGGGGATTCGGCGGGCGTTACCACTTTCCACTCGGAAAAGGCGACATTGAACGCCGATGATTAGCAACACGCGGTGCCCAGAACCGCCAGGGGCGGTGAGGCAATGATCATCGGATTCGAAGATCTGACCGTTGCCGGGGGCTTTGATTTCGAAGATGTTGTCTTCTTCGTTACCCGTGTTGAGGCGGACGCCGTTTAATCTTGCGTATGGCGGGCGCAAGTAAATCAACGACAGGATGATAAAGCCGAAGGAGATTTCGGCTTCGTTCCGCGTTCAAATTCCCCAAGACACAACAAAATCAAGCGCGGGCTGCGTGCCTGCCCAACTGTTGAAGGCCGCTGAGGACAAGGCGATCCCTCGCAACTTTCCCAAGTTGATGAAAAAACATCTTGCAACCGGTTGCAAAGAGAAACATGCTGCGCGCGAAGACTGGATTCGGAGAAGCTGCATGCTCAAGATCGGATTGTTAGGGGCCGGACGGATTGGTCGTGTACATGCGCAAGCCATCAGTGAGCATCCTAAAAGCGTATTGGCTGCGGTGTCAGATGCCGTTCCCAAAGCGGCAGAAAGTCTGGCGGGAGAATATCAGGCCGAAACACGCAGTTCGGAAGACATCATCGCGGATGCGTCCATTGATGCGGTTCTGATTGCCACGCCCACCGACACGCATTCCGACCTCATCGAGGCGGCGACTCGAACGGGAAAAGCCGTACTTTGCGAGAAACCTGTCGATCTGGACCTGAATCGGGCTATTGCGTGCCAGACAAACGCATCGGAAACCGGTCAGCCGGTTATGGTCGGGTTCAACCGCCGGTTTGATCCCAATTTCTCGGCACTAAAAGCCTCGTTCGAGGCAGGAGAGATTGGCAAGGCGGAACTGCTGTCGATCACGTCCTTTGACCCGGCCCCGCCACCTGTCAGCTACGTCAAAGTCTCGGGCGGTTTGTTCCGGGATATGATGATCCACGATTTCGACATGGCAAACTATTTGATGGGGCAGTTGCCCACAGTGATTTCAGCTGTCGGAACATCAGTTGTCGACCCTGAGATTGGTCTGGCGGGGGACTATGATACCGCTGTTGTTACAATGACTTACGCAGATGGTCGGGTCGCTGCAATCAAGAATTCTAGACGCGCCGTGTATGGTTATGACCAGCGGGTTGAGCTGTTGGGGTCGAAGGGGCTGCTTCAGGCGCACAACATCCTGGAAAACTCGGTGGTGAAGTCGACGGCGGATGGTGTTGTCGGTGCCAAGCCGACCTACTTTTTCCTGGAACGTTACATGACTGCTTACCGGACAGAATGGGGCGCATTTGTTGACGCCGTACAAGCCGGGTCGGATATGCCGGTTACTCTGGAAGACGGCGTCGCAGCACTGGCGATGGCCGAAGCTGCGACCCGTTCGGCGCGTTCCGGAATGCCGGTCATGCTGAGTGATGTTTTGAAACCGGTTGCAAAATGATTGGATTTCCTGAAACTGGACACAGCCCCGGTTCACTTGGGGGCGGAGGAGATTCGGCCAATGCCGAATGACTGGGGCTGAAGCCCAGACAATACGATTGACAGTTCTATTGGGAGGAATGGAAATGAAAACGTTCGTAAAAGGGGTTCTGATGGCCAGCGCCGTCGCATTCGCCGGTGCCACAGGCGCGGCAGCGGAGGGCGAGAAGTACATTCTGATCAGCCACGCCCCGGACAGTGACAGCTGGTGGAACACCATCAAAAACGGCATCGCCTTGGCGGGCGAGCAAATGGGCGTTGAGGTTGAATACCGCAACCCGCCGACCGGTGACCTTGCAGACATGGCGCGGATCATTGATCAGGCCGCAGCATCGGGACCAAACGGCATCATCACTACCCTGGCTGACCCGGACATTCTGGAAGGCCCGATCAAGGCGGCCGTGGATTCTGGTATCGACGTCATCATCATGAACACCGGGACACCGGAAAAGGCGCGTGAAGTTGGCGCGCTGATGTATGTGGGTCAGCCGGAATATGACGCCGGTTTCGCTGCAGGCCAACGGGCCAAAGACGATGGCATCGGATCCTTCCTGTGTGTGAACCATTACATCGTGCAGCCGTCCAGCCAGGAACGTTGCCAGGGCTTTGCCGACGGTCTGGGTATCGAGTTGGGCGAGCAGATGATCGACGCGGGTCAGGACCCGGCCGAGATTAAGAATCGTGTTCTGGCGTATCTGTCGGCCAACCCTGAAACAGAAGCAGTTCTGACGCTTGGCCCGACCTCGGCGGACCCGACCATTCTGGCGCTGGAAGAAAACGGCATGGCCGGCGACATCTACTTTGGCACCTTTGACTTGGGTGGCGAGATCGTCAAAGGCATCAAAAGCGGCGTGATCCAGTGGGGCATCGACCAGCAGCCCTTCCTGCAGGCTTACCTGCCGGTTGTCGTGATGGCCAACTACCACCGTTACGGCGTTTTGCCGGGCAACAACATCAACTCGGGTCCCGGTTTCGTGACCGCAGACGGGTTGGAAAAGATCGAAGAATTCGCGGGCGAATACCGCTGATTTTTGAAACGGTGCGGACGCCAGATGTGTGTCCGCACCCCATTATAAAAGCATTCAGAACGAAGCGCGAAGGAGGCAACAATGGCTGAGTCAGCGCAAACCGTAAGCGGCGGCGACGAGCGGATCAAAGAGATCTCACCCCTGCGCCGAGCCCTGATCCGCCCGGAATTGGGTGGCATGGTCGGCACGGTGGCAGTGTTCACGTTTTTCCTGCTGTTCGCCTTTGATAGCGGCATGTTCACCGCTCAGGGCGTGATGAACTGGTCCGTGGTCTCTGCTCAGTTCATGATCATTGCCGTAGGTGCGTGTTTGTTGATGATCGCGGGCGAATTTGATTTGTCCGTTGGTTCGATGATCGGCTTTGCAGGCATGATGATCGCGATCTTTTCCGTCACGCTCAGCTGGCCGGTCTGGATGGCCATTATTGTAACCTTCGCGCTTTGCGTATCGATCGGGGCGGTCAACGGGTACATTGTCGTGCGTACCGGCCTGCCCAGTTTTATCGTGACGTTGGCATTCCTGTTCATTCTGCGCGGCTTCACCATCTACCTGCCTCAGACCATCGAGCGGAAAACCATCATCGGCGGTATCCGCGACGTGGCCGAGGGCGACTGGCTGGCGTCGGTGTTCGGCGGCAAAGTTGGGCAGGGCTTTTTCGTCTGGCTCGGTGACAACGGCCTGATCGAAACCTTTGAACGCGGCACGCGTCAAGGTCAGCCTGTGGTCGACGGTGTTCCGATGCTGCTGATTTGGGCACTGGTGATCATCATCTTTGGCCATGTGCTGCTGACCAAAACCAAATTCGGAAACTGGATCTTTGCCTCGGGCGGAGACGCCGAGGCCGCAAGGAACTCGGGTGTTCCTGTGAACCGGGTCAAAGTTCTGATGTTCATGTTTACCGCCTTCTGTGCGACCGTCTTTGCGACCTGTCAGGTGATGGAGTTCGGCTCGGCCGGTGCGGACCGGGGCCTGCTCAAAGAGTTCGAGGCCATTATCGCGGTGGTGATCGGTGGCGCGTTGCTGACCGGCGGCTATGGCTCGGTTCTGGGTGCGGCTCTCGGGGCGCTGATCTTTGGTGTGGTTCAGCAGGGGTTGTTCTTTGCAGGGGTCGAAAGCTCGCTGTTCCGGGTGTTCCTTGGCGTGATCCTGCTGGGCGCCGTAATCCTGAACACCTACATCCGTCGCATCATCACGGGAGAACGCTGAGATGACCGAAGATACCAAATTCCATCACGGCGACGCCCAGGACCAGAAACCAATCATTCGGATGGTAGACATTCAGAAACACTTTGGCTCTGTGATCGCCCTTGCCGGTGTCAGCTTTGATCTGAAACCTGGGGAGTGTCACTGTCTGCTGGGCGACAATGGTGCGGGCAAATCGACCTTCATCAAGACCATGTCCGGAGTCCACAAACCAACAGCGGGTGAGATCTTCTTCGAAGATAAGCCCATGCATTTCGAAGACCCGCGTGACGCCATTGCAGCCGGGATCGCGACGGTACACCAGCACCTGGCGATGATCCCGCTGATGAGTGTCAGTCGGAATTTCTTCATGGGCAACGAACCCACGCGCAAAGTCGCCGGGATCAACTTCTTCGACAAGAAGCTGGCCGATGAAATCACCATGGAAGAGATGCGCAAGATGGGCATCAACCTGCGTGGGCCGGACCAGGCCGTAGGTACTTTGTCCGGTGGTGAGCGTCAGACAGTTGCAATTGCTCGTGCGGTGCATTTCGGCGCAAAGATCCTGATCCTGGACGAACCAACTTCGGCGTTGGGCGTGCGCCAGACGTCCAATGTTCTGGCGACCATCGACAAGGTGCGCAGTCAGGGTGTGGGTGTGGTTTTCATCAGCCACAACGTGCGTCACGCTCTGGCCGTCGGCGATCGCTTTACCGTGTTGAACAGGGGCCAGACGCTGGGCACCGCGAAACGGGGCGATATTTCACCCGAGGAACTGCAGGACCTGATGGCAGGTGGTCAGGAGCTGGCCGAGCTGGAAGGGTCTTTGGGCGGCACGGTCTGACGCGTTCCCGCTTGGACTGTACATATTTGAGAAACTGGAATTCAACCGACTGGCCGGGGTGGCCTTAAGTTGAAAGGGATCACAATGGGCAAGACAATCAGACTGACCGCAGCGCAAGCTTTGGTCCGCTATCTGGGCGCGCAGATGAATGAGGCCGGAGAGCCATTCATAGCAGGTGTCTGGGCTATTTTTGGTCACGGCAATGTGGCCGGGCTGGGTGAGGCGTTGCATGCCGTAAAGGACAGCCTGCCGACCTATCGCGGCCACAATGAACAAACCATGGCGCATTGTGCCATCGCCTATGCCAAGCAAATGCGACGTACGAGGGCCATGGCTGTAACCTCGTCCATCGGGCCGGGTGCAACCAATATGGTGACGGCGGCCGCGCTGGCCCATGTGAACCGGTTGCCGGTTCTGATCATTCCCGGCGATGTCTTCGCGACACGAGGTCCCGATCCTGTGCTGCAACAAATCGAGAGTTTTGGCGACGGTACGGTCAGCGCCAATGATTGCTTCAAACCAGTCAGCCGGTACTTTGATCGCATCTCACGGCCGGAACACTTGCTGACCGCGTTGCCGCGCGCGTTCCGCACGATGACGGACCCAGCTGAATGTGGGCCGGCGACTTTGGCTTTCTGTCAGGACGTTCAGGCCGAGGCGTACGATTATCCGGAAAGCTTCTTTGAACCGCGTGTCTGGTATCAGCGCCGCATCCGTCCGGATGAAGGCGAACTGGCCCGCGCTGTCGCGGCCATCAAGGTGGCCAAACGTCCGGTCATCGTCGCAGGGGGTGGGGTGCACTATTCGGGCGCGACGGATGCGCTGCAGAGTTTCGTGGAAACGCACAACATCCCGATTACGGAAACGCAGGCTGGTAAGTCCGCCTTGGCATGGGATCACCCGTTGAACCTTGGACCCGTAGGCGTGACCGGTGGCGAACCGGCTAACTCGGTCTGCGCCGAGGCGGATCTTGTGCTGGCCGTTGGCTCTCGCCTGCAAGACTTCACCACCGGGTCTTGGGGCCTGTTTTCCAACCCGGAACGCGAGATGATCTGCCTGAATACGGCTGCCTATGACGCGGAAAAACACGGCGCTATGCCGTTGCAATCGGACGCGCGTGTTGGGCTGGAGGAATTGGGCGCAGCATTGCAGGGATACCGCGCCGATCCTGTGACGGCCTCGCTGAAGGCCGAATGGTACGGCAAGGTCGACAAGCTGACTGACGCGCCGGGCGACGGAAACGCGCTTCCAACAGATATGCAGGTTGTTGGCGCGGTTCAGCGGGCGTCACATGACGATACAGTTGTCATGTGCGCGGCGGGAACCATGCCGGGAGAACTCCACAAACTCTGGAAAGCGCCGCGCCCTGGTGCCTATCACATGGAGTACGGCTTTAGCTGCATGGGCTATGAGATTGCCGGCGCAATGGGAATTAAAATGGCTCAACCGGATCGCGATGTGATCTGCTTTACCGGCGACGGCACCTACATGATGGCGAATTCGGAAATGGCGACGGCGGCGATGATGGGTGTCTCGTTCACCGTAGTCATTACCGACAACCGTGGCTTTGGCTGCATCAACCGTCTTCAGATGGGCACTGGCGGAGCCGAGTTTAACAACCTTCTGGACCATGCAGCGCATGAGAACCCCTCGGCCATTGATTTCGCGGCCCACGCGGCGGCGATGGGGGCGACATCCGTAAAGGTTAGCTCGGTTGCTGAACTGGAAGGCGCGCTTGCCAAACGGGGCGATGTCAAAGGGCCCTATGTGGTTGTCATCGACACTGATCCGTACCCCTCGACCGAATACGGCGGTACGTGGTGGGAAGTGGCAGTTCCGGAAGTCAGCATCCGCCCCGAAGTGAACGAAAAACGCGCAGCCTATGAGCTGGCGATTAAGGAAAGAAACACGAAATGAGCGTGAAAATCGGGATTTCTCCGATCGCCTGGCAGAATGATGATTTGCCGGACCTGACGGCGGCTTACACGATGGAACAAGCACTGAAGGAAGCGCGTGAGATCGGTTATGTCGGTGTCGAACGCGGCCAGCGTATGCCCAGTGATACCGGAGGGTTACGCGCCTATCTCGAAGGCAATAACATCGCGCTGTGCGGCGGGTGGTGCTCGGGCGCGTCGCTGGTCAACGATTTCGCGACAGAGCGCGAAGCGGTGCGCGAACAGGTTGAGCAGTTTGTTGCCCTGAATAGCCCGTGCATCGTCTATGCCGAGTGTTCGAACACCGTTCAGGGGCAGGCTGAGATCCCGGTCAATAACCGACCCAAACTGTCCAAGGACGAGGTTCTGGTCTATGCCGACAAGATCACCGAACTGGCCAAATGGATGGGCGATCAGGGGATGCCGATGGCCTACCACCACCACATGGGCACGATCATCGAGACCGAGGATGACGTGAACTGGCTTATGGAAGGATCAGGACCTGAGGTAAAACTGTGCTTTGACACTGGCCACCTGCTGTTCGGCGGTGGCGATGTCATGGCGACCTTGAACCGTTGGGGGGACCGGGTCCATCATGTTCATTTTAAGGACATCCGTCCAACGGTTGTTCAGGATGTGCGTGAAAACGACCGCAGTTTTCTGGATGCCGTTGTTGCCGGTGCGTTCACTGTCCCGGGTGACGGGTGCATCGATTTTCAGGCGGTGGCGAACGCTTTGAAATCCATGGACTACGACGGCTGGATCGTGGTCGAGGCCGAGCAAGACCCGGCCAAGGCACCGCCCTACGAATACTCTAAGAAGGGCTACGAGCATATTCTCAAGGTCTGCGCGAAAGCAGGATTGGAGGTCCAAGCGTAACGATCGACCCCGCGGGGCGACACCGAAGCCATGAAAAAGGGAGATGTCTCATGGTAAATCAGGAACTGGGTTTTGTTGGTTACTTCGACCGTGAATCCTGTGATCTGGATGAATTCAAGTTGTTGACCTCGCAGAGTCTGGCAGCCGACGCGGTGCCCCATGCCGCCTCGATTAAAAAGAATGTTCCGATCTACGACATGCACGCATTGCGCCCGGTGCTGGAGAACGCAGGCAAGCGCAAAGCTCTGTTGGCCGAGTGGGGCTATGTTTTGGGTAAATCGGCCGGAGTGATCGCTCTGAAAGGAGCGTTCGCTGATACATCCGTCATCGACCGTGCCAGCGATGTTTTCCGCCAGATCATCGTAGAGGAACGTCAAAGCGGTGCTGGCGAAGGTGATCACTTCGCCGCCTCTGGCGCGAATGACCGGATCTGGAACGCTCTGCAAAAACAGTGCCTGCGCGACCCTGAAGGTTTTGCGCTCTATTTCAGGAATACGGCGATTGCGGCGGCGTGCGAGGCGTGGTTGGGACCAAATTTTCAGGTTACCGCTCAGATCAATCAGGTGCGTCCGGGCGGCAAGGCACAACAGGCGCATAGGGACTACCACCTGGGGTTTCAGAGCGCGGAAAGAGCAGCGAATTATCCCGCGCACGCTCATCTGGTCGCGGCATCGCTGACATTGCAGGGCGCGGTCGCCCATTGCGATATGCCGGTGGAAAGCGGACCAACCAAGCTGTTGCCCTTTTCCCAGTTGTATCCGCCGGGCTATCTTGCGTTCCACGACGAGAGCCACCGGACCCATTTCGAGGAAACCTGCATTCAGTTGCCGCTGGACAAGGGAGATGCCGTATTCTTCAACCCCGCGCTGTTTCACGCGGCGGGCGAAAACCGCAGTGCGGATATCGACCGGATGGCCAACCTGTTGCAAATCTCATCCGCTTTTGGACGCGCGATGGAGGCCATCGATCGGCGATCCATGTCCGAGGCGGTGTTCCCCTCGCTTGTCGCCTTGAAACAACGTGGTGAACTGAGTGGTCGCGCGCTGGACGCTACTATTGCAGCCACGGCAGAGGGCTATCCATTCCCGACCAATCTGGACACAGATCCACCAATCAATGGCAACGCTCCGGAAAGTCAGGCCGATATTCTACGTCGTGCGGTGGCAGAAGGATGGAGCGAAGGACAACTGGCCGAGGCGTTCTCGGCCCTACAAACAAGGCAAGCTGCCTGAGGAACTACAGGCGGGCCCGTCAAGCCCGCCTAATACGGAGAGAACACATGTCGGACCTGCTGAAAAAGCCCTTTGGGCGCAGAGGAAAAGTGCATGACATAACTCCGGCCAGTGCCGGGTGGCGCTATGTCGGGTTTGGTCTTTACCATCTGCGGGCAGGGGATAGGGTCAGCGAGGCAACCGGCGATCGTGAGGTCATTCTGGTCATGGTTGAGGGCAAGGCCAGCATTACTGGGGCAGGGCAGGATTGGGGTGTACTGGGCGATCGGATGAACGTGTTCGAGAAGACGCCGCCGCATTGCCTGTACCTTCCGAATGGTACTGATTGGGCGGCTGTGGCTGAAACCGATTGCGTAATCGCTGCGTGTTCCGCGCCAGGCAAAGGTGGTCACGAAGCGCGCCGGATCGGGCCGGACGGTATCACCCTGACGGAACGGGGAAAGGGCGTGAATACGCGCTATATCAACAACATCGCGATGGAGACCGAGGATTACGCCGACAGTCTGCTGGTGACCGAAGTTTTCACACCCAACGGCCACTGGTCGTCTTACCCCAGCCACCGCCATGACGAGGACGACTATCCACGTATCACCTATCTGGAAGAGACCTATTACCACCGACTGAATCCGGCCAACGGTTTTGGCATTCAGCGGGTCTATACCGATGACGGTCAGTTGGATGAAACCATGGCCGTTTCGGACGGGGATGTTGTGACCGTCCCGCGCGGCCATCATCCCTGCGGCGCGCCTTATGGGTTCGAGATGTACTATCTGAACGTCATGGCGGGACCGCTGCGGAAATGGCGGTTCGTCCCGGCCCCTGAGGTCGAATGGATCATGGAGCGGGACGGATAATCTGTACCAACCCCGCCCCGGGCTTTACCTTTGCGGCGGGGCTCCGAAGGCGCGGATCACCATTCTCGCTGCGGCCTCGACCGGGTCATGGGTTTCTTTCAGAATCGTCACGCGATCGAACCGTTCCGGGTCGCGATTAATCGCCTCGCGCAAGGCGTGGCCGAATGCCATACGCAGTTCTGTTCCGATGTTGAACTTGCAGATCGACGTTTCTCGCGCCAACCGGCTGCGCTGTTCGACCGGCACGCCTGAGCCGCCGTGAATGACCAAAGGTACCTCGGTCGCGGCGTCGATTTCCGCAATGCGCTCTTCGTCCAACCCGCCCTCTTTGTTTTGCTGCAGGTGGACGTTGCCGACCGAGATTGCCATCGCGTCCACACCACTTTCGCGGGCGAAATTTGCGGCCTCGGCCGGGTCTGTGCCGTTCGACCCTTCGCCACCGGAATAGCCCACGAACCCGATCTCGCCCTCACAAGATATACCGGCCGCATGCGCCATCTCGGCTATTGCGGTGGTTTCGTCGATATTCTGTTGCAGGGGCTTGCGCGAGCCGTCGAACATCAGCGACGTAAATCCGCTGTCCAACGCGATCTTGCACTCCTCGAACGTGTAACCATGATCCAGATGCGCTACGACCGGGACCGAAGCGTTCTCGGCCAGGTGGCGGAACATCTTACCCAGAATGGGCAGCGGAGAATGCTCGCGGCAGCTTGGGCCCGCCTGCAGGATCACCGGCGCGTTTTCGGCTTCAGCTGCGGCCACATAGGCGCGCATGTCTTCCCACCCAAGGGTGACAAGGCCACCCACAGCATAACCTTGTTCATACGCCGGGATCAGAACGTCTTTCAGGGTGGCCAGTGTCATTTGAACTTGGCAATCATGTCTTTGATGCCCGGGATCGTTTCGATCTGATAGGCATGGGTGGGTTGAAAAAACTGGACCAGAGAACGTTGTGTCAGACCGCCGAGAATGGTGAAATAATACATCTCGTACCCGGGTAGCACGCAGCAGGGGTGGTAGCCCTTGTCGATGCAGATCGTTGAGCCGTCGACGATGTGATAGGCGTCACCCGGCTCGTTGTCCTCGCGTTGCAACATTTGCAGGCCCGAGCCCCAGTTGGGTTTGAAGCGGAAGTTGTATGTCTCGTCGTGCCGGGTCTCGTCCGGCAGACGATTGGTGTCGTGCTTATGGCTGGGGAAGCCGGACCAGCCGCCTTGGCCAACGGTGAAGAGTTCACTGACCAGTAGACGGCCAACCTTGTCGTGCTGTTTCTGGCCGAGGATGTGCTTGATCTTTCGATGAGTTTTAGTGTCGTCGCTGCCGTATTGAACCAAGTCATGTTCGCGCACGTCGAAAGGGTCCAGCACCTTGTCGTATTTGGCTCCTGCAACGAACACTTCAGTCTCGTCCGACACGCAGACCAATTGGACCTTGGCACCGACAGGAACGTAAACGCCTTCCGGCTCACCGTCCCAAACGTCTTCGCCCCGGTTGCCCAGCTTGGCGAATTGTACGCCCTCAACGTCAACGTCGACACTGCCGGTGGCTGGAACGATGCAGGTCTCATAGCCCGGCACCTGATACTCGAACGCCTCGCCGTTTCTCAGTTTGACGATGTTAAAGTAATTCAGCGGTACAGTAGGGTCATCGGCGTCGACGATGGGTTTGTTCTGATTGTCATAGGGCGCGATATGCATGGAAGTCTCCTATGTCGTAGGGCCGGGGTGAGAGGCGAGAAACGCGTCCAGTTCCGGCGATGTTGGCATAGCCGGGGCACACCCGGGTTTTGATACGACGATTGATGCACAGGCCGAGCCGCGCATAACGGCTTCTTCCAGCTCGCTGCCCGCTGCAATTGAGGCCAACAAGCCAGCCATAAAGCTGTCACCTGCGCCATTGGGTTTCACGGCCGTAACCGGATAGATGCCGGTTTCGATTTCTTGCCCGTCAGCAAATGTGACTGCGCCTTTTTCGCCCATCTTGTAAATGACGATCCGGCCCGGTTTTGCGGCCAGTTCCTTTGCCTTGTCCAAGCCCTTGTCGATGCCTCCGGCCATGAACCCGAACTCTTCGTCATTACCGACGATCAGGTCGCTGGCTTCACCTGCGCGCGATAGAACCTCAGCGGCGACCTCCGGGGATGGCCAGCTATACGGGCGGTAGTCAATGTCGAAAATGACCGGCAAATCTGCCTTGCGAGCATTGTCGAACGCGCGAAACGTGGCGCTGCGCGACGGTTCCGAGGCGAACACCGTTCCGGCAGAGATCACCGCCGAGAACTTACCGTAGTCGACCTCATCCATATCATCTTCGGTCACCTGAAAGTCGACGGCACCGTTTCGGTAGATGACATTCTGGAAATTCTCGATCCGGCTTTCGTAGACGGCCAGCGACATGCGGTATTCGCCACCTACGACCCGGATGTAGGACGTATCGACGCCGTAATGCGCCAGCTTGTTCAAACAGAACCGGCCCACGGCATCATCTGAGACCGACGTGATCAGCGACGCCTGGCTGCCCAGTTTGACCAGCCCGGCGCAGATGTTCGCCGATGACCCGCCCAGATCCGCGTGAAACGTGTTCGCGTCTTCGCTTTTGACGCCAACAGGATCGGCATAAAGGTCCATGCCAGCACGGCCAAAGACCGCAAACCGGTTTCCTTTGATACCGTCTATCAAAGCGTTCACGTCGTTACCTCCGGCAAAAAGGGGCTGGCGAGGATCGTTGGTCCTTGCGTTGAATCGATTCACACGATACTGATTTTGCAACCGGTTGCAAATACATTGTTCGGAGCCGTGACGGATGCCTGAAATCGGAATTGGAATCGTTGGTGGCGGCTATATGGGCAAGGCTCATTCGGTCGCGATGTCTGCCGTCGGCGCAGTGTTCAACACTGCGCTTCGACCGCGCCTTGAGATGATTTGCGCGTCCAGCCCGGAAAGCGCCGAGCGGTATCGTACAGCCTATGGTTTCCGACGGTCGACCGAGGATTGGCGCACGCTGGTCAATGACCCGGCGGTCGAGGCCGTCGTGATTGCCTCGCCGCAAACGACGCATCGTCAGATTGCCGAGGCGGCGTTCGCATTGGGCAAGCCGGTTCTGTGTGAAAAACCACTTGGCTCGTCGCTGGAAGATGGTCAAGCCATGGTCGCAGCGGCCGAGGCAGCAGGTGTCACCAACATGGTCGGGTTCAACTATGTCCGGACCCCGGCAACTCAGTTCGCGCGCCAGCTGATTGCGCAGGGAGAGCTGGGGGACATCACCTGGTTCCGCGGCGAGCATACCGAGGATTTTTATGCCGATCCCGAGGCTCCGGCGACGTGGCGCACGACCGGAATGGCCAACGGAACAATCGGCGATTTGGCCCCTCACATGGTCAACGGCACCATGGCCCTGATCGGGCCGATTGTCGAGGTTATGGCCGAGGTCGAAACCGTTCACCACGAGCGTCCTGGCGGTCTTGTGACAAATGATGACCACGCTCAGATCATGTGCCGTTTCGCAAATGGCGCGATGGGGAATATTTACGTCAGTCGGATTTCAACGGGCCGCAAGATGGGCTATGCCTATGAAATATCAGGTACAAAAGGAGCTATCCGGTTCGATCAGGAGGATCAGAATGCCCTGTGGCTCTATCGTCGAGAAGGGCCTGAGGCGGAAAGAGGTTTTACCAAGATCCTGACAGGCCCCGCCCATCCGGACTATGAGCCGTTCTGTCAAGGACCTGGACATGGAACCGGGTATCAGGACCAGATCATCATCGAGGCCAAGGATTTCCTTGAGGCAATTCATACCGGAAAAGCTATTTGGCCAACGTTCCGCGACGGGCATGAGGTCAACCGCGTTCTGGCCGCGGCTTTGGCATCATCCGAGCAGCGGCAATGGAAACAAATCGGCGACTTCTGAGCGCTGAAAACTACAAAAACACCAAAGAGAGATGAGAACCATGGCAAAGCTGAAATGGGGAATGATTGGTGGTGGCGAAGGCAGCCAGATCGGACCTGCGCACCGTTTGGGCGCACTGGCCGATGGGATGTTCGAATTCGCTGCTGGCGCGCTGGATCATCGGCCCGATGTCGGTCGCGAATACGCCCAAAGGCTAGGCGTCGCTGCGGATCGTGCCTATGGCGACTGGCAAGAAATGCTGGTGGGTGAAAAGGACCGGGCGGACCGAATTGATCTGGTGACGATCGCCACGCCGAATTCGACCCATTTCGAAATCACAAAGGCGTTTCTTGAAGCCGGGTTCAACGTCCTGTGCGAAAAACCCATGACCATGACGGTAGAAGAGGGGGAAGAGATCGTGCGCGTGGCAGAAACCTCAGGCAAGATTTGCGCGGTGAACTACTGCTATTCCGCTTATCCGATGGTCCGACAGGCCCGAGCAATGGTGCGAGCAGGGGATATCGGTAAAGTCCGACTGGTCGTGACCAATTTCAGCCACGGCCATCACGGCGACGCCACCGATGCGGACAATCCTCGTGTCCGTTGGCGCTACGATCCCGCCATGGCGGGCGTGTCGGGACAGTTCGCCGATTGCGGTATTCACGCGCTGCACATGGCGAGCTTTATCAGTGATGACGAAGTCAAAAGCCTGTCCGCCGACATGGCATCGACAATCTCAAGCCGCGAACTGGAAGATGACGCGATGGTCAACTTCCGCACCGAAGGCGGCGCGGTGGGACGGTTGTGGACTTCGTCAGTGGCTATCGGCCGCCAGCACGGCTTTGACATTCAGGTGTTTGGTGAAATCGGCGGCCTTCGCTGGGCGTCCGAGCAGCCCAATCAGTTGATCTATACCCCGGTGGGTGGCCGAACGCAGATCATCGAAAAAGGCGAAGGCGGGTTGCATGACGAAGCGCAGCGCCTGTCCCGGGTCGCTATCGCGCATCCTGAAGGGTTCCCTCTGGCGGTTGCAAATATCTATTGCGATTTGGCCGACGCGATTGTGGGAAAGGTCCGGGACAGTCTGCCCACGCCGTCCGATGGGGTTCGTTCCATTGCGGCGGTCCATGCCGCGGTCGCCTCGTCCAAGGCAGACGGAGCCTGGACGGACGCCCGCCCGCCGATATTCCGTTGATCAGAGGCGGGGCCGCAGAGTGCCTCGCTCGATCAAACGACAGGGAAAAATCCGCGCCTCGGGATAGCGCTGTGGGTCTTTCAGCATCTCTTCGACCAGATCGACCGACGATGTGATGATTTGTTTGATCGGCTGGTGAATCGTCGTCAGGTTCACGCTTTCCCATCGGGACATCTCCATGTCGTTCAAGCCGATTATTCCGACGTCCTTGCCGGGCTTCAGGCCATGATCCGACAATGCGGACAAGGCGCCGATGGACAGAATGTCATCACCGCAGAAGTACCCTTCTGCCGGATCATCCTTCAACAGCTTCAGCATCTCCTCACGTCCGGCCTCAAATGAATATGCGCCTGCGAACGAGTGAGATACTTCCAGAACAGGGTGTCTCTCGACCTCTTCCATGAAGCCGCGAAATCGGTCCATCGCCGAGGTCGCATCTTTGGGTCCGCCCAGATATCCGATCCGCTTGTAGCCGCGCGCGCGCAGTTCGCGGGCAGCCATACGACCGCATTCGACGTTGTCGATCCCAACCACATGCACCTCGGGTGAGGTCGCCGAGCGCCCAAATGTGTGGACGACGGGAACTCCGGCGTCGTGAAAGGCCTTGGCAAAACTGGGAGGCAAAGTGGACGAAGCAACGATCGCGGCATCGACCGAATATTGCCGCAGCATCCGGACCGAATTGGCCGGTTCCGTTTCATCGGTCAAATTCACGATGAGGGGGCGCAGACCTCGTTCCTGCAAAGCACGCGTGAACTGGTCGAACACTTCAAGGAAGATCGGGTTGTGAAAGTTATTGGAAATCAAGCCGATCAGTTTAGTGCGCCCAGTCGTGAGCGAGGAGGCCAGCGCATTTGGGCTGTACCCCAGCTCATTCGCGGCCTTTTCAACCTTGCTGCGTGTCTTGGCGGAAACGGACGCACCTTCAGTGAATGTTCTGGAAACGGCGGACCGCGAAACACCGGCCAATGCGGCCACGTCCTTTAGGGTCACAGCCATGATTGGCACCCTCGGTTCAGGGTAAGGCTAACTCGTGAATTCATGGTGAAAGCACTATGCACTATTGCATCGGACTTGCAATCGGTTGCAATGCGTTGGCGCAATGACGCTGGGTACCGTTGTTCATTGGGAGACAGGTGGGTGATGAAAGACTCGAACTCCCGACATCTTAGTTGCAAACGATGCGATCTATTCCAACCCGCTCGTACATCAAGGTGTTGTATTCCACTGCCGCCGCCACCATCCTTTTGAAAGATGTCTTGCGTTGCCAGTAGCTTGACACTCACACAGTCGATAAGGTCCTGCAACGCTGCAAGTGTGTTTTGCCCCAAATTAAACCCTGTAATTCAGAAAATGCAGTAGCGTTTGCAGCGGAGGCGCAGCGGTCGCTACCCGCTGACGGGGGTATGGTGGCAACTGGTTACAAAGTGCGTTTAGATACCGTCCCAAAAAAATGTGCTGCAAATCTACGTTAGATCTAAGCGGGCTTTTGTATGATCCGCATCGAATGACCGCACCGAGCCCAAAGCGGACTGAAATGTGCTCGCCAAAATGAATTGCGGCGATAGACATTCTCTTGAGCGGTCTAAACCATCACTAAATGCATTCACCGCCATCGATAACCAGGGCTTGCCCCGTCATAAAAGCGGATTCATCTGAAGCTAAATAGACGATCCCATGGCCAATCTCTTCAACTGTCGCCCATCGACTCATGGGGATCGCCTGCTCGATGTAGCTTTCCAGTTTGGCCCGGCCACCCATCTGCTTTTCGAAGCCTGCATTGAAAGGGGTGTCTACAAATCCTGGACATAGGGCATTGAAACGGATTGCATGGGCAGCGTAGTCGGCTGCCATCTGCCGGACCATCGCAACAGCAGCGTGCTTTGTAGTCGCATAGGCGATCATACCCCGGTCATATTGAACCCCAGAATTGGAGGCCGTGACGATCACGCTGCCTCCACCGTGTGATTTCATATGGGGGACGGCTGCACGCGCGGCAATGAAGTGAGCGCGGACATTCAATGCCCAAGAAGCATCCATTCCATCTGGTTCCACTTCTTCCAGCGTTCCTTCGATCTGCAACCCAGCGTGAGAGTGCAACACGTCAAGACGACCGAAGTTTTTAACTGCTTCGTCTATGGTTCTGGTAAGGGCATCGTCGTCGGTCACATCAAGCTGTATGGCAGATGCTTGATTTCCCTGTGCAACGATCGCGGCCACAGTGGCTTCAGCAAGTGTTGCATCGCGATCGGTTACCACAACATGCGCACCCTCTTGTGCCATTGCCATTGAACCCGCCCGACCAATTCCTGATCCCGCGCCCGTCACGAGCGCGACCTTACCTGCAAGCCGCATGTCACTTGGCTCCTTTATTTAATCATTCGATTTTGAGGCGCCTCGGCGCAAAAGCAGCTGCGCTGCAATGAGCAACAAGAGCGACGCGCCCATAACCATAGTGCCGATGGCATTGATCTCGGGCGTTACGCCGCGCCGGATGGATGAGAATATGTAGATTGGCAGGGTTGTTTCTGAGCCAGCTACGAAGAACGCGATGATGAAATCATCAAATGAGAAAGTGAAGCTGAGCAGGAAGCCTGCCAAAATTGCCGGTGCTATCAACGGCAGGGTCACCTGTCGAAAGGTGCCCCAGGGCGTCGCAAAGAGGTCAGCCGAAGCTTCCATGAGCGCGCGGTCCATACCCGATAGCCTTGCACGTACGATGATTATGACCAGCGCCATTGTGAACATGGTGTGTGCGGCGACAAGCGTGGGCATCCCCATGGAAAGTTGCGGGGGATTTGCTCCATCGGGCCATAGGCTTGCAAGAAGCGGGTTTAGCCAACCGAATACGGTGACGAGGGCAATGAGTGTCGCGATGCCGATGACGATACCAGGTATCATTATCGCAATATAAATCATCGCATCAAACAAAGTTCGGAGCCATCCCGTAACCCCTTGTAAAGCGATGGCCGCCATGGTTCCGAGAGTGGATGCGAGGCACGCAGTTATGAATGCCGCAAGCAGACTGGTCTCGAGCGCGTCCATAACAAATGGGTTGTTAAGCGCTTTACCATACCATTGGGTCGAGAACCCCATAAACTGGCTTGCGTGTCGTCCGGCATTAAAGCTGAAAAGCGCGATGATGCCGATTGGAATATAGAGAAAAAGGTAGACGCAAATCGCGTATAAGCGCATCGGACCCTCACATCAGCGAGACATCTTCGCGCTGGCCACCCAGGCGCGAGATGAATTTCATGTAAATTGAGACAGTGACAAGCATCACGACAACCAGAGTCATTGCGACCGCCGATCCGTACGCCCAGTTCCGAGACTGCAGGAACAGGTCCACCAGCGCATTTCCGACGAAAAAGACCTTTCCGCCGCCCAAGATCGCTGGGATCAGAAACTCGCCCATCAGCAAGATGAAGACCAGCATGCAGCCAGTTGCGATACCAGGTACCGACAAAGGAAGTGTCACCTGACGGAACGTACGCCATGGGGAAGAGCCGAGATCAGCCGATGCTTCCAGAAGGCGTTTATCCAGTTTGTCCAAGCTTACAAAAATCGGGAAAACCATCAGAGGTAGATACCCATAGACAATTCCCACAAGCACAGCGAACGGCGTATTTATCAGGCGCACATCGTCGATGCCGATCGACTCCAGTAAAGCGGGCAAGCCACGCCCCCCAAGGATGAAAATCCAGGCGTATGACCGGATCAGGATCGATGTCCAGAACGGCACGATCACCAGGATCAACAGTGAAGTTCTCCACTTTGGTGAACAACGCACCGCAAGAAAGTAGGCGAGCGGGTAGGCAATTACCAACGCAGCGATGGTTCCCAGAGGTGCAAGGATCAAAGTGTTCTTAAACGCCGTCCATCGCGCAGGAAGGTTGGCATATTGTTCCAACGTAAACGCTGGTACGTAGCCTCCGGCGGCACCCCGTTCGCCAAAGGAAAAGACGAAGACGACCAGCAGAGGAAGGGCAAGCATTACCAAAAGCCATATTCCTGCTGGAGCCAGCAACAGTGCTTTTCTGCCTCGTTCGGTCATATTGTCCTCGTCTTTTCCGATATTGGCGGCCTTGCCGCTTAGGCCGACTTGAAGCGGGCGAGCAACTCGGCACGGTTTGGATCGGTCAGCGTAGCCGCTGCGCCGAACTCGAGCGCATTCAGAAGGTCAGCTGCCGGATAAAGGATCGGATCTTCCAGCAGTTCCTTCGGCAGCAACGCATTGGTGCGAGCATCAGCCGATGGATAGCCATGAGCGAGGACTTCCTTCGCATTAACTTCCGGGTTCAGCAGGAAGTCGATCAAGGCATAAGCGGCATCCATATGGGGTGCACCCTTAGGAATAGCGTAGTAGTCGGACCAGAGTTCACCGCCCTCAGTTCCCAGAACGTAGGCGATTTCAGGCATGTCGACATTCATCTGCTTACCGTCACCTGTCCAGCACATCGTCATCCAGGCGTCACCGTTACGCATCGGTGGCTGATAATCCGACGAGATTGCAAACAGATGTGGTTTGGCATCCAGCAACAATTTCTCGGCATCCGCCAGTTCCTTCTCATCGACCGAGTTGAAGGAGTAGCCGAAGTATTTCAGGGCATTACCGATGGTGGTTAGTTGGTAATCATGCACCATTGTCCGGCCTGAGTAACCCGCCATAGTCAGGTCCCAGAACTCTTTCCATGTGGTCGGAGTCGGAGCGCCGTCAAGCTTGCTGGTATTCACTGCAAAGCCAGTTGTGCCCCAGTTTTTTGGCACCGCGTAAAGCTGGCCATCGACAGAACCGGCATCCGAAAAGCGCTGTTCGAATGAACCTGCGTCGTAGTTTGGCAGTTTGGACGTATCGAGCGGGATGATCAGATCTTCACCCACATACGTAGTGATCGTGTAGTTAGTTGGAACGAAAACGTCCCAGCCAGACCCTCCAGCCTGTAGTTTTGCCAACATCTCTTCGTTCGAGCCAAAAACATTGACCTGAACATGGGCGCCAGTGGCTTCCGTGAAGGCTTCGAAGTTCATCTCGTCATGATAGTTCGGCCACGTGGCGAGGATCACTCGGTCGCCAATGTCTCCGGCAGCAAATGCCGGGCGTGGACGCAACCCAGGCATGGCCGTGCCCAGAACGGCCGTTGCCATCCCAAGACCTGTCACGCCTAAGAAATGTCGCCGTGTAACCGAACCCTTTTGGTACCGGCGAAGCTCTTCCATGAACTTTTGCTTGGAAATAGTCCCATTATCCTTGGTCATTGTGAACCTCTCTGTTGTTGGATTGCGGGATTTGTTATTTTTCCAGGATCAGCAGTGCGCCTTCGCCCCATGAAACAAAGGCCTGCTCTCCTGCATTGAACGTCCCCTCGTTCAATTCCGCTTGCCTTGGCACAAGTACGTGGAAATCACCCAGTGCTTCGTTGCGCGCAAGGTATTCTGTGTGCTCCCCAAGGAAGATCCGATTTTGAATGGTAACTGGCAGAGCGATTTCAGCTGCGGGTAGCTCGCGGGTCAGCGTGATCTGTTCAGGGCGGATACTAACGCACACTTCCTGCCCTGCATCTATTGGAATCTCCGGAGTTCCGTGCACCCTTTGGCCACTCGCTAAACGCACGGTGATTTGGTCGGCTGCTGAGTCAGTCACAGTTGCATCAAAGAAATTTGAGGTGCCTACAAATCCAGCCACGTAGCGGCTGCGGGGCATGTCATAGAGTTCGCGTGGGCTGCCAACCTGCACAATACTGCCGCCTTCCATCACACAAATTCGGTCGGACATTGAAAGCGCTTCTTCTTGGTCGTGCGTGACGAGGACAAAAGTTATTCCCAGTTGTCGTTGCAGGTTCTGCAGTTCAAACTGCATTTCTTTTCGAAGCTTTCGATCCAGAGCAGCCATTGGTTCATCAAGCAGCAAAAGCTTGGGCTCGTTTACGATCGCACGCGCCAAAGCGACGCGTTGCTGCTGACCACCAGACATCTCCCAGATGCGACGTGGGCCAAACCCGCCAAGACGGACAGTTTCCAGCGCTTGCTCAACCTTTGTCGTGATTGTTTGTTTGTCTACGCGTGGTCGTTGTTGGCGCAGGCCGTACGCGATGTTGTCGAACACGCTTAGGTGAGGAAAAAGAGCATAGTGCTGAAACACCATGTTGACTGGGCGATGGTGCGCATCCAAGTCGTTGACGACTTCTCCATCGAGCAACACCCGACCTTCGGTTGGCTTCTCGAAACCTGCCAACATTCTAAGCGCAGTGGTTTTGCCGCAACCAGATGGGCCTAAAAACGACAGGAACTCTCCTTTCCCAATGGAAAGATTCAGGTCTTTGGCGGCGACCACATTCCCGAAGGTCTTGGTCACTCCTCGGAGTTCCGCAATCGTCTGCATGGTGACGCTCATGTCAAAGCTCATATACTGCCGTTTTCCTTTTGCTTGATTTTTTGGCATTTGTTGGCATACCACTCAAACAAGGAAAAAGTAACAATAACTCGGAATAACTGTATATACCACAATTGGGGTATAGAGGTGCTTTTCGAAAATCTGGAGCGGCGTGTGTACGATTGGATGGAAGAGGCCGGCAGGGTCGTGGAGAAGATCGGAACCCCAGAATTTCCATGTGCTTTGGCAGATGGCTTACGGCAGGTCGCACCATTCGATTTTACGGTGGTGTTTGGTCATGTCGGAACCGAAGCACCAATAGACCTTCACGACGATTTCCCCAAAGGCAAACGGCGTATTTTTGTTGAGGACTACCAAGCCGGGCCGTACGTACTTGATCCATTTTTTTTGGCCGCGACAAAACCAATTACACCGGGTCTGTACCGCATGCGCGATATCGCACCGGACAGGTTCTATCAGGGCGAATACTATCGCAGCTATTACAAAAGGACTGGGTTAGCGGAGGAGATTGGCTACTTTATCGATATCCCGAGCACTGGGATGGTTGTGGTCTCGCTCATGCGAGCAGAGAAGCCTTTTTCCGCCAAGGAAATTCGTCATTTGCACGCTCTATGGCCGCTCGTTCGGGCAGCCTGTTGCAAACATTGGCGTGACTTTCCAACGATGGCCCGCGGCGCCGCCGCGAATGGCGTTAGTCGTCGCGTCGATCTAGCATTCCAGGCATTTGGCGATGGCGTTCTGACGCCACGAGAACGAGAAGTCGTTGAGTTCACATTGAAGGGCCATTCGGCAGAAGCTGTTGGCACAATTCTCGGCATCTCTCCAGGCACAGTCCGCATCCACAGACGCAACATTTACGCGAAACTTAGGATCAACTCGCAGGGTGAGCTTTTTTCAAAGTTCATTGAAAAGGCGCTTTAAAAGTTTCCTTAAACACCCACTTTATCCGTTTTGCCGACCTTGCTACCTTGTGACCCGGAAAGCACCAACCATTTGGACGGCACTGTCTGATAGCCAAGGAACCCAAAGGGAGAGGGTTGGGACGCCCGGGACCCATGTCGAGCTAAATTAATACCCGAAAACGCTTTCGGGCCATTGTCTATCTTGCCGGATCAGCCGTTTTAAAAATGGCGTCAAGATACGAAAGGCAAAATTTCATGGACGCACCAGTTATCCAGTTGATTTTTATGCTCATCTTGCTGGTTGTCGTGATCTGGCTTTATATCCTGCCGATCACGATGGCAGGGCGGCGCAACCGGTCTGGTTTGATCTGGTTCCTGATCGGTCTGGTTGGATCACCCCTTTTGGCTATTCTTTTGCTGCTGGCTCTGGGTGACGCACCCGAACAACCAACAACCTAATTTTGGGACGATACCATCTGACACTCAAAAGGGCTTAACCCGAGAGTATCTGGACGCCCGTGAGCCATAACGTCCTGCTTAGCGTGTAATAAGGGTGCCAATTGAGACACTATGCTTCCGTAAGTGAAGACAACTATTCTTTCGCATACAGCTTCATTTTGTGTCACACCTGTGTGTCACACCGCTCTAGTGCATACTATCCAGTTGTATTGTTAGGTTTTGGTGGAGCCTAGGGGAGTCGAACCCCTGACCTCTTGCATGCCATGCAAGCGCTCTCCCAACTGAGCTAAGGCCCCATACAAGTACTGCCGAAGCAGTGGACGGACGTTTATGAGACAGTGGCGGTTAGCGCAAGTCCAAAAACAGGCTGAGTGACCAAAAACTTTCAGCCCGCCGTCCGGGACGGTTCGAGGCGGCGCGGGGCCGCCTCTGACCGGAATTAGTTTTCGTCCTCAGACGACATGTCAGTGATGTCGTCCAGCGAGACGTTATCATTGTCGTCGTCATCATCGTCCAGCAGATCGTCGTCCAGTTCAACGTCGACGTTGTCGTCATCATCCAGAACAATATCTTCATCCGACGCGTTCTCACGCGCTTTGGCCGATGCTGCGTCTTCCGCATCTGCGGCGATCATCCGGCTTTTGCCGGTTTCAAGCTCCACGATCTCGCCGGTATAGGGGCTAACGATCGGGTCCTTGTTCAGGTCATAAAACCGCTTACCGGTTGTCGGGCAAACGCGCTTTACACCCCATTCTTCCTTGGGCATGTCAATTCCCCTTGATATCAGGTGAGTTGTATCAACGATTCAGGTCACGTGCCACATGCGGCGGGTACTGTCAAAGCCTTTGAGCAGGAGAAACAGGCATATGGGAGAACACGCACTGCCCGGGACGCCTCCGGTGCCGCTGACATTGCGCAAGTCAGCACGGGCGCGACGGATCAGCCTGCGAATTTCCCAATTGGACGGGCGCGTTACACTGACTTACCCGCAAGGCGTGCCTGAGGCCGAGGCGCTGAACTTTGCACGTATGAAAGAAGACTGGATCCGGCAACATCTTGAGGACAGACCGGAGCTGTCGGTTGTCCAGTTTGGTCAAAGTATCCCGGTCGAGGGCGTCGCACGGCGAATCGTTCCCGCCAGCGGACGTCGTGTGCAGATGGGCACTGATGAAATCGCAGTCCCAAAGGGCGCCGAGGCGCGACGTTTGGGCAGATTTCTCAAGGAACTGGCGCGGGATCGTCTTACCGGGGCGTGCGATGATTATGCGGCCATGTTGGGACGTCCGTATTCCAGCCTGACGATCCGGGATACGCGGTCTCGCTGGGGGTCGTGCAGTTCGACAGGTGGTTTGATGTTTTCTTGGCGGTTGATATTGGCCCCGTCCGATATCCTGCATTACGTCGCGGCGCATGAGGTTGCGCATTTGGCAGAAATGAACCACTCGCCCGCGTTTTGGGCGCAGGTTGAGCGCATTTTCGGGGACTACAAAGACCAAAGACGGTGGCTGCGCGACAACGGGGCGCAGCTTCATCAGTATAGATTCGATACTGCCATGAGTTGACCGCAGGTCAGTTTGTGATCACATGGGGGCATGTTAAGCGCTCGTCCTTCAGAAACCCAAACAGCAACACATGACCGGGTTTACCGTGCCCTGCGCGCCCGTATCATGCACGGTGAGATTTCGCCGGGTCAGGCCCTGACTTTGCGCGGGATCGGCAAAGAGTTTGGTGTTTCGATGACCCCGGCGCGCGAAGCGGTGCGGCGTCTGGCAGCCGAAGGCGCGCTGTTTCTGTCCTCATCCGGCCGTGTCTCGACGCCCGAGTTGACGAATGACCGGATCGAAGAGCTGGCGGCCCTGCGCGCCCTGCTTGAGGTTGAACTGGCAAGCCGCGCTTTGCCTCGGGCGCATATGGCTTTGATCGACCGGCTTCAAAGCATCAACATGAACGTGGCTGAAATGGTCACCAAACGCGATGCTGTCGGCTATATCCGGACCAATCTTGAGTTTCACCGGACCCTTTACCTGAGGGCGCAGGCACCCGCGATGCTGGCCATAGCCGAAACCGTCTGGCTGCAATTGGGACCGACGATGCGCGCTTTGTATGGCCGTCTGCGTCGGACCGAGCCACCGCATTACCACAAGTTGATCATTGCCGCGCTCAAGGCCGGGGATGAACCCGGTTTGCGTCTCGCGGTGCGTTCGGATGTCACGCAGGGTCTGAGGATGCTGGTCAGCTAGGCGACTTGTCGCCGAGCGCCCTGCGTCTGCTCTGACCTGGTTCGTCGTTCTGGTTTAGGGCGCGGCTCTGTTGTACTCTGGACCAAATCACAACAAGAGCAGATTTCAGCCATGATCAATCGTCGAGTATTTTCTGTCGGCCTCGGGTCCGCCCTTTTGACTGCATGTTCCGCAGGGACGCAGTCCAATGCACCTGCATCGCGAATGCGTGCCGTTCCGAACTCGGGCTGGGATGCCTGGGTGGCCGGTTTCAAAGGCCGCGCGGCCGCGCAGGGCATTTCGCAATCCACAATCAATCGGGCCCTTCAGGGGGCGGGTTATTTGCCTGACGTGATCGAACGCGATCGCAATCAGGTTGAGTTCAAGCGCTCGCTCGAAGACTATCTGGCTATCGCCGCCTCGGATGAGCGGATTGAGACGGGTCAACAGATGATGGTCCGCCACGCCGCGACGTTGTCCAAGATTGAAGCGCAATACGGTGTCGACAAAGAGGTTATCGTTGCGGTCTGGGGACTTGAAAGCCGCTATGGTGCCCGCCGTGGTGATGTGCCCGTGATCTCGGCGACCTCGACACTGGCTTATGACGGGCGGCGGGGTGCATTCTTTGAAAAGCAATTGATTGCGGCCCTGCAGATCATTCAGGAGGGCGACACGACGCCCGACAAGATGACTGGAAGCTGGGCAGGCGCAATGGGCCACACCCAGTTCATTCCGACCTCGTACCTTGCCTATGCGGTGGATTTCACCGGCGATGGACGGCGTGATATCTGGTCTGATGACCCAACAGATTCACTTGCGTCTACAGCGGCATATCTGGCCCGCGCGGGATGGGTGCGCGGGCAGCCTTGGGGTGGCGAGGTTGGAACAGTCTCGGGCACGCCGGTCGCGGTTCTGCAGCCGCAAAAGCCGGGGCCAAGTATTGCTGTTTTCCGCAATTTTCAGGTGATCAAGCGGTATAATAATTCGGACAGCTATGCGATTGGCGTCGGGCACTTGTCCGACCGGATCGCTGGCGGTGCGCCGTTCCAGGCATCGTTCGGGCCGGATGCCACGGGTTTGACGCTGGAAGATCGCAAGGAACTGCAACGCCGATTGACTGCCGCCGGGTATGATACGCAGGGCGCAGACGGTGTGATCGGGAATAACACGAAATCCGCCATCAGCGCCTATCAGGGCGCCAAGGGCCTGCCAGTGACGGGCGAACCCTCGGTGGCGCTGTTGCGGCAGTTGGGGGGCTAGGCGCGTTACGCGGCCAGCCCTTTGGAACCGATATCGAGGAATTTTTGACGGCGGTCGCGGATCAGAGCGGCCGCGTCTTTGCCGTCCAGTTCGTTCAGCATTGCGGCAATCGCTGCGCGAACCGAGTCAACCGCAGAGGCGCGATCACGATGAGCGCCACCTTTAGGTTCGGTAATGATACGGTCGCAGACGCCCAGTTTGTAAAGGTCTTGCGCGGTCAGGCGCAGGGCCTCTGCCGCTTCGCGCATCTTTTCCGAATCTTTCCACAGAATCGACGCGCAGCCTTCGGGCGAGATGACCGAGTAAACCGAATGCTCCAGCATCGCCACGCGGTTTGCCGTGGCAAACGCCACCGCCCCGCCCGAGCCGCCTTCGCCTATGATGACCGAAACCAAAGGTACGCCGATTTTCAGGCACATCTCGGTTGAGCGGGCGATCGCTTCGGACTGGCCGCGCTCTTCCGCGCCTTTGCCGGGGTAGGCCCCAGCCGTGTCGATAAGGGTGATGACCGGCAGCCCAAACCGCCCTGCCATTTCCATCAGTCGGACGGCTTTGCGGTATCCTTCGGGCCGCGCCATGCCGAAATTCCGCTCGATCCGTGACTTGGTGTCCGAGCCTTTTTCGTGCCCGATCACCATGACCGGCTGGTCGTTGAAGCGCGCTAGACCACCTATCACGGCCAGATCGTCGGCAAAGTTTCTGTCCCCGGCCAGCGGAGTGAATTCGGTGAACAGTTCCTTGACGTAGTCTTGACAATGTGGGCGTTCAGGGTGCCGTGCCACCTGACATTTGCGCCACGGGGTCAGATCCGCGTAAAGCTCGTCCAGCAGCTTGGCGGCCTTGGCGTCCAGTGCGGCGGCTTCTTCGGCCACGTCCATCTCTTCGTTGGCGCGGGCCAGCGCGCGCAATTCCTCGGCCTTGCCTTCAATCTCGGCCAGGGGTTTTTCGAAATCCAGATACTGGGTCATGACGCCTCTCAACGCGGAATTTCCCTGCTATATGACCTGACGTCGCGCCGGATGCAACTCGGGCAATGCGATCGGCCTTTGTTGCCGTCAGATTTCTTCGCCAAGAAGCCGGTTACGTCGGCCATAGAACGGGGTACAGCGAGGCCACCAGCAATATCGCCATGGTCCAGTTGAACACCGACAACCGTTTCGGGTTAGTCAACACGCGCGCCATCTGCTGCCCCAGAACCGTCCACGTACTGACCGAGGGCAGGTTCACCGCGCCAAAGACCAACGCAACGACAACGATGGCGTTCAGAGTCTGCTCGGGCGTGTAGGCGGTTGTGGCGGTCAGTGCCATGACCCATGCCTTAGGGTTGACCCATTGAAAAGCTGCGGCCTGTAAAAAGGTCATCGGCGTGCCCGAGGTCGCCCCCGCCTTGGCCGGCGCCGCATGAGCGACTTTCCAGGCAAGAAACAGCAGATAAAGGACCGAGGCGGTTTTCAGGATCGTATAGCTGATTGGGAACCGATCAAAGACCTGCACCAAACCGGCCCCGACAAGCAGAACCATCACCGTAAAGCCCAATCCGATCCCCAACATGTGCGGGACTGTCCGGCGAAAGCCAAAGTTCGCACCCGATGCCATCAGCATCAGGTTGTTTGGTCCCGGTGTAATGGACGAAACAAAGGCAAACGTGATCAGGGCCAGAAGAATCTCATATGTCATGAATGGGATAATTACTGCGCATAGGGCAAATGAAATTGCGTTTTTGTGCGTGATTGTCATAGTTTTGCAATCAATGACCAAGATAGATCAAATAAATCAGCAAATATTGCACGAGCTTTCGCGTGATGGACGGATCAGCAATCTGGATCTGGCCGAACGTGTCGGGCTTTCCCCGTCTGCCTGCCTGCGCCGTGTGCAAGAGCTGGAGCGTTCAGGGGTGATCGCCGGATATCGCGCGGTGTTGAACCCGGCGGCGGTTGGTGTGGGGTTTGTGGCCTATATCGGCGTGGGGCTGGGTGAACATACCAAAGCCGCGCAGGAAGGGTTCGAGCGCGCCCTTCAGCGTGCCCCCGAAGTGGTTGAGTGTCACAACATCACTGGCACCATAGAATACCTGCTGCGCGTCGAATGCGCAGACCTTCCGGCATATAAGACCTTTCATACGGATGTGCTGGGAACGCTGCCCCATGTCACGTCGATTACGTCTTATGTCGTCATGGATTCGCCCAAAGATATGCGTGCTTAGCCTTGCGATTGTGATGTTTAACCGTCTTGCGGGGTTAATTTTCACACCCTAGTGTCAGTTAATGACCTAATTTGACGGGGAACATACCCCGCGGGATGACTCTCAGGGAGGAGAAAATGAAACTCTTCAGAACAGGGGCGCTCGTCGCAGTATTCGCGATGATTGCCGGTGCGGCCATGACAGCGCCGCTCAAGCTGCAACCTGCCAGCCCCCAGCCCAGTCCAAAAGCGGGGCTTAACGTGAAGTATGCATGGGAGGGTAATCCTCCACGCAAGATCCAGAACCTGTCCAAGGTCGATTTTTTGCTGAAAAAGGCCAAGCCGGGTCAGCCGTTGCGCGGGTTGGACTACCGCGATACGTCAGAAGGCGACCCGGTGCTGACGTTCAACGAAGCGTTCAACGTCGCGGCTGAGATCACCGGTTATATCAAGTTCAACGCGCCCGGTGTCTACGAGCTTGAGACATGGTCCAATGACGGGATCGACGCTTGGGTCGGCGGGCAGCAGATCGGGTATTTCAATGGTCGTCAGGGTTGCGATGCAAACCAGAGGACCGAGGTCGAAGTCCCGCAGGCTGGATGGTACCCCCTGAAGATCAAGTATTTTCAGAAATACGGAACGTCTTGCCTGATGATGAAATGGGGCAAGAAAGGCGAGCGGTTCACCTGGACCCCCAACGACGTCTTTGGCCGTTAAGAAAAAGGCGCCCTTCGGGGCGCCTTTTCAGTTTCAACCGTTTGCGGCGATCAATTCAGCCTGCGCCACGATGACCTCGGCCTGTTTGATCGACGCGATGTCTACCAGACGCCCCTTGTAAACCGTTGCGCCTTCGCCGTTGGCCTTTGCCTGTTCCATCGCAGCAAGGATTTCGCGGGCCTCGGACACGGCCTCTTCCGACGGGGTGAAGACCTGATTGGCCAGCGCGATCTGCTTGGGATGGATCGCCCATTTGCCGACCATGCCCAAAGTGGCCGAGCGTTTGGCCTGCGCGATATAGCCTTCGTCATCCGAGAAATCGCCGAACGGCCCATCCACGGGCAACACGCCATGGGTGCGGCAAGCGGCGACGATGGCGGCCTGCGCCCAGTGCCACGGATCAGACCAGTGCTTTTCGCCCTCGCGCAGCATGTAATAGTTTTCCTGCGTGCCACCGATGCCGGTGGTCTGCATCCCCATCGAGGCGGCAAAGTCCGCAGCACCAAGGCTCATGGCCTGCATTCGGGGCGAAGAGGCCGCAATTTCCTCGACATGGGCGATGCCTGCGGCGGATTCGATGATCACCTCAAAGCTGACGGGCTTGGCGCGGCCCTTGGCGCGCTCGATCGCTGTGACCAGCGCGTCTACAGCGTAGACATCTGCTGCGCATCCGACTTTAGGGATCATGATCTGGTCCAGACGATCGCCTGCCTGTTCCAGCAGATCAACCACGTCACGGTACCAGTAAGGTGTGTCCAGCCCGTTGATGCGGACGGACATATACTTGCCGCCCCAGTCGATGGTGTTCAGCGCTTCGATTACATTGGCGCGGGCTGCACCCTTGTCACTAGGTGCGACCGAGTCCTCAAGGTCCAGATTGATCACATCGGCTGCAGACGCGGCCATTTTCGGGAACAGTTTGGTGTTTGATCCCGGCCCGAACAATTGGCAGCGGTTGGGGCGCGCGGGGGCGGCGGGTTGGATGCGAAAGCTCATCTGGACCTCGTGCGAGAAAGGAAATTGCGATTTTCTTGCTTCTTGAGGTATTAAATTGCGCGGTGCTGCGCAAGCGTCTTTGTGCAGATGCGGCAATGCAATCGCAGCATTCACCGTAATACGCTGCGTCGCTGGAGGTTAAAGTTTAATCGCTTTGAAAACTTGGGATAATTTTGCGCGTCAGGTAAAAATTACGCAAAATTATCCCTCGCGACCCGGCGTCCTTGCGGGAAAACGCGAAACACTCGTTCGGGTGCTTCAATAATCTGCGCCGGAATCAAAGGAGTGCACCGCAATGATCGAGACACCGTATCTGTTGTTTTTGGGCGATGCGCCCGACCAGTTGGCGGCAAAGGTTGCCATCGGAATCCGCGACTGGCGACCGGAAAACGCCGTGGGTCAATACCGCATGGACGGCTGTAAGGCCGATCTTGGCATGACGGATATGACGCTTGCCGAAGCCAAGGCCGCCGGGGCAAAGACGTTGGTGATCGGCGTTGCCAATCGCGGCGGTGTGATCAGCGCAGCGTGGAAGAAGGTGCTGATCGAAGCGCTGGAGATGGGCTATGATCTGGCGTCCGGCCTGCACAACCTGCTGCGTGATGAGGGCGATCTGGTCGCGGCTGCTCAGACTCATGGTTGCACGTTGCATGATGTGCGGGTGCCGACCGTTGGGTATCCGATTGCAAATGGTCGTAAGCGCGCAGGCAAGCGCTGTCTGGCCGTGGGCACCGATTGTTCCGCGGGCAAGATGTATACCGCCATGTCGATGGATGCCGAGATGCGCAAGCGGGGGATGAAGTCGACCTTCCGTGCCACGGGGCAGACGGGCATTCTGATCACCGGGCAGGGCGTTCCACTGGACGCGGTCGTGGCCGATTTCATGGCGGGTGCGGTTGAATACCTAACGCCCGAGAATGACGCAGATCACTGGGATCACATCGAAGGGCAGGGTTCGCTTTATCATGTATCTTATTCCGGCGTGACCATGGCGCTGATCCATGGCGGCCAACCGGATGCGCTGATCCTGTGCCACGAACCCACCCGGACCCATATGCGCGGCTTGCCGGAATATTCTTTGCCGACGCTGCCTGAACTGCGCGACGCCGCCCTTCCGATGGCCCGGATCGCGAATCCGGCCTGTCAGGTTGTCGGGGTGTCGATCAACACGCAGAACCTAAGCGAAGAGGACGCTTTGGCCTATATCGCCGAGGTTGAGGCCGAGATGGGCCTGTCCGCCACTGATCCCTATCGGTTTGGTGCGGGTAAATTGGTGGATGCGCTAGCCGCGCTGTGATCTAAGCGCTGGGCCGGTGGCGTTTGTTGCCGGCCTTTTCGACACTAAACTGAAAGGGTAGGCGCGTGCAGATAGAGGTCTCTCGTGATGTGTTTCGGCTGGCGCAGGTGTTCACCATTTCGCGCGGGTCGCGGACCGAGGCGAAGGTTCTGACGGTCCGGTTGTCGGATGGCGTGCATCAGGGCTGGGGCGAATGTGTTCCTTACGCGCGTTATGACGAAACGCTGGAGTCCGTCGAGGCCGAGATTGCGGGCCTGCCAGCCGAATTTACACGCCAGTCGCTGATGGACTTGTTGCCCGCCGGGGCTGCACGAAATGCTGTGGATTGCGCTCTGTGGGATCTGGAATGCAAACGCGCAGGGAGACGTGCCTGGGACCTTGCTGGTCTGCCGGTTCCGGGGCCAGAGATTACCGCCTATACCCTTTCGCTGGACACGCCCGAGGCGATGCAGGCGCAAGCGGCGCAAAACGCGCATCGCCCGTTGCTGAAGATAAAGCTGGGCACGCCGGACGACATGCCCCGGCTGGAGGCTGTTCGCGCAGGCGCGCCTGGCGCGCAGATCATTGTCGACGCGAATGAGGGCTGGTCTGCCACCGTCTATGCCGATCTGGCCCCGCATCTGGTGCGTCTGGGTGTTGCGTTGGTCGAGCAGCCCTTGCCCGCAGGTGAAGATGACGCGTTGATCGGGATGGAGCGTCCGGTGCCGGTCTGTGCTGACGAATCCTGTCATGACCGCGCCAGCCTGCCCGGCCTTAAGGGTAAATACGACGTGGTCAACATAAAGCTCGACAAAAGCGGCGGCCTGACCGAGGCGCTGGCCCTGCGTGATCAGGCGCTGGCCCAAGGCTATAAGGTCATGGTTGGTTGTATGGTCGGCAGCTCGCTTGCGATGGCCCCTGCGACCTTATTGGCGCGGGGTGCGATGGTAACGGACCTTGACGGCCCGCTTCTTCTGGCCGAAGACCGAACCAACCCGCTGATTTTTGATGACGCCGGAGTGCATCCGCCTTCAAGCGCGCTCTGGGGCTGAGGAGAACAACATGACCCGCACCGTTTACGTGAACGGAGAATACCTGCCCGAGACCGAGGCCAAAGTCTCGATCTTTGACCGTGGTTTCCTGATGGCCGACGCTGTTTACGAGGTGACCAGCGTGCTGGATGGCAAGCTGATCGACTTTGAAGGCCATGCGGTGCGTCTGAAACGGTCGCTGGACGAATTGCAGATGGCCGAGCCATGCAGCAAAGATGAATTGCTGGAAATTCACCGCAAGCTGGTCGAGCTGAACGGGATCGTTGAGGGTTTGGTCTATTTACAGGTCACACGCGGCAGCGATGGCGACCGGGATTTTGTGTTCCCTGCGGCCGACACCAAACCAACGCTGGTTCTGTTCACGCAGAACAAGCCGGGACTGGCTGACAGCCCTGCGGCGCAGAAGGGGGCCAAGATCATCTCGATCGATGATATCCGTTGGGGCCGTCGCGACATCAAGACAACGCAATTGCTGTATCCGTCCTTGGGCAAGATGATGGCCAAGGCCGCTGGATGCGATGATGCGTGGATGGTCGAAGATGGGTATGTTACCGAAGGAACCAGCAACAATGCTTACTTCGTGAAAAACGGTAAGATCGTCACCCGCCCTTTGTCCAACGACATCCTGCACGGCATCACCCGCAAGGCCGTGCTGCGCATGGCGGCTGAGGCGCAGATGGAGGTCGAGGAACGTCTGTTCACCATTGACGAGGCGAAAGAGGCAAATGAGGCCTTTACCACTTCGGCCAGCGCTTTCGTGATGCCAGTGGTTGAGATCGACGGGATTGCTCTGGGCGATGGCACGCCGGGGCCGATTGCAAAGCGTCTGCGCGAGATCTACTTGGACGAAAGCCGCAAAGCGGCGATCTGATTTAAAAGGCTCGCTGGAATGGCGGGCCTTTTAGCTATATGTCCTCAGCCTTTCTTGCCGACGTTTTCTTCGAAGGCGACCTCGAAGGCGGCCTGTTTTTGAGGGCTGGCCCCGGTCTGATAATTGGCTTTCCATTCATCCATTGTCATACCGTAGAAAATCTGGCGGGCCTCGTCCTTGCCCATCTCAATGCCTTTTTCATTGGCGGCTTCCTGATACCACCGCGACAGGCAGTTGCGGCAGAACCCGGCCAGATTCATCATGTCGATGTTCTGGACGTCGGTACGGTCTTCCATCAGGTGCTTTTGCAAGCGGCGGAAAGCGGCGGCCTGAAGTTCGATTTCGGTTTGCTTGTCCATGGTCTGGCTCCGGGTAAACACTCTTGTTTTCTATGACCTAGCGGTCCGGTGGCGATGTTTCAACAAACAGGACGTCACGCCAGCTTCAACGCCAGCCACGGGACGATGCAGAAGATTAATGTCAGCATCTTGTAGTTGGCGAGATATCTGAAATAGGCCCGTTTCACGTCCGGGCGTTCCATCTGGAACATCCTGCCGTGGATACCGGCAATCCAGTCCTGCAAAAGCAGGACCATTGCTGTGGTAAACAGCAATACCGCGATATTGAGCACGGCCATCCAACCAAAGACGGAGGTGAGAAATTCCTGAGTCATAGTCGCCCCCTTTCCCACGATATATATGGGTTGGCGGCGAACCTCACAATGTCGTGCGCTTAAAGGTCGCTGTCCTCCAAAGCGTCCTTCAGGACGACTGCCAACCGTTCAGCCCATGTGCGCTGCCCTGTGTGATCGGCGATCAGGTCGTTGCGTAATTCGATCAACGCATTAGGGCGGCCAAATCCCGTGCAGTGCTTGTCGATCGCGTCACCGGGCAGCACTCCGGTATAGGGTTCGTTGATGCCAACGCACAGATCGTCCTCGGACTGCAGTCGGTTGATCAACGGGCGCGCAAAACGTTCGTCCGGGGTGTGCAGGACGCCCACATGCCACGGGCGCGGATCACGGCCGCGAAGCTGCCGGGTGAATGAATGCATCGACACAATCACCGCGTGGGGCAGGGCGGCTAATTCAGCCAGCGCATTGTGATATGGGCGATAGCACATGTTCAAGCGGCGTTCGCGCTCGGCGTTGTCGGCGTGGCGGTTGCTGGGAATGATCGAGCCATCATAGAGCTTCATCAGCAAGGTCGGGTCATCCTCACCCCGGTTGGGGTCGATCACAAGGCGCGAGAAATTGGCGGCAATGACGGGTGCGTTTAGGATCTCGCCCAGATGCTTGGACACCTCATAGGCGCCAACGTCATAGGCGATGTGACGTTCCATATCCTCGCGCGGCAGGCCGAGGTCCCCGCCGTTGATATCGGGCGGAACGATGTTGGTTGCGTGGTCGCATGTGATCAGCCAGCGCGACGGGCGATCAGCGCCGTGGATAAAAAACGGAGAATACGTCATAAGCCTGTCATCTAGTTTGTCGCAGGTGTAGGGCAGTTGCTTTGAAAAGGGAATTGCGCAATAAGCAGCCTGCGGCAATGTTTGCGATAACATTTTCGCGAAGCCAAAAGACGACGTGAGGAGAGCAAGACCAATGCGACGCCTGAGAAGTGTAAAGATCGTGGCGACGCTGGGACCGGCGTCCAACGATTATAATACCATTCGTGCCCTGCACGAGGCCGGGGCGGATGTGTTCCGCCTGAACATGAGCCATGGCAGTCATGATGAAATTCGCGAACGTCATCAAATCATTCGGCAGGTAGAGAAGGATCTGGACAGCCCGATTGCGATCCTTGCCGACCTTCAGGGCCCGAAACTGCGCGTGGGCGTCTTTGCCAACGATGCGGAAGAACTGGTTGAGGGAGCAGCTTTCCGGCTGGACCTTGATCCAAAGCCTGGGGATATCAGCCGCGTATGCTTGCCTCATCCCGAGATTTTTGCCGCGCTGGAGCCAGGTGCGCGTCTTTTGGTGAACGACGGTAAAATCCGTCTGGTCGTGCAGGATTGTGGGCAGGACTTCGCTAACTGCTCTGTCGAAGTGGGCGGGACGATTTCAAACCGCAAGGGTGTGAACGTACCCGACGTCGTGCTGCCGCTTGCGGCATTGTCCGCCAAAGATCGCGACGATTTGGAATTTGTCTGCCAGTTGGGTGTCGACTGGCTGGCGCTGAGCTTTGTGCAGCGCGCGAAGGACGTGTTTGAGGCTCGCGCATTGGCTGATGGCCGCGCGTCTATCCTGTCCAAGATCGAAAAACCGGCGGCGGTTGAAGCATTTGACGATATCCTTGATGCGTCTGACGGTATCATGGTCGCGCGGGGTGATCTGGGCGTCGAGCTGCCGGTGTCAGCCGTGCCGCCGATCCAAAAACGTCTGGTTCGGAAATGCCGTGGTGCGGCCAAGCCGGTAATTGTGGCGACGCAAATGCTGGAGAGCATGATCGAAAGCCCAATGCCAACGCGCGCCGAGGTGTCGGACGTGGCCACCGCAATTTACGAGGGCACCGACGCTATCATGCTCAGCGCTGAATCCGCTGCGGGCTCTTACCCGATCGAGGCGGTTCAGACGATGAATAAAGTCGCCATCGAGGTTGAGGCAGACCCAACTTATTCTCAGATCATAGCGTCTTCGCGCTCGGCCAAGGGTACGTCTGTGGCCGACGGCATTGTTGCCGCCGCGCGAGAGATCGCAGAAAAAACTGAAATCAAGGCGATCTGCTGCTTTACGCAAAGTGGAACGACCGCCTTGCTGACCGCACGCGAGCGTCCGGCCGTTCCGATCCTTGCGTTGACACCAGCTACGGGTACGGCCCGCCGCCTGTGCCTGACATGGGGGTGTCATTGCGTGATGACGCCCGAGCTTGAGCGGTTCAAGGGCGCGGTGGTGAACGCAGCCCGAGCCGCCCGTTCCGGGGGGTTTGCAGCCGAAGCGGACCAGATCGTTGTCACGGCGGGTGTGCCCTTCAACGTGCCGGGTACGACCAACATCTTGCGTATCGCGCCCTGCGACGAGCGGTTGATCTACAACACTGATCCGGGTTGAACCAAGCGGGAGCGATCCCCAGTCAATGCCCATAGCCTAAAAAGTGGGCAAAAAAAGTATATATAAAGCAACAGTATATCTAAATGGAGGGTGAATCTTTCAGTTTCCCCTCTATTTTTTGGTGTTTTTCTTGGATACTGATCCGCAAGGGCGGTCTACTCAATAAGTTCCAGGTTCCGGCTGCCCGGCCGGGGGCACGGGCCCCGGTATAATCAACAAAATCGGAGGAACGTCATGACAACCAAAATTGTCATTGGACTGGACGGGACAGAAACCGGAGAGCGTGCGATCGCTTTTGCCAAGGATTTGGCTGAACGGATCGGAACGTGTGAGTTGCTGGTGGTTTACGTTATCGAATGGTCCCCTTTCACTTTCCAAACACCTGAAGAAAACGCGTTGCGGCACAAGCGGCGCGAAGAAGAGGTCGACTTGGCGACGACGCGGATCGTAAGTCCGGCCGTGGATGCACTGACCGCTGCCGGATTCTCGGCGCATGGCATCGTGCGTCACGGCGATGTGGCAGAAACGCTGAATGCAATCACAGTTGAAAATGGCGGGACGCAGATCATCGTTGGCCGCGCGTCGGCTGATGGGTTCAAGAAACGGCTGTTTGGCAGTTCAACGCAGAACCTTGTGATGCATGCCGATGTTCCGGTCACTGTAGTGAATTGAGGGGGTGACGATTATGAACATGTTGAAACACTTGGGTCTGGCCATAGCTGCCATGTTCCTTGCTAGCCCCGCTCTGGCGCAAGATGCACCGGGGCTGGACGACAAAATCAACCAGGCTTTCGCCGATTTCACCGGGCCGTTTGTCAGCTTTATCTTTGCGCCCTTCCCGGGCACCGGGTTCCCTTGGATCGTGGGGTGGCTGGTCGTCGCGGCAACGGTTTTCACGCTGTATTTTGCCTTTGTTCAGCTTCGGTTCTTCGGCCATTCGATCAGCCTGGTCAAAGGCGACTATTCCGACCCCAACGACGCGGGTGAGGTCAGCCACTTTCAAGCGCTGGCAACGGCTCTGTCCGGGACGGTTGGTCTTGGTAACATCGCTGGTGTGGCGGTGGCTGTCGGGATCGGCGGACCGGGAGCCACATTCTGGATGATCGTTGCGGGCCTTTTGGGTATGGCGTCGAAATTCACCGAATGTACGCTGGGCGTCAAATACCGCAATGAATACGAGGACGGCACGGTTTCGGGTGGTCCGATGTACTACATGTCCAAGGGCTTTGCCGAATTGGGTCTGCCCGGTGGTAAAATCCTTGCGGTTTTGTTCTCGATCTTCTGTATCCTTGGTGCGCTGGGCGGTGGCAATATGTTCCAGGCGAACCAGGCGCATCAGCAGATCGCGGGCATCGTCGGCGACTATCCGGGGTGGATCACTGGTCTGGTCTTTGCGGGTATCGTGTTTGCTGTGATCGTCGGTGGCCTGAAGTCCATCGCGCGTGTGACTGAAAAGGTCGTACCTTTCATGGGCGTCATGTATGTATTGGCCGCGCTGGTCATCATCATCATGCACGCAGATCAGATCGGATGGGCCTTTGGTCAGATCTTCGCGGGTGCCTTTACCGGTCTTGGCGTTGCTGGCGGTATGGTCGGCGCGCTGATCCAGGGCTTCCGCCGCGCGGCGTTCTCGAACGAAGCGGGCGTTGGTTCTGCGGCGATTGCGCACTCGGCGGTGCGGACGAAAGAGCCGATCACCGAGGGCTTTGTGTCCCTGCTGGAGCCGTTCATCGACACCGTTGTGATCTGTACGATGACCGCGCTGGTGATCATCATCACCCAGCAGCTGATCATTGATCCGGCAACCGGCAACTACATGCTGAACGAAGCGGGCAACGCCATTGCGACGGTCGATGGAAACTCGGGCGTCAGCCTGACCTCGGCGGCCTTTGCCAGCGCCTTTGGGTGGTTCCCCTATGTGTTGGCCATCGCTGTGGTTCTGTTCGCCTTCTCGACCATGATCAGTTGGTCCTACTACGGCCTCAAGGCCTGGACCTACCTGTTCGGCGAAGGTCACACCAAAGAGCTGATCTTCAAGATCATCTTCTGCGTCTTCGTGGTTATCGGTGCGGCGGCCAACCTTGGCCCGGTTATCGACTTCTCGGATGCAGCGATCTTTGCAATGGCGGTTGTGAACGTCTTTGCGCTCTACTTCCTGATGAAAGTGGTGCGCGAGGAACTGGCTAGCTACGCAGCCCGGTTGAAGAGCGGCGAAATCCGCAAATTCGGCCATTAAGCCTTTCTACCGGGGCGGCGCGTGTCGCCCCGGTACCTGACCGCCCTCCGAAAAGCGCAGATTCTGGTCAAAACCCCCTTGCCAGTATGATCGAACTTGCGTAAACGGCGCTTCTGATCGCGTGACCGGCCGGATGGCATGCCGAGTCGCGTTTTGTACCGAACCCGAAAAAGGAGACGGAAATGCCTAAGATGAAGACCAAGTCGAGCGCCAAGAAGCGCTTTAAGGTGACTGCGACCGGTAAGGTCCTTGCTGGCCAGGCCGGCAAACGGCACGGCATGATTAAGCGGACCAAAAAGTTTATCCGCGACGCCCGTGGCAACACCACCCTGTCCGCCCCCGACGCCAAGATCGTCAAGGGCTACATGCCCTACGACCGCTAAGAGGAGATTAAGAGATGTCCCGCGTTAAAGGTGGAACCGTAACTCACGCCCGTCACAAGAAGGTCATCAAGGCCGCCAAAGGTTACTATGGCCGCCGCAAAAGCACCTTCAAAGTTGCACGTCAGGCCGTCGACAAGGCCAACCAGTATGCAACCCGCGACCGTAAGAACCGCAAGCGCAACTTCCGCGCGCTGTGGATCCAGCGTATCAACGCCGCTGTCCGTTCGCATGACGAGGCACTGACATATTCCCGCTTCATCAACGGTCTGAACCTGGCCGGTATCGAAGTGGACCGCAAAGTTCTGGCTGATCTGGCCGTACACGAACCGGAAGCGTTCGGTGCGATCGTCGCCAAAGCTCAGGCCGCTCTGGCTGCCTGATCCTCTGAAAAGAGACAGTGAAAGAAAGGCCGTCCCATTTGGGGCGGCTTTTTTCTTGGGGGCATTAGCGTGTCGGGCGGGTTTGAGAGAAATAAGGTTGCAGTGCTCGTCGAGTATCAGGTCTCGGTCATGTAGCGGTCAAAGACGGCCAGTGTTGGAGCATGCCCTTCAGCGAAGGACCGCCCGGTTTCACCCGCCAGGCAAACATCTGAAACCTTGCCTGAGCGGGAATGAATGTCAGCGCCGGCCAAGATAAGTGCTTCGACGACCACCGGGTTCCATTCCGAGGCGGCTGTGATCAGAGGCGTCCATTGCAGATTTTTTGACCGCTGCTCGATATCTGCGCCCAAGGCCATGCATCGTTTGATCACTTCAGTCAGTTCATTCGGTTCGATTGCGTCACAATTGCCGAAACCAAGTCCGTGCAGAACATTGTAGTCCGACCCCAACCCGAGCTTCGGATCAGCGCCCCGATCCAGAAGAAGGCGAACGACCTCCAGCGACACGCCAAACATGCAAGACATCGCCATATAAAGCGCTGTTGCTTCTAATTCTCCGTGGGTCGCGTTGATTTCCCAATGGTCCAATGCGTCCGCGACGGCCCCGAGATCGCCGTCGCTGATTGCATCAAAAATCAGTGGCTCCGGTACATGCTCTTTTACTGCTTTTTCAGCGAATTGGTTTGCGAGGTCTTGGCTGAACGATTTCTCGTTTAGCAAGTCAAACTGAGCGGCCAACTGCCCTAACTCTGGAATGGTGTCACCATATTTGGCAATCGCCGCGTCAAGTTCCGCCCGTAAAGCCTTTGCGTCCTCGGTGTTGCCTGATCCGTCGGTGATTTGGCTAATGAGAAAGTCGGAAATTCGCTGCTGAATAGAAAGGATATCCATGGTGCGGCAGTCTAGCGCGGAGTATGGCGAATTTAAGGGGGAAAAACAAAGCGCTTATATTTGCGCTCTTATTCGATTGTGCATTTTCGGTAGAATTGTTCCCGGTGCTACGAAATATAGTCAAAACACAAGAAAACCGGCGCAATGAAGCGCCGGTTTTGTTACTTCACCGCGGTAAGGATCAACCAAACACACGCCCCAGCGCACCGTCGACCGCGTCGGTGATCTGGTCGATATCGTCCGCTGTCGCGATCAGTGCGGGCGAGAAGCACAGCGTGTTATTCTTGCCTGGCACCGAACGGTTGGTCACGCCGATGATAACCCCCTGCGCCATACAGTCCGCCACAACGGCCTGTGCCAGTTTCTCATTCACAGGCTCACGGCTTGAGCGGTCCGACACCAGCTCGGCCCCAAGAAACAGACCCTTGCCGCGCACGTCACCGATGACCTTGTGCTTCTCCATCAGCTCTTGCAGGTTGCCCATCATGCGCGCGCCCATGTCGGTGCAGTTCTGCAGCAGGTTCTCATCCTCGATGATCCGCATGTTTTCGATCGCCGCCGCCGGACCAGCGGTGCAGCCACCAAAGGTCGAGATATCGCGGAAATAGTTCATCGGGTCGTCCGCGTTGTCCTTGAACATGTCAAAGATTTCCTCGGTCGTGACCATGCAGGCAATCGCCGCATAGCCCGAGGCGACACCCTTGGCCATGGTCACGAAATCAGGCTTCACCCCGTATTGCTGATAGCCAAACCAAGTGCCGGTGCGGCCGACACCACAGACGACCTCATCAATATGCAGAAGGATGTCGTATTTGTCGCAAATCTCCTGCACGCGCTGCCAGTAGCCCTCAGGGGCTTCAATCACGCCGCCACCTGCGGTCACAGGCTCAAGGCACAGGGCGCCCACGGTGTCGGGGCCTTCACGCAGGATGACTTCTTCGATTTGATCAGCCGCCCATTCGCCGAAATTCTCTTCGGGGGCGCCGTCCAGCTCATGCTTGCGGTAGTCCATGCAATGCGGGACGCGCACGAAATCGGGTGCGAATGGGCCGTATTGCGCGTTGCGCTCGTCCTGACCACCCGCCGACATCGCCGCCAGAGTTGATCCGTGATAATCGCGGTCGCGATACAGGATCTTGGTCTTCTTGCCGCCGTATTTCTTGTGGGCGATCTGGCGGACCATCTTAAAGGCTTTCTCATTCGCCTCAGAGCCCGAGTTCATATAATAGACGCGGCTCATCCCCGGCATCTTGCTGATCAGCTTTTCCGCAAAGATCGAGCCCGGAATGGACCCGGCCGAGTTTGCGAAATAGCACAGCTTCATCAACTGGTCATAGACAGCCTTGCAGATCGATTCGCGGCCATAGCCCACGTTGACAGTCCAGACCCCGCCCGAGACCGCATCCAGATGTTCCTTGCCGTTCTGATCCCAGACGCGCATGCCTTTGCCTTCGACAATGATGCGCGGGTCGTTGGTTTCAAAGGGTTTATGTTGGATCAGGTGATGCCAGATATGGGCGCGGTCTGCCTCGACCACGCGGGAAAGATCGTTTTCGTTGAACGTGCCGTCCATGACATGTCCTTTCAGAATTTCTTGGGTGCGCAGGATGCCGGAGCTTAATCCCGGCCCGTGTGTTTTAGATGGCTCAGATCACCGCGAAAGACCATCGGTAGATAGGGCCAGATTGCATCATCGCATATTGCCAGTCCAGACCTGCGCCGTATTTCTACGGGTTTGTCAGCCGGGCAACTTTGTGATCAAGTCGCGCGATCAGACAAAGGGAGGGGAAACCGATGACTGTCGCCAACATTTATGAACGTCATCTGGATCAATGCCGCGCGAACCATACGCCGCTATCACCGCTCAGTTTCCTTGAGCGGACGGCGCAGGTTTACCCCGATTACCCGTCCGTCGTGTATGGCGAACGCAGATATACCTGGGCCGAAACATATGCCCGGTGTCGGCGTCTGGCGGGGGCACTTGCTGCGCGTGGCATTGGCAAAGGCGACACGGTCTCGATCATCGCCGCCAATATCCCTGAGATGTACGAGGCCCATTTTGGTGTCCCGATGACCGGTGCGGTGTTGAACGCGATCAACACACGGCTGGATGCGCCGATCATTGCCTTCATCCTCAACCACGCTGAATCCAAGATACTGCTTGTCGACCCTGAGTTTTCGGGCGCGGTGAAAGAGGCATTGAAGCAGGTCGATCATGATCTGCTGGTCATAGATATTGAAGATGCCAGTTTTGATGGCGGGGAAAAGCTGGGGTCCCTGACCTACGAAGCGCTTCTGTCCGAGGGCGATCCAGACCATTCTTGGTCTTTGCCGGATGACGAGTGGGACGCGATTACGCTGAACTATACCTCGGGCACGACCGGCAATCCCAAGGGCGTTGTGTATCATCACCGAGGTGCCGCGCTGAATGCGCAGTCGGACCTGTTGGACTGGGATATGCCCAAACACTCGGTCTATCTGTGGACCTTGCCGATGTTCCACTGCAATGGCTGGTGTTTCCCATGGGCGATGGCGGCGAATGCCGGGGTGTCGGTCTGCCTGCGCGCCGTGCGGGCGGAACCGATCTATGCCGCCTTCAGCGACGAAAAGGTCACGCATTTCTGTGGCGCGCCGATTGTCCTGAACATGCTGGCGAACGCGCCGGATCACCTCAAGGATTTCGATCACCAGATCAAAGTGATGACTGCAGGTGCCCCGCCACCAGCCGCCGTGATCGCGAATATGGAGGGGATGGGGATCGAGGTCACTCATGTATACGGTCTGACCGAAACCTACGGCCCATCGGTTGTCTGTGCATGGAAGGACGAATGGAATGACAAACCCGCTGATGATCGCGCCGCGCTGAAGGTCCGGCAGGGGGTTCGCTATACCGCTTTGTCGGGTTTGATGGTGGCCGATCCAGAAACGCTGGAACCGGTGCCCGCCGATGGTAAGACGATGGGCGAGATTTTCATGCAGGGTAATGTGGTGATGAAAGGGTATCTCAAGAACCCGGATGCCACGGACAAGGCGTTCAAAGGCGGTTGGTTCGCCTCTGGCGATCTGGGGGTCATGCACCCGGACGGCTATGTCGCGCTAAAGGATCGGTCAAAGGACATTATCATCTCGGGCGGCGAGAATATCTCGTCGGTCGAGGTGGAAAATATCCTTTATAAGCACCCGGCCGTGATGGAGGCCGCAGTCGTTGCCCGCCCGGATGAGAAATGGGGCGAGACGCCCTGCGCCTTTGTCGAGCTAAAGCCGGATGCGCAGGCGACAGACGCCGAGATCATAGCCTTCTGCCGGGATAATATGGCGCATTTCAAGGCGCCCAAGACTGTGGTGTTTGGCCCGTTGCCCAAGACATCAACCGGCAAGATTCAGAAGTTCAAACTGCGGGATCAGGCACGGGAACTGGGCTAGCGCCCCATCCTGTCAAAGATTGACAGGTCCAGCGCAAGCGTCTCGCCCATCCAGATGGCGCGGTCTCGATGATCCTCAAGATGTTGCCCGGTTTCGGGGTGGGTGAAGATGGTAAGCCCCTGCCGGTTCAGCATTAGCCAGGGGATGACCTGATCAAAGGCGTCTGCAGCAAAGGCTAACTGGCAACTCCAACGCGGATGGGGACCGACATTCTTTGCATGCATCCGACCCATCTCAACTGGGTACAGGCGCGCGGCGTCTTTACAGAGCTGCTGGGCGGTCTCTTGCGTGTCGGCGTTGAAATAGACATGGGCGTGATAGCCGGTGATCTCGGGCATGGGGGCCTCCATCATTTGGTATGGTGAAGGTAGGTCTGTGCCGCCCGGATGCCTATGGCCATGTGCACACAGACCCTGTGCAGCAGATCAGGCGGGTACATGCCGGTCGGGGTGAGCCTCGGCAAAGGCGGGGTGTACCGCGCAGGCGGCCTCGACGCTCAGAATGCGGGGCAGGTCGGTCAGATCAACGCCCCAGCGACGCGCGTTATACATCTGCGGCATCAGGCACAGATCGGCCAGGCCTGGTTGCGGCCCGGTGCAATAAGGGACCTGTTCGAATCCGCCCAAAAGCGCCTCGAACGCCAACAGGCCGGGGCGGATGAAGTGGCGCATCCAATCGTCCGGCATCCCTTCGGCATTTCCGCTCAGTTCTGTTGCATGGCGCGCGACCGAAAGGTTGCAGACCGGGTGCAAGTCGATGGCGATGGAATGCGCCAGCGCAAGTGCCCGAGCGCGGGCGGCGGGTTCCGCTGGCAGCAGGCCCATGCCGCGCGTCTGATCCAGATAGTCAATTATTGCCAGTGATTGTGTTAGCCGTAGGCCGTCAATCTCGAGGACCGGCACCAGACCCTGTGGATTGCGCGCCAGATGATCGCCGGATTTGTGATCACCTGCGACCAGATCAATGGAAACCGGCTGATAGGCGATCCCGGCTAGATTCAACGCGATCCGCACCCGGTAGCTGGCTGAAGACCGCCAATAATCATACAGAACCGCGCTCATTCGGACCTCCTGTCCGGGTCAGTTGCCTTGCAGTCTGGCGGCTTTCAACGCTTGGGACAACACTTGGGCATCCCCGATATGATTGGCCAGTACCAAAACCAGCCGCGCGTTCAGGGCGTCGCTTTCGGCCCTGTCTAACTCTTCATGGGCCGTCAACAGACTCGCATAGAAATCATCGGCACTGTCCAGATTGGGGGTGAGGATCAAATCGGTCATTTCGCTTACTCCTTACCGGTTGCCCGGCGGATTGCCTGGCGGAAAGCGTTTTCTTCGAAGTTGTCGCGCCGGGCCGCGACATGCTGGTCCGGACGGATCAAGTAGACGCCGCTGGTCGCGTCACCCAGATATCGGCGTTTCAAATCCAGTGTCGGATCATCCTTTACAGACAACGCAAGCCGCGTGGCCACGACGCCGTCTTCTTCCAGGCTGTCCGGTGCGTCGGCATCAATCGTCAGCAGGGTGAACTTGCCCGCAAGCTTGGGCAGCAGGAACGCATCGCCCAGCGGTGCATCGGGACAGGCCGAGCCGGGTCGTGTGATGTCAGGCCCGTTCAGGGCATCAGCCGAGTTCAGGGAAGACCCCGTGTAGGTGCAAGGGGTGCTCAGACGTCCGGAATTTACCAGCGGGCGGGCAAAGTCATAGTGTTCGCTGAGGTCCAGAACCGCATCTCGCAACAGGCGCGACATCTCGGACTTGGGCGTGATGAAATCGGTTGAGCGCGTGGACATGCTGATATTCTCATCCGCTGCCTGCACGCGTTCGCGGCTGTAGCTGTCCAGCAGCAATTCGGGTGCCTGCCCGTCAATCACCAGCTTCAGTTTCCAGCACAGGTTGTCCGTGTCCTGAATGCCGGAATTGGCACCACGCGCACCAAACGGGCTGACCTGATGGGCGCTGTCCCCGGCAAAGAGGACGCGACCATAGCGGAAACGCTCCATCCGGCGGCATTGGAAGGTGTAGATAGAGACCCATTCCAGATCGAACTCAACATCTTCACCCAGCATTTGTTTGAGGCGCGGGATAACGTTTTCCGGCCGTTTCTCACGCTCTTTGTCGATGTCCCAACCCAGTTGCAGGTCAATACGCCAGACATTGTCTGGCTGTTTGTGCAGCAATGCGGATTGGCCGCGGTTGAAGGGTGGGTCGAACCAGAACCAGCGTTCGGTCGGAAAATCGGCCTCCATCACCACATCGGCGATCAGGAAATTGTCCTCGAACACACGCCCGTCAAAGTCCAGCCCCAGCATCCGGCGGGTCGGAGAGTGCGCACCGTCACAGGCGATCAGCCAGTCGGCTTCGAAATTGTAGGGACCTTCCGGCGTTTCAACCTCAAGCTTGACGTGGTCGTCATGGGTGCCGATGGCCTCGACCTTGTTGCGGCCACGAATTTCCACGGGCGCACCCTCAGCCTGAAGATCTCGGATGCGATCGACCAGTATGCGCTCCAGATGATATTGCTGAAGGTTGATGAAGGCAGGGTTTCCATAGCCTTTCTCAGGTTGAAGGTTGAACTCGTATACCTTGCGATTGTCAAAGAACACTTTGCCCGCGTCCCACTGGACGCCGGTATCAACCATGGGTTTGCCGCCGCCCAAGCGATCGGCAATGTCCAGCGTGCGCTGCGAGAAACAGATGGCCCGACTGCCAAAACTGACCTTGTCGTTTTCGTCCAGCACCACGACCTCAACCCCTTGTTGCGCAAGGTCGATTGCCGCGGCAAGCCCGATGGGTCCGGCCCCGATGACGATTACCTTGTGGCGCACCGGGGTAGACGCATCCTGATCGGGGCTGCGGTCATAGGCGTAAAGCGGCGTTTCGAAAATCTTGTTCATGGGTTCTCCCCCGATGCTTTAGCGCGATTGGCGCAAAACTCTGGTCCCTGGGCATTGCCATGCCGGAGGTCATACACGATGATTTCACTGATTTTTCCGGCGCAAAACGATCTGGATCAAATGCGACGGTATGTCCCTAGCCCTGCAATGCCTCCCACATTTCAAGATCGCGCTGCGCGGTCCAAATGCGCGGAGTGTCGATGCCGCGCGCTTCGTCATAGGCGCGGGCGACGTTGAATGGCAGGCAATGTTCGTAGATTGCGTAGCCCGAGAATTTGGAATCGCATTCGGCGCGAACGGCATCCCAAGCTTGTTTCAATGAACCGCCACGTGCGGCAACCCTGGCCGCCGGACGATAGGTGCTTTCCACAAAGTCGCGTGTGTTTTCAATCGCGGCATTCACCATGCTTTTGCCAACCAACGCGTCCCCGCGTCCCGGTGCAATTGCATCGACATCGAACCACTTGATTTCGTCCAGCGTGTCGCCCCAATCGCTGAAATGACCATCACCGCAGTAGCAGGCCGAGTGATATTCGACGATGTCACCGGTAAACATAACGTTCTGATCGGGCACGTGGATCACGATATCGCCTGCCGTGTGCGCGCGGCCCAGATGCATCAGATCAACCCGGCGGTTGCCTAGATAGACGGTCATTGTGTCGCTGAAGGTGGAGGTGGGCCATGTCAGGCCGGGGATGCTTTCGTGTCCTTCGAACAGCCGAGGGAAGCGTTGGAATTCGCTGTCCCAGTCTTCCTGCCCGCGTTCCGCGACCATGGCTCGGGCCATGTCGGACATTATGATCTGTTGCGCACCAAAGGCGCTGGCACCCAGCACCCGTACAGCGTGATAGTGGGTCAGCGCGACGTGGGTAATTGGTTTGTCCGTAACCGAACGCACGCATTCGATGACCTTGTTTGCCAGACGCGGCGTTGCCTGTGCCTCGACAATCATCACGCTGTCGTCGCCGATGATGACACCAGAATTCGGATCCCCTTCGGCGGTGAAGGCGTATAGTCCTTCGCCTACCTCAGTAAACGAGATGTTCTTTTCAGACATATCCCCTTGGGACGCGAAAGCTTTTGCCATCGTTCAACCTTTTATTTTGTAGTCGTTTTGCAGTATGCCGCCCGGCTGTTTCGTAACGTCCAGCAGCGTCAGATCGTGCTGTTTTCCGGGGGCAAAACAGGGCAGTCCCTGACCAAGCAGGGTTGGCATGATAAAAACACGAAGCGTGTCGAACATACCGGCGTCAATCGCTGCGCGCTGTGTTTTGCCACCGCCAAGAATCCAGACCTTCTTATGCCCGGCTTCCAAAATGGCAGTTTTCAGGGACTCTATGCTGCCCGCAGCGGCGATGTGTGCGCCTTTGATCTTGGTCTGCCGGGTCAACACATAGGCGGGCCGTTCGCCATATGGCCAGCCCCATCCAAGAACCTGATCATAAGTCGCGCGACCCATGATCAGCGCGTCGATGGACGATATGAATTCTCCATAGCCCCCGTCGCCCCCGTCCGAGGCCAGGGCTTCGTTGAACGGGTTCAGCCAATCGACACTGCCGTCGGGATCAGCGATGAATCCGTCCAGGCTCATCGCGATGTATCCGACATACGTGGGGTTCGCCGTCATGGGTTAGCGCCCGTAAGGGTCTTGCAGGGCAGGCAGGACCGTGCCCACGCAGTCACCAAACCCGATTGTGTAGCCTTCGCCCTTCGCCTCACCGGTCAGGGTCAGGGTATCGCCGTCTTCGATAAAGGTACGGGATTCGCCCGTGTCCAGAGTAAGCGGTTCTTTCCCGCCCCAGCTCAGTTCCAGAAGCGAGCCGCGCTCGGGCTTTGTTGGCCCCGATATTGTGCCGGACCCCAGCAGATCGCCTGTGTTCATCGGGCAGCCCGAGGTCGAGTGATGGGCCAGTTGCTGCGCCGAGGAATAGTACATCTCTTTGTAATTCGTTCTGGCGATTGTTGTGGCGGGCTTCCCTTCGGGTGCCATTGTTACCGACAGATCAATGTCATAAAGCATCGGGCCGCAGTCTTTCAGGTGATCCAGCAACTCGAATTCGCGCGCAGGGGTGTCGCATCGGAACGGTTCCAGTGCCGCCTTGGTGACAATCCAGGGGCTGATGGATGTCGCTGTGGCCTTGGCTTGAAAGGGTCCAAGCGGCTGATATTCCCACGCCTGAATGTCACGCGCGGACCAATCGTTCAGCAGGACATAGCCAAAGATATTATTGTCGGCTTCTTGCACCGTGATGGGCCCATCCGAAGGCGTGCCCACGAGCGCGCCCATTTCCAGTTCTATGTCGAAACGACGGCTGGGCAAAAAGGCCGGGCGGTCGTGGTCGGGCGATTTCAACTGACCCCAAGGGCGGCGAATATCGGTGCCGGAAACCACCACCGAAGACGCGCGACCGTTATAGCCAATCGGAATGTGCAACCAGTTCGGCGGCAGGGCGTTATCGGGGCCACGGAACATGGTGCCGACATTCTGCGCGTGATGCCGTCCGGCGTAAAAATCGGTGTATTCGCTGACCGCGACAGGCATGTGCATCTCGGCGTCGCTTTGGGCGACCAGCAGGTGTTCAATGTCGGACCGTGTCTCGCTGCCCTCGGCCAGAAGGTCTGTCAGCCGGTCCCGCAGCGCAGCCCAGACCGCTGGGCCTTGTTCCATCAGCGGGTTCCAGAAGGGCAGGTCGAACAGCGGCTCGTCCGCCAATTGGATCAAACCTTCGGCTTCGGCGGCGGTGACATCAAAGATCATGTCACCGATCGCCACGCCGCAGCGCGGTTCATCGCCTTCGGTCGAGAATACGCCATAAGGCAGGTTGTTCAGCGGAAATGGGTGGTGGGCGTCATTGGCCGAAGCCACCCAGGATGTCTTTAAAGGCATCTGTGATCCTTGTTTTCTGATTTTTTAAGCATCTCGCAGGGATTTCAGGCCCAGCAGAAGGGCCGCCAATATCATGAAGCTGCCACCGGCCCGATCCAACCACAGCCGGGCGGACCCTCTCAAGCGCGTGGCCAGCCAACTGGCGCTGCCGCCATATGCGGTCAGGAATAGCCCATCGAGTGTCAGGTATGTGGCCGAGAGGATTGCGAATTGTGGCCAGAACGGAAGCGCCCCGTCGATGAACAGGGGAAACAGCGCCGCGAAAAAAACCACGGCCTTGGGGTTCGCGGCCGAGGTGACAAAGCCCTGCGTCCAGAGCGCTTTGCGACTGGCAGGTCGCGCCGATTGGGTCTGCTTCCCTCCGGTTTTCACAATCATGCGAAGTCCAAGATAAACCAGATAAGCAACGCCCAGCCATTTGATCACCGCCAGCGCTGTGCCCGACGCTGCGATGATTGCGGCAAGGCCCAGTCCAGCCGCCAGCATCTGCAGCAGGTTCGCCGTCAGATCGCCTGTCGCTGTGAATAGGCCGCGCTTCAACCCGTTGGCCGCCGAATTCGACAGCATCAGCAACTGGCTGGGGCCCGGTGTACTCATCAACAGCAGCACTGTTGCGATATAGGTGATCCAGATATCGAAGCTCATCACTTTTTCCCCGGCGTACCGTCAAACTTTTTCTCAAGAGAGGTCCAGCAGTCAATGTAGTCATCCTGCAGCGGGGCTTCACTTGCTGCAAATCGGGTCAAATGCTGAGGGAACCGGGTTTCGAACATGAAGGACATGGTGTTGTCCAGCTTGTCCGGCCCAAGGTTGGAGTTTGACGCGTTGTCGAACGCCTCGCGGTCGGGGCCGTGCGGCAGCATCATGTTGTGTAGGCTCATTCCACCGGGAACAAAGCCCTGAGGTTTGGCGTCGTACTGGCCGTAGATGTTGCCCATCAGCTCGGACATGATGTTCTTATGGTACCACGGCGGACGGAACGTGTCTTCGGCCACCATCCAGCGTTCTCGGAATAGGACAAAGTCGATATTGGCCGTACCCGGCTGACCTGATGGGGCTGTCAGCACGGTAAAGATTGACGGATCGGGGTGATCGAACAGGATCGCTCCGACCGGGCAATACGTGCGTAGGTCGTATTTATAGGGCGCGTAATTGCCGTGCCATGCCACCACGTCCAGCGGGCTTTGACCGATCTTCGTCGTATGGAACTGACCACACCATTTGACAGTGACGGTCGAGGGAACTTCACGGTCCTCAAACGCAGCGACAGGGGCTTTGAAGTCGCGCGGATTGGCCATGCAATTGGCCCCGATTGGACCGCGGCCGGGCAATTCGAACTTTTGTCCGTAGTTTTCGCAGACAAACCCGCGCGCGGGACCTTCCAGAACCTCCACCCGGTACACCAGACCGCGCGGGATGATGGCGATCTCTTTCGGCTCGAGGTCGATGATCCCCAATTCGGTCGCAAAGCGCAGGCGGCCTTCCTGCGGCACAACCAGCAGCTCGGAATCGGCTGAGAAGAAGTAGTCATCCACCATGGATTCGGTGACCAGATAGATATGGCTGGCCATGCCCACCTGCGTGTTCACGTCGCCAGCCGTGGTCATGGTGCGCATCCCAGTCAGCCATGTCAGCCCTTCGTCCGAGTGGGCCACCGCGTCCCAGCGGTACTGGCCCAGACTGATCACATCCGGATCAACAGAAGGTGCAGATTTCCAATAGGGCAGGTCGATCTTTTCGTAGCGATGCGAATGTTTTACCGAAGGCCGGATACGATAGCACCACGTCCGCTCGGGCGGGTTGGCCGTAAAGGCGGTGCCGCTGAGTTGCTCACCATACAATCCGTAATTGCAGCGCTGCGGGCTGTTCATCCCTTGGGGCAAAGCGCCGGGCAGGGCCTCGGTTTCGAAGTCGTTGCCAAAGCCGGGCATATAGCCTTCGTGCGTCCCTACCGGGCTGCTGGCTTGTGTCAGGCTGTGCGGATCAGTCGGACGATTCATCCCGTGTTCCTCCATTTGCTACTTGTCCGATAATAGTTGATTTTGTAACTAACAAGCATGACTAGCGCGGATTCCGACAAAAAAGATGAATTTGATCTGCGGGTTTTCCTGCCCTATCTGCTGAACCGGGCGGCCGAGGAAAGTTCGTTGGAGTTTCAGCGCGCCTATAAGGACCGGTATGGGATGTTGCGAACCGAGTGGCGCGTTTTGTTCCATCTGGGCAATTACGGCGAAATGACCGCGAAAGAGATTGGTGAGCGCGCGCGGATCCACAAGACTAAGATCAGTCGTGCGGTCAGCAGGCTTGAACAGCGCAGATATCTGGTACGCAAACGAAGCGACACAGATCGCAGGGTTGAAATACTGACGCTGACAGCCGCCGGGCAAACGGTTTATCGCGAATTATGCGATATTGCCCAGCGATACGACGCAAAGCTGGCGGGGATGTTCAGTGCGGACGAGGTTACCCTGTTGCGCCAAATGCTGCAGCGACTGGCGGATATGATGTGAGGACTGGTAATCTGTTCGTGATGACCCCAGATGAAACCCTGAGTGGACGCAGGATTTAGACATGACAGCCCCGGACCCCAACGCGGCGAAAACGAACGATCTTATCAATTGGCTGGTATCGCGCGGCCTAGCTGGTGCCGAAAAGGAAGAGCTTCTGGACGGGTACTGTACGCGCCTTGTCGATATGGGAGTGCCGCTGATGCGGTTTCACGCGGCGCAATCCGCGTTGCACCCGGTTTATGGCGGTACAGGCTATAGCTGGTACCAGGGGCGCGGCGGGGATTATCAAAAGTTCGAGTACTCGGAAGATGTCAGCGAGGATTGGCAGCAAAGCCCGCTTTTTGCCATTCTCAACGAAGATGTCGAGGTTGTGCATGAACGCATGGTGGATCAGAACGAACCCAGCCGGTTTCCCCTGATCAATGATCTCAGAGAGAGTGGGGCGACCGAATATTACGCGCGTGGGGTGACGTTTGATGTCCCGACCCATAACGCGCCGCGGGACGCCAAGAAGCCTGTGGATGGGGTGTTGCTGTCCTGGACGTCCAACGCTCCAGAAGGGTTCCGTGACGGCGATCTGGAGTTGATAAATACCGCGTTGCCCCATTTGGGGTTGGCCCTGAAATCGGCGTCGAATGCGCGGGTACCAAAGGACCTGATGCGTGTCTATCTGGGGCGCGAAGCCGGTCGTCGTGTTCTTTCGGGCGAAATACGGCGAGGGTCTTTGCAGCAGATTGATGCCGTGATCTGGAACTTTGATCTGGAGGGGTTCACCAGCCTGTCCGAAGAATTGCCGGGCAGCGAAATTATCGACATGCTGAATGACTACCTGGCTGTGGCCGTCGGAGTGGTGCATGACAATGACGGAAACATCCTGAAGTTTATGGGCGACGGGCTGATGGCCATGTTCGACGTGGGCGAAATTGACGAAGACGCCCGTGCGGCCTTGAAGGCCGTGCCTATGCTGCAGGAACGCATCAGGACGCTGAACGAAGAGCGCAGCGCCGCTGGCCTTCCGGTTGCCAATTTCACGCTGGCCCTTCACGCGGGTGAGATTTTGTACGGCAACATCGGGTCGGAAAGCCGCCTTGATTTCACTGTGATCGGGCCTGCGGTAAATCAGACGGCAAGGATCGCAGGTATGCACCGTTCGCTGGGTCAGCGCATTCTGATTTCTGACGATGTGGCGCAAGCGGCGATGCCCTGCAGTCAGGATTTGATCTCGGTCGGGCGTTACATGCTGCGCGGCGTGGCGGAACCAAAAGAGCTGTTTACCGTGTACAACGGTTAAAAGTCGATCTCGACGCCCGGCAGGTTCAGCTCTTTCATCATGTCACGCAGTTCCTGACGCGCGGCGATGTTCGAGATGTTGAGCTGCTTGACCCCGATATCCTTGAGGTCCAGCAAGGTCAGGCCACGTGGGAACAACTCGCGGAAAATCACGCGTTCGGAAAAGCCCGAGGCGACGCGAAAGCCAATGCGCTGCGATAGCATCTCGATCGCGCGTTGCATCTTTTCCTTGTTGACCATTCGCTGCGTGCCCACACGGTTGCGCACAACAACCCAGTCGATCGGTTTCAAACCCGCCTGCGCGCGCAACTGACGTGCGTTCCAGACCATCTCGGAATAGACCGACGGGCCGAGGATTTTCTCGCCCTTTGAATCAATCCGCGCCAGCAGGTCAAAGTCGATGAAGCTGTCATTCAGCGGCGTGATCAGCGTATCGGCCAGCGAATGCGCCACTTGGCTAAGACGTGTATGCGAGCCGGGGCAGTCAATCAGGATGAAATCGCTGTCGCTTTCCAACTCGGCAACTGCGGCAGACAGGCGGTGGTCATAGATGTTCTCGCCCGGCTTCAATTTGGTCGCGTCGATCTCGGGCAGGTCGTGGTGACGCGGTGTCGGCAGGGTCAGGTCCGAATTTTTAAGGAAATTAGAGCGATTTTCGAAATAACGCCCCAGGCTGCGCTGCCGAAGATCAAGGTCTAGCGTGCTGACCTTATGGCCCAACCGTGCCAGTGCTGTGGCGACGTGCATCGAAACGGTCGACTTGCCTGCGCCGCCCTTTTCGTTCCCCACTACGATGATATGTGCCATGCCTGTATTCCCACATCCCGCCGTGTTTGACCACACGTTGTTGAAAACCACTATATGTTGTGGAAACGGGGAAGGGAAGAACCCGAAACACTGTCAGCGCGCAATAAAATTCGCTGTTGCTGAAATCTCAGGGTGGATTTGGTCGCGCGCTTGCCAAACATTGCCACCTGTTCCACTGTCGAAATTACGAATTTGGATCAGGGGCTTGCAGTGGACCATCTGTTTCTGAATGTGCTGAACGTGGTCCTTCCCGTGCTGATCTGCACCGGGATCGGGTACAGCCTGGCGTTGTTCAAAGCCCCGTTCGACAACAAGGTCATCGGTGGGATTGTGTCTCGGGTCGGGTATCCGACGCTGATCATCTCGCACCTTTCTACGACAAAGATCGCAGTGGCCACGTTCTTGGACGTGATGGCTGCGGCGGCGCTGGCGATTGCAGGCTTTGGCGCATTGGGGTTTGTGGCGCTCAAGGCCATTCGCCTGCCGGTTCGCGCGTTTCTGACGCCCTTGATGCACGGCAATGTCGGCAATATCGGTCTGCCGATTACGCTTTTGGCGCTAGGCGACGCTGGGATGGCCTATTCGATGGGATTTGTGGTGGTCGTCCTGATCAGCATCTTCACCGTGGGTATGTGGATTCCAGCAGGTGAATTTTCCGCGAAGAAACTGGCCACGTCCCCGATCATCTACGCGGTTATTGTTTCACTGGCGCTGATGGCGACGGGGTACAGCCTGCCGCAACCTGTGGCCAAGTCGTTTGATATTCTCGGCGGTCTTTCCATCCCGCTGATGCTTTTGACACTTGGTCACACGCTGGCAAGCCTTCAGGTGCACCGCCTCGGCCGCGCTGTGATCCTGACCGTGTTGCACCTAATTATGGCGACTGTGATAGCAACCGCTTTGGTTTGGGCATTCGGCTTTACCGGGGCAGAGCGCGGGGCGGTTATCCTTTGCTGTCTGATGCCGTCATCGGTGGCGACCTACCTGTTTATTGATCAGCACATGCCGGAATACGGCCCGGACGTGGCCGGATTTATTCTGGTATCCACACTGGCAACGATCGTCGTTTTGCCGTTGGCCCTGTCCTATTGGATCTGAGGCTGTGCGCTGGGCAGAAACCTGCTAAGGTGTTGATGTGGCGTCCCAAAGACGTCAGGTGGGTTTGAGGGCGGAGCGATGTCACAGACGAATTCACATCCCAATGGCGCACGGGTTGTTCTGGCTATGACCGCGATCTGCATGATGGTTGTTGGGTTCAACACCACGGCAGTCGCGACCATCCTGCCCAACCTCAAGGCCGAGTTCGACCTGACCCCGTCGGGCCTGCAATGGGTTATGGCGACTTACACCGTCGCCAGCGCCACCTTGGTGACTATCGTCAGTCGGTTGGGGGATATCACGGGCAAGATGGGCGTGTTCTTCTTTGGCATGGTCGTCTTCGCGGTTGGGTCCTCTCTTGTTCTTTTCGCCCAAGATGGCACGATGCTTTTGCTTGGGCGCGGCGCACAAGGGGCGGGCGCTGCGGCGTTGTTTGGCACTTCTCTGTCGTTGTTGACTGCGGCGACGCCCGAGGAACAACGCGCCAGCGTGACCGGAGCCTGGGGCGCCATCGTAGGCTTGGCAATTGGCGTTGGTCCAATTGTTGGTGGTGCCTTTGCCCATTACGTCAGTTGGCGCGCCGTGTTTGCAACCGATCTGATCCTTTTGGTGATCGCGTTTGTCATCGGTTTGAACGTCAGCAAGCAAAAATATGTCCCGGATACGCGTCTGGCCGGGGCGCGGTTCGATTTTCTGGGGGCCATTGCAATCCTGCTGTTTCTGGGGCCGTTGTCTTTTGCGCTCAGCAACGGGGAAAGCAACGGTTGGGGCACGCCCATGACGCTGGTGCCGCTGGCCGTCGCAGCGCTGGCAACTGTCGGTATTGTTCTCGCAGCGCGCCGCAGTGATGATCCGCTGATCGAGCTGAGGTATTTTCGCCATCCACGCTATTTCATGGCCGCGGCAGGGATGTTTTTCACCGGCTTCACGCTGTTTGGGTTCTTTGTCTATTTTAACACTTTCGTACAGTCGCCGGACGCCTTTGGGTATTCCTCCGTAGGCGCCGGGCTTGCGATCATGCCGCTCAGCCTTAGCATGTTCGTGATTTCGGTCACGGCACCGCGGTTTCTGGCCCCCTACAGCTTCCGGTGGCCCGTTGTCATCGGATTGGGGGCGATGGCGTGCGGGTTCCTGTTGCTGATGGCCACAACGAATAACACGCAGTATGGCGAAATCTGGTGGAAGCTAATGGTCGTTGGGATCGGGCTGGGCATCTGTTTCTCGCTTTTGCCGCGCCTCGGCCTGCGACTGCTGCCGGAAGAGCATGTGGGGCAGGGGTCGGGCGTGATAAACGCATGTCTCTATTTTGGGGCAACTCTGGGGGCGGTCGTGTGCGGACTTGCCGAAGCGATCACCACCCGTCGCGGCCTGTCTGAGGTGATTAACGCCTTGCCCGCAGGCTCGACGCAGCGCGAAGATCTGGCCCATGCGCTGACGCACGGTACGCCCAACCAGATTCAGCAGTTGATCGCCGGGATGGATTCGCAAAGTGGAACGGCATTGGCCAAAGCCTTGCGGGATTTGCAGGACAACGCCTTTGACAGCGCGATGATGATCACGGCCATTGCTGCACTGATTGGAATGGTGCTGGCGCTGCTGCTGCTGCGTGGGCCGGTGCCGCCATTGCACAGCGCGGCCGAGTTAACGCGTAAGGCGCAGTAAGCAGGCTCTGGATGCCTCCTCGGGTTTTTTCGTCGCCTGCGCTGACACTAAAGTTCTTTGTGCAGATAGCAGCGTCCAAAGACCCTTGCTGTGTCGGAAAAAGAAAAAGGCCGCCCGAAGGGACGGCCTTTTGCAATTGAACCGGGTTAGGCTTAGAAGCCCAGACCTTCGTATTTCTTCTTGAACTTCGACACGCGGCCGCCGGCGTCCATCAGGCGCGCGCCGCCACCGGTCCATGCGGGGTGCACGGAGGGGTCGATTTCCAAGGCCAACTGGTCGCCTTCGGCGCCCCAGGTGGATTTCATCTGAACCACGGTGCCATCGGTCAGTTTGACGTCGATGATGTGGTAGTCGGGATGGATGTCTTTTTTCATCTTTCCGCTCCTTACGCCTCGGCGCCAGCCTTGGGCTTGTAGTTGGTGACCTCTGCGATACGTGCGGATTTACCGCGACGGGTGCGCAGATAGTACAGTTTGGCGCGACGGACGCGACCGCGGCGGACAACGGTGATGCTGTCGATGTTGGTCGAATGCAGCGGGAACACACGCTCCACGCCTTCGCCGAACGAAATTTTGCGGACGGTGAACGAACCGGCGATGCCGCTGCCACCTTTGCGCGCGATGCAGACACCTTCGTAGTTCTGCACACGGGTACGCGACCCTTCGGTCACTTTAAAGCCGACACGGATGGTGTCACCGGCTTTGAAATCGGGGATATCTTTCCCCAGGGCGGCAATCTGTTCCGCCTCAAGCTGTGCGATCAAGTCCATCGCATTCACTCCTATCTGCTCGTGGTTGGTCCACGAAGTTTGGGCACGGGCTGAGAGCTCTTGGTCTTCACCGGGTCCTGCGTACAGCCCGCCAGAGGTCAGATCGAATGTTCCTTGGTGCGGTTTGTTCCGCCGCGCCGGGGCCGAAGAAAGCCGGGCGTCACGACATGGACCAAACCAAAACACCGGAGTCGCGCAAATGCGGCACCGGATTGCGGTCGTTTAAGGGCTTTGAACGCAGGGATCAAGCCCAAATCGTCATATTTTACAGGGCCGGTTGGTGAGTTTTCGCCGCCCGAAAACAACACCGTTGCCTTACGGGGTCGATCAGGCATTCTGGAAGGCAATTATACGAGCAGAAATTTATACAGGAACAGATCATGCGCACAGCTCTGATGCTGGCATTCATTGCCTTTGCGACCCTGTCTTGCGGTCGCAACAGCCCTCCGCCGCAGCAGGTCGAGGCCAAAGCCTTTCTGGATACAACGTCGCCTTCGGTGGTCTTCCCATCCTTTGGCGATGCCGACCCCCATGACTGGGAGGGGCGGCATCCCGGTCAATACCCGGTGCACGGGCTGGACGTGTCGCGGTGGCAGGGGCCAATCGACTGGCGGCGTGCCAAGGCGTCAGGTGTCAGTTTCGTATTCATCAAGGCCACCGAGGGCGGAGACGTCGCAGACCCAATGTTTGAAGCGCATCGCGTCGGCGCGCGCGCGGCTGGGGTGCCATGGGGCGCGTATCACTATTACTATTTCTGCCGCCCCGCCCATGAGCAGGCACGCTGGTTCATCCAGAACGTGCCCCGAGGATCAGACCTGCCGCATGTGCTGGACATGGAGTGGACGCCGCATTCCAAGACCTGCACTTTGCGCCCCGATGGCGCAACCGTTCGGGCCGAGGCACAGCGGTTCCTTGATATTTTGGAACGTCACTATGGGCGCCGTCCGATCGTCTATACGACCGTGGATTTCTATGGCGATACAGAAATCGGCCGCCTGCCAAAGACCGAATTCTGGCTGCGGTCTGTCGCGGGGCATCCGCGCACCGTTTATCCCAAAGCGGTCTGGCGGTTTTGGCAGTACACCGGAACCGGGCTGGTTCCCGGCGTAGATGGGCCGGTGGATATCAATACGTTCAATGGCCCGCCCGATATCTGGACGCGGTGGAAAGCAGGTTAGTCGCGCGACTTGCGATAGGCGTCCCACAGGTCGGGCCGGCGTTCGCGGGTGATCTGCTCGGACATGTCGTGCCGCCATTCAGCGATGCGACCGTGGTGACCGGACATCAGGATATCGGGGATCGGACGCCCCTTCCATTCGGCAGGGCGGGTATATTGCGGGTGTTCCAACAGCCCGGAAGAAAAGCTTTCCTCCTCGGCTGAGGCTTGGTTGCCCAAAACGCCGGGGATCAGACGCACCGTTGCGTCAATCAGCGCCTGAGCGGCGATTTCGCCGCCTGTCATGACAAAATCGCCCAACGAGACCTCCTGAACGCCGTAATGCTCAAGCACACGCTCATCCACGCCCTCAAACCGACCGCAAAGCAGGGTCATGCCGTCACAACGCGCAAGGTTCTGCATCATGCGCTGGTCCATCCGGCGTCCGCGCGGGCTGAGATAGATCAACGGCCAATTCCCACGCACCCCCGCCATCGTATGTTCAATCGCCTCGCCCAAAACATCGGCGCGCAGAACCATTCCTGCGCCGCCTCCGGCTGGGGTGTCGTCCACATTGCGGTGCTTGCCAACGCCGAACTGACGCAGGTCGATTGTCTCTAGCTGCCACAACCCTTCTTGCAATGCTTTGCCAGTCAGACTTTCGCCCAGCACACCGGGAAAGGCCGACGGGAACAGCGTGATGATCTTTGCTTTCCACACGCCGTGCAGGTCCGGTGTTGGGGTCAGCAGTTCACGCGGTATCAGGGTCGGTCGGATCGCCTTGCGACCGTGGGACTTTGAAGGTTTGTCAGTCATATCGTGCCAATCAGAGCCTTTTGCGCGTGTTCGACGATGGCCTTCTTTTGCGCGACCAGAGCGGCCTCGTCCAGACGAGAACGATTCAGGTCCAGCAATTCTGCCAGAACGTCCTTTGGCAGTCTGGGGTTGGAGTGTGCAGGCGGGGCCAGCAGGTTGGCTTTTTCTTGGTGCAGGTCCAGAAAATCTGCAAAAGGCGCACCCGGGCCAAACCGCAGCTTTTGCAAATCTTCCAGCCACTCGGACAGAACCGTGACATTCGGAAGCGCTTCGCTAATACGGTCCACTGTGGCTTGCAGCGGGGCGAGGGGTTCCATGCTTTCGCAATATGTTTCGAAATCCTGCACTTGACGCATACGTTGCAGATCGTGCGCCCAAAGGCTGCGCAGCCAGCTTCCGCGCTGCCGAAGGGACAGGTAGACGGTAATCTCGACCTCTTGCCCGGAAAACCTATGCCGGACAGCGTTCACAAGGCTGGCCGCAAGCTCGGGCGCGGCGGCGTAACCTTGTTCCAGATTACGGCTGGGACGGAGGCCCGCGAAATTCTCTTCGCTGACAATCAACCCGCGCTTTTCACCGAAATCGAGCGTATCCAGAAAGGCCGATATCTGGCGTTCGAACTCTGAAAGAGTCCCGGCCAGCCCATAGACAGAATGATTGGTGGCGGCCCGTGAAAGACCGGAATTGCGCGTGCGGTAAGGAAGCACCAGCGCAAAGTGGGGCCAGATCAGTTCGCGGTTTTCGAAAAGAAAAGACTGTGCAGCTGTAGTGCCTGTTTTATGTAAACCCAAATGCAGCAGGATTCGCCGCATCAGATCAAACCTTCAGGGGGATCGGCGACGATACGGCCTTTTTCAAGGTCAACGGTCGGAACGGCCTCAAGCGTGAAAGGCAGCAGGACGGTGGATTTCAGCCCCGACCCGTGCAATTCCAACAAATCAGCGGCGCCGTGGTTTTGCACCGACTTTACCCGGCCCAGCAGGGTGCCGCCGGTGTCATAGACCTCAAGCCCGATCAGGTCGGTATGATAGAACTCATCATCCGGCAATGAAGGCAATTGATAACGGCGCGCAAACAGGCGCAGACCCTTCAGCGCATCAGCCTGTTCCTTGGTCTCGATGCCGCCCAACCGGGCAGCGAAACCATTCTTGATCGAACGGGTCAGGACCAGAGGGTACCGCTCGTCGCCCGCCTCGTTGGTCAGGGGCGAATAGGCTTCGATATCTTCGGGGACGGCGCAGTAGCTTTTCAGCCGCACCTCGCCGCGCACGCCATACGACCCGGCAATACTGCCGACGCAGATCAGATCACTCATTTGTCCCATCCGTCACACATAGCCCGTCTTCCCATTGCCCGCGTGTTTCGCACACCTCGCGCTGGTTCGAGCGTTCGAAGAACACGCCGACAATAAAGGCGATCATCATCAGAATGGGAAGGCGTAACAATCCGAACATCTGCTTAGCGCACCTCGACAGGCAGGCTGTCGTTGCGGTTTTCCCATCCGACTTGCTCCAGTTCGGGCGTGTCCGATACGTCTTTGGGATATCCAACGCAGAAATAACCGATCAGCCGCCAATCATCAGGCACATCCAGATCGCGCGCCATCTGGTCAGGGTCAAGAATGGACACCCAGCCCAGCCCCAGCCCCTCAGCCCGCAAAGCCAGCCAGAACAGGGTTATGGCTGAAACTACGGAATAGCGCCGCATCTCGGGCATTGTGCCTGCGCCCAGACCTTGCCCCTTGTCGGTGGCGTCGTCGCAGAACACGGCCAGTTGCACCGGGGCCTCTTGCATCCCCGACAGTTTCAGGCGGCTGTATAGCTGCGCCTTTTCGCCAGAATAGCCTTCTAACGCCTGTGCGTTGGCGGTTTGAAAATTTCGCAGCGCCGCGTCGCGCGCGGGCTGACTTTCGACGCGGATCACGCGCCAGGGTTCGCTCAGCCCCACCGAAGGGGCCAACCGAAACGCGTCGAGGCAGCGCGTCAGCACTGCCTCGTCAATGGCGTCGGTGCGGAACCGGCGCACATCACGCCGGAGCCGCAGCAACAGGTCAAACTGCGTGCGAAAATCGTCGGTGAACGTCTGATCCCGCACGCGCCCGCCTGCTTATTCTTCTGCAGCCGCTTCTTCAGCCGGTGCAGCAGCAGCTTCTGCCGCTTCAGCAGCCTTGGCCGCTTTTTCTTCGGCGCGCTCTTGGGCTTTCTTGCCCGGGGTACCCTTGTTGGGGTTGTTGCGCTCGGCTTTGTCACGGGTGCCGGCAGCTTCCAGCATACGTGCGATCCGGTCGGTGGGCTGGGCGCCCTGATCCAGCCAGTACTGGATGCGCTCCATGTTCATTTTCACGCGCTCTTCGCTGTCTTTGGGCAGCAGCGGGTTGTAAGTGCCCAGCTTCTCGATGAAACGGCCGTCGCGGGGCATACGGCTGTCGGCTGCCACGATGCGGTAGAAAGGACGCTTTTTCGAGCCGCCGCGGGCGAGACGAATTTTCATTGCCATGGTGGTATCTCCTTTGAATGGCATCACGCCAGAGGCGTGTATTTTTTAAAGACCGGGGTCTTTTCCGGCTATTCTTGGTATTTGTGGAAACGGGTTATTCCTGATGTTTCCGGTGGTGTCGGATGACTTCCTGAATGATGAAATTCAGAAAAGCCTTGGCGAAGTCAGGGTCCAGATCGGCCTCTTTCGCCAGGTCTTCTAACCGAGCGATCTGCGCGGCTTCGCGCGTAGGATCGGACGGGGGAAGGTCGTGTTCGGCCTTGAGCTTGCCAACGGCCTGCGTGTGCTTGAACCGCTCGCCCAGCGTATAGACAAGGATCGCATCCAGCCGGTCGATGCTTTCGCGATGCTCTTTCAACAGCGTGGCAGCCTGTGTCACGGGGTTGGTCATTGGGCGGTCCTCTCAGGCGTCAAAGCAGGGTCGGAAATATCGAGTTTAGGGTGCCGCCAAACCTGGCAAGGGGTGCCGACAACCTCGCCTTCGCGCTCGTACGTGGCACCAAGACGTTCCGCAAGCGCGCGCGAGCGGTCATTGTCATGAGCGATATACGAGATCGGAGCGTTCAAACCCTGATGGCGTGCGGCATAGGCGCGGGCTGCTTTTGCGGCTTCAAAAGCGATGCCTTTGCCTTCGAACCCGTCCATGACGACCCAACCCAGTTCGGGTTCGTCCCAGCCCGGCGCGTTGATCATACCGGTCCAGCCCGCAAACGCGTTGCTGGCCTTCTCGACGATATGCCAGCCGCCATAACCCAGCACCGCCCAGTGCCCGAACCGCCCCATGAACGAACGCCATGTTTCCAGCGCCGTTTTGGGGCCGCCGACCATGCGGCTGCGTTCGGATGCAAAGAATGCTGTCATCGCAGGCAAATCGTCTTGATGAGGGGCGCGCAGGATCAGATTATCGGTCTCGACAGTGGGGATGGTGAAAGAGGTCATGCGTAAGCCTCCATCCCGCCTTGCAGCTCATCCGGGTGAGGATGGCGATACACAACATCCGCAGGGTCCGGGCGCGCTGAGGATTTGTCTTCGATCGCACCCAAACGTTTTGCCAAAGCAATCGAGCGCGCGTTGTCGTAGTCGATATAGCTGACCAACGTGCTAAGCCCTGTAGTTTCAAAGGCCCAATCGCGTGCCGCGCAAGCCGCCTCAAACGCTAGTCCTTGACCCTCAAAGCCTGGGAAGATGCACCACCCCAATTCCACTTCGGGGAAACGCGGCGGTTTGTTGACGCCAACCTGCCCAATGAGTTCGCCAGTTTCGGTCAGATCTACGGCCCAACTGCCATAGCCCAGCCATTGCCAACTGGTGACTTCCGCACCCAGCCAACGCCACAATTCGTCATCTGAAATGGGCCCACCCATATACTTTGCCCACTCCGACGCGAATAGCGCAGCCATTGGTTTGAAATCCTCAAGCCGATGATGGCGCAGCGTCAGGCGCGCAGTGGTTATCGTGGGGGCGACGGTCACAGTTTACTTCTTCTTCCCAAAGCCGCTGAGGCCCGGAGGCAGCGCCATGCCGCCACCCATTCCGGGCATGCCGCCGGGCATCTTGCCCATCGCCTTTGCCGCCTGTTCCAGTGCCTTGGGGTCCATGCCCGCAGCCATTTCCTCGGGCGACGGGCCGCCTTTGCCGAACATGCCTTTCATGGCCTGTTTCAGCATCTTGCCTTTGCCCATCTTGCCCATCTTTTTCATCATGTCCGACATCTGCCGGTGCATCTTGAGCAGCTTGTTGAGGTCGCTGACTTCCATCCCCGAACCCGCCGCGATCCGCTTTTTGCGGCTGGCCTGCAATAGCTGCGGATTGGCGCGCTCGCGTTTGGTCATCGACTGGATCATGGCGATCTGGCGCTTGAGCACCTTGTCGTCCATGCCTGCTTCTTCGACCTGCTTGGCCATTTTGCCCATGCCCGGCATCATGCCCATCATTCCCTGCATGCCGCCCATCTGGATCATCTGCTCTAGCTGCATTTTCAGGTCGTTCATGTTGAACTGACCCTTGACCATGCGCTTCATCATGCGCTCGGTCTGTTCCATCTCCATCGTTTCCTGGGCCTTTTCGACCAAGGCAACGATGTCGCCCATGCCCAGAATACGACCGGCGATCCGGTCCGGCTCGAAGGTTTCGAGCGCGTCCATTTTTTCGCCCAGGCCGACAAAGCGAATGGGCTTGCCAGTGACCGCGCGCATCGACAGCGCCGCACCACCGCGCCCGTCGCCGTCCATACGGGTCAGGACCACGCCCGAGATGCCGACCTTGGCGTCGAACTCTTCGGCGACTTCAACGGCGACCTGACCGGTCAGACCGTCGACGACCAGCAAGGTCTCGCGCGGATCGACCGCGTTGCGGACCTGCTCGACCTCGTCCATCAGGACTTCGTCGATATGCAGTCGACCCGCGGTGTCCAGCATGTAGACGTCATAGCCGCCCAGCGTCGCCTGCTGTTTGGCACGCTTGGCAATGTCGACGGGTTTCTGGCCCGGCACGATTGGCAGGGTATCGACGCCGACCTGCGTGCCCAGAACGGCCAACTGATCCATCGCCGCCGGGCGATAGACGTCGAGCGAGGCCATCAGGACCTTCTTGCCCTCTTTCTCTTTCAGGCGCTTGGCCAGCTTACCGGTGGTGGTCGTCTTACCCGAGCCTTGCAGGCCGACCATCAGGATCGGGGCGGGCGGGTTGTCGATCTTCAGTTTGCCGGGGTCTTCTTCGCCACGCAGGGTATCGACCAGCGCGTCATGTACGATCTTGACGACCTGCTGACCGGGGGTGATCGACTTGGTGACGGCCTGACCGGTTGCCTGTTCCTGTACCTTCTTGACGAATTCACGTGCAACCGGCAGCGAGACATCGGCCTCAAGAAGCGCAACGCGAACTTCGCGCAGGGCGGTCTTGACGTCTTCTTCAGACAGCGCGCCCTGTTTGGTCAGCCGGTCAAAGACGCCAGAAAGGCGTTCGGATAGATTTTCAAACATGCCTTCGGCCTCCTTAGCCGGTTATCTGGTGGCGCTTCTCAGATAAGAAGCACGGGTTAAATGCACAATTGCCCCCTCCCACTGAATTAGACGTGGGGGTAATGCCAAATGGCATTGCCCCCACGGGCGAAACTCGCTGGTGGGGGGCGATCCCTGAACGACTCAAGGGACCGGAAGGTCAGACGCTTCCGGATGTTTGGATGGGGCTTTAGGCCGATTGATCGTCAGAGTCAACCGCGCGTGCTGGAAGCCAATCATTGACGGCATCGACCATCCGATGAGACCCGTGCCCGCTGACATAGGCGCTGACGATGGGGTGGCGTCCCGCGCTCATGCCTTGGTCGAGGATCAAGACGGGCCGGTGCATCGTGCTGGAGCCGTTGTTGCCGTTCGACGTAGTGGTCTCGACCTCGGCATGTGAAAGGTTGGACAAAACATGCCGGACCGTTTCATAGCCAAAGATGGATTGCCGTCGGATCAGAATGCTGTCGGTGTTGCGGTCCAGAATGACCTGCACGCGGCGAACAAATACGCAGAACGCAATAAATCCCAAGCCGCCGCCAAACAGCGCGACGAAAATGCCGGACCAGTCGCCTTCGGCAATCATCGACAGGCCAGCCCCGACAAAGCAGAGAATGAAGAAGGCCAGCATAATGCCAATCAGCCACGGCCTGTTGGACAGGATCAGTTGGTTTGGTGTCTTGCGCGTCACTTTCATGGCCGGACGCTAACATTGAAATCCCATGCTGTCGTGGCTTGAAATTACCGCCACGGTACGCGATGAGCGCAAAAAATTCAGGAGAGTATCATGGACGCCTCATCTGCCTTTCAGGATACATTGCCGCTCAGCTCTGACGCGTTGCTGGCCAAATTGGATGAGTGGGGGCTGGCCTACAGGCTGCACACCCATGTCCCTCTGCGCACGGTGGAGGAGTCAAAGGCGGTTGAAGATCAGTTCATGGTCCCCGGTGAGAACGCGCTGCGCCTGAAAAACCTTTATCTGCGCGATAAGAAAAAGCGGAACTATCTGGTGACGTTGGAACAAAGCCGAGACATAGACCTTAAGGCGTTGGGCGCGGAACTGGGCGTCGGGAACCTTTCGTTCGGTTCGGCGGATCGGCTGATGCAGAACCTTGGAATTCGGCCCGGCGCGGTCAGCCCGCTGGCGATGATAAACGGTGTGGAAAACAACGTCCGGTTCTTTATGGATGCAGCGGGGCAGCAGGCCGACGTGATCTATATGCACCCGCTGGTCAACGACCGCACCATCGCAATGGCGCGCGGGGACCTGATGGCGTTTTTCGACCGGATCGGCTGTGACGTGACTTGGCTGCCCTGATCAGGATTCAAGTGCCTCTTTTAACGCTGCTGCGACATGCGCTGCCGAGGGATTGACGAATAGATGCCCGTCCGCCTCGAACACGGCGTCGTCCAGATTGTCGGGGAAGGCCAGCGGCAGTTCGGTGCAGGCCAGTAGGATCGCGGTTCCGGGCTTGGCGTGTTTGTTGCAATAGGCCACCAGCCGGGCCCGCGCCGTTTCTGATGCGCCGCCGTAGAAAACAGTGTCGATCATATTCTGCATCTCGGCAATCTCGGCGTCCGGCAGGGGCGCGTTGGCATTAATCTGGGCCTTGGCCAACCTATCGGCATAGTTCGATGCCTGCATCGTAACAGTCGTGCCCAGAACCAGGGCCTGCGTGGCTTCGGTTGCGGCGGTTGCTTCGGCTGCGGCGTCGAAGATACTGAGGATCGGCATGGAAACGCCCTGCCGGATCGCGTGCAGGCGCATGTGCGGCGTGTTGGAGGCGATAATGCCGAAATCGCAACCCGCATGTTCCAGTGTCAGCAAGGCATCGCGAAAGACGGCGTCAAAGGTGGCCCAGCTTTCCTCATCCCCGGCGACGCCTCTCAATGAGCGGGTCTTGGCCTGTGTGACAGATTCGATTGTCATGGGCGGGATCGGCAGGGGGGATCCATGACCACGCTCTGCAAAATACTGCCCGGCGCCTTGCGCGATGGCCCTGTAATAATCAACGGTTGAGGCCCAGCCCACACCGCCCAAAATTCCGATTTTCTTCATAATAAACGTCCAGTCTGCGCAATCGTGTTCAATTGCAGACTGGACGTTTGAATATGCAAAGACCAGAGGTCAATCAGGCGGCCAGTTCTGAAACAGCCTGACGCGCGTTGTCCAGCGTGGCTTCGGCGTCCAGTGCCATCTGATCAGCGGCAATAACATCGACAGTGTGAATGCCGATAAAGCCCAGCACGTGTTTGGCATAGTCAGTGGCAAAGTCTATGTCTGACCCCACAGCCGTTCCGCCCGACGCGATGGCCAGTACAGCGCGTTTGCCTTCCAATAGGCCTTTGGGGCCGTTCTCGGTATAGGAAAAGGTCAATCCAACCCTGGCAACAAGGTCTATCCAAGCTTTGAAGGCCGCCGGGACCGAGAAGTTATAGATCGGTAGGCCGATGACGATCGTATCCGCCTGCTGCAACTCTGCTACCAGTTCGTCAGACAGGGAAAGTTGGTCACGCTGAACTTCGTCGCGCTGATCGGCTGGGGTAAAGTTCGCAGCAATCCAGTCCTCGGTCAAAAGCGGCAGCGGAGTCGCCAGATCACGGCGAATGATACGTCCGGCGTTCAGGTGTTTCACGATCCGGTCGGACAAGTCACGGGTGGTAGATCCTTCGCGGCGGGCCGAGGCGTCTATATGCAGGATGGTCTTGGTCATTGGGTTCAGTCCTGATTGAGTAAGGTTTTTCGCTCTGATCCCAATATGATTGTTGCGTCTACGAACAAAACTCTGATACTCCAACAGTGAATGTTGAAATTTGCACAATGGAACCGATGCAATGGACAATTGGGATGAGGTGAGAACCGCCTATCAGGTCGCGCGAATGGGTACGGTCAGCGGCGCGGCCGAAATACTGGGTGTGCATCATGCCACGGTCATCCGGCATATCGATGCAATCGAGGCGCGGTTGGGGGTCAAACTGTTCCAGCGTCATGCGCGCGGCTACACCCCCACTGAGGCCGGGGAAGACCTGCTGCGCGTCGCGCAGGCAACCGAAGATCAGTTCAACCAACTGGTCGGGCGCATGAAAGGTCGCGGGGATGATGTGTCGGGCGAGTTGGTTGTAACGTCACTGTCTTCTTTGGCACCCTTGGTCGTTCCGGTCCTGAGCGAGTTTCAACGCGTGCACCCGGACCTGATCGTACGCTACCTGACGGGCGACAGGTTGTTTCGATTGGAATACGGCGAGGCGCATGTGGCCATCCGTGCGGGATCGGCCCCTGATCAGCCAGACAATGTTGTGCAACCTTTCATCACGCAAGAAGTCGGTCTCTATGCCAGTAGGGATTATATTGACCGGTACGGCAAGCCGGCGACCATCGAGGAATTTGCAAACCACTACTTCGTCAGCACGGATGATGAAAACAGCCGCGCTCCGTTTTCACGCTGGTTACGTCAGACAGTGCCGGTCGAACGGATCACGTTCCGCTGCACGAACAACTTTTGCATTCGCGAGGCAGTGCTGTCCGGCGCAGGTATAGGTTTCATGGCCCGGTGGGAGGCCGCCCGCGATCCGAGTCTGGTCGAGGTCATTAAGCCGATGCCGGAATGGTTCGGCAATTTGTGGCTAGTCACTCATGTTGACCTGCATCGCACGACCAAGGTGCAGGCGTTCCTGACCTTTTTGAAAGAACAATCCAAAAGTTGGTTGCCATGAGCCCGCAAGCCCGTGGCCATTTGGCCATGCTTATTTTTTCAGCGTTGGTGGCGGGCAGTTTCTCATTGGGTTCCATGATCGCCAACAAAATTGCCCCCGAGGTGGTTACGGCGGCACGGTTCGCAATTGCTGCGGTAGTGATCGGGGTTGCTGCGCTTTTGACAACCGGTCTGCCGCGCAGCGCAGCACGAGCGCCCTGGCGCTATCTGGTGCTGGGCGGGCTATTTGCCACCTATTTCGTTCTTATGTTCCATGGCCTGAAAACAGCCCCACCTGTCAGTGCCGCAGCCGTCTTTACCCTGACGCCGGTTCTGTCCGCCGTGGCGGGCTGGGTTTTGCTTCGACAAGTGACCACACCCCGAATGGCGTTGGCGCTTACCATCGGGGCAGTCGGCGCGCTGTGGGTTATTTTCAGGGCGGATTGGCAGGCATTTACGGCCTTCCAGATCGGGACCGGAGAAATCATCTATTTCTGGGGGTGCGTCGCGCATGCGATCTACACACCTATGGTGCGCAAGCTCAACCGCGGTGAACCGGCGGTCGTGTTTGCATTTGGTACGATATTGGCAGGGTGCCTGATGCTGGCGCTGTATGGCTGGTCCGACATTCGTGCAACCGATTGGGCAAACCTGCCAATGATCGTTTGGGCCGGATTGCTGTACGTCTCGATTTTTGCCACGGCGGCTAGTTTTGTGCTGGTTCAGTTCTCGGCCCTGCGCCTGCCGTCCGCTAAAGTGATGGCCTACACGTATCTTTTGCCCAGTTGGGTGATCCTGTGGGAAATTGCGCTTGGAAATGGTGTCCCGGCTGCATTGATCCTGGTTGGTGTCGTTCTGACCTGTGCCGCGTTGCTCATGCTGTTGCGTCCGGACGAGGTACCTGATGCAAAGCCCGCTCTTGAGGCAGATCAAAGCTGATACATGCGGGTTTTCCTATGCTCGGGCCAAGGAGGGTTGCACCATGTATAACCACATCATGTTTCCGGTTGACCTGCATTTGCCGCCCGAGGTTCGCAAGGCCGCAAATGTCGCCGCCGAAATTGCCAAGTGGCAAGGTGCCAAGATCACAGTTGTGAGCGTCACGGGAACCCAGCCCGGTGACCCCGTCCAAACAGACGCCACAATCGGCGATAACCTACGGGAATTTGCGGATCATCTGGCCAAGAACAGCGGCACAGAAGTCGCCTTTCAAAATATCCATTCGGTTGACGTCGCGGTCGAGGTGGACGCAGATCTGGCCAAGGCAGCGGAAGACATCGGTGCGGACCTGATCGTGGTCGGCACACATGCGCCCCGTATCATGGATTATATCCTATCAAGCCACGCCGGGTATCTGGCCAAGCACGCCCGCGTTTCCGTCTTTGTCGTGCGGTGACTGCGTTATTCTTCTGCAGTCGGTAGCTCGACTTCGAGGAACCGTTCGAACGCGTCTAGGTTTACCGGCTCGAACTGTCCAAACCCTTGCATCCAGACCGACGCGGCCCTCAGCGCGTCGGGCTCAAGCTTACACCACTTTACCCGCCCGCGTTTTTCCTGACTGATCAACCCGGCCTTGGTCAGGATCACCAGATGTTTCGAGATCGCCGCTAAGGACATCTCGAACGGTTCGGCTACGTCGGTCACGGCCATGTCGTCCTCAAGCAACATCGCAAGGATGGTGCGGCGGGTGGGGTCGGCGAGGGCGGCAAAGACTGTATCGAGATCGTTGGACATGGTTCCGCTGAACCACAGCGCCCGGGTTTGGTCAACCATTTGGTTGAATATGCGATTTCAGCGGTTTTGAGCGCAAGTCGTCCGGTGCGGCTGACGTGTCAGGCTGGTGGCGTGAAGGAAAATGAATTAAAAACAAATACTTAAATTGATCTTATCCGAGCGTTCAATGCCGTTGACTCTGCGCGCCGTGCCCCTTAGCACCCTACCCAAGACTGTGCGAAGGAAACGCCCGTGACTGATGATGACCAAAAGCAGCGTATGGCGCAGCTTGAGGCCAAGATCGAAGCGGCGAAAAAGGCCAAAGAGCCACCCAAGCGCGCAGACAGTGACATATCCGGCGGCGAGCTTGCCTGGAGGATGGTCATCGAAATGGTATCCGGTCTGGGGATCGGATTTGGCATCGGATACGGGCTGGACAGCCTGCTCGGGACGATCCCGATCTTTCTGGTGCTGTTCACATTGCTGGGCCTTGTCGCGGGCGTGAAGGTTATGCTCCGCAGCGCGAAAGAGGTCCAAGAGAAACAAGCGGCGGCGACGGCTGCCGAGAAGGACGAGAGGGACTGAACGTGGCAACTGAGACCACCGCAGCAGAAGGCAGCAGCCTGGTATTCCACCCGATGGATCAGTTCATCGTCAAACCGCTGTTTGGCGATGGCGCTGTTGGTATGTTCACGATCACCAACGTGACCCTGTGGCTGTTCTTTGCGATCGCCGCGGTTGTTCTGCTGCTGGTTCTGCCGACATCAAAGCGCGCGATTGTTCCGACACGTATGCAGTCAGTCGCAGAATTGACCTACGGTTTCGTCTACAAGATGCTGGAAGACATCTGCGGCAAGGAAGGCGTCAAGTTCTTCCCTTATGTCATGACCCTGTTCATGTTCATTGTCTGCGCCAACTTCCTGGGCCTGATCCCGACCTCGTTCACCACAACCTCGCATTTCGCGGTCACTATCCCGCTGGCGCTGGCCGTGTTCCTGACCGTGACCGTTCTGGGCTTTGTCAAAAACGGTGCCGCGTTCCTGGGCCTGTTCTGGGTCTCCAGTGCGCCTCTGGCGCTGCGCCCGATCCTGGCGATCATCGAGCTGATCTCGTACTTCGTGCGCCCCGTCAGCCACTCCATTCGTCTTGCCGGTAACGTCATGGCAGGCCACGCGGTGATCAAGGTGTTCGCAGGCTTCGCTGCGGTCACCGTGATCTCACCCGTGTCCGTTCTGGCGATCACCGCAATGTATGGCCTCGAGGTCCTGGTGGCCTTCATTCAGGCCTACGTTTTCACCATTCTGACCTGTGTTTATCTGAAAGATGCGCTGCATCCGTCGCACTAAGGTCCGAACACCCAACATCGAAACTTCCAATTCGTAAGGAGATACATCATGGAAGGCGATCTCGCACACATCGGCGCAGGCCTGGCAGCAATCGGTTCCGGCGCAGCCGCAATCGGGGTGGGCAACGTAGCAGGCAACTTCCTGGCCGGCGCCCTGCGCAACCCTTCGGCGGCTGCTTCGCAGACCGCAACCCTCTTCATCGGTATCGCATTCGCAGAAGCCCTGGGGATCTTCGCATTCCTGGTCTCGCTGCTGCTGATGTTCGCCGTATAATCTGCGGAACCTGATCCTTACGCGCAGGTGGGCCCAAGCCATAGCGGTCCACCTGTTGTAAAGACAAGTTTCCGACGGAGGATATCATGGCGACTGAACCCCTTACAAAAGAGGTAGCTGGCTCGTGCGTCGACTCCTATGGCTCTGCCATCGGGATGCCGCAGCTCTGCTTCGATTGGTTCCCCAACCAGATTTTCTGGCTGGTCATTACGCTGGTCGTCATCTTTCTGGTCCTGTCTCGCGTGGCTCTGCCCCGCATCGCGGCAATCCTGGCTGAACGTCAGGGGACCATTACAAATGACCTGGCTGCGGCCGAAGATCTGAAGGCCAAGGCGGTCGAGGCCGAAGAGGCCTATAACAAGGCGCTGGCCGATGCCCGTTCTGAGGCACAGCGTATCGCAGCGGAAGCCCGTGCTGAAATTCAGTCCGGTCTGGATGACGCGATTGCCAAGGCGGACGCGGAAATCGCTGCAAAGGCGGCTGAATCGGAAAAGGCAATCGCCGAAATCCGTGCAGGTGCGCTGGAAAGCATTCAAGTGGTTGCCAAGGATACGGCGGCTGAACTGGTTACTGCACTGGGCGGCGAGGCGGATGCCAAAGCCATCGACAGTGCAATTGACGCGCAGACGAAAGGATAAGTGACATGCGGAATACTCTTGCCCTTATCCTGACCGTCGGTGCAGCTAGCCCGGCGTTTGCGGCCAAAGGTCCGTTCTTCTCGCTTGGCAACACGGATTTTGTGGTCCTTCTGGGCTTCATCGTGTTCATCGCGGTCCTGTTCTATTTCAAGGTCCCCGGCATGATCGGTGGCGCGTTGGACAACCGTGCCGAGGGCATCAAGTCCGAACTGGACGAAGCCCGCGCCCTGCATGAAGAAGCGCGCAGCCTGCTTGCCTCGTATGAGCGTAAGCAGCGTGAAGTGCAAACGCAGGCAGACGCTATCGTTGCGGCGGCCAAGGACGACGCGGCTCTGGCTGCTGAACAAGCCAAGGTCGATCTGGAAAAATCCATCGCACGCCGCCTGGCGGCTGCGCAGGATCAGATTGCATCGGCTGAGGCTTCGGCTGTGAAAGAAGTCCGTGATCAGGCCATCACCGTTGCAGTTTCCGCAGCAAACACGGTTCTGGCCAAACAGATGACTGCCACGCAAGCCAACAAGCTTATCGACGCGGCAATCGCCGATGTGGGCGAAAAGCTGCACTAAGCTGTTGCGCAATCCGAACAAGAAACCCGGCCGTTGAGCCGGGTTTTTTGTTTGTCACAGTTCGGATGGGGTATTGCCACTCATTACCCCGGCAACCTGCTGAGGGCGCTTTCGTAATCCGGCGAGGCCACAAACAATTCCGGCAAATCCGCCAGTGCCCTGTCGATGGGGTCATAAACCTGAGCAGCCTTCGCCAAAACTTCGTCAGGGATAGACTTGCGCGCCCGTTCAGCCCGCTCTGGCAAAGTGAACTTCAATCCCAGAAAATCTTGGACATCTTCTTGTCTGCGCCAGATCGCATCGTAGCTGATGCACAGAACAGGGACATCCTGAAACGTGCCCCATCGCCTCATCTGTTCGACCTGATTGAGAACATCAAATTCGAACAGATCATCGAATGTCCCCTCGGCGTGAAGGTGTTCAAAGTGCTGGTCTACCCAATCACGCCCAAATCTCTCCAACGCGGAATAGACGGAAAGGGCAGAGTCTTTCGTGGGGCCAAAACAGAACAGAACCTTGACGTTTTCGCGGCCCTTCAGGCCAGCCGGAAAATCATGGGTCTTGATCAGAGATCCCGCAGGCAATTCAGCCGTTGCCAATTCCGGTTCAAACCCTGCCTTTGGTTTTCGGAACCAGCGGCGACGCTTGCAGGCCACCCAAAGCGCGTCAAACATTAGCGTACTGCCCGATCTGCCATTGCTGGCCACAATTATGCAGGGGTCATCTTTGCTGTTCAGGCCGAAAGTAAGTTTGGACATGTTGATAATCAGGGTTCCCACACGGGTTCGGGGTCTACCGGCACTAGATGTCTAACTTTCGGCAAAAGGTCCAGCGATTAGCCGAAGTCTCGTGCAGGCCTGTCAGTCCGCGTGTGACTTTAAAGCTGCTCGGAAACGCACCAAAGCGCCCTTAAGCCTGTCCGGTTTCGTGATCCAGCCTTTGCTGCGCGATCGCCTCGTTACGGAGGGCCTTCTGGTGGTCTTCCATACATTGCCGCACAAAGCTCAGGTGACGATGTACTGCTTCTCTGGCACCTTCCGGATCGCGGGCCTGAAGCGCGGCGTTGATGTCGCGGTGCTGGTCTAGAATAGCCTCGCGCGTGGTGCGCTGGTTGAACATCATTTGGCGATTGTAGAAAACACCTTGCCGCAGCAAGTCAAACATGGATCGCATCATGTGCAGCATCACGACGTTATGGCTTGCGTCGATGATGGCCATATGAAACTGGGCGTCCAGATGCGCTTCGTCTTCCGGGGCATTGCGCGTGTGGGCGGCTTCCATTTTGTCAAAGATCGTCTGAATGACCTTCAAATCACTTTCCGACCCCAGTCGCGCCGCGCGCTCGGCTGCCAACCCCTCCATATCCCGGCGGAAAGACAGATAGTCCGAAACCGCCTCATCATGGCTGCTGAACAGTCGGATCAGGGCGGGGGAAAAGGCCGATCCCAAAACCTCGGCCACATAGATGCCGGATCCGGCTTTTGCGGTCAGCAGACCTTGGTCCTGCAGTTCGGATATTGCTTCGCGAAGGGATGGACGGGACACGCCCAGTCGTTCGGCCAGTTCACGCTCGGCCGGAAGGCGCTCGCCGGGGCGTAGGATGCCTCGCAGGATCAGCAATTCGATTTGCCGCACCACCGCTATTGAGAGCTTTTCGGTCTGAACTTTTTGAAAGGGCATGAGGATGTCGTTTTGAGAATTGGTCAAATCATATGACCACGGTTTGCGGGGCGGTTCAAGAAGAGCAGATCACAGGGTTCAAAACATTAGGTCAGCAATATTGACATTAATGTGGGAGTCACTAGTGTTCACCCATTCAAGAGCGGAGGAGGCTCATGACCAACCACGAGTTGTTTGCAACGCGGGCGTCGCGCATGAAGGCGTCGGAAATTCGCGAATTGCTGAAGCTGCTGGATCAGCCCGGAATCATTTCCTTTGCAGGCGGAATTCCGGACCCGGCCTTGTTTCCCGCAGACGCATTCTCGCAGGCTTTTCAGGTTGCGCTTGGTCCAGAAAAACAGGCGCAGGCCCTGCAGTATTCGGTCAGCGAAGGCTATGCCCCGTTGCGCGAATGGCTTGTCGGCCACATGCGCGAGATTGGCGTTGTCTGCGACATCGACAACATCCTGATCACATCCGGGTCACAGCAAGCGTTGGACTATTTGGGTAAGCTTTACCTGTCGCCCGGCGATACGGCGCTTGTTGGTTGGCCAACATATCTGGGCGCGCTGGCTGCGTTCAACGCCTATGAGCCACGGTTCGACCGGCTAAACGTCAATGGCAACCGGGGTGTTGACGAATACGCCGCCGCTGCCGGGGCCGGCAGGGTCAAGTTTGCCTACCTGTCTCCGGATTTCGCCAACCCAACGGGCGAGACCATGGATTTGCGGGGCCGCGAGGCTTTGCTGGATCTTGCTGAGGACTTGACTTGCGCCGTGATCGAGGACGGGGCGTATCAGGCGCTGCGATACGAAGGGAAAGCGATCCCTCCTATTTTGGCACTGGAACTGGCGCGGAAAGGGTCGATCGAAGACTGTCGCACAATCTATTGCGGTAGTTTCTCCAAGACGCTGTCCCCGGGCCTTAGGGTCGGGTGGGTTGTTGCGGCCAAACCCGTGATCTCCCAACTGGTGCTGATGAAGCAGGCTGCTGATCTTCACTCGGCGACCATTAACCAGATGGCGATCGACCAAGCGGCTCGGGCGTGTTTCGACACGCACATCCCAATGCTGCGACAGACTTATGGCGCGCGTCGGGGAGCGATGCTGGATGCGTTGGAAGAATACATGCCGGATGGGGTGGAATGGACGAAGCCCGAAGGGGGGATGTTTGTCTGGCTGACGCTGCCTGTTGGTACTGATGGAGCCGCATTGCTGTCCCGCGCTTTGGAAACGGTCAAAGTGGCCTTTGTTCCGGGTCAGGCATTTTTCCCAGATGGCTCGGGTGCAAACACGATCCGTTTGAGCTTTTCAAATTCGGACGAGGCGACAATTCGTGAAGGCATACGTCGCTTGGGTGAGGTCTTGCAGGCCTGAATGCGCAATAAGGGTCTGTTAACCAATTCCGGCCATTGATCGGGGTATGAAACGGCTTCTGACTTTGCTGCTGATGTTGGCCGCTTGTTCGGCTGGCACACCGCAATTCCGCGATGTTCCGGCCACTCGTATTGCTGTCAACGGCAGCGTTTTTGACGTACGCGTGAGAGGAGAGTTGGCCGAGGCGGTGCGGATCGACACGCAATATGCCCCGCGCTTGGGCCCAATCCGCGATCGCGCAGCCCTTGCGATGGCACAGGTACCTGGCTGCCCGATTCTTGATGTTCTGGGTGATGCGGCCGTCACGGTCGGCGTTTTGGGGTGTGACCGTCAGGCTGGTGAACGCTTGTTATTGACCGCGATTTCGGTGCCAAACTACGAATGTATTGATTTTGGCACCTATGAAAGTTCAGGTGACGGCGGTTATCAGGTTTTTGAGTGTACGCCCTATTGATACAGACTGAGACCGGCGGAAATCAGCAAGATATTGTGGATAACTCATGCCGATATCCCATATCCTGCGCAACCTCGTTGACTCAGCCCCAATCTGTTGCGCAGACTTCCAGATATAGGAATCATGGGACCCGTCGCCTTTGCGCTTTAGCAAACTCAAACTCACCGGCTTCAAAAGCTTTGTTGATCCGACCGACCTGATCATCGCGGACGGGTTGACCGGAGTTGTGGGTCCAAATGGCTGCGGCAAGTCCAATCTCCTGGAAGCGTTGCGTTGGGTGATGGGGGAAAACCGCCCCAAATCCATGCGCGGTGGCGCGATGGAGGATGTGATTTTTGCGGGAGCGGCCACACGTCCCGCTCGCAACTTTGCCGAAGTTGTTTTGACCATGGACAACTCGGAACGGCTGGCCCCGTCAGGGTTCAATGACACCGATCAGCTTGAGATCGTACGCCGTATCACCCGCGATGTGGGCAGCGCCTATAAGACCAATGGCAAGGACGTGCGGGCGCGCGATGTGCAGATGCTGTTTGCCGATGCGTCCACGGGGGCGCATTCACCCGCGCTTGTGGGTCAGAACCGCATCGCCGAATTGATCAACGCCAAACCTCGCGCGCGTCGGCGTATCCTGGAAGAGGCTGCGGGGATCTCCGGTCTGTACCAGCGTCGGCACGAGGCCGAGTTGAAGCTGAAAGGTACTGAATCCAACCTGACGCGCGTCGATGACGTGCTGGAACAGCTTGGAACGCAGCTTGCGCAGTTGGCCCGACAAGCACGTCAGGCCGCGCGTTATCGCGAGATTGGCGAGCAATTGCGGCAGGCCGAGGGGATGCTGCTGTATCGCCGCTGGAAAGAGGCCGACATGGCCCGCCAGCAGGCCGAAGAAAAGCTGCGCGAACGCATTACCGAGGCGTCCCGCGCCGAGGCCGAAGCGCGTGAAGCGGCGGCCAAACGCGCCGAGATCGAGGAAACTCTGCCCCCTCTACGCGAGGAAGAGGCGATTGCCGCTGCCGTGTTGCAACGCCAGCAGGTGCAGCGCGATCAACTGGCCGACCAGGAAACACGCGCGCGGCAGACGATCGAAACCTTGACCAACCGCATTCAGCAGTTGGGTAACGATATTGAGCGTGAGGCCGGTCTGAACCGCGACGCAGGTCAGATGATCGAACGGTTGGAATGGGAGGCGAGAGAGCTTGCCAAGGCCACCGAAGGACATGACGAGAAAGTCGCCGAAGCCGCCGAGATTGCGCGCGAGGCAGCGTCTGTCCTGCAGGACCGCGAGGATCACCTCTCGCAGGAAACCGAGGATATGGCCCGTCTTGTCGCCCGGCACCAGTCGGCGCAGCGTTTGGTTGAGGACAGCCGCAAGACGCTGGCCCGGTCTGAGGGTGAAGAAGAAAAAGCCCGTGTTGCGGTGGACGAAGCCCGTGACGCACTAAGCCGCGCAACCGACGCGTTCGAGGCCGCTCAGGAGGGTGAGGAAGAAGCCCGAGAATCTGCTGAGGCCGCCGAAGAAGCCCTGGCCGCTGCGGATGAGTTGCGCACCGAAACACAGGCCCGAGAGGCCGAGGCCCGTGCCCAACGGTCCGAAGCTGAAGGTGAGCTTGGCGCCATTCGCGCCGAAACCGCGGCCCTTGCGAAACTGGTCGAACGTGACACGGCCGAAGGCGGGCAGGTGCTTGACCTGCTGCGCGTGGCGCCGGGTTACGAAAAGGCGCTGGGTGCGGCGCTGGCCGATGATCTGCGCGCGCCTCTGGTCGAAGGTGACGGACCGTCCGGCTGGGTTCAGGTTGCCGGGTACGATGCCGATCAGCCCCTGCCAGACGGCGCAGAGCCGCTGGCGCTGCATGTCTCAGGGCCGGATCGTCTGAGCCGCCGGATTGCTCAGATCGGGTTGGTCGACGCAGAACAAGGTGCGCGGTTGCAGGCCTCGCTGCAACCAGGGCAACGTCTGGTGTCGCGCTCGGGCGATTTGTGGCGCTGGGACGGGTTCCGGGCCTGGGCCGAGGACGCGCCAAGCGCGGCTGCCCTTCGTTTGGAGCAACTGAACAAGCTGGAAGCGCTGAAACAGGAATTGGCCCGGACCGAAGCGCAAGCCGACGGTGCACGCGCGGCGCATGAGGCCCTGTCGCAGCAACTGGCCGATGTCACCGAAGCGGACCGCCGAGCGCGTGAAGCCCGCCGTGCTGCTGATCAGCGTATGGCGGAAACTGCTCGGCAACTCAGCCGGGCCGAGGCCGACCGCAATCTGGCACAGGGCAAGCTTGAGACTTTGACCCTTGCCGTCGACCGCCACAAGGAAGACGCCATGTCTGCCCGCGCCCAACTGCGCGAGGCCGAGGGTGCGCTGACCGGTTTGGGTGATCTGGACAGCGCCCGCGCGCAGGTTGAGGACATCAAACAGACAGTCGAGGCCGCGCGGATCACGATGCTGACCCACCGTTCGACCCATGATGAGCTGCGCCGCGAAGGAGAGGCCCGAACCCGGCGCACGCAAGAGGTGACCAAAGACCTGAGCGGGTGGCGGCACCGCCTGGACAGTGCCGAGAAGCGAATTTCGGAACTGGCAGAGCGCAAGGAAAGCTCGGAAGACGAGCTGTCCGAAGCCATGGCCGCCCCCGGTGAAATTGCCGAGGCGCGCGAAGAACTCAACGAGTTGATTGAAACGGCCGAAGCGCGTCGGGCCGAGGCTTTGGATAAGCTGGCTCTGGCCGAAACCCAGCAGCGCGAAGTTGTCATGGCCGAGCGGGATGCAGAGCGCGTCGCGTCCGAAGCCCGCGAGACCCGAGCGGCTGCCGAGGCACGGTGTGATGCCGCCAAAGAAGGGGTGACCGCGGCGGCTGAACGCATTGCCGAAGATCAGCAACTGACCCCGAACCAGTTGTTGAATCAGTTGGACGTGAACCCCGACCAGATGCCCGCCGCCGACGCGCTTGAGGCCGAGGTCAACCGCCACAAACGTCAGCGCGACGCGATGGGCGCGGTGAACCTGCGCGCCGAAGAAGACAGCAAAGAGGTTCAGGAGGAATTCGACACGCTGAACGGTGAAAAGGCTGATCTGGAAGAGGCGATCAAGGCGCTGCGCAGCGGTATTGCCAGCCTCAACCGCGAAGGGCGCGAGCGTCTGCTGACGGCGTTTGAACAGGTGAATTCGAACTTCGCCATGCTATTCAAGCACCTGTTTGGAGGCGGCGAGGCCAATCTGGTCATGGTCGAAAGCGATGATCCGCTGGATGCCGGGCTTGAGATCATGTGCCAGCCGCCGGGCAAGAAGCTCTCGACCCTCAGCCTGTTGTCGGGTGGGGAGCAAACTCTGACGGCGACCGCGCTGATCTTTGGCGTATTCCTCGCCAATCCGGCCCCGATCTGCGTGTTGGATGAGGTCGACGCGCCGCTGGACGACGCCAACGTGACACGCTTCTGCGACCTGCTGGACGAGATGTGCCGCCAGACCGACACGCGGTTCCTGATCATCACCCACCACGCGGTGACGATGGCAAGGATGGACCGGCTGTTCGGCGTGACCATGCAGGAACAAGGTGTCAGCCAACTGGTCTCGGTCGACCTGAAGAAGGCCGAACAGATGGTCGCCTGACCGCTCACTGCATCGTGACGCCTGTTGCGGGTCTTTCACGATAGGGTCGCGTTATGACCCGATTCCTGATCGTTGCCTTGCTGGCCGCCAGCCCGGCTTTTTCCGCCGATTGGCCGACCAAACCCGGAGACACCCCCCTGTCGCCCGAAGAACTGAACGCGTTGGCGGGTCAGACGTTCACCTTCTACGATGACGGTCAGGCTGCATTCTCGGCCGGGGGTGCCTACTCCTATACATACGCTAGCGGCGACGCGGCCTTTGGCACCTATTCCATCGCCGAAGACGGCAGCGTCTGCATCGCCTATCGAAACGGATTCAGTCGCTGTGATCTGTACGTGCGCAGTGGAGAACGCTTGATCCTGATTGATGAGAAAGGCGATCGGTATCCGGTTAGGCCGGAGTGACTGATCCATCAGGAAAAAGCTGTCTCCAATCGTTTTAGCGAACTTTGAGGCCACACTTCATCGAATGTGTAAAATTCTTTGAAGGCGGGAATCTCCTCGCTGAGTGGTACCCAAGCTTGTTTGCTGTTCGTGAAAATCTGCGCATCCGGAGGACATTGATCCGGGTTGTCCAATGTCCCAACACGCACGTACTTTAACTTGCCAAGACGGATCATGTAGCTGCTGAACACGGCGACGCCACAATTCTTGCAACGCGTAATAATCTGGCCTTTACCGCTTGGCGTGGAAAGTTCGTGTTCAGTGATCGGCCCCTCAAGCTGCACGCGGTCAGCCTCAATAATGGCGTTCAAGACATAAGCCGCTCCGGTTTGTCGCTGGCATTCGTTACAGTGACAGCAATGGGCGAACATAGGTGGTGTCGTCATCTGATACGTTACGGCTCCGCAGCCGCATTTTCCCTTGATCATTGTTTCCCCCAAGTTGTCGTTTGCATTCGTGCCATCGTCTTTATTCGACCAGTTCATAGTGTTTGATCGAACGCGACTCGACCAACTCTGTCTCTGCGGGATCGATGTGCGGACTCTGGTAGTCTTCGCCGACAAACGCCTTAAGTGACTCTAGATTTTCCCACACCATAACAAAGCTGAATTCTCGGGGTGTGTCGGTGCGCGCAGCCCCAGGAAATACTTGAACCATGCCCTTGGTGCTTCGCATCAAGGGGATCGCTGTTTCATGGAAGAATTTGCTGAACTCTTCTTCTTTGCCCGGCCGAGTCACGACCTGAAAAATGCGCATGATCATTCTTCCATCCTCCGAAAAGTTTGGTTCCTGCATGCACGAGCGCCTCAGCTTCTAGGACCATATCATTTTGTAACGACCTTGTCTTATCAGGGCACAAGCCAGACACCGCGTCACAACCGCCCCAACAACTCTGCCGTCGGCCACGCATCCGCAGGCAGACCCAGCCGTTGTTGCTCGGCCTGAACGGCCGCCCGTGTCCCGGCCCCCAGAATGCCGTCGATCTTGCCTACATCATGGCCGCGTGCCTGAAGTTTGGTTTGTAGCTGCTTCATCTGTGCGCCTGTCAAACCCTGTGTTGGATTCCCGGCGTCATAGATTTGGGCACCTTCCAGACGGGTGCCGAAATAGGCGGCGGTCAGGACGTAGACAAAGCTCTGGTTCCATTCGAAATAGACGTCGAAATTGGGATAGGCCAGAAACGCCGGTCCCTTGTGTCCCTGCGGCAGGATCAGTGACGCAGGCAGATTGGCCAGCGAACCGTTTCGGGCCTGTACTCCCATCGCCTGCCAGTCCGAGACCGGGCGCGGCTTGCCCGGGCCGGACAGGGACCAATCCATTTGGTCCGGAACCGCGACCTCCTGCAGCCACGGCTGACCTGGTTGCCACCCAAGATGCGACAGCATTTTTGCGCCGGACATTAGCGCATCCGGGGCCGAGGTTTTCAGCGAAACCGTCCCGTCTCCGTCGCCGTCCACGCCATTGTCCAGAATATCCTGCGGTAGCATTTGAACCATGCCGATCTCACCCGCCCACGCGCCGGTCGTTCGGGCGGGGTCGAAATTGCCCTGACTGTACAATTCCAGCGCCGCAAATATCTGAGGGCGGAACAGTTCGGGCCGGCGGCAATCATGGGCCAATGTCACCAGTGCGTTGCGGGTGTTGAAATCCCCCTGAACCGCTCCGTAGTCGGTTTCAAACGCCCAGAATGCCAGCAACACGCCGCGTGATACCCCATATTCCCGCTCAATCCGGTCAAAAACAGCGTCGTATTTGTGTGACATGGCCTGCCCGCGATCTATTCGGTTTTGCGAGATCAGGCGGCGAGAGAAATCAATGAATGGTTTCTGAAAGACGCCTTGCGCGCGGTCAGCTCTGAGAACGGCGCCATCCTGCTGAACACCTTGAAAGAAAGCGTCGATAGTAGATTTATCAAACCCGTTGTCGACCGCCTCGGTCTTTAGCCCATTCACAAAGGAATTGAACCCGCCACCACATTGGGCAAAGGCGGGTGTGATGAATAGGGTGGTTGCAACAAGACCAGAAAGAAAACGCATGGGTGGCACCGTCAGAGAATAAAACTAAGCCCAGCCCACACCGACACGAGGCCCAGCGCAAGCCCCCAAACGGTCCACAGCATGTTACATGCGCGGAAAACCTCCGGTGCACCGATCTCACGCGGGGCGTCGCCGTTGACCCATGCCAAATCCCGAAGCTTTCCATCATAGCTGCGCGGCCCGGCAAGTGCGACGTTCAGGGCACGGGCCATGGCGGCCTCGGGCCAGCCTGCGTTTGGCGAGATATGGCGCCGCGCGTCTGAGGTGATTCCTTGCCACTGCGCCCATTGACCAGATTGCACGACGATCATGACGCTGGTCAGGCGGGCAGGGATCAGGTTCAGAACATCATCCAGACGGGCGGCGGCCCAACCAAACTCAAGATATTTTTCTGAGCGGTAGCCGATCATGCTGTCGGCCGTGTTGACCGCCTTGTAGATCAGCAGACCCGGCAGCCCGGCAACCAGAAACCAGAAGGCGGGCGCAATGACACCGTCGCTCAGGTTTTCGGCGGCACTTTCGATCGCTGACCGCGCGACCTGTGCCTCGGTCATGTCGCGTGTGTCCCGTGAGACAATCATGGCCACTTTCGCGCGCCCTTGGTCAAGCGAGGCGTTCAGCCCCTCGGCCACATCTCGCACATGCGTCACAAGGGATTTCTGCGCCAAGAGAATGGCGCAGATCACAAGCTCAACCAGGGGGCCAAGCATGGCCAGTGCGCCTCCGAGTATCATTGCGCCGATGACCAGTAGGACGACCACGGCGACCCCTTTCAGGCGCCGGTGCCCGCCACTATTCAATCGTTTGTCCAGCAGGCCGATAAGGTTACCGATCATCACCGCGGGGTGCCTTACCCGGGACCACACCCAATCTGGCTCCCCCAGTGCCGCGTCCAGGCACATGGCGCAGACCAGCAGAAAAGCGGTGCTCACAGCGCGGCCTCCAGCCGTGCCCAGCCATTTGCAGGTGGAAGCCCCAGCCGCAGGTAGGTTTGCGAATAGGGGAAGATGCGGCTCCAGATATGCGCATGGGCCAGACGGTCTTGCCAATCGGCGGCCTTGTCGACCGCATAAAGACGGAACAGCGTGGTTCCCCCCACAAGCCGCGCACCCTTCCGCGTCAGAAGGGTATCCAGCCTGATTGTTTCCTCGGTCAGGCGTTGGCGTGTGGCGTCTGCCCAAGCTGTATCGCTCAGGGCTCGTTCTCCGATCCGCAGGGCGGGACCGGAAACGGCCCAAGGTCCGGTCAGGTCGTTCAGGCGGGCAATCAGGTTCGGGTCGCCGATTGCGAAGCCAAGGCGTAATCCCGCCAACCCCCAGAACTTGCCAAAGCTTTTCAGTACGATCACACCCGGTTTTGTCGCCAAATGGATCAGAGACGCTTCGGGGCTGACATCGCAAAAGCTTTCGTCAATCACGGTTAGTGGGGCATTTGCGTCGGCTTCGGTCCATATCCGCCCATCAGGGTTGTTAGGATGCACGATAACGCGGGCTTCGGCCGGGCCGTCGGGCTGAATTGACCATCCATGCGCTGAAAAAGCGGCTGCGTGTTCATTGTAGGTGGGCGGAGTGATGTGAACCCGCCCGCGCGGTGCAAGATCGGGTATGCGTGCAATCAGGGCGGAAGCGCCAGGTGCGGGTAAAATATCAGCCTCGTCAGGAACGGACCAAAAACGCCGCGCGGCACTGGTCAGGCGTTCAAACGCGCCGTGGTCGGGAAGCGCGCTCCAATCCGAGGGCGTCAAACCCGTGACATCATAAGGATGCGGATTGATCCCGGTCGAAAGATCCATCCAATCGCCGCGTGCCCCACCATAGGATTCGATTGCCCCGTCTAGCCCGCCGCCATGATCCCGTTTGGAACGGGGGTTCAAGATATCGTTATGGGTTGTCATCGTGAAGCTCGTTGGAATCCTTGATTTCGGTCCGTTTCAAGCGGATTTTCGCCGTCGGCACAAGCAAATCCACGCGATCCGGAAGCCCTGCAGATACCGTTAACAGTTTGTTAAGGAAATCGCGTGATCACAAATTACAGGGGCCAGCACTGTTTGTTCTACCTTGCCCCGAGGTTGTCGCTGATGAATGTTTTGATTGTAGAGAGTAACCCCGATCTTGGTCGGGTCTGGAAAAGGCATCTGGAGCGTCAGGGCGCTGAGGTCACGCTTGTGGCCGGGCAAGAGGCCGCGATCCTTGCGCTTTATGGCGCAGAGTTTGACATCATTGTGTTGGACCTTGTGCTGGAAACCGGCAGCGCTCTGGCTGTTGCCGACTTCGCCAGCTATCGCCGCCCCGAAGCGCGGGTGATATTTGTCACCAACACCACGTTTTTCTCGGATGGGTCGATTTTCGCGCATAGCCCAAATGCCTGCGCCTATGTCCAAAGTGAAACGCCGCCAGAGGATCTGGCGGCGATGGTTGAACATCACGCGGCGGGTCGCTGACCGCGACCGTGTGGTTCCATGTAGTCCAGCACGGGGTTCACCGGGATAATCCGGTGCGGATTTATACTGTCGTGACTATAGTGGTAGTGCCGCACGATATGGTTCATGTTCACGGTCTTAGCGACACCGGGCCATTGATAAAGCTCGCGGGTATAGGCCCACAGGTTCGGGTAATCGACCAGACGGTTTCGGTTGCACTTGAAATGCAGGTGATAGACGGGGTCGAACCTGATCAAGGTTGTGAACAGCCTCCAATCAGCTTCTGTAACGCGATCTCCCATAAGATAGCGATGGGTGCTCAGGCGGTTTTCCAGCCAGCCCAGTGTTTCAAATAGCGGCCCAACAGCCGCGTCATACGCTTGCTGACTGGTTGCGAACCCTGACTTGTACACGCCGTTGTTGACGTCAGAATAGATACGCGCGTTGACCTCTTCGATATCGTCACGCATAGCCTCGGGCCAGTAATCGTCGGTGTTTCCTGTGATCCCGTCGAAGGCCGAGTTGAACATGCGGATGATCTCGGAACTTTCATTCGAAACAATGGTTTCCTGGGTATTGTCCCATAGAATTGGCACCGTAACGCGGCCCGAATAGGCGGGATCGGCCTTGGTATAGACTTGATGGGCGAACTCCAACCCAAAGAGCCCGTCCCCTGTGGCGCCATGGTCGTCTGTTTCAAACGTCCAGCCTTTTTCCATCATGTCAGGATGTACCACTGAAACCGAGATAAGGTCAGTCAGCCCCTTCAATTCGCGAAAGATCAACGTGCGGTGTGCCCACGGGCAGGCGAGGCTGACATAGAGGTGATAGCGATCCGGTTCGGCCTTGAAGCCCCCCTTGCCGGACGGACCTGCGCTGCCGTCTGCCGTTATCCAATTGCGAAACTGCGCTGCACTGCGTTTGAACGCCCCGCCTGTGGACTTGGTGTCATACCATGTGTCGTGCCACTTGCCGTCGACCAACAGGCCCATGCTCTGATCCTCCGAATTGAGATGTCAAAGAACATAGGCGGTCGCCTTAAAGGTTCCTATGCGAGGCGACGCGCATATTGCCTGCGCCTGCGCACAAGTCCGGTTGGGATTTCCGTGCAACAGGTTGAAATCCAAACGCTCTTGGTGACCAGCTTTACTGGATTTTTACATTCCGACCCTCACAATAGGACTCTGCTGCGGGGGAAATTTGCAATGACGACCTATGTTTCAAAGGAAATGAGTGCCGAATTGGATGCGGCACGAATCGCAGGATTGAAAAAGACAAGCCGACTTCGTGTTCAATTTGGCGACAATACGTTCAAAATCCTGCGATTGTGGAAGGATGGCTTTACCGTCGAAGCTGAAACGACACCTCAGCTTCGTGGTCTGGTCGATATTTATGATGGCGCAAATCACCTCTACCAGTGCCTGATCATCGCGGATCAGGACGAAGCCGGTGAAATGCGGTATGAATTCAAGCGCAGCACTGCTGCCTCGGACAAGGCTCCGCTGGATTTCTACCGCGATCCCGATGCTCCGATAGCCTTGCTGGGGCATAAGGACTAAGCCTTAGCCCAACGGATCAATCGTTGGGCTTGGATTCACTGCAAGTCAGAAAAGGCCTGTTTCAGCCTGTTGCAAGCTTCTTCCACGCGGCTGCGCTGGGTTGCCAGATTGAACCGCTCGAACGTCTCGCCGCCCGGACCAAATCCGGGGCCGGGCGAGGTCGCGATCTTGGCGTCCTCACGCAGGCGGCGGATAAATTCAGGGTGATCCATTCCGGTTCCTGAAAAATCGACCCAAGCCAGAAAAGTCGCCTGAAGTGGCATGGACCACAGGCCGGGGATATCTGCGATGGCTGCGTCAAAAAGCTTTCGGTTACCGTCAAGATGCGCAACCTGTTCGTCGACCCATGCGGCGCCTTCGGGCGAATAGGCCGCCATGATCATCGCCACGCCCAAAGCGCTGGGCGCATAGTCAAGGGTGCCGAGGCGATGGACCATCGCCGCGCGCAGTTTTGGGTCGGGAATGATCATGTTGCCGGTGCGTTGACCCGCAATGTTGAACGTCTTGGAGGCCGCCGTCAGGGTCACCGTCCACGGTCGTGCATCGGGCGCGGCCACGTCCATGGGGACAAAGGTGCTGCCGGGGTAGACCAGGTCATGGTGAATCTCATCAGAGACCAACACAAGGCCATTGCGTTCAGCAAAGGCTGCCACAGCGCGCAACTCATCCGCAGTCCAAACCCGACCGGAGGGGTTCTGGGGTGAACACCACAGAAGCATCTTTTCTGTCCCGTCCAAGCGCGACTGCGCGTCGTCCAGATCAATCGTGTAACTGTCGCCCTGTCGTGCCAGCGGGCATTCCACCACGCGGCGGCCGGATTTGTTCACCTTGTGGGCGAACTCATGATAGACGGGCGTGAATATGACCACGCCGTCCCCGGGCTCGGTCCACACATCCAGACACAACGCGATCGCGTTGCCCAGCCCTTGCGAAGTCAGGACCCAGTCTGTGTCAATGTCCCATGCATGACGGTTTTTCATCCACCACTGGACCGAGGTCAGATAGTCAGGGTGCGCCCACGAATACCCGAAAACACCGTGATCCGCGGCCTTTCGAACGGCTTCGATAACGCAGGGTGCGCTGGGATAATCGGAATCTGCCGTCCACATCGCCAGCCCGTCCTGCGGTGAAATACCGTAGAGCTTCTCCAGCTTGTCCCATTTTGAGCTATAAGTGCCCCGGCGGTCGATCAGGTCGTTGAACGTCATGTCTTCTCCATCTGTCGGCTGGAAAGCTAGCTACAATTTTGGCAGGTGCAAGGGGGGCGTTGCGGCGGGGCGTGTGATGGCCTAAATCAACCCCATGAAACGCTCAATTCTTATTCATCCCGACCCCCGACTGAAAAAGGTCTGCGCCCCGGTGACCGACCTGTCGGACGAGCTGCGTCAACTGGCCGATGACATGCTGGAAACCATGTATGACGCCCCCGGCATTGGGCTGGCCGCGCCGCAGATTGGCGTGCTGGATCGGCTGATCGTGATGGACTGCGTCAAGGAAGAGGGCGAGGAACCGCGCCCGCTGATCATGTTCAACCCCGAGATCATCGCATCGTCGGACGAAACCAACGTCTATGAGGAAGGTTGCCTGTCGATCCCCGAGCAATTTGCAGAGGTGACCCGACCCAAAGTCGTCGAGGTGGCGTGGATTGACCGCGACGGCAATGCGCAGCAGGAAACATTCGATGACCTTTGGGCGACCTGCGTGCAGCACGAGATTGACCATCTGAACGGCAAGCTGTTCATCGACTATCTAAAACCGCTGAAACGCCAGATGATCACGCGCAAGATGCAAAAGCTGAAACGTGAAAAGGCGCGCGCATGACCGTTCGTACCTGTCTGCCATGGCCCGACAAGCGCCTGCGTACCAAGGCAGAGGTTGTGAGCGAAATCACCGACGATATCCGCGCGATCTGGGATGACATGGTCGACACGATGGAGGCGATGCCCGGCGTGGGCCTTGCTGCGCCTCAGATCGGTGTGATGCTGCAGTTGGCGGTCGTGGATGGTTCGACCGAGCGGGGCCGGGCCGTGCGACTGGCGAATCCCGAGATTCTGCACAGCTCGATCGAGATGCGTGAACATGATGAGGCCAGCCCAAACCTGCCCGGCGTGTCGGCCAAAGTGAAACGACCTCGTGCGGTGACCGTCAAGTTTCTGAATGAACAAGGCATGATCGACCGCCGTGATTTTGTCGGGATCGAGGCGACAAGTGTGCAGCACCAGATCGACCATCTGAACGGCCGCATGTATTTCGACCGGCTCAGCAAGGTCAAACGCGACATGCTGCTGCGCAAAGCCAAGAAACTCGCGTAGGCCGGGCTTCAGCCCGGCACCGCCCAAGCCTCGGAGCCCTGTCATGCGCATCATCTTCATGGGAACGCCCGAATTCTCGGTGCCGGTGCTGGATGCGCTGGTTGAGGACGGGCATGAGATTGCCGCCGTGTATTGCCAGCCACCGCGCCCGGCGGGGCGAGGTAAGAAAGACCGCCCGACCCCGGTGCATGCGCGAGCCGAGGCGTTGGGCCTGACTGTACGCCATCCGGTTTCTTTGAAGTCCGAAGAAGAACAATCCGCTTTCGCTGCGCTGCAAGCTGACGTCGCCGTCGTTGTGGCATATGGCTTGCTGTTGCCTCAGCCTATTCTGGATGCGCCGCACCTTGGCTGCCTGAACATCCATGCCAGCCTATTGCCCCGCTGGCGAGGGGCCGCGCCGATTCACCGTGCAATCATGGCGGGTGATGCACAGACCGGTATCTGCATCATGCAGATGGAGGCGGGGCTGGACACCGGCCCTGTCCTGCTGCGGCAGGCCACCGATATTCGAGATCAGGAAACGACCGACCAACTGCATGATCGGCTTTCTGAGATGGGCGCGGGTCTGATCGTTCAGGCGCTGGCCACCTTGCCTGACCTGACGCCGGTGAACCAGCCCAACGACGGTGTGACCTACGCCGCCAAGATCGACAAATCCGAAGCGCGCATCGACTGGACACGCCCGGCGGTTGAGGTCGATCGCCAGATACGCGGATTGTCACCCTTCCCCGGTGCATGGACCCTGGTTGAAGGCGAGCGGATCAAACTTCTGGCCTGCTGTCTGACTGTGGGACAGGGCACCCCCGGTCAGGTTCTGGACGACGCGTTGTGTGTCGCTTGCGGAGAGGGGGCCGTGAAGCTCCTGCGCTTGCAAAGGGCGGGCAAAGGCGCGCAGGATACAGAAACGTTCCTGCGCGGTTGGCCAATCCCGGCCGGTACGCTGTTTCAATCGGAGTAACACCGCATGTTCATGATCCTGATGGGCACAATTGTGATCGCCGGGATCGTTGGATACCTGTCCGAAAAGACCGGTTTCACGCATAACGGATATGTGCCTTCGATCATCATATGCATTGGTGGAGCGTTTCTGTTTTATTTTGTCCGTATCATGTTCGGCATCAGCTTTGGCGCGCCCGGTCTGAATGCCGTGATCTCATCCATTGGCGCGCTGATCATCGTGCCGACGCATTGGAGGAAATGACATGCCCGTAATCGCTCTGATCGTGATCGGCGCGGCCGCAGGGTTTCTGGCCACGCGTCTGATGCGGATCGAGGCTGACATTCCGACAACGATGCTCATTGGCATAGTCGGCGCGCTGGTCGGAGGGTTTCTGCTGCGCGCATTGATAACGGTTGCAGGGTGGCTGTCCGGTTTTGTCGGAGCTGTTTTGGGCGCATTGCTGGTGATCTGGATCTGGCAAAAATATCTGCGCCGCTGATCTGCGTGTCCTCTGTTCGCTTAACCTACAATATGTGGCCCAAGCCTCGTTGCTAACGACGCGGTGGTCTGCTTTTGTAGACTGGCAATCGCCAGCCAAACAGCAGCGATCCAGCCCTGAGGGCCCAGCAGACAAGGGCACAGGCGGAAAGAGCGGCAAAGGTGTCCAGCCCTAAACGGGTTGCTAATACGGCCGTCAGAGCACCAGCAAAGGCGCAAGACACATAAAGCTCGCCCTGTTTCAGAACCAGCGGGACCTCATTGCAGACCACGTCGCGCATCAGTCCACCGAGGCAACCTGTAATGATCCCCATCAGAACAACGATGACGCCGGAATGACCCAGTGACAACGCAGCCGCCGTTCCTGCGGCAACGGCGATGGACAGGGCAAAACTGTCCAGCCAAACCAGCCAATTATACCGGCTTTCCATCAGGTGTGCGGTGAAAAACACCAGCGCTGCAGCACCCGTTGCGATCAGGATGTAATTTGGCTGGCCAACCCAGAAAACAGGGTGCCGGTCCAGCAGGAGATCACGCACTGTTCCGCCGCCAACCGCAGTCAGGCAGGCAACGAACGCAAAGCCCACCAAATCCAACTGCGCCCGGCTTGCGACCAAGGCGCCCGTCAACGCGAACACAAAGACCGAGGCATAGTCCAGCAGTGCCAGACCGCTCACGCCTTTTCCTTTTTTGGCTTGAACGGAGCCATGCCCGCACGGGCCAGTTCGTCGGCCTTTTCGTTCTCGGGGTGTCCGGCATGTCCTTTGACCCACTCCCACGTCACGTCGTGGCGGGTCTGCGCTTCGTCCAGTCGTTGCCACAGATCGACATTCTTGACGGGCTTTTTGTTCGAGGTCTTCCAGCCATTGCGTTTCCAGCCGAAAATCCAGCCGGTCACTCCGTTCTTTACATAGGCGCTGTCTGTAACGACCGTGATCTTCGAGGCCCGCTCCAGTGTTTCCAACGCGCTGATCGCGGCCAGCAATTCCATGCGGTTATTGGTAGTTTCGGCCTCTCCGCCGTTCAGCTCGCGTTCTTTCAGAACGGTGTCGCCATCCATCGCGCGCAGCAACACACCCCATCCGCCGGGGCCGGGATTGCCGGAACAGGCCCCGTCTGTATAGGCGAACAGTTCAGGCATGGGCGAGCACCAGAATGAAGCCGTCGTATGACCCGGCCAGCCCCGCGCCGACGCCAGTGGTGATCTGGTCGATGGTAAATCCGGTGGTTGCAAGGGCCTCTTCGATCTCGGTCTGCGAGAAATAGGTATAGAACCGATCCAGGTCGTCGCGATGTTCCCCCGTGCCGAGTTTCAGGCCAAGGAAGAAAACGCCCTGAGGTTTCAAAGCGCGGTGGATCGCCGTCAAATGACGTGGGAAATCTTCGCGCGGGGCGTGCAAAAGTGAAAAGCTGGCATAGATGCCATCATACTTAGAAACCTCGGTCACGTCATCGAACGTGCCGAGATGCGCATCTATGCCATTTTCCAAGGCGTGATCGACAAAGGCCTGTGTTGCGTCCAGCGCGCGAACCCGCAAGCCTTCGCGCTGCAAGAACGCACTGTCTGAACCGGGACCAGAGCCGAGGTCCAGAACATAGCCACCATTCACGACGGCTTCGGCAAAGGCCATGCGCGCTTCGATCTGTTCGGGGGGCAGGGGGATACTCAGGTATTCTGCAACGCGGGTTGTGTAAGCATCGATCGTTCTTTTATCGGTCACAGGTATACTCCGACGGCAAGGCAGGCCAAGACAACGGCCGTCAGCAACATGCGCAACCGCATCCACCAGACCGGGGTCAGTCGCCAGTATGAAAACATGGCGTCCAATAAAAGCAACCCGGCAAATCCGTACATCAGGTTTGTTCCGGCACTGACTGGGCCGCCGCCTGTCTTGAAGAACGCCCATAGCGCAGGCAGGACCGAGAGCGTGTAGCAGGTTGCTGCTTTGCTGCCCGACGTTTTGGTCGCGAAGCCCCACAAAACGCCTGACATGAAGCTCAGGATGACCGAACCGTAGAATAGCTGGATATACGGCCCAACAAACCGAGGCCCCAGCGCCTGTTTCCCCCAGTCGTTCAGATCACCGTTCAGGTAGGTCAGAGCACCCCAGATGAACGGGATAAGGCCGGTTAGTCCAAGGAGCAGGGGGGCTTTTGGTATTCCGCTCATGCGGGTTCCCGCAGCACGCGCGGGACTTTGAATTCAACGTTTTCGACGGCCGTTTCCACCATCTCGACCGTCACGTCATAGTGATCGCGGAAGGCATCTATCACCTCGTTCACCAACACTTCGGGGGCCGATGCACCCGCCGTGATTGCAATGCTGGAGATCCCTTCCAGCGCGCGCCAGTCGATATCGGTCGCGCGCTGCACGAGCTGGGCATAGTCACACCCAGCGCGCGAGGCGACTTCGACCAGACGCCGTGAATTGGACGAATTGGGTGCCCCCACCACCAACAGGGCGTCGGACTTTGGCGCAACGGCCTTGACCGCTTCCTGCCGGTTGGTCGTCGCATAGCAGATGTCTTCCTTATGCGGTCCGACAATCGCCGGGAACCGGGCCTGAAGCGCCGCGATAATGTCTTTTGTGTCGTCGACAGACAGGGTGGTCTGGGTCACAAAGGCCAGCTTTTCGGGGTTGCGAACCTGAACCGTAGCAACATCTTCGACCGTTTCGACCAACAGCACTTCGCCCGCTGGCAGCTGGCCCATGGTCCCAACCGTTTCCGGGTGCCCCTTGTGCCCGATCATGATCATCTGAAGACCCGCGTCCGAGTGGCGCTGGGCTTCGACATGGACCTTGGAGACCAAAGGACAGGTCGCGTCCACATAGATCATTTCGCGCCGTGTCGCCGTTTCCGGGACCGATTTCGGCACGCCATGGGCGGAAAAGATCACTGGCCGGTCATCAGGGCATTCGTCCAGTTCCTCGACAAACACCGCTCCTTTGTCGCGCAGCCCGTCGACGACAAATTTGTTATGCACGATCTCGTGGCGCACATAGACCGGTGCGCCCCATTTTTGCAGGGCCATTTCAACGATCTTGATGGCCCGGTCGACACCGGCGCAGAACCCGCGCGGCGCGGCAAGGTACAAAGTCAGCGGGGGCTTGTTCATGTCACGGTCTCCTTAAGGCCACAGGTAAGTCTTTTCCCGGCCTTGGTCCAGACAGGACTGCGTCATTGATCTGACATGAATCAGTGCTAGCCAAGAGGTGTTTTAGCACCTGTCTTTAGTTAAAGAAGCGCGGTCAGGTGTTAAGCCTGACCGCGCCGTTTTCAACTCGGTTGTGAGTGACCGGGTGTTACTGCCCACCGGCCGCAACGCTGCGCGGTTCCATGGGCATCTCACGCGGAGGGCGGCCGATCACGTCGCGCAGGTCCTCCAACTCGATGAAGTTGTCCGCCTGGCGGCGCAGTTCGTCCGAGATCATCGGCGGCTGGCTGCGAATGGTCGAGACGACCGATACACGCACGCCCTGACGTTGCAGGCTGGCAATCAGCGGGCGGAAATCCCCATCGCCCGAAAACAGCACGATATGATCCACGCGTGGTGCCAGTTCCATGGCATCGACGGTCAGTTCAATGTCCATGTTTCCTTTGACTTTCCGACGCCCCATGCTGTCGGTGTATTCCTTTGCCGGTTTTGTCACCATGGTGAAGCCGTTGTAATGCAGCCAGTCAACCAAAGGACGGATCGGCGAATACTCGTCGTTTTCCAAGAGCGCTGTGTAGTAGAAAGCTCTGAGCATCTTACCGCGACGCATGAATTCCTGACGCAGCAGCTTGTAGTCGATATCAAACCCAAGCGCTTTGGCGGCCGCATAAAGATTCGAGCCGTCGATGAACAGCGCTAGCCGTTCGTCTTTATAAAACATAAATAGTTCCTTCCGGTACAAACCAGAACGCCGGGTGTTACGTGAGTGAGTCTAGGAAATAGGCGGCGCGCTGATACGCCTATAATTAGGGCATTTAATGTGTATCGCAAGTATGCAATTCACCGAATATAGGGAGTAGAATGCGCAATTTTTTGTCAAAAGTGGTGATCGCACTAGGTGCAAATCTCAATTTGAGGGATCAAGGACCCAAGGTGACACTGGAAAAGGCGCTTGACGCGATACCGCGTCAGGGGGTGCTGATTCGCGCGGTCAGCCGGTTTTTCGAGACGCCGTGTTTCCCAGCCGGAGCGGGGCCGGATTATGTCAACGCGGCCGCGCTGATCGAGACTGACAAGACCCCGGCAGAACTTTTGCATCTGCTGCATGAGGTCGAGCATGACCACGGCCGCCAACGGGTTCAGCGCTGGGGAATGCGCACACTGGATTTGGATCTGGTTTGCTATGACGATCAGGTGCTGCCCGATCGCGATGGGTATGAGCGGTGGAGAACCTTGTCTGCGGAAGACCAAAAACAACAGGCGCCGGATCAGTTGATCCTGCCGCATCCCCGTCTTCAGGATCGGCCTTTTGTATTGGTGCCCATGGCAGATATCGCCCCGGATTGGCGTCATCCGGTGCTGGGCCGAACCGTGCAGGAAATGCTGGCAGACCTTCCTGCGGACGATGTCGCGGCAGTCACCCCAATGTGAACGGTGCATTTGCAGCATTTCCTGCTTGTCAAGGCGGGGATTCGCGCTTAGATAAACCTCTTCCTGACATGGATTCAGTAACGGAGAGCGCCCTATGGCCCGCGTGACGGTTGAAGACTGCGTAGACAAAGTGCCAAACCGGTTCGAGCTTGTGATGCTTGCCGCCCATCGTGCGCGCGAGATTTCCGCTGGTGGCCCGATCACCGTGGACCGCGACAACGACAAAAACCCTGTCGTTTCGCTGCGCGAGATCGCGGACGAAACCCAAAGCGCGGATGAGCTGCGCGAGCGCCTGATCGAAGCCAACCAGACCCAGATTGAAGTTGACGAGCCGGAAGAAGACCAGATGGCTCTGCTGATGGGTGCGGAAACCGATAAGCCTGCGGACGACGATATGTCCGAAGAAAAGCTTCTGCGCGCTCTGATGGAGGCTCAAGGCCAGGGGTAATCCCCTCGAACGAAGGTGCGGACCGGATGATTTCTGCAGACGATCTGATTGCGCTGGTCCGCAACTACAACCCTAAGACAAATGCAGATCGCATCGCCCGGGCTTATGAGTTCGGAAAGCAGATGCATGAAGGCCAGTTCCGCCACTCGGGAGAGCCTTATTTTACCCACCCCGTTGCCGTTGCCGCTATCCTGACCGAACAGCGTCTGGATGATGCAACGATCATCACCGCCCTTTTGCATGACACGATCGAAGACACCAAGGCCAATTACGGCAAAGTGTCCGATCTGTTCGGGGATGAGGTCGCTAAGCTGGTTGATGGGGTCACCAAGCTGACGAACCTGCAGCTTTCCAGTCGTGAAACCAAACAGGCCGAGAACTTTCGCAAACTATTCATGGCGATGTCCAAGGACTTGCGGGTTATTCTGGTTAAGCTGGCCGACCGCCTGCACAACATGCGCACGATCAAGGCGATGCGCCCCGAAAAGCAGGTGCAAAAGGCGCGCGAGACGATGGATATCTACGCGCCGCTTGCAGGCCGCATGGGGATGCAATGGATGCGCGAGGAGCTGGAAGACCTCGCCTTTCGCGTTCTGAACCCCGAAGGCCGCCAGTCGATCATTCGCCGTTTCATCACATTGCAGCGTGAAACCGGTGATGTGATTCATCGCATCACGGGCGATATGCGGCGCGAGTTGGAAAAGGCCGGGATCGAAGCTGAGGTGTTTGGCCGCGCCAAGAAACCTTATTCGATTTGGCGCAAGATGCAGGAAAAGGATCAAGGCTTTTCGCGCCTGTCTGACATCTATGGATTCCGCATCATCACTCAGACCGAAGAAGATTGTTACCGGACGCTGGGCGCAATCCACCAACGCTGGCGTGCGGTGCCGGGGCGGTTCAAGGACTACATCAGCCAGCCGAAATCGAACGGGTACCGCTCGATCCATACAACCGTGTCGGGACGCGACGGTAAACGGGTCGAGGTTCAGATTCGTACCCGTCAGATGCATGACGTTGCCGAAACAGGTGTGGCCGCGCATTGGTCTTATCGCGATGGTGTCCGCTCGGAAAACCCGTTTGCGGTCGATCCGGCGAAATGGATCGCCAACCTGACCGAACAGTTTGACAGCGAAGAGGATCACGAAGATTTCCTCGAAGCGGTCAAGTTGGAGATGTATTCCGACCAGGTGTTCTGCTTCACGCCCAAGGGCGACGTGGTCAAGCTGCCGCGCGGGGCCACGCCGATTGACTTTGCGTATGCGATCCACACCCGGATCGGGTCCGCCTGTGTTGGCGCCAAAGTGGACGGCATCAGGGTTCCGTTGTGGACACGGATCAAGAATGGGCAATCGGTGGATATTATCACCGCCGACGGGCAAACCCCGCAGGTCACATGGCTTGAGATTGCGGTGACCGGGAAGGCGAGAACCGCCATTCGCCGTGCGCTGCGCGAAGTGGACCGTGAACGGTTCATCAAGCTGGGCAAAGAGTTGGCGCGGTCCGGCTTTGATCACGTCGGACGCAAAGCGACCGACAAAGCCTTGGATACGGCCGCCAAGCATCTTCGTTTGAAAGACCGCCACGAATTGCTGGCGCGGCTTGGCAGCGCGGAACTGACCGCCCATGATGTGGTCAGTGCGGTTTATCCGGAACTGACACAGGATGACGGCGACGCGATCCCGTTGCGCCGTGCTGTGATCGGTCTGGAGCCGGGGCAGAAATTCGACCGCGCGCCTTGCTGTCAGCCTCTGCCGGGTGAGCGGATCGTGGGCATTACCTATCGCGGGAAAGGCGTTGTGGTCCACGCCATTGATTGCGATCGCCTGACCGAGTTTGAGGGCGAGCCCGACCGTTGGGTCGATCTGCACTGGCATACCGGAACGCACCCGGCTGTTTATGGTGCAACCCTGGACCTGACCATTGGCAATGACGCCGGGGTGCTGGGGCGTATTTGCACATTGATCGGCGAGAAAAAGGCCAATATTTCAAACTTGGAATTTGTCGACCGCAAACCGGATTTTTACCGTTTGTTGATCAATGTCGAACTTCGGGATCTGGAGCAATTGCATTCGCTGATGCTGATGCTGGAGGCCGAAAGCGACGTTGCCGCGGTCGAACGCTACCGGGACAGGACCAAAACCGCCGTGGCGGCTGGCTAGGAAGGGGTGATCAGGAGTGGTTTTCAAGCGCCGAGATCGACGCTCGCCTGTCCAGATCGCATCCGAATTCGTCTATCCCCGAGGCGGATGGACGCGCGCTTTTCACTACGTCAAACATCGGGTCCGCCGCCTACCGGATTCGCCTGAACGTATTGCGCGTGGGATCGGGGCAGGGGTCTTTGCAGCGTTCACCCCCTTTTATGGATTGCACTTCGTCGTAGCCGCGGTGTGCGCGCGTTTGATCAACGGCAACATTCTGGCTGCGCTCAGCGGGACATTCTTTGGCAACCCGTTGACTTATGTACCTATCGGAGTGGTTTGCCTGCAGACGGGCCATTTCCTGCTCGGGACCGAGTTTCAGGAAGGCGACACGCAGGGGCTGATGGGAAAATTCGCTAATGCCCTGCGCGATCTGAAAGACAACCTGATCGCCATGTTCACCGACCGGGTCGCGGATTGGCACGGGCTTGGCATCTTCTATCGTGAGGTGTTCTACCCCTATCTGATTGGCGGAATTCTTCCGGGTCTTTTGGCCGCTGCGATTTGTTACTACCTCAGCCTGCCTTTGATCCGCACCTATCAGCAGCGCCGCCGCGACAAGATCAAGGCAAAGTTTGATGAAATCAAACGGCTGGCCGAAACCAAGACTGCCGTTCCAGTTTCAAACGCACTAGGCTCGGCCAAAAGTTCGGAAAAGGAATCAGGCGATGTCTGACAATCATTTGCGTCTGGGCGTGAACATCGACCACGTGGCGACCATTAGAAATGCGCGGGGCGGGGCCTATCCCGATCCAATGCGCGCCGCAAAACTGGCAGAAGAGGCTGGCGCAGACGGTATCACCGCTCATCTGCGCGAGGATCGCCGGCACATCGTTGATGCCGATATTGAAGCGTTGATGGATGCGCTGACCGTTCCGCTGAATTTTGAGATGGCCGCCACGCCCGAGATGCAGAAGATCGCCCTGCGCCACAAACCGCACGCTGTTTGTATCGTCCCCGAAAAGCGAGAGGAACGCACCACCGAGGGCGGACTTGAGGTTGCGCGCGAGGAAAACAAGCTGGCGCATTTCATCGCTCCGCTACGGGACGTCGGCTGCCGTGTGTCCATCTTTATCGCCGCCGACCAACGCCAGATCGAGGCCGCCCATCGCATCGGTGCCGAAGTGATCGAACTGCACACCGGTGCATATTGCGACGCCTTTGCCGAGGGTCACATGGGCGAGGCCAACCGTGAACTGGAAGGCCTGTGCGAGATGTCGGCTTTCGCCCATTCGCTGGGCCTTGAGGTCCACGCAGGCCACGGCCTGACCTATGACACAGTTCAACCTATTGCCGCCTTCCCCGAGGTGCGCGAGCTGAACATCGGTCATTTCCTGATCGGCGAAGCCATCTTTCGCGGCCTCACCCCCGCCATAGCCGAGATGCGCAGGTTGATGGATGAGGCGCGGAGGGCAAGCTGAAACGGTGCCTCTACCGAGTGGCGGGAAGTTCGATGAACCATTGCGCCACTTGGTCCGCCCAATCGGTCTGTCGACCATGGCCGTGTGGCCCTAACGCCAACGTGACCGACCCCCCTTTACACTTGGTCCATCTTTTTTCCCAAGTTGATGAATTTGTATCCACCGCATTTGCCATTTGGCCGCATTCGTTGGTGCGGGTCAGCAGTTCGACAGACTTGAGAACACTTCCTTGTTCAAATTCATACCCGCCGAAAACCACGAACCTGCCTTCCAGCGGTACAGTGCGATCCGCAAATCCATGTGAGTGATGCATGTGCACCGGGCCGCTGCACCGTCGCCACATCGGTTCCCAAAACGCGCCGGATGCAGATGCGTAGGCAGATGCAAAGTCGTGCGAATAACAGGCCTTGTCCCAGACCATTGAACCGCCACGGGAATACCCGGCAAGTAAAATTCTATTAGCGTCCAGGCCAAAACGATTTACGGCGTCTGCTTTTATGTCTTCCAGTGCCTTCAAATCATCTCTGGGCCAGCGATGGCCATCGTGAACACCCCAGTCCAGAACTTTGGGGTTTCCGACATCTGCTTGTCCATTTGGAACGATGACCGCAATTCCCCTTTCAATAAAGGGGGTTGTGAGGTTGGATCGTTTGACTGCCGAGTCGGCGGTGGCGGCATATCCGTGCAGGTAGATTACGCTTGGGGCATTTTGCGGTACCTCTGGCAAGACGACCCTGTAGGTAAGCTGCCCAACCTGACATGGATTATCCTCTTCACCGCAGTCCTGATTTTGCGCCGTGGCGATGCTGGCCAACGGTAAGATGGTCGCCACAATTCCCCAGAATAGTCTGTTGAACATCTCCAAAGCCCTCTGCTGGGACAATTTGGTCAATGCTTATCACAAAATAGCGCTGACCCACCATCTGCTTGCCAAGCCAGTCAAATTACCGTTGATTGTCGCCATTGCTAAATTGAGAAACCAATGATCCTCGGCATCGGCACAGACCTCGCGAATATCGAACGTATCCAGGGCACGCTTGACCGGTTCGGCGATCGGTTCCGCAACCGCGTCTTCACTGAGATTGAACAGCGCAAGGCCGAGAACCGTGCCGACACAGCTGGAACCTATGCCAAACGCTGGGCAGCGAAAGAAGCGTGCTCCAAGGCGCTGGGCACCGGTCTGCGTATGGGGATCGCGTGGAAGGATATGTCAGTCACCAATCTGAAAACCGGTCAACCGGTCATGCATGTGACGGGTTGGGCGGCAGAACGGCTGCGTGAGATGACCCCCGAGGGCCATGAGGCAATCGTCCACGTCACGCTGACCGATGATCACCCCTGGGCCCAGGCCTTCGTAGTGATCGAGGCGCGCCCGCTTCAATAACGCAGCGCTCAGCCTTGACTAACCTTGCCGCGCCACGCATGTAGCACCCCAACAAACCAAGGACCGGAGAGCAGTATGGCCGAGGACGTCAAAACCGGAAATCCCGTGTGGGAGACGATCAAAACCATCGTCTACGCGCTGTTGATCGCAGGTGTTTTCCGCACGCTGTTCTTTCAGCCCTTCTGGATTCCGTCCGGCTCGATGAAACAGACCCTGTTGATCGGGGACTTCCTGTTCGTCAACAAGATGGCCTATGGGTATTCTTATGCGTCCTGCCCCAGCCTGATTATTCCCAGCGTTGGCCTGAATATCGACGCCGAAGAAATCTGTGGATGGATGCAGGGCGAGGATAACACGCGTATTTGGGGCACTGAGCCAGAGCGCGGCGATGTGATCGTGTTCCGCCATCCGGTCAACGGGCGCGACTATATCAAGCGCCTGATCGGTTTGCCGGGCGATCGTATTCAAATCCGTGAAGGGCAGATCATTCTGAACGGCACCCCGGTCCCGCAGAAGCCCGACGGGGTATTCACCGAAATCTCTGAACCTCAGGGATCGCAGGGATTGAGACCACGTTGCGAAAACGGTCCGGTTGGCTTTGGCGGTCTTTGCGAAAAATCCCGAGTGATCGAGACATTGCCCAATGGCGTGTCTTACGATGTGCTTAATATCGGCAATCAGGGATCGGACAATACCGGCATCTATACCGTGCCCGAGGGTGAATATTTCTTTATGGGCGACAACCGTGACAACTCCAGCGACAGCCGCCTGCCGGTATCGGCCGGGGGTGTTGGGTATGTCCCCTACGAAGACCTGATCGGTCGGGCCGACCGTATCATGTTCTCGTCCGCTGGCCGGTCTATGCTGTTCTTCTGGACTTGGCGGGGCGACCGGTTCTTCAAGGCGGTCAATTGAAGCTATCGGCTGAAATAAAAGCTTTTCAAAAGCGGTTGGGGTACGAGTTCTCGAACCCCGAACTGCTGGTACGCGCGCTGACCCATGGATCAGTCTCGTCGCCGACACGACCAGATAATCAGCGGTTGGAGTTTCTGGGCGACCGGGTTTTGGGTCTGGTGATGGCAACGGCGCTTCTGGAAAGCGACAAGAAAGCGTCCGAAGGGCAGCTTGCCCCGCGGTTCAACGCCCTTGTCCGAAAAGAGGCCTGTGCGGACGTGGCGCGGCAGATTGATCTGGGCGCGGTGTTGAAACTTGGCCGGTCCGAGATGCTGTCCGGCGGTCGTCGCAAACAGGCCCTGCTGGGGGATGCGATGGAAGCGGTTATTGCCGCGGTCTACCGCGATGCCGGATTTGAAACAGCGGCCGAGGTTATCCTCAGGCTGTGGGGTGACCGGATTCACAATGTCGAAGAGGATGCGCGCGACGCGAAAACCTCTTTGCAGGAATGGGCGCAGGCGCGGGGCCAGAAACCCCCGTCCTATGTCGAAATCAAGCGCAGCGGCCCGGATCATGCGCCGGTTTTCACCATCGCAGCCCGCCTTCAGGACGGAACCGAGGCGCAGTCAACGGCTGGATCAAAGCGTCAGGCAGAGCAGGCAGCCGCAAAAGCGCTGTTGGACAGGCTGACCTGATTGCTAAGGTGCGGGCGGCAGTTTCCCCTGCTCTTGCAGCACCTTCAATATGCTTAGGATTGTATCTGGGCTGACATCGAAAGACCCATCCAGCGCAACGCCAATCCCCCCGTCGCCAATTTCCACCGTGCCACCGGCGTCATAGCGCGCGTCAATGGATGAAAGTTCTGGCGGAAGCGTTGGACAGATTGGGTTGCGCTTTAGCAGGGCGTCAGCGGCCTTTTCGATGATGCTGCGGGCATCGTTCAAAAACCCCTGCTTTGTGTTGGGATCAAGGATCGGGGTTTCAAGGGTCAATTCCAAACCGGTCAAATCAAAATACACGCACTGGTTTTGCACCTGAGCAGACGCGGTTCCGGTAAATGTGATCGTATTCGCCGCTATGCTGCCCTGCCGTTTGGGAGGCTGCCCGAGTTGATGATCGCAGCGGAAGGCCTCCATCTTGACGCGGCCTTCTACATTCACATCGCGCCCGAGGGCAGACAGATCAAGGTTGTCCAATGTTACGTCGGCATTACACAAGTCGGACAATTCAGTGTTTCTTAGGCCCTGTATCAACGCGGCTTGGATATCCCGCAAATCCAGAATGGCATCCACCGAGATACGGGTTGGTGAAACCTCTTTTAACGTCAGGTTCAACTGGTACGGAATTTCAGTGCCATCCGATCCCAGGGTCCGCTCAAACTCGAGCTGCACGTCACGGGCATCCGCTGGCTGGAAGCCCAGACAGAAGCCAACAGCAAGGGCAAAGTACCGCTTCATTCCACCACCCCGAACCCTTGCTTTTTCTGTAGCGCCGCGATTAGGTCCAACAGCGTTCCTGCACTGGTATCAACCGAACCGCTAAGCGCGGCACCCACGCCGCCGCTGCCGATTTCTCTGATCCCGCCAGAGGTAAAGCGCGGCTCCAACCCTTTCAATTCACTTGGAAGCTCTGGGCAAACGGGGTTTTCCGCCAATACTTCGGCGCCTTTTTCAAGGATCAAGAGGCGGGCTTTTTCCGTCAGCCCGATCATGTCAGAGACAGTTCCGAGAAACCCCTGCAAGTCCAGTTCCACATCTTCCAGACGTAAGTGAAGACAGTTCCGTTCAGCTGCGGCAGAGGCTTTGATCATGACATCCACATTCTGCCCGAACAGCAAAACACCTCGGTAGTGCGTTTTGGGATCATCGGTGTCGCAGGCATAGAATTTGGCCTGAACCTGTCCATCCGCCACCAAGGCATCTGCCTGGGCTGACACTTGTGACACAGCCAAAGCGAATTTTTGCTGGCAGGTTTCTTTCAGAACGCTTGAAAACAGCCACGGCGCGAGGTCCTGCAGTGAACGAAGATCTAAAAACGCGTCCATACCCAACCGGGTTTCGCCAGCGTCTTTGAGGGACACGAAAAGAGTATAAGGAAGGTCCTTGCCTTTGACCTGCACGGTTTCGGCGATGCGAAACTTCACGGTCTCGGCATGTGCCGGTCTAACGGCCGTAGATACTGAGCAAACCAGAACAGTGATCATTCCGGCAAACATGCTGCCCGTCCAATGCCTGATGCCGACGAAAGCTGAAAACACGTAGTCCACCTGTAATATGCAACTTTAGGCTAGCAGAGAATTTTACACGCCGCTGGCCTTTTTTCGGGGAATGTAGATCGCAAGGGATTGCGGGACGGTTGCGCATGGCTGTCTTGCAACAAATGCCTCTGGCCCATCGGCTCTTTCTGATATAGGGGTGCGCACTTGCAAACAGGATCGCAGCACACATGACCACACGCGCCGGATTTATCGCTCTGATCGGAGAGCCTAACGCAGGCAAATCCACCCTTCTGAACCGGATGGTCGGGGCCAAGGTTTCGATTGTGACGCATAAGGTTCAGACCACGCGCGCCCGTATTCGTGGCGTCGCGATGGAAGGGGATGCGCAGCTTGTGTTTGTGGACACACCCGGCCTGTTCAAACCACGTCGCCGACTGGATCGCGCGATGGTTGCCGCAGCGTGGGGCGGGGCGGCGGATGCTGATGTCGTTGTTCTGATGGTCGAGGCGCATCGCGGCATCACCGAAGGGGTTGAACGTATCCTGGAAGGGCTGGAAGAGATCGGGCAGGGCCGTACCATCGCATTGGCGATCAACAAGATCGACAAGGTGCCCAGTGAAAAGCTGCTGGCGCTGACCAGCGACCTGAACGCGCGCTATCCATTTGCTGATACCTTCATGATTTCGGCCGAGAAAGGCCACGGTGTCGATGACCTTCGCAAATGGTTGGCGGTTGAATTGCCCGAGGGCCCGTGGCTCTATCCCGAAGACCAAATTGCCGATCTGCCGCTGCGGATGATCGCAGCCGAAATGACGCGCGAGAAACTGACCCTACGGCTGCATCAGGAATTGCCCTATCAGCTCACGGTCGAGACCGAGAATTGGGAAGAGCGCAAGGATGGCTCGGCCAAGATAGATCAGGTCATCTATGTCATGCGCGATGGCCACAAAGGGATCGTTTTGGGCAAGCGCGGCGAAACAATCAAAGCCGTCAGCCAAGCGGCCCGCGCCGAACTGGAAGAGTTTCTGGACCGTAAAATCCACCTGTTCCTGCAGGTAAAGGTCCGACCTAACTGGCTGGAAGAGTCCGAGCGCTATTCGGAAATGGGGCTGGATTTCAAAGACGGAAACGCATGACCCGTCTGACCGCAGATTTCTGGGTTCACGCCTATATCGCGCGGTTGCGGCTTCAGGATATCCCTGCATTTGTCGTGTCGCATGGCGACGATACGGCCGGTGCCGTCTTGGTCAAAATGAACACGCTGGATGGTCAGGCGGTGGCATACCAACGCAGCTTTGACTTGATGAGCGGTGAGCGTAAATGGGTGGAGCTGTCCGGTGGCGCGGAGGCAGACGTGGACCAAGCCATTCAACGCCAACGCAGTTTTGACCCTGATCTTTGGGTGATCGAGGTTGAAGACCGGCAAGGGCGGCACCTTTTGGGTGAGGACGGGCTGGAGTGATGGTCCGGCTCGGCGCGTAACAACTTGAGCCCAAACCATGGCGCAAAACGCCAAGACTTTGTGGCGCCTCGCATTTGATACCCTTGCACACTGCGCTGGCTTGGGATTTGCTGCGCTCGGTACAATCTGTCACGGGATCAAAACTTGGACTGGCGCGATCATGGCATCCTTCTGACCTCCCGCAGACATGGTGAGACCTCGGCGATCATCGAGGTCTTTACCGAAGCCCACGGCCGTCACGCAGGGGTTGTTCGGGGTGGGGCCAGCCGCAAGATTTCTCCGATCCTGCAACCGGGTGCGCAGTTGGATGTGCTTTGGCGGGCTCGGCTGGAAGAGCATCTTGGCACGTTTCAGGTTGAACCGTTGCGGTCCCGCGCAGCGGCGGCGTTTTCCGGTCGGTTGGCGCTGTCCGGGCTGAACGCTGTGGTGGCGTTGTTGTCCTTCAGCCTGCCCGAGCGTGAACCGCATCCGGGGGTTTACAAGCAAACCGAACAGTTGATGGACCTGCTGGGCCAAGATGAGATTTGGCCACTGGCTTATCTGCGTTGGGAACTGGCGTTGCTTGAGGAATTGGGCTTTGGCCTCGACTTTTCAGCCTGTGCTGTGACCGGCGCGACCGAGGGGTTGGTTTTTGTCTCGCCGAAAACCGGACGAGCGGTCAGCAAGCAGGGCGCGGGGGAATGGGCGGACAGGCTGTTGCCTTTGCCCCTCTGCCTGAAGGGCGAAGGCACAGCCCCGGATTCAGAAATCGCGCAGGGTCTGCGGACCACTGGCTACTTTCTGGAGCATCATCTGGCCCCATCGCTTGGTCACAACCCACTGCCCGAGGCCCGAGCCCGTTTCATTGATCAGTTCACTCGGCGGCTTTGAACAGCATTTCATGCCCGTCGTCATTGCGCAGGATCAGGACATCGCCGGATACTTCGGACTGGGTCATGGCCAGTAGCGCCGCAAAGTAGAACCCTTCGGCTTCAAGACCGGCGCAGGCCGCGCGTGTGGCCGTCAGGTCGGCGATTTCGAACCAAGGGTAGGGCGCGTTCAGCGTACCGCTGTAGCTGTTGCAGGGGGCATTGCCTGCGATCTTGCCTTCTTCGGGGAAACTCAGCAGGGCGCTTGCCGGAAAGCGTTCACCATCGATTTCCTGCAGTACCCAGGTCTGATCCGCCGCGCCATAGGCGGCCACGGTTTCGTCCTTGTCGCATTGCAGTAGCGCCAGCAGAGGAAAAGCAAAGACGAGGCGTATCATGCTGGTATCCTTATCAATACGGTATCGCGCCGTTCAGCAGTTCTTCCCGAACCTCGCTACGAGGCCGCCAGTTATACCGAGTGTCTTCGCGCACAGGGGCCCAGAAAAGCGCCCCACTGTTCCGCCAAGGGTCGAGAATGACACCGTCATACATCGAGGCACCTTTAGCGCTGATCAGGGCCGAGTGATGGATGATGCGAAACGATGTTGGTGGTGACGTGGCCCAATGCACGTCCAGTGTCCGAAAATCTTCCTGCCGCAGGCGTGTGGACATGGCTTCGGCCCAGTCATTGCACAACCCTCGTTCCCGAAACCCGTTAATGACTTTTGCATTGTGAATGATCGCCGGGTCCGTAACATTCCAGTCCCGCGCTAATTGCTGCGAATATGTGTATGAAATGCGGGCAGCCCTTTGCGCCTCGGCAGGGTCGACACGCGGGTCGAGGTCCGTGATAGCCGCGGCAAGCGCGTCAATGTCGTCTTGACCAGCGCTGGGTTGCGTGGTCGTGCAGCCGCCAAGCGCAAGGGTCAGGACGGTCGCGCAAAGTACCAATAAAGATCGGATCATTCTGATTTTCGCATTTGGAACTGTTTGTACGTTTTGGCTGCTCTATCGTCGTTTTGAGTGAATTCATAGAACGAACTGACAGATCAGCCAAAAGCGCACGCACCTGCTGACAAAAAAGACCCGGCGCGAACGCCGGGTCAAGTTGGGGAAACGGGGTTGCCGTAATCAGGTTAGCCCAGCAGACGCCGAGCGATCACTTGTGCCTGAATTTCGGCAGCCCCCTCAAAAATGTTTAGAATGCGTGCGTCACACAGAACGCGACTGATCTTGTATTCCAGTGCAAAACCGTTGCCGCCATGAATCTGCAAACCGTTATCAGCGGCGGCCCAAGCAACACGAGCCCCCAACAGCTTGGCCATGCCAGCCTCAAGGTCGCAGCGCTGGCCGTGGTCTTTTTCCCATGCGCTGAAATAGGTCAACTGACGCGCGATCATGATTTCGACCGCCATCATCGCCAGCTTGCCCGAGACACGCGGGAAATTGATCAGCGATTTGCCGAATTGCTTGCGTTCCTGCGCGTATTGCATGGCGATATCCAGCGCGCTTTGCGCCACGCCAATGGCCCGTGCGGCGGTTTGGATGCGGGCGGATTCGAAAGTCTCCATCAGTTGTTTGAAGCCTTTACCCTCTTCGCCGCCAAGCAGGTTTTCACCTTTGACTTTGAAGCCGTCAAAACCCAGCTCGTATTCTTTCATGCCGCGATAACCCAGAACCTCGATCTCACCGCCGGTCATGCCTTCGGTGGGGAAGGGGTTCTCATCCGTGCCCGGCGTTTTTTCCGCCAGGAACATCGACAGGCCACGGTGGTCGGTGGTGTCAGGGTTGGTGCGGGCCAGCAGGGTCATCACATGGGTGCGTGCGGCATGGGTGATCCATGTCTTGTTTCCGGTGACTTCGTAATCGCCATCCCCGGTCTTGGTCGCCCGTGTGCGCAGGCTACCAAGGTCCGAGCCGGTGTTGGGTTCGGTGAAAACAGCCGTGGGCAGGATCTCGGCGCTGGCGATTTTGGGAAGCCATTGGGCCTTTTGCTCGTCCGTGCCGCCTGCGATGATCAACTCAGCCGCAATCTCGGACCGCGTGCCCAGTGAACCGACGCCAATATAACCGCGCGACAGTTCCTCGGACACAACGCACATCGAGGCTTTGGACAGGCCAAATCCGCCGAATTCTTCGGGGATGGTCAGGCCAAAGACGCCCATCTCGGCCAGTTCCTCGATGATCTCGATCGGGATCAGTTCATCCTTGAGATGCCAGTCATGAGCGTTCGGTTCGACTTTTTCCTGTGCGTAGCGGCGGAACTGGTCGCGGATCATTTCCAGTTCTTCTTCCAAACCCGAAGCGCCAAACATGGTCGCACCGGCCTGATCTTCCATCAGGGCCACCAGACGTGTGCGGGCGGCCTGAGAGTTCGCCTGCGCCATCAGCGTCTGCACTTCGGAGCTTTGGAAGCCCGACAGCGCGTCCCAGCCAAGGCCCATATCCTGCAGGCGCACGACCTCACCCTGGTTCATCGGAATGCCGCCGGCGACCTGATGCAGATATTCGCCAAAGGCGATCTGGTGCAGCAATTGTTCGATTTCGCCAAATTTGCCATCGGCGTCCAACGCCTCGGCCCAGCGTTGCATTTGTTGCAGGGATTGCTGATACGTCGCAAGCCATGCCAGCCCATGTGCTGCGGTTTGGTTGGCTTCGATCAACGCACCAGATACACGACCGTCCTTGGTTACCATTGCCCGGACCGACTCGCGCGCGCGTTCAAACACTGCTTCGACAGCGGGCACCGCAAAGCGGGTCAAAGTCAGAAGGTCGGGCAAAATCGCGGATGTTGTCATCTGGGTCATATCCTGTCCGTCATGGGCCATGAATCACGTCCTTTTCTGGGTCGTATGGTCTTACCATGCTGCACATGCAGCGCAACAAAAATACGAATTACGCTGCGAAAAAGTTCAAAAATTGCTTGATCATTTTTGCAATGCAGAGAATTTCAGGGATGCTATCACAGTGCCATGACGTTGTTTTCCGCTTTCACTTCGCAGGAGTTGCTGCTTGCCTTCGGCGTCGCTTTCTTGGCCGGTTGGATCAAAGGCATGGTTGGGTTTGCGATGCCAATGGTGTTGGTATCCGGGCTAAGTATGATCCTGTCGCCTAATCTTGCCATTGCCGGTCTGATATTGCCGACAATTGTGACGAATGGCTTTCAGGCGCTTCGAGAGGGGGTACCCGCAGCCATTGACGCCATCCGGAAATTTCGGGTTTTTCTAAGCGTCGGATTGGTGTTCCTGCTTCTGGGCGCGCAACTGGTCAGCATTGTCCCGGAAAAGACGTTTGTGTTGATTATCGGCATTCCGGTGACATTCTTCGCTTTGATTCAGATGTTGGGCTTGAAGCTGACGCTTGAAAAATCCTCAGCCCGGATCGAGGCCAGTATCGGATCAATCGCCGGGTTTGTCGGCGGTTTGTCAGGGGTCTGGGGGCCGCCCACCGTTCTCTACCTGACTGCGCTGAACACGCCGAAGGCTGTACAGATGCGGGTTCAAGGCGTGATCTATAGCCTGGGTGCCGTGGCTTTGTTGGTGGCGCATCTGGGTTCGGGCATCTTCAATGCCCAGACGGCTCCGTTCTCGGCAGTTTTGATTTTGCCTGCGCTGATCGGCATGTGGGTTGGGCTGCAGTTGCAATCACGTATTGATCAGGCGCGGTTCCGAAAGGTCACGTTGCTGGTCTTGCTGATTGCCGGACTGAATCTGCTGCGGCGCGGCATTCTGGGTTAGGGGCGGCTATCCGCAATGCGGAATGCGAAATACAGTCCCAGCATAAGGAAGAACAGGCCCGAGATATCACCGATAAGATAAGCGACGTATTCAACGCGCGTGCTGCCGAAGGCCAAGTTGGTCAGCCCGGCGACAAGGAATGAGGTAATGACACCGACCCCCATGATGCAGGACCAGCAGGGTTTGCGGTCGGCGCGCGGGAACAAATCCCAGCCCACCCATTTCAAAAGGTAGAATACTGCCGGAACAGTGGTTACGGCAATTGCGATAGCCATGAGGCGGCTGGGCAGGAATACGTCAGAGCCACCAAGAAACGCGAACACAATAAAGACGCCCGGAAGTAAGGCGTAGATCGAACGCCAGCCAAGCAACCACGCTGCCAGAACGCGCACACCGTGCGGCAGAAACAAAAGGCTGGCGCGGCTGGGGTATTCCGGAAAGAAAACATTCTGCAGCGGCATCAGAACCTCAAACGTAAGGAAAGATGCCACCACATAAGCCAGCGAAGCGTAGAAAGTGTCAGAGGCCCATTTGTGCACGGCGATCAACCACCATCGTGCAGGCAGAAGCCATCATCTGGGTGCATGAACGATATACCGACCCCGGTTCGCGCTGCCACTTTGCGAAAGATAGCCCTTCTGCACCAGCGATTTCAGCGCGCGGAAAAATGTGGGGCGTGAAACACTTTGAACCAGTGTATGTTCGATCAGACCAAATGTGCGAACTTCCTGATCGGCCTTCGAAAGTTCTTCCGCAGCGTAATAGATATCGCGTTCCACCGGAGACAGTTGTTCAAGCCCCAGCGTGCGCTCCATGCTTTGCATCAGCTTACGTAGTTCGGTCAGTTTCGAGATTTCCGTCATGGTCTTACCTGTTCCTTGCCTGTGTCATCCGCCGTGCAATTTCAGCGGGTGGAAACGTGCCGATTATTCAGCAAGTCTCGTATTGACACTCATCCCCTAATTTCTAAACTTACTTTCGATTGGGTTGCTCAGTTCGCGTGTTGTGAGTGCACGCTTAAGCCACCGCTAGGTTTTTTCACTTTCCGCCCGGTGCCAAAGCGCCGGGCTTTTTCGTCACAATGACACTTAGCGTTACCGTAATCCTCGAATCCGGGCAACGAATTTGTATGCGCTTTTGGCGTTATTCAACCCTGAAGAGATGACGATTTAGTGAGTCGCGCAATAAGAAAAGGGGGCGAAAATCGCCCCCTGTCTGATTATCCGATTGCGACAGCTTTTATGTCCTCGTCGATGAACGGTAAGTACTGTTCAAAATTCTCGGCGAACATTTGCACCAGTTTCTCGGCCTGTTTGTCAAAGGCGGCCTGATCGTCCCAGGTGCGGCGCGGATCCAGCAGAACCTCGGCCACACCGGGAACGGAAACTGGCACATCAAAGCCGAAATTGGCGTCCTTACGGAACTCGGCATCGCGCAGCGACCCGTCCAGAGCAGCGGTCAGCAAGGCACGGGTGGCACGGATGGGCATCCGGCTGCCAACGCCATAGGCGCCTCCGGTCCAACCGGTGTTGACCAGCCAGCAGGTCGCGCCGTGCTGGGCGATCTTGTCCCGCAACAGGTTGCCGTACTCTTCCGGGCGGCGCGGCATGAACGGTGCGCCGAAACAGGTCGAGAAGGTCGGCTGAGGCTCGGTGATGCCGCGCTCTGTCCCGGCAACCTTTGACGTGAAGCCAGACAGGAAGTGATACATCGCCTGCGCCGGGGTCAGCCGCGCAATCGGAGGCAGCACGCCAAACGCATCACAGGTCAGCATGATGATGTTCTTGGGATGGCCACCCAGCGCGCTGCTGGATGCGTTCGAGATGTACTCCAACGGATAGGCGCAGCGCATGTTTGCGGTCAGCGAGTCATCCTCGAAGTCCAGTTCCTTGGTTTCGGGGTCGAATACCATGTTCTCGATCACGGTACCGAACTTGCTGGTGGTCGCGTAGATTTCCGGCTCGGCCTCGGGGTTCAGGCTGATCGTCTTAGCATAGCAGCCACCTTCGAAGTTAAAGGTGCCGCGATCCGACCAGCCATGTTCGTCATCCCCGATCAGGGTGCGGGCCGGGTCAGCGGACAGGGTGGTCTTACCGGTGCCCGACAGGCCAAAGAAAACCGCGGTGTCGACCGGGTTACCAACAGCATGGTTGGCCGAGCAATGCATCGGCATGACGCCTTTTTCCGGCAGCATATAGTTCAACAGGGTAAAGACAGACTTCTTGTTCTCGCCCGCATATTCAGTGCCGCCGATCAGGATCAGCTTGCGGTCGAAGTTCATCGCGATCACGGTCTCGGACCGGCAGCCATGCTTGGTCGGGTCGGCTTGGAAGCTGGGGCAGTTGATGACAGTGAAATCTGCGGTGAACTCGTCCAGATCCTCACGATCGGGACGGCGCAGCAGGTGACGGATGAACAGGTTGTGCCAGGCCAACTCGGTGACCATGCGCACATTGATCGAATAGGCCGGGTCTGCCCCGCCGACGAGGTCCTGCACGAAATAGTCGCGGCCTTTCATGTGGGCCAGCATGTCTTCGTACAGTGCGTCGAACCCTTCGGGGCTCATTTCCGCGTTGTTTTCCCACCAGATTGAATCGGCAACGCTGTCGGTCTTGACGACATGCTTGTCCTTGGGCGACCGGCCGGTGAACTTGCCGGTGGTGACCAGAAAGGCCCCGCCATTGCCCAAAGTGCCTTCTTCACGCTTCAGAGCCTCTTCGATCAGCGCCGGTTCCATGAAGTTATAATAGACATTGCCCAGACCCTCGATGCCCTGATCTTCGAGGCGGAATTGCGGGTTAACCCGTCCAGATGTCATGTGTGTCTTCTCCTGTGGCGGCGCGAAGGCTTTGGGCCGGGTGCGCTCTTGGGGCAAATTGCCGGATCGTTCCGGCGGACAGGCGCGTCTTATCACGGTCATTTGGGGCATGAACAGGACGGTTTGGCGCAGTTAGCGCAACCAAGGTCAGGTTTAGCGCCATCACAAATTTCCTGTCGGAAATCATGGCGCTTTTCCGGCAACATTAACGGCTTTTTTGCCGCAACTGTGTGACAACAAACGCACGATTCGCAGATACGGATTGATTCGCGGCCTTAAAAACGCCAGAAATGCCTTACTAATAACGATATAAAGCATGAGTGAGCAGGAATAGGGGCAAACCCGATGTCAAAGATTGCACTGGTGGACGACGACAGAAACATTCTGACGTCCGTGTCCATGACGCTTGAGGCCGAAGGCTTCGAGGTCGAAACGTACAACGACGGACAGGCTGCGTTGGACGCATTTAACAAGAAACTGCCGGACATGGCCGTTCTGGATATCAAGATGCCGCGCATGGACGGCATGGATTTGTTGCAGCGCCTGCGGCAGAAAACCCAGATGCCGGTGATCTTTCTGACCTCGAAAGATGACGAAATCGACGAAGTGCTCGGCCTGCGCATGGGGGCTGACGACTACGTCAAGAAACCCTTCTCGCAGCGTCTGTTGGTCGAACGTATTCGCGCGCTGCTGCGGCGGCAGGAAGCGACTTCGGGTGATGTTGCAACGGCCAGCACGGGCGATGCCAAGGTCATGGAACGGGGTGAGCTGCGGATGGACCCGCTGCGTCACGCGGTCAGTTGGAAAGGTACGGACGTATCCCTGACGGTGACTGAATTCTTGTTGTTGCAAGCCCTTGCGCAACGCCCCGGTTTTGTCAAAAGCCGTGATCAACTGATGGACGTCGCTTACGACGATCAGGTGTATGTAGACGACCGTACGATTGACAGCCATATCAAGCGTCTGCGCAAGAAAATGCGCGTCGCTGATTCAGAGTTTTCGGCCATCGAAACTCTGTACGGGATAGGCTACCGGTACAACGAAGAATAAGATTGACCGCTTAACAAAGGGTAGTTGGGTCTCGTGCGCGATACGGAACAAGCCAGCGAATTGCGGGACGGCGATGTGGTTCTGGGCGATGACTGGGTCATCCCTCAGGATCCTGACTCGGCCGAACTGGGGGCATCGCGCCGCAGTCGGAACCTATTTTCGCTGCGCGGGTCGCCGCTGGCCCGCAAAATCATCACCTTTAACCTGATTGCTCTGGTTATTCTGGTCACCGGACTGCTCTATCTGGATGACTCACGGGACGAACAGGTAAAGCAGACCGCGAGCAATCTGATGGGCGACGCCCAGTTGGTCAGCAACGTGTTCGAAGCGCAGTTGCGCCAGAATTCTGCCGCTCATTCTCTTAGCACGGCCGAGCTTGATGTTAAGGACACTCTTGCCGGGTTGAGCCTTCCGGTCGGCGGCGAAGTTTTTGTTTACGATGCGGCTGGAACTCTGATCGGCTGGACCCGGGGGGGGGCAACAAGCGCTCCCATGCCCATTCTTCTAAGGTCAGAAGCCGAAGTTCAGACCGGCAGCACCCTGATCAGCGATGCGCTGAACGCCGTCTGGAAAGGCCTGTCCAAGATATTCACCAACGCCAACCCGGATGAGGCACCGACGCTTGCACAGCGCGTGCAGTCCCTGATCCCGACCGCGCTGCAAGGACAGATGCAGGTGCAGGCCGTAAAAGATGCAGCAGGCGAAACAGTAATCGTTGCCGCCTCGCCCATTTCATTAGAGGGGTCGCCTGTCGGCGCTGTTGCGATGGCCGGACCTGCCGGTGAAATCGACGCGTTGGCCCGGCGCGAGCAAGAGCGCATTTTGCAGATGTTCGTGGTTGCGCTTTTGGTTTCAATCGGCCTGAGCCTTGTTCTGGCGTCGACAATTGCGAACCCTTTGGCGGACTTGGCCGCCGCCGCCGAGTCGGGCAAAGACCGCGGCGCGGGGGTAAATCCGGGACGAATTCGCATTCCCGACCTGAGTGCACGCCCCGATGAAATCGGTCGCCTCAGTCGGGCGCTGCGGGGCATGGTGAACGCGCTATACAACCGGATCGATTCGAACGAACAGTTCGCCGCCGATGTTTCGCATGAAATCAAGAACCCCTTGGCCAGCCTGCAATCCGCCGTTGGTACGCTGCGCATGGTCAAACGGGAAGATCAGCGTGAAAAACTGTTGAGCGTGATTGAACATGATGTCCGGCGGTTGGACCGTCTGGTCAGCGATATATCGAACGCGTCACGCCTGGATGCGGAACTGGTCAAAGAAGAAGAACAACTCTTCGATCTGCTGAAACTGCTAGGCAATATCAGCCAGTATCTGGGAGAAGAGGCGCGGAGCAAAGGCGTGGATTACATCACCGATCTGCCGTCTCAGCCGATCGAAATAAACGGGCTTGAGGCGCGCTTGGCGCAGGTGTTCGTCAACCTGATCACAAATGCGATCTCGTTCTGCGAAAGCGGTGATGCCATTCGCGTTTGGGTGCGTCGCCGTGAAAACCGCGTTCTGATCGTCGTCGAAGACACCGGGCCCGGCATTCCGGAACAGGCGCTGACCAAGGTTTTCAAACGCTTCTATTCACAGCGCCCGGTGGAACATTTCGGCAATAACTCTGGCCTTGGGCTTGCGATCTCAAAACAGATAGTCGAGGCGCATGGCGGTGTGATCTGGGCCGAAAACATTCGCCCGACAGAGGCCGACGTCACGTCCGATCCACTTGGTGCGCGCTTTGTCGTGGGTCTGCCCGTGTAGTCATGAGCGGTCGGGCCCTCGCAGACGTCGCGCATCAGAACACTGCCATTATACATGCCACATGTGTTGCCCTCGACGGGCGGGGTCTGTTGATCCTTGGTACCGCTGGGGCAGGAAAATCGGCCCTTGCGCTGCAGATGATGGCTTTGGGGGCAGGGTTGGTTGCAGATGACAGGGTTGTTTTGACCATGGAAGCTGAAAAGGTCCTGATCGATGCTCCCCCAGAGATCCAAGGATTGATTGAGGCGCGCGGCGTCGGCTTGTTGCGTGCGCAATCGGTCGGGCCAGTAAACCTGAGCTATGTTGTTGATCTGGACCAAACAGAGACAGCCCGCTTGCCAGACGTAACGGAAATCCGTGCCCTGAGGCAAACTGTTCCCTTGCTACGCGGCGCGGGTGTCCCCAATTTGGCATCAGCTTTGATGCAATTACTTAAAATGGCGCGTGTAGACCCTGAATGGCCCAGCACATGACAACTCAGCGGCGCATCGTTCTGGTAACGGGACCTTCGGGCGCTGGCAGATCAACGGCGATCCGCGTTCTCGAAGACCTTGGTTTTGAGGCTATCGACAACCTTCCGATGGGGCTCTTGCTGCGCCTGCTTGAAGGACCCGCAACCGACCGTCCCATGGCGTTGGGAATAGACGCGCGGAACCGCGATTTCTCGACGATCGGGTTCATTGAACTGATCGCCAAAGTTCAACGCATGGACCATGTCGACATTTCAACCCTGTATCTCGACTGCGACGACGAAGTCTTGGTGCGCCGCTTTTCCGAAACCCGACGACGCCACCCTGTCGCGTCAGATTCAAGCCCCGAAACCGGCGTTAGGCAGGAAAAAGAACTACTCGCCCCGATCCGTGAGATTGCGGACACGTTGATCGACACCAGCCCGCTGAACGTTCACCAGTTGCGCGAAGAGGTCGAGCGCTGGTTCGCGCCGCAAGGTGGACGCCATCTGGCGGTATCTATCGAGTCCTTTTCGTATAAGCGCGGTTTGCCGCGTGGATTGGATATGGTGTTTGACTGCCGGTTTCTCGCCAATCCGTACTGGCGCCCGGAACTTCGCGCCGAAGATGGTCGAAACCCGGATGTGGCGCGCTATGTTCAGTCTGACGCGAACTATGCACCGTTTTTTGACCGTGTTGTCGATTTGCTTGAACTCCTGTTGCCGGCCTATCGCGCCGAAGGCAAAGCGCACCTTTCGGTGGCCTTTGGGTGCACCGGAGGACAGCACAGATCCGTTGCTACCGCCGAGGCGGTCGCAAAGGCCCTTGCAGAGCAGGGGCAGCAAGTGGCAATTAGGCACCGCGAAATGGAACGTCGATCGTTGAATGTGAGGTCGGATTGATCGGGATCGTACTTGTTGCACATGGTGGGTTGGCTCAGGAGTACCTGGCCGCAATGCAGCATGTGGTCGGAAAACAGCCCGGCTTGGCCGCGATCTCGATCGAAGCGGATCACGATCGCGATGCCAAGCAGAATGAAATCTGTGTCGCCGCAGACAGTGTAGATGTGGGTGACGGTGTTGTCGTTGTAACCGATCTGTTTGGTGGCAGCCCATCGAACCTAAGCTTGCGCGCCTGCGCCCCGCAGGATCGACGTATCCTTTACGGTGCAAATCTGCCTATGTTGATTAAACTGGCCAAATCCCGCCACTTGCCAATCGGCGACGCCGTGCGGCAGGCGATGGAGGCTGGACGCAAGTATATCAATGCGCAAAATGTGACGTTGGACGAAGACCGGATTGATTAAGAATGACGAACCGAAGCTTGAAAATAATCAATGAAAAGGGCTTGCACGCCCGTGCCTCGGCAAAGCTGGTTGAGGTGGTCGAAGGTTTCGACGCCCAGGCCGAAGTGTCAAAAGACGGGCTTTCTGCGTCAGGTGACAGCATAATGGGTCTTTTGATGTTGGCAGCATCGCGCGGAACGACTATTGACGTCGAGACGTCCGGACCGGATGCTGAGGCGTTGGCTGATGCGCTGGAAACCTTGGTGAACGACAAGTTCGGGGAAGGGTTCTGACGGCGCCTGCTGCGACATCAAGAACGGGAAGACCAGGAATTGGCGGAAACGACGCACGAGACCAAGACAGGCCCGGTTGTGGATGGGACCGAGGACCAGGGCGAAATCTACGATCGTAGAACCCTGACCTACGCAAACTCTTTCGACGATGCCTGGACTTCAACAGCTATCCGCGCCATCGAATGGTGTACGGGCAAGCTGACCATTTTGCGTATGGTCAACAAATTCGAGAAGAAGAACGAATACTATCGCGGCCAACGGTTCTGGGGCGGCGCGCTTGAGGTTATGGGTATCAACCTGACCACGCCTCAGGAACAGATTGCCCGCATCCCGAAAACCGGCCCGGTTGTCGTGGTTGCCAATCACCCCCACGGAATGGTCGACGGCATGATTCTGGCCGAACTGATCGGGCAGGTGCGCAGTGACTATCGTATCCTGACCCGCTCTGTTCTGACTGGTCTGGACGAGGCCGCGACGTCGTTCATGATCCCTGTCCCCTTCCCACATGATCCGGAAGCACAGGCCAAAATGCTTGAAATGCGCGGCAAGGCGATGGAGCACCTGAAAAATGGCGGAGTGGTCGCCTTGTTTCCGTCTGGCGTGGTGATGTCGTCTGATGACTGGTTCGGCCCCGCGATCGAGCGCGAGTGGAACGTGTTTACGGCCAAGATGATTCGCCGATCGGGCGCGCAAGTCGTTCCTATCTTCTTTCCCGGCAGAAACTCGCGGGCATACCAGATCGCCAACAAAATGTCCGCGATTCTGCGCCAAGGCCTGTTGCTGCACGAGATCGTTCGGTCCTGCAACAAACCTCAGTCACCGGTAATCGGTGATCCGATCTCAGAAGAAGACATGCAACTGCTCGAGCGCGACCCACGCGGCTTCATGGCTTGGCTCCGCAAGCACACATTGGGACTTGGTGAGTCGCTTAAACCCTGATCCGTCTCTTCATCTGGCCAAAAATATCCCGGGGGTGAGGCCGGATGAAATCCGGGCGAGGGGGCTGGCCCCCTTTACCGGGTCGGGACAGGCACTTCGCCTCTATAGTCATAAAAACCGCGCTGTGTCTTGCGTCCTAACCACCCGGCCTCGACATATTTAGTCAACAAAGGGCACGGGCGGTATTTGGTGTCGGCCAATCCGTCATGAAGGACATTCATGATCGCCAGGCACGTGTCCAAACCGATGAAATCCGCCAGCTCAAGCGGACCCATCGGATGGTTTGCGCCCAGTTTCATTGATTGGTCGATGGATTGAACATTCCCGACGCCCTCATACAGGGTATAAACAGCTTCGTTTATCATCGGCATCAGAATGCGGTTCACGATAAAGGCCGGGAAGTCCTCGGCGCTGGCTGCAGTTTTACCAAGCCGGTCCACGACGGTTTTGCAGGCGCTGAATGTCTCTTCGTCGGTGGCAATTCCTCGAATCAACTCAACCAACTGCATGACCGGAACCGGGTTCATGAAGTGGAACCCCATAAAGCGTTCGGGTCGGTCTGTTCTGCTTGCCAGCCGCGTAATGGAAATCGACGACGTGTTTGATGTCAGGATCGTATGTGGCTGCAAATGCGGCTGAAGATCTTCGAAGATCGCCTGTTTGATCGCCTCGCGTTCTGTGGCGGCCTCGATCACAAGGTCGGTCTGGCCCAGCTCGGGCAATTCAAGCGTGGTCTTGATGCGCTTCAGCGCGGCCTGCATTGCGTCGTCCGAGATTTTTCCACGCGATGCTTGTCGCGCCATATTCCCTTCGATCGTTGTTATTGCGCTGTTAAGTGCGTTTTCGCTGACGTCATTCAGCAAAACGTCGTAATCGGCCAGGGCAAGAACATGGGCAATGCCGTTCCCCATCTGACCTGCGCCAATCACTCCGACCGATTTTACATCCATATTCAGGTGCCTTTGTGCCACGGGTTATGGCGACAGTATCGGCAGTTTGGGGCAGGCGGCAAGAGGATCAAGCATCTGGATTTTGCTTCAAATGCGCACATTAGGAAATTCTCAAGATTTCCGGCTGCATGATGGCACCCGGGTGAAAAATGGGTGAGTGGTATGAGCTATCGTCAAACAGGCTCGGGGGGACCCGAGGATGCCGTGTGCCAATATGATGGATCGCGGTTATGGTTTCGTGGGCCGCAGCGATCTTTGGATACGCCTTACATGGCATGTGTCGGCGGGACCGAAACCTTTGGGCGCTTTGTCGAACGTCCTTTTCCCTCGATTCTCGAGGGAAAACTAGACCGCAGGTGCCTGAACTTGGGCAGCCTTTTCTGTGGCGTGGACGCGCTGTTGCGGGACACTGGCCTGCGATCTTTGCTAAGCGGTGCAGAGATGTGTGTCCTGCAGGCTCCGGACATTCTGGGGCAATCAAACCGTTTTTACAAAGTGCATCCCCGGCGAAATGACCGGTTCCTCGCACCAACCGAGGATTTGTTTTCGCTTTACCCTGAGATCGACTTCACGGACGTGCATTTCGTGCATCACCTTGTGTCGCTGTTGAAGGGACATCAGGACGCGCGGTTTGAGGTGGTTGCTGAAGACTTGCGTAAGAATTGGGTCGGGTTGCTGCGAGAACTGTTTAACTCTCTGAAAGCACCTGTGATCCTCTTGAACCTGGATGTCCGGCGGCAGTCCGATGAATGTGAATTTGGTACAGATGCCCAGGTTCCTGTTTCTGCAGAAATGCTAGGGGCTGTCCGCCCCTATTGTCTTGATGTTGTGGACCTGTTCGTTAACGTTTCTGGCCAATCTGAAGAATTGGAAGATATGTTGTTTGGAACATTGCAGCAGCCGATGGCCGAGCACATGATCGGCCCGGCTGCACATAGGAAAATTGCCGAGACCCTTTCGCGTCGTATTCGGGACCTACAATGAAAAAAGGCCCGCCGTTTGGCGGGCCTTTTATTCAAAGCGAAGCGTGGGCTTAGCCGAGTTTCTCGGTCAGTTCCGGCACCGCCTGGAACAGGTCGGCAACCAGACCAAAGTCAGCAACCTGGAAGATCGGCGCTTCTTCGTCTTTGTTGATCGCAACGATGACCTTTGAGTCCTTCATGCCCGCCAAGTGCTGGATCGCGCCCGAGATGCCGACAGCGACATACAGGTCCGGTGCAACAACCTTACCGGTCTGACCCACCTGCCAGTCGTTCGGAGCATAGCCCGAGTCCACGGCGGCGCGCGACGCGCCAACAGCGGCGCCCAGCTTGTCGGCCAGGGTTTCGATCAGTTTGAAGTCTTCTTCCGAGCCGACACCACGGCCGCCCGAAACAACAACGCCAGCCGAGGTCAGCTCGGGGCGATCGCTTTCGGCAACCTTGTCTTCAACCCACGAGGACAGACCAGCGTCAGCACCGACCGAGATGGTCTCAACCGCAGCCGAACCGCCTTCGCCCGCCGCGTCAAAGGACGCGGTGCGGAAGGTGACGACTTTCTTAGCGTCGTTCGACTTGACGGTCTGGATCGCGTTGCCCGCATAGATAGGACGCTCGAAGGTCGAGCCGTCAACCACGCCGGACGCATCCGAGATCACCATCACGTCCAGCAGCGCCGCAATGCGCGGCATCACGTTCTTGGCATCGGTGGTGGCGGGGGCAACGATATGCTCGTATCCGTCGGCCAGACCAGCAATCAGGGCCGCAGTCGACTCCGCCAGGCGGTGACCCAGCGACTCGTCTTCAGCGACCAGAACCTTGGAAACGCCGTCGATCTTCGCAGCGGCTTCACCTGCAGCAGCGGCAGAGCCACCTGCGGCCAGAACGGTCACGTCGCCCAGTGCCTTCGCGGCATTGACGGCTTTGGCGGTGGCGTCCAGCGCCAGTTCACCATTGTTGACTTCGGCGAGAAGAAGAACAGCCATTACACAGCCCCCGCTTCTTTGAGTTTCGCAACCAGCTCGTCAACCGAGCCTACGACGATACCAGCGGCACGTGCCGGCGGCTCTTCGGTTTTGACGATTTCCAGACGGGGCGAGACGTCGACGCCGTAATCGGCGGCAGTTTTCTCGTCCAGCGGCTTTTTCTTCGCCTTCATGATGTTGGGCAGCGACGCATAGCGCGGCTCGTTCAGGCGCAGGTCAACGGTCACGATGGTCGGCATCTTGACGCTGATGGTCTGCAGGCCGCCGTCAACCTCACGGGTGATCTTGGCGGTGTCGCCTTCGATGTCTACTTCGGACGCGAAGGTGCCTTGGCTCCAGCCCAGCAGGGCCGACAGCATCTGACCGGTGGCGTTCATGTCGTTGTCGATCGACTGTTTGCCCGCCAGAACCAGACCGGGCTGCTCTTCCTCGACCACTTTGGCTAGGATTTTCGCAACGGCCAGAGGCTCGATATCCTGATGAACGTCATCGGCTGCTACAACCAGAATGGCGCGGTCAGCGCCCATGGCCAGAGCGGTGCGCAGCGTTTCCTGCGCCTGCTTGACGCCGATCGAAACGGCAACGACTTCGTCGGCCTTGCCCGCTTCTTTCAGGCGGATCGCCTCTTCCACGGCAATCTCGTCGAACGGGTTCATCGACATTTTGACATTGGCGAGATCGACACCGCTACCGTCCGCTTTCACGCGGACCTTCACATTATAGTCAATCACGCGTTTGACAGGCACGAGTACCTTCATTTTGCGCTTTCTCCTTACAAATCCGGTAAGCCGCGAAGCGACTCCACCAATGCTCTCGGGGGTCTGAATAGCGTTTCAATTCGAATGGCAACAGAGCAAAATCGTCACGTCATGGTCTTGGGACGTCGCGTTTCGTATTTTTTGACGCTACGGCGCGCAATATTATTGCTGCGTCATTAAGGGGTTCAGTGGCTGGGCCCTCTCTTCTGGCCCGGCCATTGTCACCAAGACACTGTGCCGCATTCAGCGGTTCGCGCCCGGAACCCACAACACGTCCCGCGTGCCGTTTTCATTGGCGCAGCGGGCAGCAACGAAGAACCAGTCGCTGAGACGGTTGAGGTATTTCACTGCGACCTCGTTGACGGGCTCCATATTCGTCAGCTCAACCGCCAGTCGTTCAGCCCTGCGGGACACGGTGCGGCAGACATGCAGATGAGCCGCCAGGCGTGAGCCACCCGGCAGGATGAAACTGCGCAACGGCTCAAGTGTTTCGTTCATCACGTCAATTTCAGCCTCGAGGCGGTCAATTTGAGCGGGTACGATTCGCAGGGGGGGATAATCCGCCTCGGCGTCTTTTTCCATGTCGGGGCGGCAGAAATCAGCGCCCAGATCGAACAGGTCGTTCTGGATACGCGACAGCGCAGCCTCAACTTCGCCTTCGGCCTCGGTGCGGGCGACGCCGACAAAGGAATTCAGCTCATCCACTGTGCCATAGGCGGCCACGCGGCCCGAATATTTCGCGACGCGTTCGCCATTACCCAACGCGGTTTTTCCGTCATCGCCGGTGCGCGTGTAGATTTTGTTGAGAACGACCATCTATTGAACCCCCTGCCCACGGAGCCAGACGTAGAGCACGATCAAAACCACGGCAATGAATTGAAACAGGATGCGAAGTCGCATCATCTTGTTGCTTTTCATTGCGGCTTCCTTGCCGCTTTTGCCGAAATTCGAGATGCCTATCGCCAGCACCACAACAACAGCAGCCATGGCCAACAGTAGAACGACCATCAGAAGGTCCATGAGTACACCGTCCGCGTTACTTGTTTCGTTGGGCTATCATCTAGCCTCTGACGTGCAAAAAGCGAACGGGTAATTTCGCCTCAGACGTCCGACAGGATGCGGTCGATTGTGCGCGTGGGCAGGATCCGTCGCAGCCACCCGGCGATATAGGTCGGCGTGGTGACATAGTAGCGGGCGCGCGGGCGTTTGGATTCCACGGCATGTGCCAGCTTGTCGGTCACCGCCGATGCCGGCAGCTCGAACCGGTCGGGCCCTGAGGATTCGTACAGTCTTTTCAACAACGAGGCTTCGTATCGGTCGCGCAGGGCCGAGTCTTGCCAATTGATGAAACGCTCGAAAACCGGGATCGAGTTTTCGCGGATTTTGGAGGTGATAGGGCCGGGTTCGATCAGGATAACCTTGATGTCTGTGTCGGCTAGCTCCAACCGCAATGTGTCGGTCAATCCTTCGACCGCATATTTGGTTGCCACATAAGCGCCCCGCCAAGGATATGCGACCAGACCGAGAACAGACGAGTTTTGAACGATTCGCCCGTGCCCCTGCGCGCGCATGACGGGGATGACCTGCCGCGTGAGGTCGTGCCAGCCAAAGAAATTGGCCTCAAAGATCGCGCGCAGGCCATCTGTTGGCAGGTCTTCCACCGCACCGGGAAGACCATGCGCGCCATTATTGAACAATGCGTCGAGCGTGCCGCCTGTCTTATCCAGAACATCCTGCAGGCCGGACGTGATGCTGTCACTGTCGGTATAGTCGATACGGGGGCTTTCGAAACCCTGCGCCCTCAGACGGTCGCAGTCACGTTGCTGCCGACATGAGGCAAATACACGCCAGCCGCGCGCCCGCATACCATGCGCCGCGTCCAGCCCAATCCCCGAAGAGCAGCCGGTGATAAGAATTGTCTTCTGCATGGTCTTCCTGCCTCTCGCCTTGCACCAAAGCTATGGCGGGGCAGGGGGCAGGACAATGTCAGCGCCGCGTCAATCTGCGGTTTTTCTGACCAGAGATGCGGAAATCCATCCGACCTGTTGCTCGGGCAACACGCGCAACCTTAGCCAGCCGGTGCCTGAATCGCTGAGGACTTCAACCTTTTGGCCGATGGATGCTTTGCCGATGACAGGATAGATCGTCCCCGGACCGTCGCGCATGTTCACCCGCGTTCCCGAGATCTCGCGGATGTCCTTTTGTGGTTCTTCGTAAGCTGATGGTTCCAACACCTCTTCGGGCTGGGTTTCAGCGATCTGGCGCAACCCGGTTATGCCGTCTTCGAGGGACGCCAAGGTGATGTTGGCGCTTTGATCGGCAAAAGCCGACAGGCCCGAGAATGTCTCAAGGCTGGCAGGTTCCGGCAGGATTTCCACGATCTCTTCTTTCGCCAAGATCGGCTTCACCCGTACGGTTGGCGTACGCAGGGCGACATTGGTCACCAATTGCTCGGCGCGGGTGTGTTGCAATGGCACAGGTTCGGGCGCAACGGCCACGCGCTCGGGTTGGGCGGTGCGCAGTCCGCGCGGTTCAAAATCAGGGCCGCCGCTCATGACGTAAAAACACCATCCGAGCGCGGCAAAAGTAACAAGAACAAGGCGCGACATGGCGCATCCCCCGGTAATCGAAAAAGGTAAAATAGGCAGCAGTTCAATTAAAGAGAGCCTACCATAATTCACGATCGGAGTCGAAAGATTGGGGGAAATCCTAAGCTTGCCTCCCCCTGTTGCAAAAAGCGCCACTTGTCCCCAGCAAAATGCGCGCTGGTTGCTTTACCGCGGCGCGCTTGCGTCGTATCACATCATATATGAACGACACGATCGACGACCCCAACATGGAGGCCCCCGATGGCGGGGGCGAGGTAGCTGAACCGCTGCGCCGAGCGATTGGCGAACGCTATCTGACTTATGCTTTGTCGACCATCATGCACCGGGCCTTACCGGATGCGCGCGATGGTCTGAAGCCGGTTCACCGGCGAATCCTTTATGCCATGCGTGAGCTGCGACTCAGCGCGACGGGGGGATTCCGTAAGTCGGCCAAGATTTCCGGCGACGTGATGGGCAACTACCACCCCCATGGCGATGCCGCGATTTATGACGCGATGGCGCGTCTGGCGCAGGACTTCAACGTGCGCTACCCACTTGTCGACGGGCAGGGGAATTTCGGCAATATCGACGGCGATAACCCGGCCGCCTCGCGGTACACCGAGGCGCGGATGACTATCGTGGCCGAGGCGCTGCTTGAGGGGCTGAACGAAGACGCTGTCGATTTCCGCGACAACTATGACGGTACGCTGACTGAACCCGTCGTGCTGCCCGCACAGTTCCCGAACCTGCTGGCCAATGGCGCTAGCGGTATTGCGGTGGGGATGGCGACGAACATTCCTCCGCACAATATCTCAGAGCTGTGCGATGCCTGCCTGCATCTGATCAAAACGCCGGATGCGCGTGACGACACATTGTTGAACTACGTGCCCGGCCCCGACTTTCCGACAGGTGGCGTGATCGTCGAACCACCTGAGAACATCGCGCAGGCCTATCGCACCGGGCGCGGGTCGTTCCGCCTGCGCTGTAAGTTCGAGGTTGAAGATCTGGGCCGTGGCCAGTGGCAGATCGTTGTCACCGAGATTCCCTATCAGGTTCAGAAATCCAAGCTGATCGAGAAGATCGCGGAACTGATCCAGACCAAGAAAATCCCGATCCTCGGCGATGTACGCGACGAATCTGCCGATGACATCCGTCTGATCCTTGAGCCGCGTTCCAAGAACGTGGACCCCGAGGTGTTGATGGGAATGCTTTATCGCAATTCGGACCTTGAGGTGCGGTTTAGCCTTAACATGAACGTGTTGATCGACGGCGTGACGCCCAAGGTCTGCTCGATGAAAGAGGTGCTGCGCGCCTTCCTCGATCACCGGCAAGAAGTTCTGCTGCGTCGTTCGCGTTACCGCATGGCGAAGATCGACCACCGTTTGGAGGTCTTGGAGGGCTTTATCGTTGCCTTCCTGAACCTTGATCGTGTGATTGACATCATCCGCTACGACGACGACCCCAAAGCCGCGCTGATGCGCGAGGATTGGGGCATCGACCATGTTCGCGCGACCGATGAGTCCGATTATGTCTCGCCCAAACCGGGCGAGGGCGAGTTGTCCGAGGTTCAGGTCGACGCGATCCTCAACATGCGTTTGCGCAGCTTGCGCCGTCTGGAAGAGATGGAGCTGGTCCGCGAGCGCGATGAGCTGATGCTGGAACGCGCCAACCTCGAAGACCTGCTGGCCGATCCCGCCCTGCAATGGGCCAAGATCGCCGAGCAGTTGAAAGAGACCAAGAAGACCTTCGGCAAAGACTACGAAGGTGGTGCGCGCCGCACCCAATTTGCCGAAGCCGGGAATGTCGAAGAAGTACCGCTTGAGGCGATGATCGACAAGGAACCGATCACGGTTGTGTGCTCTCAGATGGGGTGGATTCGCGCCATGACGGGTCACATTGACCTGAAGCGTGAGCTCAAGTTCAAGGATGGCGACGGCCCGCGCTTTATCTTCCATGCCGAAACCACCGACCGTCTGCTGGTTTTTGCGTCGAACGGGCGTTTCTACACGGTCAGTGCGGCCAACCTGCCCGGCGGGCGGGGTATGGGCGAGCCGCTGCGCCTGATGGTGGATCTGCCGAACGAGGCGCAGATTATCGACATCATGATCCATAAGCCGGGGCGCAAGCTGCTGGTGGCCTCGGATGCTGGCAACGGTTTCATGGTGCCAGAGGATGATGTTTTGGCCCAGACCCGCAACGGCAAACAGGTGCTGAACGTCAAGGGAGACGAAACCGCGATGATCTGCAAGCCAGTTGAGGGCGACCATGTGGCCGTGGTGTCCCAGAACGGTAAGTTTCTTGTGTTTCCCGTCGAGGAGCTGCCCGAAATGGGGCGCGGCAAAGGTGTACGTTTGCAAAAATACAATATGGCGCGCGGACGGCAGGGTACGCTGGAACTGGATGGGGGGCTGTCGGACCTCACGACCTTTGATTGGGCAGAGGGGCTCAAATGGTCCATGGGAGGGGATAAAACCCGGCATGAGGCCGATATGTCCCAGTGGCTTGCGAAACGCGCCAGCGTTGGGAAAAAGCCGCCATATGGTTTCCCGAGGGACTATAAATTCTCGTGATCGCACCGCCGTGACAGTCAAATTCAGTCGATGCAGCTTGGCACAAGCCCGGTTGATGCGCTAAGTCAAAGAAAAACAGGCCTATCGAGACGAGATCATGTTACGCATTCTAACCTTGATAATCGGATTGACCCTGCTGGGCGCATGTGCGCAAACGCAGCTATACGAAGAGCCCGAGTCGCTGGGGGAATTCAAGCTTCGCGTGAACTACGCCTTTGCTGAAAAGGCTGTGCAGGGTCCCGTTTCCCGCGATGCCACGCCGGATGAATGGACAGCAGCGATTCAGAACGCCGTGGATGTCCGCCTAGGCCGGTATGACGGCGCGCAGGAATACGACATCGGTATCAGTCTCGAAGGATACATGCTGGCCCCGCCGGGTATTCCGGTCATCTACAACCCCAAAAGCACGGCGATTGTTTTGGTCAACGTCTACGACGTGAAGAACAAGGAATTCCTGGCCAAGGGAAAACAGTTTCAGGTTCTGGAAGATACGACCGGTGAAAGTGCCCTGACCGGGTCAGGAAATACACGCACCAGAGAAGAACAGATGAGCGGTCTGGCCCTGAAGGTTGCGGACCGAGTCGAAGAGTGGTTGGCCGAAGAACATGAAGAGAACGGCTGGTTCCAGCGCCGCCCTGACCTGATACAACCTCTCGATTCCGGCGAGCTGACGCAAAATCCGGCATCATGAACGGGTTTTAACGCAGGATGTGCTTGATTTTCCCCTGCGAACCAAATATCTCGCGCGCGCAGATGTAACCACGGGACCAAGGGTCCCCCAAATCGCAAAAGGGCGCCTGAGGAATGGCAAAGGAAAAGTTTGAGCGTACAAAACCGCACGTCAACATCGGCACGATTG
>NZ_WPZC01000008.1:0-163592 GCF_013031165.1 Ruegeria sp. HKCCD7251 | reverse complement strand
CAGGCTTCAAGGCTTCAGGTGCCATGTTGCGCGCTATTCCCGATGCGGATGCAATAACCTCATTTGGGGTTGTAGCCTTCGGGCACGATCATGAGGCCAGCGTAGATGTCAGCGAGATTGGTTTCTACTGAAGGTCGCCCGGGTGCAACGCTCCAATCTTCGTTGAACCAGCCAGATCAGGCGACTCAAAAAAGCATGCGACAATGCAAATCCAATAGCCTTTGCTCATCCTTTGCAAGCGACTAACTTGGGTACATGGAAGAAGTCACCCGACTAACCGAATGGATGATTACAGAAGGTCGTAGCTCCGGCGATCCTGTAAAAGTGGTGTCACACTTTTGTTCCTCCTTGGTCGAAGCCGGAGTTCCGCTGTGGCGAGTAAACATTGGCCAACGCTTTGCCAATCCATTGCTTATTGCTTGGGGCGTGGTTTGGACGCCCAACGGCACCGACAGCTACGATGTCACCCATGAGACGACGTTGACGGATGGTTATGTTGGGAGCTCATTTGAGTATATTCTGGCGAATAGAAAGCCGCTTCACAAAAGTCTTCAGCAACTGGACTCAGAAACAGAGCATTCATCCTATTTGGAGTTTGCAGAGCAAGGCGGCACCGACTACTACGCTACTTTGCTTTATTATGGTGATGGATCGCTGCATGGTTGCACGTTCATTACACAGGCGCCGGATGGATTCTCGACGGAACATCTAAGGCTGATTGAAGCGGTCTTACCGGCCCTTTCTTGCGCCTTGGAACCTGTGACGATGCGAAAATCGTCTAAAGGTCTACTTCGAACTTATTTAGGAGATGGGCCTTCCGAGGCAGTCTGGAGCGGAAACATCAAGCGCGGTGAGCGAACAACTCTGGATGCCGTGGTTATGTTCTCTGATCTGCGAGGTTTTACGGCATTTTCCGAAACCTCTACGGAAGAAGAAGTCTTCGACACGCTCAGCGACTATTTTGATCTGGTGGTCAACGCCGTGGAAGACCACGGTGGAGACGTCCTCAAGTTTATGGGTGATGGCATCCTGTCGATCTTCACTATCGAAGCTCAAAAAAACCATGCCGACCGTTGCAGAATGGCGGCTCTTGCAGCGCAGAGTGTGCTGAGTGGTTTGAACGCTCTCAACACTAGACGAGACGAGTTCCAAAAACCGCCCTTGGACATTGGAATTGGGATCAACGTTGGGCAGGTCAGCTACGGTAACATCGGCAGCCCCGGCAGGCTTGATTTTACGGTTTTGGGTGGTGCGGTGAACGTCGCAAGCCGAATTGAAAACTTAACAAAATCAATTGGTCAGAGAGTGTTGGCGACGTTAGCCGTTGCAAGTGCTTCACCGAACATGTTCGTTAGCTGTGGGGATCACGAAATACGTGGCCTTGCTCAGCCCATTGAGCTGTTCTTTCTCACTGAAGGGGCGCAATAATCAGGTATTTTTTTAAACAACATACCTTTCCGGGAGCATTCTGAGTGTTTGCAAGAACCATTGCCTTACTGATCTGCGCTGGGGCTTCTCCGTCCACGGCATTGGAGCTTCGCGAAACTGGGCGCTACGAGCTCAACCAACCGGCAAGCCTTGACTACGATCCAACGTTTTGTGGCTTGTGGATTGCCAACGAGGGGCCCGAGGCCATTCTCGTTACATTGCAAGGTGATGAGTTGCGCCGCATATCCAGCGATCTCTTCCGTATCAAGGCAATTGCTATCGAAGGAGATCACTTGTTGGTAGGCGACGGTCTTGGCAGCCTCCAACATGTCACGAAGGAAGGAGTCACTTTAGGAGCACCCTTTGAACTTGAAGGTGGATTTGCGGATACCGAAGGGATCGCGATCAATGCAAAGGGGCAGATCGTGACCGTAGAAGATGATCCGGAACGGTTGTCCTGGTTCACTTCAGAAGGCGTCCTTACGGCAAGGTTGGATACCATGAAGCTCTCTCCCCCCTTAAGCGAGGCACAGGGCATCGCAATTGACCCACGAACCGGTCACATGTTGATCGTTGATGACTGGGAAGGGTCAAACAGCCTGTATGAGTTCACGGCAGATGGCCAACTGCTCGCCCAGCAAAGCCTGTTGGAATTCGGAACTGACCCGGAAGGCATCGCCATTAGGCCGGGATCTAACCAACTGTTCGTGGCGTTCGACGGTGGCGCGAAGATTGTGACATTTGACTACACACCCACCTTGCCTGAAGGATCGCCGCCTCTGCCTCCGGGCGCGGATTGTATGATCTTTTGAGAATTTGGCTGCTTGCTTGGGGCGATGCAGGTTACGGCTAGTCGCGCTCGTTGTCTAGCGTTTCACGTATGAGCGTCAAATTGGGTAAAGACCTATGGAACGGTTCGGGCCCGAGTTCGGACAAAACTGGAGCCAGGGCTTCAGACATCCGTTCCATAGAAGCTTTCAAAAACTCCGCGCCTTGCGGCGTGGACCGGGCAATTTTCGAACGCTTGTCATCGGGGTTGGTTTCAAGGGTAATCAGGGCATGATTTTCTAGGCTCGCGAGCATGTGCGTCATCGACGTCTTGGGCACTTGAAAAGCGTTCGACAGCTGTAGTGGCGTTTCCCCCTCGGGGCGCCGGACCAGGTGGCCCAATATGCCAAACTGGGTAGCGGTCATTCTGCCAGGTAAGAACGCTTCAAGCTTGGTCGAGATCAGCTGGTTGATGATCCCGACCTCGGTGAAGAACCGGTAGACTTCGTTGGTCTCATCTTCAGGCTTCATTCAGAATTCGTGTCTCCAGAGGCCAACGGGGCGTGGCAATTGGTTCAGGCCCATACCCCAAACGCAACAACATTTGCACCGTGTGGCCTGGTGACGCAAGAAGCTCATGCGCAAGATCGTATTCATCGGCCATCTCGGGATATTCCTGAAGGGCCTGACTGACCGGATGCACGCCCAGACCCATTTCGGTTGTCTTCAGGTAGAAACGCATCAATTGACGTCCGGCTTCGAGTTGATCGCTTCGCGTGTTTGTAGCTGTCGTGAGGACTGCGTATTGCGCCGTCGCGTCTAGCATAGCGAAGTAGCCTCGCATGTGAGACTGAGTGCCTGGGTGGTCAACATTCATAAGGGTCTCATTGTCCAATAGGCCAGTAAGTCGCAGCGTTTCCAGCATGGGATCGCGTAACTCAATCCCGTCCGGGTTGGCGTTGATTTCTGCTTTCCCGATCCGCATGCGGTCGACGGATTCTTTCAGGGTCTGCGGCGTTCGCATTTCGATTTCAAATGCGCGTTTCGTGAGGTCTCGAACACGGGCCACTAGATCCTCATCGGAAATTAAAGTGGCATAGTTTTCAAGGACCGACACTTCCGTCTCGGACAGCCGCTGTTCAGTGTACGGTTCTTTGTTGGAATGCCGTTTGAGGATTTGATCTGATAGTGGATCGGGTGCTCCGCCAGAAACAAACACTGCTTCTGCGATTGGTCCGTCATCCCCATCAGGCAGTAACTTGACCTCGGTATCAAATCCCTGTGCACCTGCCGCCAGGACCATCGTCTCAACAAATGCGCCGAGGCCAATATAGAGCTGGCGGTGGTAAGGATCGGTTTCCGGAAGCTCGCGATCTGTATCACGGTGGATGCGCACCTTGTCTTGCCCAACCAACTCGACCAGCCAAGGTTGCAAGTTGTGCGGGTTAGGGGCGAGAATCGCGTAGGACAAAGCGGCTTTGCGGGGGTCGTCATATGGTTGTGGCGTCCACGGAGCCAGCGCGTCATGCGGTGTGCGTGTCGCTAGGAACCCAACCGCGCCCGTTGCCGCCAGTATTGTGCCTCCGCCTAGAATCTTGAGAAAACGTCTTCGATTTGGCATCTTGAGTCTCCAGTAGTACGATATCGAACTAATATAATCCGAAATCGTACTATTTCAACTCCATTGATGCAGTGGTTGGTTGAGTGACCTGAAAAAAGTAAATCAGAACAGCCGGCCTCTACGATAGACTGCCGTGTTAGACAGGTGTTCGGAGAGTCTTTTGTGCCTAAAAAAGCAGCTATTCTAGTTGATTAACGACCGGATGCGAGAAAATCAGAGGCTGTTAAGCCGATGCTTTTCGAGTATCCCGCAAAGCATAGCCTGTGCTTGCAGCCTGTGTTCTCGATGGCGTTCACGGGCGGCATCTGGACGACCTTCACTAATCGCTTGAAAAACAACCCGGTGATCTTCGTTGGATTTAACGGGCAGGGGCCTGATGAACAACGTCGTTGCACGCGCGCGGCGGACTTGGTCGCTCATCATGGCAACAATCGCTTCGACTCGTTGGTTGCCGCCCAACCGAACGAGCTCTTGATGAAACAACTCGTCTGCCTCTGCCCACGCTTCAAGGTCTTCGGCTTCGATGGCTTGGTCCATCTTCGCAATTGATCCAGCGAGTACCGCCAGTTCATCTTCTGAATAACCCGCTTCGGCAGCGCGCTGTGCCGCGAGACTCTCAAGTTCCGTAAGGATGTCGTAGATTTCACGCATATCATCTGATGAAACAGGCAGTATCCGAACGCCCTTTCGGGGTCGCATTTCCAGCAACCCCTTACTTTCCAACATCAGCGCAGCTTCCCGTATCGGGGTGCGGGACATGCCAAGGGTCTCGGCGAGTTCCGACTCCAGATGGTCAGTTCCGGCCGCAAGTTCGCCAGACAGGATCATCCGCCGCAAATCCCTAACAGCGCGTTGTGTATTGGAAAGAGTTTTTGCGTCCTGATCCTTCACGGTGTCTCCAGGTTGATTTTTCGTCCTTCCGCAGCTGAGAGGTAGATATTCTCTTCAATGCGGATCACATCCAAATAGTCTCGGGCCGTGTTTTCCAAAGGCGTGCCCAGTAGAAGGCCCGAAATGACGTGACTTTGCAAGGCGTGAACGCAGTCTCCTCCAAATCCATCATGATCGCTTGGAGGTAGAATCTGCTGTCTCTCCTGTTTTCCAAACGCGCGGAGGTCAACGGAACCGTCGCCGTAAAGAACTAGTGATCCTTCCGTTCCTTCGATGAGAGCTTCGCCCATGGTCTGACGCGGGTTTTTGGCGCTATGGTCAAGGCATCTGTTGCCATCGAACAGAGCTTTCAAACCTTTGGGGTGGTCAAACAGGATGTAACCTGCATCCTCGCCCGAGATAACGGGGTTAACTTGGCGCAAGTCCGCATAAACTGCGCTGGGCGCATCGAACAAAAATCGGAATGTGTCTACCCAGTGAACCGCTGTCTCATGAACTAGGAAACGTGGCATTTTTTGAAAGTACGGCTGCCGGTCCAGGTAGGCTCGCGGTCCCTGTCCGTCGCCGGGCCGAAGCCGGAAAGTCGCTTGTAGAGGTGTTCCAATTCGACCCTCGGTCATCGCCACCTTGATTGCACGATACCAAGGCTGAAAGCGAAAATTCTCATGTACGACAATGGTTGCACCTACCGCTTCAGCCTCTGAAACGATCTTCTCCGCTTCATCCAGAGACATGCAGAAAGGTTTTTGGCAGATCAGCCATTTTATGCCCGAATGCAGCGCAGTTCGAATGGCGTCGGCCTGCGCCACAGGTGGAAGAATGATGTCCACGAGATCTGGTTTTTCCGCCTCCAGCATTTTTGACAGATCATCGTAAGCGGCCAGTCCTGTTTTCTTCGCCTTGTTGATATCACGGTTGCAGGATGCAATCAGATCCGCTCTGGGCATTCGGGACCAACTTTCGTAGTGGAACCTACTGAAATACCCCGCACCCACACACGCGACCCTGATGGCTTGTTGAGTATTCATGCCCGCAATGCTTCCAATACCGATGAGGCTGCGTCCTGCGTTCCGGCGGTGCCACCTAGGTCACGCGTCAGGTTCTGTCCGTTCGCAGTCACCTTTTCCACGGCTTCACGCAACCGTTCGCCGTCGTTGGACAGGCCTGGGTGATCATGGGTCAACCCCAACCATTCAAGCATCATTGCTGCGGACAGGATCATCGCAAAGGGGTTGGCAATACCCTGTCCTGCAATGTCTGGAGCGGAACCATGGCAGGGTTGGAACACAGCGTGATTCAATCCGATATCCGCTGACGGAGCCAGTCCAAGACCGCCCATGAGACCTGCACCAAGGTCGGAGAGGATGTCTCCGAACATGTTCTCGGTCACCATGACATCGAACTCCCAAGGTTTTTGGACCATCCACAGTGCGGTGGCATCAACATAAGCATGGTCTGCCTGCAAATCGGGATGGTGGGCGGCTTCTGCATCAAACATCGATCTGAAGAATGCAAAGGCGCGGAATACATTGGCTTTGTCGACACATGTAACTCGACCCTGACCGCGCCCGGTTCTTTTGCGGTTCTGGGCGAGTTCAAACGCGAAACGGAACAGCTTTTCGGACACCTCACGAGTGATCAACAGAGTTTCACGTGCTTCGTCTTCGGTAACTTCGCCAGCGCCTTGGGTGAAGAACAGTCCTTCTGTGCTTTCGCGTATCAAGACAAAGTCGATCTCTTTTCCGGGAGGCAGCGCCAAGGGGGTCATTTGTCCACTGCTTACCTTTACTGGTCGTACACCAGCGAAAAGTCCCAGTTGCTTTCGCAGATCGATTTGCGGTGAAATCTCGGTTCCGTCAGGGTATCGAACATCTGGTAAGCCCATTGCAGACAGCAGAATCGCGTCAGCGTTGCTTGCAGTTTCGAGTGATCCAGCCGGAAACGATTCTCCAGTTTTGGCGTAGTGGCCTGCACCTGCCGGCGCGTCTGTAAACGCCAGTTCGTAGGTGCGGTTGCCGAGCGAGAGGTGGTGCAGAATTTCAAGCGTAGGGCCCATAATTTCAGGGCCGATCCCATCCCCGTGGAACACTGCGACATCGTAAGTCTTTTTCATTTTGGCCCGCTTCCTTCCCGTTTCGCATTAATAGCGCGATAGCAGCTTCCACTACAGTCCGTTGACAGCGCATTCTTTAATGTATACGCAAATAAATGCAATAATAAACGCAAAGTTGTTTGGGAGGACTTGGAAATGAAACGAAAACTAGGGCGGTTGGTGGCCGCGGCGGTGTTGGCGACCGGTATTACAGGGACGGCGTCTGCGCAGGATTACCCCTATCGTGATATCACCACAGCTGTGGTCTGGGGGGCCGGTGGCGGGACGGACACAATCAACCGTATGATCATGGCCGAGATGGAAAAACACCTTCCGGTTTCGATCAATGTGATCAATCAAACAGGTGGGGTCGCGGGCTCCAACGGCATGGTCTACGTCATGAACCAACCGGACGATGGCTACACATTGGTTGGTCTGTCAGAGTCTAACGTCACCGCTGCCGTGCAGGGTGGTTGGGATAAGAAATTTGATTTTTGGTATCCGTTCATCGTTGGCGGATCACCTGATCTGATCTCGGTTCCGGCAGACAGCCCTTACAATACTCTGGAAGAACTGGTCGACGCTGCGAAAGCTGCTCCTGGGACTATTCCGGCTGCGGCTTCCGGCGCAGGTTCGATCCACCACTTGAACCTTCTGGCCATCGAAAAAGGATCCGGTGCAGAATTCAAGTTTGTTCCATACAAAGGCTCAGCGCCAGGGCAGGAAGCAGCGATAGCAGGTGAAGTTGCGTTGGTTGTGACTTCTCTAGCTGAACAGGCCGCGTTGATCGAAGGCGGTCAACTTAAACCGCTTGCGATGTTGACGCCCGAAGATGCGCAGATTGCAGGGGCAACAGTGCCTTCTGCCTTTGGCATTTATGACGGTCTCGATCAGTATTTGCCGCTCAAGCAGGCCATCGGGTTTGCAGTTCACAGTTCAGCCGGGGACGACGTAAAGGCCGCGCTTGGTAATGCCTTCGAGCAAGCGATTGCCTCCGACACCGTCGCTGAATGGGCCACTGCAAACAATTATGATGTCGGTGGTCAACACGGCGAAGAAGCTCAAGAGCTGTTTGCGAACCTCGAAGCTACCTTTGCATATACCTTGCAAGATCTGGGCGCAGCGACCGTAGATCCGGCATCGCTGGGTATCGAGAAGCCATAATCCTATCACTTTTTCAAGGGCGCGCCTGATCGCGCCCTTTCTGACAAGAGGCAGGCAATGGACAAACCTGACGATACACTGATCATGCGGGCGCGCGATTTCTGGGCATCGATTGGTCTGATAGCAATTTCCACTTTTTTCCTTTGGAAGACGTCGGACATCCCGCTTTGGGGTGGAAACCGCGCAGGTGTAAATGGGTCTGATTGGTACAACTCGGCAGCAATTGTACCGCTGTTCATCTTCGGTGGATTGCTTGTCTTGTCCTTCGTGTTGCTGGCGATTTCGATCCGTTCAGGAGGAGCCCAACACGCGCTCAGTGCTTTAGGGGTCGGATGGGATAAGTCGGAAGCCTATCGAGCTTCAACCATAGGCCTGATTCTTCTTGCATATGTCGTCGGGCTGGTTCCCAGAGTGGACTTCATTCTGTGCTCTGGGTTGCTGATCACGGCTTTGACTTACGGTTACTACGGGGGTCATGCGCGGCGTGCTTTGGTGGCTTGTATAGCAGTTGTCGTCGCCGGTTTGTTTGCGTTCGCCGTGTTTCCTGCTCAGGCGGATTGGAATGCACACGCTGATGATTGGTTCACACTGGCCTTGTGGGTGGCGTTAACACTAGTGGTATTGACCAAAGCGGCTTCAGAGCGCGTTTTGCGGTTCGTTCCATTGGTGGCAATACTTGCCCCGCTCATCCTCGTTTGTGCGATGGCCTTTGTTTTCCGGCAGAACGTGCCCGCGCGCGGCGGGCTGATCTTCAAGCAAATCGAATACCACTACTACGTGACGCTTCGTCCGCTATGGAAAGACTGACCGGATGGACTTTATCCTTTCGCAACTGGCTGGGTTTGGGACCGCATTCGTGGGCCTGGCAGTAGACCCGCTGACCTATCTGTATCTGATCGCTTCCGTGTTCCTGGGCATCACGTTCGGCGCACTGCCCGGCCTTACGGCAACCCTGGCTGTGACGATCCTGACGGGTTTCTTCGGCAACAAAATCCCGCTCGACTATTCGCTCATCGCTTTGCTCGGGGCCTATGTCGGCGCGATTTACGGCGGCTCTTACCCGTCTATTTTGCTGAACATTCCGGGCACGGCAGCCAGCGCGGCGACGGCCATGGATGGCTACCCACTGGCCAAAGCGGGTCGAGGGGGCGAAGCACTAGGGCTGACCACGACGGCCAGCTTCATTGGCACAGTTATCGGGACCATCACGCTTTTGATTTTCGTGTGGGCTCTGCTCTTGGTTTCAAAGAACATCGCAAGCCCGGAGAAAGCATTGCTGGCCCTGTTCGGCATTCTGCTTTCTGGCACTTTAATGAGCGAAGACCTGGTGATTAAGGGATGGATCGCCGGTTTGATCGGGCTTGCGATGTCCATGGTGGGGCTCGACCCTCTGTTGTCTGAGCCGCGCTATACTTTCGGCTGGTCCTATCTGATGAGCGGGTTTCAGGTCGTCCCAGTTTTGATGGGGGCCTTTGCCATTCCCCAAATCATTGACGGTTTGAGGCACGTTGAGGCCGGGAAAGTTCTGGCCCTGAAAGGTCGCATCCTTCCGAACCTACGCTCCATCCTACGCTATCTACCGACCATTGGCCGGTCTGGGGTGATCGGGACCGGGGTAGGAGCGCTTCCTGGCGTGGGTGAAGATGTCGCCGGTTGGGTCAGCTACGGTGTCGGCAAGACCGTATCTGCCGAGGGCGACAAGTTTGGAAAAGGGTCATTGGAAGGTCTGCTGTGCTCTGAAACAGCAAATAACGCCTGCATTGGGGGGGCGCTGATCCCGCTTTTGGTTTTGGGCATTCCCGGTTCACCACCCGCCGCGGCTTTGATGGGGGCTTTCAAGATCAACAACGTGATCCCAGGTCCGACGATAGACCCCGAGATCATTCTGCGCGTGGTTGCAATTTTAGTGCTGGCCTCCCTGACAATGTTCTTAATGGGCCTGTTCACTGCTCGGGTCTTTATCAAAATACTCGCCATCCCGCAGACCATCTTCTTGCCCGTCGTTATGGTTCTGACAACCATCGGGTCTTTCAGCGTCGGCGGCGGCATCAATGATCTTTACCTGATGCTTGGCGTCGGCGCTGTTGCCTATTTCATGAGCCTCATGAAGTACCCAATCGCGCCGTTGGTGATAGGCGTTATTCTGGGCAGCCTGTTTGACGAAACCTTCCGTCGGTCGCTGTTCCTGTCGGATGGGGATCCTTCGGTCTTCTTTTCTCGGCCTGGTGCGGCCATTCTGCTGGTGCTCAACATTGGTCTGATCCTCAGCCAACTGCCCGTCGCGAAACGCGCGTTCTCACGCCTAAAAGGAATTTCAGTCTGATGTTTGCGGTTACTGTCACCTTCACTCTCAAGCCCGGTAACAGAGATATCTTCTTGCCGCTTATGGTCGAAAACGCTTCAACTTCTTTGCGTGAAGAAATCGGATGCCGGCAGTTTGACGTATGTCTCGGCGACGATCATGAGACAGTTTTTCTCTATGAGGTTTATGATGACAGCGTGGCGTTCTCTGCCCACCTAGAAAGCGCGCATTTTCAGTCCTTTGATACGGCAGTGGCTGATATGATCGCCACCAAGGTGGTTCAGCATTATTCCGAGGTTATCCGATGAACGATTGGGAAATTCACGCCGTGAAATACGCGGATCGCAACGCCCGGACGCGAGCTGATAGTTTCATCATCGATGATAATCACGATGCTCCCCATGCGATGGACTATTTCGTTTGGGTGCTCAAACGCGGCAACAAAGTCATTCTGGTCGATACTGGCTACGACTCCGATGAGGCCGCCGCTCGTGGTCGTCCCATCGCGATGGACCCTCGCGAAGCTCTGCGGCCACTAGGCATCGCGCCGGAAGCGGTGACTGAGGTCATCGTGACCCACCTTCATTATGACCACGCAGGGGGGCTGCATATGTTCCCTAACGCGAAGTTGCACATGCAGTCGGCGGAAATGGCCTTCGCTACAGGTCCCTGCATGTGCCACGATCACCTGCGTGCTCCTTTCACGGCTGACCATGTCTGCGAGGTCGTAAAGCGTCTCTATTCGGGCAAAGTCGTGTTCTACGACGGAGAAGCCGAGATTGCAGATGGGGTCACGGTGCACTGCATCGGTGGGCATTCGCGCGGGTTGCAATGCGTTCGCGTAAGAACGGCAGCCGGGTGGATGGTACTCGCCTCTGATGCCTCGCATTATTATGAGAATTTCATGGCGCGCAAAGCTTTTCCTATCGTCGTCGATTTGCAAGACATGATGGACGGCTTCAAGACACTCGAGAGGTTGGCCTCGCGTCCTAGGCTTATCGTGCCCGGCCATGATCCACTTGTGCGTGAGGTATTTCCCGTAGGCGCGGCACCGCATATCCATAGGCTGGATCCAGGGCCGACGCGGGACATTGAACTATGAAAATCGGTGTCATAGCGGACGACTTCACTGGTGCGAGCGACATTGCGAACACCTTGGCGAAGGGCGTTGAGCCAGAAGGTGGGTTACGAACGGCTCAGTTCCCGGGTATTCCGATGACCCCGGCCAGCGAAGAGATCGAAGCGGGTGTGATCTCGCTCAAGAGCCGCACGGCACCGGTCGAGGAAGCGGTTGCAGACAGTCTGAGTGCCTTGAGGTGGCTCGTGGACCAAGGATGCCAGCAGTTCATCTTCAAATATTGCTCGACATTCGATTCCACGATGGAAGGAAATATCGCCCCCGTTGCGGAAGCGCTGGCCAACGAACTGGGCGCGCAAAAAGTGATTTTCTGCCCGGCCTTTCCTACAACGGGACGCACGGTCTATCACGGTCATCTTTTTGTGCTCGGCAGGCTGTTGAACGAGTCCGGGATGGAAAATCACCCCCTTACTCCGATGACGGATGCCAACATTAGGCGTTGGTTGCAGCATCAGACCGAAGAAGCGGTTGGGTCGGTGCCAGTTGACACCGTGAAGCAGGGACCAGAGGCGATTTCTGATGCATTGCGGAACGCAGACGGGCGCTTTGTGATCGGTGATGCGATTTCGGATGAAGATTTGTTGGCCTGGGGCGAAGCTCTAAAGGATGCCAAGCTCATTACTGGGGGATCGGGTATAGCGCTGGGTCTACCAAGAAACTTCCTGAGAGAGGCTTCATCCAAAAGTGTTGGCATTGCGTTCACTGGTATCGCAGGGCCCGCCGCTATCCTTGCAGGGTCTTGTTCAGGTGCGACACGCGGGCAGATCGATGTTCATGCGGAATCCAATCCGACGTTCGTCATTGATGTTCCAGGTGTCATGTCCGGGGATGTAACCACGCAAACGCTTCTGGATTTCTTTGAAACGCATCCGGGTCAGGCGCCGCTCGCGTATTCATCAGGAAGCCCGGATGATGTGCGCGCGATCCAAAACAAATTCGGTCAGGACGCTGTGGCGGAAAAGCTGGACAATCTCTTTGCGGATACAGCACGAGAACTTGTTCAGAAGAGCTACAAGCGATTGGTGGTGGCGGGAGGAGAGACGTCGGGAGCTGTCGCCAAGGCTGTCTCTGAGGCACTGGGGTCTCTGGCCATGTCAATTGGTCCAGAGATCGACCCGGGCGTACCTGTCCTGAGCGTCGGAAAAACTGAACCCATTGCGCTGGCTCTAAAATCTGGAAACTTTGGCGCTCCGGACTTTTTCGCGAAGGCTCTCAGAATGATGGAGGCCGGCAAATGAGTCCTGAAGAAAAGGCATTACGACAGCAAATGTCGGAGCTGTGTGCCTCACTGTTTGCACGTGGCTTTTCCGTTGGCACTGCGGGCAATGTCTCCGCGCGTTTACATGACGGGATCCTCATGACGCCAACAAATTCCACCTTGGGCGATATCGACCCCGAGCGCATCGCCAAGATTGATTTGGATGGCAACCACGTCTCGGGAGACAAGCCGACCAAGGAAGTCTTTCTGCATCAAGCTTTCTATGAGACAAGACCAGAAGCGGGCGCCGTGGTTCATCTGCATTCGACCTGGGCCACCGCACTGTCGTGTCTGGAAGACACCGATCCAGACGACTGTATTCCACCGCTTACGCCATACGTGGTGATGCGCGTCGGCAGGGTCAAACTGGTTCCATACGTCAAGCCGGGTGATCCGAAATCAGGTGATCTGATCCGTAAACTGGGCGGCAAATTTAGTGCTGTTCTGTTGGCCAATCACGGACCAGTCGTATCGGGAAAGGACCTCTTCTCGGCGGTCTGTGCAGCAGAAGAGTTAGAAGAAACAGCCAAGCTGCTCGTGGCATTGCGGGACATGCCAACCCGGATGTTGGATGCAGCACAAGTCGCAGAACTCAAAAAGACTTTCGGAAGGATGTAATTCGACACCGAAATGGGGGCGTGCAAACTTTTGGGCAAATCGTGCAAAATTGTGCGCAAATACGGCGCAAAGTTATGGGCAAGCACACTTGAAATTGATGAACGAAATCAATAGCAGGAGCGCAGCGTTATGAGCGCACCTACAGGGTGGTGGTGCTGCCACTACCGCTGATAACTGGAGTGGAGCCCGCTGCAAATGCAATCGGAAACGACCAGACGTCGGTCCCGTTGGCAAACAGAGAACCGTCTGACGCTGTGCAGGAAGTCGGGTTCAGTGTCGCGGTGCAGATTTGCGTGCCGTCTGCAAACCGAAAATAGTCCCCGTCAGGTGTTGTTCCGCGTTCAATGACCGCTCCGGTCGGTACGTCGCCATTTGAAGATACTGTGCCCAACAGGTTGCCGGGGCCGTAGCCGAAGTCTGCGCGCATCAGGCGACCCGGCGTTGTATCATCTGAACTGTTTTGAACGGCTGCACCGCTTGCAATGGCAGAGGCCGGGTCAAAGCTGAGTGCGTCGGTCCAGTTGCTTCCGTCTGGTGAGACCTTGATGGAAAATCCTGTGCTGCCGGACAGCCCCATTTCTGCGTGCCCTGTCCAATTCGATTGAAACAGCAAAGATGCAGTTTCGGCCGCGTTGGCCTTGTTGATCTTCAACTGATGACCTAGCCCATCATGGCTGAGCAACGACGCGGCAGACCGAACGGCAGCCGGTTTGTCTCGTCATATGTCGCGGAAATACCAATCCCTTTCAGGTTTTGGGTTGCAATAGGGGCATCCACCCAATCTGACCCGTCCCAGACGATCAGCCGGGATTGGCTTTCATCCCATGCGCGCCATCCTGATACGGGGCTTACGAAATGCCACGCATTGTCCAGCCACGCGGCCAGTTTGCCAGCTTGCCCTGCCCAGTCACCCGTAGGCGCCGCCCCCAGAGCGTGAACTTCTCGCTGATCCGGTGCGGGCGGAGGATTGATTGCGCCTGCCGAGGCGACGCTCAACTGTACGATGACGTCCAGTTTCCTGAGTGCTTCATTATGCGTGACGTGTTTCTGCGCTTGCGACTGTTGAATAAATGGCAAGTCCAGTCGGGGTGAGTTTTGTGACACGGGGTCCTCCTGTGGCTGTCGAAATGACATACGCAATGCGGGCCACAGTGAGTGCAGAGATGTGAATCCTTCCCGACTTGCACGAACGCATCAGAAAAGAATCGTTAATTCTTGGGGATTGGACCCGGTCGGCACGGGGCAGGTTTCAGTTTCTGCCACCAGCCCGGCGCTTGGACATAGGTAACCGTGTACGTTAGGCGGCCGTTACTGAGCCGCCTTGTCCGAAGAGATCACTTCGTGAATGTATTCACGCAGGTCGTCACGCAGATCTTCGCGAGACAGTGCATATGCGACCGTTGCCTGCAGGAAGCCGGACTTTGAGCCGCAGTCAAAACGCTGACCTTCGAACTTGTAGCCAAAAACCGGAACACCGTTTCCGATATCTTCGGCGATCGCATCGGTAAGCTGGATTTCGCCACCGCTGCCTTTTTTCTTCTGGTTCAGGTTATACAGAACCGATGGTCCCAGGATATAGCGCCCGATCACGGCCAGGTTGGACGGCGCGTCCTCTGGTTTGGGTTTTTCCACCATGCCCCGGGTGCGCACGACGGATCCGATATTCTCACCAACATCCAGCACACCATAAGATTGGGTTTTTTCATGCGGAACTTCCATGGCCGCAACCATATTGCCGCCGGTTTCTTGGTAGGCTTCGACCATCTGCTGCAAACAGGGCTTGTCGGCGGCGATCACGTCGTCTGGCAGCATAACGGCAAAAGGCTCGTCCCCGATCAGGCGGCGCGCGCACCACACGGCGTGCCCAAGACCCAGCGCCTTGTGCTGGCGGATATAGGCAATCGCTCCGCTTTCCATGTTGGTGGCATTGAGTGTTTCAAGAAGGTCTGTCTTGCCTTTGGCCTTTAGTTCTTGCTCAAGGATGTGGTTGTGGTCGAAATAGTCTTCTAGCGCGGATTTTCCCCGCGAAGTTACGAAAATAAACTCGGTGATACCGGCCGCACGCGCCTCGTCGATCGCATATTGAACCAGTGGCCGGTCGACCAGCGTCATGATCTCTTTGGGGACGGATTTAGTTGCTGGCAAAAAGCGTGTACCCAGACCCGCAACTGGAAAAATCGCCTTGGTGACCTTGCGTGCCATGTTACCTCTCAAGTTAAAAAAAATTTGCCCGAAAATCGCTTTGCTCTCGTGGCTTCGTCTTAGGCTGTGCGCGCAGAATGATCAACGCCGTTTGATGCAGGATGCTGCGTCATGGGAAATGGTGCCATCACGAAGATTGGGAGTCAAAATGAACTGCGGCAACATGCAGCGGGAAAGCTGAGTATTTATGCCAAAAAGGAAACAATAATATCAAATAGTGGAATATTGTTTGCCTACTATCTGATTGATTTGTTCAATCCCTAGGCGGAATTGAAAAACGCCCGAAGCCTGTAGACAGGTGTCGGGCGTCTTTGCTTACGCGTTGGCCATGATTGCCTCAAGTGGATCGTGTTCGGCCACGAAATGATCGGGCTTCACCTCGTTTAATTGAGGCACATAGTCTGTCTGCCCTGCAGACAAACGGCTGGGCAGGAACCTCAACGCCGCTTTCGGATCCATTGGTGAAGGAAGTTCACCCGGCAGTTTAAGCCTCTGGCGGCTACGCTCGACATCCGGGTCCGGGATTGGCACCGCCGAGATCAAGGACTTGGTGTACGGGTGAATAGGTTCGGAACAAATGGCCTCACCATCACCCAATTCGACGATCCGGCCGAGATACAGAACCATGATCCGGTTTGATACGGCACGAACCACGGACAAGTCGTGGCTGATGAAGATCATCGACAGGCCAAACTCCTGCTGGAGTTCGCGCAACAATTCGACAATCTGGGCCTGAATCGAAACGTCCAGCGCGGATACGGCCTCATCACAAATGATCAGCTTGGGCTTGTTGATCATCGCCCGCGCGATACCGACCCTTTGGTTTTGGCCGCCGGATAGTTCATGCGGATAGCGGTTGATCATGTTTGCTTTCAGGCCAACCCTCTCCATCATCTCGGCAACCATCTTCTTACGCTCCCGCTCTGTCAGGTCGGGGCGATAGGTCTTAAGTGGTTCAGCGATCGAAGCTGAGATTGTCATTCTGGGATCCAGACTGGCCAGCGGGTCTTGGAACACGATCTGCAAATCCTTGCGGTATTTGTTCAGTTCCGCCCGCTTTAGTCCAACGATGGGATGACCCAGCCAACTGACATTACCGCCGCTGGGTTCTATAAGCTGTAGTACGGCGCGCGCCAATGTCGACTTGCCGCAGCCCGACTCACCTACGACTCCCAAGGTTTCGCCCTTGCGGATGTCGAAGGTCACACCATCAACGGCTTTCAAAGGTACCTTGCGTCCGAACAGGCCGCCAGAGACATGGATTGGGAAGTGCACCTTGACGTCATCGACCTTAAGCAAAGGTTCTTCGGTTTTACCAAGCGCCTTGGGTGCGTCCCCAGCATCAATGCGCGGCATCGCTTCCAGCAGGGTACGTGTGTATTCGTGCTGCGGTGCGCGAAAGATTTCACGCGTGTCGCCAGCTTCGACAAACTGTCCCAGACGCATCACCTGAATACGGTCGCACATACGCGCAACAACACCCATATCATGCGTGATCAGGGCGATGGCCGTGCCTTCGTCCTTCTGCAGGCGGACCATCAGGTCCAAAATGTCCGCCTGAACCGTTACATCCAGTGCCGTTGTCGGTTCATCCGCGATCAGCAGTTTGGGACTACACAGCATCGACATTGCGATCATGACACGCTGACGCATGCCGCCCGACAGTTCATGCGGGTATTGGTCCAGACGTCGCTTTGCCTCGGGGATGCGAACACGATCCAGCCATTCAAGACACCGGGCACGGGCTGCGTTTCCTTGCAAGCCTTCGTGAACCTGTAGCACTTCGCGCATTTGCTGGCCGATCCGCAAATGCGGAGTCAATGCGGTCAGCGGATCCTGAAAGATCATGCCAACGTCGTCGCCCCGAATCTGGTTCAGCTTGTTCACGGGCAGGTTCAGGATTTCCTTGCCATTCAGCAAAGCCGACCCGCTGGCGCGCCCGGCCGGAGGCAGCAGCCCCATCGCAGCCATAAACGTCTGGCTTTTACCCGATCCGCTTTCGCCAACGATGCCCAAACACTCGCCTGGATTGATGTCAAAGCTGATGCCCTTGACGGCTTCGACAACACCATCCGGTGTATCGAATTGCACGCTCAGGTCCTTTACAGAAAACAGACTCATATCAGCGATCCTTCGGGTCCAAGGCGTCACGCAGGCCATCGCCGATGAAGAACATCGTGATGATGATGGCGACGTAGAATGTCAGGGGGAACATCAATTGCCAGAGGGTTCCATAGCCCATAGTACCAGCACCCTCGGCGATCAGACGGCCGAGTGAGGTATAGGGTTCCGAAATTCCCAAACCCAGGAACGAGATAAAGCTTTCGGTCAGGATCATCTCGGGCACCAGCAACGAGGCGTAGACAATCACAACACCCAACAGGTTCGGCAGGATGTGGCGATACATGATGGTGAACTCACTAACGCCAGCGGCGCGTGCGGCCTCAATGAATTCGCGGTTTTTCAGGGTTAGTGTCTGCCCGCGAACGATCCGCGCCATTGTCAACCACCCCACCGCGCCTAGGGCGATGAACAGCATAAAGAACGACCGGCCCGCCACAACCAGAAGCAGGATGATGACAAGCGTGGCCGGGATCGCCAGCAAGATGTCAACGAAGCGCATCATGATGCCGTCGGTGCGGCCACCGATATACCCAGCCGCAATCCCATAGCAGGTTCCTACGATCAGCGCGGTCGCGGCCCCGATCAGCCCCACCAAAAGCGATGTGGTGGTCGCCTGAATGACACGGCTGTACAGGTCGCGCCCCAGATCATCGACGCCAAAGAAATGCCCGGTCTCGACCGAAGGCATCCCCATGCCCCGGACGTCACCCATGACATTCCAGTCGATTTCTTCGTTGTTCCACACAGCAAAATAAGGCCCGATAAGAGTGAACAGAACGATCAGACCCAGAATGAACAGACTGGCCATTGCAGCCTTGTTCCGGACAAACCGCATACGCGCGTCCTGCCAGAGCGAGCGGCCCTGAATGACCGTATAGTCGGTGATATCCTCGGCCAGATGCGCGGCTTTTTGTGATTTTCCAAGCATTGCCGGCCCCTCAGTAACGAATTTTCGGATCGAACCAGGCATAGGCCAGGTCGGTCAGCAGGTTCACCAGCACGGTCAGAACGCCATACAGGATCGTGACGCCCAGAAGCACGGCATAGTCTCGTGATAGGGCGGACCCCACATAGGCTTGTCCCAACCCACCGGTTGAAAAGTAGATGTCGACAAAGACCGAACCGGTCAGAACGTAAACAAAAACTGGCCCAAGATAGGATACGACCGGTAGAAGCGTGGGTTTCAGAGCGTGCCGCCAAATGACGGTTCTTGTCGGCAAGCCCTTGGCGCGCGCGGTGCGGATAAAGTTCGAGTTCAGAACTTCCAGCATCGAAGACCGGGTGATCCGGGCGATCGACCCCATGTAAGAGGTCGCCAGAGCGATCACCGGCATGATCAGGTAAGGCCATTGCCCGCCGTTCCATCCGCCCCCGGGCAACCAACCCAGCCAAAGGGTGAATGTCAGTATCAGGATCGGCCCCATGATGAAGTTCGGCAGCGCCTGTGCCGCTATCCCCAGACCAACTGCGAAATAGTCGATCCAACTGTTGTGTTTGATCGCAGCAGCGATCCCAAGGCTGACACCCACGGACGTCGCGACAAGGAAAGACAGCGAGCCATAGGTCAACGAAATCGGAAAGCCCTGAGCGATGATGTCATTCACGTCGCGGTCCTTGAACTTGAAGGACGGGCCGAAATCGAAATGTACGACGATGTTGTACAGATAGTCCCAAAGCTGTTTCCACAATGGCTGGTCCAGCCCGTACCGCGCCTCGATATTGGCCAGAACCGCCGGCGGCAGTGGCCGCTCTGACGTGAAGGGTCCACCGGGTGCGAAGTGCATCAAAAAGAAACTTGCAACGATCAGCAATAGGATCGTTGGGACGGCGATCAGCAACCGCCGGACGATATAGGCAAGCATTTCATGCCCCCAATTATTGGCTTTGCCCCAAAGAACTCTCCGGGGCAAAGCGTGATCAACAGATGATTATTCAGCGATTTTGTAGAGGTTCTTGGAGTACCAGTTCTGCTCTACGTTATTGACCGGCCAGTTCCCGACGTCGCTGTCCATCATGTAGACGCCAGCATAGTGATAGATCGGGATTACAGGGGTCTCTTGTGCGATGATCCGCTCGACCTCGGTATACAGAGGCGCGGCATCGTCCGACGTTTTGGCTTGGGCCAAAAGCTCGTCAACTTTGGCATTGTTATACTTGCCGTCGTTGTAGCCAGAGTCCGATTGCAGCAGGTCCAGGAAGGTTGAGGCTTCGTTATAGTCGCCACACCAAGCGCCACGGGCCAGATCGAAGTTCTGGTTGCCGCGCTCTTCCAGGAAGATCTTCCATTCCATGTTGGCGAGTTCGGCGTTTACACCCAGCTTCTGCTTCCACATCTGGCTCAGCGCCACCGCGACCTTCTTATGAGCTTCCGAGGTGTTGTAGACCATCTCAAAGCTCAGTGGATTGTCAGGACCGTAACCTGCGGCAGCCAGCAATTCCTTGGCCAATTCGTCGCGTTCCTGCTGAGACATCGAGGCCATTTCTACTTCGGGAACCGTGAACCCGGCGGTCGCCTCAGGGGCAAAGGTGTAAGCCTGCGGCTGGCCACCTGCCATGATGTTTTCCGTGATGATCTTGCGATCTACCGCCAGCGACAGCGCTTGGCGGACATTCGGGTCTTTGAACGCTTCGGGGCCGCCGTCGGATAGGTTGAACGTGTAGTAATAGTTGCACAGGCGCGGGAAGCTGATGGCCTCTTCCGGGTGCTCTTTCTGCAGGCGTGGGAACTGACCTGCGGGAACCTCGGTGCGGTCCAGTTCACCAGCCAGATAACGGGTCAGGGCGACGTTTTCGTCGTTGATGACCAATGCGACAACCTTGTCGACGATGGTGTTGTCGTTGTCCCAGTACATCTCGTTACGCTCACGAACCGAGCGTTCTTGCGGCAGGTGTTCGGTCAGAACATAAGCCCCGTTCGAGACGATGTTTTCAGGCTTGGTCCACGCGTCGCCAAACTCTTCGATGACTTTCTGCGGGGCAGGGAAGGTCGTGGAATGCGTGGTCATCTGCGCGAAATAAGGCAGAGGGGCGCTCAGTTTGACCTCAAGCGTGTGGTCGTCAATGGCGGTGACGCCCAGCTCATCCACAGGTTTATCGCCTGCAATGATTTCAGCCGCGTTTTCAATCGACATCAGTTCCATGAACCAGGCGTAGGGCGACGACAGCGCTGGATCGACGGCGCGTTTCCATGCGAAGACAAAGTCGCCAGCGGTTACCGGGTCGCCGTTGGACCACTTGGCGTCATCGCGAAGGGTAAACGTATAGACGTCTTTGGTATCGTTGGTGGTGAATTCGGTGGCGACGCCAGGAACCAGATTACCGTCTTCGTCCTGGTTCATCAGCCCTTCAAACAGGTCGCGCACAATCTCGGCACCCGATACGTCCTCGACGACCTGCGGGTCGACCGAGCTGTGTTCGTCCAGAATACGATAGGTGAATGTCTGATCATCCGCCAATGCTTCGCCGGTTTCAGGGTGCGTTCCGGCGGCCAGTGCCGCGCCGGTGATCATGGTCGAGGTCAGCAGCCCCGCCAGCGTTGTCCGAATATGTTTGTTCATATTTTTACTCCCGTTTTTTGGCGGCATTGTTGGCCATCCCAACAAGATGGCAGAGAGCCGCCTTGTTTGTCCGACTGCGAAAGCATGTGGTACAAGTCCGAAAATTGCTGAATTGGTTCGCAAAATGGGCTGCGCCGCAGTCTTTCGGTTTTCAGTCGGGAACGTGGTTGCAAAAGTCGCCTTTCACTGAAGCCGACGTTGGCATTATTTAAAAAAAGGTTAAAGCCTCTGCCCGCAAATTAGGCAGTTGTATGCGAATTGTGAAGGAAACGGCGTGGCGCCGGAAATATTATGATGAAACTAGATGCGTTCTTAACATTTTCGTGAACGGTGGCAGCGCAGGGTGACGCTTGACGCAGCGTAAGCCTTTTAGCAAACAGCCTCTCAAATCGCGAATCGCTAACGGCTTAGGGTTGTTTTCATATGTGCAGCAGGGAAACAGGTGGGCACCTGACCGGTCGCTTCCTGCCAGCGCCCGATCGAACGACGGGTTTTGAATCCCGCAAGGCCGTCCGCACCGCCAACGTCATGCCCCTTATGTTCAAGGGCGCGCTGCATAGCTGCGATGTCCGAACGATAGAGATCACCCACTTTGCCCCACTGACCATGGAAGTTGCCGACACCGTATTCAATCCGGTCCCCGACATGGCCGACGAAAAGGGCATAAAGATCGCTTTTGTTGTATTCCTTCAGAACATAGAAATTCGGCGTCACCAGAAAGGCCGGGCCACTTCGTCCTGCGGGCATCATCAGGAATCCTTCGTCAGAAAGCTCATGTTGCGGGAAAGGTTTGCCCGAAACTCTGGAAACCCCCATCTCTGCCCAGTCCTGTATTGGGCGTCCCTGATCCGGCCCTTCAAGGGCGCAGGATATGGACTTTGGCACAGAAACCTCGAATCCCCAGTCGCGACCGGACACCCAGCCATGTTGCGCCAGATAGTTCGCAATAGATGCCATCGTATCCTCGGGCGATGTCCAAATATCGGATCGTCCGTCGCCATTGCCGTCCGCCGCAAAGGTCAAAAAGCTTGACGGCATGAACTGTGGTTGCCCCAGCGCACCGGCCCAACTGCTTTTCATTTCACCCGGCGGCGCATGCCCTACTTCGGCGATTTGCAATGCCGAGATGAGCTCGCCCGCGAAGTATTCTGACCTGGTACTCATGAACCCCTTTGTTCCTAGCACTTCAAAGACATTGTGCCGGATCGGGACCTGACCATATCCGCTTTCCCGCCCCCAGATGGCCAGAATGATGTGTGATGGAACGCCGGTTCTGACCTCAATCTGGGCGAGGGTTGTCGAGTGGCGCTGTGCCATCTTTCGGCCAACGGATGTTGCGCCCTGCACCGTGTTGGCCTTGAAATACCGTGCAGGTGAGCCGAATTCGGCCTGTTTCTGCTGTTTAGGTACTTTTTGTGTCCCACCCGGAGGGACCAGATCCGGCAGTTTCCAATTAAGAGTGACGCCGTTAAAGGCGCGCTCCATTGTGCGTCGGGAAACACCTTTGGCTTTGGCTTGCGGCCAAACGGTTTCCCATAACCACGTCTGGAATTGCTGCTCGACCGCTCCGCGGTCCAGTGCGGTTGCGTTTGTAGGAAGACACCAGAGGCCAAATATCACGATAAGCCAACGCATGTGCATAAGGTGTCGCCCGAGGATTGCGGCAAGTCAACACTGACGTCTGACGGCAATTGTCTGCGCGTAATTCCGCGGTTGATCATACCGGGTGCAGGACAATCCCCGGTTACGAAAAACCTTGAGAAAACTCGGAAGTCTGCCGATAGTTGCCTGTAAACAAAGGCAGGAAAGGACAGACAGGAGTGGCCACTATCAGGTTCACAAACGTGTGGCAGACACTTGGGATTGCGATCACAGTTTTCGCTCTTTGCTCGCACGCAGCCTGGGCGAGTGACAGTTTCCTGAATCCACGTGGCCCAATCGCCGAGGTTCAGAGGCTTCACCTGCTGCGCGCGACGGTCCTGATCATGCTGGCGGTTTTGCCTGTTCTGGTTCTGGTACCCTTGATTGCCGTGCGTTACCGGCGACGCAAAGAAGGTGCCGCCGCGTATCGGCCAAACTGGGACTTCTCGTCCCCTCTTGAATTCGTCATGTGGGGTATTCCGGTTCTGATCGTGGCCTTATTGTCCTTCTATCTTTGGAAAGCCACCCATCGCTTGGATCCGTACACCGCGCCCTTTGGTGAAACACCTGCCTTAAATGTGCAGGTCGTGGGATTGGATTGGAAATGGCTGTTTATCTACCCGGACCTAGGCATCGCCAGCGTCGGCGAGATGGGGATACCCGTCAAACAGCAGATTGCGATGACGTTGACCACGGACACCGTGATGCAATCTTTCATGATTCCCGCTCTGGCAGGCCAGATCTATGCCATGCCGGGAATGACAACCAAACTGCATGTTGTGGCTGACGCCCCGGCGACCATGCAGGGTGAAAATACACAATATAATGGCCGGGGCTTCACCAAGCAGAAGTTTCAGACCCTGGCCATGCAGCCAGACGCATTCTCCGATTGGGTGGACACCGTTCGGGCCAACGGGATTCCCCTGAACGCAGACACATACCGAACATTGGCCATGCGCACGGACCGGGATGAGGTGCAGGCCGCTTTGGGTACATCTGATATGCCGGATAATGCGCTGTATTTCACCACAGAAGGCGCGGATTTGTTTCAGACAATCCTGCACCGATACCACCACGAAGAACCGTTGCCCGCAGATCAACAGCCGGGAACGGCAGAATACGGGCAGGAGGCGCAGCAATGAGTTCTGCGGATACGGGTTTCTTTGGCCGGCTAAGCTGGGAGTCGTTCCCTCTGGCGGGCCTTATTCAGACTCCGAACGCGAACGAAATCGTCGCCAATGCCGCTGCGGGTGTTGTGATCGTCGGTATTCTGGTTGTTGTCGGCGCCCTGACATGGTTCCGCCTTTGGGGACCGCTTTGGCGCGATTGGCTGACAAGCGCAGACCACAAGAAAATCGGCATCATGTATATTGTCTTCGCGATCGTGATGCTGGCGCGCGGGGTCCTTGAAGGCGTGGTCATGCGCGCGCAACAAGCAGCGGGTCCCGGCGACGGGTTTCTTGAAGCCGAACACTTTGCCGAATTGTTCAGCACGCATGGCACCATCATGATCTTTTTCGTGGCGGTGCCCTTTGTCTTTGGATTGGCGAACTTTCTGGTTCCCCTGATGATTGGTGCGCGTGACGTCGCATTTCCTGTAATGAACCAGATCAGTCTTGGCCTGACGGTCTCGGCCGGGATGATGCTGATGGTTTCTTTGCTTGTCGGTGAATTCTCGACCGGGGGCTGGACGGCTTACCCGCCCTATACGGGTGCCGCTTTCAATCCCGGAGTTGGGCCGGACTACTGGATTTGGGCAATCGTTGTTTCCGGGATCGGGACGACGCTGACCGGGATCAATTTCGCGGTGACGATTTACAAACTGCGTGCGCCGGGCATGAAATTCATGCGTTTGCCGATGTATTGCTGGACGATTATCTGCAGCTCGATCCTGATCGTTTTTGCGATGCCGCCGCTGGGTGTCGCGGCCTTGATGCTGGCCGCCGACCGGTATCTGGATTTTCATTTCTTCACCAATGACCTTGGCGGCAACATGATGAACTATGCCAACCTGTTCTGGCTGTTCGGGCACCCCGAGGTTTATTTGCTGGTTCTTCCCGCATACGGAATTTATTCCGAGGTATTCGCGACATTCTCGGCCAAGCGGCTTTACGGCTACAATTCCTTGGTCATCGCGACGATGTCCATTGCGGTGCTGTCCTTCACCGTCTGGCTACACCACTTTTTCACAATGGGTCAAAGTGCGCTGATCAATGCGGTCTTTGGTATTGCGACCATGCTGATCGCTATCCCCACCGGGGTAAAAGTGTATGACTGGATGGCGACCCTGTTCCGGGGCCGTATTCGGTTTTCGGTGCCGATGCTCTATGGTTTGGCGTTCCTTATGCTCTTTGTCATCGGGGGGCTTTCAGGCGTGATCCTTGCAAACCCGACCGTGGATTATCAGGTTCACAACACCCTGTTTCTGGTTGCCCATTTCCACAACGTCCTGCTGCCCGGGGTTCTGTTTGGCCTGCTGGCAGGGTACAATTACTGGTTCCCCAAAGCCTTCGGGTTCCGCCTGAACGAAACCTGGGGTCGTATCACGGTTGTCCTGTGGACAGTTGGCTTCATGCTGACATTCCTGCCCCTGTACTTTGTCGGCCTGATGGGAATGCCGCGCCGGTCTTTCAGTTGGGAAGACCCGAGTTTTCACCCATATATGATCGTGGCCGTTTTGGGGTCTCTGGTTATTTTGTCCGCCCTGCTTGCTGTGGTGGTTCAATTGTGGGTCAGCATTCGGGACCGCGAGAAAACCCGCGTCCCAGTTGGCGACCCGTGGGATGCCAGCACGCTGGAATGGTCAATTCCCGCACCCCCTCCGCCTTACAACTTTGCCATTATTCCGCATGTCACCGACCGCGATGACTTTGCCGCCGCAAAGGAAAGGGGCGAGGCTTACCCGGCTCCCGAAGCCTATGAGGACATCACCCTTCCACGTAATACGCGGATCGGATTCATACTCTGCGTTCTCAGCGGCGTTTGGATGTTTGCCTTGGTTTGGTGGATCTGGTGGTTGGCGGCGTTGGTCACCATTCTGATGTTGTTGTCTTTCGTTGCGTGGACGTTCAAAACGGACATCGAAATGGTTATTCCAGCCGCGCAGGTTCAACAGGAGCATGAGGCCTGGCTGGATCTTGTCCACGCCTCTGCCCCCATCAATCGTGACTTTGAAATCTCTTCGGAAAATCGGGGGCGTGCTGGTCCGGACCTGGAGGTCGCCACATGAAGCGCGCACCGACACACAGTTATCCCGGCCTGAACCTTGGTCGTCGGCATCCGGGTGCTGACAAGGCCAGCGAAGTTGTCACCTTCGGCTTTTGGGTCTTCCTGATGAGCGATCTAGTCTATTTCGGGCTGATGTTCGCCATATATATCACCATGATCGACGCTCAGGCAGGCGGGCCGGGACCGCATGAGCTGTTTGATCTAAGAAGCATCTTTGCGCAAACCCTGATCCTTCTGACAAGCAGCCTGACGGTCGGGCTGGCGATGTTGGCCCTGAAATACAACCTGCCGCGTTCGCGTATCGTGCTGTGGTTTGGCGTGACCTTGGCTCTGGGGCTCGGCTTTCTGGTGCTGGAAATCCGGGACTTTGTCGCCATGGCGGAAAAAGGCGGCATCCCGCAGCGCAGCGGGTTTCTGTCCGCGTTTTATGGTCTTGTACCGCTGCACGGTCTGCACGTCGCCGCCGGGTGTCTGTGGCTGATTGTTTTGGGCATCCAATTGCGACTGATGGGACTGACAGATTTGCTGATGTCGCGCGTAGTTCGGCTGGCGCTGTTTTGGCATTTCCTTGATCTGATCTGGATCGGGATCATTACGATCGTTTATTTCGGAGGTCTGACCTATGGATAGACGCAGCGAAATGCACAGGCGCGAGCGGCGGCGTTACGTCATTGGTTACGGCGGTTCCCTTTTTCTGACGATAGCCGTCTTTTCTATCGCCTATGTTTTTGGGATCGAAACAAAAGGGGTCTATCTGGCAATCGGCCTTCTTGGGCTGGCGCAACTTGTCGTTCAACTGGTTTATTTTCTTCATATCGACCGTCGGCGCAGTAGCCGCGAAGACCTTGACCTGGTGCTGTTTTCAACGCTGGTCCTTCTGATCATCATCGTTGGAACAGTCTGGATCATGGGCAACCTGGCGGTCCGTATGCATACCATTCCAATGTGACCAAACCGCGATCAAAAACGGAGACCGTCAAAATGAAATCCTTTAAAGCCGTCGCGGCGGTGGCAATGCTGATTGCAGTGGGCGTTGGCCTGCTACTGTTCTGGCGCCATCAAGAACGGTACCCGTCAACCAAGGATGCCTATGTGGGGGCCAATATCGTGAATGTGGCCGCTCAGGTCACGGGGCGGGTGGACGAGGTTGCGGTCGTAGAAAATCAAGCAGTCAAGGTCGGCGACTTGCTGTTTACAATTGACGACACCCAGTTCAGCGCGTCGGTGGATCAATCCAGGGCAAATCTTGGCAGCGCCGAACAACAGGCGGAATCCTACGCCACTCAGATCGTTGCAGCCGAAGCTTTGGTTGCGTCTGCACAGTCGGCCTTGGAAACATCCAAGAAAAATCTTGAACGTTCCAAGGCCCTTTTTGCGACCGGCGATCTGGCGCAGGCGTCCTTGGATCAGGCGACATCGGATTTCGCGCAAGTCTCTGCCCGGCTGACAACCAGTCAATCAAGTCTGTTGGCATTGCAAAGCGGTTTGCAGGCCAAACAGGACGATGTTCTGTCCGCTCGGGCACAGTTGGAGATTGACGAGGCCAATCTTGCCTGGACCAAAGTTTTTGCAACTGCGGATGGATGGATCGCGAACCTGACATTGCGCCCCGGCTCCGCCGTGCCCGCAAACGCGCCTCAGTTTTCGATTGTTGAATCCTCAGAATGGTGGGTGGACGCAAATTTCAAGGAAACGTCTCTGTCACGTATCAAGTCCGGACAGCCTGTAACAATTCAAATCGACATGCTCCCGGGGGTGACACTTAGCGGGACAGTTGAATCCATTGGCCGCGGATCTGGAGATACGTTTTCATTACTGCCTTCCGAGAATGCCACTGGTAACTGGGTCAAGGTCACGCGCCGCTTTCCAGTGCGGGTCAAACTTGATCCAACAGAGGCCCCCTTGCGCGCAGGAGGCAGCACAAAGGTCACGGTAGATACGACTTCGGATCAGGTCGAGGAATGACACCTTCGACCGCAGGCCACGTCAATCGGGTGATCGTCGTCGCCGTGGTGCTGAGCGCCATTCTCGAGGTGTTGGACAGCACGATCGTCAATGTCGCGCTGCCTCATATTCAAGCAGCTTTCGGCGCAACCACCGATCAGGCAACGTGGATTCTGACCAGCTATATTGTCTCGGCCGTTATTGTCATGCCCCTGACTGGGTTCGTAGCCCGCAGGGTAGGACGGCGGCGATTGATACTGTCGGCTGTGATCGGTTTTGCCTCCATGTCGGTCATGTGTGGGCTGTCCTGGAGCTTGGAAACGATTGTGGCCTTCCGGTTGGCACAAGGCATGTTCGGGGCTTTCCTAATTCCCTTGTCGCAGTCCATCTTGTTCGATGCCTTCCCGCGCGAGAAACGAGGACAGGCCATGGCCGTCTTTGGGCTTGGGGTTGTCGTTGCACCGGTACTTGGTCCAACGATTGGCGCGATATTGACCGAGTATTTCTCGTGGCGAATGGTGTTTTTCGTAAATCTGCCGGTTGCGGCGATGGCGTTGTTGCTATTGGCCGGAGAATTGCCTGACGACGAAACCGAAGATGTGCGGATCGATTGGAAAGGTCTTGCGTTGTTGGCGATTGGGATCGGTGGCTTGCAATTTGTTCTGGATCAAGGGGAAACCAAGGACTGGCTGTCCTCGCGCGTCATTCAGATTGCACTGATTGCTTCGGTTCTGGGCGCGCTTGGGTTCCTTGTTCACGGCCTGTCCTCGAAAACGCCGGTTGTCGACCTTCGCCTTTTTGCAGACCGAAACTTTGCCCTTTGCAATCTGGTAATCGCAGGATTTGCTATCTCGCTGTTTGGTGGCATTGCCATATTGCCAACCTTTGTACAGAACTTGTTGGACTATCCGGTTATCGAGTCCGGCCATCTGTTCATCCCCCGAGGCATTGCGGCGGGCGCTTCAATGGTTTTGACGGGCGCTGTTTTGTCATCCCGGTTCGATCCACGTGTTCTGGCCGGGCTTGGTATGCTCTTGACCGCTATTGGGAATTTCATGCTTGGTGCGCTTAATCTGGACGCGGGGTTCTGGCAGTTGGCCTGGCCAGGCGCGGTAAGCGGGTTGGGCATGGGTCTTGTGTTTGTCCCCATGTCTATTCTGGCGTTTGAGAGCATTTCGCAAGCGCGCCAAGACGAGGCTTCGGGTCTGTTCAATGTCACACGACAGCTTGGATCATCGGTTGGAATTTCTTTGGTTGGAACATGGGTCGTTCGCGGATTGCAGACCAATACATCGGTGCTGGGCCAAAACGTAACGCCGTACAGTACTGCTGCGCAAAACTATCTGGAACCGCTTGGTTTGACGCCGGACAGCGCAGAGGGCGCGGCAATTCTCGGTCAGGAGGTTTCTCGGCAGGCCGAGTTGATTTCTTATCTGACCGTATTCAACAATTTGGGTTTGTTGGCGTTGGCGACGATACCATTGCTGTTGTTCTGCAGGGCTCCCAAGCCGGGGGCGCAGGCCGCTGTGCACGCCCATTAGCGGGTGATGACAAGCCCCAGCCAAAGGGCTGACCAACACAGTATGATGCTTAGGAAGATGTTGCCTGCGGCCAGTGCAATCGTGCGCTCTCGTCTCAGTTCCAGTGATTGATAGGCGAAACTGGAAAACGTCGTGAACCCGCCACAAAAGCCAAAGACCAATCGCCTTTCGTGTTCGCCCATATCGGCGGGACCCCCAAGATAGCCGATCCACAAACCCAAAATTAGGCTTCCCAGCACATTGACGATCAGCGTTGAAACTGGAAGATCGTGCCGGATTATCAATGCGATTGCATGGCGCAAAACAGCACCCAACCCTCCGCCCAGACCAAACATCGCGTGAAGGAACAGGTCGCTCATTCACCTGACCTCTGGTCAAGGGTGTGCCGTCCGATCCATTCGCCAAGGATGGCCGCTGTGATACCGATGACGACTTCTAGCCCGGCGGCGGTTGCTGCGTTCGCGACGCTGGTTTCCGCCAGACGCTCGAGCTCTTGGACAAAAGACGAGAAGGTGGACAACCCGCCGCAGAACCCGACGGCGCCAAAATGCAGGACATGAGCATGAACGCGATGTCGGATCGAATAAAGCCAACCCAGAACGAAACACGCCGCGACATTGATCCCGAAGGTCGCGGTAAAAACCGGGGCACCCGGGATCGTCGTTGAAAGGCTTTCTCGCAACAGCGAACCAGCGGCCCCGCCGACAAATACGGCCAAAAACATAAGGGCCCAAGTCCGAAACGCTGGTCGCGTCTTTTTTACAGCCAATGATCCCGCCCAAATTTACCTGTCTTTCCAGATACAGACAGCAAACAACCTGATCAACAGAAGACCCGACTTCACAATGAAGCCCTTTTTTGTGAAGTGCGGCGTAAACTCTTGCAAGCAAACGTGGATCTGCTCAACGATTGGGTAAGACTATGGCGGTATCGGAGAGCAAGATGATTGTACGCAGACTCTATTACATCCTCAGCTATGTTTGCTTGCCGTTAACTCTGCTCTGGGGTTACTTCTGGCCGCCTGCCTATTGGTTGCTGGTGATACTGGTGCCTTATGCGGTGATCGGGCTTTACGACATGCTGACTACCAAGCACAACGTCCTGAACAATTACCCTGTTCTGGGCCACTTCCGTTACATGTTGGAATTTGTAAGCCCTGAAATCCGCCAGTATTTTGTTGAGACCAATGAAAGCGGTCGACCCTTCAACCGAATTATCCGGGGTCTGGTGTATTCACGGGCGAAAGGTCAGGTCGATACTCAGGCCTTCGGCACCCAATATGACATCATGACCGTCGGTTATCACCGGGCAAATCATTCTCTGGCCCCCAAAGACGTACCGGAAAGCGAAGAGCGCGTTACATTGGGCGGTCCGCAATGCAAACAACCTTATAGTGCGTCCCGCTTGAATGTCTCGGCCATGAGTTTCGGGGCGCTTAGTGCGAATGCAATTCGGGCACTGAATGGCGGTGCCAAGGACGGTGGGTTCGCTCATAACACGGGTGAAGGGGGGTTGTCGCCGCATCACTTGGCCGAAGGTGGAGACATCATCTGGCAGATCGGTACTGGCTATTTTGGGTGCCGGACTCATGAGGGTGCTTTCGACAAAGACAAATTCGCTGAAAAGGCCCGAAATCCCGTTGTCAAAGCGATTGAGATCAAGCTGTCTCAGGGGGCGAAGCCGTCGCACGGCGGCGTATTGCCTGCGGCAAAAGTAGATCAGGAAATCGCTGATATTCGCGGCGTTCCGCTGCATCAGGACGTAATCTCTCCGCCCATTCATTCTGCCTTTGACGGACCGACCGGGCTGTTGGAGTTTGTTCAGCACCTGCGGGACATGTCGGATGGCAAGCCTATCGGGTTCAAGCTATGCATTGGTCGCCCTTCAGAATTCATGGCGATTTGCAAGGCGATGCTGGAAACTGAAATCCTGCCGGATTTTATCACGATTGACGGGTCCGAGGGGGGTACGGGCGCAGCCCCTGTTGAGTTTACCAACAGGTTGGGGATGCCGTTGAACGAAGCGCTGATCTTCGTGAACAACTGCCTGCGCGGCGTCGGATTGCGAGATAAAATACGGATTATCTGCTCGGGCAAAGTGGCCACCGGGTATGATATGGTGGAAAAATTCGCTCTCGGAGCAGACATGTGCAACGCCGCCCGTGCAATGATGTTTGCAGTCGGATGCATTCAGGCCCTGCACTGTAATACCAATCGCTGCCCGTCCGGTGTGGCAACGCAGGATCCGGTGCGGGGGCGTGCGGTGAATGTTCCTCAGAAACGCCAACGCGTGTACAGGTATCATGACGCCACGCTCGAGAGCTTCCGTGAGCTGTTGGGCGCCATGGGCAAAAGCACGGTGTCAGAATTGCGCCCGTCGGACATTCGACGCCGAACCGCAGATGAGCGAGAGCATTCGTATGGGGAACTCTACACATTTCTGGAGGAGGGGGCGCTGCTGACGGAGTCGATCCCTGCCGAGTTCAAGGCTGATTGGGACTTGGCACATGCATCCCGGTTCTGATTTTTTCAAGAACCGCCAAGGATTGACCTTTGTGATCCGTCTTACCATTCGTGATGCGCATGAGTACTTCGGATGAGGATCTGGCAATGGCCGCCGCCAACGGTGACGCGAACGCGTTTGCCGCCCTGTTAGAGCGCCATTACGACCGGATATTCCGGCTGGCGTTTCGCCTGTCCGGACGCGCCGACCAAGCCGAGGATTTGACGCAGGACATCTGCCTGACACTACCAGCCAAGATCACGGGGTTTCGCGGGGATGCGCGATTTACGACTTGGCTCTATCGAGTGGTCGTAAACGCTGCTGAAGACGCGAGGCGAAAGCGTGCCAGCCGTAGCCGCGCTGCAGATGGCTGGGGGGATGTCGAACAGATGCGACGGGCCGAGGCAGCCGAGACCGCAGAGGCCGTCGACTGGTTGCAGCGCGCAATGCGGGCGTTGCCGACGGAGTTACAAGACACTTTGGCGTTAACGCTGGAAGACGAACTGACCCATGCTCAGGCCGCTGATGTGCTGGGTGTCTCTGAAAGCACTGTGTCCTGGCGGATGTCTGAAATCCGAAGACGTCTCCGCGCCATGCGAGATGAGGAGCTGGCCGATGACAGATGATTTGGACAAGCTGATATCCATGATGGATGCGGCCACCCCAACGCCCGACGCCAATCGGCGGGCCGCAAATGTGGCTTTGGCTCAGGAAAACTTCGTGGCAGCCCAAGGAACGGGCGCCACGAAACGTCCCACTGTCAAGCGAGGCCCGTTGGTCCGCCTGTCAGAAGGAGCTAAGTTGATGTTGAATGCCCTGTCTCACCGTGGAGTTCTAACGGCGACAACGGCCATCGCCGCTGTCGCATTGGTCGTCATCCTGCCCCAGACGCGGGACACTGTCGTCCAGCCCAGTTTTCGGGTTGAAGACCACCTACCGCAACCTGTCGCCGAATTGGATCGCGAAGAAGTCGCTCCGTCGCAATCACCAGAAGTCTTGTTAGATGAAGCATCCGAACCTGTCGCGACAAGCAAACGACAGGAAACTGCTTTGTCGCAAGCAGACCAGTCGACCATCAGGATCGGTAGGGGTGCGGTGATGGAAGCGCCAGCAATCGTCGCTGTGCCGGCAGAGCGCTCGCTCAGTACCCGGATTGAACAGAACACCGAAGCGTTTTCGAACGGGGAGACAAATCCACTTAAGGTTACGTTGGAAGATCCTGTTTCCACGTTTTCGATCGACGTCGATACGGCCTCCTATTCGATTGTGCGCTCGTCGCTTCTGAATGGTCACCTGCCGCCGCCTGAAGCCGTTCGGGTCGAAGAAATGGTGAATTATTTCCCGTATAGCTATCCTGTGCCCAAAGGGGACGCCCCATTTCGTCCGTCCATTACCGTCAGCCCGACACCTTGGAACGAGGCGACGCAATTGGTTCATATCGGTATCCAAGGGGCATTGCCCGAAATTGCTGATCGTCCCCCTCTGAATTTGGTCTTTCTGATCGACACATCGGGTTCGATGCAGGATCCAAACAAGCTGCCTTTGCTGAAGCAATCGTTCCGTCTGTTGCTGGCGGAATTGCGGCCCGAAGACCAGGTCTCGATCGTCACTTATGCAGGCAGTGCGGGGCAGGTTCTTGCGCCGACCAGCGCAACAAAGAAATCTAAAATTCTGAACGCGTTGGACAAGCTTCAGGCAGGTGGATCAACCGCGGGGCAGGCAGGATTACAGCAGGCTTACCAAGTTGCTGAAACCATGGGTTCAGAGGGCGAGGTTACGCGCGTTCTTTTGGCCACGGATGGCGATTTCAATGTCGGTTTGTCCGATCCCGAAGCACTGAAGGATTTTATTGCCCGCAAGCGCGACAGCGGCACATATCTCAGCGTTTTGGGTTTTGGCAGAGGAAATCTGGATGATGCAACGATGCAGGCATTGGCGCAAAACGGCAACGGGCAGGCGGTTTACATAGATACATTGGGTGAGGCGCGGAAGGTTCTGGTTGATCAGTTGACCGGCGCATTATTCCCGATCGCAAATGACGTGAAAATTCAGGTTGAATTCAACCCCGCGCAAATCGCCGAATACCGCCTGATCGGGTATGAAACCCGCGCTTTGCGGCGTGAGGATTTTTCGAATGACAAGGTAGATGCCGGTGATATTGGCGCAGGCCACAGCGTGACCGCAATCTACGAAGTCACCCCGGTGGGCTCTGACGCGATCCGGAACGGCCCGTTGCGGTATGGCGAGCAAGCTGTTTCCAACGGGTCAGAAGAAATTGGGTTCTTCAAGATGCGCTACAAGGAACCCGGTGCGCAACAAAGCCGTTTGATCGAACAGCCCATTCTTTCTGAGCAGGGAGAGATCACGGACGATGTGCGGTTCTCATACGCAATTGCTGGCTTTGGACAATTGCTGAGGGCTGGGGCGTATCTTGGGGGTTGGACCTTTGATGATGCAATCCGCCTGGCCAATACTGCGCGCGGCGAAGACCCTTTTGGCTACAGAGCCGAAGCCGTTACGCTGATGCGCCTTGCACAATCATTGGGTCGGTGAACTGGGACGGGCGCTGTCGGACAGCGCCCATTTTCGATCGCGTCTAGAACGACCTTGGATTGTTTGCGGCGTGGGTGTGTATCTTACGGATACTCCACTCGACCGCGTCGCGCATGGTCTTGCCCAGGGCGACATCGAAAGCTGTGACCAAGTCTTCAGTTTGATCACTGGCGGCAACGACGTTTTCCTGGAACGAGCTAGATGCGATGATCTTGTCCTCAAACTCATCGATGATCTTGATGTTCATCCGAACCTCGACCCGCACGGTCGAGGAATTGTCGGTCTCGCTTACGACTATACCTTGGAATTCGCGCAGGTCGGGAACAACAACATAGTCTGCTCTTAGGCCAACAGTTGATCTGCCGACGGCGGCCACTTTGCCGCTGTTTTCAAAACTCTCAACCAACAAAGTTTGAACGATCAGCGGCGCGCGATCTACCCATCGGGCCCTAGATAAGTACTGCACCTGCAAGGGGGTGGGCTGAATTGCGATCTGATCCGTGTTGACTGCGGCAGTCGCCGAAGGCTCTTCGACAACGATCTGCCTTTGGACGCGCGGCAGGGACGAGGAAAAGGTGCTTTTTGGTGTCAAAAGATAAAGATCGTTTGGCTTGGATGCCTGCTGAAGCGTGCCCAGCCCGGTGCAACCGGCCAACGAAACGATCGCCAGAGCGGTAAGAAATGACCTGATCATTGGCGAAACTCCGATGCTTGGGTCCCCAGTAAGAAGCGAGCGGGGTCCCGTTCGACCCTGTCCACCAACCGATCCAAGCTGACGACCAAACGCTGAGACTCTTCGATGAAGCGCGTGAATTGGGGCAAGCCAACTCGCAAAAAGTCGGACAGTTGACGCCGGTTGTCCTGCACGATTCCGTCGATGGTTCCTAAAAGTTCCGAGGCGGATTGTGACGCACTTAAGATATCGTCTGAGATTTCGTCCAAACGCTCGGTGACGTTGGTAACGGTCGAAGCCACCTGATTGGCCGCATTTCGGATATCTGCCATCACCTGACCGACATCCTCGTCAATTATGCGATTGGCCGAGTCAAATGCGCGTTCCGCCGAGGTCAGAGTTTTCTGAGCGGTATCCATCGCACCCGTAACGGAGCCCAGTGTCTCGTTCGCGTTGAGGAATGTTTCCGTCGCCGTCGCCAGCGCCACAGAGCCTTCGTTAGAAAGACCGGTCAGATTTTCAGCCAGGGTCGACGCCCGGTCAAGAAACGGTTTGAGGTCCTGTTGAATGACCCGGTCAGCGGACTCGATGGTGTTTTTCGCGCTTTGCAGGGTCTCAGTTGCCGATTCAGACGCGGTTTTCACGCTGTTGAGCGTATCCGTTCCCGTCGTCAGAGTGGTTTCCGCAGTATCGGCGAGTTCATCCAGACGTTTCGAGAATGCCGAAATTTCTTTGGCGGCGCCACCAAGGTCCGAGGAAAGTGATTCAAAGTCTGAAAGTGTCTTGTCCAACTGGCCCGTTGCCTGTGCCACGTTTTCCAGAATATCCGATACGGCCGCGCGGTTTTTCTCATCCACGATCTTGTTGACGTCCTCAAGCAGTGTGATCGCTTTTTCCAGCAGCAGCGGCGCGCCTTCGAACAAGGATTGAATCGCACTTCGCTTGCTTTTGATCAGGCTGTCTTGCGGAAGACGTTCTGCAGTCGGAGAGCCCCCCGTTAGTTCCACGTAACTGACTCCTGTGACTCCCAGCGACTGAAGTTGCGCAATTGTTTCGTTCGTGACAGGGATTTCTGCGTCAATTTCAATGCGGACCCGCACTTTGGATGGGTCTTCTTCATCCAGATCCAACGAGATCACCTGACCCACGGGAAGACCATTGAAACTGACCCCGCCGGCCGCCGACAGGCCCGATACGTTGTCGAATAGCACGTCGTAGTAGGCGTATTGGCGCGACACTTCGAATTTTGCCAGCCACAGGAAGAACCCAAACGCTCCGAGAATACCCGCAAGGGTAAATGCGCCGATCAGGATATAGTTCGCTCGGGTTTCCATAACGTCTACCTGTCTTGCCCCTTCTCTTGCGCAGCACGCGCGCGGGGGCCCGTAAAGTATTCCTGAACCCAAGGATGATCGACTTTGGTCATTTCTTCAATCGGGCCTTCAACAAGCACGCGTTTTTCTGCAAGAACTGCGACGCGATCGCAAATGGCATAGAGGCTGTCCAGATCATGTGTGACCATAAAGACCGTTAAGCCGAGAGCGTGTTGCAATTCGCCGATCAACTCGTCATAGGCCGCGGCACCAATCGGATCCAGACCGGCTGTCGGTTCATCAAGAAAAACGATTTCCGGGTCCAGCGCGAGCGCCCGCGCAAGTGCAGCGCGTTTACGCATCCCCCCCGACAGTTCGGACGGAAATTTGCCGCAGCTCAATTGCGGCAGCCCTACCAGACTGATTTTTAGCCCACCAAGCGCGGTCATCAGGCTTTCGCTCAGCCCTGTATGTTCTCGCATCGGGGCCATCACGTTTTGAAGGACAGTCAGCGACGAAAAGAGCGCGCCGTCCTGAAACGCCACCCCCCAACGTTGTTCGATACGCTGTCGTTCCTGTTCGGGGCCGTTCAAAACGTCGACCCCCAGCACGTCGATGCTGCCGGCTGCCGGTTTGTTCAGCCCGACGATTGTACGCAACAGAACCGATTTGCCCGTGCCAGAGCCTCCGACGATGCCCAGAACCTCGCCGCGCCAGACATCTAGGTTTAGATCCTGATGTACAACTTGCGGGCCGAATTGATTGGTCAGATTGCGAACGCGAATTACGGCCTCGCGTTTTGTGTCGGTCTTTGCGGTATTCTCAAGGGGTGTCCCGTCCATTTCAGACCCCCATGACAGAGAAAAAGATTGAAAACAGGGCGTCCAGCGCAATGACCATGAAGATGGATTGAACGACCGAAGCGGTCGTGCGCTGCCCAACGCTCTGGGCCGAGCCTTTGACCTGCATTGCCTGCCAACAGGCGACGACTCCGATGACCAGTGCAAAGAATGGCGCTTTGATCATCCCAATGGCAAAGTGCCAGATGCCGGTGTTCTCCTTCAGCCGGGTCGCAAACATGCCCGGGCTGACATCAAGGTCGATCCAGCTCATCAACCCTCCGCCAAACAGGGCGGCCATGTCAGCTATGAAGCCCAGTATCGGCAGCATGATCAGCAGGGCGACAACGCGAGGGATCACCAGTACTTCGATGGGATCCAACCCCAAGGTTCGCATCGCGTCAATCTCTTCCTGCACTTTCATCGAACCTATCGAGGCCGTGAATGCCGATCCAGACCGACCCGCCACAATAATGGCCGTCAGCAGAATGCCCAATTCCCGCAGGACTGAAATTGAGATCAGTTCGACGACAAAAATTTCGGCGCCAAACTGCTTGAGTTGCGTTGCGCCTTGAAAAGCCAGAACAACGCCGATCAGAAAACCCATCAAGGCCACAATCGGGATCGCCTTGAATCCGACCTCCTCCATCTGCGACACCAATGCGGCACGGCGCAGCCGGCGCGGCATCAGGACAGTTCTGAACAGCCGATGTAAGGTCAGGCCCAGAAACCCCAGAATCGACAGGCTGTCGTTCCAGCCTCCAACAGTGCGTTTGCCAATACTCTCAACCCAGTCGGCAAAGGTGCGATGATGTGCTGCGGCACCCGGTTCGTCGGGGATGTTTTTGGAAACCGTGTCAATCAGGTCGGAATATGCAGGTGTCACACCCTGAAACTGAACATCTGCCCCCGTTGCCTGAACACGGCGCGCAAGGTCGGCGACAAGCCAGGCGCCGCCGGTGTCCAGGGCCTGCACATTCGTTAAATCCAGTACGACCGAGGTCCCGTCAGGTTTGAAAGAAGAAAAAGCGTTTTCAACGCTGCTGAGTGACTGCGTCACCAATTCACCTGATACCTTGAGGTAAACGCCGTCGGCGTTCCAGTCAGATTGAATCGCTGGTTGTGTCATGGGCGTATGTGATGTGAAACCGCGTTGCGCTGCAATGCATTTTTGCAGGCCATCCGGGGAATGTGGCTTAACAACAGCGCGTTCGCGTCGGTTCCTTTGGCCTTGTTTGTCAGGGCCATGAACTTGCTTAGGGCCGGGCAAGGGGCGTTTGGATCTCCGCGCGACAATCTTGTTGCCCGCGACCGCGAACCAAGACAGAGTTTGCCCGGACCCACGTCTACGGAATCATGGAGAATGGAATGCGGCGCGCGGGAAATGTCCTGTTCATCATCATAGATCAATTGCGGGCCGATTGTCTGAACGGAGCGTTGGCCGCGCATGTCGACTTGCCGAACCTGCGGGAGTTCATGACGGATGCCGTTACATTTGACCGCCATTATTCCGTGACGAATCCGTGCGGACCGTCCAGAGCGTCGATTTTGACAGGCCAATACGCGATGAACCATCGTTCAGTGCGCAATGGAACGCCTTTGCGGCATGACACACCAAACATTGCCACCGAGGTGCGAAAGGCTGGGTACGTGCCGTTGCTGTTCGGCTATACCGACACTACGGCAGACCCAAGGGTTCACGACCCCAATGACCCGATCTTGCGATCCTATGAAAACCCGATGTCCGGGTTCGAAGAAGTTGTCGAAATGCGGTTGGAGGAATCTTACCCTTGGCGATCCCATCTTTTGCAAAAGGGTTATGAATTCGACGATTACTGGGACGTCCATAAACCCGTAGCCCCAGACGCAAGCAAAGCTCGCCTTAATGACCCAGCCATGTACGCGGCGCAAGACAGTGATACCGCGTTCCTGACAGACGTATTCCTGAACAGCATGGCGTCGCGCGTAGGTGAGGGTTGGTTCGCACACTTGACCTATATCCGACCACATCCGCCGCTGGTGGCCCCCGCGCCTTATAACAACATGTATGATCCGACGGCTTTGCCCCGGCCTGTTGGCTTTGCCGACGCAGACAGCGAGCGTGCTTTGCATCCTTTCTTTGGGCCGACGATGGCCAAACAGACTCCTGCCGATTTTGTTTTGGGTTTCGACCAGGTCGACCCGACACCCGAGAACATCCAGACGCTAAGAGCCGTGTACCTGGGGCTGGCCACCGAGGTAGATCATCACGTGGGTCGTGTTCTCCGGTTTCTCAAGGACAGCGGCCAGTACGACGACACTTTGGTAGTCATCACCGCCGATCACGGTGAGATGCTGGGGGACCGACATAGTTGGGGCAAAATGACTGTCTATGATGCGGCCTACCACACGCCTCTGATGATCCGCTTACCTGGAAATCAGGCTCGGGCAGGCGCGGTTGTATCAGAACCAACCGAGTCCATAGATATCACCCCAACCATTCTGGAATGGGTTGGACAAACGATCCCAAACTCGATGGACGGGCGATCCCTTATGCCGGTCCTGCACGGGCAGGTCCCGGATGATTGGCGCAGCTATACGTTCAGCGAATTGGATTTTTCCCAACCAGAAAGACCAACCATCTGGCAGAGAGAACTGGGAACCGGCCACAGCGACTCATGCCTTGGAATACTGCGCGACGCCCGGTTTACACTGGTTGAATTCGCCGCGGACGTGGCGCCCATGCTGTTTGATCACGCTGCTCAGGGAGAGATGGAGAACGTCGCTGAAAAGCCAGAATACGGGACTGAACTTGCACGCCTGACGCGCCTTATGTTGCGCCATCGGATGCGAAATATGGACCATACTTTGTCCCTTCACTCGATCACGCCAGATGGGCCTATGTCGAAAGACCGGTTTTGAAGTTCACCCAACCTGTCACGCCGAACCCCCCTACACCTGCGATAATTCCGGTGTTACGCATGAGGGGTGCGGAGGGCGGATTTGAACATTACTGAAGAACAGATCAAGACTATGACAACCGCGGGCCTTAACCTGATTGGGCAGGGTTTGTCTATATATGACAATCAGTTACGGCTGGTTGTCAGCAATCGCCCGTTCCAGGCCATGTTTAACCTGCCTGATCACCTTGTCGAACCCGGTTCGCTGTTTCGCGATACAATCCAATACCTTGCTGAAAACGGCGAGTATGGAGATGACGCCAGTGTCGTGGAAGTTGTCGAAACGCGCGTCGCTCAGGCCCTGACATTCGAGCCGCATTACCTGGAGCGGGTACGTTCTAACGGTCAGGTTATTTCCGTTGAAGGCGCCCCATTGCCAAATGGCGGCTGGGTGGCCGTTTATACAGACATAACCAATACTAAACAGGCTGAGGCATTGCTGCGTGCTCGATCGGTTGAGCTGTCCAGTCAGCTTCTGGACCGCGCTGAAGAGCTGTCCGCAACCAATCGAAAACTGGCGGCGACAAACGCAGCTTTGGAAGAGGCCAAGCGTCAGTTGACCGAGATCGAAGCCCGCACGCGCATGACGACCGAGATGATGCCAGCTCATATCGCGCATTTGGATGCCGAGGGGCGGTACGATTATTCCAACCGACGGCTTAATTCCGTCATGCCCGGACGCCCATCCGAGATTTTGGGAATGCATATCGAACGGGCATTGGGCGCGGCCTCTTACGCGCGTGTCCAGCCGCACCTGAAAAAAGCCTATGAGGGTGAAACCTCGGTTTTTGAATTCACCGAAGATCAGGGATCCAGACGTATCCGCGTGTCCTTTACGCCAGACAGTGTGGGCGGCGTCTATGTCATGTCAGTCGACATTACCGAAGAGACACAGGCGCGGGTTGCTCTGCAGCAGACACGCAGACGGGCCATGGCGGCACAAATGACAAGCGGGCTGGCGCATGACTTTTCCAACCTGTTGACAATCATCCTTGGCATGCAATCCCGGTTGGACAAGATGGATCTGCCGGAACCTGCGCGCGAATTGGTGGCAGCGACACAACAGACTGCCCGGCGGGGTGGGCAACTGCTCAACCGTATCGCCGATATGACGGGTAGCCGGACACCTCAGCCAAAGGCGACCGATATGCGTGGTTTGCTGGAAGACCTGCGCATTCTGGCGTCACCCTCTTTGCCGCGAGGGGTCGGTTTGTCGGTGGTAAACACTCTTCCGGACGAAGCTTTGATGCTGGATCCCGGAATGCTGCAGGATGCGCTACTGAATCTTGTTCTCAATGCTAGAGATGCGTGTGGCGAAACGGGTCAGATTACGATCAGCGCCCATACAGTGGGTTCGATTTGGGTCGAAGTCACAGTGTCGGACACTGGTCCGGGGTTCTCTGCCGATGCCTTGAAGAAAGCATTGAACCCGTTTTTTACCACCAAGGGCAGCGAAGGGTCAGGTCTGGGTTTGCCGATGGTGTATGACACGGTGAAACTGGCCGGTGGTGATCTGAACTTGCGCAATACTCCGTCGGGGGCTTCGGTTGTTTTGCGATTGCCCTATCGACCGGCGCCACCTGTTCAGGAAGGTATGGTTCTTTTGGTCGAAGACAGTGACGACCTGCGCAGTCAGTTCCGTGACATGCTGGTTGATCTTGGTTTTTCGGTGATCGAGGCGACATCGGTGGATGAAGCTCTGGCGCTTGCGTCAGATATCGAGGATATCGTGCTGGTGCTTTCTGATATCCGTCTTGAAGGGGAAGGCACCGGGTTGGATTTGCTGGATCGGTTAAAGGCCAAGTTGCCATGTATCCTGATGACGTCCTTACCTTACTCCGACCCCTTGCATCGAAAGGCGCTGACGCTTGCGCCGGTTCTGCGTAAACCCTTTACGAGGGCTCAATTGTCCGCCCTGATCCGCGCGGAGGCTGCGTGATGACTCAACCTTTGGTAACCATCGTCGATGACGAACCTGAAATCCGCCGGATTTTAACTGATGCGCTCGAAGATGCGGGGTTCAAGACACAAAGTTTTTCACGGGCCCGCGAATTTGAGGCTTCGCTGAAGCGTGTCACGCCGGATGTCTGTCTTGTGGATTTGTCCTTGCCCGATACCGATGGCCTTGCGTTGGTTCACAGGCTTGCGCTGGAACAGGGTGCGGCGGTGATAATCATTTCCGGCCGGGCGCAAGTGCAGGACCGAGTAACAGGGCTGGAGCTTGGCGCGGATGACTATATCACCAAGCCCTTTGATCCGGCAGAAGTCGTTGCACGCGTCCGGGCAAGGCTGCGGTCGCCACGGTCCCAAATCACACAGTCGGACGCAGCACGGTTTAACGGATGGACAGCTTATTTCGACCGCTACATCCTTGAGAATAAGGCCGGGCAAGAGACACCGTTCAGTCACGCCGAGGGTGAGGTTTTGCGGCTGTTTCTGGAAAGCCCAAAAAGGCTGATAAGCCGCGCCCAAATGCAAGAAGCGTTAGGCGGAGCGGCGGGTGAAAGTTTTGACAGGGCGATGGATGTCAGAATTTCCCGTTTGCGTACAAAGTTGGGTGAAGACCCAAAAAACCCTCGCCTGATCAAGACAATCTATGGTGCCGGCTACATATTCCTTGGGGATGTGGATTGGCTGTAGCGCGGCGGGCGATGGTCTTGAAACTCGCAGAAAGACCAATCGTCTTGCTGCGTATGTCACCGCAAAATCGGCCTGGTTTGGGATTGCTCACTCGCGCAGAGCCTGATTCCTGATCTTGATCACGGGCTGAACAATATATTCCCAAACGGTCTTTTTCCCTGAAAGGATGTCAACTTCTGCAATCATACCGGGAATGATCTCAATCGACACTCCGTTTGCATCCAAAAACGACTGCCGCGTTTTAATTTCAACAACGAAGACTTCTTCGTCATCCCGTTCAGACCGGGAAATAGTGCTGGCGCCGATCCTGGTTATGTTTCCGTCCAAAGCGCCGTATCGAACGAAATCATAAGCGGTAATCTCAACCTTTACGGGTTGCCCGGCGTATAGAAATGCGATGTCTTTTGGGGGTACATAAGCGGGACAACTGACGTTCACTTCTACGCAACATGGCGCCAGGATCGGTTACCTTAACGAAAAGGTCGAGTTGATCTCTGCGTCGGGGGGCGGATTGTCAGCGGATCAAGTCTTTGGTGCGGGCTTTGGCGGGCCTGACCACATACCAGTCGATTTCGGAGATTTCGGCGGTCTAGACCCCGGAAGCTCGGACGGTGTTCTGGGGCCCGTCACCATTAATTCCCAAACCGAAAACCCCGCATTGGGACAGGCTGAAGTCAGGTTTTCTCTGGATGGCGGCGGCACGGTCAGTGTGCGCACGGATGAGGATGGACGGTTTGATTTGGGTTTGCCGCCTGGAGTGTTCTCGGGCGATTTGGATATCGTAAAGACCTATTCCACGGCGAGTTCAGATATTGATGCGTTGGACGCATTGCAGGTCTTGCGAATGTCCGTCGGGTTGAACCCGACATGGGGAGCTCCAGCACCGGAAAACATCATTGCTGCCGACATAACATGGGATGGAACAGTCAATGCGCTAGATGCCCTGGCCATTTTGCAAACAGCCGTTGGTCAAACGTCCCAGCACAAGCCTCAATGGGTGTTTCTGGATGATGACGCGGACCTTTCGGGTATTACCAGATCGAATGTCGACTACGAGACAGGCGTGGGTGTCACGATTGATGGCGGCGGTTTCGTGACGGATATGACATCTATATTGCTTGGTAATCTGGAGCCTGTTTAAACCGTCGTAACGCTAAGGCACGTTAAAATGCTGCCCCGATATCGTGCAGCCGTTCTAACCAAGCGCGTTGCGCTGTTTTCGTTCGGGCCAGAATTCATCCACCACCACATACGCTGTGATAACAAAGAATGCGGCACTTGCGACCTGCAGCACGCGCGTGATGCTTTTGACATCCGCTTCATCCGAAAATGGGGCGACTGATCCACCGTAGACGATCAAAGCAGTTGTGATCGCCGATCCTGCTGCTGCCGCCAATGGAGTTTGCGATTTTCCAAGAGCCCCAAGAACAATGCAGAAGAAAAAGCACAGCAGTACGGGTGTCAGAATAACAGGCGCGACGACGTTGATCTCATAGCAGATGATTGAAACTGCCGCGCCCAGCAAGTTCGCGGACAGCATCGCCTTGGCAACGGTTTTCCCGGCCGCAGGCATCGCTGCAAGCTGTTGGCTGAGAAGCGCGACAAAGAACAGAACAAGCAGCGCTGACGCTCCGTAAAGGAAGAAAGCAATCGCAAACGGCACTGTCACCAGAGACATTCTGAAAATGCGCCGGTTTGGATCAAAATCCTGATCAGCAACAGCTTTCTTTTGCGCCTCGGCGGGTGGGGTGGCTGGGATAAGTACGAACATCAGAGTGGATACAAAACCCGCAAAGAACAGGTTCATAGGAATCCAGAACACCAATACCAGCGCCAGATCCTGCGATTGAAGAACAAGATTTGGGATCATCAACGCTCCCATTAGCGCGATGACACCCGGCAATACCCCGGCCCCGGAAACAGACCACGTAAAGGACAGTATGATTCCGATCGCCATTAAGACCAAGAAAACAACCGGATAAGGCGCAAAGACTGACGACAGCGAAAACGAGATGAACATCAGTCCAATGGAAAACACGAAGAGCTTCCCAAACGCGGCCAATGGCAAAGCTGCGGGTGCTTGCAGGAACAGAGCTGTGAACACCGCGCCGACAACCGCCAGCGGCCATCCAAGAAACAAACCTAGGGCGAAAACGCCCGTTACCCCAAGCGCCAGACGGAGTACTGCGTGTTTGTCTTCAATACGCATAAGACAGGATCGAAACCAAGCGGATATAAGTACGACCCACCAAGTTCAGAGGCGCATTGTCGCTGAGGTACATGATCACATCCGCTTGCCCGTTGAGCTGGAACCGAAGGTCATCTTCGGCGTTTCCGGCCTCATAGCCCGGCAACACGATCCGAACCGGGAACCGTTCGGGTTCGCGCAGGAATCCCTTGGTACTGGGTGGGCTAGCAAGCTGGCCGGGTTCATCAGCGCCGCTTAGGGAAACAGCCGCGCTAAAGCTTTCGACCTTGCCTGACACGATCTGACCGGGATGCATGTCCAGAACAACCTCGACAGGAGAACCGACAACGGCGCGGCCAAGGTTGTTTTCGGTGAAATAGGCTTCGATCCAGACATCGGTTGCATCAAGGAACGTCAAAAGATCCTGACCCGAGCGGGCATATGTCCCGGGGGCAATAAGCAAGTTCGAAATCACGCCCGTTGCAGGTGCGCGCAATTCTGTCCATTCCAGATTCAGCTCTGCATCGGCCAAAGCAGCAAGTGCACGTTGAATTTTAGGGTTCTCCAGCCCCTCATCCCCAAGGCGTTGCTTTGCTTTTTCCAGATCAGCCTTGGCATTTTCCAGATTGGCTTCGGATTCGGCCAATTGCCCGCGCGCATCGTCGGCGCGCGAGACAGCAATCAGCCCTTTCTTTTCCAAGGCAAAGACGCGCTCGGTCTGAATGCGCATCGTATCAAGGTCGCTCTGGGCCCGCGCCAATTTTGCCTGTGCCGCGCTGACTTCAGCCGACGATGCGCCCACTTCCTGAGTGGCCGCTTCCAGATCGGCTTCGGCCTTGGCCCGTTCGATTTCATACGGCCTGCGATCAATGCGTACCAGAACGTCCCCGGCTGAAACGACCTGACCGTTTTCCACCAGAACCTCGGTCACCGTTCCGGTGACCTGAGGAACAATCTGGGTTGCAACGGCCTTGACCCTGGCATTGCCGGTAAACGGAGTTTGGCGATCAGCGACCAGATACCAGACCAGAAACAGAAGAATAACCGCAAGCGTTGTCCAAATCGTTTTCCTCATTCCGCCGCACCTTCGGTCGAATCCGAGGTTCCTGGCGACGCATCGATCCAGACCTTGAACAGTTCATAGAAAACCGCAAACAGGACGGGCCCCATGAAAATTCCGATCAAGCCATAAGCCATCATGCCACCCAGAACGCCGATCAAAATAACCAGCATCGGGGTTTCCAACCCCTTCGAGATAAAGACCGGGCGAAGGAAACTGTCCATGATACTGACCGGAATGGCGAGAACGGTGAAGATCAATGCAGCGCCGCCTGACATGGAACTCCAAGCGTAAATGATCACGGGCAGTAGAACCAGGCCCGGGCCGATCTGAATGATCGACAGGATAAGGCTCACGAAGGCCAGAGTTGCCGCCGAAGAAATCCCGAAGACAGCCAAAAGTACCCACACAACAATCGCCTGAATCGCGGCGACTCCGATAACTCCTTTGGTGACATTTCGGATCGTTGCCCCCGCCAGGGTGACAAACTCACCACCACGTGGGGCAAAGACACGGTTGGCGAACCGTTGAAGCCCCTCAACCATTTGCGGCCCCGGCTTGAATAGCGCCCCCATGATGATGACTGAAAGTGCAAGTCCCAGAAGGCCAATGCCGATACCCAGAACCTTTCCAAACAGGGACTTTGTGACTTCAAGGATTTGAGCACCGTATTTGGCAAGTGCGCCATCCAGGTTTCGCTCAAACATGGTCCAGACTTCGCCAAGCTTGTTTCCGATCAAGGGCAATTCCTTGATGCCTTCGGGAGCAGGTGGAATTTTAAGTTCTCCGCGGTCTGCTTGTTCAGCGAAGTCGGAGCCAAGTTCAGCCGCCCCTGAAACGGCGGTGGCGACAGGCCCCAGGGTCAACAACAGACCCAACAGAACCAAGATTGTAGCCGCTAGCGACTTTCTTCCGCCCAATTTGCCTTGGAGCCAGTCGAAAACAGGATAGAGCGCAACGCACAGAATTGCCGCCCAGATCACAACGCTTGCAAGCGGGGCTACCATTATCAGCGCGCTATATAGAAACAGTCCTAAGAACAGCAGGCGAATTGCCAGATCGACGATCTTGGCGTCTTGAGTCTTTTCCATTCCATCCCTCCCAAATATTTTTTATCTGAATATTAGACTCAAAAAATTGGATATGCACACTTTTTTAGTTCTGGAGGTGCTGTATCGGCTTGATTGAAAACTCAAAAATTTGGGTCGCGAGTGGCGCCCGGGCTGAGATTGCGTTGAATTCAATGAAGAGGATTCCGGCTGTCTACCCGTCTTTTTCGTCGTCGTCCTGTGAAAGAATTGTGTCTGCCACTGTGGTCGCTGCGGTAACGAATACACCCAAGCCGACGATGATATACGCCATCGTGAATATTTTTCCGGCGGCTGTTTCCGGCGAAAAATCCCCAAACCCAACGGTCGAGATGGTCACGACCGAGAAGTAGATGGAATCAAGCCAGCTCCAGCCTTCGACGAAGTGATAAAAAACCGAAGCCCAAAGGATCATGCCAACCGTGAAGGCCAATATACCCTTCACTCTGCCATCTTTGAATGCGACGCCAATTCCCCGAGTTATTCTGGTAAGTGAGTTCATTGTGCCCTCGTTATATGTTTTGTGCCGGCATAGTAATCAGATTTTTGAATATTTCAAAAAGTCCCTATTTGCTGCTGTTTCGCGGGTTTCTTCATTGCCTAGGCCCAATCTCCTTTCCCGATCACCCAACAAGGGCGCGCGATTTCGTCAAAGTTTCATATCGCCGTGGAAAGTTTGTGGTAAACATCAAAACAGGCTATGCTGCACCGCAGAAAGATGCGAGAGAATCGACCGTGTTCCGTTTTGAAGGAGCGAAATCGCTGGTTGCCGGTATTGCTAACGATCAGCCAACAATCTGGGCAGTTGGAAACACTCGTCCTATCGTTGCTCTTGCCCCAAAGAAAGGTTTGCACCAGCGAGATGTCGTTACATCTGTCGAGGGGTTTCACCTGGCTATGGATGTCTTGGTTCATGCTCTGCCGTCGGCAGATTCAGCACCGTCTGAAAGAGGATATTCACATGATTACGAATGCTCATTCGAAATCCCTGCAGTTTGGCTCTGATATGGCCAGGGACGCGGTTGCCGTGAATGAACGGACTGTCGGGGCCGTAGCTAACGCGTTGGAACAGTCCGGAGTTCAGTGGAACTTGCTGTCAAAATCAATGGCGCTGCAGTCCGGCAGGATCGTGCAGGACCACACGGACCGGACCCGTCAGTTGGTTCAGAACATGGCAGAATGTTCCGAACGGCTTGTGGCATCCCGATCAATTGTCAAAGACTGGGGGGAATACCTGAAAGACGCAGGCCAACGGGTTGCCCTGACCATGGATGCCTTGCGCGAACGCGGAGATGTCTTCCTCGAGCACGAAGCTGCAGGCTGCCCGCCCGTTCTTATCTATGATTACGAGGTAATCACCGACGGTAGGCACCTGAAACGGCCCTGCAACTATCAGTTGTTGCGCATCCTTCCGCCCGAGGGTGTGACCGTTGAAGATAACAAGCGCCCATATATCATCATCGACCCACGCGCGGGTCATGGCGGCGGCATCGGCGGCTTCAAGCATGACAGTCAGGTTGGTGTTGCTCTGGCCAAGGGCCACCCGGTCTATTTCGTCAGCTTTGGGCGCGATCCTGTTCCCGGTCAGACTCTGGCGGATGTCATGCATGCCGAGGCAGGGTTTGTCCGAACCGTGCGTGCACGCAATCCAAACAGCCCGCACCCTGTTGTCACCGGAAATTGTCAGGGCGGGTGGGCGACGTTGCTAATGGCTGCGTGCAATCCCGATTTAAACGGTCCGTTGGTTCTGAACGGCGCGCCTGTTGCGCCTTGGGCTGGGGCGGTTGGGGAAAACCCGATGCGCTATAATGCCGGGGTTCTGGGTGGGACGTGGCAGCCGATGTTCTGGTCGGACTTGGGGGCAGGTCAATTTGACGGCGCCAATCTGGTTATGAACTTTGAGCAGCTAAATCCCAGCCGAAACTACTTTGGCAAATACTTCGATCTCTACAGGGATCCTGACGGGGGTCGACAGCGCTTTATAGATTTCGAACGCTGGTGGGGCGGATATTTCATCCTGAATGAGGCCGAAATCCATTGGATCGTCGAACAGCTTTTCGTCGGTAACCGTTTGGTCAAGAACACGGCTCAGCTCGAACCCGGTGTCCCGGTCGATATCAAGGTCATCAAAGGGCCGATCTTTGTGTTTGCTAGTCAGGGTGACAACATCACACCACCGCAGCAAGCCCTGAACTGGATTTCTGAGACTTATTCCGACGAAGAGGAAATCCGCGTCCGTGGGCAGCGCATCGTCTATATGCTGCACGACGAGGTGGGTCATCTGGGCATCTTTGTTTCGTCAAAAGTGGCACGGAAAGAACATCGAGAGCTTACCTCTACGCTGGAAACCGTCGAGTCAATGGCACCCGGCCTGTACGAAATGCAGATCGAAAACATCGAGGGTGAAGGCACCGACAAGGAATTCGAAGTTCGTTTTCACGAGCGTACATTGGCAGATCTCGCCGTTCTGGATGATGGCCAGCAGGATGAAATGAGCTTTGCCGCCGTTGCCCATATGTCAGAAACTCAGGCCAATTTATACGAGACATTTGGCCGTCCGATCGTACGATCCTTGTCGACGCCCGCTTCGGCAAACGCCCTTCGTGACTTACACCCCCTGCGCGTGCAACGCGCTGCATTGTCTTCGGCCCAACCTGCCACATTGGGAATAAAACTCTGGGCGGACATGGCGCGGGAACACCGCAAACCCGCCGCGCCGGAAAATCCATTTTTGGAACTCGAGAAGATTACGGCGGACTGGATAGAGCAGGTGATGGATTATGGCCGCGACTTTCGCGATGCGTGGTACGAGCTGACATTCTTTTCTCTTTGGAGCGGGCCTTTGGCAGCGTGGTTCGGTCGGAAGAACGCCGCGCACAGAACATTGGTGAATCCTGAAAGTCTGAAGTCATTGCCCGAGGTCGAAGCGGCACTTGCGCACATAAAACAGGGGTCACTGGCTGAAGCTGTTGTTCGGATGCTGATCCTTCTGGTCGACAGCAATCAAAGCTTTCGGGCTGAAATTCTAGACCGGTGGGCCCAAGTCTTCAAACATGATGAACCATTCAAAGGGCTTACGGTTGATCAACGTCATCGCCTGCTGCATGAACAGTCGCTTATAGTGACCTTTGATAAGCAAGAAGCGATAAACACGTTGCCTGATTTGCTTCCCCTAAAGAAAGACCGTATGCAGGCGGTTAACCTTCTCCGGCGGATCGCCGGAAAAGTGCAAAAGCCCACTCCTGAACTGTTCGAGATGGTTGATGAATTGTGTGACATTCTTGACCTGCCAAAGCCTCAGGATGAAGCGGCACCGGCGCCTGCGAACAACTCTGAGACGCTGCCTGCGTGATCCCCTGCTGATAGAAAAGCCCGCTCAAAATGAAAATCTATGAGAACCGAACATTTGCCCAATTGAATGTAGGTGACGAAGCCAAACTGACGCGTCTTTGCACGGTTGATGACCTCTATGCGTTTGCCTCCGCATCGGGGGACCACAATCCCCTGCACTTGGCGGCCTATGACGGTGACGGCGATGGGCAGCCCGAGGCGGTGGCACCGGCTTTGTGGCCCGCTGGTCTGGTTGCCGCTGTGCTGGGTAACGTATTGCCGGGGGCGGGGACTCAAACCCGTCGGGCGGACCTGTCCTTCCACATTCCCGTTCTTGCCGGTGACGAATTAACGGCGTTTGTTTCGGTTGCCGAAAAGCGCGATGATGGCGATCTGATCTGCAGCGCCGAAGTGCGCCGCGTCGGAGATAACGCCTTGGTCCTGAGCGGTACAGTTCAGGTCACGCCCCCGGCCCAGCACATGGAGTTCGACTCGATCGAAGTTCCGGGCCTTGTCGTCCAGCGCCATCGTCATTTCGACGCGTTGCTTGAAAAGGCAAGACCTTTAGACCCTATGCCAACGGCAGTGGTTGCGCCCGAGGATGGCAATTCGCTGAGTGGTGCGCTGCTGGGTCATGCCAACAGCATCATCACGCCGATCCTTGTTGGGGATCCTGACAAGATCAAGGCCGCAGCAGCAGAGATAGGTGCGGATATCTCCGGTTTCGAGATCGTCGAGGCTCGGGGTCACGGGCTTGCCGCACATCGCGCGGTAGATTTGGTGGTTGAAGGGAAAGCACAGACCCTGATGAAGGGGTATCTGCATACGGATGAGCTGTTGCATGCCGTCTTGCGCCGGGAAAACGGATTGCGAACTGGTCGGCGTTTGTCTCATGTCTTTGTGATGGACGTCCCGGGGATGCCAAGACCTATCATGGTGACGGACGCGGCGGTGAATATCGCGCCGGACCTCGAAACCAAAGCCGACATCGTTCAGAACGCAATTCATCTGGCACAATCCATTGGGATCGAAACGCCGAAGGTCGGTGTTTTGTCAGCCGTTGAAACCGTAAACCCGCATATGCCCTCATCTGTGGATGCGGCGCTGCTGTCTAAAATGGCTGAACGCGGACAGATTACCGGCGGGTTGGTCGATGGCCCACTTGCGATGGACAACGCGGTTGATCTGAAGGCTGCCCGCACCAAGGGCATCACGTCCGAGGTTGCCGGATCAGCAGATATTCTGGTCGCCCCGAATATCGAGGCGGGCAATATGGTTGCGAAACAGCTAACCTTTATTTCTCATGCCGAGGCTGCGGGCATCGTGGTGGGGGCGGGCGCCCCGATCATCTTGACTTCGCGGTCTGATGATGATGCCTCGCGCTTGGCGTCCTGTGCGGTTGCGGCGCTGCGTGCTTATGCAAGCAAAGGTAAGCTCTATGGCTGATCATGTATTGGCGCTGAACGCCGGGTCTTCGTCACTGAAATTCGCGTTGTACGAAGTCATCGAGGAAAACCGCCCCAGCATGCGATGGCGAGGTCAGATCGAGCGTTTGGGGGATGCCCCTAGATTGCTGGCTCAGTCTGCCGGAGGTCGGTCGATCAACCGCCCGCTGTCGAATACCCAGAGCCACGATGAAGCTATCCACGCTTTTCTGGAAATGGCGCGGGAATATCTTCCGGATATCCATGTGAAAGCAATCGGCCATCGTGTTGTCCACGGTGGCACCGTCTATTCTGAACCGGTTCTTATTGATGAAACGGTTATAGATACATTGACGGGGTTTGTTCCTTTCGCCCCTTTGCATCAACCTTATTCTCTGGCTGGGATCCGGGCCGCCAGCGCTGCATTCCCGGATACCATTCAGGTGGCGTGTTTTGATACGGCCTTTCACCGAACGCACCCTTGGGTCAACGATACTTTTGCCTTACCGCAAAGTTACTATGAAAAAGGGGTCCGTCGGTACGGATTCCACGGGCTGAGCTACGACTATATCTCTGGGAAACTGAAAGAGATCGCACCGGGTCTGTACGATGGCCGCGTGGTGATTGCGCATCTGGGGAATGGTGCATCCATGTGTGCGGTCTCGGGTGGGCGCGCGGTTGCCTCGACGATGGGATTCTCGGCGTTGGACGGTCTGCCGATGGGGACGCGCAGCGGCCAACTCGATCCTGGTGTGGTGTTGTACATGATGCAGCAGGATGGAATGTCGGCAGATGAAATCGCCGAAGTTCTTTATCGCAAGTCCGGTCTTCTCGGCCTGTCTGGTGTTTCGTCTGATATGCGTACGCTTTTGGCTGCTGATACGCCGGATGCCCGCAAGGCCATCGACTATTACGTGTTCCGCATCCGCCGGGAACTGGGAGCGCTGTCCGCCGCGTTGGAAGGTATTGACGCGCTGATCTTTACGGGTGGCGTTGGCGAGAATTCGGCCCCGATTCGGCAGATGGTGTGCGACGGAATGCGCTGGATCGGAATCGAATTGGACCACGCGCGAAACGCGGATGGCGGCACAGTCTTGTCGACGGATTTTAGCCGCGTCCGCATCCTGTCGATACCAACCAACGAAGAAATGGTAATTGCGCGCGCCGCGGTCAAACTGATGCAATAAGGTTAATCGCCAGACTTTTTTCGAGATTTGGAGAGTTTGATCAAAGCGCCCAACAGGGCGCTGACAATCTCGGGGGTCACGGCCCCAAGTGGGTCGCGCCGAAAACCTGTAACGGCGTCGCGTGCCTCGGCCAAGTTGTCCTTGATCTCGGTCTCAATGTCTTGCAGCGCCAGGTCCCGAAGCTCAACCACAGCAGAGATGTCGGTTTGTGATGACATGGAGTTGGCGAACAGTGCCAATAACAGAGCCACCACCAGATCGACGCCGGCCATGATCAGTGCCGCGACCGCGTTTGACACAGACTCAGACAGCCAGAAAAAGCCTGCGACGTTCAGCATTACGACCGCTAGGCCAATAGCCAGCCCCGCAGCGCCATAAAAACCGGTGCGTTTGGCCGCTACTGCGACTTGTCTTTGAGCAATCAGCCTTTCGGCACGCAGGATGATTGAAAGATTGCGGGATATGCGGCTCATGTGCGGGCTCCTACCGGGAACGGCCGACCAGATAGCCAAGCGCGAAAACGCCTAGCGCAAACAGGATCGGCTTTTTGTGCGGCAACTCCCCAAGTTCGGTCAGAACGTCGTCCATCTGGTCTGACCAGTTTTCGATCGTGTCGATCAGATTGTCGGAATGGTCTTCCTTTGGATCGGCCTTCTCGGCCTTGGTTTGTTGGGCAAGTTGGCGGCGAAGTTCGGCAACTTCGGCTTCCAGCTCTGCTTTTGTTACCATCGTTCAGGTCCCTCTACCGCGTTGTACCGCATGTTAGTCGGTTTTTCCGTTTTGGCAAAAGGGGCTTATCGGACGGTAAGACAGATCGCTGCAGGAAAAGCGGGATCAGCCAGCCCGGCACCAAACGCAGTCGTGGTCGGACAGGGGCGTTCCGTCGTCAGCAATCGAAGGCAGAATACCAGTGCCATAGCATTCGAGACCCCGGCCCGCCAACCAGTCCAGCTTCATAACCCGGTCGGGGTGGGGCGTGATCAGGCTGGGGCGGGTCGTATTGCCTTGCGCCGTGAAAGACCAAGAATAACCGTGGGCCTCGGCCAGTTCGAATAAGGTTTCTCGCCGCCAGTCAAAGTCCGGGGGTAGGTGATTGCCGGTGTTCAGGTCCCCGCCAACTATGACCGGTAGATTCGGCGCGAAATCGTCAATCACCTGTAGCAGCCGTTCGAATTGTTGATGTCGGTGAATGGCGTTTGCGTTGCTTTCCAGATGAGTGGAGACGACGCAGACCGGTCCGCTGGCCCCCGGTACAATAGCGGCTATGGCGTTGCGGCCCCCGATGCGTGGCTGGTCAGGATCGCTCGCCCCGGCATCTGCCGCAAACCAATGGCCGTGATCGTCCAGCCGAACCAGGACGGTGCGTTCAAACGGAACCGACGACAGGATCGCATTCCCGTGCCAGCCCAAAGAGTTGAAGTCATCCGTGCAGAACTTGCGCTCGGTCGGGCCGCCCAAATCAAGTTCATGAAACTCAACGCCAAAAGCGTAAGCCATTCCAAGGGCGTCGGCCATCGCTTCGGTTGTGTGTCGCTGTGCAGTACGGGCCATTCCGTGATCAACTTCGGACAGCAGAACAATATCCGGGGCGACTTTCCCGAGATGCGCAGCCGTCTCTTCAGGGAAAAGACATCGTTCTACATTCCAGGCGGCCACGGTGAATTCACTGGGCAGGTGAGCGGATTGAGCCTTTCCTCCGACCTGAACGGCATTCATCGCTTCTATATTGGCCAATATCCTGCGATGCGCGTCGGCAGTGCGTGGGGCCGACAGGATTGCGCTCCGCTGGGTTTCGGATACAGCCGGAAGGGTCACTAGCGTTTGAGTGATCACAGCCTCAGCCCCGTTTCCCTGTCGAACAGGCGCAGGGCCTCGGGCTTTAGGTTGATCTTGGTTTCACCAACCTGCGCCGCGTCATCCTTGCCTAGCATGACCGAGAAGGGCTGATTTGCGAGCCGCCCATGTAGCAGCCGATGCGCGCCCAGTTCTTCAAGGATATCGACATGGAATACGACCTGACCCTGTTCATCCATTTCAACGTCTTCAGGGCGAATGCCCAGTGTCACAGGTCCGTCAAAGGACTGGGGTGCTTGTATCTGGTTGCCGAAGCCATTGATCCGAACACTTTGCTGATCAACTTCAGCTTCGATCAGGTTCATTGGCGGTGCCCCCATGAACGAGGCCACAAAGGTCGAGGCCGGGTTGTGATAAATTTCTGACGGGGTGCCAATCTGCTCGATCCGACCTTCGTTCAGGACGATGATACGATCGGCCATCGTCATCGCCTCGACCTGATCATGGGTCACGTAGACGGCGGTGGTTCTAAGGCGGCGTTGCAAAGCTTTGATTTCGATCCGCATCTGGTTGCGCAGCTTGGCATCCAAGTTCGACAGCGGCTCATCAAACAGAAACAGCGCCGGATCGCGCACCACAGCGCGGCCCATGGCAACGCGCTGGCGCTGACCACCCGAAAGCTGCGCTGGCTTGCGGTCCAGATACTCGGACAGGTTCAGCATCTTTGCCGCGTCTTCCACTTTGGTTGCGATATCGGCGGCGGGGGTGCCTCTGTTCTTGAGGCCATAGCCGATATTCTTGCGCACCGTCATATGCGGATATAGGGCATAGTTCTGGAACACCATCGCGATGTCCCGATCCGCTGGGTCCACGTCATTGACCACGCGGTCGCCGATTTTCAGCACCCCTTCGGTGATGTCTTCCAACCCCGCGATCATCCGCAGCAGTGTGGACTTGCCGCAACCCGACGGGCCGACCAGCACAACAAATTCGCCGTCCTGAATGGTGAAACTGGTGGTCTGAACGGCCTGGAAGCCATTGGGATAGACTTTGCGGATGCCCTCTAATGTAACCTGAGCCATGCGCGTATTCCTTATTTATCGGATTCTGTGAGGCCCTTGACGAACCAGTTCTGGAAAAAGACCACCACCAACACCGGAGGGATCATCGCCACGATGGCCAGCGCCAATGCCTGCCCGTGTTCGGGGATTTGACTGTCGGTGTACGACAACACGATCTGCTTGATGCCGCGGACCAGCGTGAAAAAGCCTTCATCCGTGGTGATCAGAGTGGGCCACAGGTACTGGTTCCAGCCAAAGACAAACATGATAATGAAGATCGCCGCGATCATCGTTTTGCTCAGTGGGATGAGGATATCGACGAAGAATTTCCACGGACCTGCGCCGTCGATCCGGGCGGCTTCGGCCAATTCCTCGGGCACGGACATGAAGAACTGCCGGAAAAAGAACGTGCCTGTGGCCGAGGCGATCAGCGGCACGATCAGACCGGTATAGGTGTTGGTCAGGCCCAGTTTCTGGATTGCTTCGTAAGAGGGCAGGATGCGCACCTCAAGCGGCAGCAGCAGGGTGGTGAAGATTACCCAGAAGGCCAGCGTGGCAAAGCGCAGGCGGAAATAGACGATGGCGTAGGCCGCCATCATCGAAATCACGATCTTACCCACGGCAAAGCCGATGCCAAGGGTGAACGAGTTCATCAGCATCAGCATCCCGTCGACCGTTTGGGTAAAGCCGCCCCTTTCGAACATGGCGGCGCGAAAGTTCTTACCCAGATCGTCGCCCAGTGTCAGTTGCAGCCCTTCGCGGTGGATTGTCACTGCGTCATGGCTGGCCGTAGTCAACGCCAGCAGCGGCGGCAGCATCATCAGCAGCGCGCCCAGGATCAGAATGATGTGGTCTCCAATCGCTTCCCATTTGATGCGACGGGGGCGATGGGTCTCAGCGGGGGTGTCGAGTGTTGTCTCAGCCATGTCCAAAGCCCTCAAGTTTAGTGAATCCGGCGTTCCACCAGCCGGAACTGAAACACGGTCAGCAACAGGACCAGCGCCATAAGGATGACTGATTGCGCCGATGATCCGCCTAAGTCGTTGCCTCGAAAGCCGTCCAGGTAGACCTTGTAGACCAACGTCATCGGATTGTTGCCCGGCTCGCCCTTCATCAGTGCGTCAATGATGCCGAACGTGTCGAACAGCGCATAGGTGACGTTGATGATCAGCAGGAAAAACGCGGTTGGGGCCAGCAGCGGGAAGGTGACCTGCCAGAACCGTCCGGTGGCAGATCGGTTGTCGATCATCGCTGCCTCGCGCACGGACCTTGGGATGGATTGCAGGCCGGACAGGAAAAAGATGAAATTGACGGGGACCTGCTTCCACACGGCCACGATAACCATGGCTGTTGCGGTCGCGTTGTAATCCACACCCAGTTTGAAATCCCAGCCGAACACCTGGAAGAACTTGGTCAGCGGTCCGGTGCTTTGGTCAAAGAACAGAATGCCCAGAAACCCGGCCACGGGCGGCGCAATGGCATAGACCCACATCAGCAGCGTGCGATAGGTCTTGGCCCCCTTGATCACCTTGTCGGCCTTGACCGCCAGCAGCAGCGCGATAGCCAGCGAGAAAATAGTCACCAGCACCGAGTAAAGGATCGTGAACCCGGCAACGCGTTTGTACTGATCATTGCCCAGCAGCGACGTATAGTTCTCAGCCCCCACGAAGGTCGAACCGAACCCAAACGGGTCTTGCAAAAAGAATGAGGATTGCAGCGCCCAGCCCGCAGGCCAGTAGAAAAAGATGGCGATGATCATCAACTGCGGCAACAGCAGCGCCACAGGAAGCCAGATCGTGTCAAAGCCCGCGCGTTTCATAGAAGGATTCCGTCTTGAACAGGGGATGGCCGCGCCATGACAGCGCGGCCATCCTTGGGGGTGATCCAGGGCGTTAACCTTGGGTCTTGGCGAAGCGGGCCAGCAGCGCGTTGGCTTCGGCTTCGATAGTCTTGAACGCGGTTTCGACGTCGGTTTCACCGGTCAGGACACGGCCATATTCGCGGTTCATGATGTCGCGGATCTGGACGTAAAAGCCCATGCGGTAGCCCTTGGTGTTGTCGCCCGCTTTGGCCTGCAACTGGTTCACACCAACTTCGGCAGCCGGAAAACGGTCATAGTGGCCGTCTTTCTTGGCGACGTCATAAGCGGCTTCGGTGATTGGCACATAGCCGGTTTCCTGATGCCAGAAATACTGGGTCTCGGGCGCGGTCAGAAAGCGGAAGAATTCAGCCGTGGCCTTGTTTTCCGCGTCGGATTTACCCGACATGGCGAACAGGGCGGCACCACCGATAAAGGTTTGGGTGGGCTCAGTGGTGACGGCTTCCCAATAGGGCAGCTCGGTCGCGCTGAATTCGAACGGCAGGTCTTTTTGCAGCAGGCCGCCGAACGAGCCGGACGAACCCAGCCACATGGCAACTTTGCCTTCTTCGAACGGTTTGGCATTGTCGCCCCAGCCGGTACCGTACCATTCGAACAGTCCGTCGTCTTTCCATGCGGTCACGGCGGTGAAATGCGCTTTGATCGCGTCGTTGTTCACCAGAATCTGCGTGTCAGTGCCGTCATAGCCGTTGTTGTTGGTGGCAAAAGGCAGGTTGTGGCGCGACATGAAGTTTTCGGTGAAGATCCAGGGCAGGTGCGACTGACTGAGCGCGATATAGCCTGCGTCTTTCAGTGCGGGTGCGGTGGTCGACTGGAACTCTTCCCAGGTTTTCGGCGGGGTGACGCCTGCGGCCTCCAACGCGTCCATGTTGTAATACAGGATCGGCGTGGACGAGTTGAAGGGCATCCCGATCATTTTGCCGTCGCTGTCGGCATAGAAGTACCGCACACCGGCGATGTAATCGTTAATGTCGAATTCAACGCCATTGTCTGCCAGCAGATCCTGAACCGGAATGGTCGCGCCCTTGGCCCCGATCACGGTGGCGGCGCCTGCGTCGAACACCTGCATGACGTTGGGCTGTTCGCCCGCGCGGAAGGCGGCAATACCTGCGGTCAGGGTTTCTTCGTAGCTGCCTTTATAGACCGGAGTGATCTTGTAGCTGTTTTGCGAGGCATTGAAATCTTCGGCGATCTTGTTGACTGTTTCACCAAGCTGACCACCCATGGCGTGCCACCAGGTGATCTCGGTTTCTGCAAAAGTCGCAGTCGCGCTAAAGGCTATGGCAGCAGCGGTTGCGCAGAGCTTCAGATTGGTCATGTATTAACTCCGGTTCAGCAGCGGCCTTTGACAAAAAGGCTCGCCAAATTCAGAGGCATTTGCCCCTTGGGGTAATAGAATGGCAGCGCTATCAGGGAAGGCCCCGAACGCTGTACACGGTATGCGTAGTCAGCGTTAGGTACGTGGGTCGTATGACAGTCAGGTGAATGTTTTTTAAAGCAATTTTGACATATTTCCCCAAAGGGAATGCCGACTTCAAAGTGTCAGTTGCACGCGCATCGCGGCCGAAAACCAACGCTAAGCCGTTGTTTCAACGAAGGTCGGGACGTCGGCGCCAATCAATAAGCGAACGCGACTTGTCTGCATGGCAATCCAGCAGATCGTTGGGAACGCACGGCACTATTTCATTTGCTTGATGCGTCCAGATTGCGAGCGGATTATTGGTTCAATAATCCGCAACCAAAAGGAATTCCTGTGCCGCGTCTTCTTCGATTGTGGCGAAACGCGGAATTGGGTCCTCGAATACGTTGTCGGTACGATCATCGTTTACAGTTGACACTTCACCAATCAGGCAATCGCCCTTTTCGGCCCAGAAAGCGTGCCAGATGCCCGGCATTAAGGTTACGCTTTGACCCGGTCCGAGCCGCAAAAGCTCGCCGGGTTGGATCGACACCGGGCACCCGTCGCTGGGCACTGTCACAGCGTTTTCCCGGTCGATCCCGCCCACGGAATCCGAAGCGTAGATTTCCATCACCAGATCGCCACCGCCTCGGTTGATAATGTCTTCGGCCTTTATGATATGACGATGCATTGGCGAAAGCTGTTTGTCCCGCGAGACAAGCACTTTCTCTGCGTACAGCATGCCGCGCCCTTGGTTCAGATCGGCGACATCGCCATTGCGCAACGTGAACAGGAACAGCCCTAGTTCATCGAACCGTCCCTGTCCGTAGTCGGTGATATCCCACCCCAATCCACGTTCGCGAATAACTGTTGCCTGATCGCTTCTCATCTGATCTGGCGTCCAGTTGGCAAAAGGGGGCAAAACCGCTCCGAAAGACCGAATGAAAGCTTCGGCTTCGGTTTTGATTGCGTTGATATCTGATCGTTTCATCGGTGTCCCTTTCGGGGTCAGAGTTCGTTTGCCCAAGGTGGGTTTGCCCCTGCGCGAGAAACCGTCACGGCAGCGACTTGTGCACCCTTGGCAAGAGCATCTTTCAGTTGGTCTGGGTTGAGGGAACGAAGCCCTTGTTTGTTCAGGTGGCCTGCACGTTCCAACTCGGCCAATACGCCAGCGTTGAACGTGTCTCCGGCGCCGACGGTGTCCACAACTACGACCCTTTTGACAGGCACCGAGGTTGACTTGCCATCCGGCAGATATCCGGATGCCCCCTCGCTGCCTTTGGTGACGATGACAATGGCGGGGCCTTCTTTCAGCAACAGCGAAACTTTGTCAGTCAGGCTTTCTGGCCCGGGAATGATCCAATCCAGATCTTCATCGGAAACCTTTACGATATCGGCCTGAGCGATCATCGCGTTGAGCCGGGTGCGATAACGGGTTTGATCATTGATAAAACCGGGACGGATGTTTGGATCCAGCATAACGGCCTTTTCCGAGCCGTGTTGATCCAACAAGGATGCATAGGCGTCGGCACAGGGTTCGCAGGCAAGGCTGATACCGCCGAAATACAAAGCCGATACCGCTGGCAACTGGTTGGGCATGTCCTCGGGCGTCAACATGCGACCTGCCGAGTTTTCGTCCAGAAAACTGTAGGTAGCGTGCCCGTCCTTTAGCTGCACAAACGCCAAAGTTGTCGGGCGGTCGGTTTCAATGACATGGCTGGTGTCCACATGGCTGGCCTTTAAAGACCTGCCGAGTTGCTGCCCAAACATGTCTGAGGAAAGGCCCGTCAGCATTCCGGATGGAACGCCAAGTCGACCAAGCGCAATCGCCGTGTTGAAAATCGCGCCTCCGGAATGGGGCACAAATCCCTGTTCGCCCGTAACGGTGGGCGAGGCGATCATGTCGATCAGGGCTTCACCGCAGCACAGGATCATGCCGGGTCCTTTCTGTATCATTGGGTCAGGCGGTCAGTTTATCGCGCAAGCGCACTTTTACAGAAGTTGTTAGCGCCAACAATGCCAAATTCGTCCTGTTCTGAAACGTACAGGTTCATTGACCGCCGCAATTCGCTGAAACGCCCACCAGCGTTGAAGGCATCCTTGAAAGCGTCGGCGAAAAGCCAGCGGTTCTTTTCTGCCACCCCGCCGACGAGGAAAACACCGCCCGTAGGCATCATGACCACGGCCAAGTCGCCCATTACGGCACCTAGATGCGAGGTGAACATCTGCGCTGCCCTGACCGCGAGCGGGTCCGAGGCACCGCGGGCGTCATCCAGAATGTCCTTGGCGCTGCGCGTTTCGGCAGTCGCCTGTCCTGTCGCCAATTGAATTGCCTGATACAGGATCGGCAGTCCCGTGCCGCTTAGGAACATTTCGGCTTCAAGCGTCAGGGTGTCGTCAAAAAAACAGTCCGGAGCAACTTGGCGCGCGGCGCGGAAAATTTCGACCTCGTCCTCGTGACGGGGCGACAATCCAACGTGGCCGCCTTCACCAGACGCGGTGTGAAACCGACCGTCGGAATAGAGCAGAGAGCCGACGCCCAGCCCGGTTCCCGGTCCGACAACCAACCGTGTTCCCATCGGTGGCGTTTCGGCGCCTTGCAGAACTTCGACGTTATCGCCGGTGATTTCGGCAACCGACCATGCGGCGGCGGTGAAGTCGTTGATGACAAATGTGTGCTGCGCGCCCGTCGCGCGCGCGATGTCAGCCTCGGACAGATCTAGCTGCGCGTTTGTAAGCCGGATCATACCGTTCTGCACTGGTCCCGCACCGGCCGCGACGACGGCGCGCGGATCGGTTCCGATTTCATCCCGCAAACTGTGAAACGCTTCGAGCAATTGCGGAAGTGACCCCGTGGGGTATTTACGCAGGTCGGTGAGTTTACCGTTTGAGACCACACCCAATCGCGTATTGGTGCCGCCGATATCGGCAACCAAGTTCCAGTGGTCGTGCATACATCCCGCAGGTTGCGCCAAAGGCAGCGAAACTGTTCTGCTGGACAGTGCAGTTTTCACTGCATTGTAAGACGCTTTGGGCCGACGCTCCATCGTCTCGAAATCGACGTCCACAAGACCAAAGCGTTTTTCATACCCCAAGGCCCATTCGTAATTATCCAGCAAGGACCAGATAAAATACCCTTTGACCGGCACGCCTTGGTCCACCGCGTCATGCACGGCCGCAAGGTGTTGGTTCAAATAGTCGATCCGGTCATCATCCTGCTGTCGTTCCGGGCTGGCCATGCCGTTTTCCGTTACATAGATAGGAAGATCACCGGTATGGTCGCGCATTGTACGGGTCAGGAAACGTGTCAAGGCGCTGGGTTCGATTTCCCAACCCATCTGGGTTTTTGGTAAGGGGCCGGGGACTTCTTTTAGGCTGGGCCAAGCAATATCTGCGGGCGCGATCAGCTTGCGGGTGTAGTAATTTAAGCCACACCAGTCGACCGGGGTGCCAATCGTGTCGAAGTCGTTTTGCCAATCGCTTGGCAGATGAGGTTCCAGTCCGTCCAGAACGACCTGGGGGTATGTTTTGTTGAATACGCCACTCAGGAAGAAGCGGTTGTAGATACCGTCGTACAGGTCAGCGGCGCGGCGTGCCTCGGGGCTGTCATCCGCAGGTTCTGCCCACTCCAGATTGAACACTGCACCCAAGTTGGACATGCCCAGACCGCGCATCGCCTCGATAGCCCGTCCATGTGCAAGTAGGACGTGATGCATCGCGCGCGCCGTGGCACGGATGTCGCGCAGACCGGGGGCGTGGTGGCCGTCAAAGTGGCTGAGCCAGCTTACGCACCAAGGTTCGTTGATCGGCGCGACACTGAACATGCGGTCACCGATGCGGCCCATGATAATCTCGGTAAAATCGGCAAACCAGTTGGCTATGTCCCGATTGCGCCAGCCACCCAGATCGGCCAACGGCGAGGGAAGCTCCCAGTGATAAAGCGTCGCGCAGGGGCGTATTCCACGCTCCAATAACGCATCGGCAAGGCGGTCGTAGTAGTCCAGCCCTTCCTGGTTAATAGGTCCGCGCCCTTCGGGCAGAACGCGCGCCCAGCTTGTTGAGAACCGATAGCAGTCAAATCCTGCGTCGCGCACAAGCTCAAAGTCTTCGTCAAAGCGGTTCAAATGATCACAGGCGCGGTCACCGTTTTCATTGCGCACCACGTTACCGGGTGTCGCGGCGAACGTGTCCCAATGTGTTTGGCCAGCGCCGCCTTGTCCGTGACCTTCGATCTGATAGGCAGAGGTTGCAACGCCAAAGAGGAAATCTTTGGGGAAATCAGTGCGGGCATATTTCATGTTCAGAACCTGTCAGGAGCGGGGCCGGTCGAGCCGCCAACTACCAGTTCGGCCTCCAGCAATCTAGTTTGAACCGGGCCCTCTGGCGACTTTATCCGCTCGATCAACATTTCGGCTGCTATTTCGCCAGCTTGCCGGACAGATGAGCGAGTTGCGGTAAAGATCGGCACGTCCTGCCCGTTTTTCAGGTAAGATAGATCGTCGTCATGGGCGATGACGGATACATCGCGTCCCATCTTCAGCCCAGCCGCGTTCAGCGCGCGCCTTACGCCAATCGCCGAAATCATGGATGAGATCAGAATGGCTGTGGGCGGATTATCCATCTGTATCATGGCGCGCGCTTCGTGGTGGCCGTAGACCTCGGTCATCTCGGCGCTGCGCATCAAGGACGGGTCAGGAGTTATCCCAGCCTCATGCAAAGCCTCCAGATATCCGGCGCGGCGACGCTGGGCAAAGTCCATATCTTCCAACCCGTTGATCAGTGCGATGCGCCGGTGCCCTAGGTCGATCAGAAATTTGGTGGCCCTTTGGAATGAACTTTTGTTGTTCACGTCGATCCAATCGTAGGGCCCATCAACTCCGGTCGCACGACCATGAACGATGAAAGGAACCCCCATGCGGGAAAGTACGCCGATCCGAGGTTCGTTAACCTTCGGACCCTGCAGGACAACTCCATCAACGGCGCCGCGTTGAAACAGGTCGCGATACGCCCGTTCGATCGACGTATCGTCTGCATTCGTGAACATCATGTCATAGCCATGCTCCGCATATTTTCGCGCAGCACCTGCAACGAAATCGCCGAAAATAGGGTTGACCATTTCATGCTGCGAGGAACTGGGAATCACGTGCCCAATGACCATGGACCGACCTGTGGCCAACCCTTTTGCGCGGCTGTTTGGCCGGTAACCATGTTTCGTGGCAGCGGCCTGCACACGTAGGCGCGTATCCTCGTTCACCTCGGGATAGCCGTTCAGCGCACGGCTGACAGTTGTTTGGGACAAGCCAAGAATTTCTGAGAGCTGCTTTAGGTTCATATTCGATTCAAAGCGCCTTCAAATTGGGACTGCTATCTGTATTGTGGGGAATTAACCTTTGCGTCAATAAGATTCAAACATATGCCTACAAATATTAATAACTTGGGTAAACGGCAAACCAAACATTGACAGAGCTTGAGTGTTAGCGGATAAGGTTCGTCATCCAAAGCGCTTTGAAAATACGATTCCAAGGCGAGAGATGATACGGGAGGAGATTTCATGAAACACTCGCTTTACGCAGGTGCGGCCACGTTCGCCCTGATGTCAGGCGCTGCACAGGCGGACAAGGTTACCGTGTTCGGTCCGTGGTTGGGGCCGGATCAGGAAAATGTCGAAAAGGTTCTGGACGGCTTTGCTGCAGCAACCGGGCATGAATACGCCTATGTCGGGTCAGACAGTTTTGAACAACAAATCCGAATTGATGCCGAGGCGGGTTCAGCACCGAATGTCGCCGTATTCCCGCAGCCGGGCCTGGCGGCAGATATGGCTAAGTCCGGCTTTCTGACGCCGCTTGCCGATGGAACGGGAGATTGGATTCGCGACAACTATGCCGCGGGGCAGTCTTGGGTTGACTTGGGCACATATGGCGGACCGGACGGCGCGGACAATCTGTACGGCTTTTTCTACAAGGTCGATGTAAAGTCCCTGGTTTGGTACGTGCCTGAGAATTTCGAAGATGCGGGTTACGAAGTACCGACCACGATGGAAGAACTCAAGGCGCTGACGGATCAGATCGTGGCTGATGGTGAGACACCTTGGTGTATCGGTCTGGGTTCTGGTGGTGCAACCGGGTGGCCCGCAACCGACTGGGTTGAGGATATGATGCTGCGCACACAATCGCCGGCTGATTATGACGCCTGGGTCGCCAATGAGATGAAGTTCAACGATCCCAAGGTCATCGCTGCGATCGAGGAGTTCGGCGCGTTTGCCCGCAATGACGACTATGTTGCCGGCGGCTCAGGGGCTGTGGCTACGACGGACTTCCGCGATAGTCCCAAGGGAATGTTCAGCTCACCTCCGCAATGCTACATGCACCGTCAGGCCTCGTTCATTCCAGCGTTTTTTCCGGAAGGAACTGTTGTAGGTGAAGACGCAGATTTCTTCTATTTCCCGGCTTATGAAGGCAAGGACCTCGGCAGCCCGGTTCTGGGCGCGGGTACCCTGTGGGCGATCACCAATGACAGCCCCGGCGCGCATGCGTTGATCGAGTATCTGCAAACCCCCGAGGCTCATGAGACCTGGATGCAACTGACCGGGTTCCTGACACCGCATAAGGGCGTTGATACCTCGCTGTTCTCGGACCCGACGCTGAAGAAGATGAACGACATTCTTCTTGGTGCGACTACCTTCCGGTTTGACGGCTCTGACCTGATGCCGGGCGGTGTTGGCGCAGGGACGTTCTGGACCGGCATGGTCGACTATGCTGGTGGGGCCTCGGCGGAAGAGGTTGCCAACGAAATCCAGTCCTCCTGGGACGCGCTGGACTAAGCGTTCCTGATCGGGCAACCCGCCAGTTCGGGTTGCCTGCCACCGTCGCAAGGGAGACGCGGCATGCATCCGGCATTACAGGGCCTGCTGACCATCGCCATCGGCGTGTCAGGGTGTGTGGGCTATTTCTACCTTTCGAACCAGTTTCTGGACAAAGTGCTGTTCCCGGCACGCGGTCCGAATGCAGGGCGCAATATCAATCGCGCGAACATGATCCGGCCTTGGCTGTTCTTGTTTCCGGCGTTGGCGGCGTTGGGCCTGTATCTGGCCTATCCGGTGGTGGAAACCCTGCGTCTTTCGCTGACCGATCGTGTCCCCGGCGGCGGGTATGAATGGGTTGGGTTGGAAAACTACATCCAGATGGCCAACGAACCCAAATTCTGGGAAGCCATGCGCAACAACATGTTCTGGCTGATCATCGTGCCCGCCATGTCGACCGCGTTTGGACTGCTGGTGGCGCAACTGACGGACCGCATCCGTTGGGGTAACGTCGCCAAATCTCTGATTTTCATGCCGATGGCGATCTCTTTCGTCGGGGCCTCGGTGATCTGGAAATTGGTCTACGACACCCGTCCGGCCGAGCAGGACCAGATCGGGATGCTGAATGCGCTTTACATCTTCTTTGGTGGGACCGAGCCGCAGACCTGGCTGACTATTCCGCTCTGGAACAGTTTCTTTCTGATGGTGGTGCTGATCTGGATTCAGACCGGCTTTGCCATGGTGATCCTGTCCGCTGCCCTTCGAGGCATTCCTGAAGAAACGATCGAGGCCGCCATTCTGGACGGAGCCAACCCGTTCCAGATTTTTTTCAAGATCAAGGTGCCGCAGATTAAAACCACCATTCTGGTGGTCTGGACCACGATCACTATCACGGTGCTAAAGGTCTTTGACATCGTCTTTGCCATGACCAACGGCCAGTGGGAGACACAGGTTCTGGCCAACTACATGTATGACAAACTGTTCCGCGCCAACGACTGGGGCGTAGGGTCAGCCTCGGCGATGGTGATTATGCTGCTGGTAACACCGATCCTGATCTGGAACGTGCGCAACGCGCGCAAAGAGATGGAGTGAGGCGATGAGCGATATTGCAGGAACCAAACCGGCGCTACGCTGGGTCGTGCATGCCTCGGTCCTGTTTCTGGTGGTGCTATGGGTGGTCCCGACACTGGGACTGTTGATTTCATCCTTTCGAACGGCAGACCAGATTGCGACCAGCGGCTGGTGGAAATCCCTTTTCCCGTCCGAACAGAACCTGACTCTGCGGTCCGCCGCGCCGGACACACAAGTTCTGGAAAACGGGATTTACGTGATCGAAGGCAACCTGTTCGACGCGGGGACGTCGGCTACGATCTCTCAATGGGGGGTCAGCTCCCGGGCCGTGGATGCGTTTGTTCCGGGCGATACGGCGGAACTACGTCGGGGCGGTACGATCACTGTGGATGCGCAAGGTAACTACAGGATGGAGAATTCGGAAGAATTTACCGGCACCCGGGGCGCCCGTGTATTCGTGACCGCAGAATTGCCGCCCGAGTTCACGCTGGCCAATTATCACAAGGTTTTGTTGGCTGAAGATTCCTCTGACAGCATGGGGCGGGCCTTTTTCAACACATTGACTGTGACCATCCCGGCGACGATCATTCCCATTTTGGTGGCGGCCTTTGCGGCCTATGCGCTGGCGTGGATGGACTTCCCGGGCCGCGCCCTGCTGATCGCAGCGGTCGTTGGTTTGTTGGTTGTTCCGCTGCAACTGGCACTGATCCCGCTGCTTAAGTTCCATCTGAATATTGGCATCGGCAAAGGATATCTGGGCGTCTGGATGGCCCATACCGGGTTCGGGATGCCCTTGGCGATTTATCTGCTACGGAACTACATGGCTGGTCTTCCACGTGATCTGATCGAGAACGCGCGGGTCGATGGCGCGACCGAGTTCCAGATCTTCACCAAACTGATCCTGCCGCTCAGTTTCCCGGCGCTGGCCTCTTTCGCGATCTTCCAATTCCTGTGGACATGGAACGACCTGCTGGTCGCCAAGGTCTTTTTGATCGACGCGTCGGGTCAGACCACCGTCATGACCAACCAGATCGTCGAGTTGTTGGGCACGCGGGGTGGCAACTGGGAAATTCTGGCCACGGCGGCGTTTGTGTCGATTGCCGTGCCGCTGATCGTTTTCTTTGCAATGCAAAAATATCTGGTCCGGGGCCTGCTGGCCGGATCCGTCAAATAGAGGCGACTGATGAACGTGCAGAACACTGTAGATACAACAAAAGCAACCCAAACACCGGCCGACTGGTGGCGCGGCGGCGTGATTTACCAAATCTATCCCCGCAGCTTTCAGGACAGCAATGGCGACGGTATTGGCGACCTCAAGGGGATCACGCAACGGCTGGGGTACATCGCCTCGCTTGGCGTCGACGCAATCTGGATTTCACCGTTCTTCAAATCTCCGATGAAGGACTTCGGGTACGATGTCAGTGATTACCGCGATGTCGATCCAATGTTCGGCACGATGGAGGATTTCAAAGACCTGTTGGATCACGCGCATGGTCAAGGTTTGAAAGTGATGATCGACCTTGTGTTGTCACATACCTCGGATCAGCATCCATGGTTTAGCGAAAGCCGCGCAAGCCGCGAGAACGCTAAGTCCGACTGGTATGTTTGGGCTGACCCGAAGCCGGACGGAACGCCCCCAAATAACTGGCTGTCGATCTTTGGTGGCTCGGCTTGGCAATGGGATTCGCGACGGTTGCAGTACTACCTGCATAACTTCCTGACCTCACAGCCGGATTTGAACTTCCATTGCCCGGACGTACAGGACGCCTTGCTGGACGTGGCCCGGTTCTGGCTGGATTTGGGGGTCGATGGGTTCCGGCTGGACACGATCAATTTCTACTTTCACGACCAGCAGTTGCGCGACAATCCCGGTCTGCCGATGGATCAGCGCAACGCCTCGATCGCGCCGATGGTTAATCCGTATAACCATCAGGATCACCTTTTCTCCAAGAGCCAGCCCGAGAATATCACCTTCCTCGAACGGCTACGCGCGCTGACTGATGAATATGAAGGCCGCGCCTGTCTGGGCGAGGTTGGTGACGCGCAGCGCGGGCTTGAGATCATGGGCGAATACACCACCGGCGATAAGCGGATGCACATGTGCTATGCCTTCGAGTTTCTGGAAAAGCGCGCCCTGACCGCGTCATACGCCAAACAGGTCTTTGACCAGTTACAGGACAAGGCCGGCGATGCATGGCCCTGTTGGGCCTTTTCGAATCACGACGTGCAGCGGCACGCCTCGCGCTGGGGGCTAAGCGACGCGGCCATCCGGCAACACGCGGTTCTCATGATGTGCCTGCGGGGCTCGGCCTGCCTGTATCAGGGTGAGGAACTGGGCCTGCCCGAGGCGGATGTGGCATTTGATGATCTGCAAGATCCCTATGGCATCGAATTCTGGCCCGAATTCAAAGGCCGCGACGGGTGCCGTACGCCGATGGTCTGGGCTGCGCAGGACGAACACTCTGGGTTCAGCAAAGGGCGCCCCTGGCTTCCGGTCAGCTCGTCGCAAGCCGAGCGCGCCGTGGACCGGTTGGAGCAGGACCCCAAGTCAATGTTGCACCACTACCGTATGGCGATTGCGCTGCGCCACGCGCATTCGGCTTTGATGTCGGGGGCGCAAGTTCAGATGGTCCAGTCCGGCTCGGTTCTTACTTTCGTGCGTGAAGACCAAGCGGAACAGGTGTTCTGTGCCTTCAATCTGGGCGCAGACTCCGCAAAGGTCGTCACGCCCGAAGGCCAATGGCGCGTTATCGGTGAGGAGTTGGGCGGCGTCGGCGGGTCGGGAAATCTGACTCTCGGCGCTGCTCAATTCTGTCTGATGGCTCGGGAAAAGGGGTAGGTCATGTCAGAACTCAATCTCACGGATGTCGCAAAGACCTATGGCACTGTTGATGTCCTGAAGGATATTAATCTCGACATCGAGCGCGGCGAGTTGATTGTTTTCGTAGGACCGTCTGGATGCGGCAAGTCCACCTTGTTGCGCATGATTGCGGGGCTGGAGAAAATCTCGGGCGGAACGCTCGAGATCGAAGGTCAGGTCATGAACGATGTGCCGCCGGCACAACGTGGTATTGCGATGGTGTTCCAAAGCTATGCCCTCTATCCCCATATGACCGTGCGCGAGAATATGGCCTTTGCCCTCAAGATCGCGAAACTGCCAGCCGACGAAGTCAATGCCGCCGTCGAGCGCGCCGCGCGAATTCTTCAGCTTGAACCGTTTTTGGATCGTTTGCCCAAGGCGCTGTCGGGTGGGCAGCGTCAGCGGGTCGCCATCGGCCGGGCCATTGTGCGTGACCCCAAGGTTTATTTGTTTGACGAACCGCTTTCCAACCTTGATGCGGCCTTACGCGTGGCGACGCGGATCGAAATTGCGCGTCTGAAAGAGGCGATGCCCGACAGTACGATGATCTATGTGACGCATGATCAGGTCGAAGCGATGACGCTTGCCAGCCGGATCGTGGTTTTGGCCAACAAGGGTATTGCTCAGGTCGGCACTCCGTTGGAACTGTATGAGACCCCGGACAACGAATTTGTCGCACAGTTTATTGGTTCGCCCTCGATGAACCTGCTGCCGGGGGTTATTGCACAAACGGGCGAAACAACTGTTGTCGAGTTGGAGGCTGGGGGAACCATCACCAGCAGTATTGCGACCGAAGCCGGGGATCAGGGCAAACATGTGAATGTTGGTATCCGGCCCGAGGATTTTGTTCCAAGCGACACGGATGCCGCCTTTCAGGGGGTGGTGGATTTCACCGAAGCCTTGGGAGAGGTCACTTTGCTGTATTTCGAAAACCGTACAGGGGCCGAGTCCGTAATTGCAAAATTGCAAGGCATTCAGCGCAACATGCGGGGGCAGATCGTCGCCCTTTCAGCCGATCCTGACAAGGTGCATCTTTTCCACAATGGTACAACCATGCGGAAAAAGCCCTGATATCTTTACCTGTTATAGAATCGCACCTGCGAACGGAGCGCGGTTCAATCCCGTTCAAGCAGTCACCAGAACCGTCGTCGCCAAAATAAGTGGCAAACACGCGGTGCGCCCATTTTGGGGGCGCATCACGCTATTTTAGTTAATCTGCATCAGCCCCTTTGTTTCATTGCGATACACCACATGTGAGAGGCACATCGTTTTCAAACTGGACTTATGAAAACTGGGAACTGTCACTTTTGGACTGACAGCCGGATCGCAAAGGTCTAGCCTGTATCCACAAAAACAAAAAAAACGGATCTACAACGGGAGATATGACGATGACTAAACACCAAAACCTGTCCCGTCGGACGGTACTGAAAGGTGCGGGCGCGGCGGCGCTGGCGGCACCTCTTTACAGCAAAAGCGCGCTTGCCTCATCGGGTGAGATCAACATTCTGATGTGGTCTGACTACCTGCCGCCCAGTTTCCTGGAAGAGTTTGAAACTCTGACCGGGATCAAGGTGAACTATACCGGTATCGGGTCGAACGAAGAAATCATCAACAAGATGAAGGCGACCAAAGGTCAGGGCTTTGACATTGTCTCGCCCACCAACAACCGGTCCCTGCAGTGGGAGCCACTGGAGCTGTTGCAGCCCTTTGACATGAACAAGGTGCCGATTGATCTGGTAAACCCGGCGATGGCTGCGATAGGCACGGATGCCTGGAACTTTGCGGACAGCGGCGTTCATTGGTTGCCGCATATCTGGGGCACCGAAGGGATCGCATATCGCACCGATCTGTGGCTGCCCGAAGGGGACGCGCCGTCCTATGGCGACGTCTGGTCCGAAGAAAACGCCGGCAAGACCATGGGCCGCGCACACTCCATGATGTTGGGTGCGGGTCTGTATATGGAGCGCGCTGGCGAGATGGAGCCGGGCTCTGTCTGGGCGGCCTATGGTGACGAAGACACCATGCGTAAAGTCTGGGGTCAGATCACCGACTGGTGTGTTGAGCGTAAGAACCGGATCAAATTGATCTGGAATGACGCGGATACCCAGAAAAATGGTCTGCTGAACGAAGGCGTTGTGGTTGGTCAAACTTGGGATGGTCCACCGCTGGCGCTGAAATCGGCGGGTGAGCCGGTGCACTATCAGGCTCCGGTCGAAGGTGCGATGGCTTGGGTTGACGGGATGGCAATGCCGACCGGTGCGACCAATATCGAACAGGTTTACGCCTTTATCGACTTTGCGTACCAGGCAAAACCGGCCGGTGTCGCGATTGACAGCCATGGCTATAACTCGCCTGTTCTGGGTGCCGATCAGTATTCCGGCGACACCTACAAGAAGAACTTTGCGGAAGCATATCCGGGCGACTCCTTGGCCAATCTGAACCCATGGCCGGCCGAGGCCCCATGGTACGCGGAAACCCGGACCGAGTTCGTCAACAAGTTCAAAAGCGCCTGATCGCGATGAACCCATACCCTTCGCCACCTGGCGAAGGGTAATCAAACCGCGCACAGTCAAGGTGCAGCGGACGCTAATTGGGTGCGCATAGCAAACGCACCAGACGGAGATACCAAAAATGAGTGCTGGGGTCGGTGTAGATCTTGAGAACCTTTGGATCCGCTTCGGTGACTTCGTCGCCGTTAGGGATGCCAATGTGAATATCAACGGTGGCGATTTCTTTTCGTTCCTCGGGCCGTCTGGTTGTGGCAAAACGACGATTTTGCGCGCCGTGTCGGGCTTTCTGGACCCAAGCGAAGGCAAGGTCCTGATCGGTGGCAACGACATGCAGGGCATCGGGCCGAACAAACGCCCAACCGCACTGATCTTTCAGAACCTTGCGCTGTTTCCCTTGATGAAGGTCTGGGAGAACATAACATTTTCGATGGAGATAAAAGGCGCTAGCGCTGCTCAACGCCGCAAGCGTGCGGACGAGTTGCTAGACATGATCGCTCTGCCCGGTCAGGGCGACAAGCTACCCAGCGAATTGTCAGGTGGACAACGTCAGCGTGTGGCGATTGCGCGCGCGTTGTGCGCCGAACCTGATGTTTTGTTGTTGGACGAACCCCTTTCGGCGCTTGATCTCAAACTGCGTCAACACATGCGGACGGAACTGCGAGAGATTCAGCAACGGGTCGGTATCACGTTTATCTATATTACTCACGATCAGGGCGAAGCTCTGACCATGTCGGACAACATTGCTGTCATGCGGGCTGGAGTGATTGACCAGATCGCTGACGGTAAGACGATTTACAACGATCCTAACACGGCATTTGCAGCTTCGTTTGTCGGTGAAAACAATGTGTTCCGAGGAAAGATCAAACAGATCATGGGGGCCGAGGCCCTGATCGCCACTAACCGTTCTGGAGATCTGGTGGCGCGGATATCCTCCGCCAATCAAGGCAAGATGAAAGAAGGCGATGAGGCGATGATGTTCATTCGCCCCGAGGCTTTTGCCATTGCGGCCGAAGGTGCATCTGGCAACCATTTCGTGACGGCGCGGGTCAATCACGAAGAGTTCGAGGGCAACGTGTTCAACATCTTCACTGAAGGTGAAGGCGGCAAAGAGATCAAAGTGTCGATCCCGAACCACGGACAGTCCTTCCAAGACCACACCGGACAGAACATCACGCTGGAATACGAGACCCACAACGCGGTTCTTGTCCCGGCGGGTGAACTGGCTGCGGAATAGAGGGTCGGACACATGCCCAAGTTCCTCAAGGAGTTTTTCAATCGCAACGGCACCGGGATGGGGCTGGCGATATTGGGGCTGGTCCTGTTCTGGACCATCGGCCTGATTATCCTGCCTCAATTGTCGATGCTCGACTTTTCGTTCCGCCCGAACCTGCCACCGCCGGAAATTGGCGGACCAAAGGACGTCTATACGCTCGAAAACTATAAATACCTGATTTACGGCCCCGAAGGGGGTTCTCAGGACTACAACTCGGTCGATCTCAGGGTGTTCTTCAGAACGCTGCTCGCGGCGGTTTGCGTGACTATATTCAACCTGATTATCTGCTATCCGATCGCATACTATCTGGGGCAATCCAAAGGCAGCCACATCCGTATTTTCGCGATTATGCTGATCATCCCTTACTGGATCAACGAAATCCTGCGCGCCTTCGCATTGCGGATCATCTTTGGTGAGACCGGAGTTCTGAACACCTTGTTCATGGGGCTGGGGATCTGGGATACTCCCTTTGATTTTATCCGCAATGACATCGCGCTCTATGCGGGTCTCGGATATGCCTACATCCTGTTGATGATCTTCCCGATCTACAACGTGATCGAAAGCCTTGATCACAACCAGATCGAGGCGGCGCGCGATCTGGGCGCGCCTTGGTGGAGGATTCACTGGCGCGTGGTTATTCCCTACGCCAAGCCGGGTATCAGTTCGGGCTGCACGATGGTCTTCATGCTATCCGCCGGTGCCCTTGCAGCGCCGCAGATTCTGGGCGGCCCGTCCAGCCTGTGGTTCACGCAACTGATCTATCAGCAGTTCAATGACAACAATGACTGGCCGCAAGGTGCCGCCTACGCGATCGTTCTGCTTGTGACCTGTATCTTGTTCGTTCTGGCGGTCATGCGTCTGTTCAAGGTGAACATGGGGGATATCGGGAAATGAACCTCTCTTTCCTTCGTGTAAGCATCTGGGTCTACCTGGCCCTTTTCTTCCTCTACCTGCTTGGTCCGCTTGTGATCATGTCGGTTACCGCGTTCAATTCCTCGGCTTTCCCGCGGATGACTCCGTGGGAGTGTCTGACCTTTCAGTGGTTCGGGGATCTGTTTCAGGACCAGCGTATCCTGAACGGGATCAAGAACTCGCTGATCATCGGTGCAGGAACGGTCGTTCTGTCGGTGGCGATGGGGCTGGCGGGTGCGCTGATGCTGACTCAGATATGGCCCAAGCTGCGTGCGACCTACTACACGATCATCATTGCCCCGATCCTGATACCGGGCGTGGTTCTGGGTATCTCGACGCTTGTATTCTGGGACCGGATCAATCGGATGCTGGGGCTGGGCGCAGATAGCGTTTTGTCAAACGGGGTTTTCCTGACAGTGATCGGTCAGTCCACCTTTATCGCAAGCTACTGCATGCTGGTTCTGGTGGCGCGATTACAACGCTATGACATGGCGTTAACTGAGGCCGCTCTGGACCTTGGTGCGACCCATGCACAGGCGTTTCGCAAGATCCTGCTGCCGTTCATGCGGCCCGCGATCGCATCGGCGGCTGTGCTGGCATTCCTTGCATCGTTCGAGAACTACAATACGACCACCTTTACCTTTGGCGAATACCCGACACTGACGATCGAACTGGCGCAGAAGGTACGCTATGGCATCACGCCGTCGATCTCGGCCCTGGCCTTTATCATCGTGGCGCTGACCGTGTTCTTTGCCCTTTTGAACGAGGCCAAGTTGAAGCGTCAGGAACTGGTTGCAGCCGCGCGCAAGAATGCCACGGTCGAGGAACTGGCGGGGAAAATCAAACTGCCCAGCTTCTTTGCAGGCAACATGGCCGCCGTGCTTCTGGTCGTGTTTGCCGTCGCCACGATTACCGTGGTCGGCACCGCAACCGCGTACAACCCGGCCCAGTGCATTGCCAATGTCAAAGAGGAAAAACGTTTGGAAGCCGAACAGCGTATCCAAGAGCTGCGCAAGCAGCGCGAGGAACAGCGCAAGAAGCGCGAAGCTGAAGAGGCCGAACAAGGCGATGCGGGGCAATCTGCGCCGAAACCTTCAAACAACAGCGGCTTTGGCAATGTGTTCGCACCGAACACGTTGGGCAGCGGCGAAGAAGAAAGCCAGGATACCCAAACGCCACCGGCAAACAACGGTGGTTTCGGGGGCGTATTCGACCCAAACAGCCTGAAATCTGAATAACTGAAAAGCCTGACAAAGGCCGCCTGCGCCCGAAGAGATTACCCCTCTTCGGGCGTATGTTTTGCCAATATGGCCACGTCGCACGCGTTGATCTTTGTACCGTTCCATTCCACCGGTACTGCGTTGTAGTTGATCAGGAATGTATGGCCCTTGGTGTCTCGCCGACGAAGGCCGCCGGGCATTGGGTGCAGCGCCAATCCCACCTGTTGCGAGGCCATTTTGATCACGCGATCCCACAGCGCCTCATCGGGGAAGCCCGCCAGATACCAAAACCCGTTTTCGCCTTTCAGGGCAGAAGTGCCGTCCTCAAAGGTCAGCAGATCGGGCGCTGATCCAGACAAGCGGTCAACCCAGTGCTGGGCGGCACCAACACCCTCGACTTTGCGTGTTACTGATGGGGGCAGGGTCTCAACCAGATCAACCTCACAGGCCAAACCCGACAAGCCAGGGCGCCCCGTACTGGGGATTTGGAAATCCGGCGTGATTGCCCCCGTGCGCGGGCCGAGGACAGCCAGAGCACATCCCTTGCTCAGGCGCATCTCAAGGTCGTTGTCCACACTGGCCAGACCCGGCGCAAGGATCACTTTGTAAGTGTTCTCGGGGACGTTGTCCGCGGATAGGAAATCGACGGAAAGCCCGGCCCGCCGCAGGGCGCGGTAGGCCGAAAACACCAGGCGGAAGTAATCGAATCCAGCGCCTTGTGGTTGGGTTGCCCACGCCCAGTCAGACGCATAGTCGAAAAGGATAGCAACATCGGCCTTGCTGTGTTGGACGTCGCCTAGTTGGGACAACACACCCCAAGTTTGCCGCGCTTCGGACAAGCCCGGTGCAGGTTTGTTGTTCGACGTCAACAACCCTGCGTGCATCTGTTCTTGGGCAAACGGAGCCTGCCGCCACCGAAAATAACCGACCACTTCGGCGCCATGAGCCACCGCTTCAAGCGACCAAAGCCGCACCATCCCCGGCAGGGGTGCCGGATTGTACGGAGCCCAGTTCACCGGCCCCGGTTGCTGTTCCATGACCCACCAGCGCTCGCGCCCGACCGCGCGATAAAGGTCGTGATGAAACGCCTGCATGTCGGGATCACCCTGCTGCAGAAAGGCGGTTTTGTGCGCCTCATCAGCCTCAAGCCTGTCTGACAGGAACCCGATGGGATAGCTGTCCCATGTGGCGATATCTAGATCTGCCCCGACTTTGAAGTGATCAAACTCCAGTGTGCGCCCCATGTAGTTGTGCAATAGGGGCGCGTTTGTCAGAGGGCGCAGAGCGTCGACTTGCGCCTTGTTAAATTCTACCACCTGATCAGAACTGAACCGACGAAAGGCCAGAACATGCGCTGGGTTTGGTTCTGTCACGGTCTGATTTGGCAGGTCGATCTGATCGAACCCATCGTATTCCATCGACCAGAACACATTACCCCAGGCAGAGTTCAACGCATCAATGGTGCCGTATTGGTCCTCAAGCCAGCTTTGAAAGGCGCGCAGGGCAGGGTCGCTGTAGCTGAGTGTCGTGTCGTGGCAGCCGTATTCATTGTCGATCTGCCAAGCGGCGACATGGGGATTAGCCCCGTAACGCTCGCCCATGATCTGGGCAATACGTGCGCATTCCGCGACATAGCCTTTGTGACTGAAACAATAATGTCGGCGCGATCCGAATTTTCTCGGCTGCCCTTGCGCGTCAATCGCCAGCATGTTGGGGTGTTTTTCCTGCATCCATCTTGGTGGCGTCGCAGTTGGTGTTCCCATCACGATCTTAAGCCCGGCCGACCCGAGTGTTTCAACAGCCCGGTCCAACCAGTCAAATTGCAGGTCACCTGCGGTCGGTTCCAGTCGGCTCCAGGCAAACTCACCGATCCGAACCCAGCTCAGTCCGGTTTCGATCATCTGTCGGGCGTCGTCTGCCCACATTTCCTCGGGCCAATGCTCGGGATAGTAACAAACGCCAAGTTCTGGCTTCATAGGATGACTCTGTGTTCTGGTTGCCCTTTGCCGGCATCAAAAGCGGCAAAGGTCATTCCGTTCGAGGGGTGTTGTGAGAGGGTGGTTTGATCCAAACCCTCCCGCGCGGTTGTGCAATAGAGTGTAGTCAGCTCTGCGCCGCCAAATGCCGGGCATGAGACATGTGCAGCGGGAAAGGTCACCGCTTTGAGGAACTGCCCATCAGCGTCATACGCCGCCACCCGGTGTGCGCCCCATTGCGCGATCCAGATATTCCCTTCCGTATCCACAACTGCGCCATCGGGGTTCAAACCGTCCACCCGCAGATCGAGGAAAACCTTGCTTTTGCCCTCGGGCCATCCGGTTTCGGTGTTTAGTGCCCAACGCATAACTTGTTTGGTCACTGTGTCGGTGTAGTACGCGCAGGACCGGTCCGGTGCGAAACAAATGGCATTCGAGATCGTGATATTGGGAACAAGCTGTCGCAATTCACCTTGCCAATAGCGATAGATCGCGCCTGCACCGTGCTCGGCGCTTTTACCCATCGTGCCAATCCAGAACCCGCCCCAAGGGTCGGCGCGGCCATCGTTTGATCGCGTGACAGGGTTGTCAGCCTCCAACGGCATGACAAGGTCTTTCGTGTTACTTGACAGATCGAAACGCCACAGCCCGGTTTCGGACGCAATCAGTAAGGTGTTCTCATCCACCCATCCCGCGGCCGAAACATGTTCCGGAAATTCCCAGCTAAGTTGTTCGCCGTCTACTTGCGACATCATGCGTTTGTTGATGATGTCGAACCAGAAAAGCTGATGCCTTTCGGGGTGCCATAACGGTCCTTCGCCCAATTCGCAGGGGCGATTGTCAAAGACCGGGCTCATCCGGCGGCCGTGTCATAAGCTGATACGATCCGCTGCGCTCGGTCGGCGACCTCTTGCACCGACAGACCCGGCTTGAACAGCGCAGAGCCTATGCCGAAACCGTCAGAACCGGCCTTTATCCATTCGGCAAAGTTCTCAGGGCCGGCACCGCCCACAGCAAAGATCAGCGATCCCGCAGGCAGGACCGGACGCAATGCCGCCAGGCCAGAGGGCCCCGCCATTACACCGGGAAACAGTTTCAACCCCGTCGCCCCCGCCTTGAGCGCGGTGAAGGCTTCGGTTGGAGAATAAACTCCGGGCCAGCTCTGCATGCCCAGTTCAACCGTGCGATGGATGACTTCGGGGTCGCAGTTTGGCGATACGACAAGCTTTCCGCCAACGCGGGCCGCATCGTTTACTTGCTGGGGTGTCAGAACGGTTCCCGCTCCGATCAATGCCTGATCGCCAAACTTCTCAACCAGAATTGAGATACTGTCTAACGGGTCGGGTGAATTCAGCGGAACTTCGATCCGGTCAATGCCTGCTTCGATCAGGGCATGTCCGATTTCGGCTGCTTCGGTGGGTTGCAGTCCACGAAGGATGGCAATGATAGGGCGGCTCATACAGTTTGCCTCGTCAGCATGCGAGCTTGAAACAGACCCGCCAATGTGGATTGGGTTGCGTTAACAGTCTCAACAAGAGCGCCTTGTTGCTTGAGGGCGCTTGCATAGACATTTGCGATACCTTCGGCGCCAATGATTGCGATTTGCTGACCCAACCAGTAAGGGCGTGTCGCCGCAAGTTCCGCGCCAATCAGAAACCCGGAAAGATGTGCCCGCGCGACACCAGGATCTTCACCGCGCAATAAATCAGCGGCCCGCAAACCAAACAACCGTGCTGCAAGCTGTTCCGGTTTCGACAAGGTGTCCGCGACCGCTTCGGCAAAGGCGACGTCGTCCCAGCCTTCGCTGACCGAATGTCTTAGAACCGATTGTCCGCGCAAAAGCTCAAACAATTCACCGGTCATGAACGTCCGGAAACTGACGACCTCATCGGCACTGATCTGCACCCACTTGGTATGCGTCCCCGGCAGGCATAGGACGCCGTCCCAGTTTTGGCGGCCAGCTAAAAATCCGGCGATCTGGGTTTCTTCGCCGCGCATGACATCTGGCGGAGCGTTTTGTTTCAACCCCGGCACAACAAACGTCCGAATGCGTGGATCCGTGTTGGGCACGCGGATTGGGGCCGACGGAAGAGGGGCAACAGGAACAGTGGAATAGGGGGCCTCGACCCAGCCTTGCCTTGCCCCGACCATACCGCACGCGACAACGTCGGTTGTCGTGCCGCCCAGCCAGTCTTCGATCAGGTCCAACAGTGCCGGCTGAAATTCGGTTTTACTCAGACGACCCATACCTTTGTCGGATTTGGCTTGATCCAGAATCTTTTCACCCTGCATTGCCCAAACTCGTAGATGAGAGGTTCCCCAGTCTGCCGCGATCCATTCAGCGCTCATTGCATTACCCCGTCACCACCACGCCACCGTCGACAACCATGCATTGTCCCGTCATCGCCCGGCTGGCTCGCGAGGCCAGAAACAAGGTTGGTTCGATCATGTCTTCTGGCGTCAGGTGCTCCTTGAGGCATTGCCGGTCTAAATGCGCGGCCAGATCCTCGGGCGTTGCCCACATATCCAACTGCTTTTGCGTCAGCACCCAGCCGGGCGCCAGGGCGTTTACCCGGATATTCTGCGGCCCAAGCTCACGCGCCAGCGACCGGGTCATCCCGGTAATCCCGGCGTTTGAGGTTGTGTAAATTGGATAACCGGCGTTGCCCATCATGTAGCTGATCGAACTGAAATTGATGATCGACCCGCCGGTGCCCTGCATCTGCCGAGCGGCTTCCTGACAGGCAAAGTAATATGCTTTCAGGTTCACCTCGATCATCCAGTCCCAGAATTCGGGTGTGGTTTCTTCGAGAGAGTGGCGCTTGTCGTTCGCGGCGTTGTTCACCAACACGTTGATTGGGCCGTATTCCTCGGCCGCCTTGTTCATCGTCGCGTGCAGCAACTCGGTATCCGTCATGTCGCCCTGCATGAACAAGGGGGCTCGGCCATGTTTGTTGCGCATCTGTTCGACAAATTCGCTGGCGTCAGACCGGCCGATAAAGGCAACGTTTGCGCCCTGCGCCATAAACCCGTCGGTCAGCGACGCGCCAACACCCGATCCGCCACCGGTGATGTAGACTGTGGCCTCGTTCAGGTCGTGAAATGTGGCTGGTTGATCCATCAATGGCTCTCTCTGGTAACTAGGCGGGTGTCTTTGCCGACTAGGAAATCAAGGTCCGCGCCCTGATCGGCCTGCAAGACGTGATCAATGTAAAGTTTCGCGTATCCACGGGAGTAGTGCGGTTCGTCCGGTTGCCATGCTGCGCGGCGTGCGTCCAGCTCGGTTTGGTCAACCAAAAGTTCCAGCTCGCCCTTGCTGGCGGATACACGGATGCGGTCGCCAGTTTTGACCAGCGCCAGCGTGCCACCCGCCTGTGCTTCGGGGCTTACATGCAGAATGACGGTGCCGAAAGCCGTTCCGGACATGCGCGCGTCCGAGATACGGATCACGTCGCGCACGCCGTCTTTCACCAGTTTGGCCGGGATCGGCATGTTGCCCACCTCGGGCATCCCCGGATACCCCTTGGGTCCGCACCCCTTGAGGACCAGAATGGTGTCGGGTGTGACGGGCAGGTCTTCGCGGTCAATATTGGCTTTCAGATCTTCGATGCTTTCAAATACATAGGCTTCAGCCTCGGTCTCAAGCAATTCATCTGTTGCGGCCGAGGGTTTCACGATCGCCCCGTTGGGCGCCAGATTGCCACGCAGTACGCGCAGACCCGCTGCAGGTTTCACGGGATCATCAAAGCCGCGGATCACATCGCGGTTAAAACATTCAGCCCCTTCGTAATGGGCCGAGATATCCTTGTTCAGCACGGTTTTCGCGGGTCGTAGGAAGGGTTTCAATTCGTTCAAAACTACCGGAACACCGCCTGCATAGCAGAAGTCTTCCATCAAGTATTGGCCCGAGGGCATGCAGTTCACCAACAGGGGAATGTCTGACCCGATCTCAAAATCCTTCAGCGTCAGGTCCACTCCGACCCGACCGGCCAGGGCCAGTAGGTGCACGACCGCATTGGTCGATCCGCCGACCGCCGCGTTGGTCAGGATGGCATTTTCAAATGCTTCCTTTGTCAGGATGTCAGATGGTTTCAGGTCTTCGTCCACCATCTCGACAATCCGTTTGCCGGTCAGATGCGCCAGCGCCATGCGCCGAGCGTCAACGGCGGGAAGGGCGGCGTTGGTAGGCAGGCTCATACCCATCGCCTCGACCAATGAAGCCATGGTTGAGGCCGTGCCCATCGTCATGCAGACACCCGCGCTGCGCGACATGCCGGATTCAGCGTTCATGAAATCCTGCAGGGTCATCTCTCCGGCGCGCACGGCTTCTGAGAACTTCCAGACATCCGTGCCCGAACCGATATCCTGCCCCCGATACTTGCCGTTCAGCATCGGGCCAGAGCTGACCACGATGGACGGCAGATCGACCGAGGCCGCACCCATCAACTGCCCCGGCGTTGTCTTGTCGCAGCCGCCCAGCAGGACGACACCGTCGATACCATAGGCCCGAATGGATTCCTCGACATCCATGGCTAGAAGGTTGCGAAACAGCATCGCGGTCGGCTTCATCTGTGTCTCGCCCAGCGACATGACCGGGAATTCGACGGGAAAGCCTCCGGCCTCCCACACGCCACGTTTGACGCCCTCGGCCAGATCACGCAGGCCCGAGTTGCATGGGGTCAATTCGGACCATGTGTTACAAATGCCAATGACCGGGCGGCCATCAAATGCGTGATCAGGGAAACCTTGGTTCTTCATCCACGAGCGGTGAATGAAGCCGTCCTTGTCCAGCTTTCCGTACCAATGTTCCGAGCGGCGTTTCTTGGTCATGAACTTTGCCCTTTCAAGCGGCTTTGGCGGGTTGGCACCAATCGGGCAGCCAATCGGCATGTGCTGTCAGAAGATCGCTGACCAGATTGCGGATCTGGCGCAAATCCAATTCGGCAGCTGTGTGCGGATCCATCATTGCAGCGTGGTAAATGAACTCTGGATTTTGTTCGACCAAAGCCCGTACGGTCAGTTCCTGTACGTTTATCTGAGTGCGCATCAGGGCAATCAGTTGCGGCGGTATATCCGTCACAACGGAAGGCTGAACACCATTGCTGTCTACAAGACAGGGTGTTTCAACGGCCGCGCCAAACGGCAATTGCGGAATCTGTCCAGTGTTGGGCAGGTTGCCATAAGCCACATAGGGTGCGTCCGTGACAATCGCGTTCATCAGATCGGCGGCAAACTCATGGCTACGCTTTACTTCGATGTTGCGGCCATCGGTAAGCGTTTTGGCCTGTTCCTTCCAATTGGCGACTTGTTCCTCGCAACGTGTCGGATACTCGTCCAATGGAATCCCGAACTGGTCAATCAGGTCATGCCGCCCCTCTTTAATGAACCAAGGGACATACTCGGCCAGATGCTCCGAGCTTTCGGTGCAGAAATAGCCCAAGTGATCCATCACTTCGTATCGCACCTTGTTCGGACACCGAGGCATCAACAACGGAGCTTTGGGAATCTGCCCGCCGGCATAGCCCTGACGAAGCGCCGGGTAGAGGTCGCGCCCTTCGTGTTCAAGCCGCAGGAAGAACGCGACGTGATTTACACCCGCGACCTTGTACCGGATTTCCTGTTTGGGCAGGTCCAGATCATGCGCCAGTTCCTCGATTGTGTTCTGGACCGAATGGCACAGACCCACGTGCTTTAATGCTGGGAATTGCTCGGCCAGCGCCCAGGTGTTGATGGCCATGGGGTTGACGTATTGCAGCAACGTTGCGTTGGGGCAAAGCTGCATCATGTCTTGCGCGACGCCCCAGAGAACAGGAACGGTCCGCAGACCACGCATTATGCCGCCAACGCCCAGTGTGTCGGCGATGGTTTGGCGCAGGCCGTATTGTTTTGGGATTTCGAAATCAGTAACCGTACAGGGGTTGTAACCGCCCACCTGAAACGCGGTGATCACAAAATCGGCGCCGTCAAGCGCCGCCCGTCGGTCTGTGTGCGTGGTGACCGTTGCGCCTGTCCCGACCGACCGGATCATGGCTTTGGCTACGGCTTCGCTTTCAGCCAACCTTTCTGGGTCTATGTCCATCAGCGCAAAGTGGCTGCCCGACAGGGACGGGGTAAGCAGCGCATCACCCACGATGTTCTGCATGAAAATCGTGGAGCCTGCTCCAACGAAAGCAATCTTGGTCATTTTGCAAACCTTTGGTTTGGCGTTATTTTACGGCACCGAGGGTCAGCCCCGCGATGAAATGCTTCTGCATGAGAAAGAACATGGCGACCGGCGGCAGCGCTGCCACGATCGAGCCCGCACTCATGAGCTGATAGGCGGCCCGGAATTGCGCGTTGAAACTGGTGATACCTGCAGTGACCGGCTGGCTTTCAGCGCCTTGGGTCAGGACGACGGCCCAGAAGTAATCGTTCCAGATGAAGGTAAAGATAAGCACGCTGAGTGCGGCAATCGCCGGTTTCATCAGCGGCAGGACGACGTACCAGAAGATGCGCCATTCGCTGATACCTTCGACCCGGGCCGCTTCGATCAACTCGAACGGAAGAGCGCGGATAAAGTTACGCATGAACAGTGTGCAAAAGCCCGTTTGGAACGCGATGTGAAACAGGACAAGTCCGGTTTTGGTGTTGTACAGACCCAGTTGCAGTGTCAGGTCGCGCACCGGAACCATCAGAATTTGGAACGGTACGAAATTACCCGCCACGAACATGAAGAAAATCCATAGGTTCGATCTGAACTTGTAGATCCCCAGCGCAAACCCGGTCATGCAACTAAGAGCGACAGCCCCGATCACCGTTGGGATTGTGATCAGGAACGAGTTCAGCAGATACCGCGGCATGTCCGAGTTGAAGAAGACTTGCCCATAGTTGAAGGCGCCCTCGAAGCTGGACGGCAGGCCCCAGTAGTTCGCATTGGTAAAGTCCGCAGCCGGTTTGACCGAGAACAGAGCAACAGCCAACAACGGCCCCAGCCACAACAGAAGGGCAAGCGGCAACATGGCCTGATACGAAATCTGCGCCGCGCGAGATTGCTTTTCGATAGGTTTGGGAAACATCTTAGTGCCCTCTCTCTTCGCGGTACATCGACCATAGGAAATAGGCGATGAAGCAGAGCATGATCAGGAACAGGATCACCGCGATGGCCGCGCCGTATCCCATGCGGAAACCATATTCGGACAACGCAACCTCGAACATGTAATAGGCCAACACGCGGGATGATCCGAACGGCCCCCCTTGGGTCATGATCGAGATCAGGTCGAAGGACCGCAGCGCGCCGATGATTGTCACGACAAAGGCAATGAATGTGGCAGGGCGCAGTTGCGGCAGGATGATGTGCCATAACATGCGCACACCTTTGGCGCCGTCCAGACGTCCGGCCTCGATCTGTTCGGGGTCCACTGCGTTCAGGCCCGTCAGATAAAGGATCATGCAATACGCCGTCTGCGGCCAGAGGCCCGCGAAGATGATACCGTAGGTGACGAAGCGCTCATCGCCCAGAACATTCAGGGGTTCGATACCGAAGACGCCTAGAAATTCATTCAGCAGACCGAATGTCGGGTCATAGAACCATGTGAAAACCAGCCCGACAACGACCTGAGAAATCACGAAGGGAAAGAAAAACAGAGACTTGTACAGTCGGATGCCCCAAACCGTCTGGTTCAGGAAAAGAGCGATGAACAAACCCGCCGGGATAGCTGCCAGATAAAGGATCAGCCAGATCAGGTTGTTCTTTAGTGATACAAAGAAGGCATCCCGGTCGACCCATTCCCAATACAAGTCTTCGTAGTTGCGAAACCCGACATATTCGGCCGAGCCAAGCCCGTCCCATTCATAAAGTGACAAATTGAAGGACTGAAAGACCGGTATGATCACGTAGACCATGAAAAACAACAGGCCGGGGGCCAGAAACAGCCAGGGCGCAATGCGTTGTTGATTTCGGTGGAACCAGCTTTCTTGTTCCGGGGTGTCGACAGCGGACATGAGGTATCTCGGGTCTGGTGGGGTGAAGGCGGGCTGAAGCCCGCCCTACAATTGAGGGTGACGCAGGCCGGGCTTTCGCCCGGCCTATGCCGGATCAGTTGTCGTAGATACGCTCACGTGCGCGCTCGAGCTTGGCGAGTATCTTGTCCGCGTTGTCAGGTTTGACCATAAATTCCTGGAAACCTTCCATCGACACCTTGGCCATTTCCGCCGGAGCGTCGCGGTCCCAGAACTGGGCGACACCGCCGGGGCTGTTCGACGAAAGCATCTCGAAGCCTTGGTTCAGGAATTTGTCGTTATCGACCGAAGACTTGGCATTGACCGGAAGTTGACCAAGGTTCGAGCCGTTGTTGATTTCCGTCTGCTCATCAGCCGAAACAACGAACCGCAGGAACTCGCGCGCGGCTTCTTTGTTCGATGCGTTCGACGGGATGTGGAACGTATCGGTTGGTGCGTCTTCTGCCAGTTCAACATCGGGGTTGATGGCAACGAACTGGTAGAAGTCGAGTTGATCGTCGCTGAGGCCCGCCTCGCGCAGCGGCGCGACGGCAAAGTTACCCATCAAGTAGGCGGCCGCTTCACCATTGACCATGAAGGGCAGGGCTTCCTGCCAGCTATAGGTCTGGTGGTTGTCGATGAAGGCGCCCATATCAATCAGTTGCTTCCAGTTCGCGAAGGTCTGTTTGACGCGGTCGTCTTCCCAGCTCACCTCGCCATTGGCCAGTTGCTGGTGGAAGTCGAAGCCGTTGGTGCGCATGTTCAGATAGTCGAACCAGCCGCCAGCGGTCCAAAGGAACTTGGTGCCGATCGTATAGCAGGCGCGGCCTGAATCGACGATTTTCTGGCAGTTTGCCAGTTCTTCTTCCCAAGTGGTCGGCTCGGACAGGCCCAGCTCATCAAAGATGTCTTTGCGGTAGTAAACACCCCACTGATAGTAGGTATAGGGCACGCCCCACTGCTTGCCGTCGATGGTCATTGCACCCTTGGTCGATGCGAGGTTTTCAGCGATCTCAGGCTCGGCCCACAGGTCGGACACATCTTCGAACAGGCCGGCTTCGACATAGGGTTTCATACGGTTGGCAGCGTACCACGTCGCGACATCTGGCGTGTCGGCGGTTAGAAAGTTCCGAATTTGGGTCTTGTATGCCTCGCGGTCGATAACCGTGGTCTCGATTTCCAAACCGGGATGTTGTTCCGCGAAACGGTCGATCATCGCTTCCATCGTCGCGCGCGGCGCAGGGTTGGACGTATCAAGAAAGATTCGCAGCTCACCAGTCAGTTCGGCATAGGCTGGAACAGCGAGTGCAACGCTCATGGCCAGCGCAGCCGTCGTGCGCTTGTAAATGGAATGCATAGTTTCCTCCCTTAGCTTCCATTTGGTTCCAAATATTGAAACCGAGTTTTATATATTGAAAACTACACATCGAATCGGTTAGCCTTGTCAAGACCCTCGTGCGGATGCCGATGGATCAATGGGAGGAGAAAGAACGCTCGTGGCAGGTGACGGAACAATAGGCAAAGCATGTGACGTGCTGGATCAGGTCGCTGCGTTTCAGCGCCCTGTTAGATTTGCAGAGCTGCTGGATAGCAGTGAATTTCCCAAGGCAACCTTATATCGGTTCCTGCAATCCCTGACCAATCAGGGTATGTTGTCATACGACCCGGACCGGCAAACCTATATGCCGGGATTGCGTCTGGTCCGGTTGGCCCATTCGGCATGGACACAAAGCTCGCTTGCGCCAATCGCGCGACCCTTTTTGGATGCTCTAAGCCGCGAGACGGGTGAAACCGTGCATCTGGCCCAGATGGATGCCGGTCAGGTGCTGTATGTTGATAAACGAAATGCAACGCAGCCGATCGAGATGTATTCACAAGCTGGAAAGGTCGGCCCCGCTTATTGCACAGGTGTCGGCAAGGCGATGATGGCGTATCTTGCAAGCGATGCATTGGATGATGCGGTCTCACAGCAAAGCTATCATAGGTTCACGGAAAAAACCTTGGCATCCGAAGATGCATTGCGGGCCGACCTCGATCTAATACGCGAGCGCGGGTATGCGATTGACGACGAAGAACACGAGCCCGGAATCATTTGCGTCGCTTGCCCAATTCTGACGGCAAGCGGACGGATGTTGGGGGCAATCTCGGTGACGGGAAGCACCGAGCGCATGAATTTCAACCAACTGGAAACATGGGTACCCCGAGTTCGCCGCGTGGCCGAACAAATAGGTGCCGAAGTACAAGCGTGGCGGTTCCCAGAAGCCGGCCCAAACACCGATAGCGACAGGAAGCAAGCGACATGACGGGTGTAACTCTGAACCAGGCGATTAAACGCTACGGCGAAACGCAGGTTATTCACGGTATTGATCTGCAAATCGAAGATGGTGAGTTTTGTGTATTTGTCGGGCCTTCGGGATGCGGCAAGTCCACGCTGCTTCGGATGATTGCGGGGCTTGAGGAAACGTCCGAAGGGCAAATTCACATTGGTTCGCGGGACGTGACGCATATGGACCCGGCCAAGCGGGGCGTTGCAATGGTCTTTCAGACCTATGCCTTGTACCCCCACATGACAGTTGCCGAGAATATGGGGTTCGGGCTGCGCATGAATGGCGTCGCGAAATCCGAGATCGATCAGAAAGTGAAAGAGGCCTCGGGCATCCTGAAACTGGATCAGTATCTCAAGCGTAAGCCCAAGGCCCTTTCGGGCGGTCAGCGTCAGCGGGTCGCCATTGGCCGAGCGATTGTCCGTGGGCCCGAGGTCTTTTTGTTTGATGAACCTTTGTCCAATCTGGACGCAGAACTGCGCGTTGAGATGCGTGTTGAAATTGCGCGCCTTCACAACGAGATTGGCGCGACGATGATCTACGTGACCCATGACCAGGTCGAGGCCATGACCATGGCTGACAAGATTGTGGTCCTGCGCGACGGACGGATCGAGCAGGTCGGCGCGCCAATGGACTTGTACCGCGATCCGGATAACCGCTTTGTCGCCGGATTCATCGGCTCCCCGGCCATGAACTTTCTGGAATGTGATTTCAAGGACGGCAAGATTCTGCATCCCGCGTTGGCTGAGCCACTAGAGATGAGTGTGGCTGTGCCTCAAGGTATGACCAAGGTCACTCTGGGCATTCGGCCCGAGCATATCGAAGTTGATCGGTCGGGTGATACCTGCACGGTCGACCTGACAGAAGCATTGGGCGGTGTGAGCTATTCATATCTGTTGACCCCGAATGGCGACAAACTGATCGTCGAAGAACGCGAAGATCAGCGCAGCAAACAGGGCGAACGGATCGGCATAAAAGTTCGCCCGGAACGTGCCATGTTGTTTGAACCCGAAGCGGGGGGAAGACTCCGGTAATATACATATTGTCGGGTCCAACGAAGAAACGCGCCGGGGCACCAGAATGGCGCGTTTTTTCATATGTAATAGAGCTGGATTTTGTATCCAATATCCGATAGAGCGAGTTGAATGGGCCTGAAACCAGCGCCCGAATACTGTTTGATTGGAAGGATGACACGGATGTCGACCAATGTGTTCACGGGAACAATGCCTGCACTGATGACCCCCTGTAACGCTGACCGCACACCTGATTTCGACGCGTTGGTTCACAAAGGGCAGCAGATGATCAGCGCTGGTATGTCGGCAGTCGTCTATTGTGGGTCGATGGGTGATTGGCCCTTGTTGACGGACGAGCAGCGGATGGAAGGTGTTGAGCGCCTCATCGCGGCAGGCTTGCCCGTGGTTGTCGGCACGGGGGCCATAAACACGAAGTCAGCCGTTGCCCATGCGGCCCATGCGCAGAAAGTTGGGGCCGTTGGCCTTATGGTCATACCGCGCGTTCTATCGCGCGGCAGCTCTCCAACTGCGCAGAAGAACCACTTCAAGGCGATCCTAAACGCAGCGCCGGACGTCCCGGCGATCATTTACAACAGCCCATATTATGGGTTCGCGACCCGGGCTGACCTGTTTTTTGCTCTGCGCGCAGAGCATCCAAACTTGATCGGCTTCAAGGAATTCGGGGGTAAGGACGACCTGCGCTATGCCGCTGAAAACATCACCAGCCAGGAGGATCACGTGACGTTAATGGTCGGAGTCGACACCGAAGTGTACCACGGATTTGTAAATTGTGGTGCTACCGGGTCGATCACCGGCATCGGAACGGCCCTGCCACGCGAAGCCTTGCTTTTGGCGGCGCTGTCCAAGAAAGCGGCGCAAGGGGATGCCGAGGCGCGGGTGCGCGCACAGGAATTGACCGAGGCGATTCACGTCCTGTCCAGCTTTGACGAAGGGCCTGATCTGGTGCTTTATTACAAGCACTTACTGGTGCTGAACGGCGAACAGGAGTACCGTTTGCATTTTAACGAAACGGATGAGTTGACGGATGCGCAGCGTAATTACTGCGAGCAGCAATATGCTCTTTTTCAGGCGTGGTTTGCCAACTGGTCAAAGCAGGGCGGAGTGATCGCTGAATGCACGTGATCGACAGCCACACCGGAGGAGAGCCAACACGGGTTATCCTAGAAGGTGCGCCTGATCTGGGCACGGGCGCCTTGTCAGAGCGCGCCCGAAGGTTGGCAGAAGATCACGAGGGGTTTTATCGGTCGGTTATGCTTGAACCACGCGGCCAATCGGCCATGGTCGGGGCGCTATTGGTCGAGCCAGTGGATCAGACCTGTGTTGCCGGTGTGATTTTCTTTGATGTTGATGCTGTTCTTGGCATGTGCGGACATGGAACAATTGGCCTTACCGTGACCCTTGGGCATCTGGGGCGCATAGGTATTGGATCTCATCGGATCGAAACGCCTGCCGGTATCGTCACGGTCGAACTGCACGATGCGCATACGGTCACCGTGACGAATATCGAAAGTCGGAGGGTCCACGGCGATATCTCCATCGAAGTACCCGAATACGGAACCGTAACCGGCGATGTCGCTTACGGTGGCAACTGGTTTTTCATCGTTGACCCAAGCCCGATTCCGGTCGAGCCCGGCAACATCCGCAGGCTGACAGATCTTACGATCGCGATCCGTGACGCCTCAGTTTCACAAAGTATCGGAGGGGAGCAGGGCGAGCCCATAGATCACGTGATCTTTCAAGACGCCTCACCCGATAATAGTGTTCACAGTCGCAATTTTGTTCTTTGCCCTGACAATAATTATGATCGTTCGCCCTGCGGAACTGGCAGCTCAGCGCGGCTGGCGTGTCTTGCCGCAGATGGCGTTCTGGCTCCGGGAGAGGAAATCGTTCAGCAGAGTGTGATTGGAAGTAAGTATCGGCTGTCTTACCAACCCGGCCTGAATGGTGGTGTGATCCCTTCGATTACTGGGCAGGCTTTCATCATGGCCGAAGCGACGTTGATCTTTGACAAGGCTGATCCATTCAAGACTGGGATCGCGTTGTGACCGAACAGGTCGTTGTCATTGGAGCTGGTGTCATCGGTATCACAACCGCGCTGGAATTGCAGCGCCGCGGGCATTCGGTGCTGGTGTTGGACAAGGGTGGTGTTGCGGCTGAAACCTCGGCCGGAAATGCAGGTGCTTTTGCGTTCCCCGAGGTCGAGCCGCTGGCGACACCCGGCATCATGCGAAAAGCCCCGAAATGGCTACTGGACCCTCTTGGCCCGTTGTCCATTCCCCCGGCCTATGCGCTCAAAATCGCACCTTGGATGTACCGGTTCTGGCGCGCGAGCCAACCGGGACAATACGCCAGATTGGTAGAGGCGCAGGCCAACCTGATGCGATTGTCGGCGGCGGCGTTGGAGCGGCTGCTTCCTGCCGTCAATGGCGAACCGCTGATGCAGCGCGACGGGCAGATGCAGCTTTATGAATCCGAAGCCGAATTCCGCGCCAGCCTGCAAGCATGGGAAGTTCGCCGCGCCCATAGCATCAAGTTCGAGCTTTTGGAAAGTCCGGCAGCGATCGCGGAAAAGCAGCCCGGTCTCAGTTCACGTTTCACGCATGCCGGGTTTACGCCGGATTGGCTGAACACAATTGACCCAAAGAAGTGGGTCGAGCATCTGGCGCAAGCCTTTCGTGGCCGACAAGGCAGGATCGAACAGCAGGACATTCGGGCGCTGACACCGTTGGAAAACGGTGTGCGTATCACTACGCAAGGGGGTACGATTGACACCGCAAAACTCGTGCTGGCAGCAGGTGCATGGTCGCATCACCTTGCACGGACGCTTGGGGATCACATACCGCTTGAGACCGAGCGGGGTTACAACACCACCTTGCCAGATGGGGCCTTTGATCTTCGGATGCACTTGACCTTTTCTCGTCACGGTTTTGTGGCCAGCCGGATCAACGGCGGCGTCCGCGTGGGCGGGGCGGTCGAGTTGGCGGGACTGAGCTTGCCACCAAATTTCAAACGGGCGGACACATTGCTGAAGAAGGCGACGCAGTTTCTTCCCGGTTTGAACACCGAAGGTGGCACTCAGTGGATGGGGTTTCGTCCGTCTTTGCCCGACAGCATGCCCGTGATTGGGCGGTCTCCAAACGCGGCTGACGTAATTTATGCCTTTGGCCACGGGCATCTAGGACTGACGCAATCGGCGGGCACCGCTGAACTTGTCGCGGCACTCATTGATGACCGGGACGTGCCGATTTCGTTGGCTCCGTACTCTCCGGCACGGTTCTGAGGAAGAGACATGCGAAGTGTAAAAACGATCCACGTCATATCCGCCCATGCAGAAGGTGAGGTCGGCGACGTTATCGTCGGTGGGGTTCAGCCGCCTCCTGGCGATACGCTGTGGGATCAGCGGTCGTTCATCGCGCAAGATCAGACATTGCGGAACTTTGTTCTCAACGAACCGCGCGGCGGTGTCTTTCGCCATGTGAACCTGCTTGTGCCGCCCAAGCACCCGGATGCCGACGCCGCCTTTATCATTATGGAGCCCGAAGATACGCCGCCGATGTCAGGGTCGAACTCAATCTGTGTGGCTACGGTGCTGCTGGATAGCGGGATTATTCCGATGCAGGAACCGGTTACTCAGCTTGTTCTCGAAGCCCCCGGAGGATTGGTGCAGGTTCGCGCCGATTGCAGGAACGGCAAAGCCGAGCGGATTTTCGTGCGCAACCTTCCCAGCTATGCCGACAAGATTGCAGCGCCTCTTGAGGTGGCAGGAGTCGGTACTTTGACGGTGGATACCGCATTTGGGGGAGACAGTTTCGTTGTGGTTGATGCGGCTGCGCTTGGGATAGATATCCAGGAAGATGCCGCCCGCGACATTGCGTGTTTGGGTGTGGCAATAACGAATGCGGCGAACGATCAGATTGGTTTCAGCCATCCCACGAACAAAGACTGGAACCACATCTCATTTTGCGCATTCTGCGGCTCGCTTGAAACCACCGAAACCGGGTTGCGCAGTAAATCTGCTGTGGCCATTCAACCGGGAAAGGTAGACCGCTCTCCAACCGGAACCGCGGTGTCGGCGCGGATGGCATTGATGATGGCAAAAGGGCAAATGGTCGTAGGACAGACATTCGAGGCGATCTCAATTATCGGGTCCCGGTTTTCGGGCAAGATTGTCGATGAAACACGGGTTGGTGACCGGGCTGCAATCATTCCTGAAATCGGCGGTCGCGGTTGGATAACCGGTGTTCATCAACACATGCTGGACCCTGACGATCCATGGCCCGGCGGGTACAGGCTTAGCGATACCTGGGGTGTCTGACATGCGTCTGCTTCACGATTTTCAGCGAAACGTGTCAAAATGCGCAGCTTGTTGCGATTGATCCCAAGCCATTCGTGATTTAAGGGAGGCCCTGTCAAATCAGAGTCTCCGTTGGGGCGGTAGGATAAACGCGCCCCACCCACGCCACGCGAACGTGGCAAACTCTTGGATCGCACGCCCCGAAAGGCTTAAAAAAGGTAAAAGAATATGGCAGATAAATCGAACTTCGACATATTGTATACCATTGTAGACGAAGCGCCCGAGCTGGCCAGCGCCTCGTTCCTGCCCATCATCCGCAAGTTCGCCTCGGCCGCGGGCGTCAGCGTTGGCACCAAGGATATTTCATTGGCTGGCCGCATCCTTGCGACCTTCCCGGAAAACCTGACCGACGAACAGCGTATTACCGATGATCTGGCCGCTCTGGGTGAATTGGTGAAGACGCCGGAAGCCAACGTGATCAAACTGCCGAATATCTCAGCCTCGGTCCCGCAGTTGGTTGCGGCCGTCGAAGAACTGCAGGCGCAGGGTTATGATATTCCGAACTACCCTGAGGAACCCTCGACCGACGAAGAAAAAGCGATCCGCGCCCGTTATGATGCGATCAAAGGCTCGGCCGTGAACCCGGTTCTGCGCGAAGGCAACAGCGACCGCCGCGCCGCACGTGCTGTGAAGAACTATGCTCAGAAGAACCCGCATTCGATGGGTGAGTGGGCCTCGGACAGCAAAACAAAAGTCTCGTCCATGTCGGGCAATGACTTCTATGCTAACGAGAAGTCGGCCACCATCACCGCGGCTCAGGCCGGGGATGCCAAGATCGAATTCGTCGGCAAAGACGGCAGCGTTACCGTTCTCAAAGACGGATGGCCGCTGGCCGAAGGAACCGTGGCCGATGCGACGTTCATGTCGGTCAAGGCACTGTCTTCCTTCCTGGCGGATGCCATTGAAGACACCAAGAACGACGGCACCATGTTCTCTCTGCACATGAAAGCCACAATGATGAAGGTCAGCGACCCGATCATCTTTGGCTATGCCGTCAAGGCGTGGCTGGCCCCCGTGTTCGAGAAATTCGGCGCTGAACTGGACGCGCTGGGTGTGAACCCGAACTCTGGTCTGGGCGACCTGCTGGACCGCGTGAAGGGCAACGCCGAAATCATGGCTGCAATCGACGCCATCAAGGCGGACCGTCCGTCCATGTACATGGTCGACAGCGACAAGGGCATCACCAACCTGCACGTTCCGTCGGACGTGATCATCGACGCCTCAATGCCCGCCGTGATCCGCGCAGGCGGCAAGGGCTGGGATGAGGCCGGGGCCAAGGGCGACACAAACTGCGTGATCCCCGATCGCTGCTATGCGCCGGTCTATGACGAGACGATCAACTTCTTCAAAGCCAACGGTGCATTGAACCCAGCGACTGCCGGTGCGGTCGCAAACGTCGGTCTGATGGCGCAGAAGGCCGAAGAATACGGTTCGCACCCGACGACGTTCCAGGCACCTGCTGATGGCACCATTCGCATCGTACTGGCCAATGGTGACGTGCTGCATTCGCACGATGTCGAAAAGGGTGACATCTGGCGCTCGTGCACCGTCAAGAAAGCGCCGATCGAGAACTGGATTCAACTGGCCATGGACCGTCAGCGCCTGACCGGGTCCGAGGCAATCTTCTGGCTGGACGCAAACCGTGCCCATGATGCCGAACTGATCAAATACGTCAAACCGGCGCTTGAAGCCGCAGGTGTAGCCGACAAGTTCCTGATCATGGCACCGCGCGAAGCCACCCGCCAGTCGCTAGAAACGATCACGGCGGGCAATGACTCGATTGCGATCACCGGCAATGTGCTGCGGGACTATCTGACTGACCTGTTCCCTATCCTTGAGCTGGGCACCTCGGCCAAGATGCTGTCCATCGTCAAGCTCATGAATGGTGGCGGTCTGTTTGAAACAGGTGCGGGCGGCTCGGCCCCGAAGCATGTGCAGCAACTGGTCGAGGAAAGCCACCTGCGCTGGGACTCGATGGGTGAATTCTGCGCATTGGGTGAATCGCTGAACTTCCTGGCCGACAGCAAAGGCAACGCCAAAGCAGGCGTTCTGGGCGCCGCAGCCGAAGCCGCCACGCAGGGTATTCTGGACAACAACCGTTCACCCAGCCGCAAGGTTGGTCAGCCGGACAACCGCGACAGCCACTATTGGTTTGCCCGCTATTGGGCCGAAGCCTTGGCGGCGCAATCTGATGATGCAGAGCTCGCGGCCGAGTTCGCGCCTTTGGCCAAAGCTCTGGCGGATGGAGAAGAGAAGATCCTGTCCGAACTGGCGTCTGCTCAGGGCGGGGCCGCGGATCTGGGCGGTTACTATCACACCGATCCCGCCAAAGCGGCCAAGGTCATGCGCCCAAGCGCGACACTGAACGCTTTGATCGACTGATATCTGAAATCCCTCATTCAAGTGCGTGAGGGGAAAATAACAAAAAAGGGACCGGCCTTGAAAGTCGGTCCCTTTTTTTGTGGCCGGGGCGCGCATAGCCTCTCCGGCAAGCGAATGGGTTTGTGAAACGGGGCTGACGATAAGCCAGCCCCGTTACAGTTTCTTAATTCGATGCTGCGTTCAGTTTTTCATTCTGTTCTCGCAGCGTATCCGAGATGATCGCGTACCACTCGCCGCTTTCGCGCATTTCGTTCAAACCCTTGTTCATCATCGCGATGTATTCACGAGCAAAGGGATTGGTGCGATGCGCAAGGAAGCTCATCGACGACAGCGTGGACACGTAAGGGTTCTCGACAATATCTGCCGACGTCAGGCCCATGTCCTTCATGGTTGCTGCGAACAATTCAACTTCGAACGCGGCAACATCGGCAGTCCCGGTCAGGACCGCATCCAGACATTCACGTGCAGTGTTAGGCTGAACGACAGTCGTATTGGTCCGGTTCAGGCCGATTTCTTCAAGTACGACCATGCTCCATCCGGCCATACGGCAAACTGTGGCACCTTCCAGATCGCTGAAGGTCGTTGCGTTTGTGTATTCGTTTTCCGGCAGAGTGTAGAAACCGCCAACAACATCATACACCGGAACTGAGGCGACAAACTGTGTGCATCGCGCCTCAGTTTCAGCGGACCACTCATACGTGCGGTTGGTGCAGTCAGGGATGGTCCAGGCGATTGAAATGTCAAAAGCACCAAGCGGCAGGAGGGTGTCCAGATGCGAACCCCAGTCGTCCACAAAGCTCACCGAATAGTCACGGCTGTTGCCAGCGCGTTGCAGGCTGGTTGTCGCCAGGCGTGTCATAATTCCACCCCCGCTCAGGCCTTCGCTGGTGAAGGGTTCCCAGCCATTGCCCGCGACCAGTTTGATCGGCGGTGCGTAAACATTCGAACGCTTGATGCTTGCCGCACGTTGTTCTTCGGCTGCGATAATTTCCTGCGCGCTCTGACCGTTGGGCAGGCTGCCGTCTTCACAAGGCAGCGCCAGAACCAAACCCGGCTCAAGCGCGTTCGGATTCGTGATCGCGTTACGGTTCGCGTTAAAGATCGGCTGATAGTTCGACGTGCCGTAGGCAGCGATGGCGATTGTTGCCATCGTGTCGCCATCCTCGACGGTGTAATTTGTACAGGCTTCCTGCGCGGCGGCGGCCCCGGCGCTCAGGGCGGTGACGGCCGTTGCCGACAGCGCGACTTTCTTCAGGTTGAAACTAAACATGTCCACTTCCTCCAGACTAATGTGTTGTCAGGCCGATTGGGGCCTTAGCCATTTTCCATTTGATGACGCAGAGCGGTTGAGACAATGTCACGCCACTCTCCTGATTGCTGCATGATCGCCAGACCCTGGTTGAGCGTCTCAAGGATCGCTTCCCCATCTGGATTATCTTTGTGGGTCATAACGTTAAGCGACTTGATCGCCGCCAGGTTGGGGTTTTCGATAATGCGGTGTTCGTACCCTAGACGGCCAATCGCTTCGACGGCCAGATGAGCTTCGATCGCCACGATGTCGGTAGTGCCGTCCATCAAGGCGTGAAAGCAGTCGTCCGGGGATACCGGGCGCATCAGGGAAATCGCTGGCTCATAAAGACCGACTGAGTCCATGTGCGACAGTGACCAGCCTTCAGGGCGGCAAATCGTGGTTCCAGCGAAGTCGGCATAAGTCAGAGTTTGCTCATAACCCGACCCCTCACGTGCGAAGAATGTATCGACGACCTCGTAGAAAGGGTTCGAGAAATTGTAGGTTTCGCAGCGGTTGCGGTCTTTTTCCGACAAGGCAGCGGGTTCTTCGCAAACGGGGCGCGACCAAGGGAAGGTTGCGTCAAAGGCCAGTGTCGGCATCAGCAGATCCAGATGCGAAGACCAGTCATTCACGAACTGAATTTTATAGGCCTGCTCGGGCGCTGCGCGCAGCATCGCCGTTTCGACCAGGTTTGTATAAAGGCCGCGATGAGGCAGGGCCTCGTCCGTGAAAGGGGCATAGTTGCCACCGGTGATTAGCAACAATTGACGGTCACGAATTTCCGGCTGTTCGGCAGCATCCGCGTTACGGATCAAAGCAGCTGCTTCGCTGCGCGCGGCTTCGATTTCCTTTTTCGCTTCGGCGCGGGCTGCAATGACGGCGTCATCGCTGGCCTTTTTCGCTTCGGCGATGGCTTTGGCTGCACGGTCTTCGGCGGCCTTGACCAATTCAGATGCCATTTCCGCAGCCATCGCCTCGGCCTCAGTCTGAGGTTTGGCTGGTGCGCGGCCAATGTCTTCGAGACAAGGCAGGGTCAGGACATCGCCCACACGAATGATGTTCGGATTGTTTCCGATCACATCGCGGTTGGCGTCAAAAATTATGCGAAAGTCCTCGGTGGAATAGACCTCGATGGTCAGCTTGCGAAGACTGTCGCCGCGTTGAATTTCATAGGTGGAGCACGCCTCTTGCGCCGAGGCAGCACCAGCGGCGGCAGCAAGTGCCAGGCTGGATATGATAAGATTAGGTCTCATTTTTCCTGTCGCTTTGCCTTCATTCGTTTTTTGTGAGTTTCACGACGCCGATCGATACATTGTCCTGATCAGGGTCGTTCTTGGCCTTAACCGCCTGTAACAAGGCGTCGGCAATGTCCTGCGCCAGCGCATTAGAGTTGGCCTGAAGAACTGCCAGAATTTCCGCATCAGTGATGTATTGAAGACCGTCGCTGCCTGCGATCAGAACGTCAGTGCCTTCTAAGGCCACGGGGTCTTCAGGGCAGTCTACCTTTGGGATGGCCCGGCCTATGATCACCGATGTCAGTTGATTGCGATCGGGATGGGTTCGGGCCTCATCCTCGGTCAGTGTGCCCTCAGTGACCTGAGCATCAATGAGTGGCGCCATGGAATGATCTTCGTTGATCTGGCTCAGGGTCCCATCCCGGTACAGGTAAAGAGGGCTGTCACCGATTGAGATCCAGAATACCCGTCGACCCAGGATCAAAACGCCCAAAAGCGTCGAGCCCATCTGGAGACCCTGGCCTTGTTCCTCGCAGTGATTGGAGACCGCGGCGTTGGCGAGCATTGCCGCAAGCGGCAAAGCGTCTATAAGATTGGATTCTGACGGGGATTTTGTTTCAAGTTCGGGGTCCAGTGCTTCGCGCCAGGCATTGATTACGAACTCTGCCGCGACTTCCCCGGCATCGTGCCCGCCCATACCGTCTGCAACGACAACATAGGCAGCATCCGACGCGTCGAACATACGCGATGCGACAGCGTCTTCCTGATTCTCGCGCTGACCCTGATCCAGGATCAGCGCAACGTCATATGCCGGGTTCGCCAGCATAAATCAGGCATCCCGCCAATCAAAGCCGTCGTCGCAGAAGGCGGCAAAACGGACCGTGGTTTCGCTGATGCGAATAAGATCTCCGCTGTTCAGGGCGACGGTGCTGAGAACCGGTTTACCGTTCAGGCGGACAAGGTTGGCCTTGCCGCCATGTCCCAGATAGCATTTGCGATCTTCCGGGTCGTAGGCGATCACAGCGTGATTGCTGCGAGAGATGCCGGTGTCACCAAAATCAAGCTGGATGGCCTGATCATCGTTTCGACCGATCTGCATCAGACCTTCGGACAATGTGACGCTTGTTCCGCGGCCCGGACCGCTTGTCACCACAAGCCATCCAACGGGAAATGTCTGCTCAGCAGCTTCGGTTTTGGCGACCGGTTCTGCGGTTTCAATCAGGTCCTGAACATGCGTATCGGCACGTTCGAACCCAAGGAAAGTTGTCTTGACGCGGCCGCGACGATCCGAGGCAGGCTCGGGCGCAGGCGTTGGAGCGACGGTTTTGATTTCGTCCACCTTAGGTTCTTCAATTGCTGCCTCGGGCTCTTCCACAACGACTTCGACAACCGTGTCTTCCGGAGTTGCATCGACGACGACGATTTCTTCCGCGACCACGGTTTCCTCGGTCGCGACATGCAGTGTCACAACCTGCTCTGGTTCGGGTTCTTCCGATACCATCTCGTTTTCAGGCGTTTCCTGAATCTCGGCGATGACCTCGGTCATCACGATTTCATCCATGTCCTCGACCGTATCGTCGGCGGCGTTGGCGTCTGCCTCTTCCGTAAACTCTGGCATCTCGTCTTCGGGCAGCAACTCGTCACTGTCTTCGTAGGTTTCAGACGACGACATATTGCCCCCGGCCAGCGCCTCGCGCAGAGCGTTGAAATCTGCAATCGGCTCGGGCTTTTCCGCCTCGGGGGCGGTGGCTTCCTCGGTTTCTGCTTCTTTAGGTTTGCCGGCACCTTCGAGAAGCCGGCTGAGAGGGCTTTTGTATTTGAACATGGTGACGACACCTTTTGTTACTGGGCACAGGCTTTCTGACCTGTGGGGCTGCTACTCACCTCTGCGCAGGATCGCGCAGCGGTACTGATGATTGAAAACTCTTGTCACTCATACTTTCCGCGGCGGGCCGGTCCCCGTCGGGGTAGCGCTGACTTTTGCGCGACCCTCAGCAAACACACACTGGCGGACTACAATTGAACCGGTCTGATCACTCCTGCACCAATTGCATGACAACTTCTGCCTCGGCGCCGTTTCTTAACACCGTCAAACGGGCCTGAGATTTGTCTTCAGAAACAAGGCTGCTCAGGATGGTATCCAAGCTTTCCGGTCCATCGATTGCAGTTCCGGTTTGCGCCTCAGAGACCAAAACGTCGCCTTCCCGCAAACCGCCTGCCGCATCGGCCGGAACGGTTTCGGTGACTGTCGTCCACGAAGCGCCGTCCGAATTGCGGATTTCGAACCCGTATCCGTTTTCAAGGCCAACCATGCGAATTGCAGGCAAAGCCAGTAGTCCGTTCTGGGCGCGTGTCTTCCCTAGCGCCCGATAACGTGCGGTGATACGGATAAAGCCGTCAGGATCGACGTTCAGGTCGTTCAGAACTTGCGCAGCAAAGGTGGCGTCAGCCTGAACCGGTTTGCCGTTCAAAGTGTAAATGGCCGCGCCACGCTGAACCCATTCACCGATTATCGACATGTCGCGGGTTGCATCTACGCCCGTGACTGCGATCACGTTGCCCGTTGAAGCCCGGCGCTTGGAGGTCTGAAACGGAATTTCAACGTCCCAGTGGGAAAACGCAACCTGAGTTTCCGCAGGTGTGCCGGTTTCCACCGGGGCGGGGGCTTCTTCGGTTGGGGTTCCGGCTGCCGGGGCGTCTGCCTCTTGTGTGGCAGCCGGTTGAACCAGGGTCTGCTCAATAGGTTCTGGCTCGGGTTCTACCTGCTTGGGTGCTTGTTCTGTCGCGACCTCAGGTGCGTCCTGAGTGTCTTCTGACAACACTTCAACTATGGGCTCGGGATTTTCTATGCTGGGGGCCAGCGATACTTCTGCGTCTTGGGTTGCGTCTTGTGCGGGCGCATTGTCCGTGTCGGACATCAGGAAAAACCCACCGGCGGCCAACGCTGCAGAGACGACCGCGACGCCTGCAATCAGTTTGCCGCTGCCGCCCGATCCGCTTTTAACGACAGTGTCCACTGCCACCGGTGGTTCTTCTTTTGGCGTGAACTGGGCTAGTTCATCTTCTTTCTTGTCCTCGTTGCCCAGAACAATGTCCGAATTTCCGGCCAACAATGCCGTTACAACGGCCTCAGCGTTTTCGCTTTCGGCCTTGATGCGGGCTTTTTCTTCGGCCTCATCCTTGCGGTCCATTGCGACGATCACCGAAACGGGCCGGTAATCGAACGAGTCAAACATCACGCCCGGACCACGGAACATACGCAGCCAATCCAGCGCGCTTTGCATACGATCCGTTGCGTGGACTTCCATCGCCTTGTCGATCGCTTCCAGGAAACCCTCCGGATACCCGTTAAATCGACCGCTCAAAGGCTCGTAAGGGTCATCCTGACTGTTGTTGAAGGCGTTCAGACGCGTTTGGCCGTCAATCGGGCGTTCACCGCTGATTGCGTGATACAGCGTCGCTGCCAGAACATACAGATCACTGCTGGGCCCTTGCTCGGCCCCGCGGACGTAGAATTCGTGTGGCGAATAGCCATCCTTGATCACACGCAGCGTCAGAAGGGCGGCGGATTGGTTGGCGGCCTGTTCCCGTGCCGCGCCAAAGTCGATCAACTCGGGCTCACCATTCTCGTCGATCAGAATGTTGTCGGGTGAGATATCCCGGTGCAACATGCCGCTTTGGTGAATGAAGGACACCGCAGACAGCATTTTCTCGGTCACCTGAACGATAAAATCAGGGCCTGCGTCGTTGTCTGGGTTTTCGACATAATCCAGAAGATCGGATCCCTGGATGAAATCCATGGCGATGTAGGCGGTATTGTTGTCCTCGAACACCTGATGAACGTCGACGATGTTGGGGTGGACAAGGCGCGCGTGATTTCGGGCTTCCTGAATGAACAGATCAATGATCGAGCGTAGATCGCTTTCAAATCCAGGTTCGACAGGCTCTACAAGATCGCCGTTTCGGCGGCACAACGCCCCCGGATAGCATTCCTTGATGACGACTTCCCGCTCAAGGCTGTTGCGTGCCAGATAGGTGATACCGAAGCCGCCATTGCTGAGAAAGCGCAGGATCTCATACTGCCCACGCAAAAGCTTGGCGCCCGGTTGAAGTCCCTCAATTTTCGGTTCGTCGTGCGTCGCATCGACAGCCTGGTTGTGGCTCATTTCTTCCCGCCCGTTCTAATCATTTTGCGGTTCATTTAACGGGGCAAACAGCCCAACAACTCACAACCAAACACAACCGCAGGACACTTGAGACTGTTAGACGTTTCAAATTTGACTTTATTGGGGCCGCCTCATGGCTTCACTGAGAACGGAAATTGTGGAAAAACTAAATATAGTAGGATACTTGTGCATAAAATCTAAATATTGATATCTGGAGCGCAATAAATGCGGACTGAATCGCGATTTTGCAATGATTGGTGGCTGATTTCGAAACAATAGCGCCCCGATTCTGTGGTCTTCGAATCGCTGACTTACTGCTCAATTATAGCGCGAAACAGTCAGGTGCCGGTCTTGGACTGCACAGAGTCTGCTCGGCTGCCGGCCCATGCAAGGTTGTCGCTGAGCTGAGCCAGAATGCTGATCGCATCCCTGAGCGGGGCGTCACCGGATTCAAACTGTAGCAACAGCAACAGATCAGTGGCCTTTTCAAACTCGCCCGGAATCCAATCGGCCTCAGAGCTGATTTCCCCACCTTGCTCAAGACGCTCGGCAAAGTCTTCGACGATTTCCTGACAACTATGCAGGAAGGCAGATGGTTCGATGTCCGAGCTTTCCCTCAGATCTTCGTAGATGCTTGCAATCGCGGCTAACCAGTCTTCGAGGATCGGGTTTTCCAGCGCCGGCATTGCGGCTTCCAGCGTCATTTGAATTGGCGAAATTTCGGGTAGGCTCGTTTCTGCCTCGGGCGGTTCAAGCGAGTCTAGATAGGGCATCAGATCCTGCTCAAGATCACTGCGCGCGGCTTCGATGTCCGACAGGCGCCGGTTCGAGGCAATTTCCAGTATATGCTCCGCCAGGTTTTGGCCCCCGCAGGTCTCCCACAGGGCAAAATCAGGTTCAGGTTCCTGCGACATGGCACGAACAGCAACAGGGGTTCCAATCGGAACCACAGACCGGAACATGTCGCCCTTTTCCTTGTTCAGGCGCGCCAGTATCCGATCCATTGCGTCTTTGACGGGTGGAAGATCGGCATGAGTAACTGCCAAGAGGCTATTGGCCCGTAGTTCCTGCGGGACCTGTGACCAAAGATGACGCTCGGTTTCCCGCCACGCGCTGGTGCCGTTGGTGCACCAGATTGCACAGTCGACGAATTTCAACAGATCAAGCGTTGGTTTGTAGGACTCGTCCAATGCGCCTGCGCCGGGAAGGTCAAACAGAGAAATCTCTTGCAGGGCGGGGGTGTTCAAGCCGACGGAAATAAAATCAGGATTGTCCGCCGCTGCCTTTTCCAACGCGATGCCCGAGTAAACTTTGGGCTCTTTGCCCCACCACCCGACGGTGGTTTCTGGTGCCTCGGCATAGGCCACGATCACCAGCGGCAGTTTCAGATGCTGCGGCCCGGTCGGCAAAATATCCGCCCCGGCCAGCATATTGGCCAGGCTGGACTTACCAGCCCCGAATTCGCCCGCAAAACCGATATTCACCGCGTTTGAAATCCGCTCGGCGTGGGCCAGCGCCCGTTCGCGCAGGTCGTTCAGCACCGGGTCCGACGGCAGTTTTTCTGTGACGGTCAGAAAGTGCTCGAGTTTGCGCACTTCCTGCTCGGTTCGGGGAAATTCGATCATTCCGCAGCCTCGGGTAGTATCTTGTTAGAGGAGTCGGGGCCAAAGACGGCTTCCAGTTCATCCGCAACACGCTGGGCGCTGTCAAACGCGTGCTGAGCCTCGGTTCTGGCGTTTGTGTCGCCAGTACCAGAGCGGTGTTCAAGGTGACCCGCCAACAACGCCAGATAGTGATCCAGCACGGTATTCAGCCGTTCCATCAGGTCTGCGCGCGCGGTGTCCACCAGATCGTCGCCAATCATCTCGAATTCCTGAACGATCATCTGTTCAGCCCGCGAAACGACACTTTTTCTGGAAATCAGACGCGATAACCAAGTGACGCGTAATTCCACCGTGATGCCCCGTGTTAGGGCCGTGGTGTCCGGACGGAACCACCTGACCGCGCTGGTATTCATTCGATTGTCCGTCGTGTCCTGCCAGCCAGGAAGCGAGCGCAGGGCCGCATTGCTTTGCATGTCGACAGCGTACAATTCGCTAAGCATTCTTTGCCGCACAACCTGAGTTGCCCCTTGCACCAGTTCGCGCATGCGATCGCGCAGCGGTCCAAAGTTCAGCTCCGTTTCACCGCCCTTGGCCAGCAACGGAGACGCCCCACCGGGCCCTCTGACAACGCCCGAGACAGCCTCGGCCACGGTGTCGTCCATGACGCCACGCAGATTTGCCAGCACTTCGTCCATATCATTGACGATTCCAGCGGTCTTATTGCTGACCAATTCCCGAAGGTTTGCCAAAGTCTTATCGTTTTCAGACCCTGTGTTTGGGCTGTTTGCGGTTTCATCGTCAATGGCACGCAGATGTGCCTTGGATCGCTCAACTTCACCTTGGGCAAAGCTGTTAAGGTGCTGCCATGCCATGCGAAGATGTTCGTTCCGGGGCCCGTCATTCAGGGCACTGGTCACATGCCGACGCAAGTCAGGAAGGCCAGAAGCAATCATCGCCGCAAAGCGCAGCACGCCCTCGCGACTGATTGGACCGGGGCCTTGTTTGATCTCTTCCACACCGTCCAGATATTGTTTCATCTGTTCGGGATGGGCCCGCAACCAGGCGAGGACATCGTCGTGGTTAATACCGGTTTCATCGCCGGTCAGTGCATAATGCGCCCATTGCGCGCTGCCCATCAGAACATCAATGTCAGAGTTGCCCAGTGCTTTGTCCAACCCGTCCATCACATCGGAACGTACTTTGGTGGCGTCATCTGCGCCCCCACCAAGTTCATCGACGCGGTTGATGAAGACAACAATCTGACCCAATTCAAGCGCCTGCATCAGGCGGAACAGTTTCAGGTCTGCTCGTGACAGTGCCTGATGCGCTGACAGAACCACAACAAAGAAATCGGATTCCCTAAGATACTGACGCGAAATTTCTTCGCGGATCAGAAGGGGATCGTTAACGCCCGGCGTGTCCGTGACCGTCACCGGAAACGGGAAATGACCGATGTCGAAAAACACCTCGGCCTTGCGCGTGATGTCACTGTACAGCCCACGATCCGAACCGGGATCATACACGCCATCCTCGGACGGATCATCGCCCGCGCAGACATAACGCGCCAAGTCTTCGGATGTGAGTTTTTCCAGATCGTGATGCTGGCCCAGCAGATGTTTGTAACTTTCACCCAAGCGCAGCTTGGCGCGGGTTTTCATCGCGTCGACCTGCTCTTCGATCATCTCGCGCTTATAGCTGTCCTCATCATCGGGGAACATGTTGCGCAGCTCTTCGCCTTCCGCGATAAGGGCCTGCCACTGGCGATTGTCAAAGAAATGGAATTCTGCTCCGTCGGTTCGCCCGGACGGGTGACCGAAATGCATGTCGGTGATTACAGTCGTCCACGGGTTTACGTCCGAGGGCAAATACCCGGCCTGCGCGGTAAATCCATTGATCAGCCGGGATTTACCCGCCTTGATTTGCCCGACAAACGCGATAGACGGCTTCAGGTTCGAAAGATCGCTGACGATCCGCGAGATGAACTGCTGGGTCTCTTCATTGCTGACCTCGTTCATCTCTTCGGCGATGCGTATCAACTCACGTCGTTGATTTTCACTCATAACACTTACCCTGGCTAATCCTAATCAAGGATTGAATTCGTTGAAAATTTGAATGTTAGGGGCCGGTTCATGCGTCGGCCTCGGTGAGAGTTTTCCAAAGACTGACAACTGCGCCCAATTTTCGCGCCTCGTGCACGGCTGCCGAGATCTGGCTGCCATCATGCAGGACCGCCAGTGCGGTTCCCTTCCCGCCCGAGGGTCTCAGGACGATCAGTTGGGGAAGTTCCAGTTCCGCCGACGTATCCTTGTCCCAACCGGCCAGATCAGCAGCGAATTGTTTAAGCAGGTCACTGTCGGCATACATGGGCTGTTCGGGGGTACAGGTTCCGTCCGCTTGTATGGCTTCTCCATCAGACTTGTTTATCTGAACACGTCCCTGCGCGAAACGCTCGGTACCGGCATAGAATTGGCTGGCCAACCCGTCCGAGGTGTCGGTTAAATCGTCTTCTTCATGATCCGGCACGATCGAGACGACGGGCTCTGCAGGAAGCTCGGTCGAATGGCATGCGTCCGAGATTTCGCGGAAGGTGATCCCGACATCATCAGCCTCCAACGCGATATCGGGTTGCAGAGAGATCAGCTCCATTGGCCCCGGTGCGGCGGCGATATCGGATACAAGTTGGGCAAGCTTTTCCGCAAGATTTTCGCGTGCTTCCGTTTCAAAGTCAGGAACAAGGCCCGAACGCACACGAAACACGTCCGTGACCCGAGAGCTGTTGACTTCGATAGCAAGGCAATCGCCATTTGCGGCGGTGAATTCCAAGCGGCGGGGCAGAACCGTGCCACGAATTGTGCGAAGGACCTGCTCACGACGGGCGGTCGCAGTCTCTGCCGTAAGCGTTACGGCAGGATTCAGGCGCGCGACCGAAGTGCGTCCAATATCTTCGAGCAGATCGAGTATCGCTGTATCCATAGTATCGAGACCTCTTTATCCGCGCTTAAACTGCAGCCGCAACCGGCCCAAGGCTGAGATGCGATTTGGTCAGCGCCAACCCAACATTGGCGCTGTTGCGGCAGGTGTAACAGACCACGTGGTCCGGGTAGGCTTGGGTCCGCAGGAAGATATTCAGACGATCTTTTGAAAACACGGCGATCTCGCCAAATCCCGACTGCCCGGCTTCCTCGGTTCCGTTTGCGCGCAGCAGCTCTTCAAAGCCGCGCACACCGCGGCCCTGAAACAGGTTGGCCACCGCTATGGCCAAGCTGTCCAGCGCGGTTGCGTCTTCCGGGCTGGCGAAACTTGTTCCCAGCAACATCCCGGTCTCCATATCGACATACCCGGCTGCAATACAGTCGGGTATGGTATGAATTGCGGTATTTAAAGCTGCTTCGATAGACATCTTGTGCCCTGTTTTTCTGCCCTATTTTTTCTACAACACATGCCACTCTGCACCGTTATTGTCATTTGGCTTCGGGATGGAGGACACCGAATCTTTGGACTTGCGGGCGCTGTGTTCTGCCGCAATCTGGTCGAACTCCTGCAGGAAGGACCGGAACATTGATTTCAGGCCTTCCGCATCGTCTGGCAGGTCTTCATCTTCCGTAACCTCGCGCCACATGGCAGCAGCACTTAGGGGTGATCCCGCCGGGACACTTAGTGGATCTTCCAGCCTTTCGTTCTGAGCGGGTGCATCAGTTGCACTACCACTGGTCAGCGGAACAACCTGCATGTCTATCAAGCCGTTGCTTTCAGGCTCTGGCTCGAATTCATCTTCCCCGTCGGTCGTCTGCTCTGCCATGAGGGCTGTAATGGACGACACCGAGGCATCTGTACTCAGTTCGCCGCTTGCGTCCTCAGTGTCTTCCGCCTGCTCGGGGGTATCCGCCAATCTGTCTTCCAGAGACACCATGAACCCGTCGGGTTCAATCGCACTTTCTTCCGGTTGATCCAGTTCAGGCTCTGAAGTCAGCTCAAGGCTGTCCTCTTCGAAAGACTCGGAAGGGATTTCAGACAGGTTCAGATTCTGGCTTGGCGTTTCCCTGAAAAAGGCGCGCAAGTCATCCTCTTGCTCTTGCGTTTCAGCGATGGGGGCCACCTCGGACGAGGTTTCCATTTCAGCCCTCAGGCGATCCGCTTCATCCGAGTTAATTCTGGACGCTCGGGCGGTCTCTTCTGTTCTGGTTTCTACACGGGCCGGGCGCACAGGGAAGTTGGTGACGACTTCGTTGTCAGCTTCGCTGTCGGCGATAACCGGATCGACCAGTTTCAACGGCCTTGATTGTTCGGCATTTTCTGCTGCCTTTCTTGGCCGCAGCGGTTGCACAGGCTCCGCGATCGCGAGGCTGCTGTCGACCTGGTAACGCGCCAGCAATTCGGCGCGGTTGTCCATGATCTGTTCGGTGATCTCCAGGAAGCTGTCGACCATTTTCCCGCCGCCGCTGCGCGCCCAAAGATCGGCGTCACCGCTTTTGTCGCGTGCGGTAATGGCGTCGCGTGCTGAAAACAGGATTGAGCGGTTGAACAGGTGACCTGCTTCACGATTGACCCGACGCAGAACTTTCTGGCGGTCCTTCGAAGCCAGCACATCGGCCCGCGTTACCAATAGCAACGAGTTGTTTTGCAGCCGCTCGGGCAGGGAAACCCAAGTCGCACGTTCGGTTTCACGCCAGGCTTGCGTCGCATGGGTGCACCAAAGAACCCCATTTGCTTGCCCGACGGCGCGGCGCCAGACGTCGTCCGAAATCTTCGGGTCGGAAATTCCGGGCGTGTCGATCAGGTCAACAGCTTCCAGAATATCGGATTCAAGGAAAATACGGATGAACTGGACGTCGTTGACGCCAACCGTTTCCAACTGATCCAGTCCGATAGCCTGACGGGTGCCGTCATGACGTTGCACATAGGCCGACTGCTTACCCCAGCTAAACCAAACCGGGGGCAACTGCGTCGCCGTCACCTGCGTCGGCAAAGCGTGCGAGCGCAGCAGAAAGTTCATCAAGGTCGATTTACCGGCGCTGAACTCTCCCATAAGCGCAAAAATGGGTTTGCGCCGTGACCAGTGCTCGATACGATTCCAGGCCTTGGTAGAAACGAAGCGGGTTTGTGAATCTTTTGCCATGGTGATACTCATGCTGCCTCGTTGCTTAGATCTTTGAGAATGTCGCCCAGAATGTCGTCGCGGGATTTTTGCGGCACCATTCCAGCCATCATCGCTGCGTTCCGGTTGGGGTCATTCTCGGCGGCTGCCGAAATGCTCAGCAATGTCTCTTTTTGCTCGCGCATAAAGTCAGACAGGCTGGCACGGACGTTTTCCAAAACCGCTGCAATCTGGTTTTCTTCGATATCCTTGGTTATCGAGTTCGCTTCGGATGCAATCAGACGGGTGTAATCTGCGGCATATGCCTCGAACCCTTTTCGGCGTTGCCACCACCGTCGCCACCATGTGCTTTGAAGGTCCAGAGCAATGGTGCGCCCGATACCCAATGGCGGTGGCACCCGGGGCACGATCGGGGCTTCGATCGTGAATTCGCCCAAATGGTTGCCCAACAACTTTTGATACAGTGCTTCAGTGTCTGAAGCCGCTGATGCAAACAGCGCCCCGGCATCCTTGCGCATGGAGCGCGCAAAGCTGAAATACGCAGCCTTTTGCAGGGTTCTCAAACCAGCAGGATCGTATTGCCACGTCCCTTCCTCACCGTTTTGTTCAAGATGCGCAATCAGCGAGTCCGTCGCGCGTTTGACAAAATTTGTCTCGGCAGATTTTAGCCTTTCCAAGACCTTATCGCGCAGGGACGAGGTCAGATCAGCCGCTTTCTTTTCGTATTGTTCAGTGACCTTTTCGATGGCCTCTTCGGTCGAAACGCCATCCAGATCGCGGACAACGCCTTCGCCGCCTGACAGTGTTTTGGCAACCGCCGTTGCGCGGATCTGGCTTGCGATATTGCGCGCCTTGTGGCGCACCCTTTCCAGCAGCCGGTGCCCCGCGCCTTCGGCTATGCGTTCATTCATGGCCAGCAACAGATCCGGCAACCCGGACAGCGCCCAAATCTTGTCCAAAGACGGGGCCTGATCCCCAAACCCGGCCGCCAGATAGAAGGTGTTCAACGCCTGACGGGAATCTTCGTTCAAAATGTCAGGATTGCCCGTAAGCGCGGCTTCGGCCCAAAGCGCGCTGCCGAACACGACGCTAGTGTTTGCGTCGATATTGTTTTGTTTCAACGTGTCCTGGATCCGGTCGCGAATTTCAGGGACCTGATTAACCGGATCGGCCAGTTCGTCGATCCGGTTTACGAACAGAATGATCTGACGGTTCTCGAACTGCGCAATGATCCGCATCAGCGCCATGTCCATGGTCGTCAGGGCCTGACTTGCGGCCAAAACAACGACGCACACCTCGGATCCGCGCAGGCTGCGCAGGGTTATCTGCTCGCGCACCATGAAGGTATCGTTGACACCCGGCGTGTCGCAGAGTTTCAGAGATATCGGGTATTGCGGGATATCCATGTACAGTTCCGCAGATTTTGTAACATCTGCAAACCGCCCTGTTTTGGGGTTGATGTCAGGATCATCCTGATCGCCCAGGCACACGTAACGCTGGATCAGTTCTTCGTCGAAATAGTCATACTGATGGCTCTGGCCAAGGATCAGGTCGAAGTGTTTGCCAAGGCGTTCTTCGGACTTCTCCTTCATCTCTCCGATTTGGCGGCGAATGTCGTCCATTTCGTCGTCTGCGCCGGCCCGGTTGGCCAATTCGCCAAGACGCCCGCCGCCCACCATCAGGTTATCCCATTCTTCCTGCTCAAAGAATGTGAACTTAGATTTGGTGTCGCCTTCGGTACGAGTATTGATGTTCAGCGTCGTGACAACCGACGTCCATGGGTTCACGTCAGACGGCAAAAGGGCAGGGCGCCCGGCCAGAATGTTCACGATCGAGGACTTGCCGGCCTTGACTTGCCCAACCAGTGTCACGCTGGCGGTGAAGCTTTCCATACGAGTCTTGAGCGTGGCAAGACGGGCGGATGAGCGCGCGTCCGCCACCTCTGTCAGTTGGTCGATCTGCGTGGTCAGGGCTGCCATCGCCGATGTCATGGGCGTTAGCGCCTCGTTTCCGACGGACAGAAGATGGTCATTGCGCGCCATGATTAGCCTCCGGTTCCTGTTGCCGCCATGTGATGCTGTACCTGATCGGCTTGGGTGCTGGTCAGCAGATCAATGCGGGCAATCAAATTCAGGGCGTTGCCCAAAATTGCGGCCTCGGCGCTGGGGGAAATCTTGTCGAAGGCGGTCTCATCAGCCAAGACTTCGATGGAGCTGAATTGCTCGCTGTTCTCCAGACAAGCTACGCTGCGTCCGGTCGGGAACCCGGCGGATTTGGTTTCTGGCAGCGGCATACGCGAGTTAGCAAGCAAATAGTGGCCACCCGAATGTGTTCGGAGCGCGACACCAAAACCCGTGTCGGGGTGGTCGCGGCTCAGGGTCTTGAGTTCACCGAGAAAGCTCTCGCGTGCAAGACCAACAGCGTCTTGCTCGGCAGCAGCGGAAGTCATCATATTGGTCACGGTTAAGCCCTTGTTTTTGAGTTGAGCAGATAGAACTCGTACAGCGCCCGAAGGCAAAAAGACTCAGTAAGTCCACATGCACATCAATGACCCCCAAGGCGGAATTTGTTTGACGCGAATAAGATTTTTTGGCGTTTGAATTGTGGCGCAATTGTGATGCGGTGGCTGTGCCGCGCTTTCACTTAGAAAGGCATTGCATGATTTCACACTGGTTTTATTGACTGCTTTCGCACCGAAAGACGGTTCTTGGTGCATCAATTTGTGCGAAGCCAAGAACGGGTGCCGCCAGGTCACAAAGAATATTGAGAACGGGTGCACTTTCCCCCTCGCACTTGGTTTCAAGCTTTGCTATTGACCCGGTCATCGTGCGGGTGTGGCGAAATTGGTAGACGCACCAGATTTAGGTTCTGGCGCCGCAAGGCGTGGGGGTTCAAGTCCCTCCACCCGCACCAATTTGAAATCAAACGACAATAGCTGTGTTTGCGAGGACGCGTGGTCCGGTAAACTTCAATGCTCAGTATGAAAGACCGCACATTGCCGCGTCAAAGTACGCGGGCAAGAAAGGCCTTGGTTCTGGGCTCGCTGGGGTTGGAGAAAAGCGTTTCTGGCGGGCCTTGTTCCAGGATTCGGCCCGCATCAAGGAAACACACCTTGTCGGCTAGTTCACGTGCAAAGCCCATCTCGTGCGTAGCAAGAACCATTGTCATCCCCTGTTTTCGCAGGTCGCGAAGCACGTCTAGAACTTCGCCGACCAGTTCAGGGTCCAGCGCACTTGTAATCTCGTCAAACAGCATGATCTGCGGCTCCATCGCAAGCGCCCGGATGATTGCCACACGCTGCTGTTGTCCCCCTGATAGCTGATCCGGATAGTGATCCATCCGTTCACCCAGACCGAAACGGGTAAAAAGTTGCGTGACCCGCGTGCGTAGGTCTTCTCTGCTTAGTCCACGCACGCGACGCGGGGCAAGCATCACGTTCTCCGCCGCTGTCATATGCGGGAACAGGTTATAGCTTTGAAAGACTATGCCGATCTTCTGGCGTACAGGCTGAGGGTCCAGGCCCGGCTCGGAAATATCTGTCCCGTCCAGCCAGATCGAACCATCGTCAATCGGTTCCAACAGGTTCATACAGCGCAGAAGCGTAGACTTGCCTGAGCCAGACGCGCCGATCAGGCACACCATCTCACCTTCAGCGATATCAAGATCAATGTCTTTGCAGACTTCGTGGTCGTCGAATCGCTTCCGTACCCCGCGCAAGGATAACTTCGCCGTCATGTGCGCGCCTTGTTTTGTTTGTTCATCAGGTAATCCGCGTATCGCGTCGCAGGTATGGTCAGTGCCAGAAAGATCAGCGCAGCGCCGACATAGGGCGTGAAATTGGCGTAGAGTGATTTATAGACACCCGCCTGACGGAAAATCTCGACGGGGCCGATAAAAGACAACAGCGCAACGTCTTTCTGCAGGGCGATGAAGAGGTTCATATTGGCGGGAACCACATTTCGAATGGCCTGAGGCAGCACAACATAGCGCATGGTGTCCCGATCGCTGAGGCCCAGTGAAGCCGCTGCCGCGCGCTGTGAATGGTGGATCGAGTCGATTCCCGAACGGATTACCTCGGCCACGTAAGCGGAGTAGACTAGAACCAGTGCCAAGGTGCCCCAGATATACGGGCTGTTCCATGGCCTTGGCAGGCCCAGACCGGGTATGCCAAAGCCGATAATGTAGATGACAAGTACGACAGGCAGGCCGCGGAAGATGTCGGTATATGCGATCCCGAATAGTCGCAGTGGAAAAAACGCGGGCGCGCGGGTGTCCCGACACAGCGCGATGGCAAGGCCAGTGATCGCGATCAGCGGCGCGGACCACGCAAAGATCATCACGTTCACAAGAAAGGCTTCTAGTAAGCCGGGAAAGGTTGCTGTGAACACCCTGCCGTTGAAAAAGGCGCGTTGAACCGCATCCCAACCGGGGGCGAGCGGAACTAGAACGACGAGCGCTAGGATAACGCTGACCGTCGAAATCAAGGCGATCCGATTGGACCGCCGCCGTATCCCGGCCTCATAGATTTCGCGACGCGTTGGCGTTGTGGTCGAACGCTCGGCTACGCCTTTTTGCAACGATGTTTCGTCCATTTATTTGATGACCGGCACACCCGTCGCCTCGGACAACCATTGCGCTTCTATGGCCGCAAGCTCACCGCTTTCGGTCAGTTCCGTGATGGCCGCATCGACACATTCCCTCAGCGCGCTGCCGTCTTCCATCAAAAGGCCGAACTGGTCGGGGCTTTCCGATTGATCCGGAGGGAACTGTCCCAGCAAGGCGCCACCTTCCACGACAACGGCCGACAGGTACAGCGCGGTCGGCAAGTCATAGAGTGCGGCATCAATCTGGCCCGCCATGATAGCGGCGTTCACATCGGCGTTGTCGTTGTAAAGCAGCGGCTCATCCGTGGGCTGGATAACTTCGTTCAGCATGGGAATCGCTGTGGTGGTGGCCACCGCACCCCATTTTAGCCCCTTGAGGCTGTCCAACGTTGCTTGGGCACCTGAATCGACAACATTCTGGGTGGTCAGAACCGCCATGGCAGATGTGTAGTAAGGCAAGCTGAAATCGACCATTTCCTCGCGTTCAGGCGTGATCGAGTATTGCTGCATGTTGAAGTCAAAGTTCTTGGCTCCGGGCTGGATCGCCTCGTCAAAACTTGTGCGGACCCACGTTACTTTGTCTTTCCCGAAACCCATTTTTTCGGCGATGGCGTAGGCGACAGCGGCTTCAAACCCTTCGCCGCTTTCTGGCGCGTCGTTCATAACCCAAGGATAATAGGCCGGGTTTCCGGTCGCGATCGTCAGCGTGCCTTCGGTCAGTGTTTTCCCTGCCGCGCAGGTCCCGTCGCCTGCAGCAAACGCTGCGGTTGCAGAGACAATTGCGGTCAAAGCCGTGCAAGCAATCAGTTTCATCTAAACGACTCCCTATTTTTTGATTGCGCACAGGTTCTTACGGGCAGGCGGATTTGTCTAGGGCAACAGTCGTATGGGCTTGGGCACCCGGCTTCCAAGACAGACGTCTATTTCAGCGCACAGGCTGGAAGCAAAAGCTTGAGCGCAGTATCATGGCGTGGAAGGAGTGTGATATGGCGCCCAAAACCGCAGGTTCCACACCGCCGGACAGCCCGGCCCAGTCCCAACCGTCTATACAAGCGGTCAGGAAGGTGACTGCGCAGGACGTTTCAGCGTCATTGAAAGCCGGGTTTTCAGACTTTCTTGCGCGCCCTGTGATGAGCGGTTTTTTTGGTCTGTTCTACGCGGTTTTCGGAATACTGTTCGTGTGGTGTCTGGTCTGGCTGGGCAAGATTTGGATGATTATTCCCGCCGCCGTCGGCTTTCCTTTGGTCGCACCTTTCGCGGCGGCAGGATTATATGAAATGTCGCGGCGGTTGCAGAAGGGTCAGAGCTTTGGCTGGTCTGAAATCCTTACTGTCATGGCCAATCAGCGGAAACGTGAAATGGGTTGGATGGCCTTTGTTACCCTGTTCATTTTCTGGGTGTGGATCTATCAGATACGGCTATGGCTGGCGATTATTCTGAAAGATGCCTCTTTTTCGAATTTTGACGGGTTCCTGAACACCATATTCTTTACGCCGCAAGGGTGGACCTTTCTTGTAATCGGGACCTGCGCAGGCGCGTTTTTGTCAACCGTCCTGTTTTCGGTGACGGTCGTGGCCATGCCCATGTTGCTTGACCGGGAAACCGATTTCGTCACAGCGATGCTGACGTCAATCCGGGTGGTGACGGAAAGTCCGCTGGTCATGCTCAGTTGGGCGGCGATCATTTCGGTCACTATGCTGTTGTCGTTGGTTCCAGCGTTTCTGGGGCTGATCTTCACCCTGCCCATCCTTGGTCACACGACCTGGCATCTTTATCAAAAGGCTCTGCCTCCGGCAGGTGAATGAGGTCGTCAAGTCGGGTCGAATTGGATCCATATGCGACGAAAAACAATTCACTGTTGCGGCCAATTTCATTACCCGGAACCCTATTATCTATCGAATTGGCTTGAGGGGGTTAGCCAGATTTTTGATCTCTTGCCTAGATGTGGGTGAGGGAATGAATTGAAAATAAATATTAAAACAAAGCGCTGGCAAGCGGTTGCAGTAGCGTTTTGTCATGTTTCAGCCGACGCCCGGGGCACGGTATAGACCGATTGTGGGTTCTCGCTTAGCCTTTGGGGTGAGAAACCCATATGGAACGTCGGCTTACAACGATAGTTGCTGCGGACATCGCTGGCTTCTCGCGATTGGTCGCCGCAGACGAAGAGGGAACGCTTTCGGCACAGCGTTCTCACCGTGACGCGTTGCTTGATCCCCTGATCGAAAAATACTCGGGTCGCGTTGCGAATACCGCCGGCGACAGCTTGCTGATCGAGTTTCCCTCAGCGGTGCAGGCGGTTCGGTTTGCGATTGATACGCAAACCGGGATGGCGCGGCGAAACGAAAGAATCCCACCGGACCGGCGTATTGCTTACCGGATCGGAATAAACATCGGCGATGTCGTACCTGAAGGCGATGACCTGCTTGGCGACGGGGTTAACGTCGCGGCGCGGCTTGAGCAATTGGCACCGGCGGGCGGCGTATTGCTGAGCCGTGCGGTACGGGATCAGGTGAGGGACAAGCTGAATGTCAACCTGAAGGATTTGGGTGAAGTTCGGGTCAAGAACCTGTCTCGATCCATTAGGGCATTCCAGATTGAAAATGGAGCCGAAGCAGCATCGCCGCCCAAATCCGAACAGATCAGCCCGGCAATCTTGCTTGTCGCGGGCATCGCTCTGCTCATTACCGCTAGCGCGTGGTGGTGGTTCCAGCGGGGGAACTTGGCGCAACAGGATGTGGACGGGTATGTGCAGAACATGCCTGACGACTCTTCTCTGGCGGTCTTGGCGTTTGACTATATCGGCCCCGGAGAGGCTGAACATGGGTATCTGGCTGACGGAATAAGCGAGAATATCACGACGAACCTTGCCAAGTTGCCGGACTTGCTGGTCATCGGTCAGGATACAAGTTCGAAAGACAGCGGTGAGGGCCTTAGCAGTCGTGACATCGCGGCGCGTTATGGGGTTCGTTACGTGCTTGAGGGCAGCGTCCAGAAATCTGGCGAAGACCTTAGGATATCGGCCAAGCTACTTGATGCCACGTCGGGAAAATATCTTTGGTCTGAGACATTTAACCGAAAATCGGGTGATTTCTTTGATATTCAGGACGAAATTACTCTGTCCGTGCTAGAGCAGGTTTACCGCGGGACGGTAGACGGCGGCAGGGTGACGCTGCGCGAAACAAATGACCTGGTGGCATTTGCGGAAAACGCAAAGGGGCGCGCGCATCGGGTTCGCTTCACCGCCGAAGACAACAAGACCGCGCGTAAGCATTATCAGGCGGCGCTTGAACGTGACGCAAGATATGTTGATGCGCTGGTTGGTATGGCATTTACACATATCATGGATGTTAGGCTTGGATTTTCCAGGGACCCGAAAGAGTCGCTTGCCCTTGCCGAAGATCATCTTGCAATGGCGCTCGACATCGACCCCGGGCGTCCGGCCACTCTGTCCAACCTGGCTGTATTACGCGTCGTACAGAACCGAGGGGAAGAGGCGCAGGAATACGCCCATCTCGCGTTGGAGGGGGGGATGGGTGACGCCAGGGTCATTCGAAGTGCTGCTTGGGTATTAAAATATGCAGGTGCGGCCGAAGAGTCTCTTCCCTATTTTACCAGAGCAAAGCGCATGACCCCGGTTTCCCTGTGGTGGCTGATCGTGGACGAATACGGTGCGCTGATTGACGCTGGCGAATTTGAGCGCGCCAACGCTTTGACCGACGCTTTCTTGGAAGTATTACCCGAAACTTACCGGGCTGAATTTCTGACCTGGCCTGCCGTCGCCGCGTGGAAGAGCGGCGATACTGAAAGAGCACAGGCATTTATTTCTGAGGCAAGAAGGCTAAAGCCAGGGATTTCTATCGCCAGTATCCACCCTTTTGATCTGGCCTATATCGAACAGTCGATACCTGAACGCAGGTATGAGGTGTTGCGCGAACTTGGTCTTGAGGATTGATCGGCACAAGGGGCGCAGACGTTCTTAGCCCGACCCGGGCGGGCCTTGATCCAGAAGATCCTTCAGCGCGGTTGCAATGTTCAGAAATGCATCTGGCCGCTGCATGAGCTCTTCGTGCTTCATTTCAAGCATGTGACAGGTTTTGCGGCGCAAATGCGTGTCCAGAACATCGCCAGTTGCAAGCGATGGATTGCCGGGCGTCAGGAACACATGGGCCGGTTGGTCAAGTCTAGGCACGCGGAAGTCACTGATCGCCAACCCATGAGAGATTTCTACAGCTTCAATATGGAGATCTTTTGAATCCGGTTGCTCATGCAGCGCGGCCATGGTCGCAGGCAGGGTGTGTTTTGCCTTGGCTTTTCGTTTGAAATTCCGAAACAGGTATCGCCAGCGTTTATATGTTCGAAAAAATATCGGCTGCAGTTTTGGTTCTTCGCCCACCATTTTTATCGGAGGATCAAGCAGCACCAAGCCTTTAATCCTGTCCTGCCCCAACTGTCGGGCCAGTTCCATGACCAACGGACAACCGGCTGAATATCCGCATAAAACGATCGGCCCCGTGTTTTCCGATTGATCCAAGTAGGACTTAGCGTCTGACGCCAGATCATCGAAGGTTTTGCCAACTGGAATGTCCATCCCCTGTGTCCGGTGGCTTCGGATGAGGACAACGGAATAATCCGGGCCAAGGCTGCGCGCCATATAGCGGCTGAATTGGACCGAACAATGCGCGATGACAACGGTCGTCTTACCGGGTCCGGGGTTTGACACCTGAATTGTACTGTCGTTTTCAGAAAATGTGACGTTCGTCATCCGGTCCGTGATGCGCTTTGCCAGTTCGGCGACCGTGGGACAACTGAACAGGTCGGTCGGTTCAAACTCCAATCCCATTTCCTGACCCTTCGCATAGGCGGCGATGGTCGTCAGGCTGTCACCTCCTATATCAAAGAAATTTGCGTCCCGCGTGGTGCAAGCTGTGCGTAACACGTCGGAAAAAAGCTCTGCAAGCAGCCCTTCCAATTCCCCCTCGGGCGGGTCGCCGACCTGTACCTGCCTGACGTCTGAGACCATTCGGGCCAGTGTCTGCAGGTCTGTTTTGCCGTTTGGAAGTTGCGGGAACCTTTCGATGTTCACGACCAGGTTTGGATGAAAAGGACTTGGTAAAGTTGCCTGGATGTGCCCACTGACAGTCTGACATAACGCCTCGTCTGCCGGACCTTCGATTGCGATCGCGATACTTTTGGAAGCTGCTTGATCAAGCACGACAGCCGCGACGGGTTGATTGGGTGTAACGGTGCTGGCTGCGGTTTCTATTTCGGAAAGCTCAACGCGGTGGCCGCGAATTTTGACCTGTGAGTCCTTGCGCCCCAGAAATGTGATGTGCCCTGACGCATCTGCTATTCCCAAGTCTCCAGTCCTGTAGGCTTGTATGTCCTTCAAGCCAGTATGGAAAAAGCGTTCCTGAGTTTGAATGGCATTGTTCAGATAGCCGCGCGCAACTGTTCGACCGGCCACAACGATTTCGCCAATCTTACCGGCGCTGACAGGGCAATCGTCCGCGTCGACAACTCCGACCCAAGTACCGGGGATTGCAGAGCCGATCGGGATGTCCGCATCTTCAACATGGCTGGTCGCATCATAGGCTGTGCACCAGACGGTTGCTTCGGTTGGGCCATATTCGTTCACCAATCGGCGACCCGGAAGAACCGTTCGAAATTGCCTTACGATGGTTGGGTGCAAGGGCTCCCCGGCCGTGATCACGGTTCTCAGGTTTTCAAGATCGCGACTTGGAACCGCCGAAAGAAGCGCCTGCGCCAATCCTGGAAGGCAAAGAGTGTGCGTTACCCGGTGATGGGAAATCAACTTGCCAAGCTTTAACGGTTCCTGTTCGGCACGCCTTGGCGCGATCACGAGTTGCCCACCTGAGCACAAGGTCCAATAAATGCCGGCCACAGAGCTGTCGAATGCCAGCGAAGACAAAAGCAGAAAGACGCTTGGCCGTTCCTTGTAGTACGTGTCTCTTGCGGCGGTTGATAGTGCCAATCCCCGACGTGTAATCTCGACCCCTTTGGGTAAGCTCTGAGACCCGGACGTGAACATGACGTAAGCTCTTTCACCGCGCCTGACGTCCACACTGTCCATTGGATTGCCTAAAGAGCTTAGCAAAACGTGGTGAGCGCCGGTTTCAGGCAGCTTGGTGCGTCCGATCTGGTCGGTGACGATGTGACGGGCTTCGATTGCGTTCAGGACTTGCGAGATACGCTCCGACGGGTAGTCCAAGTCCAAAGGGACATAGGCCGCGCCGGACATCATAACGCCTAAGAAGGCCGAGATCGCCGCGGGTCCACGCGGCAACGCCACCGGCACAATGTCTGTTGTTTTGACCCCGGCATCCACCAAAGCCTTTGCAATCTTCCGCGCGCCGAGCGAAAGTTCCGCATAAGTAAGCGTAGCCTCGCCATCAGATATCGCTACTGCTTGGGGCGAGTTTCGGGCGCAACTTAGAAATCGTTCAATGACATCTTCGCTGTCCGGTTCCGGCGAAGGTTTCATGGCGTCTTGCGCTTGCCGCAACAAATTCTTGACCGCGACTTTTGGGTCATTTGTGATTGCTGACAAGATATCTTTGTAATCGGTGATCACGGACTCCACGTCTTCTGAGCTGAGACTCGAAGGATCGTGGTATAGTTCGACAGTCAGTCTGTCTTGTGGCGTCACCAACAGGGTAAGTGGGTAGTTGCTGAATTGTGTTGTCTTCAGGCGGGTCATGTCGACGTCGCCTAAATCCATGTCCAATTGTGCAAGCCCTTCGTTGACGAACAGCGTATCGAACAAAGGCGTGCCACTTGTAAACGGCGCACAGGATTGTACCTCGGCAAGCGACGCATATTCATGCTTGCGACGCGCAAGGTCTGAGCGCGCGTGATCAAGCAGGAAGTTCTCAACCGGCTGCGCAGGGTCGAATTTGCACCGCACGGGCAGAGTATTGACGAATGCGCCTATGGCCTTTGCAATTCCGGGGATCTCGGGTGGTCGGCCCGCAGTTGTCGTACCAAAGACCACATCGTCTTGTTGCAGCAGTCGCCGCAGCGTCAAACCCCATGCGGCCGACAGAATAACGTTTGAAGTCACTTTAAGCTGACGTGCCAGATTCTCGACCGAAGTCATCAGCTCATGACCCAGTTCTTCCACCCGCCTTTCCTGAAGCGCCGCTTCCGAGCTTGTTGCCGTGGTTTGCAAGGTGCTGGGTTCTGTGAGGCCTGAAAACTGGTCGGTCCAAAACGCTCGATTTGTCAGGTTTTTTTGTTTTCGTTGCCAAATGAGGTAGCTTTTGAAGCTGGGCGCCTGGTCGCGCACAGCGTTTGGATTCCTGTAGGATGCACACACATCTTGAAGCGCGACCCTTGTTGACCATCCGTCGCTGATCAAATGGTGAGCCGTCCAGACCAGTCGCCACGCTGAGTCAGACAACTTGATCAGGGTTACTGCCATCAAAGGTGGTTTTTTGAGGTCGAAGCGACGAATTTGTTCCAGCCGCAGCAGATCGTCCCACCGCTGATCGACATTCCTGACGCCGCTCCAATCAAGTTCGGTCCAAGGCAGGTTGATCTCTTCGCGTACGGCCTGCACGGGTTGTTTTACGCCTTCCCATACGAAACCGGCATGAAGCGCATCACGCCCTGCCAGCATCGCTTTGAAGGCACGTTTAAGGCGGTTCGGATCCAGCGGGCCGTTCAAGGCGCAACTGATGACTGCAACATACTGTCCCCCCAGGGCTGCCTCACCCACAGTATGAAACAGCATTCCCTGCTGGGCCGGGGTCAGCGGCAGGATATCTGCAACGCCTTTGGGAAGCCCCATGTCAGTCCAAAGCCTCAGTTATGCGCGACAGATCATCGTCGTCCAAGTCGATCAGATGAGCGTCATCGTCGCCGCTGCCATGGTCATCTGGCAACGTGTCCGCATAAGAGGCCAATGCCCTGAGTGACCGATACTCGAATAACGCAGTCGCAGGCAGGTTGATGCCTTGCTCATTGGCTTTCATTGCAACTTCGATTGCGGCGATGCTGTCTACGCCCAAGTCAAAGAAATCTCGCGTCGCGCTGATCTCTACTTCGCCTAGAACACCGGAAAGGATAGCTGCCAATCGGCGTTGCGTTTCGGTTTCTGGTGCGACGTAATTGCCCGGGGGCGGGTTTTTTGACGCGGCCTTGGGCAACTTAGAAGTATCCACCTTGCCGTTGGCATTAAGGGGCATTTCATCCAGGATTACAACCTGATCCGGCAACATCTCGCGTTGCAGGTGTTCGCGAAGGATATCCCAGACCTGCGACCCATTCAGATCATGACCTGCCACATAAACCGTCAGAGCAGGTGCCCGCGTAACAGGTTCGTCAAATCCGATTTCTTCCAGGATCGCTTCTATTCTTTGCGTGTCGATTTCATCGTTCAGCTCGTCCAGTGCCTGATCGCGTGTCTTGTGACCCATTCGTACGTCCCACGAATAGGGCAGAGCATAGTTGTGAAACCCTTCCCGCGTTTTGTGAACGTGGATTCCGGCATCGTTGATCAGGCAATTGGTCGATCGTCCCGTGTCCCTTGGGCGTTTCCATGCGGTTTGAGTGTCGAGGAACTCATAAATGTCCGAAACAGGCACATCGACATAGCGATAGATATCCAGCACGTCGATTTGACTGAGAAAACGGCCATCCTTTAGGTCGTCGGTCTGCAAAAGCCGGGATACTGCGTCGTCTTCTGCGTGATAGGTCTTGCGGGCTTGCGTAACCATTTCATCCAGTTGCGCGCAAGTCGGGGCTGAGTTACGGAACAGGTCAGGCGTCAGCCGCGTCTCGAAAAACTGGCCGCGCGACAGGCCAGTGACGACCATTGCCGCCCCCTCGGACAGGGCCGTTCGGAAGGCCAGTGTGTAAAGGGCCTTGAAACAACCTTGGCAGACATTGGAATGCGTTTTCAGGCTGTCTACGAAGATTTGGTTCATTTTGTCCGTGGACAGGTACCTGTGGTCCCAGTTCAGGTCGTCAACGACCCTTTGAATGTTCTCTTTGGCTTCGTCCGAGATATACCCATTGTCCAAAGTTACAGCGAGCACTCGAGGCCCATAGGCGGCCAGTCGATAGGCTGCATAGGTACTGTCTTTACCGCCGCTCAGCATCATGAGGACATCGTATTTGCCAGTGCTGGCGCGAACGGCTTGGGCGATCTTGTCATCAAGTTCGGGTTCGGCGCGAAAATAAGCCCCGGCGCGGTCTTTATAGGTGTAAAATTCGGCACAGATCGTACACATATCTTGCGTGTCAAAATGCACCCCGGGAACAGCGTCTGTCAGGCCGCAATTCTTGCACTGCTGCGTTGATACGATGGTGTGATCGGTTGAAGAAAAGGTGACATGCACCGCGTCGACATCAGGCAAATGGCGCAGAATCTGTTCGTATTCCGCAGTCTCGAAGCGAACGCCGTTTTTCTTGATCTGTTGATCCGCGCGTCCAAGGTATTCAAAACGCCCATCATTCGTGATGCGACCAAGATCGCCGGTCCGATATAGCTTATCCTGTAGGTTCAAAGGATCGTCGACGAACTTTTCAGCAGTCAGGGACGGGCTGTTCAGATACCCGTCAGCCAGCCGACCGCTGATCAAGATTTCTCCGGTCACTCCTAAAGGGCAGATATTTAGTGCCGCGTCCCGAACAGACAGCGTGACCCCCACTGCAGGTTGGCCAATCTGAACTGACGACTGCGTATCCGCGTCGGGGTCAAACCTATGGTGCATGGCCCCAACGACGGCTTCCGTCGGGCCGTATTCGTTGATAATTTTCAATGACGGTGACAGGGTGTTGAGCGCACGACGGCAAAGCGCGGATGTCAGGTTTTCACCGCCAAGTATCAGCGTTTCGATGCGTCGGACGGATTGCGTTTGCGTGCAAGCCAAAGCCAGATGCGACGGGGTCAGTTTCACGATGTCGACTTTATCCTCGGCAAAGACGTCAAGGATGGCCATGTCCGGGTCAGAGCGTTCGGGATAAACCCTGGTCGACCCGCCAGTGATCAAAGGGACAAACAGCGACGTCAGGGTCAAATCAAACGACACGGACGAAAAGAACGCAAAATGAGCAGGACGGTCGTTAGCAAAAGACCGAGCCGCCCAGTCAATATATCGCGCTAGGTTTTCGTGGCTTACTTCGACGCCCTTGGGTACACCTGTCGACCCTGATGTAAACAGAATGTATGCGGTGTCGTCGGGTTCGATTGCCCCTCTGACAACAGTGTCGTCGTGGCGGGCGGCCTCGACCGTAATGCTTTTACAAGGGTACTTACGCTGGTCTTCTGGGGTAACAAATACAGCGGATGCACGACTCCCGAGCAGAATTTCGTCCACGCGTGCCGGGGGTATGTTGGTCGCAATTGGTACGAACGCGCACCCGACCTTCAGAACGCCCATGACCGCAATCACAAAATCCATGGACCGAGGTAGATGGACCGCGACGCAGGAACCGCGGGAAACACCAAGTTCTTTCAAATGGGTTGCAATGCGGTCGCTGAGTTCGTCTAGCTGCCCGTAACTTAGCTCGTGTTCTGCTTGGGATAGGGCAATCAGGTCAGGCGTGTTTCTTACGTGTGATCTGAACCTTTCCAGTACGGAAACTTGTGTGGATTGAGGTTCCGCCGGGCCTTGAACAAGTGACAGATCTTCGGGTCCGGCCGAGAATGCAACGGCCGTTACGCGGCTTTCCGGGGTTGAAACCACGGCCGTCAGAAACTTGACGAAATGTGCGCAAAGACTGGTCTCTGAAACCGATTCAAGAATTTTGTTCTGAACGTCCAGACTTAGACTTGGAACACCACTTCCTTCAAAGTCGATGACGTGAAGCCTGAGAGAATGGATTGCATCATGTGCGCCGCTATGCAGCCATTCGACCGAGGCGCGGTGTCCGGCAAACGCATCAAAGCGTGCCTGAATATAGTTGCAGACCGCACTGACACCTGATGTGTCTATCTTTGAAACCGCACCTGGCTTGGCCTGTTTCAAGAAAACGCCCAGCCCCTTTTTTACCTTGCCGTGAAGGTCAAGCAGGGTGTCCGACGCATCGAATTGGATTGAGAGAGGCAAGACTTCGACAAACAGTCCGATCGTTCTTCGATCATCCGGCGTTAGTCGATTGTGCGATGGCAGACCAATCGTAATTTCTTCGTCGCCCGTTATCCTGTGAAGATGGGCGAAAAAAGCCGTGAGGTAGATGGCCAACCGCGACAGCTCGGGCGTGAAAAGTCTGAATTCCGGCCTGGCAATTGCATTCTCCAAAGCACCGAAAAGTGCCGGATCAACTGGTATGCGAAGACGCTTCGAAGAGAATGTTCGTTGTGGATCGCTGCCGTACGGAGGTGTTTTGGCCGTTGGCGCGGCGACGTGTGCCGCGACCATCGAGGAAGATCGCAAATTCTGACGTTCAAAAAAGTTGGGCAGGCTCTCGACTTTTTCGGTATGCCCCCCTTGGAGACGTTCGTAGCGTTGCGAGACCTGCTCGAACATAAGTGCGCCTGATTGCGCGTCGCAGGCAATGTGGTGCTGACACACAAGCCAAACCCAGTGTGAGTTCGCCAACTTCACCAACCGACTGCGCATCGTTCCCTCAGTCAGTTCAAAAGGGGTTTGGACCCAGTCCGCCGATTCCGAAGTCAGCGTTTCCTGCTGATTTTCATTATCGCTGAGGTCTTTGATCTCGAGAAGATCTTCGTCCATCTCGACGGCAAATTGGACAGGACCTTCGGGTGTATCACGTATTGCGGTTCTGAGTGCTTGGTTAAGCTCAAGCGTTTCAAGGAATGCGGCCTTGAATACCTCGGGCTGAACGGCGAAATGCAGATCGAACCTCCAGGCCATGTTGTACAAGGGTACGTCCGGCTGAAGCTGGTGGCCCTTCCAAAATAGCGTTTGGCTTTCGGTCAGAGGATACGACATTCTTTCAGTCCGCACGCGTTTTTAGCCGCGTTTCCGCAAAATCCATGATCGTTTTGATCGTGCCCATATTCTCAAGGGTGACATCCTCAAACGGCACTTCGATCTGATAGGTTTGCTCAATGAACGAAACCAGCGACATCACCCCCAATGAATCGATCATGCCGCTTAGCAACAATTCCTCGTCATCTGTCACCGACCGACCACCCAAAAGGGTGGTTTGAACGAAGTGGCGCAATGCATGATCATGCGTTTCAGGCTGCTCGCTGCGCATTCGCAATTCCTATCAGCTTTTGACGGTTAATCTTTCCGGTCGAGGTGCGTGGCATTGAACTAAGCAGGTCTATCCGGCTTGGGACAGCATAGTGCGGCAACACAGTCTCCAGATTGGACCGGATTTCGTTCAGATCAACGCCTGTCTGCCCCGTTGCAAAGGCTTGGATTTTGCCTTCGAAAAGGATCACGGCGGCTTCGGTGATTTGGGCGCAGTTGACCAGGGCAAGCTCTACCTCGTCCAATTCGATGCGATAGCCCCTCAGCTTGACCTGACGGTCTTTGCGCCCGACCAGAATTAGTTGACCGTCCTGCGCGCGGCGGACGATATCGCCGGTTCGGTAAAATTGCCTTGGCTGCCCGGATTCGTCCGGCAAGGTACAAAAGGCTGCCCGGTTCAGGTCTGGCGCATTCAAGTATCCTGACATTACTTGATCGGAGGCTATTAGAAGCTCGCCTGTGCTTGCTTCGTCTGCCTCTGCCCCGATGCGGACGATGACCCCTTGTTCCGGAAAGCCGATTGGCAAAGGGGTGGTGCCGTCCAGGTCGGCATGTGTGAACTCAGCAGTGGTGCAGTGGTTTGTCTCGGTTGGCCCGTAAGCGTTAAGAAAAGTTGCGTTTGGCGCATGTTTTGAAAATGAACTGAGGGAAGAAGGCGGCATGGCCTCTCCTGCAAACATCACGATGCGCAGGGCTTGTAGATTGCGGTCTGCCAAAGCGCCTCGCTCGACCATTTGAATTATGGCGTGAGGCACGGAATACCAAACCGAAATACGTTCGTGTTCCGTGAGCTGGGACAGCGAAGCGGGCAGCTTGGTATAGGCTTCCGGGATCACCACACAGCAGGCCCCGGACAAGAACGTGCAGAAAACGTCGAAAATCGACATGTCGAAATGCAGCGGAGTGTGGTGACTTATCCGATCGCTTGATGTCAGCCGGCACCGTGCGGCAGCCATTCGTGTGATGGCGAGGCCGCTTTTATGGGTGTGAACAATTCCCTTCGGTGTGCCGGTCGTGCCCGAGGTCATCAGGATATAGGCTGCGTCATATTCCGATCTTCGGGGCTGACGATCTGCCATCTTGTCATTCATATTTGCCTCAGGGAAATCCTGAGAAATATCAATGAGCTGAGGCGTGGCAAATACCCCTGCGAAAAGGGTGAGCCGGGGCGTATCTGCGAGGACAAATTTGGGAGAAACTACCGAAACTTGCCCTGCAATACGTTTTGCCGGGGCTGTCGGGTCAAGTGGAGCATATACGCCGCCAACACGAAGAATCGCATGCAAGGCCGCAATCGCCTTTAAACCCTTGGCTGTGCACAAAACAATTCTGTCCCCGATCTGAACGCCGCGGTCCAGCAAACAGGCCGCTATCCTGTCGATTTCGCTGTTCAAGGTTTCATAGGTTGTCACCGTGCCCAACACACTCAGAGCCGGAGCATCCGGAGTGTGTCGAGCGTGATACCTGACAGCGTGGTCGAGGAGGGCCGGATTGATCATCAGAAGGCAACCTGTGCCACTGTTTCACCGAACACGGGGAACCAGCCGACGGTTCGTTCGTAGAACCAGAATGCCGCGATTGCGATTAACGCGACCGAGCCGAATTGCAGGCCGATCACACGATAGGCGGTCAGACGACGTAGGGCAAAGAAGATCGGGAACAGGACAAGGACGATCGCAAGCTGCCCGACCTCGACCCCGATGTTGAAAGTCGCCAAGCCAAGCGCTTTGCGGGTGGGATCAAGCCCAAGCGGTTCCAGCACGTTTGCAAAGCCAAAGCCGTGGAAGATACCGAACAGGAACACGACTTTCCACGATCCAGCGTGAAACCTCGGGATCAGGTTACCAATCGCCACGGCCGCGATCGAGAATGCGATAACCGCCTCGACCAGCGTGACCGGCAGAGTGACGACCTCGAAGGTCGCGAGGCAGAGGGTGATTGTGTGTGCGACCGTGAAAACCGTGACGATTTTGACGGTTTCACGCAGGCTGTCCCGAATGCTCTCGGAGGGAACCCAGCGCTGGTTTTCGATCCGCATGACCGCACCCAGCAACAGCGTGATCAGGAACAGGACATGGTCAAACCCCAGCCAGATATGCCAAACGCCATGTTCGAAAAAGGTAAGGGCAATATCCTTGGTGGGTTCATCATTCAGATACAGGTCTTTCTGACCCTCACCGGGCGCAAAGATCAGTGAAATATACGCCTCGTTTTCGTCCATCCCGTTGCGCGAATTGCTTCCGATCAGGGCGTATCCCCGATGCGTCGGGTCGACATCTGAAAACAACCCGTCATACGACATCTGGATCGTTGTAGGTGTCTCAGTGATGTCGCGAACGGCAAAGTGAAGCTGGGCAAACGTGTCTACGGACGTGCCAAAGAACGAAATATCATCAAATTCAACTTCGTATGGGCGGCCTTCGTAAGACAGGTTCATGCGCTCTTCGAAGTAATCGAAGAAAGCCTGCTGCGCGGCGGTGACTTCCTCCTCTGTCAGAGGGGTCTCGATTTCTGCGGTTCCCTGCTGCACGCGGGTCAGGTCCGTCAGAGTTACTTCGATGCGCCCGCTCAGACTGTCATCGGTGACGTCAAAGTACACATAACTTTCGTTAAAGCTGTGGGCATGGGCCACAGATGTCAGCATCATCAGGAAAAGACCCGCAAACGCCAACACCTGTTGATGTAACCCACACGATACGGGTTGGCGTGGCGATGAGTGGTTATGGCTTGAAACAAGGCCGTTAGCCATTGGTTGAGTCTCCCAGTTTGTTTGGTTTGGACCGCTGTCCAATTTCCATTTTGGCAATGATCTGACGCTGAATGTCCGAGGTGCCCGAGTAGATCACGCCACCCAGCGCGTCCCTTGCGTCTTGTTCAGTTGATGCCCCCGCCAGATATCCGCGCCCGCCATGGGTTCTGAGCGCTTCCAGGCTGGAACAGAGGAAGGCTTCGGAAATGTGAAGATTCGCCATGGCCGCGAATTGGGTGAGGGGTTTTTCAGCGTCGTAAAGGTCTGCAGCGCGCTCCAGCATCAACTCGCAAGTTTCTAAACGCACCCGCATATCCGCGATGCGGTTAGCGACGGACTGGAACTCGGAAATGGATTGTCCAAACAGGTTACGGGCCGCTGCAAAGTCGGTACACTCAGCCAATTGCCTGCGCATCGCGCCCACCTGCGATGTCAGGATGAAACAACGCTCCCAGTCCAGGGTGGTTTGAATGATAGCGGCCCCTGCGCCTTCGGGTCCCAGTCGCCGGTCCTCAGAAATTCGGCAATCCCGGAACTCCAGTTCACCCAGAGGAACGCTGTTCAAGCCCAGTTTGCCCTGAGCCGGATGCCGGATAAATCCTTGGTCTTCGGCGTGGACGACAAAGGCGGATAGCCCCCAGCGGCCTTTTTCCGGGTCTGTCTGAGCGAAGACGATTGCGATGTCACAGTTTGGCCCCATACCGACAAAAGCTTTGCTGCCATTCAAGACATAGCCGCCGTCCACACGATCGGCCCGTGTCCTGAGCGCAAGCGCATCGGACCCTGCCTCCAATTCGGTCAAAGCAAAAGCGCCGAGGGTTTCACCTGCCAGCAATTTAGGCAAATACGCGGCCTTTACCTGAGAACTACCAAAGCGGATCAGCGGTTTTTGCAGGGTCCAGATCTGCGAGATCACGGCCATTGCAAGTCCGTTGTCACGGCATCCTTCGCCGAACCCCAAAAAATGGCTGCAAAATTCTTGGGCTGTTCTACCGGAGCCGCCGAACTCGGACGGGACCGCAAAGTTGAAACTTCCGAACTCGGCAATCGTCTTCCAGACCCCGCGCAGGTTTTCGGCGGTAACGTCCGGAAGCGTGACCGCAAAGCTTTTGGCGTCAGAGCCTAAGTCGTTGATCTGAGATTTGTAGTGCACTTTGAGGGTTCATCGACTGCTTCTGAAACCTTTACGTGCCCAAGTCCCGATAGGATCAAAAAAAGTGCTGTGCTTTAGCATTGCGGGTGATTGCCTCAGCCCACGAGCGTTCGCAAATACCGCTCTAGTGTGTCGCCGGACTGTTCTGCTCGGCACTCGGCCTGCATATCTCGGCACCTCCGCGCCATGTCTCGGTCTTCCAGCACGGCATGGATGTCTGCTTCAATCTTGTCGATGGGGTCTTTGGGCGTTCCTGCGCGCCCAATGCGGTGAAATACGACCCGCGCGGCGCTGCCTTTCTGGTCGTTGACATGAGGATATAACAAAAGCGGGGTCGCGGTCTCAACGGCCTCGACCAAACTGCCGGTGCCTCCATGCATAATGGCCATGTCAGCGTGTTCCAAAACACGGTGTTGCGGGACCCATGGAACAACGTCGACATTGTCCGGTGCAGGCAATTCAGAGGCGTGGTCCCAGTCTTTGCCAGCGGTGAACAGGAAGTGCCATTTTGGATGACGCTCGGCTACGGTCAAAAGTTTGGAGACCAAATCGCCTTTTGTTTTCATCATGGTGCCAAACCCGACGAAAATCCGCCTGCGTCGCAAAGCGGGATCGCAAAACCGGGCAACTGTATTTGCATCGTAATATTTCTGTGGCCGGTTTTCCATGATCATCGGGCCAAGGTACGTCATGTAATCGTAGGGTTTGGTCGGCAGGTCCAATGCTTGGGGCAAAAACAATGCTGTCTGGATTTTGTAGGTCCACGGCATCTGCCAACACACGCGCCGCCTAAGTTTGGAGATCGGCACATTGTGCAGTCGGGCCAGTTCCTGAACGGCCGTTGGATAGTCCGTACTTTTGCTGGAAATCCGGTTCCTGAGAATTTTGAGGTTTTTCCATGCAAGAAACTGTGCCCACAGCAAACAGATGCCAAGCTTGCTACCGCGAAGCCCTTGTCCTGGTATGCCGCGCCTGTTCAGCGGGGGGGCTTGTGGACTGGGGGGTGACAAAAACATGTTGCTGAATTGGACGACCGGAACACCCAACGTCATCGCAACGACGATATGCGCATGTAATTCGCAATCGACGAATATCGCATCGGCAGAGATACGGGCCAAGTCCCGCTGCAGTTCATCAACTTCAAACGCAGCTACGGCCGATTTCAGGCGCTCTTGCCTGGTCATTGACTGCGCGGTTTCGGAGGGAACCAACGGCGTGAACGCATCAAATTTAGGGCCCGGAATTATGAAATGTTCCAAGCCCGCATGTGCAAGAATCGACGCTGAGGATACCGGAGCAAGAAAAGTGATCTTGAACCCGGTGTCCCTGGCCTGTTGTGCAAATTCCACGGCGCTGCTTAGGGGGCTGTTCAAGCCGCTGGATATAATGGCTAGCCGCTTGGACATGTTTTGCCTTCAGTCATTAGATAGGCGCGCGCCTGTGAATTTACTTAGAGGTATTCTAGCGCTGTTTTCAGTCAAGATTTGATCTGGGTATTGCGCTGTCAGTTTCGAATCTCTGTTATATTCGATAAATAAGATGTATCGTGTCATTCGAAAAGCGGTCAAGCAGATAGGCTGGAACAGGATTATGGACGTTTCGTGGATCGACAGGTTCAAAGGGCTGAGCCAATTGCCAGCCGACATTCGCGCGCGACTGGAGGAGGGAAGCCAAATTGTCAGCGTTCCGGCAGGTACGCAGGTGTTCTCACCGGGACAAACTGCTGACAATCTTCTGCTGTTGTTAGAAGGTACGATACGGGTTCAGCAAAAATCCGAAACAGGGCGCGAGGTCTTTTTGTATCGCGTCCACGCGGGCGAAAGCTGTGTTTTGACAACCGCATGCATGCTTGCCTTTGAAGACTATTCTGCAGATGGCATCGCCGAGACTGATGTCAGCGCGGTCGCAATACCGAGACAAACTTTTGACGAGCTGGTGGCAAAGTCCGATGTGTTCCGCAATTTCGTCTTTGCGGCTTATTCCCGCCGGATAACAGACCTGTTCACGCTGATTGATGACATCGTGTTTCAACGGATGGATGTCCGTCTGGCCGCCCGTCTTTTGGAACTTGCTGACCATAGCGATGTCGTTCGCGCCACCCATGCGGTGTTGGGGACTGAACTGGGAACGGCGCGTGAGGTCATCTCGCGACTGTTGTCAGAGTTTCACCGCCGTGGATGGATCGAACAGTCCCGAGGCGAGGTTCATCTGGTGAACAGGGCCGGATTGGAACAGTTGGCGCGCAGTTCGGCAATGTAAGGCTGATAACGCCGAACATAAAAAGTGAATAGTTTGGTGACCAAGTCACCGAGGCTTGGGTCCGGGCTATGCAAGTGTCGCTCCATTGAGTCTCGATGGAGTGAGAAATGATCACCAATATGGGAAAGCTTGATCGCGGCCTGCGCATTGCTGTTGCCGTTATCCTTTTGTTTGTGGCCTTTGGCACCGGCATGGCTGGGTCTGGCCTACTGTTTTGGCTGGCAGTGATCGTCGCTGCGGTGTTCGGGGTAACCGCCCTTGTCGGGAACTGCCCGATCTACAGCATTGTTGGCCTCAAAACCTGCAAGGACTGCGGATGATGGAGACCGCGTTCACGCCAGTTGCCTCTCTGACCGGAGGCATTCTGATCGGCGTCGCGTCGACCCTGCTGATGCTTGTCATGGGCCGGGTTATGGGGGCGACAGGTATTTTGACCGGGCTGGTCCAGCCTTCCAATCGTCAGGACTTTGCGTGGCGACTGGTACTTGTCGCCGGGATGATCACGGGGCCCGCCCTGTTTTGGATGTTTTCGGGCCAGATGCCTGCCGTTGATGTTCCCGTATCGACCCCCGCGCTACTGGTAGTTGGGGTGATCGTCGGGCTTGGAGTCACCTATGGCGCGGGTTGCACATCCGGCCATGGTGTCTGCGGTATGGCGCGACTTAGCCCGCGATCAATCGTGGCGACGTTGACGTTTATGGCTTTCACCTTCGTCACGGTTTTTGTCGTGCGCCACGTGATTGGAGGCTGATCCATGAAACTCATCGCCACATATTTCATCGGTCTCGTCTTTGGTCTTGGAATATCAATTTCGGGCATGGCCAACCCTGCAAAGGTGATCAACTTTTTTGATGTCGCGGGACGCTGGGACCCATCGTTGATCTTTGTGATGGGAGGCGCGCTGGTCACAACCTTCATTGGCTATCGACTGGTCTTTGGGCGCAAGACACCGATCTTCACGGGCGGGTTCAGCCTGCCAACAAAACGCGAAATTGACGTGCCGCTTGTGGGTGGTTCGGCAGTATTCGGCATTGGATGGGGCTTATCCGGTTTTTGCCCGGGCGGCGCCTTGCCCGCGCTGGGGACGGGGCAATGGCAGGTCTTTGCTTTTGTCGCTGCCTTGGTTGTCGGCATCCTGTTGGCGAAATCCATTCAATCCACCACCGCGCGCCGGGCACAGACCACGGCCTGACACGACAAAGGAGGAGTAAACACAATGACTCATTACCCGATCAACTTGAACACCAAGCCCGATGTTCAGGCCTTTTTTGACGTGGCGACAAACACCATCAGCTACATCGTCAAGGACCCGTCTTCAGCGGCCTGCGCCATCGTGGACAGCGTTATGGACATCGACTATGCCGCAGGCCGGATCACCTATGACCACGCCGACGCTTTGATCCACCAGATACAGTCGCAGGGGTTGCGATTGGAGTGGATCATCGAAACGCATGTTCACGCGGATCACCTGTCAGCTGCGCCATATATCCAAGGCAAGCTGGGTGGAAAGATCGGCATCGGCTCAAAGATCATGGTGGTACAGGACACGTTTGGAAAAGTGTTCAACGAAGGCACAGAGTTCCAACGCGATGGCTCGCAGTTCGATGCCCTGTTCGAAGAAGGCGATACTTACATGATCGGCAACATGCAGGCCTTCGCGATGTATACACCGGGCCATACCCCGGCTTGCATGGTTCATGTCATGGGGGATGCGGCCTTTGTTGGGGATACGCTGTTTATGCCTGATGGGGGGTCGGCGCGCGCGGATTTTCCGGGCGGGGACGCCGGGGTTCTGTACGACTCGATCCAAAAAGTGCTGTCCCTGCCGGACGAAACACGCCTTTTCATGTGCCACGATTATGGGCCGAACGGGCGCGACATTGCGTGGGAAACCACCGTGGGCGAAGAAAAGACCCTGAACATCCATGTTGGCGGGGGGAAAACGAAGGAGGAGTTCGTCAAATTCCGCACCGAGCGTGACGCGGTTCTGGATATGCCCAAGCTCATCATCCCGTCGTTGCAGGTCAACATGCGAGCGGGCGAAGTGCCTCGGGATCCCGACGGCAACCCCATGCTCAAAGTGCCCGTGAACACTCTGTGACGGAAAAAGGGAGGAGACAGATGGATATCAGATACATCACGGATCAGCTCTCGGTCAGCCCGCAGATCACGGTCGAGGATGTCGCGACGATTGCTGCCAAGGGTTTTCGCAGCATCCTGTGTAACAGGCCCGATGGAGAAGCCGCTGACCAGCCAGTGTTCGAGGAAATCGAAGCCGCGGCACAGAAACTGGGGATCGAGGCGCGTTATGTCCCGATCACCAGCGGTATGGTTCGGGATCTGGACGTGGCCGAATTTGGCCGGGTCTATCAGGACGCGCCAAAGCCGGTATTGGCCTATTGTCGAACCGGGACAAGGTCGGCTACGCTGTGGTCTTTTCATGAATCCAACCTCCGACCAATGGCAGAAATCCTCGCGGCAACTGGGGCGGCGGGTTATGACATGAACGGTGTAGCGCGCCGCATCGCCAACGGCGGCAAAACGCCAACGGACAAGGGTGACGCGTTCTTTGATGTTGTCATAGTGGGCGGCGGTGCCGGTGGTATCGCTGTCGCGGCAAGTTTGAAGTCACGAGATTCCGATCTGGATATTGCCGTGATCGACCCCGCTGATATTCACTATTATCAACCCGGTTGGACCATGGTCGGTGGTGGAATTTTTGACTCTCAGAGCACGGCGCGAACCATGGGCAGCCTCATTCCGAAAGGTGTGCACTGGTTGAAGTCAGCCGTGGCAGCCTTTGAACCCGACAATGATGCCGTGATCCTGGACGGTTGCCGCGTGGTCAAATACGGCCGGTTGGTTGTTTGCCCGGGCCTCAAGCTTGACTGGGGCAAAGTGGAGGGTTTGGAAGAAACGCTGGGCCGCAATGGTGTCACTTCAAACTACCGTTATGATCTTGCGCCTTATACGTGGAAACTGGTGCAGCAGATGCAGAAGGGCAGGGCGTTGTTTACCCAGCCGCCAGTGCCAATCAAATGCGCGGGTGCGCCGCAAAAGGCGATGTACTTGTCGGGTGACGCGTGGTTCCGCCGGGGTGTGCTGAAAGATATCGACATCCAGTTCATGAACGCAGGTGGCGTAATATTTGGCGTGAAGGATTATGTGCCCGCGCTTGAACGATATATTGAGAAATACGATGCGTCGTTGAACTTCTTTCATAATCTGATCGCTTTGGACGGGCCGGGAAAAATGGCCCGCTTTGAAATAGCTCGGCCCGGTGAAGACGTGGAAACCATTGAGGTCGGATTTGACATGATCCACGTCTGCCCACCTCAGACAGCGCCCGATTTCATCCGGGTTTCGCCATTGGCCGACGCGGCTGGTTGGGTTGACGTGGATCAGGCCACCCTGCGTCACGAAACATACGACAACATCTGGTCGCTGGGCGATGTGATGAACGCGCCAAATGCCAAAACAGCGGCTGCAGCGCGCAAGCAGGCTCCGGTTGTTGCAGACAATATCGTGGCAGATATCGCCGGTCGTTCGGCAGTAGCGCAGTACGATGGTTATGGGTCGTGTCCGTTGACGGTTGAGCGGGGTAAAATTGTGCTGGCTGAATTTGGATATGGCGGCGCACTCAAGCCCAGTTTTCCCCCGTTCCTGATTGATGGAACTCAACCGTCACGCGCGGCTTGGTTGCTGAAGGAAAGGCTGCTGCCCCCGATCTACTGGAAGGCGATGCTGCGGGGGAAAGAATGGCTGGCGAAGCCCGAAAAGATCAAGTTAACCGGAAACTGATGCCTAGCAAAATTACCTCGGGCCGCGGCATTGGGCGCTACTTTCCGGTATTGGACTGGGGTCGAACATATTCGCGTTCGGCCCTGTCAAACGACCTTTTCGCGGCGGTGATCGTGACGATCATGCTGATCCCGCAATCGCTAGCCTATGCGATGCTGGCCGGTCTGCCGCCCGAGGCGGGACTTTATGCTTCGATCGCTCCGATTATGCTCTATGCGGTTTTCGGAACCAGCCGTTCGCTGGCGGTTGGGCCTGTGGCTGTTGTGTCCCTTTTGACGGCCTCAGTTATCGGGCAGGTCGCGGAGCAGGGCACCGCCGGATACGCTGCCGCCGCCCTGACATTGGCTATGCTGTCCGGAGGGTTTCTGGTGCTCATGGGTGTGCTGCGGCTGGGGTTGCTGGCCAATTTCCTGAGCCACCCGGTGATTGCCGGGTTCATCACGGCCTCGGGCATTTTGATTGCGACCAGCCAGCTAAAGCACATTCTTGGCATTGAGGCACATGGCCATACACTGCCCGAGATGCTCGGCTCAATCCTGTCGCACCTGAGCCAGACAAACTGGGTAACGGTGGCGATTGGGACGAGCGCAACCCTGTTCCTTTTTTGGGTGCGCAGCTTCCTGAGACCGACATTGACCAAATTGCGAACGCCGCCGCTGTTGGCTGATATCCTGACGAAAGCGGGTCCGGTTTTTGCGGTCGTCGCGACAACGGTCAGTGTTTGGGCATTTGATCTGGCAGATCAAGGGGTGCTTATTGTCGGTGCGGTCCCGCAGAGCTTGCCGCCTTTTACGGTGCCCAGCCTGTCCTTCGATCTGATCGAAGCGCTGCTTCTTCCGGCAATCCTGATCTCGATAATCGGTTTTGTCGAAAGCGTTTCTGTTGCGCAAACACTGGCTGCGAAAAGAAGACAAAGGATTGACCCGGATCAGGAGCTGATCGGGCTGGGCGCCGCCAATCTGGGTGCTGCATTTACCGGGGGGTTTCCGGTGACGGGTGGTTTTGCTCGTTCGGTTGTTAATTTTGATGCCGGTGCTGAGACACCCGCCGCCGGTGCGTTTACAGCAATCGGTTTGGCGGTTGCAGCGTTGGCGTTGACACCGTTGGTCTACTTTCTGCCGACGGCGACGCTGGCGGCCACGATCATTGTTGCAGTCCTCGGGCTGGTGGACCTGTCGATCCTGAAAAAGACGTGGTCCTATTCGTGCGCGGACTTTGTGGCTGTGGCGGCCACTATTTTGTTGACCCTTCTTCTTGGGGTCGAGGTTGGCGTGGCGTCGGGGGTCGTGCTTTCTGTTCTGTTGCACCTTTACAAGACTTCCCAACCCCATGTGGCCGAAGTGGGCCTGGTTCCTGGCACCCAGCATTTTAGAAATATCAAGCGTCATGCGGTTCTGACCGACCCCAGGGTCGTCAACCTGCGGGTTGATGAAAGCCTGTATTTCGTGAACGCGAGGTTTCTGGAGGACTACATTCAAAGCAGAGTACCCGACGGGTGTACAGTACGACATGTTATACTGATGTGCTCGGCTGTAAACGAGGTTGACTATTCAGCGTTGGAAAGTCTGGAATCCATCAACCTCCGCCTTGCCGATATGGATGTTGGCCTGCATTTGTCAGAGGTCAAAGGGCCTGTGATGGACCGGCTGAGGCGATCCCGTTTTCTTGAGGGTCTGAATGGGCAGGTTTTCCTGTCGCAATTCGACGCCTGGGATCACCTTGCCCGTTCCCCGCAGCCGAATGCGGCGGCTTGAACAACGTAGCACTGTCGGGAACGTAACAGCGCAGTGCCGGGGTTGAGGGTTCGGGCAAACAAGCTATGGTCCGAACCCGAAAACGCCTAAGGGCAGGAACAGCGACAAGGCAGGAAGGGCCACCAGAAGGGCCAACCTTACGATATCGGCAGCCCAGAATGGCGTCACACCTCGGAAGATTGTTGCGGTTGATACGTCTTGTACCACGGACCTCAGGACAAACACGTTCAGGCCGATGGGTGGTGTGATAAGCGAGATTTCCGTCACCACCACGACGATGATCCCGAACCAGATCAGGGCGGTTTCTCCGGTGACATCGCCTTCGAAAAACCCCAAGGATGCGATCAAAGGAGCGAAGACCGGCACGGTCAGTGTGATCATGGACAAGCTTTCAAACACGGCGCCCAGAACGATGTAGATCAAAATTATGATCAGCAGAATTGTGAATGGCTCCAGCCCGGCCCCCTGAACCAGCGCCAGCAGGTCATCCGGTAATCTTGCGCGTGTAATCAAACGGTTGAAGATATCCGCGCCGATCAGAAGGACGAACAATCCAACAGATGTTTTTACCGTCTGAACCAGTGCTTCGATCAACCCCTTGAACGTGAACCGGCCGATTAGGACCGAAATGACGATCGCGCCAAATGCACCGACGCCCGCCGCCTCGTCTGCGGTGAAGACGCGGCCGTATAGTCCGCCAATGATCAGCGTGAAAAGCGCAAGGATCGGAAGCACGCGCAGCAAAGCCTGCCGTGTTTCGGTCCACGAGCTTTTTTCTCCGGCGGGACCGTACTCGGGCTTGCGCCAGACGACGAAGGCGACGGCGCCCAGATACAGCAGTATGCCCAGAAGGCCCGGCAAAATGCCTGCCAAAAACAGTTTCCCGATGGATTGACCGGTCAAAAACCCGTAGATGATCAGGATGATGCTGGGTGGGATAAGTATGCCCAATGTACCGCCCGCGGCGACGGACGCGGTGGACAGACTATCGTGATAGCCAAACTTTCGCATCGGTGGCAGGGCCACCTTGGACATGGTTGCGGCTGTGGCCAGCGACGAGCCTGATACAGCAGAAAAGCCACCGCAGGCCAAAATCGTCGACATCGCCAAACCGCCCGGTAACCGCCCGACCAACGTGTAGGCGGCGCGGTATAAATCCAGCGCCATGCCGCTTTGTGCGACGATCATTCCCATGAAGATAAACAACGGTATCACCGACAGCGCGTCGTTCTGCGTTACGTCCAGTATCGAATCTGCTGCCGGGCCCAACCCTGCGGACCAGCGCCCGTCCCTCAGATAAACGAACCCGACAGCCCCGATAAATCCCATTGCGATGCCGATCGGAACGCGCAGCAACACAAGGAAGATGACCAGCGCAAAAGCAATCAGTGAGACTTCCATCTTGGTCAGAGTCCTTCAGGATCGGTCGGCTGTATGATTTTGAGAATGGCACTGACCGCCAACAACACACCGGTCAAGCTCACGACGAGTGCGATGAAATAAATGAGCGGGTATTTTGGGATGAACAGCAACTCGCTGGTTACGCCGCGCTCAAGCGCCTTGTCCGCGCGCGCGAACAGCCACACTGCCATTGTCAGCAAGCAAAGCGATGTAAGCGCGTCGATACAACGGTTTCGCCAAAATGCAGCGCGTCGTGTGAAGAGGTGGTCAAGCAGGTCGACGTCAATCTGTTCACGTCGAAGGGTGACCACGGGAAACGCGAAGAAGATAGACAATGCCAGTAGGATTTGCGCCAGATCCTGACGCCCGAAAATCGGTGCGTTGAAGACATAGCGACCAATAACCTCGACAACTGTCAGGCCCATAACGAGCATAAGGCAAAGGCCGCTGCCCAATAGACATAAGCGGGCAAACCAGTGGCTTGCCCGTTTTAGATTCGATTGTGCGCTCATTTCGCGCTGTATTCGGACATGGTGTCCCGGATCAGTTGCATCGCGGCTTCTGAGTCGACGCCTTTGCCTGAGACTTCCTCAAGCACTGATGCCTGTATCTGCGGCACTAGTGTCTCAAATGGGGCGGCTGCATCACCTTCAAGGTCAATGATCTGCCCTGAAGCAGCCTGCGCATCCAGACCCCTTTGGTTGCCGACGTCCCAGGCCTTGCCCGCGAAGGCCGAGAAATCCTCGCCCAATGCCGCGCGGATAGCTGCGGCATCCTCTTCGCCGACAGACTCAAGGAACTCTTCACTCATGATGATCGAGAAGGAGCCGCGATAGAATCCACCCGGTACGCGATAGGTGTAGGGTAGAACTTCGGTCAGGCGTAGAATGGCAATCGTGTCACCCGGAAAGAATGTTCCGTCTGCAACACCGTTTGAAACCGTTTCATATACCTTAGGCGCGGCAACCTGAACGCCCGCCATATTCAGACCTTTGAGGACATCCCCCATGACGCCACCGCCCGAACGGATCTTGAGGCCCGCGACATCGTCAAGCGAGCTGACTTCCTTGGACAGATGCAACATACCCGGGGCATGGACCATCATGGCAACCGGAACAACGCCGTCATGTTCATTTGCCGCGGCCAGATATTGCTCGTGCGCACGCCAATGGGCCGCGGACGCAGCGGCAGAGTCACCTTCAAGACCCGGAATTTCGATCAGTTTGGTGGTGACAAAGCGGCCGGGGTTATACCCGTGGAAAATCCAGGCCGCATCCGCGCCACCGTCTTCGATCAGGTCGGCCTGCGCCGGGGGTGAGGCCAGATTATACTCGATGGCACCGGTTACACGACCATCGGTTGCTTCTTCGATGCGTGAAATGAACTCTGGCCAGATGATCTCGTTCACGATGTGACTGGGTGGCAACCACGAGGAAACCACCATTGTTTTTTCTGCCCAGGCAGCAGTTCCTGCCAGCAATGCGGAAATCCCCAGCCCAAAGGCAGCAAGCGTCTGTTTCATGTTATCCTCCCATAACAAAAGCTGCGTGCAGCTTTGGACTACAGTTTCATAAACCAACCGGTCGGTCAACTATACTGGCGCGCGGATTTTCCGAAAAACAATCGCCGTCGTGTCAATTGGCGAATGCAGCGGGATCCAGTCTGGGCAGATCAGCCATCACCTGGGTCACGCGATGATGGCACCGTGCAAGTGGTCCTTGCGGGATCATCGAAATATGAGCCCAACTGGAATTGCGCAAAGCTATTTTGCGCCAGTAATGCAGCAGCAGCAGCCGGACTGCAGCCAAGGAAAGGGGTGGCAGATCGCTGATGCCTGGACGCTCGGCAATTTCACAAAGCTTTTGCGCCAGAACCAAAGTTTGAGAGGGAACAATCCGATCTGAAAACCAGTCTGGTATATGGTCCGTATCTGCCTGCAGTCCAAGCGCCGCACCGTCGCTTAGAACAGCTTCGACAGGCACCAGCAGCAATGATCTTTCAATGCGAATTGCCGGGTCTGGGGCGGCATAATCACTTTTGGTCAAAAGCAACTGCCATCCTTGCGGGTATTTTACGTCCTGCCTGTAAACATCTTCGTAGGCGGCGCGTGTCTCGGCCAGACCAACATCCGAAAGGCTATAGGTCACTTCGCGCCCTGATTTTGTCGACACAATCCAACCGTCTTTCCTGAGCCGGTGCAGCGCGACCCTTATGGCCTCGGTTCTTACGCCGACATGTCCCATCAGCAGGCCTAGCTCCTTGCCCGTGATGTGGTGGTCGCTGAGGTCGCCAAACAGCGTGACAATCAACGACCATGTCTTGATCGGCTCAAGGTTGCACAGGTCATCAATCAGGGAGTCGGCGGCAGTCAAAATCGGGTCTTCCCAAAGCGCTTAAATGGAAGTTGACCCCTTAGTTATCACGCCATCGCGCCATGTGGCTATGAGAAAACCCTAAGGTTCATCGCGATGATAGGCGTTCATGGTCAGCAACTCGTATTCGGCCGCAAGATCACCGTCGCGGTTAAGAAGGGTGACTTTCCACCGGACCTCACCATAGTCCTGATTTCGCGGCGACTTTTGCATCACGGTCAGACGAACGCGAATGCTGTCTCCCGCCTGAATTGGCTTGAGGAACCGCAAGTTATCCAGCCCTGTATTGGCCAAAACTGGTCCCTCGTCCGGTTGAACGAACAGACCGGCGGCGAAGCTCAGCAGCAGATAACCGTGCGCAACACGGCCCGGAAAGAATGGGTTCCGCTTGGCCGCTGCATCATCCATGTGGGCATAAAACGTGTCGCCGGTGAAATGGGCAAAGTTCTCGATGTCGTCCAGCGTAATTTCACGTTCCGCGGTGTGCAGGGTTTCCCCGATTTCAAGTGCGTCGAATGTGCGGGTGAACGGATGGTCGTGACTGGTTATTTCGTTTGCACCCGGCACCCATTTACGCCCAATGGCCGTCAGGATGTCGGGGCTGCCCTGAATGGCGGTGCGTTGCATGTAGTGCATCACGCCGCGAGTACCGCCCATCTCTTCGCCGCCGCCCGCGCGACCGGGCCCGCCATGCACCATATGCGGCAGGGGTGACCCATGGCCTGTGCTTTCTTTCATCGAGGTCCGGTTGTTGAAATAAAGTCGCCCGTGGAACGGCCCAGCACCCAAGGCGACAGTTCTGGCGACATCGAGATCGTTCGTGATAACCGATGCCACGAGGCTTCCTCCACCGCGATTGGCTGTCTGGACCGCGTGTTCCAGATCGCGATAGGGCATGACGGTTGAAACGGGGCCGAACGCCTCGACCGAATGCAGCAGGTTGGCTGTGTCCGGCGACGCGCAATGAAACAGCATCGGCGGGACAAATGCACCTTTGTCTCGATCCGCTCCATGCACCACGAAGCCATCGGGGTTTCCGAAAACGCGGTCCGCCTCTTGCCCGATTAGGGCGGCTTTTTCCAGAACATCCTGTCTTTGGGCCTGGGACACGAGGGCACCCATTTGTGTTTCTTCAGCCGCAGGGTCCCCAATGACGACCGATCCAAGCCGTCTGCTTAGGGCGTCAATAACTGCCACAACCTGAGAAGACGGAGCCATGATGCGGCGAATGGCGGTGCATTTCTGGCCTGCCTTGGTGGTCATTTCGCGGGTGGCTTCTTTGATGAACAGATCAAATTCGGGCGTGCCTGCCACGGCATCCGGGCCGAGGATCGACGCGTTGAGGCTGTCTTGTTCGGCAATGAACCGCGTTGCATTTCCTTGAAAACATGATGCGCCGCGAAGCGTTTTTGCGGTTGCAGCCGAACCGGTGAAGCTGACGGCGTCTTGCCCGCCCAAATGATCCAACAGGTCTCCGAGCCCGCCGGAAATCAACTGAATGGCGCCTTCTGGCAGCAGGCCGCTAGCCAGCATGATCCTCACGCAGCGTTCGGCAACATAGCAGGTCGCCGTCGCCGGTTTTATGATTGCGGGAACCCCAGCCAAAAGCGTTGGGGCCAGCTTTTCCAGCATACCCCAAACAGGAAAATTGAAGGCATTGATGTGAACGGCCGCTCCGGTCAGCGAGGTACAGATATGCTGCCCCAGAAAGGTGCCGTGCCGGGACAGCCGTTCGACCTCACCATCCAAATAGATGGTGTCGTCCGGCATTTCACGGCGACCTTTGCTGGCATAGACCATCAATGTGCCGATACCGCCGTCAATGTCGATCAGGTGATCTTTCTGCGTCGCGCCCGTCGCGAATGAAATGTCATAAAGGGCTTGTTTGTGCTGTCCCAAGTGCGCCGCCAACGCCTTGAGCATGCGCGCACGATCATGGAACGTCATCCCGCGCAGGGCAGGCCCGCCCTTTGAGCGCGCGAAGTCCAACATGGCCCCAATGTCCAGCGCAGTGTTCCCGGCCCTTCCAATCAACTCACCGGTTACGGCCGAGTGGATTTCGCGGGCTGAACTGTCGCATCCGATCCACTGTCCGGCGATGTAGCTTTCAACATTTTGTACAGTCATGAGGCGGTCCTTGCGTCTGGGTTCGGTGTGACTCAACTCATTAATTGACCTACCGGTCGGTTTATGAAATGTTTAAGTACAGGGCGGAGGAAGATCAAGGAGAATGTGGTGTCCATGACGGTGGGAAGCACGGGCCGGGTAAAGGGCAAATTGGTCGTTTGTTTGTTAAATTCCAAAGGCCGCAAGCATGACGCCTAAAGAGCGCGCGGAACGTGCGGCGCAAGCCATGTGGCGCGAGGACAACGCTAGCCCTTGGGTTGGCATGCGCATTGACGACGTGGATGAGGGCAGGGCGACACTGTCCATGATGATCGAGAAACACCATATCAACGGACATGGTATCTGCCATGGCGGTGTGATCTTCATGCTGGCCGACAGCGCCTTTGCGTTTGCTTGCAACAGCAGAAATCAGTCCACCGTCGCGCAACACAACACTATCTCATACATTGCGCCGGGCCGATTGGGTGACCGGCTTTTCGCCGAAGCGCGCGAAGTCAGCTTGACCGGGCGAAACGGCATTTATGACGTCACCGTCACCAACCAGAAAAACACAGTGATCGCAGAATTTCGAGGCTGCTCCCGCGCCATTCCGGGCCAGCTTTTCGAGGAATAGGGGAGGAGGAGCATGAAAGACCTGACGCCAGCCCGAGACAGGCTCGACCCGATCGAAATAGCATCCACAGACGAAATTCGCGCCTTGCAACTGCAACGGCTGCAATGGTCGTTAAAGCACGCATATGAAAACGTCCCCTTTTATCGGCAAAGGTTTGATGCCGCAGGGGTGCACCCGGATGATTTGAAATCGCTGGCGGACCTGTCGAAGTTCCCATTCACCTACAAGGATGACCTGCGGGCTAACTACCCCTTTGGCCTTTTTGCTGTCCCGCGTGAACAGATCGTGCGTGTGCACGCATCATCAGGGACAACGGGCAAACCGACAGTTGTCGGGTATACGCGCGGGGATATCGACAACTGGGCAAAGCTGGTCGCACGGTCGATGAGGGCCAGCGGAACCAAGCCCGGTGACATCGTCCATATTGCTTATGGCTATGGCCTGTTCACCGGCGGGCTTGGCGCTCATTACGGGGCTGAGGAATTGAATTGCACGGTCGTACCTGTTTCGGGCGGAATGACAGAACGGCAGGTGATGCTGATACAGGACTTTAAACCCAGTACGATCATGGTGACCCCGTCCTATATGCTCAACATCCTTGAACAGTTTCATGCCGCCGGAATAGACCCGCGGGACAGTTCGCTGGAAGTTGGTATTTTTGGTGCCGAACCCTGGACCAACGCGATGCGAGCCGAGGTCGAGGCCGCGTTCGACATGCATGCGGTTGATATCTATGGCCTGTCGGAAATCATGGGTCCCGGTGTGGCCAATGAATGCGTCGAGACCAAGGACGGCCTACACATCTGGGAGGATCATTTCTACCCCGAGGTCATCGACCCCGAGACCGGCGAGGTCTTGCCAGACGGTGAGATCGGAGAGTTGGTCTTTACAACGCTAACCAAAGAAGGGCTGCCGATGGTACGATACCGCACGCGCGACCTGACACGTCTGTTGCCCGGAACGGCGCGGTCGATGCGGCGGATGGAGAAGATTACCGGACGTTCTGATGACATGATCATCATGCGCGGCGTGAATGTCTTTCCGACCCAAATCGAAGAACTAGTTCTGGCGACCCCCGAACTCGCGCCGTATTTCCAGATTGAACTGACTCGCTCGGGCCGGATGGACGCGATGACCGTACATGTCGAAGCCGCGCCTGATGCGGCAGCTGATGCAGCACGGGATGCCGCGGCCGGGGCCTTGTCTAAGAAGATCAAAGATACGATAGGGATCGGAACCACAGTAAGTGTCGGTGTGCCCGGCACTGTCGAACGCAGTCAGGGCAAGGCCCGACGTGTTATCGACAACAGACCAAAGGAGTGAGCCCGTGGCACGCACGATCGCAAAAGACCACGATAAAAAACGGCAGAGCATCCTTTCGGTTGCGGCCAGTGTTTTTGCCCGCGAAGGGATTGCACGTGCCTCGATGAACCAGGTGGCGAAAAGCGCGGGCATATCGAAAGCCAACATCTATCACTACTATGACAGTAAAGAGGCGTTGCTGTTCGATATACTGGATTCCTATCTTTCCGAGTTGAACGACCGGGTCTCTTCGGTCGAATTGGAAGGCAAACCGCCCGAAGAACAGTTGCATCTGGTCTTGCGAGAATACCTTCTGGCTTATGAAGGGATGGATTATGAACACAACATTCAGAGCGAAGGGGTCTCACTGCTGCCCGACGCCATGCAGACGGTGCTGAAAGCCTATCAAAAGGATATGGTCACTCAGATGAGTGGTATTCTGGATGCGGTGAGCGGCGGCAAGTTGAGTTCGCAGCCCAGGTTGTTGCGCGAATTGACGATGTCGGTTTTTGGCATGTTGAATTGGTATTACATGTGGCACCCAAAGGCGACGCGATCAGATCGCGAAGGTTATGCAAGAACTATCACGCAATTTACTGTTGCAGGTCTGCCCGGGGTTCAGGCCGACAGTTAGTGGCCTGCCTCATCGTAATCCCACATCACTTTGTCTGAGACTGGGAAACACTGACAGGTCAGAACAAAACCAGCTTCCACTTCGTAATCTTCCAGTGCGTGGTTTGCCACCATTTCGACTTCGCCTTCTACAACCCGTGCTTTGCACGTGGAACACACCCCTGCTTTGCAGGCGTGAGGCGCGTCAAGGTTCTCAGCAAGCGCGGCTTCCAACAGGCTGGTATCCTTTGGAATGGTCAGGCTGCGGCTCACGCCGCCCAGTGTAACCCGCCCCTTGATGCCTGCATCGTCAATGGCTTTTGAGGTTGGGCGGGTTTTGGCTCGGCCCGGTTGGGAAGAGGCGAACAACTCGAACCGGATCTGATCCTTTGTCAAACCGTGATCCTTGAGCGATTGCGAAATCGCCAGCATCATAGGCTCCGGCCCGCAGATATACGCCATCGAGACAGAGCCTATGTCGATCCAATGCCGAAACAGAGCCGCGCATTTTTCACCGTCGACCCTCCCCCGGAACAGGTCAATCTCCTGACTGTCATCTTCAAGTATGTGAACGATGTTCAATCGGTGCAGGTACCGGTTTTTCAGGTCCTCTAGCTCTTCCCGGAACATGATCGTGTTTGGGGTTCGGTTCGCGTAGACAAGTGTAAACCGGGCAGAGGGGTCTTCGGACAGGGCGGTTTTCAGGATCGACAATACCGGTGTGATGCCCGATCCCCCCGCAAATCCCAGATAGTGCGGGGCATCGGTATCCACCGCCGCGTGAAAATTACCCATGGGCGGCATGGCGGTCATAACATCGCCCACTTGCAGTTCTGTGTTGGCCCAGTTGGAAAACGCGCCGCCATCAACGCTTTTGATCCCAACCTGCAAAACACCTTCATGTGGTGCCGCGCAGATAGAGTAGGAGCGCCGCAATTCCTCACCGTCAAAGTCTCGTTTGAACGTCAGGTATTGGCCCGGTGCAAAGGTAAATCTGTCCGGGCTTTCGGGTTTCAGGGTCACAATAACTGCGTCGCGGATCGTTTTTTGGATGTCCGTCACGGTCAGGGGGTGAAACGTCGCCATAACTCAAGACCTCAGATACATTTGAAATAGTCGAAGGGTTCCAGACAGTCCTGGCAGCGCCATTGCGCTTTGCAGGGGGTCGAACCGAATTGGCTGATCTTTTCAAGCCTGTCGGATTTGCAGTGCGGGCACCGCGTTGGACCGCCCGCGGGTTGCGGCGGAGCAATGCCGAACTCCTCTAACCGGGTGCGGGCTTTTTCCGATAGCCAGTCGGTCGTCCAGGGTGGCGCAATACGGGTTTGGATCTGCAGGTTTTCAATCCCGTTTGTGGCCAGAGCCGTTTCTATGTCCATTGATATCACCGCCATCGCAGGGCAGCCGGAATAAGTGGGTGTAACGGTCACCGTCACTGCGTCGCCGGACACGGAAACATCCCGGATCACCCCAAGATCGACCACCGAGATCACCGGGATTTCGGGGTCGGGGACGCCTTCGAGCCAGTCCCAAATCTGTGCTTCGGTCACAGGCATTGCGGCTACCAAGTCGCTCCGGGGTAAGAGCGTTGGAGGGTTTGCATAACCGCCAGCATGTGTCCCAGATGCTCGGTGTGCCGAAACCCGGTGCGCCCACCTGATTGGGCAAATGCTCCCTCGGGCAATGTCAGGCAAGCTTCAGTCAACACGCGTTCAACCGTTTCCAGCCAGACGGAGTGTAGATCCGAGGGCAACGGCGCGACCCCCGCTTCGGCCATGGCGTTATCGGTGGCATCGTCCTTGAAAACCTCTCCGCTATAAGGCCAAAGGAACGTCAGCGCGTCCGTCATGCGGCGGTTGCTTTCTTCTGTCCCATCCCCCAAAGCAATCACCGTGTGAGAGGATCGGTCGAGGTGATATAGCGCCTCTTTCAAGCACTTGGCTGCGATCTCGGCCACGCGCGTGTTTTTCGAGTCCTGTAAGCGTGTCAGCCACGGTACCTGAAAGGCATCAAACAGGAACTGGCGCATTTGCGTCCTCCCAAAGTCGCCATTCGGCACCTCCAGCATCAGAAGGTTTCGATAATCGTAAACTTCGCGCAGAAAGGCCAGATCATCGGCGGTTAGCCCGGCACCTTCGACCTCACCGGCATATCCCAGCCACAACTGGGTCTGGCCGATCAAATCCAGAGCCATGTTCGCCAGCGCGATATCTTCTTCTAATACCGGAGCGACCCCGCACCATTCCGAAGTACGATGACCCAGCACCAGGGCATTGTCCCCCTGCCTGAGAAGGAACTCGAACAGAGGGCTTTCAGCAGCAGAGACTGTCATCACATTTTCCCAACTTCTTCCGGGATGTCGTAGAATGTCGGGTGCCGATAGACCTTGTCACGGGCCGGATCGAATAACGGTCCTTTGTCCGAGGGGTTGGAGGCTGTGATCTTTTCGGCTTCGATAACCCAGATGCTGACGCCTTCGTTGCGGCGCGTGTAAACGTCGCGCGCGTTGCGAATTGCATGCTCGGCATCTGCGGCGTGCAACGATCCGACATGGCGGTGGCTCATGCCGTGCTGTCCGCGGATAAAGACCTCCCACAGGGGCCATTCGTTTTCATGTGTCATCGGGTTACTCCGCAGCTTGAGAGCGTTTCTGGGATTTGCGCGCATGGGCAAGCATTGCCTCGCGCACCCACGCGCCATCATCCCACGCCTTGCGACGTGTGTTCAGACGCTCGGCGTTGCAGGGGCCATTGCCGGATATCACTTCGAAGAATTCCGACCAGTCTGGTTCGCTGAACTCGTAATGGCCGGTCTCGTCTATCCAGCGCAGGTTTTCATCGGGGATCGTCAGGCCCAGAAAATCGGCCTGCGGAACGGTTTCATCGACGAATTTCTGGCGTAACTCGTCGTTGGTGTTGATCTTGATTTTCCAAGCCATCGATTGCGCGGAATGCACGCTGTCCTTGTCCGACGGACCGAACATCATCAACGCAGGATACCAGAACCGGTTCAACGCATCCTGTGCCATGCGTTTTTGATCAGCGGTGCCTTCTTTCGCCATTTTTATCATGATGTGATAGCCTTGACGCTGGTGAAAGCTCTCTTCCTTGCAGATGCGAACCATTGCGCGCGCATATGGCCCATAGGACGTACGCTGCAGCGGCACCTGATTCATGATTGCAGCCCCATCGACCAGCCAACCGACCGCACCCATATCCGCCCAAGTAAGGGTGGGGTAGTTGAAGATGGACGAATACTTCATCCGCTCGGAATGAAGCATTTCCACCAGCTCATCCCGGCTGACGCCAAGCGTTTCAGCCGCACAATACAGGTAAAGCCCGTGTCCCGCCTCATCCTGTACTTTGGCCAGCAGATTGGCCTTACGTTCAAGCGTGGGTGCGCGGGTGATCCAATTGCCCTCGGGCAGTTGGCCGACGATTTCGGAATGGGCGTGCTGACCGATCTGCCGGATCAGCGTCTTGCGATAGGCCTCGGGCATATAGTCCTTTGGCTCAATCTTTTCCCCCCGGTCGATACGATCCTGAAAGGCTTTGTCCTCGGGGCTCATGTCGTCCCGTGATTGAACACCCTTTCCGGTGGACTTGACCATCTGTGCATACATGCTTGCGTCCTCCTCAAACGCAAAAACCCGCATATGCGGAGGCCGCGTCTGATCCTGTTTTTGGATCAGAATTGGGTCTTGTTGACTCTATTATGTTACGGAAATACTAAAGTTACAATGTTTTTGTAACATTAAATTCTCCGCGGGTTTGCTTGAGATATTTCCACGCCTAATCAATAAAGTATCCGACCAGAACAGGAGGTGACCGGCATGCACAGTTCAACGGTGAATATCATTGGTGCCGGGCGGGTGGGTCAAACGATTGCTCGGCTTCTGCAGGGCAAAGACGGCTATATTCTTCAGGATGTTTTGAATGCGCGTATGCAATCTGCGCAGGATTTTGTTGAGCTGATCGGTCAGGGCAGGGCCGTTGATAATTTTGCTGAGTTGCGTCCGGCGGATGTTTGGATGCTGACCGTACCGGATACTCAGATTCATCGCGTTGCCGAGCAGATTGCCGAGGCTTATTCAGCCAGCCCGACGCCTTCGGTGGCCTTGCATTGTAGCGGATTCTTTCCTGCCGATCAGATGGCACCACTGCGATCCTTGAACTGGCGGCTGGCCAGTGTTCACCCGGTTCTGTCTTTTGCCGATCCTCTGACCGCCGCGCGTCAGTTCAATGGGGTGCTTTGCGGTGTTGAAGGTGATCCAGAAGCGACGGAAGTGGCCACAACTATGTTCGAAGCGCTTGGTGCCAAGTGCTTTCCAATTAAGTCAGAAGGCAAAAGCCTGTACCACGCAGCGGCGGTCATTTCGAACAACTTCACGGTCGTTTTGCAAGCTATTGCACGTGAAGCATGGGATGCAGCCGGTGTTCCGGATGACGTCGCCCAACAGTTGAACGAAACGCTGCTTCGCGGGACGTGCGATAATGTTTGCGCGCAAGGACCCAAGGCCGCTTTGACAGGTCCGGCGGCAAGGGGCGATAATTTTGTGGTTGAAACACAAGGCCGGGATGTCGGTGACTGGCATCCTGTGGCTGGGCGCATTTACAGCGATCTGAGCGCGTTGGCAAAATCCCTGAGCGAAGGTGGAAAAACACGCTCAGCAGGTGACTGATTTTATGTGATCAGCAGGGAAAAGCGCTCGACGACCCAGATCAATGCAACAACCGAAATCGAGGCGGCAATGAAAGCCCGCGCCCCGATCCAAACGGATGTCGGCATTCGCCTGAGGATAAGGACCAACGGCCATGTCACCAGAACGATCATCAACTGTCCGATCTCGACGCCGACATTAAAGGCCAGAAGGCTTTGCCAGACATTGTCCGCGTCAACCTTCAGAATTTCGCGCAGCATGAACGAGAACCCAAACCCGTGCAAAAGCCCGACACCAGCCGTTACGCCAGCCGCAACAAGGTAAGAGTGTTTGCCCCCCGATCTTTGAAACACGGCGTCGGCGGCCGCGAGTATGATGGTCATGGCGATTGCCGTTTCAACGGCCGGAATGAACCAAGGCGCTGAAGGTGCCAGACCGAAAAACCCCATGATCAAAGTCACGCTGTGGCCCAGCGTGAAACCTGTCACCCGCGCAAGCAGGGCCTTTAAGTTCAGCGATCCGATCACCATGCACAGGACAAACAGAACATGATCAATGCCCTCAATTATGTGCCGGACGCCTTCAACGACAAAAGTCGCAGCGGCAGAGGATGCAGTTCCAGTGATTTCGATAGGTTCGGCCAGCAACCCCTTGGCGCGGTAGGTTTGCGTTTCGCCGTTGTGATAATTCAGAATAAGGTTGGCAGTTTCGTCCTGGCCCGCCAGACCGGGGTTGGACAACATCGACAGCGCATAGGCGGCATCTGACGCATCACCGAACGTCAGCCATATATCAACGACGGTATCACCCACGTAAACTTGCTGATCGCTGCCTATGTTGATGGCAGTCGCTGCCAAGGCTTCTGTTGCCTCGGCTTTAGTCGCAAAGCCCGGCTCTTGACCGATGGGATAGACTTTCAGATTGACGATATGACCTTGGAGCCTGCCATCGGCCTGCTCGATTACAAGCTCGTTGAGGACAATATCCGCAAGGGCAAATGGCGCGCGCCTGAGCGCCTCAACATCGACCAAGTGCATGACAACACCGTCTTGCAATTCATTGGTTGTGAAAGGTGCAGGGCGGGGCAGGCCGTCGGTCCCGGCAGGCCCAACTTTATCCGCCAGAACATAAGCCATCGGCGTGCGCAGCATCACATTTAGTCCGCTGTCGTCACGGACGATATGAAATATGCGAACATTCTGGTTCAGGTTGAAATGCGCCCAGGCCCCACCTGCGACAGACAGATATGATAAAACCAGTACCGCAAAACGTATTGCAAATCGCATTATGTCATCCTTGCTTCTGCGCGTTCAGGACGGTCAAGCCATCCAGATGCCATTGGTCGCCATGTCGCGACACGTTCATCAAACCGCGAAACAGCACGGATTGCTGATGCAGATGTCCCCAATGGCCGCCGCTGACCCGTGCTGTCCAATTCGCGATAATCTGGTGCGAGTTTCTGTCTTCGCCGGACGACAGCCCCTCAATCCGCAGATCGACGATCTTGTCGGTCTTCGCCAAAGCCCCCGAGGGTAGGCTTACGGATAGGCCTCGACGCAGCTCATCGCGAATTTGATCGCGATTGTCGGGTGTGACAAACGGCTCTAACGCCGCTTCCACACCTTTTATATCGGGTTCCAGCATCGCGACGCTCAGGTTGCCAAGCAGTCCCTGAACAACTTGGTGAGTGGTTACTTCATCCGGTGCAGCGGCGGTCATCATTGGCAGGGCATTGCGGATTGGAATGGTCAGCAGCGCCGCTGTCGTGAAGGCTCCAAGCATCACGGCAAAAACGGTTCTTCGACTGGTGTTCGTGCGCAGTGCGAGTCCCGCGCAAATGAGGGCCGCCAAGCCAAACCCGATCGAAAGCATCGGGAGGGAGACCAAACCGGCGGACTTTACGACAACGGGTTGCGTTATGGGGTTTTCCCAAGACGTCAGATGATTGTTCCAAACCACGGTCGGGTCCGATTTGTAGATTTGCGAGGGGACGGCCCCAGCAGGGTCGCTTAGGGTGACCGGAATAATATCGGTCCCGTCGGGGAAAAGTTGCCATGTCATATCTACGCGATCGGCCAGCGTAGCGTTTGGATAGGACAATACAGCGCCCATCAACATGGTTGTCCGTTGCGCCTCGGCCTCGTCGGGTAATACGCGCAACCCGTCCGCACCGACCGCGATCCGCGAGACCTGAACGTCGCGGGGCGATACGTTTGTACCGTTGATTGACAGGGGGTTGTGCTGTTCAAAAAAGGATGCAGCTTCCGACTTCACCCGCGCCACCTGATCCGGTGAAAGGCGTTCCGCCGGACCCAAATTCAGGTCTGCCCATGCTTCAAAGTCCTTCAGCCGAAAGATTATTTCATGGCGAACTTCCCGGGGCTCCATCGACAGGAACGACATGAGAGGGGACTTGTGATGGCGCGTCAGATTCGGGTTTTCAAACGTGGTAAACCAGGGGTCTTCCCAGTTGGGCAGCATTGTTTCCGGGCGGGACAGGTATCGGTAATCGGTTACGGGCACCCCGAGATGTTCGGCGACCATACCAATTGAGGCTAAAGGAATGCCGTTTTCATTTAGTGGCGGCGTAAACGTGATCTGTGTCGGCTGGCCTTGGAATTGGAATTCCATTTCAACAAATACAACGTCTTCGCTTCGGGGCCGCGGAGCTATCACTTTGCTAGCGGCGGTCAGTCTGGGTGTTCTGCGGCGAACATCTATCAACCGGACCACTGGGGTCAGAGTTTTGCCATCTGCCGCCACACCAAAGGTTCGCCCCGTCCGGGCCGCCAACGCGCGCCCTGTTCCATCATCGGGCGCAACAAAAAACGGATAGTCGCCAAGGTCTATTTCCAGCGCGACGCGAACGCGGCCGTCTTCGACCAACAGCTCTGCAAAATTGGGAGCGGTCTCGCCGCCATAAGGGGATACGAGGTCTGCGGCACTATCCTTGGGCCTGATCAACACGCAGGCCAAAAACAATGCCCAAAAACACCAGTTCACCGACCGTGCGAGCGTCTTAGAAACGAAAAGTGATAGCCGCATAAAGACCGTTTTTACTGACGTCATAATCAAACTCTCCGTCAGGCTGATCTGTCGAAAAGTCGATGACATAGAACTGATACCCAAAGCGCAGTGATGTGTTCTCCCAACTTTTCCAGTCAAACCCGGCCAGAACGAGGTATCGCTGATCATCCCCGTTCAGGCCGAAACTGATCAGTTCACCTCGGGCCGCGAAGTTCCACCTTTCATTTATGTCTGACACGCGGCGAATGGCAACCATCGGTTCAGCCGAATGTCCTACCCGACCCGGTTCCGGCGATGTCGAATTACTGCTCATCTCCGGGGTAGGGGAACGTTTGCCCCAACACTTCTGACGCTTCTTCGTAGATTGGGCGGAGCACATCATCCACATCGTCGATCCCGTCCAGAGTGAACTGTGAAAACGTCATGACCTCTTGTGGTACGCCTGCTTTTTCCGAGAAATCGATACGGTCTTGCATATCGGGCGCCTGTGCGGGTGCGGCCAGTGGCGGCGCCCATGTGTGTTCTTCTGTGACCGCCATGCGGACTGAGATGTCATCCTTGGTGACGTTCCAGACCATGAAATCGTCTGCAAGGGTCAGTGGTCCGTCATAAGTGGAGCGTATTCTTTCATAGACACCGTTGGCCGTGTCGAAGTCATTGAAAAAGTGATAGGCGACGGCCATGCGGGGTTTTATGTCGCTCATGACTTTTCCAAAGGCTTCTGGGGCCGTGTGAACCTGTGTTCCCACCAGAAGGGCGGATTCGGGTGTAAATTTCATTTTAGTGACCAATTCCGGCACCGCAATAAAACACTCATGGATCGCTAGATCGGCATTTTGCGCGTGTTCCTTGAACCATTTGTTAGGATACGTGTCAGAGCTAAAAACAAATTTCAGACCGTTCCATTCCAATGCATAGCTAACTGACCCATCAATGGCGTGAATTGCCGGAAAGGAACGGATGGTAACACCGTTGCTTTCATAAACAATCTGGTTCTCACCGGTGTAGTCAAACTCGTTTATCTCGAGGTTATAGCCCCGGAAATCTGTGTTTCCCGCCCTTGCTGCAAGGTCCCATGTCAGCATCCTGCGCATGTTCTCCAACGCATATGCCGTGCCGAGTTCCTCCACTGGGCCGCTTGGCCCCCACACGCGCAATGGCACGTTTCGCCCCATCAATGCACCGCCGATAAAGAGGTCATGCAAGGCCCCGAAATGGTCAGTGTGGAGGTGCCCGATAAAGACCTTGTCCAAATAGTTGTAGGGGATTTGCAATGATGAAATTCGTTCCGCTGAACCTGATCCGATGTCGAACAGGAACTTGTCGCCGTTTCCCAATTCAACAAGGAAACACGCCGCAGCCTGTGCTGCACGCGTGGTTGGCATCCCGGTGCCGCAGGCGATGACCCGCATCTCGTCTTCAGCCAGATCTTCGGTGTTCGGGTAATAAACGTCACGGGGGCGGTCGCGCACCATTGTTGGCGAAACCTCCTGGGTTTCTTGTGCATAGGCGGCATTTGGTACGAACAAAGCCTCTATGGTGTTGGTGAAGGTCTGGGGCGCTATAGCCCACGCGCCAAAGACCAGCCCGATCGAAAAGTGTTTGCCGAGATGTGAAAGACGTGTGCGCCGTGACATGGATTTCCCCTTTGTGATCAAATGACAATGCAATTCGGAGCAATTCGGATTGCAGACCAGTTAGGCTTACCTGCGGGGTGTACCCTTTTAATTCTGCACCGTGATGGCACTTCGCGTAAGTGACTCACGGTGAAAATCCGGGTGACTCACGTCGAATTAATTGCAAGTATCTGAATGTGATGGCCGCTTCAGATGGAATCTCAGAACAAGACAAGCGCCGTGCGCTTGCCAATGTGTTAGACGATACGCATTTCGATGGCGCGGATAGGCTGCGTTCTTTTCTAAACTATGTGGTTGAGGAAGAGATCGCAGGTCGGGGGGCCGATATTCGCGGAAAGACGGTCGCGCAGGATGTCTATGACCGCGACACGTCAGAAGGCATAGACCCGGAAAACGTCGTCCGCGTGGACGCACGGCGACTTCGGCAGCTTTTGGAACTGTATTACGAGGGCGTTGGTAAGTTTGACCCCGTTCGATTGCACATCGACACAGGAGGGTATCGCCCACGATTTGAGCCTGCGACGAAGAGTATTCAGCCCGAACCCCGTAAGTCAGAAAAAATATTTTGGTTGCCACTTACGACGTTCTCCGCAGGTGTGTTTTTGGGCGCGGTCTTGGCGGTCAGCTTTTTGCCTGTAACGTCGGAGCGGGGTTCCGGTTCAAAGCCTGATAATGTTGCGGTGGGAAAGCCCGACTTGCTGCGTAACGCCGCGATTTATGAAAAGTCTCCGTCTGCTTTGCAGGCCTACAACCTTGCGCAACAGGCGCGCGTGATGACTTTCCCGATTTTTGATTTGCAAAGACAGATACTGGTCCTTTCGGTGTTTGAACGGGTCATCGAAATGGATGCAACCTATTTCGGAGGGTACGCAGGAGCGGCACAGACTCTGGCGACGCTGTCCATCCTGACCCCTGAGTTGCAGGAGAAATCTGACTACGCGACGGCTGCTATGGATTTCGCAAACGAAGCGATGCAACTGGCGCCCGAGCATGGGTGGAGCCAGTCGGCAAAAAGCTGGGCTTATTTTGCCAATGGGGATTATGAGACGGCTTTGACGCTTGGGCGGCGTGCATCCCAGCTTGACCCGGCAGACGGCGCCATTCTGGATTTTCTGGGTGCTGTTGCCCTGTTTTCTGGTGACTTCGAAGAAGCTGTCGAAATTGCGGATCGTCTGTCTTTGCTGGAGTCCAGCAATCAACGGTTTGCCAATCGCAACATCTCTGGAGCGGCACATTTTCATCTAGGTGAATTTGAAACGACGATTGCAAGGTTTGAAGAGGCGAAGGAGCTGGGCGACCCTCTCAGCGCGCCGTCATTGGCTTATGTGACCGCTTCGTTAGCGGCTTTGGGACGCAAGCCAGAGGCGCGCGCGAAACTGGCAGAGCTGGAGCTTGCCTGGCCGGAAGTGCCGGTCGATGCGATGTTGAAAAGTATCTACAGGAATGACGCACATGCAGCGGCGGTCATTGATAGGCTGGTCGCATTAGGGTGGACTGGACCGTCGCAAGAAACAGCGGCGTCGCAATAAAGGCCCGCCAATTATCAAGGGTCAAAGTCTTCGGTAAACTAGGTCGCTTTCCTGCGCGTTTGGTTCCTGATGCAAAATCTCAGTGACTTTCGCGTGAAGTGGCGATTTCCTGCATATGGGATCCGTTGCTCCGGCGTCGCCAGCCAATGCAAGGGCTTGACACCGACAGCCGCCAAAATCCAGATCTTTTCGGTCGCAGCTCTGACAAGGTTCGGGCATCCAATCTGTTCCGCGATAGGCGTTGAAGGCTTGGCTTTTGTACCAGATATCTTCAAGCCCGGTGTCGCGGACGTTTTCAAACCTGAGATGGGTCAGTGTCTGGGCTGCGTGGCAGGGCAGTACCGTACCGTTGGGCGTAATGTTCAAACCGGTTGATCCCCACCCACCCATGCACGCCTTGGGAAAATCGGAATAGTAATCTGGCGGGACGAAATCAAAGGCCAGAACCCCCTGTAACCGACGGGCGGCCTGGGCCACTGTTTCCTTCACAGCCTGGGTCTGTTCCCGAGTCGGCAGCAGGGCGGCGCGGTTCTGCAGCGCCCAGCCGTGAAACTGGACACAGGCAACTTCGAGCCGTCGCGCGCCAAGTTCGACGGCCATTTCAATGGTTCGGTCCAGATCATCCAGATTCTTCCGGTGCATTACCGCGTTCAGCGTGAGCGGAATGCCCCTTTCCCGGATGTCTTTGGCAACGCTCATTTTGCGATCGAACCCACCGCGATACCCGCCGATAAAATCTGCAAGGTTGGCGTTTGTGCCCTGAAGCGACAATTGGATGTGATCCAGTCCTGCGGCTTCCAGATTGTCCAGACGCTTGGGTGTCAATCCAATGCCTGATGTGATCAGGTTAGTATAAAGTCCAAGCCCAGCCGAGTGTTCCGTAAGTTCTTCGAGGTCGCGGCGCGAAGCAGGCTCTCCGCCGGACAGATGCACTTGCAAAACACCAAGGTCGCGCGCTTGTCCCAGGACCTCTTTCCACGTTTCCGTGTCCAGTTCGGTCTCTTTACGCTCCAACTCGACCGGGTTGCTGCAATAGGGACAACTAAGCGGACAGCGATGTGTCAGCTCTGCAAGCAGGGCTATTGGCGCAGATGGGGTCATTCCTTCACCATTACGTAAAGCCGGCCGCGCAAGGCTTGCAGAAATCGCTGGACATCAGGTTCTACCTGTTCGGCTGGCGCGTTGTAGGTGGTGGCCAAATCCTGAACCAAGTCTTCAAGTCTGGTCATGCCGTCGATCCGTGACAGGATCGCAACTCCGATATCGTCCAGCTCGATGACTTTTTCGGGCGCCATCAAAACGGTTCGGTTGCGTTTCTCGTCGCGTTGTACGCGGACCCCGCGGGGCAGGTAAGGACGGTCGGTTTTGCGCAGCGCCAGGGTCATGCCATGCCTTCTCCGGGCTTCCATGCGCCGGGAGGGACCGCGCCCGGCGTGACATAAGCTGACCACAACGCGTCTAACTGGGCCCAAAGCACGTTGGTTTTGAATATCAGCGCGTCGCAGGCCATATCCTCTTTTTCGGCTGTATCCGCATGATCCAACACCCAGTTGAGGCCAAAGGCCACGTCTTTGGGTGCCTGAGTCAGGCGCTTACGGAAATAAGACAGGCTATCCGCGTTTGCGAAATCATAATGAGCTAACAGTCCTTCGATCCGTTGCTCGTGGATTTTGGGCGCAAACAACTCGGTCAGAGATGACGCGACGGCCTGAAGCATCGGGCGTTCACGAACATAATGGACATAGGCATCGACAGCGAACTGAGTTGCGGGCAGCACTCCACGGCCCGCTGCAACGTAGTCGGGGTCCAGCCCCACGGCTTCGGCCAGTTTCAACCAACGTCGGATGCCGCCACCTTCTTCAACGCCGCCGTCATGATCTTCGATGCGCGAGCGCCATTCACGGCGAATGTCCGGGTCCGCGCAACGCGACATGAAAGCTGCGTCTTTCAAAGGGATTGCGGCTTGATATGCCCAGCGATTGATCACCCAGGCGCGCACTTGATCCGGTGAACACTGCCCGCTGTGAAGACGGTGATGAAAGGGGTGTTTGTCGTGATACCGTTCTTGTCCGATCTGCCGCAGACGGGCTTCCAAGGTCTCTCGGCTCATATTGCGATCTCCTGCCCATCAAACGCGATTGACCAGCCAGCCTTTTCAACGGCAGCGCGCTCGGGGCTGTTTGGTTGCAACATCGGGTTTGTATTATTGATATGGATGAACGTCTTGGCAGCCGTTACTCCGGCCAGTTGCGCGATCGACCCCTCAGGCCCGTTGACCGAGATATGACCCATACGCCGACCTGTTTTCACCCCGGTGCTCGTACGGATCATCTCGTCGTCTTCATACAATGTTCCGTCAAAGAAGAGCTGATCCGCGTCACGAAGCTGATCCAGCAGCTTTGGCGTTACCCGTGCGCAGCCGGGAATGTAATAAGCCACTCTGGTACCAGTCGAAAGGCGCACTCCAACGGTTTGTTCGCCCATCAGGTTGGTGTCTACGGCCTCGCCTTCCATGAACAAGGGAACCTTTCCCGGAACAGCGAACAACCGTGCCTGCAGACCATCCTGTAGGGCAAAGTCTTTGTCCAAGGCGATGCGGGAACGTGTTACTTTTTCTCGGTTCACGGCGTCAAAAATTTTGTTTGCTGCCAGAACATCAAGAATATCTCCGGTGGCAAACAGCGAAAACGGTGTCTGCTCGCGCAGGCTGAGAAGGCCCGCAATGTGGTCGATGTCCCCATTCGTCAGCAGAACCGACGCAACAGGTGTGTCGCGAATTGATCGGGGATGCAGTTGAGGATTGTCCAGCATCTGCTGCCGGATGTCTGGTGAAGCGTTCAGAATGCTCCAGTTTTCACCGTCAGGTGACACAGCCAATGAGGACTGACCCGATGGAGGGATAACCCCGCTACGTGCGTCCCGGCAATTCCGGCAGCCGCAATTCCATTGCGGCAGTCCGCCACCAGCAGAAGCCCCAAGAACCAAAAATCGCACCTCGGGCCTCCGCTGAGCTTAAGTGATTAGAACAGGTCGCGCTCGTGCTCGCGGCCTTCGTCCTCGGACGGAGAATACATATTGATCTCCATGCCGCAATTCACTTCCTTCAGTTTAGGCGTGCTCCAGGTCATTGATTCCTCCACAGCTGGGTGACTACAGCAAAAAACCTACAACCGGCACCTTATCGGGAAAATGCTGCTTTGGTCGTAAGACTGTAATCTCATTGTCTGATCCATTACGCGCATCGTCAATGGCCCGAGATAGGCAAACTGCGTTTTAGGACTTTCGTCGAATGTCCTGCGTGTGATGGGAAATATAGTGTTCAGCCCATGCGCACGCTGGTTGCAATGATTATCCTGCTATTCGGCAGCCTGATGGCTGCGGCTGAACCGCTGCCGCGGGAAAAACTCGAGGACTTTATTCGTGCGCCGTTTTCCCTTGGGGACGCCCTGAACGACAAAGGGGTCTACGCGCTCCTGAATTCGGGCGGTATCGAGGCCGGATTTGTTTTTGAAACTGAGCCCTTAGCGCCCTTGCCGGGTTTTTCCGGAGCGCCGATCAACATGTTGGTTGTATTGGACCTGGAAGGGCGGTTCATGGACGTCCAACTGATTGAGCATAATGAACCGATCTTTGTCTCAGGTTTGGGACAAGCGCCCTTTCACAAGTTCTTTGAGCAGTATGGGGGACATTCGATCTCGGACTCAATCGTAGTCGGCACACAGTACGGCGACGCCGCATCGGGATCACAGCTTGTTTACCTCGACGGCGTTACCAAGGCCACTGCCAGTGTCCGCATCGCGCATGAATCGGTCATGGGCGCTGCTCTTGCGGTGGCGCGGGAAAAGATGCAGGGCTTGGCGACGTCACTGCCCGCCTTCCCGAACCCGGATCATGACGAAAACCTGACTTGGGATGACTTGATCGCCACCGGGATCGCAACCCACAAAACGCTGTCAAATTCCGAAGTGGACGCACTTTTTGCTGGCACTTTGTGGGAAGATGACGACCCCGAGGCACGGGATTACCCGGATGAGCCGTATCTCGACCTGTGGATCGTGGACTTGGGGCCTAAATCAATTGCCCGTGCTGCGCTTTCGACCGGCAGTTTCGAAGAACTGCAGGGTTTTATGGAGATTTCGGACAATGATGAGCCGATCCTTCTGATCGAAACCGCCCGACACGGCCTTGTTAGTGATGAATTCGTTCGAAACACAGCGCCTGATTGGATTTCAGCCGAACAGGATGGATTGCCAGTGGCCCTGCGCGATGCCGACCTGCTTGTTGAACTGGCAGATGGCGCGCCAGATGGCACTGCCATGATCCTGCGGACAGACCGGCGATTGGGTTTTGATCCTTCGCGGGACTGGATTCTAAAGGTATTGGCCGTGCGGGAACATGGCATGTTCCAGCCGGAAACCGGGTCGGTAACACTCGAAATCTCACACTCAACCCCTGATCGTTTCTTTTCCCGACCCGTTCAGATCAAACCTGCACCGCCGTGGTTGGAAGCTCTGAGAAGCCGCCAATCCGACATGATTATCCTGTCGGTATTTTTGGTTGGGCTGGTGTCCGTGCTTGAATTCCGAATGAATTCACTTGCCGCCCAGCCAATGTTCACTCCGTACCGCCTTGGCATTCTGGCTGTTGTCGTTGGATTTGTCGGGTGGTGGGGTCAGGGGCAATTGTCAATCGTGACGGTTCTCGGCACCCTTCGTGCCGCACTCGAGGGAGGCAGCTTTGCGTTTCTTCTCTATGATCCCTTTTCGCTCCTGATTTGGGCGGTTTCGATTGTTGGTCTTGTCGCGTGGGGCAGGGGGCTGTTTTGCGGCTGGCTCTGCCCATTTGGCGCGCTGCAGGAATTTGCGCACCATGTAGGAAGGGCTTTGCGGATTCCGCAAATAGAACCGTCCGACAAATGGGACCAGCGTTTGAAATGGTTGAAATACGTGGTGCTCGCGGGTCTTGTCGTTGTCGTTTTTACGATCCCCGATCAGATCGACAAAGCCGCCGAGGTGGAACCTTTCAAAACCGCTATCACCACTTTCTTCGTGCGCGAATGGTACTATGCCGTTTATGCCGCCTTCTGGCTTTTCCTGGGCATGGTCATGTTCAAAGGGTTTTGCCGCTATGTCTGCCCGTTGGGCGCGTTTTTGGCAATCGGAGGGCTTATACGCGGACGCGATTGGATCGACCGCAAGGCTGAATGTGGTTCGCCATGCCAACTTTGCCGGGTAAAGTGTAAATATGGTGCAATCAAAAAGACTGGGGAAATCCAGTACAATGAATGCTTCCATTGTTTGGACTGCGTCGCAATTCACGACGACCGTCAGCGTTGCGTCCCATTGATCATTGCCGCCCGCCGTCAGGAACGAAAGGTTGCTGCCAAGTGATGAAACGCCGCCGTTTTCTAGCAATCTCTGCCGCTGCAATTGCCGCCCCCGCTGGCGCTCAGACAACGACCTGGCGCGGATACGCTTTGGGTGCCGAAGTCAGCCTGACCTTTGAGGGAGACCCCACCACTGCCGCCGCAGCCATAGAAAAAGTGACCGCGTTGCTGCAAGATTGTGAGGACCAATTCAGCCTGTATCGCCCCAGTTCAGCCTTGTCGCAGTTGAACAGCCAAGGCAGCCTGCGCAACCCATCACCGCAATTTCTTCAGCTACTTCTGGCCTGCCAAGAGGCGTACATTTTGACAGGTGGCCAATTTGATCCAACGGTTCAACCGTTGTGGGAAGCATTGGCCAAGGGCAGAGATCTTGACGCGGCAAAAGGCTTAATTGGCTGGGACCGTGTGAAGATTTCTCCAGACAGAATTATTCTTGGCCGTGGTCAGAAATTGACACTGAACGGCATCGCGCAGGGCTATGCGACAGATATGGTTGCCGGTGTCCTCAAACAGTCAGGCTGGACCAAAGTTCTGGTCAATGTCGGAGAGTTTCACGCCGGTGGTAAGGTATGGACTTTGGGTATTTCCGACCCTCGTCATGGCATCGTTCAGACTGTCCAACTGAAGGACAGAGCGATCGCAACATCCAGCCCGCAAGCGATGAGGTTGAGCGCAGAGCACACCCATATTCTTGATCCCAGAAATCACGGAGCGCCGGTGTGGTCGACGGTCAGCGTTGAAGCTTCGAATGCAACTACCGCCGATGCACTGTCCACAGCGTTTTGTTACCTGAGTGTGGATGAAATCGAACGGACACTTGCGAAAACAAACGGATACCCGTCCGCCTTTTGCGTGCTTCCTGACGGTAGGGTCAGATATTTGACCGTGTAACCAAGGCCCTTTGTTTCCGGGCCTTGGTTTATTGGTGTGTTACGAGCAGGCG
>NZ_WPZC01000007.1:0-206506 GCF_013031165.1 Ruegeria sp. HKCCD7251 | reverse complement strand
GCGGATTTCTTGGATCAGACTTATGCCGTTTGATTATCGCGGTTTAGCCGACAGGAGCTTTCAAAGCTCCATGCACCGCTGTCAGAACGGTTAAGTCAAAACATGCCATTGTCATTCTCGCTGTTTGCCGGAACCTCCTGAAGAACGTCCCAGTGTTCGACAACCTTACCTTCAGCATCCAGGCGAAAAATATCGATACCTGCGTACTCGAGACCATCAGGCCAGATTTGGTGGCAATGCAGAACAACGTGGTCGTCTTCAGCAAACGCACGTTTGATATCCACACGCTTTCCCGGATATTCGGCGGCCATGCGCTCGAAATATTCGATAAACGCTTGCTTGCCGTCGCCAACATGCGGGTTGTGCTGCGTATAGGTATCACCAACAAAGATATCTATGGCTTCCGCAGGCCGACACTCATTGAACATCATTTCGTAGAAAGCAATGACATTCTTCTTGTTGGTTTCGAGGTCCAGCATGCTGATCTCCAATTCGACGCTTGTACCGCCCAAAAATGTTGGTCCGGGTAATTCTTGGAAGCAACCCAGTAATGATCTCGATCACTAATCGGCAAGAATTTACGAGTTTAGTTTTGCGTTCCGACTATTTCGAGTGTTTGTCCCTTACTCGATTTCTTCAAAGTCTATGTGAATGTGATTTCCATCAGGATCGGCCACATGGATTTGGACCATTCGGGCGCCCGGGACGTCAGTTTTGCGGTACTTGATCTGATTCGAGCTCAGTTTTTCTTCGAATGCGCTCAAGCCTGTGGCTGAGAGCGCAAAATGCTCGAGCTTGAGCTTCACTTCGGAGCCGACATTTGGCGTTCCCTCGTGACCCACAAGATGAACCACTGCGTGATCACCCGCATACAACCAAGCTCCGGGGAACGGAAAATCAGGGCGGGTCCCGAGTTTCAAACCCAGGACCTCTTCATACCAAGCAACCATGTCAGGCAACCTAGTCGTCACGATGTTCACATGATCCAGCCGTTCAATTCTCATCTAAAAACCCTCAAGCACGAGCTTTCCTTTGGCCCTGCCGCTTTCAAGGATAGCATGCGTTTTCTTTAAGTTTGTAGCATTGATCCTACCAAGTGTATCGGTCGCTGAGGATCTGATCTTTCCGTCATCTATCAACCCAGCGACCTGATTCAGGATTTCGCTTTGACGGTTCATATCTCCAGTCGCAAAAAGCGACCGAGTGTACATGAACTCCCAATGCAATGAGATCGATTTGGGTTTGAAAGGCGCGATGTCGAAGGTTTCAGGATCATCAATCAACCCAAAGCGACCTTGAGGTGTCATCACCTCTCCAGCTTGGGAAGCATAAAGCAGGGAATGGTTTACCGGACGAACACTTCTCTGCTCTCAAATTGACGGTGGCGGCAGAGGCAGAAAAAAGGCCTGCATCGTCTCATCGCCGCGCTAGAGGAAATCGCTTCAGTGCAAGAATCCGACCCTCCTAGAACCGGGGATCCGGCAGATGACTAACACCTTCGGTTATGATGACATCCGCGGCTCCGTTGAGAAGCACCTCGGAAAAGACAATCTGGGCTGGGTTCGGATTGTCACCGAGTGCTTTGAAGCGATCAAGAAGCACTGCGACCGGCGTGAGGAAAGCTATCCATCGGGCGGCCAGATCAAGCAGAAATTCGGCTCGATTCGGATCTACATTGATGGGACGCAGTAAAACCCGCCTAGAGGTGCTGCTTTAACGGATGGGTGAATCCAATGCGCAAACTCAGAATGCATAGCGCATCCCGAATTCGGTGTAATTCTGGTTCAGTGTAAGATCGGCTTTCCGACTATCACGGATGACACGTTCAGCGTTGGGCAGATCGTTCGTTTTCGCGCGTTGCAACGCGGTTTTCGGATCAAATCCATGCTTGATCCAGCGGTGATGCAACCGCTTTACGAGTTCTTCCAAAGTTGGGCTGACAAAAACCGTTGCGGCATAGACATCCGCCAATGTTCTCCACGGGTCGCTATCCACCAGAAGGTAGTTCCCTTCAACAACAACAGTCCGAGTGTCGGGGTGAACCGCAATCGCGTTGGCAATGGCGAGATCCATTTGACGGTCAAATCTGGGGTGAAATGATTCATGCTGTGCGGATTGTAACTTTTTAATTGCATTGCAAAACCCAATTGCATCGAAGGTTTCTGGCGCGCCTTTTCTCGCCAGAAATCCTCGCGCTTCAAGTACACGATTGTCTAAATGGTAGCCATCCATAGGCACTAACGTGGCTAAAGGAACCGCCGAGTTCTGTTTTGCGTTCAGCGATTGCACAACGGATTCTGCCAGGGTCGACTTTCCGGATGCGGGGGGGCCGGAGATTGCGACAATCGTCCGAACCCCAACCTGCTTCCGGGAGGAGATCAGGTCGCACACGCGCTTTGCATCCTGCTCGATCACGCGGCGTCTTCTTTTGGTGGTTCTTTGGCGCCGGTCATAAAGGCCACGGCGTCGGACATCGTGTAGTCCTTGGGATCAATCGTGCAGAGCCTTTTACCGAGCCGGTGCACATGAATTCGGTCAGCGACTTCGAAGACATGCGGCATGTTGTGGCTGATCAGAATGATCGGAATACCACGCGCCCGTACGTCCTGGATCAGCTCAAGCACCTTGCGGCTTTCCTTCACGCCCAAAGCAGCCGTCGGTTCATCCATAATGATGAACTTGGTCGCAAAGGCGGCTGCGCGCGCAACGGCAACGCCTTGACGCTGGCCGCCAGACAGCGTCTCAATTGCCTGATTGATCGACTGCACTGTCATAAGGCCAAGCTCGGTCAGTTTTTCACGGGCGAACTTCTCCATAGCTGGCCGGTCGAGCTGACGCATGTATTTGCCCATGAACCCCTTTTTGCGGATCTCGCGCCCCATGAACATGTTGTCCGCAATCGAAAGGGCAGGAGACATGGCAAGCTGTTGATAGACAATTTCGATACCCATATTGCGGGCGTCGATTGGAGAGGTAAAGTTTACCTTCTTCCCTTCGATCAGAATCTCGCCCTCATCCGGGATGGTGGCCCCGCAAATCGCCTTGACGATGGAAGATTTACCCGCACCGTTGTCCCCAATAACTGCAAGGATTTCTCCTTTCCGCAGTTCAAAGTCGGAATGGTCGATGGCGGTGACGTGGCCATAGCGCTTCACGATCCCGCGCCCTTGGACGACTGGAGTTGTGTCTGACATTAGCCCGATACCTTTCTGATCCACTGGTCGACTGCGACCGCTGCGATGATGAGAAGACCGATCAACAGGAAGGTCCACTGCGCGTCTGCGCCGAGCAGCCTTAGCCCAAGAGTAAACACGCCGACGATCAGTGCGCCGAATAGTGACCCCAGAATGGACCCCCGTCCACCGAACAAAGAGATACCTCCGATCACAACAGCAGTGATGCTTTCAATGTTGGCCAATTGGCCGGACGTCGGCGAGACTGATCCGATGCGCCCAATCAGAGCCCAGCCCGCGAAGGCACAAATCAAGCCAGACAACATATAGACGGACATGAGTGTTCGATGGACGTTGACACCTGATAGTTCGGCCGCCTCAGGATCGTCACCCACGGCATAGACGTGCCTTCCCCAAGCCGTGTGTTTAAGTGCATAGGCCAACACAAAAATCAGGGCGAGCATGAAAATGACGCCGACAGTAAAGGTCGCTCCACCAATGCTGAACTTGGTTCCAAAGAATTGAAGGAAGGGAGCGTTGGCTTCGATATCCTGACTGCGAATAGTCTCGTTCGCGGAATACAGAAAGTTAGTCGCCAGTACGATCTGCCACATCCCTAGTGTGACAATGAAGGGGGGAAGTTTAACGCGGCTGACAAGCCAGCCGTTCAGTGCTCCGATCAAGGTTCCAACCGCAAGCCCGCACATTACAGCGATTGGCACTGGAATGCCGTATCGGAAAGAGAACTGCCCCATGATAACAGAAGAAAATACCATAATTGCGCCGACGCTCAGATCGATGCCGGCGGTCAGAATAACCAGGCTTTGAGCTGCGGCCACGATTCCGACGATCTGAACCTGCTGGAGGATCAAGGTCATGGCAAAAGGCGAGAAGAACTTCGATCCCAATAGCAGTCCGAAAATCAAAATCGCACCGACCAGAACGATAAGCGGCACAAAAGATGGGTTGACGTGGAGAAGATGCTGCAACCTCCCCAAAACGCCACGCCGATGGTCCTCAAAAGCTGCAACAGTTTCTGTCCTGCTGGCAGCGGATTCAAATTCCTTGGCGCTCTGGTTTGCTTCGGACATATCTCCCCCTTTTCGCGGGCGATGTAATGCCCACGAGATGAGTGTACAGGAAGTTTCGGTTTGCTGGTGAAAGGAGTGATGAGGCGCTCTCATGCGCCTCATACATTAAGTCTGATTTAGCCCCAGCAGAGCTCCAAGCCTTCGGCGACCGAAATCGATTCCACGCCATCAACAGGTTGGTCCGTGATGAGAGCGACTCCGGTATCGTAGAAGTCTTTTCCGGGTGTGTTTTCTGGCTTTACGCCTTCCTCAGCCCACTTTTTAACAGCCTCGACCCCAAGCGAAGCCATCAAAAGCGGATACTGCTGACTTGTAGCTCCAATAACTCCGGCCTGCACATTTTGTACACCGGGGCAGCCACCATCGACCGAAACGATCAGCACATCGTTTTCACGCCCAATGGATTTCAGAGCCTCATAAGCACCTGCCGCTGCTGGTTCATTGATCGTGTGAACAACGTTGATCGTCGAGTCCTTGGCCAAAAGGTTCTCCATGGCGCGGCGCCCACCTTCTTCGTTGCCGTCGGTCACGTCACTGCCGACCAATCGTGCATCAGATTCATCGCCGATGACATTGGGGTCTGCCAGGTCCACACCGAAGCCGTCTAGGAAGCCCTGATTGCGGAGAACGTCCACGGTTGGCTGACTGACGTTAAGATCAAGCGTCGCAATTTTTGCGTCAGCCGCTGCGTCGCCCATCTTTGCCTTCGCCCATTGCCCGATCAATAGGCCAGCTTTGTAGTTGTCTGTCGCAAAGGTTGCGTCAGCGGAGTCAATCGGGCTTAGTGGCGTGTCCAGAGCGATAACCAGCAAGCCAGCATCACGCGCCTGCTGAACAGCGGGGACAATCGAACTTGTGTCCGAAGCCGTCAGGAGAATTCCCTTTGCGCCGTCGAGAATACAAGTTTCAATGGCCTGAACTTGAGTTTCATGGTCGCCGTCGATTTTACCGGCAAAGGCCTTCAAGGTCATGCCAAGCTCTTCAGCCTTGGCCGTTGCGCCTTCCTTCATCTTTACAAAGAATGGATTGGTATCTGTCTTCGTGATCAGACAAACGGTTTCTCCGGCCGCGTGGGCAGATGCGGCAGCCACCGTAAGCGCGGTAGCAGATGCGGCTATCTTGAATAGATTTTTCATGTAGTCCTCCCAGAAAATTGTTGATGCCCCGCATGGCAGGCCAACGAGACTCGCCCTCATCCTCCAATGAAGGTCTAATTCAAGAAACTGTGATTCTAGCCTTTCTGTCAATAAATAAATAAAGTTTATTTATTAATTTACCTAAGCACCTTTTCATAAGAAAATAAGGTGTTTATGTTCAGGCTATGCAAAGAGAGGCGCTCAACACACTGACCGGTGGGGTAAGTCAAAGCGGGGTTCGCGATCACAACGAACGTCTGATTTTGACAGTTTTACAACGGCATGGGCCCGCCGCAGGCGCCGACGTTGCGCGATTAACAGGCCTATCTCCTCAGACCGTATCAATCATTTTGCGCAAGCTTGAAAAAGACACAATTCTCAAGCGTGGAACCCCACTGCGCGGGAAGGTTGGAAAGCCCTCAATCCCTATGGAATTAAATCCGGAAGGCATCTTGTCGGTTGGGATGAAGATCGGGAGGCGTAGCGCCGATCTGCTCTTGATCGACTTTACTGGCACACCGCGTCGCCAACTTTCCACGACTTATGACTATCCGCTACCAGAGGTCATTTTCGGTTTTTTGGAGTCTGGTTTGGAAACGCTTCTGTCCCACGAGCCCCAGAGGCTTCGTGATCGTGTTTGTGGGATCGGTATCGGGACCCCATTTGAACTTTGGAAATGGCACGATCTGTCTGGGCTTGCTGCAAAAAAATTTCGGTCTTGGAGAAACGTGAATTTCTTTTCCGAGGTCGCCAAGTTCAGCGATTTGCCGGTTTTTGTGGTCAACGACGCAACAGCCGCATGTCACGCAGAGCATCTCTATGGGCGTGGGGCAGAATACCGTGACTACTTCTACTTTTTTATTGGCTCAATGATCGGCGGCGGCGTTGCATTGAACGGCACCGTGTTCGAAGGCAACCAAGGCAATGCCGGTGCATTGGGCGCCATGCGCACGACCGGTCCTTTGGGTGAGAGCCAGCAACTGATCGACACGGCGTCGCTGTTTTTGCTTGAGGACCGATTGATAGAAGCGGGTGTCGACCCGGGGATTCTATGGAAGAAGCCGCAGAATTGGAGCAGCATTTCTCGCTATGTAGAACCATGGATTGGCACCACGGCGCAAGAATTAGCTAAGGCCGCTCTTTCAATCTGTGCTGTCATCGACTTCGAGGCCATTTTTATCGATGGCGCGTTCCCGCCTGAAATTCGGGAAGAACTGGTGTCAAGGGTTCGCCGTTACTTAATCAACCAAGACAAACGCGGTTTGATTCCTCCGGTCGTGGAGGCTGCAGCGGTTGGGGAAAACGCTCGTGGCATTGGGGCGGCTAGCAGCCCAATTTTCCGCCAGTTTCTATTGAATACCAACGCTGGGCTTTCTGGAATGTAGCCAGAACTCATCGAAGTCAAAGTTTCAAAGTAGGAAGAAGCCGCTAGTAATGCTTTAAGAGACCGCTTTTGAACGCTGCTTTGGCACATGCGAGCTCAGCTTGAATTGGACCAAATACCGGCCGCGAACAACCGCTTTGAAAGACTGCGTCGCAAGCTTATCACTTAGCACCTAACGTCGGTTATAGTACGAACATGACTAGAGATATCTAGGCTAACGCTCATACAGTCGCTGATGCCCTGACTTATGACCAGCAGATATCCAAACTGTCTTCAGAGGCGGAGTAGCTAGCGCTCCAATCTGTCAAAGCCAACAGATTGGAGCGCTAGCTGATCTGCGCAAGAGAACGCCGAAAAAGCCGTAAACTCATTAACAACAAAGCCGTTCCCAACAACGTCATCCAAACGAATTCCGGCCAGACAGTCTCAATACCAGCGCCTTTGAAAACAATAGCCTGACTTGCTGACATGTAGTGGCGTGACGGCAGAACCAAAGTACCTGCCTGCAACCACGCCGGCTGCCCTTCAATTGGGGTCTCTCCACCTGACAGCATTAGCATTGGCAGCACAATCAACATGACCAGAAGCGCGAACTGCGCCATAGAGCGCGCAATGGTTGCCAGAAACACCCCAAGCGCCGTCGCAGTAAAAAGAAACAACGCCGTGCCAACCAAAAACAACATCTTGGGTCCAGCGATACTAATGCCCAGAGAACCCTGCATCACAAAGGTTAGTGAAAGACCAGTCGCGACCAAAACCACTGCTGCATTCGCCCAAATCTTGGCAATGGCAATGTCAAATGGAGCAAGAGGCATGGCAAGGAGATGTTCAATGGTCCCGTGCTCTCGCTCTCTAATCATTGCCGCTCCGGTCAATATAGTTGTGAGCCACATGATCTGGCCGATCAAAGCAACGATACCAGCAAAACGTACAGTATCTCTATTTGGGTTGAAGGCGCTTCTAAGAATGACACTGATTGAGGGAGCATTTACTAGATCGATACCAATTGCATAGCGATGTATTTCAGCGCTCAAGATACTGGTGATGTAGTTTGCACCAATACCGGCCTGTTCCATGGCGGTTGCGTCAATAAGAACTTGAATCTCCGGACTGTGCCCTGCGCGCAGATCCTTTTCGAATCCGGGGGGCACAGCCACAACGAAAATAAAGCGCCCAGCGTCCATGTACGCAGGTCCTTTTCCGGGTTCGATTTGGACGACCGGTTGGAACTCTGGTGGGAAAAACGCTGTGGCAAGTGCTCGAGAAAGTGGCGAGTCGTCTTCATCCGCAAACGCTATCGAGGCGTTGTTTACAGAACTTGCCACTCCCGTTGCTTCCATGATCGGGGCCAGCGTGAACGACCAGACCAACAATGCCATCATCACCCAATCACGGCGCAGGCTCATCACTTCCTTCAAACCTAGCCAGAATATGCAGTAGAAGCGCTGCATTCACTTCTCCTGCGCCCGAAGACATACGGCTGCGATCAGTGTCAGAACTGGTCCGAAGCAGGCGAGGGCCAGAATGTCCGGCGCAAGGGCCTCCCAACCCAAACCTTTAGTGAAGGCACCAACGTTTAGGTGTAGGAAATATGAGGAAGGCCAAAATGAGCCCACCACTTGTGCGCCTCCTTCAAGCGTTGAAACAGGTTGCAACAGACCTGAGAACTGGATTGTTGGGACAACTGAGGCGATGGCAGTTGCAAATGTCGCGGCCACCTGACTGGATGTCATTGTAGCGATCAACAGCCCGTAGGATGTCGTTGCCCAAACGTAAAGAAGGGCACCAACAGCCAAAGGGAAAGGATTTCCTTTTAGCGGCACCCCGAAAAGAAAAACGGTCATTCCGGCCAAAAGCAGAAAATTTGCGTAGGCGATCAAAATGTACGGAATTTGTTTGCCGACTAGAAATTCAAGCCGCGTGGTTGGTGTCACGTAGAAATTGACAACTGACCCCAGTTCTCGTTCCCTTGCTACGCTTACGGCAGTCAAAACAGCTGGCAACATAATCAGTAAGATAGCAGGCATTGCCGGAGCCATCGCGGCGATACTTTCAAAGCTCTGATTGTAGCGAAACCGAGGTTCGATCCTGGCGATATCTATCTGGCTTTTGCCATTGTTAAGGGCATATTCCGCGAGAAATGATTGGTGCAATCCGGAAACATAACCTTCAACCGTCTCACCCTTAAATGGGATAGCACCGTCTACAGTTGCAAGTATCTGGGTTGGTTCACCCGTACTCATCTTTCGGTCAAAGTCAGGTGGTAACTCAACAACCAGAGAGACCTCACCTGACACTAGACGGTCGCGCCCTTCGCTGGCGCTTTGCAGCGGCGATTTGGCTTTAAAGTAGGACGATCCGGCGAATTCAGCCGCATAAGCACGACTCTTCGGCCCCTGAGAACGGTCAAGTACCGCGAATTCAAGCTCATCGATATCCAGCGTAATTCCAAAGCAAAAAACCAACATTAGAATAGCAGAACCCAGAAACGCGAAAGCCAGACGCACCGGGTCACGAGCTACTTCAACGGTCTCGCGCCGCGCATAGGCCAATACACGAGAAAACGCTCCTCCCCCGGCGTGGGATCTGGCCCTAAAACCGACCTTTGGCGCGACAACAGAGACTGGTTTTTCTGCTGCTTCCAATATCGAAATGAAGGCGTCTTCAAGGTTTTCCGCCCCTTCAACGGCGATCAGTTCAGCCGGAGTACCTTCCGCTAGAACTCTACCAGCATGCATAAACGAAACGCGATCACAGCGTTCCGCCTCACCCATGAAATGAGTGGACACAAAGATCGTTACCGACTCATTTCGCGACAGCTCAATCAACAAGTCCCAGAAGGAATCGCGCGCCTCTGGATCCACACCGGATGTTGGTTCGTCGAGTATTAGCACCCGCGGACGGTGGATCACTGCTACTGCTAGCGACAGTCGCTGTTTGATCCCTAGAGGCAGTGCCGTCGCCAACGTATGCCGGTGCTCTTCGAGCCCAAAGCGCTCAGTGAGTTCCGAAACACGTTGTTCTCGGTCGGCAATTGCAAATATCCGCGCATGCAATTGTAGGTTCTGATGGGCCGACAACTCGCCATACAAGGAAAAGGCCTGGCTCATGTAGCCTATTTCACGCCTCATTTTTCGGTCATATGCATCGACAGGGTTGCCAAACAGCAGTGCTTCGCCTGAGCTGGATGGTAACAATCCAGTTAACATCTTCATTGTCGTGGACTTGCCGCAACCGTTTGATCCTAGAAACCCGAATATCTCTCCGCGATTGATTGTGAAGTCGACGTTGTCTACGGCCGTGAAATCACCAAAGCGTCGTGTCAGTCCACGCGCAACTATCACTGGGCTTGCTTCGATCTTCCCATTCGTTTTGTTTTTCCCCGCCGGTTCGACAGGCAACTCCCGCGCTCTCAGACGACGATATGCAATTTCGAGGTCATCATCACTCCCTTTCAATTCGGCGGGCTTCCCATGAAAGATGACTTGACCCGCGTCCATCGCGACAATCCGGTCAAAACCGTCGGCTTCATCCATGTACGCCGTCGACACTAACACCGACAGCTCAGGGTTTTTTTCTCGGATTGCGTCAATCAAAGCCCAGAACTGCCGACGCGACAACGGGTCGACCCCGGTCGTTGGCTCATCCAAAACCAAAAGTTTGGGGTCATGGATTAAAGCACAGCACAGGCCTAGTTTTTGCTTCATCCCACCCGAGAGCTTGCCCATCAGACGGTCTTCAAACTGCGCAAGCCCTGTCGCAGCCAATAGCGCTGCGATACGTTCGTCCCGCTCTGAATGCCCTTGAGCAAAGAGACCAGAGAAGAACTCGAGGTTCTCACGTACAGACAGCTCCGGATACAGGTTTCGACCCAGCCCTTGCGGCATGAACGCGATGGCTGGGCAAATGTTGTGTCGATGACCAGAATCGCCAATCGGGCCGCCTAAAACGTCGATATTGCCGCACTGCAGTTTCTTCGCGCCAGTGATCAAACCAAGCAGTGTAGACTTTCCCACCCCATCCGGCCCGATAAAGCCAACAAGCTGGCCGCCTGGCAGTTCTAACGAAACAGAATCCAATGCGACATGCTTGCGATAACGGTGCGTAACACCTGAAATGTGAATATCGCAGGCGTCATCCTCAACTCTCATTCGAACAGCTCTTCTGGGATGCGTTGTTCAAGCGCCTCAGGCCAAGCAGCGGCTGGGTTCAGCCGGATCACCGCGACACCGCGCAGACCGGTTTTGACGTGCTCAATCCGACTTTCAACCAAGTCTATTGGGATACGGACGCGAACGCGAAAAACCAGTTGCTCTCGCTCATCCAGGGTCTCGACCTGTTTGGGGGTGAATTGGGCCTCGGGAGAAACAAAGCTCACGTATGCAGGTATCGCATATTCCGGCAAAGCGTCGAGCACGATGCGAGCCTCAGCTCCAATGGGCAAAAGTCCGGCTTCACGCGCCGGAAGAAAAACTTCCATGTAAACATTCTCAAGACCAAGAATAGTCAGGATTGGTTCGCCTGCGCCAACGACCTCTCCGGGTTCTGCAAGCCGGTAAAGCACGCGGCCGGGCAAAGGTGCCACTAAAGCGCTGTCTTCAATCTGTGCTTCGATCCTGCGTACTTCCGCCTCAGCGGCAGCAATACGGCTTTCTGCGGTTGCGACTCGGGCTTTGGCGGCGCCCAATACTGCTGTAGCAACCTTATGAGTGGTATCGCGATCTTCAAAAATAGTTTTGGAGATATTTTGACCTGCCAGCAACGCCGTGGCACGATCAAGCTCTTGCTCGGCCCTGCGCTGTTCGCTTTCGCGTTGCACAACGAGCGCTTCTGCTTCAGCCCTTGTCTGATTTGCCAAGGCTACTTCGGCTCTAGCCCGATCCAGGTCCGCAGATTGCTCGTCTATGTCCATTTCGGCCAAGATTTGACCGGCTGCAACCATACTGCCCTCTGTTGCCGTTACCTTCGCAACCCGACCTGCATTAGTTGGTGCTATTTCGACTTGTTCCGCTTCAACCCGCCCGTTTCCTTGCACAAATCCGACCGGCAATTCATCGCCATCCTCGGCAACAACGACATACAGCAACGCACCAGCAATTACCAAACCAGCCAAAATAAGAAAAACCGATAGGTTTTTGGTCATAGCGTTTCACCTGAAACAGGGTTTCTGGCGCAGAGTTTAGTGTCTCAAAAGACCCAAAGCCTTGTTTTGGATCAAAACCGATCCGGGCACCTCAGTTCCAAGAATTTGTTTGTATGAACACCGGTTTGGGTGTTGCAGGCTCTTTCGCGATAGGTCGGAAGAAGTAGACTTGAAGCGTTTTTGTAATCAGTTTGGTATTGAAACGGGTGTTCTAACGCGCAATTGCGGTCGCCGCCAACCTGCTGCGCAATACAGCGAAAGGAAGCACTATGACCAAAACACTGAGAGCTTGTTTGTCTTTGTGGTTGGTTTCAATCGCTCCTGCGTATGCGCAAGAACCTCCTCGTCTCGTTTTGCAGCTGACCGTTGACGCATTTCGGGGCGATCTGCCGACACGCTACTTTGAGAATCTTGGGGAGGGTGGCCTTAAGTATTTACTTGAAAACGGTGTACACTATGTGGACGCCCATCATTGCCATGCCAATACAGAGACTGTTGTCGGGCACGCCACATTGGCCACCGGGGCAACACCGGCAGTGCATGGGATGATCGGAAACATATGGTTCGACAGAACCTTGGACCGCGTTGTCTACAACGTTGAAGACAGCACCGCTCCGCTTCTTGGAGATGGCGCTGGCGTCAATGACGATATTGAAATTGACCCGACTCAGGCGGCAGCTGGCACAGATGGGCGGTCACCAAGCGCTATGCTTGTTACTACGCTTTCGGACGAATTAAGCGCCTCCACTGCTGGTGCGGCCAAGGTCTTTGGAGTTTCAATCAAGGATCGTGGGGCTATTACAATGGCGGGACAAAGCGGCAAAGCCTTCTGGTTCTCAAAAGCCGCAAATCGTTTTGTCACAAGCTCCTATTACTACGACAAATACCCGGATTGGGTTTCCGCATGGAATAACGCATCGCCGAGCGCCTCCTTTGAAGGAACCTCTTGGGAGTTGATGCACCCAAAGGAAGCCTATCTCTTTGGCGACCGCGACAACCAACCATGGGAGACGGATGTCGCCGGGTTCGGCACAACCTTTCCTCATCGCTATTCTTCGACGCAAAATGGGTTTGACCCGCTGGAAAATCCCTACTTTACGACCTTTTTAACGCTTAGCCCCGCTGGCGACGATCTGACGGCGCAATTTGCCAAACGATTGATCGCTGCCGAGGATATCGGGCAAGACGCGGTAACGGATTATCTGGCGATTAGCTTCTCGTCCGTGGATTACGTAAACCATGTGTTTGGCCCCTCCAGTCTTGAAGCCGAGGACACGATATACCGCCTCGATCAGACTCTAATGAATCTCTTCGCGTTTATCGACGAACGGATTGGGCTGGAAAACGTTTTGATCGTTCTATCGGCGGACCACGGCACCACCGATGCGCCGGGCTATTTGGAGAGTGTTGGCATCCAAACTGGCCTTGTTGCTCCGGACACATGGGACCCGACGGAACAGATAGCCAGGCTTAAGGAGCGGTTTGGGATCACCGGGAAACTGCTTGAGGGTTATAATCACCCCTATCTCAATATCGCCCCTGAAGTATTGGCTCGCCGTGATATTGATTTACCCACGCTGGAGTCAGCTATTGCAGAAGAGCTTCTATCCTTTCCCGATGTGGCATTCGCCGTCCCCAGTACGGCTATCGAAGCAAACCTCCTACCCGATACCGACATCATGCGCTTGGTCCGCAACAACTACCACCCCACCCGATCCGGGAACATATACGTAATTTTCAAACCCGGCTGGTTCATCGCAGACTTCGATGGTCTGTCCGTCACATCCACCCACGGGTCACCGTGGCGCGGTGACACACATGTGCCGATTTTCTTTGCTGGAGCGAACTTAAAATCGCAACGGGTTGCACGCCGGGTTTGTACGACTGCTATCGCATCCACACTGTCTGCATTATTAAGTACGGCACGTCCTAATGGTGCGAGCGGTGAGGTACTACAAGAAGTCTTGGATTAGACCGCTGTGAAGCGCGAGACCTGATATTGAAGCAAGCTAGGCCAGACCGCGACGGCATCGTCTACAAGTCGATCCGTATATTCGTTGCTTCCAGGCAATTACGGCACCCGCCCAACGCAGCACTCTTTTGCGTACTCAACTGCGAAGCAGAACTTCACGGAACATATCGTTCCGGCTTCGGAGACTGAATACTCTCCAAATACTCAGCAATTTCGATTAGTCTGGAAGGAATACGCGTAACCAAACCATTCCCCGTATCAAATTCGACAGTAGGGCCGTCGTTCAACTCGGTGATTATAGGCATGTCATCGCGAGGTTCTTGAACTTTCAAATAACCGTCCAAGATCGACATGACCTCCAACATGGGCCACACACCCCCTCTGCGTTCGGAAATCTTTGTTAAATCAGCAGGCTCTGTTTTCAAATCAGCTGCGTCAGGTCCTTTTCCATTTGCATCGATTCCGTGACATCTGGCGCAATGCTCGACAAAGAGGTCTTTGCCAAGGTCCGAAAACTCATCGGCCGCAGATATCGTCGCAACCGAAGAAATGCCCATGCTTGCAACGATCATAAAGTACCTCATAAGCCGGAGGTCCTTTGCTAAACGAGAGTTCACTACAACAAAAATGGACCGACATCTTCCCCCGGTCAACGTCGGTCGTTTAACACATAACGTTCGCTACCCGCTTCGGGCCGCAAGCAGCCAGCTATGCTCACCGCAAAGAACAGCAGTACCAAGCCCAGTACTACCGCCTTGGTGATTTTGCGAGCACGCTAGATACGGTGCGCGTCTTTCTACTTCTTGTGATCGCGATTGCGCCCAGCACTAAGGCACATGCAAAAGCTTGAGGAAAAGAGATGGCTTCGCCAAAAGCAAGATATCCCACGGCAAACATTGTGGGCAATTCGATGCTTCCGACGACCGCAGTTTGGGAAGCCCCAATAACAGGTGAGCATATTGTGTAGATAAGCTGGGGCACGAAAGCGGTAACCAGACCAATACCAACAATGAAAAGCCAAACGGATTGTTCCCTTGGGAGAAGCTCTCCAACCTCAGCACCAAGGATGAGCGGTGCGAGGCCCAGTACAGACCCCAGAGAAACTGACGCGATACGTGCCAACGGCGTAATCCGTGACAACCTATGTACCAGGACACAAATTCCGAAGCCAAACCCAAATGGGGCGGCAAGGGATAGCAGCAGCGTTGGTAGGTGTTCCGCAGCCACTGACGCAGGTGAGCCAGCAATGACAGCTGCCACCACAATCAGGCCAGCGGCCAACACGGCGCGTCGCGTGGGTGCATCGCAAAACACAGCCCAAGCAATAACTAGGGTGAACACCGGATAGGTCATGTAAAGCACACCCACTGTCGATGCGGGCAGTTTCTCCAGCGCTGTTACATATCCGATCCAACCAAGCCCCATTACGGCTCCGGCGGAAAGACCCCAAGTGATCTCTCGCCATTCTTTTCGGTGCACGATGAGAACGGGAAGCAGAAGAAGAGCTGCAACAATGTAGCGGTAGAATGCGACCGCATAGGGTGCAACACCCTGTTCGGTTAGGCTGCGGCTGAAGTAGGGAACCAGCCCGAAACAGATTGAAGCAAAAAGAACACCAATAACCGCAAATGCATAAGGGATGGATGGTCGATTTCGCGCAGATGTCGTTGCCATAATCTGGAGCTATCACGCATTTGAATTTTCGTCTTTAGTGATTCTACGAACGACTGCTTTGTCCGCCTAGCAGTCGTTGAGTGTAACTCACTTAACATCGGCACCAAGCCCGGAGCGTTCGTTGAAAAATGGAATTTAGCAATTTTCATCTCGATGGAAAGCCCCACCAAGTTTGACCAGCAATCTGCCGGGGACCAGCAAAATCGCTTAAACTTAGATGGGGCTGAGTGCTGGTGGTGAAACACCTGTTAACGAAGTAGGCCAAACTATTTAGAAGGCAAAACAACTGCTGCGTACTAGTTGACCACCATTGCACACCTGTACCTCCAAATGAGACATGCGATGTGATTTAGCGAATGACCGCACCGAGCCCAAAGCAGTCGGTGAAGTGCCGTGGACAAGATGCCATGAGCGAACGACTGGCTAGAGATCAAAATAACTAGTCCGGTCTTAGTAGGACGGTGCGAAAGGTGGACTGGACTGCCAACTCGACTAATCACAGTCCTTTCCCGTTTCATGCTTCAAATCTTTACACGCTTCATCGACTTCTTCTTCTAGATCGGCGCGAACGTCGTCGGCCTCGTCTTCCAACTCGTCGCGAACTTCGTCAGCTTCATCCTCCAATTCATCTCGGACTTCATCGCCGACTTTCTCGCCTGCGTCCTTCACAGCGTCGCGCGCATCGCCGTCGATCCGATCCCCATCAACCCGATCCCCTCTATTGTCCACGCGATCCTGCGCTCTATCGGCACCTCTATCGCCAACATCACGTGCTTCGGCGACTATGGGCATGTTGATTGAGGCTGCAGCTATTAACGACAAGCATAAAGGAGCGACAGGTCGGAGACGGTTTTTCATGGATTTTCCATTCAAAGTTCTGGCAATTTTAAACCGGAGCAACGCCTTAGATTCTAATTACTCACTCGAGATTAATTCGCCAAAAATGACCGTCAAGTTGCACGTCAAACTGCGCGCGCCCTGCTTATAAAACACCGGTTAGGCACGTACCGCATTGTGACTGAGACATTCTAGTCTGTGTCGTTCGCAATGCCTACATTTAGCGGAATTAACCGAGCATCCAATTCGAGCCCAAAGCGGACAGAGTTGTATTGCTTCTCCGTCCATGCGTGAGAATGACTTAGCGATTTGGCGTGAATAGGTTAGACTGTCTGGCGCATGTCAGAAACCGTTCAAGAAAGAGTACGATCACGCGGCGGCGCGGCTTTCGCCGAAGAAGAACGCCAAGGCATGATGCTCGCCGCAAAGGTCCGCACTATTGCTCTTGCACTTGTTCTACTGTGGCAAGCCATTGATAGCCCGGAAACTGGGCCATCATATTATTTTGCTCTTCTTGAAATCTTCGCTTTTGTTTTGCTCGGTGGTTTGCAGTACATCGCAGCATACTCGCGTCTTGGCAGACGCAGCATTCAGTACGTGTTCGTTACGTTAGACTGCCTGTTGCTGGCGGTAGTTTTCAGTCTCGGTTCGCCGTTTTCCGACATTTCGTGGCCGCCAGCCATTTCGATGAACTCCGCGCGTTTCTTATACTTTTTGATGTTTCTGATGCAGGCATCCTTCAGCTTTCGGCCTTTCTTGGTTGTCTGGTGCGGTATCAGTATAGCGATTGCTCGCATCGGCATGTGGGTATGGTTTTTGAGCCTACCAGGTTCGTACAGTAATCTGGACTTGCCGGAACAGACAGTTGAAGCCTGGCTTGCCGGAGGCACTGACCTCAATTTTCTGTTTCTGGGATATGCCGCCACAGAATTGCTGGTTGTTGTGATATTGTCTGCGGGGTTTGCTATCGTTGTTACGCGATCTCGGCGGCTCGTTAGCAATCTCCTTTCTACAGAGAGGAAGCGGGCCAGTCTGGCAAGATACTTTTCACCAAATGTAGTCGACCAATTAAGCAGATCAGGTGTTGGTATTTCAGCCGGTAAACACCAAAAAGTTGCAGTACTTTTTGCGGACATCATAGGGTTCACAAAACTCTGCGAAAAAGCGTCTGCCGATGAGGTGATTGAGCTTCTTAGAGGCTATCATGACCGCTTGGGTAAGGCGGTATTTAGAAACTCGGGCACCTTGGATAAGTACATTGGCGACGGGCTGATGGCGACCTTTGGAACTCCCAACCCGAACCCTCACGACCCCGAAAACGCACTAAACAGCGCTTATGAAATGCTCGAGGCATTGGACGAGTGGAACGCTGAAAGAGCGTTGTCGGGCGAAGATCCGATCCGTGTTGGGATCGGACTGCACTGGGGCGCCGTGGTCGCCGGGGACATAGGGAATGAACGGCGCTTGGAATACAGCGTGATTGGCGACACTGTGAACATCGCAAGCAGGATCGAACACTTAACCAGACAACTGAACACTCGGCTGATTGTGAGCGACGATTTGGTTTGTGCTATCAAACAGCATAACCCAAATGCCAATCTTGATCCCTTGATTGATGCAGGTCTTCAGAAAATCCGCGGCAGAACGTCCGAAGTGAAGGTCTGGAAATACTCCAAGTAGCGACAGCGATCTCGATTGACCGTTTCGTCCGCTAAGCTGACATTCAAGCAAGTTGCTACGAACGACCGCAGGGAGCCCAGAGTGACCAATGCTGCAATAAGCACTAAGGTCAGCTAAGCACCGATAGCCGACATCAATTGCAGTTTAAACTGAGATAGCGCGCAAGGTCATTGCACGCGCACCATTCCCAGCTAAATCTGATTACATCTCCACAACGACTTTTCCGACTGCAGCTCCATTTGTCAGGTGCGCATAGGCGGCACCGACATTCGTCCACCCAAACGCCTGTTCGTCAACAATCGGTTTGAGCCCGCCGGCGTCTGCCAGTTCCGCTAGTGTCCGCAAGATGTCCCCATGGGTTTGCCGTTCGACATCGTGCATCATCGGGATCAACATGAAAACGACATGCAGAGACAGACCTTTGAAATGCGCGGGCGTCAAATCAATCTCGACCATCGCAACCGTTGAAGCGACTTGACCATTGAGTTTCGCCGCTTCGAACGAGTTAGTCATATTCGGTCCACCCACGCTGTCAAACACCACGTCGAAGCCTACACCATCGGTGTGCTCAGCCACGTAGTCCTCAACCTTTTCCGTTGTGAAGTCCAAGGGACGCGCACCGATACTCTCGATCAGAGCCATCTGATCTGCGCCACGACCTGTCGCCGAAACGGTGGCGCCGAGGTGTCGGGCGATCTGAACGGCGACATGACCAACACCACCGGCGCCGCCTTGGACGAGTACGGTTTGCCCTTGGCCAACATCGGCGCGCGTCAATCCTTCGTATGCGGTGATGCCAACGAGAGGCAGTGCTGCGGCTTCTCGCATGCTCAGCGACTTAGGTTTGCGGGCAATCAGGCGGGCATCCGCATTAATGTACTCTGCCAAAGAGCCCGGCAAGTCCATTAAGCCTCCGGCACAGCCATACACCTCATCGCCCTTGGCAAAACCCGTCACACCTTCGCCAATTGCGACGACTGTGCCAGCAAAGTCCATGCCGAGCACCGCGGGTAGTGCGGGGGAAAGGGGTAGGTCAGCGCCCATGCTTCGGATCATTGTGTCGACCGTGTTGACGCTGGCGGCGGCTACTTTGACGATCACGTGTCCAGAAGTCGCGACCGGGTCGGGCATATCTACAATCTCGAACGGCGCATCTGGCCCGTATGAATTTAGAACCATTGCTTTCATTGGTTTGTTCCTTTTTGTGACGTAATATCAGGGGCACGTTGCAACAACGCACGCCTGACGAGATCGATGTATTGGGGGGAAAGTCAGTTGATGTCCTGCACCTGCATCACCAGATCGCCCCATTTGCGCTGGTTCTCGATGTCGTGCTGTAACCCTTGTTCATCCGCGATGGTGAAACGTTTGACCGCCGGGGTTTTGCTGGTGGCCTGATAGAGCCAATAAGCCTCGGCTTTCAGCGCCTCATCAATGGGTTTGTCGATTGATTCGTAGACCATCTTCTTGCAGGCATTGATCGACTCAGCTGGGAATTTTGCAATCCGTTCGGCCAGTGCGGTTACATATGGGCCAATTTCGTCCGGCTCCAACGCCTTATTGATGGTGCCCAAACGCTCTGCATCATCCGCGTCATAGTCCTGCGCGCTCAGGATGATCTCAAGTGCTTTGCCAAGACCGGTCTGGCGCGCCATGCGAGAGGCGCCACCGCCGCAGGGTAAGATGCCCATGCCGACCTCCATCTGCATGAACTTGTACTTTCCTCGCGCGGCAAAGCGCATGTCGAGCGCCAACGCCAATTCGTGTCCGCCACCGCGTGCATACCCTTCCAGTTTTGCGATGGTGGCCTGCGGCACCTTGCTGATCCGTTCGCAAACCGATTGCAGGTCCAAAAGCTGTGCATCGTCGCGAGATACCGCCTCGGTCGACATATCCTTGAGAAGCTCGGTGTCGTAGTGGCAGACCCAGATTTCCGGATTGGCGGACTGGAAGATTACGACCTTGGTTTCGCGGTCACGCTCCAACCGCATTGCCAGGCTGTTGAGATCGGCCAGCATTGCCTGGCCTTGCACGTTCACGGAACCAAAGTTGAACGTCACGGTGGCGATGCCGTATTCAACGTCTACGTCAAAGGTTTGAAAGTTCTCGTATTTCATCAGGCAGTCCTTTCTTGGGCCTCGACGCGGCATGCGTGAGGGGTGTCGGAGAGTTAAAGGTGGAAGTGTGGGGCGCTTTCGCGCCGCGAGGGTTAGCCAGTCCGGCCAATCAAGTCCCTGATCGTGGTCATGACGTCGGCAACGTGATCTTTGTCCCGTGCTGCGGCATGCGGATTTGCGAAAGCACCAATATCATTGTCAAAATAGGCACCTGACGCATCGGTGAACCTCTCGCCTAGCGCCGCTTCAATCAGGATATCGGCGCCAATGCTCATGTCGTTGCCGGAAACGCCAAAGCCTTCTTTCACCATCTTTGAGGCCAAAAGTGATCCGGGATTTACAGCAACGATTACCGGTGTTTCGGCTCGCGACTTGGCCCAATCCTGAGTCCAGATGGTGATAGCTAATTTGCTTTGGGCATAAGCTTCCATATCCGCAAGCGGCACATTGCCTTGCATGGCTTTGATGTTTACCGGGGCTTGCGCTGCCGATGACAGGTTCACAACGCGACCGTCAGCGGGAATGACCGGCAGCAGCAATTCGGTCAGCAGATAAGGTGCGAGCGTGTTCACGACAAAACGGATGTCCTGCCCATTCTCAAGGACGGATTTCGGGGCTTTCAAAACACCTGCGTTGTTGATCAACACATCCAGTTTGTCATGCTTGGCCCGTACGCTTTCGGCTAGATCTCGCACCGCGGACAGATCGCTTAGATCGGCGACATAGGTTTCGACATCACCGCCGACTGCGGCAGCAGCACTCTCCAATTTAGATACGCTACGACCATGTAAGAGCAATTTGTGCCCGGCGGCTGCTAGCTTCTTTGCCGTGAGCAAGCCAATGCCGTCCGTTGAACCTGTAATGAGAATAATCTTGGTCATTGGTCTGATCCTTTAAGAAAAGTCAGGCAGCAAAGTATCCGCCAAGTGTTCGAGGGTCGCCTCGATAGGCGCTTGATTGAACCTAAGGTTCAGTGCGACGTGATTGACCCCAAGCATTTCAATCTCGCGCAGATAGCTGCGAAGGAAGCCAGTGCCAGATTGAAACCCAAGATGGATCGGGCGAGGAGGGGCAGCTGGATTAGCAACGACATCGACGTAAAGCGATTGCATGACCGGCTTGTCCGATTGGCCCGCGGCCTTCACCCGTCGCCGGTAATCCGCGATGACCTGCCCCTGAGCTGCGGCGTTGCGCGGATAGGTCATCCAGCCGTCGCCGTTCTGTGCCACCCAATCGGGCGTTTGCTGGCTACCACCGGTAATGAGCATCGGCAGGCGGGCTCCATGCGGTTTTGGCAATAGGTCAATCCCACCATACAGCGTGCCCTGAGCGCTTTCATGCTTGGGATAGTCCGATCCAACAGCGCGGATGTAGCCAACGCTGTCGCGGAAACGTTCATCCCTGTCATCATAGCTCTGGTTCATCGCCGGGTACTCCTCGGGGCGGTCGCCCGAAGCTACACCCAACAACAACCGTCCACCCGACAGCACATCTGCAGTCGCCGCTGCCTTGGCCACATGTGCCGGGTGGCGCAATGGTAGAATTACACTCGACGTTCCAAGCGCAATCCGGTCTGTCGCCGTTGCAAGTGCACCCAGATAAACAAAGGGATCGAATACCTGTCCGGGATCACCAAAGCTTGGAACATTAAACGGTACGTCCCGCAGCCACAGTGCTGCAAACCCAAGTTCCTCTGCCCTCTGAGCCGCTTCCAGATGTTCCCGCAGCGTCGGCTCTGCACCGACTGCGTATGCTTCAAGCGGTAACACAAGGCCTACGCTTAGACGCCGCGGGCGAAACACCCGGTTGTAGGCCACGTTGATTTGGGCAAACTCAGTCGGCTGCGTTTCATCCAACATGTCAGGACCCCCTTAATAGCGCACCAAAGTGCGGCTCTCGATGCTCTTGCGAATGGTAGTGACATTTGGATCTTCGACCATATCAAGCGCGCTATGCGCAATCGATGGAAGGCCGCGATTGTCGTAGATGTTAAAGATCGCGACCTCATCTGGCGTCATCTTGGATTGATAGATCCACTCATGTTCGGGGTTTCCCACCAGCCCCATGATTTGCCCTTTGCGTTCGGGGTAGATCAGGTCCAGCAGGATCCAGTCAGACGGATCAACCGATGATGGGCGAACAAAGCCAAGGGGTGCTGAATTGATAGGATGACCCACAGGGCGCCACACATTGACAAAAGCATAGTGACCTTGCGCCCATTCCGCTGCGGTTTCGGCGCCCAACAGGTCGACAAGCCGCTGTTCGGCTCCGTCCTTGCTATAGTCACTGTGGACGTTGCGCGCGGGTTTGCGTGTCGCACCAGGATCATCGGTGCGAACGGTATGATCAAAAACCACAACTTCGCACACACTCAGCCTGTCCAATAGCATTGATGTCAGTTCTGCATCGTATGTTGGTTTCCAAGCATCCCTGGCAAAGTCTTGGACTTGCGTTTTCAGCGGCATGAATTCGACAGCATCGAACGCAAATGTAACTGTGTTGGTCGTAGCGCGGGTATCTTCTAACGTAACGGCTGTGGAGACCAGTTCGGGGGCAACCAGATTACCGGAAATCCCGCCTGCATCTAGTTCAAAGGCTTGCCGGTAAGGCTTGTGAACGTGGTAGTTGACTGTGGCTATCCGCGTCATTTGCGCCTCCTTCCTACGCTTTGTTGCATCGGTGAAAGGGATTTAACGCCAATCCATTTGCATATAAACTGCCCATCCATGGATTGATAATTCGGGTTTTCGATATAATGGGACTTGATACAGATGCGCTGCGATTGTTTGTAGCAGCAGCGGAAATGCTGAACATAAGCGCTGCTGGGCGCGCACTGGGTATGGCTCCAGCGGTCTCGAGCGCAAAGCTCGCCAAGTTGGAGCAGAACCTGGCTTCCGAGCTTTTGCATCGCACAACGCGCAAAGTGTCACTGTCCGTCGAAGGTGCCGATTTCCTGCCTTTTGCCCGAGAGATCATCGCACAGGAGGAAGCGGCGCTTACGGCCTTGGGCAAGCAAACAACCGCCATCCGAGGCACATTGCGCTTCGCTGCGCCTAGCACTTTTGCACAGCGATACATCGCACCGATCTTGCCTAAATTTCTTCAGCAACACCCCGACCTCACACTCGATTTACGTCTGTCAGATGTTCAGTTCGATCTTATCGAAGGGAGTTATGACTTAGCACTGAGGAACGCGCCGCTAGTGGACACCAGCTTGAAAGGTCGGAAACTGGCAGATGACCAGCGCGTTCTATGTGCCGCGCCGCATTATCTCGACAAACACGGCATCCCCAAAACTCCCAGCGATCTAACAAACCACCACTTAATTGCTTTCCAAAATCGCCAACCACGCCTGCTTACAGGACCTGCCGGCAAGGATGCGGTTTTCGATCCCGCATCCGCCAAGGGTCAATTGATTATCGATGACGGCCAAAGCCAGGTCTGTGCAACGCTGGCCGGGGCCGGTATTTCTCTGAACGCTCTGTGGAGTGTGCATGAACACCTGAAGTCAGGCCGGTTAACCCAAGTTCTGCCTAACTTTGTGGCCAAAGAAGATAATGTTCTTTGGCTTATCTATCCCAAGTCCAATGTATTATCCCCTAAAGTGCGGGTGTTCATGGACTTTCTGATCGCAGAGATTGGGGCAAAACCACCTTGGGAAACATGAGCGCAAAACAGGTCAAGTGCGCTTTCAGACATCCTGAAGCCAAGGTCGGGAACAGGCGCTAAGCAGACGTGCCTTGTCCAATCACAAATGTCTGGTTCGTCCGCATTGCAGTCGTTGCTCCGATTATGTCGAACATCCGCTGATAGTAGAAACTGCCGTTTAAATTCGAGACACTTCATAGGTCCTGAACCTAGACTTAGGCGGAGATCACCATCCCGGTTCTTCAAAACCTCGCTTGCATCGCAATCCAGCCGTCGGCGCGTATAATGCGAATATGACAAGAGATATTGAAGCTAACGCTCAGAAAATCGCTGATGCCCTGAACTCTGCCCAGCAGATACCTAAACTGTCCTCAGAGGCAGTACAGCTGACGCTGGATGACGCTTATTCGATTGCAAGTCGCGTCCGAAAGCTTCAGGGCAAAAAGAGAGTTGGTAGAAAAGTCGGCTTCACGAACCGCGCGATTTGGCTTGTTTATGGTGTAGATCAACCCATTTGGGGAGAGGTTCACGCAGATGGGCTGTTTTCGACTGATCAGCCGGTAAACTTGGCAAGGTATTCAGAACCGAGGATTGAACCAGAAATCGTACTCGGCCTTAGACATACACCGACGGCTGAAATGAACGATGAGCAGTTGGCAGGTTGCGTGGAGTGGGTCGCTCCAGGATTTGAAATCGTCCAATCGATTTATCCCAACTGGAAATTCTCGGTCGAAGACTCAATCGCAGCACAAGGATTGCACGGCTGCCTTGTTCTTGGCGACAAAATCGAGGCGACGCATGATATCTTGACCGGCTTGGCCGAAGTGCCACTAGCGTTGTTCAAGGGCGCCGAGGCTATCGAGGCCGGCAAGGGTGAAAACGCGCTTGGGGGCCCAATCAAAGTCCTGGCTCATCTTGTGTCTCTGCTTTCCAAAGACGACCAGCTTCAAAGAGGCGAGCTAGTCACAACTGGCACATTGACGGACGCATGGCCAGTGTCTCCGGGTGAAGAATGGTCAGCTGGTTTTGGTGGCGTGATGGACACCGAGCTCTCGGTGCGATTTACATGAGGCTTTGGTAGAGTGGTGACGCCGACTGCACCAAAGAAATGTTGCTCTCAATAGCTGACCATGATGGTCTTCCACTGGTTTCACCAATTCTGAAATGCAAATTACACGATGCTATCCAAATCAGACTACATGTTGTTTCTCAGGCACCCTGCCTGGCTCTGGATCAAGAAACATGCCAGGCATCTGTTGCCGCCAATTGACCCTTCGTTGCAAGCACGCTTTGATGAGGGGCACGCGTTTGAGCCTTATGCAGAGGAGCTTTTTGGTGATCTCGTTCGCCTCGGTTTTTCAGATTTTTCAGAATACCAGGCTCTGCCCGCGCGTACTTTGGAGGCTTGGAAAAACGGTGCAAACGCAGTGGCGCAGGGACGCTATGAAGATGGAACCATGACTTGCATCTCCGACATCGTGAGCCGCAGTGATGATGGGTACGTTCTGACAGAGATCAAGAGCGGGACTTCTGCAAAGCCCGAGCACACTTTTGATCTCGCATTCCAGCGTGTCGTGCTTGAGGCGGTCGGGTTCCCCATTGCGCGATGCGAAGTGGCACATGTGAACCGTGATTACGTCAGAAACGGCGAAATCAATCCTCAAGAGCTTGTCAGAATCACTGACATCACGGATGCGGTGACTGAGCAGCTCGAAAAAACACGCACGCGTATCGATCAGGCATTGAGCGTCGTTGCCAGCGGTACGATGCCTGATCCGTCCCCGGAACGTGCGCGCCTTAAATCCTATGGTGAATGGCTGGAGATCCGCGAGAAGCTAGACACTCCAATCGTGCAAGACAGCATCCACCGCCTTCCGTTCATGAACGCGGAAAAAGCCTCAGAACTCATCGCAGACGGGATCACAAAGATTGACGAGATCAGTGATCCATCTGTGTTGGGCAAGTCGACGCAACGCTACTTGAGAGCAGTGGCGAACGGTGCACGCACAATCGATCATCAGGAGTTAAGCAGGTTTCTGAGCGAGATTGTGTATCCGGTTTACTATTTTGACTACGAGACATCTCAGAGTTTGCTGCCACCCTGGGAAGGAACGCGCCCCTATCAGCAAGTGGCTTTCCAGTATTCCTTGCATATCCAGCATGAGGCTGGCGGAGAAATCGAGCACAGGGAGTATCTCCACCGAGACGCCACTAACCCGATGCCAGCCTTACTGAATAGACTTCGTGAGGACATGGGGGACGTTGGCTCTGTAGTGGTTTGGTATGCCCCGTTCGAAAAATCGCGCAATACGGAAATGGCAGAAACTTATCCAGAGCACGCAGAGTTCCTGGAAGGTCTAAATGCACGGGTTGTAGATCTGATGAAGCCGTTTGCGGATGAAGTGATCAACGATCCTGCGTTCAAGGGTAGCGCCTCTATCAAGGCCGTTCTTCCAGCGTTTTTGCCAGAACTTTCATACGATGATCTGGACATCAAAGAGGGGGCGAGCGCGTCTCGCCTTTGGAAGGACGTAACACTGACCGAACCGGATGATCCAGCGCGCGAGAAGGTCTATTCTGATCTTGTGGCGTATTGCACGCGCGACACCTGGGCAATGGTCGCAATTCATCGGGAATTGTTGGCTATGTGAGCTGTGGTGCGTGCCGCAAGACTTTTGCGACTGAGCTCTGCGGGGTATCTGTGTGATCCGTCGGCGTTAAGGCAACCGCAACACTCAATCTTGCCACTCCAACCGATACAAGACGTGGTGACCGCTTAGACCTTTCAGGAGTCTGGGTTCTATTTCAGAAAACGAGAAATCGGTTCGTCCTCCGACCATGGCGCGAGTCGCATATGAAACGAGTATCTCGCCTGCCGCACCAACGGTCGTTATGCGTGACGCTTTGTTGACCACAGTACCGAAAAAATCTCCACGAGATTGCACGACATCACCAGTGTGAATTCCAATCCGAACACCGAAAGATGGCTCCGCGGATACCGATGCAATGGCCTTCTGAATCTTGACAGCGGCCGTCAGTGCTTCTTTCGCGGACGGAAAGACGGATAACGTTCCGTCTCCAAGGGATTTCACGAACTGGCCATGATGCTTTTCAATGATCGCCGCCAAGACTTGGAAGTGGTTTTCGATCAGCACCGACCAACGCTGATCGCCCAACGCCTCCGCCAACGTTGTACTGCCTTCTACATCAGTGAAAAGTACTGAAGCCAAACCTTCGGTTTGGATCAGCTTGGGTCCATCTTCGCGCGCAGCATCAACCAGTTTTTGGATGGCCAGCTGCTCTTTACCCACGAGTTCAATATTTGGAGTTGGCACTGAAGCGTGGCGATTGATGATCTTCCAGGCTGCTCCCTCCAGGACAAAAATCAGAACGGTGCGGTAAAAGACGGCTTCATCAAAGCCGACGAACTGAATCTTGTGGACGAAGGATGACCATCCCGTCTCTCCGTTTTCGAAGGCCTCAGCTTCAACTTCTTCAAAAACGACGGGTGCCGGGATCTCCGCGAAAAAGCCGCTAACCCCATCGCGAACTGCTTGCCCGCTCCAAAACTCACCTTCGCCTGTTCCAACGAACCTTAGCTCATCTGATTTCGACAGAAAATCCTGCAACTCGTCAGTATTCTTCTTGGTTCTGAGTATTTCATACCAACGCCTGGAAACTGCCAGCAGTTCAGGAGAGGAACGTATCATCACAAATTACTCGAGACGCTAAATGGAATGAGACTTACAAGGTCTTGCAACCGGTATCTCCATTTTTCGAAAGATGCGGGTCAATGCTGCCGCTGAGGTTTGGTCAGATCAAGACTTTTGTATTTCTCCAGAACACAGCGCATCAGACGCAGATCAAAAAACGCGCGTCGAGTCAGAGCGTATTATCGATTGAGTTTCTAAGTTCGAGTCCGGATCACAGGGCATCGAATCGCTTCGCTGTCTGAGAGCAACTCGTCGCTGTACTGACCCGCAAAATAGGATGCTTCATTCTTTTTGGCACACGCTAACCTAGAAGGTTCCCAGAACTACGCGGTGAATTTCGAAGTGCAGCACGCTCCGTCTTGACATGGTTATGCGAACTGGTTCAGCTTGCGGTCATGACGTTCACACGCATCCACTGCCATCGAATATCGGCCTGAGGTCGATAACCCACGCGAAATCCGCGGGAGGCAGCATTGGTATGCGGGCGAGGCTTATATCCTTGTAATTGCTCCAGATTAGAGTGCACGAGTCGGTTCGATTCCGACGCCTCCTACCATCCTCAGGAGGTGTCCGACATGGCGGACGAAGTCACGAACGCAATTGATTTCAAAGACAAAGATCAGGATGAAATTGATGGTCTCATGGAAAGTGTCGATCTAACTACCTACGGTCTGGAACGGGTGAAGATTGGTCATACTATAGGCCTGGATGACTCTGGCAGTGAGATTGATCCGCCAAATCCAAATCCCCGAGGTGGTCACGATGACCCAGAAAAAGACCCTTTAGACATGATCGTAGCCGCCTTCAACGAACGCTATTTCAATGGTTGGGATGCGACACCGGAGGAGCAAAGAATCAAGCTGATCAACATCCTCAACCACGCAATGAGCGACCCTGCATTTCAGAACAAGGTTGTATCCAACCCTGACGAACAAAATCGACGCATCGCCAGTGAAGCACTATTTGAAAAAGCAATGCGCAACGAACGTCGGCGAGAAATCGACCTTTACAAGAAGTACGCCTCAGATGACGATTTCAAATCAGGTCTTCACGAAGCTCTCATGCGCATGATGGAACAAGTTCTAAAGTCAGGAGACCACAGACCCGTAGGATAAACCTAGTGGTTTGTTGAGCTCAGCAATGCGCAAAACCCACCGGAAGCACACACCTGCAACTCTATCCTTGCCTTAAGTCTAGAACTCAAGGATCGCCCAATAGCAGAAATGCCGTCGGCATTCTGCACTTCTGAGTTGAAATCGCGCAAACTAATGCGCAAATCATGCAGACTTATGGGGTTCGTGCACGTTTGTGCGCGCCCCTACACACCCGCTTTCTAGGGATTGATGCACCGTCGGACTTGCAGGTGGTGTACAAAGTCTTTTCGGTCAACTCTGATCCGGGTCTGCACGCGCCTGCGCTTATTGCCATTGGCCGCTGGCGGTAACGCCAGCAATGCCGCCCGGACACTGGTTTGGGCGGCTATTTGGCCCGAATGTCAGCATCGCCCTGTTCAAGAAACCATGCGTAGGTCTCTCGTATTCCCTCTTCGAGGTTGACCTGCGCGCGCCACCCCATGTCGGCAAGCCGGGACACATCCATCAGTTTGCGCATTGTCCCATCTGGTTTGCTGGCATCCTGCGTGATCCGCCCGGTGAATCCGACCGTCTTGGCAACCATTGCTGCCAGTTCAGCGATCGAGATATCTTCTCCGCACCCTACGTTTATGTGGCTCAGCATGGGTTGCGTATTCTCTTCATAAACATCGCGGGGCAAGTCGAGTACAAACAGCGATGCCTCGGCCATGTCATCCACATGCAAAAACTCTCGACGCGGTTTACCAGTACCCCAGATAACCACCCCGTCCAACCCGTCCCGATGCGCTTCGTGGAAACGGCGGATCAAAGCAGGCAGCACATGACTGTTTTCCGGGTGAAAGTTATCACCGGGCCCATACAGGTTTGTCGGCATGACCGAACGATAATCGACCCGGTGCTGTCGATTATAGCTTTCGCACAGTTTGATTCCGGCGATTTTTGCTACTGCGTAAGGTTCATTGGTCGGCTCCAATACGCCAGTCAGCAGGGCGTCTTCGCGCATGGGCTGTGCGACAGCACGCGGATAGATGCACGAGCTACCCAGTTGCAGCAATGAGGTAACGCCTGCGGCAAATGCCTGATGGATGACATTACACTCGATCATCAGGTTTTCATAAATGAAGTCGGCAGGGTACGTATTATTCGCGTGAATTCCGCCCACTTTGGCCGCAGCGAGAATGACCACATCGGGGCGTTCCGTTTGCATGAAGTCCCGCACAGCAGACTGGTTGGTCAGGTCCAGTTCCGCGTGGGTGCGCGTGATCAGCGACAGCGCTTCACCCGCCGCTTGGCGATTTTTTAGACGGCGCAGGATCGCGCCTCCGACCATACCGCGATGCCCGGCAACATAGATTTTACGCATATGCCCCTCCTCAGCCATTTTCCAGACTGACAGGCAGATCGAACCCATGCTCTTTCAACAGGGCGTGGCGTCTGGCTGTTTTGAGGTCTTCCGACACCATTTCGGCGCACATTTCCTGAACGGTCAGTTCCGGCTCCCACCCCAGTTTGTATTTGGCATTTGACGGGTCACCCAAAAGGGTTTCAACTTCGGCAGGGCGGAAATACTGAGGATCGATCCGCATAACTACGTCGCCCTGTTTCAGCGCCGGTGCCTTATCGCCGCGCACGGACTTAACGGTTGCGATCTCATCCACACCGTCGCCCGTGAACTCAAGCGAAACTCCCAACTCGTCAGCCGACAATTCGATAAACTGCCGGACGGAATACTGAACCCCGGTGGCAATGACGAAGTCTTCGGGCTGATCCTGTTGCAACATCAGCCACTGCATCCGCACATAGTCCTTGGCGTGGCCCCAATCCCGCAGGCTGTCGATATTGCCCATATACAGGCAGTCCTCGAGGCCCTGCGCAATATTCGCAAGACCGCGGGTGATCTTGCGTGTCACAAAGGTTTCGCCCCGGCGCGGGCTTTCATGATTGAACAAGATACCGTTGCACGCATACATTCCATAGGCTTCGCGGTAGTTCACCGTGATCCAGTAAGAATACAGTTTGGCCACCGCATAGGGTGATCGCGGATGGAACGGCGTGGTTTCACGCTGTGGGGTTTCCTGAACCAGACCATACAATTCGGATGTCGACGCCTGATAGAACCGTGTTTTCTTTTCCAGACCCAGAAACCGGATGGCTTCCAGCAAGCGCAGCGTGCCGATCGCATCCACGTCGGCCGTGTATTCAGGCGATTCAAAGCTAACCGCCACATGAGATTGCGCACCAAGGTTATAAACCTCGTCCGGCTGAACCTCCTGAATGATTCGGGTCAGGTTGGATGTATCGCTCAGGTCACCATAATGCAGGTGCAAACGCGGGTTGGGGACGTGCGGATCCTGGTAGATATGATCTATGCGCTGCGTATTGAACGAGGACGCCCGGCGCTTGATACCGTGAACTTCATAGCCTTTTTCCAGCAAAAATTCGGCCAGATATGATCCATCCTGCCCTGTAATACCGGTTATAAGTGCAGTTTTTGTCATCGTCGCGTTCCACAAAACTCAATCTGGCTGATTGCACTCTCAGAAACAGCAAGATACCCCGGATTGCAAGCCAAGGCCGTCAGCAAGCGTTGAAAGCGGCGGAACTTTCCTGCGTGAAAACGCGCCAGGTCCGTCATTTCGGAGAAAGGAAACAAAGATGCGTATAGCGATGATCGGAACCGGATATGTCGGTTTGGTATCGGGCGTGTGTTTCTCGGATTTTGGCCATGACGTGATTTGCGTCGATAAAGCCGCCCAGAAGATCGAAATGCTGCAGGCAGGTAAAGTTCCCATCTATGAGCCCGGGCTTGACGCGCTGATGGCAAAAAACGTGGCCTCAGGCCGCCTGAGCTTTACCACCGACCTTACCGCTGCGGTCGATGGTGCTGACGCAGTCTTTATCGCGGTCGGAACTCCGACCCGCCGGGGCGATGGCCACGCCGATCTGACATATGTCATGGCCGCAGCAGAAGAGATTGCTCAGGCCGTAACGGGCTATACCGTCATTGTCACCAAATCGACAGTTCCAGTCGGGACGAACCGCCAAGTTCATGCGGTTGTTTCAGGCGCCAATCCCAGTGCTGATTTTGACGTCGCCTCAAATCCCGAATTCCTGCGTGAGGGGGCGGCGATTGACGATTTCATGCGACCCGATCGGGTTGTCGTGGGCGTCGAAAGTGAACGCGCCGCCGAAGTCATGGCCGAGATCTATCGCCCGCTTTACCTACGGGATTTCCCAATTCTGACAACGGATCTGGAAAGCGCCGAGATGATAAAATATGCGGCGAATGCATTTCTGGCCACAAAGATCACCTTCATCAATGAAATCGCAGGACTGTGCGAGCGCGTGAATGCCGACGTCAAAGAAGTTGCCCGCGGCATCGGTCTGGATGGTCGGATTGGCAACAAATTCCTACATGCCGGCCCCGGCTATGGAGGTTCGTGTTTTCCCAAGGACACCGCCGCTCTGGCCCGGATCGGGCAGGAACATGCATATCCCATGCAAATCACCGAAACGGTTATTCGTGTGAATGACGAGGTCAAAAAGCGGATGATCGAGAAGATCCGCGACGCGTGTAATGACAGCTTCAATCAAAAAACCGTTGCTGTCCTCGGCGTGACCTTCAAACCAAACACAGACGATATGCGTGATGCCCCGTCGCTGGCGATCATACCGGCCCTGATCGGCGGCGGCGCGACGGTTCGCGTGGTCGATCCGCAAGGCCGCGCCGAGGGCGAAGCCTTGCTTCCCGGTGTTGAATGGTGTGACGATCCCTACTCTGCTGCTGAAGGCGCAGATGTTGTCGTTCTGCTGACCGAGTGGAACGAATTCCGCGCGCTTAACCTGCCGGAACTTGCGGCTGCGATGAAGTCGCCGCAGATGGTCGATCTGCGCAACATCTATTCCAAACGGGCGGCCCTGAAAGCCGGGTTTCAAAGCTACGTCGGCGTTGGCCGGTAAACACCGCTTAGGTCGCCGCATAAAGCGCAACCGAATTGTCAGCGCCTTGCGCCAGTGCCTTGCTTTGATCCTGTCGTACTTTTTCATAGAGGGCGAGCGCCTCTTTTGAGAACAGTGCTTTTGGGGGCTTAACGTGCAGAAAATTACTTTGTGCGTCCCTTCCCCGCGCCGGCATCGCGTAATCACGTTCGGCAACAAGCTGCCTTGCATTTGGGTTCAGATACCGGATCGCCAGACCAATTCGCCGATCGTCTGACCGGTTCGGGCCCGAACCATGTATCGTCAACCCGTGGTGCAAGGACATTTGTCCGGGCGTCAATTCGATGTGGGTCTTGTCTTCTTCGGCAACTTCGACAGCGATCTCTTGTCCGCGCGACAGCAGGTTGGTTTCCGAATATGTATCGTTATGCGGCAGAATCGGATTCTTGTGGCTTGCCCGCACGAAATCCATGCATCCGCTTTCTACGGTTGCGGGCGATAGAGCGATCCACGCAGTCACCTGATCCGGTGTTTCGCCCATACCCCAATATGTCAGGTCCTGATGCGTCCCGACCGTGTGCTTGGTCCCAGGTTCTTTAACAAAAAACTCGGCGGACCAGATCATGATGTCCGGCCCCAATACACCCTGAACCACATCCAGAACACGTGCATCCAGCGCAATGCGCGCGGCAATCGGCATGACCAGATGTGCGTTCACCCGTTTGTAGGTATTCAACGGCAGCGGAAGATCCGCGTCTTGCCAATCTCGTTCAATCCCTTCGAACTCGGCGCGTATCTCAGACGCTTCTTGCTCGGAAAATACACTCAGAGGAAACAGGAAGCCGTCTTCCCAATAGCGGGCCGATTGCGTTTGGGTCAGCGTGGACTGATGTTTGGCGCTTTGATCGGCCATGCGTGTTCCTCCCCGATGCATGATTGGAAAAGGATAAGACAGAGTTTGAATTTCACAGAACGCGAACTCTTGCCCGTCAGGCTAAGTTCAGCTTAGCCTATTCACATGGCGACCCGTATCCCGTCCTTGAATTGGTTGCGCGTGTTCGAGGCGGCCGCACGAACCGAGAGTTTCTCCCGCGCGGCCGCACAGTTGAACATGTCAGCCGCAGCCGTCAGCCAACAGGTCAAGGCGCTGGAAACGCAGCTTGGGACACCCTTGTTCCATCGCCATGCCCATTCCGTCACCCTAACCGAAGCTGGTCGTGCTTATTTGCCGTCGGTTCAGCAATCGCTTTTGATGCTTGAAACTGCGACGACCGGACTGTTTGGGGAAACAAGGGAACAACGGCTTTATGTTCAATCTGTGCTGTTGTTCGCGCATGGGATCCTGGCTGCAGGTTTGCCGGACTTTCACGCGTCATATCCGCAGATCAACTTGTCACTGACCACCGGAAACGTGACCTCGGACTTTTCCAACCGGTTTACCGACCTTCAGATCGTTTTTGGAAACCCGTCCCTGTTTGGAACCGAGGGCGATGAATTGCTTCGCGAACACCTTTACCCGGTTGCGCCACCGGACGTGGCAACCCAGATAAGTCAGCCACAAGACCTGTTCAAGTTTACTCTGATCGAAGTGTCTACGCACCGCGCAAGCTGGCCACACCTTTTCGAAGCCCTTCGATTGCCCGCAGGACAAGCCCAGTACTTCTTCGCTGATAATTCAATCATGGCCGCAGAACTGTCCGCCAGCGGAGGCGGCATCGCGCTGGCCCGCGCCCCGGCGTCAGGTCGGATCATGTCGTTGTCTGGTCTGGTGCCATGTCTGGACGGGGTCACAGTCCCAGGCCAAGAGGCGTATCACCTGATATACCAGTCACGCGCAGCCTTGCGGCCTTCGGCTCGCGCCTTTCGCGAGTGGATCATGGACTACAGCGCCGCAGTCCAGACCCTATAACGTCCCTGCCCCGTCACTTCGCGAATCAAACCCCGATCCGTAAAGCGATCTATGTTGCGCTGAACCGCCGCACGAGAAGCTCGTGTCAGCTCTTGTGCCAATGGCGCTGAAACCATGGGCCATGACCTGAGAACATCAATCAACAAGGGCGGCGTGCGCCCGCTCAGGTCGTGTATGGCGTCACGGGCACGGTCCTCCCACGCGTTCACGCGATCAAGGTGCAATAGACCCGCCAGAACCGCCTGCCCCGCCCCGTTGATCCACGCCGAGAGCTTTTCATCCGTCGCCCCCACCCCACGCAAGGCTCCGGGCCCAGACAGCGCCAGTGGCATGAACATCGCTCCGCCCCGGCCCATAGTCGCGCCATGCCGGGCGGCGATGATTGCGGCTTCGGTGTCCTGCCCAACCCTTTGAGACAGCACTCGCCAAGCATGAAACCCGATTGCAGCCTGCGTGACCGGATGCAGGCCCTCGGCGTTCTCCATCACTTCGGCCAGATCGGCAACCGCTTCGGGAACCTCTTCGATCCCCTGAGCCAGTCGATCCAGAAACGCAGTCAGACCCGAGGCCCATCCCCCTTCCGACGGACCCGCCCCCGAGGTTAGTCGTCGGACAGCCCAGCCTGCGCGAAACAGCGCCTGCACATCGTCTCCGGTCGCCCCAATGCGCAAACCCGTCCATAAAGCCAGCCGATCGACACTGATGCGATCACCGGTCCACCACCCCAGATCCGACACATCCATAAGAGCCAACCGATGTGTCCAACCTGTTGGGCCGGCCCTCAGACGCTCGTCCAACGCGCCAAACGTGGCGGCCAGGTCTGCCAGCTCGAAAGAAAGTTCGGCCTGCGCCGCACGCCAATCGCGTGGATCAAACAGCAGGCGACGATCGGCCTTAGGTCCCGGTAGCAGGAAGTCTTCTTCTACCTCTCCATCACCATCGTCGGGCAGAAACCAAAGATCATCCTCTTCCGACGGGTCGGCATCATAGATGCTTGGAGGCCCGAGCGTAGTGTCGTCCTCATCCTGGTCCGGCCTGACAGGGTCTGATGTCATGGCCGCTATATTTCTGTTAATTGCGATCCTTCACAAGGCGTTTTCGAACACCGAAAGAAATCAGCTTCTGAAAGTCCGGGTGTAAAGTTCCAGCAGACATTACAGATCGGCCTGTTCGTCAGTGATGATAGGCATAAACCCACGCCGTTTCCGCGATCCGGTGGCGTTGGTCATCTGTAATGTTTTCGCAAAACTGCAATCAAAAACGCAGGGGTGGTCGCTAAATCCGGTTCCCTTTGACCGACTTGCCGCGCTATCTCTTTCGCATCGCAAGTCGAGGAGATGCAGCGCATGAGCGAGACGGTCAAACTAAATCTGGAAGACATCCAAACCCTGTGTCAGACCGTTTTGGCCAAGTCAGGTTTCGGGCCTGATCATGCACAGGCCATCACCGAGACATTGGCCACTTGCCAGTTTGACGATTGCCAGTCTCATGGGCTTTTCCGGCTTTTCATGTGCGCCGAAACGATGAAGGCCGGAAAGATCGACGGGCACGCCGCGCCTGTTGTGACCCCCTCCGACAACGCAATTGTCCGCGTAGATGCCCAAGGCGGAATATCCCTGCTGGCATTCCAGAGCGCCCTGCCGGTTCTGATCGAAAAAACCCATACCCACGGAATCGCAGCAATGGTCATAAACCGATGCTATCATTTCTCTGCATTGTGGCCAGAAGTCGAGCGCTTATCCTCGGCTGGTCTTGCGGCTATGGCCATGGTGCCCAGCCATTCATGGGTGGCCCCGGCAGGCGGCACCCGGGGCAGCTTGGGGACAAACCCGCTGGCATTCAGTTGGCCTCGTTCGGGCAAAGATCCCTTTACCTTCGATTTCGCCACAAGCGCCTTTGCGCGTGGAGAGATTGAGTTGTACCGCCGGGCCGGAAAACCATTGCCGGAAGGCGTGGCCATAGACAAGGACGGAAACCCGACAACAGACCCGCAGGCTGCAATGGAAGGGGCGATGTTGACGTTCGGCAGCTACAAGGGATCAGCCCTTTCGATCATGATCGAGTTGCTGGCCGGGCCTTTGATCGACGATCTTACCAGTCTTGAAAGTATGGAATTCGCCGAAGGTGAAGGCGGGGCCCCCTATCACGGCGAGATCATCTTGGCCTTTGACCCTGCCCAGTTCAGCGGCGGTCGCGTGTCGGAAAATGACGCGCGGGCCGAGCGGCTGTTTTCGGACATTTCCGATCAGGGGGCACGCCTGCCATCCCAGCGCCGCTATGCTGCCCGCAGTCGGAATATGGCCCGAGGCTTTGTAGAGGTTTCGAAATCGCTTTACGACGATCTACAAGTCCTTGCCCAACAAGTCTGACGCCACTTCCCCTTGGCGAAGTGGCTGGCTAAGAAGGTTCTCCAATCAATTTCAGGAGACCCAATTGGACCGCATCGCTCGCACCATAGCCACCGAAATCAGCGCACGGCCCGAACAAGTCGAAGCAGCCGTCAAATTATTGGACGAAGGCGCCACTGTCCCGTTTGTAGCGCGCTATCGCAAAGAGGCGACAGGCGGGCTGGACGACACGCAATTGCGCGCGCTTTCCGACCGCCTGACATATTTGCGAGAACTGCAGGCGCGTCGCGATACGATCCTGAATACGATCAAGGATCAGGGCAAACTGACTGACGATCTTGCCAAGTCGATTATACAGGCCGAAACCAAGGCACAGTTGGAAGACATCTACCTGCCCTATAAGCCCAAACGCCGCACTAAGGCGATGATTGCCCGAGAAAACGGGCTTGAGCCGCTTGCAGACGCCATTCTTGCAGACAGGACCGCAGACCCGGACGTGTTGGCATTGGGATACCTGACTGAAACGATTGTAACGACAAAGGACGCATTGAACGGTGCTCGTGACATCATCACCGAGCGGTTGACCGAAAATGCCGTATTGCTGGGTGAGCTTCGAGCATTCATGCACCAAGAGGCATTACTGTCAGCCAAGGTGATCGAAGGCAAACAGCAAGAAGGCGCAAAGTTCAGAGATTATTTTGATCATTCCGAACTATGGGCGAACACCCCCTCGCACAGGGCACTAGCCATGTTGCGCGCGTCCAAGGAAGAAATTGTGACACTGGATATCGCGCCGAACTCCGAAGATGGGGCTGCACGGGCGGAAGCCATCGTAGCTGCGCATCTCCATACGCGTACTGATGCGCCTGGCGACGTCTGGCTGCGCAAGGTCGCTGGCTGGACCTGGCGCGTCAAACTATCCTTGTCGATGATGGTAGAGATGATGGCGGAGCTGCGCAGCCGCGCGCAAGATGAGGCAATTCTTGTTTTTTCATTCAATCTCAAAGACTTACTGTTTTCCGCACCTGCCGGAACCAAGGCGACGTTGGGTTTGGACCCCGGAATTCGCACCGGAGTAAAGGCGGCAGTCGTCGATGCAACTGGAAAAGTGCTTGAGACAGAAACACTTTACCCGTTTCAGCCCAAGAATGACCTTGACGGCGCGAAACACACGATCCTGAGTCTTGTGCGCGCGCACAATATCGAGCTGATCGCCATTGGTAACGGAACCGCAAGCCGGGAAACCGAAAGGCTTGTTTCTGATGCATTAAAGCATATTCCAAAGACTGAAAATACGCCGACAAAGGTTGTCGTGTCCGAAGCTGGTGCTTCTGTCTATTCGGCCTCTGAACTTGCCGCGCGTGAGTTCCCGGATCTGGACGTGTCATTGCGAGGCGCTGTTTCGATAGCACGCAGGTTGCAGGATCCCCTGGCTGAACTGGTGAAGATCGAACCAAAGTCGATTGGGGTCGGACAATATCAGCACGACGTCGATCAGCATCGGTTGTCACAGTCTCTGGACACGGTCATCGAAGACGTCGTGAACGCAGTCGGCGTTGATCTGAATACGGCCTCAGCTCCCCTGCTCTCACGTGTCTCTGGTTTGGGACCTGTTTTGGCGGACTCAATCGTTGCCCATCGTGATGTGCATGGCGCATTTAAATCTAGAAACGACTTGTTGAACGTCGCGCGCCTAGGCCCCCGAGCCTTTGAACAATGCGCTGGCTTCCTTCGCATTCTAAATGGGTCCGAGCCGCTGGATGCGTCTTCGGTACATCCAGAAGCCTATAAGGTTGCCCGACGGGTCGTCTCTGCCTGTGGACGGGATATTCGTCAGATCATGGGGCAAGAAGGTGCCTTGAAAAACCTGCAAGCCGAGCGCTTTACCGATGACAAGTTCGGCCTTCCCACTGTTCAGGACATTTTCACGGAACTTGAAAAGCCTGGGCGCGACCCTCGACCAAGCTTTGTCACGGCTTCGTTCAAGGACGGGGTCGAGGATATTTCAGACCTTAGACCCGGAATGAAGTTGGAGGGGACGGTTACAAATGTCGCGGCCTTTGGGGCGTTCGTTGACATCGGCGTTCATCAGGATGGATTGGTTCATGTGAGCCAACTGGCGGATCGGTTCGTCAAAGACCCTCACGAAATAGTTCAGACGGGCCAAGTCGTGAAAGTCACCGTCGTCGACATTGATGTCAATCGAAAGCGAATTGGCCTGAGCATGCGCAAAACCAGAACGGCGTCGGACAATCAAAAACACGACGGCAAGAGTACATCGAGACAAACCCGTAAATCTGAGCGAAACGAAAAGCAACGCGCAAAAAATGACAATAATGCGCATCACGGCGCACTTGGCGATGCGCTTCGATCAGCGATGAAGAAGCAGTGAGGTCTGTGGCCTCCAATAATTCGCCTCTTCTATTCGAAAGCCTCTGGCTCCAGCTCCTCCCAAAAAGAAATAATCCTAGTGGCGTTCAGGCCTGAGCGCCACCCATGCGAACGGAAATGTTCGCGATCTAGATCATTGTCCAAGCCTGCCATAAACAGTCTCTTGTCAGCGTCGCGTTGCGTTGGGTTTCGCCGCGAAACCAGCTCTTCTACCACGGAGAGTTTTCTGGACCTTTCGGTGCGTTCCGCAGCACGGGCGGCATAGGCCTTTTCTTCCTGAACTTTTTCTTCCTGCCTCAGTCGCGCGGATTCAATCGCTTCGGGACTTGGGGCAACCTGCGCTTCTTCGATTGGCGGCTTGTAGTCATCACGCAAGGCAGCGGACAGGTACCCGAGAGTAGACTTCACACCCCCCTGCCCTGTTACATAATCCAACTTTTGCTGAACATATTTTTCACCATGTTCAGCGATCCACTGCCGCGCCAGCCGGTCTGAGACCCCTTGCTTACGAAGTGTCTTGTAAACCGCCAGATTTCGCACACCATCGCTATCGTCGATTTCGAACATAGCTTTCTGCGGGTTCCCTTTAATCCGGAACCTTATGTCCGTAACAGAACGCCCCTTTTTTAGAAATTCTGGCTCAATAAGTATATCCGAGCTTTTATTTACTTCATTGACGGCTGGCTTGATTATCTTTGCGTTTAAATGTTTGAAGCTGCTGTAGTAGTCGCTGCCATCAACGCCCATGAGTTTTCTGAACACATCCAAGGACCACCATCCTGTGGATCCGGTCCTTACAAAACGATAACAGTTTTCATAAAGCGCCAACCCATGACCGGAACTGAAATTGCGTTGGATTTGCACATTGATCAAAGCATAGATCTTTGGGTCGTAGAGTTTCTGCGCCAGCGCGGGCGAGTAGGCATATTCACAAACACCATTTTTTAGCTTTGCAAAGCTAAGCAGCGAAGAAACGCCCCACTCTTGCCGGCCTTGCTCATCCAACATGTCCCATTCTGCGACGGTTTCCGCCAAAGCACGCAAACTTGCGCGCAATGTATCAAAATCATTGGAGTTATAACCAACCATCATGGCAAGTGTGCGTGCATCTATCGTGTGCGTAGATGCAGAAGTCAGCGCATCGTATGCATTGAGTAGCAGCACGTTAGAAAGCTTGCGTTGTAGCAGCGTGAGTTTACCGCTGATATGTATCGCGGCCACATTCTTTTTTACCGTCTCCCGACGCAAAGCGCCTGAAAGGTGGTCCATGTCCAATTGTGTTTCCGGCATGATTCTGCCTGACTGCTCGTTTCAGTATTTGTGGCACGAAGGGTACCCAAAGATCAATCACCTTTAGGTACCCAAATACAGTATGAGGCAGTTCCTGCAAACGGGTACCTTATTGTCGCGCGCAGAAAGTTATCCCCAGAAAAAGACCTCAGGCGACTCTCAACGCAATCGTACACTCTAACCAGCGGTAAGAAATGCGCATGAATAGGGTCTGAAACTCAAGAAAATCAGCCAACCCGAGAATCGGTGCATGTCGTACCGAGTCCTGCCACCCTTGGTCCCGTAACTTGGTACCTTTTAGCCTGAGTATTGGTGCCCATTAACCTGTAAACAGGTACCAAGTAGCGATTAAGTCTCTGGTTTTATTTGTTTTCTTTTTCGCAAAGTAATTGAACTATCTAAAAAATAGAAACTATTTGTTGTGCTCATTTTCAATATTCCGAAAGTTTCGCGGCGAAACTCGATCAATTCTTGATTTTCTGTGGACAACTTCAGGGCCAAGGATAGCTTTTGTGGAAAATGTGCGCTACCTTGCGCTATATACGCCGCTAAGGCGAACATTTCCTGAGGCCCAGACAGTGAACAAATCCAACCCTCCTCAACTACCACCCTATTTGAATCTCGATCCGAAAGAAGCAGCAAGCAAGTTACCGGACCCTATAGGGACTTCTCGATTCGCAAAAGCCGCAGCATTCTGCACGAAGGGCAGAGAGGATTTAGCGCGTAGAGGTTACGCACCTGACGGCGAAAAACGGCTCCGCCGCTTTTCAATCTGGGAGATAACAAAATATCTCATTCCAGTCGCACCAGCGCACCTAAGGCGAGTACTCAAGGCGAACCCAGACCTTCCACAGGGTGAAGGCGAAACGGGGTCCAAGTGGTTTTCCTTGGAAGAGGTTCTGACGTTGCGAAAGCACTTTGCGGCGGGAGGTGTCAGCACCAAGGAATATTTGCCATATCGACCTGAGGGGTTGCCAGCAAAGGTTGTTGCAGTCGCAAATTTCAAGGGGGGTGTCGGGAAAACATCCACTGCAGCTCATCTTGCCATGTCCGCCGCCTTGGATGGATACCGTGTTCTGGTGATTGACCTCGACAGCCAAGGGTCGATGACGTCCATCTTGGGGGGTAACGTCGCAGACGAGTGGCAGACTGTGTTTCCACTGATTGCAAAAGATTACGCACAGGCCGTCCAGCAGGAAAACCGAGTTCGGAATGCGGCTGGACAATCAGAAATTCCGCTGGATGAGACCTTGAATGAAGCTCTTAAGACTGGTCCGAGCGACGTAATACAAAAAACCCATTGGCCCAACATCGATCTTATTGGCGCTCAGCTTAACTTGTATTGGGCAGAATTTCAGATACCGGTCTGGCGAATGGGTTTGCGGAGTTGGCCGTTGTGGGATGGCTTGACCAATTTCCTGCATCAGGACGGAGTTTTGGACGACTATGACATAGTGTTCTTGGATACCCCTCCTGCACTTGGGTACCTTACGATCAACGCTCTGGCTGCGGCGGATATTTTGTTGGTGCCCCTTGGGGCTTCATTCTTGGAGTTCGATTCGACCGGTCGATTTTTCGACATGCTGTACACGACCTTCGCGAGTATAGAGGATGGAGAGAACGCCGCTCAGCGAGCAGCGGGGCTTCCAGAACTTAAGTTCGAATGGGACGTTGTCAGAGCAATCATTACTCGATTTGATGCCAGTCAACAGACCGATATGGCAAATGTGATCCAGGCCTATTTCGGGGATTTCATGAACGCCTATAGACAGGACTACACCGCTTTGGTCGGGCAAGCCGGTGAGCAGGTCAATGGCATTTACGAAGCGGACTACCGGGACTTCAATCGCGATACTTATGTGAGGGGTCGCGAAACCTTCGACAGAACTTATGCGGAATTCAAAGAGGTTCTGATCGGGTGTTGGTGGCGGGATACCCATATGGGAGACAAGGCAGATGGCTAAACGCAGAAGATTGTCCGCTCCGGACACAACAGAGTTGGAGCAGATGGAGGCAGGTTTCGCGGCGAAACCCTCACTGAATCCATTTGAGGCAAAAGGGGCTACGCCTCCAATTGCCAAGGTTGCTGCCGAAGCCGCCACATTAAACAGCATGGCTTCCGTCACGGATAGGGTGGCACTGGCTCAGGACCAAGGAGATGCAGCGCGTTGGCGTGATGCCCAGGAAACCGGGCTCGTTGCGGAAATGATTCCGCTAGATCAGATAGATGCTGACTTTATCCGCAGGGACCGTATGGTCGAAGACGATGAGGCCATGAATGAATTGTTGGATTCACTGCGTTCGCATGGCCTGAGAACGCCGGTCGAGGTAACAAAGAACGAAGACGGTTTTGGGCTCATCTCAGGATACCGAAGGCTCAAAGCGTTCCGACTGCTTGCCGATACGGACAGTTCTTTTTCGTCGATCCCGGCCTTTGTGCGAGAGGCGGGTTCGGGGCAGGGCGCCTATATTTCAATGGTGGAAGAGAATGAGATTCGGTCAAATCTGACCCCATATGAACGTGGGCGAGTAGCTGTTCTGGCAGCAGGGCAGGGGGTCTTCGACTCCACCGAGGCCGCGGTTGATGCACTATTTGCAGCTGCTTCTAAGGCAAAGCGATCCAAAGTAAGAAGTTTTGCGATCGTTCATGAGGCGCTGGGTGATCTCCTGCAGCATCCAGTTAGTCTTACGGAAAAAGCCGGTTTGAAATTGGCCGCTGCGCTTCGATCCGGCGCGCAGCCAAAGTTGCGCCAAGTGCTGGCGGACGCCGGCACGCTTGAAATGCGCGAAGAGTGGGCGCTGCTGGAAGAAGCCTTGAAATCAGAGCCGAAGCCGACAAAGGAGAAAGCGCGTGGTGGACGTCCGCGACAAGTCTTGCATCTGAAACCTGTGCAGCTTCCTGGAGGCGGAAAAGTCTCAGCAGAGCTTTCCTCGACGGAAGTGCGGATCAAAATCAGTTTGCAGGATGTCTCAGTTGACGAGGCCGAAGAACTAGTGAAGCAAATAGCGGAACACCTTAGTTAGTTTGGTGGGGAGCCTCATCTACAGTAACCACCCGTTCTGCAATTTCACTCAGGAGCGTCGATTTGGGTCATTGCCAGGTGGTGCGCAAAAGTGGATAATAAAGATTATTATGTATTGAGCGGGTAATGTGGCTTAAGATTGAAAAACGGATATGTCCTAGACGACAGCTTGTTGATGCTGCTTCCACATACCGGTGAATTACATCCGGAATTTATTAACCACAAATATGTTCATGATTTCGTTCAAAGACGCCCAATATCCTGAAGATGTAATGCCTTAGGCTGTGTTCTTTTGCGCCAGAAACAACGTGCCCTAACCGTGATCAGCAAGAGGTTACGGCAGAACACCGCTCCATTTTCCAGCGGCTTATTTTGTGGACATCATGCAAACCAGTGAATTCGGCGTGAGAAGTCGACAATGTGGGATTCGGGCCAAACCCAGAACGAATACCAGACTACCCGGGGTGCAAGGACTGGAGGCGCGTGTCGATACATAATGATCGGGCGTGCTCGCGCATTGACTTTTTCACCAAGTGTATGAATGCTTTCGCTCCAAGTTCTGTCTTCGCCAAAAGGTACGGTCTTAAATCCGGTAACTGCTCCACGCCGTGAGCGGCTTCGGTACTATGCGTCCTAGGTAATCGTGTCGGGAGGAAAATATGTTTAGAAACAAGGCCTTTTCGTGCAAGCATTGTAATCAAATGATCGCTTGAAATCAGGCTAGGGATAAAATGAACGGCGCTCAATCACTCGTAAAAACCCTATTAAACAATGGTTTAAATACGGTCTTCGCAAATCCCGGCACCTCGGAAATGCACTTTGTCGCTGCCTTGGACGAACACCCGGAGATGAATTGCATTCTTTGCCTGTTTGAAGGCGGTACGACGGGAGCTGCAGACGGGTATTTTCGCATGAAGCGAGACGTCGCCGGCACGCTCCTGCATCTTGCACCCGGCTTTGGCAACGCCTTTGCCAATCTGCACAATGCCCGAAAAGCGGGGTCCGGAATCGTGAATGTAGTGGGCGATCACGCTACGCATCACCTCCGTTATGAAAGTCCTTTGAAGGGAGACATCCTCGGTACCAGCCAAGCGGTCAGTCATTGGACGCGTGTGTCGTCCAATGCCACCGACGTAGCCATGGACGGAGCGGCGGCGGTTCAAGCGGCCCGCGCGCGCAACGGTCAGATCGCAACGCTGGTCCTGCCTGCCGACACAGCTTGGAACAAAGCGAACGCAGCGACAAACCGGTTAGACAACCGAGAAAGCCTCCATCGACCGTCAGTAGGCGACATAGAGGCCGCTGCAGCCCGTCTTGTGACGCCGAAAGCCGCGCTGATGATTGGCGGATTAGCTCTGTTTGGACCGCAGCGTACACTGGCTGGAAAAATTGCCGCCGCTACGGGGTGCCGGTTGTTGGCCGATACTATGATACCTCGTATTTCCAAGGGCGCAGGAACAGCAAAGTTAGAGCAACTGGTCTATCCGATATCGCCCAAGACCGTTCAGCTGGAAGCAACGTCTTCGATCACTCTGCTTGGCGCAGATAGGCCAGTCGCCTTTTTTGCTTATCCTGGGAAACCTAGCGTGCCTGAACCACCGCATTGCCCCATTACGGACTTATGCACACCCACAGATGATATCGAGTGGACGCTGCAAGCGCTCGCCGAAGCGGTCGGGGTCACTGGTAAAACGGCGGCAGCAACCTTTCCGCTCGAACTACCAGACATTCCCACCGGTCAGCTAACACTCGAAAAAGTTGGTTTGGCTTTGGCTGCGCTGGTGCCTGAAAACGCCATCATCTGCAATGAATCCGTTACGTCAGGGTTTCATGTCATACCGCCGACGGCCACCGCTCACCCACATGATCTGCTCGCCGGCACCGGTGGCGCGATTGGGCTGTGTTTGCCTTGCGCAACAGGCGCGGCCACCGCCTGCCCGAACCGACAAGTCATTGCTCTGACCGGGGACGGGTCGGCCATGTACACACTACAATCACTGTGGACAATGGCGCGGAAAAATCTCGACGTGACGGTGATCGTATTTGCAAACCGCGGCTATCAAATTCTGCGCGATGAACTCACAAATGTCGGCGTGGCGAGCTATGGTCAGAATGCTCAGGCTATGTTTGACGTGGTGAACCCGACGTTGGACTGGGTTTCGCTGGCGAAAGGCCATGGTGTTCCGGGAACACGCGCAGATGACATGGACAACTTTGCAAAGGCGCTCTCCGCCGGTCTCTCCAGCGAAGGGCCATCGCTGATCGAAGTTGTGTGTCCACCACCCGCATGAGTATTCTGACACGGAACCTAAAGAGCAGACGAGACTAGGAGGGCAAACTGCGGATTGTTATATTTTGAAGCTGAAAAAAGACTTGACGATGGTTCAGACGGTGGCGAAATTGCAGCTTTGTCTGCAGAGTGGGCGCTCATGCCGAGTATGGCGAACGACAGTATAGAGCCCAAAGCGGTCAAACAAACAGCGAAGCTGGAAGAATTCGCCTTCGCACAACGATAAATTCAGCCTTTAGACGTTCTCTAGCTTGTTCAAGCAGTAGTTGCCGCCTGGACGTCTGTAGCAAGTTTTCCGGCAAGCGCCTTCATTCTCTCGACACGGTTCTCTTTGTCTGGCACGATTATGCCACGCAGTTTTTTCTTAACCATGCCAGACATTAGTTTGCCCATAATTTTGGACGAACTTGGCGTTGCAAACCTGATCTTGACCAGTGTCCCTTCCCCGACTTGGACCAGTTCGTTGGTCTCTAACATCGAAAGCCCCATAGGAAGGTTGTATTTGCCGGTCGCGTAGTCACCATGATGCCAGTCGACAATCTGAAATGGGAAAATGTCTTCGCCGTGATAGCAGTGATAGAGCGTTCCAGGTTCAATCTTGTTTTTGTTGGTATGGAACAGTTCGACCTTGTTGGCACCGAGCCATTCGGCACGCAACTCCGGCCGGGTGCAAATGGTAAAGGCTACGTCAGGCGAAACCGGCAGCGGAATGATCCATTCGTCAATGAGAAGGTTATCGGCTGCTTCCACAAACGTTCGCTCCGACAAGCGACGACGGTCCCAAGCAGCACGCATGTCTCGCACGACATACTCAATCTCGCCGATGTGTTCGATGTCCTCGGTGTGGAATTCGGAGCTTTCGAAATAGTCCACGAGATCCATTGCGCGAAGCGCTGCGCAAGAAATCAATGTGTACGCGGTCAAACCAGTACGTTCTTTGACGCCATTTTTGAGAAGTCGAAATGCCGTGATCACATCCTGACCGGCTAATTCTTCACGATCTCCAGTCTTTTGAACGATACATTCACCGTGGTGTACAACGATTTTGAGTTCGAGACTGTCAACGGTTGAACAGGCATCGCATGAGCATGATGTATTGATGAGCATCTTTTCTTTGGCATGTGCAAAGACGCAGTAGAGTTGCTCTGCAAAATCGAGGATGAACTGTTGCGAAACCACCTCGCTTTCCAATGCGTAAGCAAAGATGGCGTCACCTTGTAATCCTGAAACTGCCAATGGAGACCGGATCGAAGGGATCATGCTACCGAACAGTGCCTCCAGAATCCCTTTAGCATGTTCGATGGCTGTTTCGGACATAAATTTCGTGTAACCGGATATATCCGCAATTACGAAATATGCAGTTTTCACACTGTCGACTGTTTTATGCATAGCGTCTTTCCTGTCCTCAATGATCTTCGTGCCGCCCGGCGCTGCTTTTCTTGCTCTAACTCTGCTGATGTTTTATTGCTTGGTGCAAGGGAATTCATTTGAATATGATTTCGGAACCAAGGAACAGATTGATGCTATAGGTTTCAGGTCTTTGCTTTACTGACTTGTATTTTGCTGTCATCCACTGTGTCTTCCATTTGGTCGGCCAAAACTCGATGGTGGCTTTTTGTCTGGCTATACCGGCGAATGTATGTGTCGACTCCGCGTATAATGTTACAAGCACAGTGCGAAATTTTAGTATTAGGAGAAACCCGAGTTACTTACCGCTTGGGAAAACGAAGTTCAGCGCATTTGATTTAATTGAAACCTCAAAGCGTTGATCAATCATCGGCTCGCCGTCCAAATTCATATGAAACGGCCGGGAGGTTTCCAAAACCATAGATCTCAGACGAGAGCGCTGTACTACACCATCCTTGGGATCCGAAATATCCGGCAATCTGCCAAAAGGCAGGTTTTCTGGCATTAATCGATCTGTGGAGAGCACGCTTAAATCGAGTAAGCCGTCGGACACCTCCGCATCAGGCGCCACGTCAAAACCGCCACCCGCATAGCGACTGTTCGCAATCGCGATTGCGGAAATGGAAACGTCATACGGGTCTTCATCATCAATTGAGATTTTTGCGGGAACAGATTTTGCATCAGATAAACGAGCAAGCCCAAACAGCGTATACGCAAGCCCACCAAGTCTTTTCTTCATTTCCTTGGGGGTTGTTGCGGTGATCATCGCTCCAAAACCGCCGCTGGCAACATTCACAAACGGTCTGCCGTTTATGTATCCGACATCGATAGGCCGCGCGTCTTCCGATGCTGCAACTCGAACAGATGTTGCCAAGTCCAACCCCTTATCACCATACGACCGGGCGAAATCGTTAGCCGTCCCCAAGGGAACAAGACCTATCGAGACAGGCGACTTCAACTTCAAAACAGCACTCGCGACCGAGTTCAAAGTGCCGTCACCACCGCCAGCAATTATCCGCGTTGCCCCATCGCCCACGGCTTCTCGAAGTGTCTTCTTCAAGTCTTTTCCTGACCAAGGAATACACACCCTGATACCAAGCTCTTTTTCTAGTGGCCGGACAGCAGAACGCAGATCGGGTCTTGCTGCTGACTTTCTGTTGAGAACTAGCAGGGTACGTTTAGCCATGGTTCTAGCATAAAGCTCTCGAACGTTGGGGCAACCGCTTAGAAAGTTCTAAAAGCAGAGGCGCTCAGGAAACTGAGTTTCTTGGTGCCAGCCAATAGTCTGCTTTGTCCCGCAGAGCAGTCGTTGATGCAATACGCAGCGAACGTCTGCTCTGAGCCCAGAGCTGCCGTCCGTTGCGGGCGCGCCAGTGTTGGCTATCGCGTTTTGCGAGCCCTGCGAGCACCGGCTATTGCGCTCCCGGGGCAATCTTATTCCGCTGTGCGGTTTGACCACGTCTGATAGGCCGCCTGATCGTCGGAGCACGCCTGCAACTTTATCGCAATGATCCGATTATGATCGCTGCGACCCATGCGCGTCTCACCCGTCAGGATCAAGCACATTTCGGGACTCGACGACGGTGCGATGGTGCCTGCACCATTAAAGACCCAGTTTTGAGCGGCAGAACCATCAAAAGTGGCCAATTCTGCTGAAGCACCTGCCTCGGTTGAAAGAGTCTGTATGCAGACATCAACCTCAGGCAAATAAAGCGCCGTCCGCGAATTGATCGGGGTAGAACGCCTGCCCAATAGCACTTTGCCGGAGGGGCTGTAGCAGGTCCTCGGTTGAAGCCCATCTTCAGGATTAGCGGCCACGCCAAGCCCTCCAGCGATGTCGATACAACAACCGTTCTGAATGTTGTCGAGTATAAGCGGACATTGGATTTTAGTATGCGAGGTGTTGCCCGGTGAAACTAAGCAAGAATATCATTCGCTAAAAAAGAAGCCGGCAAGTACGGTTTCTTCGCCGGTCCAGGTCGTGAAAGAAAAATACGATACGCGGGTTTCCGAACTTATTCAAAATACTCCGGATGGCGTTCGTGAATAAACGCAATCGTGTCATCAAGGCGGGACAAGTGTTTTCTAACTGCGGTCTGCGCTCTTGACAGATCCCGCAAAGCGAGCCCGCCTGCGATTTCATAATGGTCTTCTAAAATGGAATTTGCTTCGCGGTCTTTCCCAAGGCCAAGCATGCAGAGACGATCCACTTTTTGCTTGCATTCCAGCATTACTTCGAATGCTAGTGGATTGCCGCCCAGAACATAGATCAGTTTGTGAAAATCATAATCAAGCGCATGGAAGGCGGGTAAATCCCCTTTGGCCAAGGCGTTCTCCTGAAGGGCGAGGTTTTCACCAAGCTTCGCATCCTTCTCTGCGTCCCAAGTTTCGATCGCTTCATGAATAACTTCAAGTTCAACGGCCCTGCGTACCAAACGAGCAAGCTCTAGGCGGTCCATTGAAAAGCCGCGCACCTCTGTCGCTTTTTGCGGTCGGATAAGTAGCAAATCCTCATTTCCAAGCCTGGTGAAGGCGTTGCGAACAGGTTGGCGAGAGACGCCAAATCGGCGTGCGACTTCCGTCTCGGATAATTTTGTACCGGGAAGAATTGCGAGCGAAACGATCTGATCGTGCAGTGTTTCGTAGACGGCATCAGTGGTTGTTCGGGTTCTAATTCCGTCCACGATTTTTTCTTCCATCCTCTGATTCATAATGCTGTCGCCACGATCTGGGGAGTGGTTAAGGCATTGTTATATAATACTAAAATCCGTATCTCCTACGTATTTCAGTAAGGCTTTTTCAGCTAATATCAAAGAGCCTGTAATCATTGAAGTCAAGGCCGTCACATGTTTCAAACGAGTTGTTGACTTAACTTGGATACTAGTGTCCTTATAGGTTCAGCAGTGATTCCGGCTCTGGGAGGAAGCAGGAAGTTTTGCGACTTTCATCCTCCAGACGACACTTTTTGGCCTGTTGCTGCCCAAAAAAACGGGAGGAGACCCATGACTTCTACGAAATCGCTTTTTGCAGCAGTAACCGTTGCACTGATCGCCTCATCAGCATCGGCCGAAAGCTGGCGCGCTTGGAACATTCACAATGACGGCCACCCCAATACGGCGGCGATGGACAAGTTTGCTGAGCTTGTAGACACAGCCACAGATGGTGAAGTCACGGTAGATGTGTTCCATGGCGGCGTTCTTGGCTCGCAGCCCGATGCGCTGGAGCAAGTGCGTATTGGAGCCATCGAGGTTGGCAACTTCAACCTTGGCCCGATTGGTCCGATGGTCAAAGAGGCAAACCTTGTATCGCTTCCGTTCATCTTCAAAAGTGTGCCGCACATGTTCCGAGTAATGGAAGGTGAAGCTGGCGCGGTCGTTGCCGAAGCGATGGGTGAGGCAGGGGTCCTTCCACTTGCATATTTTGATGCTGGAGCCCGGTCATTCTACAGCCAGAAGCCGATCAACTCTCCAGCCGATGTGGAAGGCCTGAAGATCCGAGTTATGAACAACGATCTCTACACTTCGATGATTTCGGCGATGGGTGGAAATCCGTCTCCCATGGCGTTTTCGGAAGTACAACAGGCACTGAAAACAGGCGTTGTCGATGGTGCAGAGAACAACTTCCCGTCGTTCAAAAACGTTGGCCATTATGAAGTCACATCGCACTATTCCCTATCTGAGCATCTGATCATCCCCGAGTGCATCTGTGTGAATACGGCTAAGTTCAACGCGCTTAGCCCCGAACTACAAGAAGCTGTGCGCAGTGCGGCACAAGAAGCGGCTCTGTTTCAGCGCGAACTGTGGGCTGTTGGATCTGAGCAAGCGCGCTCTGACGTTGAAGCGGCTGGCATCACAGTCAACGAAATAGCAGACAAGGGCCCCTTCCAGTCCGCGATGGACGTAGTCTATGCCGACTACCTTGCTGCCAACCCAGATATGACAGCGTTGGTCGAGATGGCCCAGGCCACTGAGTGATTTTCCAAGGCGAACACAAAAAAGGCGCGTCCGGTTTCCTTAAAAGAAGCCGGGCTCGTAAAACAAAAAAAGGGGGCGGCATGCGAGTTTCAGGCAAGACATCAGAGTTTATAAGGAGGATGGATATCTTCCTCGACCTGCTCGCCCGCCTTTGTACCTTGTTGGCCGGCGTCGCCATCGTGACTATGACCGCTATCTTCGCGTGGCTGGTCTTTGGCCGGTACGTCCTCAATGACACGCCCACCTGGGTTGAACAGGTATCGCTTTTACTTGTCATGGTCATTGCCTTCCTCGGCGCAGCAGCCGGGGTGCACAACCACACCCACCTCTCTGTTGTTCTTTTCCGGGGCATGGTGCCGCCGAATGTACGAACAGTTTTTGTCTGCATCACAGATTTGCTGCTCGCCGGGTTTGGCGCGATGATGTTCTGGTATGGGCTTGAATTGACTGAATTCAAATGGGGCACGTTGATCCCGCTTATTCAATGGCCCGAGGGCCTGAGATCCCTGCCTATGACCATAAGCGGAGCATTGGTCCTTCTGTTTTCCATCGGCCATCTGATCCGCCTGTTTCTAGGCGAGGATGCGCGCCAAGACAGTATAGATCAGGGTTAATCATGGGACTTGCAGTTCTTCTCGGGGTCTTTGCCGTTTCCGTCATCATCGGCACTCCGGTCGCTTACGCACTCGGGATTTCTGCCTTGGCAGCGTTTTGGTACGAAGGTTTGCCGTTGTTCGTCGGCTTTCAACGAATAGTCGCAGGAATCAACGTTTTTTCGCTTATGGCGATCCCGTTTTTCATTTTCGCTGGTGAGCTGATGTTCCACGGCGGGATAGCCGTTAGATTGGTTAGGTTCGCGCAAGCTGCTGTCGGTGCCGTGCGCGGCGGGCTTGGCATTGTAAACGTGTTTTCCTCCATGCTTTTTGGCGGGATATCAGGTTCGGCGATCGCGGACATCTCCGCGCTGGGCTCAATTCTCATCCCCGTTATGAAAGACAAGGGATACGATGCTGACTATGCGGTGAATGTCACTGTGACATCTTCCATCGCCGGAATCATCATTCCACCCAGTCACAATATGATCATCTTTGCTCTTGCTACGGGCGGTGCGGTATCAATTTCCAAGCTGTTCTTGGCGGGTGTGATCCCCGGCATCCTGATGTGCTGTTGCTTGGCAATTGCTGCGTATGTGGTCGCAGTAAAGCGCGGCTATCAGGCTGAACGGTTTCCAGGATGGACGGCGCTGGCATACGCGTTTATCGGCTCCATCCCCGGCCTGCTGACTGCCGTCATTATCGTCGGAGGTGTCCTATCAGGCATCTTTACTGTGACAGAGTCCGGTGCGTTCGGGGCTATGTATGCCTTTGTCGTCACGCTGATCGTCTACCGAAGCCTGTCATGGGATGCTTTCAAGACCGCTGTAATTTCGTCTGTGCGCACAACGTCGATGGTCATGATCCTGATCGCCTGCGCCGGTGCCTTCGCCTACATGCTGACCTACAACCGCGTACCAACCAAAACGGTCGAGTTCCTTTTGGGGATAACCGAGAACCCAATCCTGATTTTGCTGATGATCAATGCCGTTCTTTTGCTGCTTGGCATGATTATGGATATGGCAGCCTTAATCCTCATCTGCACGCCGATCTTCTTACCGGTGATGAATATGCTGGGGATCGATCCGCTGCAATTCGGCATGATCCTTCTGGTGAACCTTGGACTGGGGCTTTGCACGCCTCCGGTCGGGACCTGTCTGTTTGTAGGCTGTGCGGTTGGCCAGTTGCCTATGGAAAAAGCCATTAGAACGATCTGGCCTTTCTACCTTGCGATCTTCGCAGCGCTGATGCTGATCACCTTCGTTCCTGCCATCTCGCTCACACTTCCCACTCTCCTAATCGGCCCATAAAGCCCAAAGGACGCCGCTATGCTGAATATCAAACGATTGGACATTGAAGAAGCGCGACGGCTGATCGCGGTTGCTAGGCTCAAAGCCGAAGATATCGGGGTGCCAATGTGCATCGCTGTTACCGACGAGAGCGGTATCCTCATCGCGTTTGAGCGAATGGATGGCGCCAAGATTACCAGCGTCAATCTGGCGATCGACAAAGCTTATACCGCATGCGGCATCAAAAAGAGCACGCAAGCCTTGGGTGAAGTCAGTCAACCGGGAATGCCAGCGCATGGCATCGCCTCGGCCTTAGGCGGACGTATGGTGACCGTTGCTGGCGGTCTTCCTGTGCTTGCTGGTTCTGATGTCGTCGGCGGCATTGGTGTTAGCTCAGGCTCGCCTGCGCAAGATCATGACGTCGCCCAAGCTGGGGCCGATGTCTTTTCCAAAATGAAAAACCCAAACGCTTAGGAGGCGCATATGACGAATCCAAAAATCGGTTTCATTGGTCTAGGCCAAATGGGCAGCAAGATGGTTGAATGCCTCCAAAACAATGGTTTTGATCTTGTGGTCATGGGCCGCAACAAAGCGGCGGTTGCCCAAACCGTTGCGCGCGGCGCGGTCGAGGTCAGCACCCCTAAGGAACTCGCCGAGGCCAGTGATATCGTCATGCTCTGCGTGACAACATCTGACGTGGTCGAAAGCCTGATTTACGGCAAGAATGGTATTCTCGCCGGGATCAAAGAAGGCGCGGTGGTCATAGATTTCGGCACGTCCATTCCAGCGTCAACAAAGAAAATTGGCGCGGACCTTGCGACAAAAGGGGCCGGGATGCTCGACGCACCGTTGGGGCGTTCACCTACGCACGCCAAGGACGGTTTGCTGAACATCATGGCAGCGGGCGATATCGAAACGTTTGAAAAGGTCAAACCTGTGCTCGACGTGCAGGGCGAGAACGTGTTCCATCTTGGCACACTCGGCGCGGGCCATACGACTAAGCTGATCAACAACTTCATGGGTATGACAACAGCGTGTACCATGAGTCAGGCATTTGCAGTTGCAAAACAAGCGGGCATCGATGGCCAGCAGCTTTTTGAGATCATGTCTGCGGGCCCGTCCAATTCTCCATTCATGCAATTTTGCAAGAATTACGCCGTCGATGGTGTAAGTGATCTTGGGTTTTCGATCAGCAATGCCAACAAGGACATCGCCTACTTCGTTCAGATGATCACTGACATTGGAACACGCTCCGAAATCGCTGAAGGCACTTCCGCAAATCTTCAAACGGCGCTTGATGCAGGGATGGGCGAAGGCAATGTCCCCGAAATCTACGACATGTTCGTCAAACGCGGTGCAGCCTGAGCAAGCGCCCGCTGGAGCACGACAATTTTCAAATCAGAGCAATGATGAGGGATGGCTATGAAGCTCGCTGGAAAATCGGCAATTGTAACTGGAGCCGGCCGAGATATCGGTGCAGCTGCTGCAATCAAACTTGCCTCCGAGGGCGCACAAGTTGCAATAAACTATTTTGCCAGCAGCGCAGGCGCTGAGGACGTTGTGGCCAGGATCAAAGCAAATGGCGGAACCGCATTCGCGCTTCAAGGAGACTTAACGCAGAAAAGCGACGTTGACGCATTGGTGGCGCGATCTCTCACGGAGTTCGGCAGTATTGACGTTTTGGTCAATAATGCGGGCGGTTTGGTTGCCCGCAAAACAGTTGCAGAGTCCTCACTTGAGCATTGGCGGTATGTGATGGACTTGAATCTGACCAGCAACTTCATGATGACGAACGCCTGTTTGCCTCATATGAAAAGCGGTACAATCGTCAACTTGGCAAGCCAAGCCGCTCGCGATGGCGGTGGCCCCGGCTCAGTTCCCTATGCGACCTCAAAGGGCGCGATCATGACGCTGACGCGGGGTTTGGCCAAAGAGCTAGGCCCGGATATCAGAGTCAATGGGCTTTGCCCTGGGATGATTGATACTGATTTTCATAACATTCACACACCGGATGCAGGACGTCGCGGCTTTGAAGCCGCTGCGCCAATGAAACGTCAGGGCACCATTGAGGATGTCGCAAACCTTGTCCTATTCCTAGCCTGCGACGACAGTGCTTTCATTACAGGAGCTAATGTCGATCTGAATGGTGGAATGCTTTTCTCATAATGTAGCGGAGGTACACCTTGCCTGAATTTCCAGTTGTCTCGACAGGAGAGAATGTCACACGGCAAGTTCTCTCTGATCATCCTAATCTCATGGTTGTTGCCTTTCGGTTCAGCAAAGCAGGTGCGATAGGCGCGTTGCACAGCCATCCGCATGTCCAGTCAACATATGTCGAAAGCGGCCGGTTCCGGTTCACTTTGGGCGAAGGTGACCAAGAGTTCGGGCCAGGAGACAGTTTTGTCATTCCTTCAGATCAAACCCACGGATGTGTTTGCCTGGAACCAGGAAAGCTCGTGGATAGCTTCACTCCGCGGCGTGACGATTTTTTGTAGAACCCATGCGTATCTTAGCAATCGGCGAGTGCATGGCGGAACTTGCTCCCCTAGGCGGTCCAGGGGAGTTCAAGATCGGGTACGCTGGTGATACGTTCAACACAGCTTGGTATTTAGCGAAAATATCACCGAATACAGAGGTCGCTTATTTTACGACAGTTGGTGACGACAAACTGTCCCGCGAAATGCGAGCCTTTATTGACAGAACAGGCATCGATACCTCTCACATTTGTGAAATCTCGGATGGAACTGTGGGTCTCTATATGATCCACCTTTCCAACGGCGAGCGTAGTTTTTCCTACTGGCGCAACAGCTCTGCCGCCAGACGGCTTGCTGACGACCCAGACGCGCTTGACCGTGCTATCGAAAAAGCGGATTTGATCTATTACTCAGGAATTACGCTGGGAATTCTTGGTCCTCAATCGCGTGAAAACCTACTTGGTGCTCTCCAAAAGGGGCGCGATGTAGGGAAAACCGTGGCTTTCGATACGAACATCAGACCCAAACTTTGGTCGAGTACCGAAGAAATGAAGCGTTCAATTATGCGCGCTGCTGAACTCTCGGATATCGTGTTGCCGTCTTTTGACGATGAAAGCGCGTGGTTTAATGACGACTGTCCGACCGCGACTCTTGAACGATATGCAAGACATGGTGTGGAGCGGATCGTCGTAAAGAACGGCGAGCATTCTGTGGTTTATCAAGATGGGAATATTAGAGGGGAGGTGCCCGCTAAGCCGGAAACTTCCGCTATTGATACAACAGCCGCTGGTGACAGCTTCAACGCTGGCGTTTTGCTCAGCGTTTTGGAGAAAAGCGATTTCCGCGCAGGAATATCATTAGGCTGCCAATTGGCCAGCTACGTAATCCAAGCCAAGGGAGCGCTGGTTCCTGTCGATGCACTGCGTGTTACAGCCTGAGGCGATCAATCCCGACTTTTGTTTAACGTGGAATATGCGCACCGCACGGCCATTATCTCAAGAAAGGCAACTTTAACACTGAAACAATAAAGGTATTAGAAAAGGTCATTCGCTTAAGTCCAATTAAACGACCGCAATACGCAGTGTGCTATTGGTCGTCTAAGTAAAAAGCAGATGTGAGTGTGCCCTAGTTTCAGCGATAATCTCAATGGCAATTGACGCGGGCGTCGGCCAGTTGGGGTGCATGATTGCTTCAACAATATCCGCGTCAGCTACAAACTGCGCACTATGTTTCGCCGCAAGATAGCGCAAGTGGCGGTTTTCCTTCAGGCACATCATTTGGATAGTCCGGACGCCTCTGTTCTGCGCCATCGCGTACATCAGTTGAAACAAAGCGTCGCCAATCCCAATGCCTTGCCACTCGGCTTCGACAGAGAGTGCAGCCTCTGGCTTTGATGGCCATGAATGAAAGAGGCCGCGCAGTTCGACAAGGCCTCTCAATTGGCCCCAGACAAACGCTCCACAAGCGATACTGTCGTACCGAAGGATATTCTGTGCGTAACTCAAGACACCATTGTCGTCGACGGCTCCACAAAACCGTGCCCGCCGCGTTCGGACATCTAACCGCAGAAAATGATCACAGATGTTATCTTGATCGCCGAAACCGAGACGACGGACGACCAGATCTTGTGAAGTTCTCCTATCGCTCATTTTTCGGGGCTCCTGCTTGGCAGGTTGGTTTGGGCCAGCACTTTCGGGAGGAGTTGAAAATGCTGGCCCGTGCGTTGGCGCTCCCTGTTGGCTTTTTCGCCGCCGCTCATGCTGGCTTACTCTGGGAGGAGCGAGAACCAGCATTTTTCGTGTAAGCTTTTGGACCTGAGGGCTCGCTTACCTATTCGTCAGCCATCAATTTTCCGGCATATTCCGGTATCTCAAATCGCGAAATTCCGATCTGAGAGAGTTGGTAATCGCTCATATTTGAAAGCGCAGAGAGCATCCGGGCCAATTTCAGTGCTTTCAAGGCAGCTTTTGCCGTGGATCTGATCCACGCCAAGAAGCTGATTGATAGGGCAATGGCGTGACCACGATCTGTACCAGCCGTTTGGGTGTTAGCAGCCATATGCAGCCTCCATAGCAAGTCTTTTGATGCTACTGCGCGGAATGCCCAAATCTATTAAGTCACGGTCAGACAGCACCGAGAGTTCATAATAAGTTTCGCGATAAACCCTGCGTTTGGCCTGTGCCTTGCGTATCGTGTCCAGCTTTTGATGAAAGAACGTGCGGCCAGCTTCGAAAACGACATCCAGCGCGCTGTTTGATCGAGTAATTGCCATGATATTGCCTCGTCCATTGCTGCAATGCAGTATTTATGCTGCAATGCAGAGATAAAGGCATTTGGTAGCGCTCACAACTCGCCATTTTGGCAAAGGCCCCATGCCATATTGGAACAGCAAAGGTTATGACATGGACATTTCTGCGCAAATGCTAATCTATGCGACGGTTGTCGAGCAGGGCAGTATTTCTGCGGCTGCAAGATCAATGGGGCAGACCCCATCAGCAGTAAGTAAGCAGATCGGGTTACTTGAAGATCAGGTGCACTACCGCCTTCTGAATCGTACCAGAACGGGTGTCTCTCCAACGCGGGAAGGCCAAGATTTCTATGAAAAATGCAAAGAGATGGCTGACAAATTCAATGAAGCTAAAGCGATGATCCACAGCTTTGACGGTGTCCCACGCGGAGAACTCAGGATCGCATCCACTGTTGCATTCGGTAAGTCCCAACTGATTCCTGCCCTCCCAGAGTTCATGAAAGAGAACCCAGAGGTAGAAATGTCTTTAAATCTGACCGACCGAGAAATTGATCTTCGGAGCGAAGGGTTCGACGCGGCGATCTGCTTTGCGGAACAACGGAAGAATCCAGATATGGTCATTAGGCGCGTTATGCAGAGTCGAAGGGTGCTATGTGCCTCACCTGAATACCTTGAGCGTTGTGGAACGCCGTCGAATTTTGCCGAACTGGCTGAGCATAATTGCTTGAGAGTTGCTGGGAGAAGCCAACGGAACGCTTGGAACAGCATCGAACCGAACGCAGGCGAAAAGTTTGAAGCAACGGGCAGCTTTGAGGGGAACAGCACCGATGTCGTCTTTAGAGCCGCTCTGGCTGGTATCGGCATCGCACGGCTGCCCTGCTATATGGCAAACAGGAAATTTCTCTCTGGCGAACTTGTCCATGTCATGCCGGAGTATGCACCTCCCAGCACGGATATTGTCGTAATGTTTGCCGAACGGAGGAATCTGGCACCAAAAACGCGCGCGTTTGTGGATTATCTCGCGCGGCGGTTTCGGGATGCCGAAGAGAACCAAAGGAACGGCTAACTACGCATAGAAACGGTCGTAGTTGTCCAAAATATTCCGGTCCCGTCCGCTGTGAGTGGTTAAAATTCCGGCCGACATTGGAAGAGAACGGAAGGGGTACCTCCATCGAAAACCTGGCATTGATCAAAAAACACTACATAGGTCATTTCGGTCACCTAGCTGCTTTCTCCGAACGCGTTATCAATGGCTGATATCAGCGGCATAAAAGTGATAGTGCGTTTAACCCGCAGATGAGCTGAACACTTATCGATGAATCGCTTCATCTAAAACCGCTTCGACAATATCCGTCCATGGTTTCGAAACCATAAAAACATCCAATAGTAGGGATTGCGGGCCAAGACCTTGTCGCAGAATCTCTAACTGCGAAGTTCAAGTTACTGTAGCTTCTAAGGTCTTGGCCAAGATGGGCCGAGGATTTCAACGAAAAGATATCAACGCATGACTGGCTTGGTAGCTTGTACCAATTACTTCAGATAGGTGTTGAACCAATCAATTGTGCGGTCCCAGGCTAGGTTTGCCATTTCCTCATCATAGCGTGGCGTACTGTCGTTATGAAAACCGTGGTTGGCGTTTTTGTATATATATGCCTCGTATACTTTGTCGTTGGCCTGCAGAGCAGCCTCAAAATCCGGCCAACCTGCGTTGATGCGCTCATCAAGCTCTCCCATCTGAATTAGTAACGGCGCTTGAATTTTGGCTACATCCTCAGCTGCTGGCTGGCGACCATAGAACGGCACGCCTGCGGCCAGTTCCGGGTAGGCCACGGCAATTGCACTGACTACACCGCCGCCATAGCAGAAACCCACTGCGCCGACCTTTCCGGTGCTGTCATCTCGGTTCAACAGGTATTCAAACCCATTGAAGAAATCGTTCATCAACTCGACACGGTCCACTGTCTTTTGCAACTCGCGCCCATCGGCGTCGTTGCCCGGGTAGCCGCCAACCGATGTCAGGCCGTCGGGGGCCAGCGCCATAAATCCGGCTTTTGCCAACCTGCGCGCCACATCCTCGATGTAAGGATTCAAACCGCGGTTTTCGTGGATCACCAGCACCCCAGGTAGGGGCTCTTCAACGCCAGCGGGCCGGACAAGATACCCTCGGACATCACCGGTTCCATTGGGTGACGGATAGGTAATGTAGTCTGCGTGGATATCGGGATCGTTGAATGACACTTGCTGAGCCATCGCATAATTCGGGCTGAGCATGTTCAGCAACGCAACCGCTGTCACGCCGCCGACCGCGAACTTTCCGGCGCGATCCAGGAATTGGCGCTTGGTGATCTTGCCGTGCGCGTAAAAGTCGTACAGGTCCAGAAGTTCCTGGTCGAAGTCTTTTGCCGTCATGCGGGTCATTATGGATCTCCTAATGAGTTTGGCAGTCTGAAGGGGAGGGTAGTATCCGATCTGAAAGTCTTTATTTGATTGAGCGTCTGGATGGGCTTACTAAGATTCTGCCGGCGACAGTTCCATGTCCGCGTACCGTTCGCGCAGCACGTTCTTTTGAACTTTTCCCATAGTGTTTCGCGGCAATTCCGAGACGAATTCGTAGCGGCGCGGATGTTTGAAGCGCGACAGCTTGTCCCTGATGGTCTCAGCAATCTGATCCGCTTCAAGTTTTACGTTTGGCTCAATAACCAGAGCGGCGATGATTGCTTCGCCAAAATCGTTGTCGGGGACGCCGAAAACCGCCGATTCCAGAACACCGTCGATGTCGTTCAGTATCTCTTCAATTTCTTTGGGATACACGTTGTAACCCCCGGTAATGATCAAGTCTTTCGACCGCCCCACAATCGATAGATAGCTGTCCTCGCTGAATTGGCCCAAGTCCCCGGTGATGAAGAACCCGTTCTCTCGTAACTCTTCGGCGGTTTTCTCGGGCATCTGCCAATAGCCTTTGAACACGTTGGGGCCGCGGACTTCGATCATTCCAACTTCGCCCGGGGGAAGTGGTTCTCCGGTTTTCGTATGTGTCACGATCACCTCGATGCCGGGCAGTGCCATGCCAACGGTTCCCGCGCGACGATCGCCACTATAGGGGTTAGAGGTGTTCATGTTTGTCTCGGTCATGCCATAGCGCTCAAGTATTCGGTGGCCGGTGCGCGTTTCGAATGCCTGATGGGTTTCGGCAAGCAGGGGGGCAGAGCCCGAGACGAACAGGCGCATGTTCCCTGTGATCTCTTTTGTGAACCGGTCGTCTGCCAACAGTCTGGTATAGAAAGTGGGAACCCCCATCAAAAGGGTTGACTTGGGCAATTCATCCAGGATGGCGCCGAGGTCGAACTTTTGCATAAGGCGAACTCTGGCACCGGCGAGTAGTGACGTATTCATCGCCACGAAAAGCCCGTGCGTGTGAAAGATGGGCAACGCGTGAATCAAGCGATCAGCGTCGGTGATACCCCACAAATCCACAAGGGCTTGGGCATTGGACAGCAGGTTTCGGTGGCTGAGCATCGCGCCCTTGGACCGGCCCGTGGTACCTGATGTGTAAAGAAGCGCCGCGAGGTCGTCCGGCGCGCGATCCACAGTTTCGAATACACAAGGCTGTGCGTCCGCTTCGCGGCTCAAGCTTGGATTTTCGCCGCCCAAGGTCAGCAGCTTCGCCCCAGACCGAGCCGCCAATTTTCCGACTTCAATTTCGTCTCTGCTATCGCAAACGATCATCGAAGGTTGGGCATCAGAGATGAAATAGTCCAACTCTGCCAATGTGTAGGCAGTGTTGAGCGGCAGATAGACTGCACCTGCCTGTACCGAAGCGGCGTAGAGTGCAATCGTATCGGCCAACTTGGGCGCTTGCACAACGATGCGATCGCCTGGTGAAACGCCGTTGTTTTGCAAAACATGCGCGACCTGCGCGGTGCGCTTCAAAAACGCGTCATAGGACACAACCTGATCATCGTCGAGTTGCAGGAACGGAGCCTCGTTGCCCTCATGCCGGGCAAACAGGCTGTCGTATAGAGTGTTGGTCACGCGGTATTTTCCCTTGGCTTGGTCGCAAGCGCAGCGGTTGAGGCCGCGCGAACAGAACGCGAGGCTTCGATCGTCGAATGTGTCGCGAACTCTTCGTGATGACGTTCTGTTTTGTTTAAATCGTACAGGTAGTTCACCATCGCACCGCCGGATTGTGATCGTCCTTTCGGTGACAAATCGGCTTCGGCGTGCAACTCGTGCAACTCGGCACCGTTTCCGAGGTGAAAGCGGGCCACGGGATCCAACGGCATCCCATCCTCGCGCTTGGCGAACAACAGGTACCGGGCGGCCATTGCGCGCAAATCTTGCGGCGAGGTTGTTGCCGCAAGTACGGCCTCGGCGACGTGGCCGTGCTCAGGATTGTCTGTTTCGCCTTCTAGCCAACGGTTCAATCCCGGTATCGGCGACAAGGTCACAAATGTATCAAGCCCCTCAAGTTCTCGCGACAGCTCAGTTACAACCTGTTTGATCAACAGATTGCCAAAGCTGATACCGGTTAAACCTTTCTGGCAATTCGAGATAGAGTAGAACGCCGCGACTTTCGCTTGTTCGGGTTCGATCGGTTCCCGATCTTCGGACAAAAGCGCATCGATTGCGTCTGGAACTTCAGCCGTCAGAGCAACTTCGACAAAAATCAGCGGCTCATCTGGCATCGAAGGATGGAAGAATGAAAAGCAACGACGATCCGGCGGGTAGAGCCTGCGTCGCAGATCATCCAGATCGTTGATTTGATGGACCGCTTCGTAGGCAACGATCTTGTCCAAAACGCGGGCAGGGGTATCCCAACTGATTTGTTTGAGGACAAGAAAGCCCCGATTGAACCAACTTCTCAGCAAATGAACGAAATCAATATCTGTTCGTTTGAGCTCGGGGTTGGATTTAAGAAAGCGCAATAGGTCAACGCGCATTGCTACGAGTTCTTGTGTCGCGCCGGATGGTTGGTTCAATCGGCGCAACAACTCTTGCCGTTTGGGTTCCGCGAATTCGCTAAGCTTCTGATATAAATTGACACTTCTGTCGTTGGCATAGAGGCTAGCCACTTCGGCAAGCTGATCCGCGTCCAGCTCAAGCTGGTCATTCAAATAGGCAAAAAACTCCAATTTCTCGGGGTCTTCTAAGGTCTGGTACCGATCAAGAATTGTGGAGGCGAGGGTGAAGCCCGATACTTCGCCTTCGGCGGACAACAAGGCCTCACAAAGCTCTGCAATGGATCGATAGTCATCGTTGCCGCGCTTTTTGCCGGGACGATCGAACAGCTGATTCAGCAGATCGCCCAGAAACCAGTTCCGCTGCATTTCAGGACTCCATCTGACTGCTCAGGTACTCACCCGTTCGGCGGTAGTGGTTGAGCAAGTGCCGGGTCGCGCTGTCTGCATCGTGGTCGAGTGCGGCATCCAGGATTTGCTGGTGTTCGGCAGCGATATCGCGCTTTTTGTAACTGGGCCCTCCCGCCGCCAGATAACGATAGCGAATGTTGAGGTCATAAAGCTGCGAGCAATACCGTAGCAGCAACGGCAGTTTTGCATTTTCCAACAAGGCCATATGAAACACTTTGTGGGCGTCTTCGAAGTCTGGTGCACTTTTTTGACTGGCCTTTTTCATATGGTGATGCCGCAAAACAAGCCTGTCCTCCCAAGCTCCATCTGCATTAGCGATGGAAGCGCGCAGCGCTGTTTCCTCGAGGTTGCATCGGAGCAACAGTATTTCCTCGAAGTTGGATTTGCTGACTGGCGCCGCCCTGAAGCCACGCTGGTCAATTCGTTCCACCAGCATATCCGAGGTCAAAAGGCTTAGGGCTTCGCGAACTGGGCTTGCGCCAGTGTCCAGTAGCCCGCGGAGCTGCTCGATCTTGAGCTTTTGACCGGGTGGCAGCTCGCCAGTCAGAATCATTTCGCGCAGCCTTCGATACGCACCATGAGTGGCGGAAGTCTCTTTGCCCTCGGTATCAAGCATGGCGTCCATATCTGGCTTTCCCTTCTTCGTGGCGCAATCTTCTGGGGCTCTTAGCTGAGAGCGCTCATTCCAGTCGATAGTCCGATCGAGATGTTCAATGAGCCTTCGTTTATCATCCATCGCCGAAGTACAAAGCTGCGCGCCCCGCTTTTGTGCATCGGGTCATCCTCTGCCAGCTTTCGGGCGGCTTCGAGACTGTCGGCGCGGTAGATGATCAGGCCCATTTCCTGCATATGCTCACCGGTTTCATCCGACATTGGTCCGGCAAAAGCCAGCTGACCCGAACGTTCAAGCTGCGCCTGATATGCCAGGTGATCAGGAAGTGATGCCTTCACGTCTTCGGGCGCTTTGGCAGGCGTGCTGTGTGCAACGTAAAGCTCCAAAGCAAGTGCGCCGCGGCTCTGTGCTTCTGATTTGTAGTCTGCCCAGGCAACCATCTGCGCCCTCCAATAAAATCGATATTATTTGACATATGACAAAATAGTCGGCAAAAATCAAGCGAACTGACATGGATGGTGAAAATGAAATACCTGGTGGGAGAGACTTCGGAAGGCACAGCGGTTTTTGCTGTAGACGGCGAAAACGCAGTGAATCTAACGGCTTTGGACCCTGCTGTCGGTTCGGATTTGATGGGTTTGATAGCCAAGCCTGAACTGGCCGACTCACTTGCCAGCAAAATTGACGCGGCAGACAGTGTGCCCGTGTCTTCCATCACTCCGGCATTGCCCGTTACCGCCCCCGGCACCATTGTTTGCATGGGATTGAACTATACCGACCATATCAAAGAAGGTGGATACGACGTTCCCGAGTACCCCACGCTGTTCATGCGCGGAAAGAACTCAATCATGGCGGCAGGCAAACCCATGGTGCGACCGGCGGCTTCCGAGCATTTCGATTATGAAGCGGAATTGATGCTGATCGTTGGGAAACGCGGTCGCCATATCTCGGAAGAAAAGGCGCTGGATCATGTGTTTGGTTATACCGTTTTCAACGATGGTTCGCTGCGGGACTATCAGCGTAAAACCGTGCAGTGGACACCGGGCAAGAACTTCGACGACACCGGTGCGATTGGTCCTTTCACCGTGACTCAGGATGAGTTGCCCGAAGGCGCTTCGGGCCTCAAGATCGAAAGCCGCGTGGGGGACGAAATCCTGCAAAGTTCGAACACCGCCAACATGATCTGGGGTGTCCGCCAGGTGATCGCGACAATTTCGGAATTCATGACCCTGGAACCGGGAGATCTGGTTGCATTGGGAACACCGCCGGGCGTGGGCCACGCCAAAAAACCCGACCCTCGCTGGTTGAAGCCGGGAGAAACCGTTGAGGTCGAGATCGAAGGTATCGGCGTCTGTTCCAGCCCGATCGTGGACGAAAAAGACAATAGGTCAAAGGTGGCAGCAGAATGAGCGCACCGACCGGGGCAGAGCTGGAGGCACTTCGCGCCAAGGCGCAGCAAAATCATCGCGAACTGCGCGCGCGCATTCCTCGTCTGTCGGATGACGCAATCGCCTTGATTCTGCGCGAGTCCCGGTCGCACTATGCGTGGACAAACAAGCCGGTTTCCGACGCGTTGCTTGAAGAGATTTACGACATCACGATCAACGGCGCGACCAGCATGAATACGTTGCCCGCGCGCTTCGTTTTCGTGAAAAGTCCCGAAGGAAAAGAGCGGCTTGCAAAGTCTTTAAAGCCGAAGAATGTGCCAAAGATGATGGATGCTCCGGTCACGGCGATCATTGCCTATGACATGGACTTCTGGAAGGAACTGCCCTTTCTTTTCCCGCACGAAGACCGTCGGCCATTGTTCGAAAACAAGCCCGACTACGTGGCAGACACGGCCTTTCGAAATGGCACGCTTCAGGGCGCTTACTTCATGATTGCGGCCCGGGCGGTCGGGTTGGACGTCGGCGCCATGTCAGGTTTTTCGAACAAGATCGTCGATGAGGAGTTCTTCGCGGGCACGACGCTCAAGTCCAATTTTCTTTGCAATCTGGGCTACGCGGACGAGACCGGATTGTTCCAGAAGCTTCCACGTTTTCCATTCGAAAAAGTTTGCTCGTATGCATGAGGAGGTGACGCTGTGGCTATGAAAGTGAAACCGGTCGTGACTTACCGCACGACAGCTCAGTGTCCGACTCATGCGCGGACAGAAATACCAATTCGCGATCTTGATGTTGTTGTCGATGAACCCGTCGAACGCGGCGGGACAAATCTTGGTCCGTCTCCGACCGAGACCGCAATGGCAGCCCTGATCGCCTGTACGAATGTCATCGGGCACAAGAACGCACATCGGTTGGGAGTTGACCTCGGCACTGTGACAATCGACGCGAAATGCAGGTTGGACCGGCGTGGGGTGCTGATGGAGGAGGAGATCGATGTTCCGTTTCCGGAAATTGAACTCACCGTGAATTGTGAGACGCCCGCCAGTCAGGAGGAACTGACGCGCGTGGGCGAGGAGACAGCCAAGTATTGCGCCATCGCAAAACTGTTTGAAGCGGCAGGCACGGACCTGACCGTCAACTGGGTCAAAACAAACAAATAAAGAAATGACCTGTCTTTCTGGGAGGAGAGAAATGAAAAACTGGACCAAACGCAGCCTATTGGGCGCTGCTCTGGCAAGCGTCATGGCGATGCCCCTCGCGGCAGAAGAGACCATTTCAGCTGTTGTAATTGATGGGTACCCAGATCGGGCCTTATGGGTGAAGGAATTCACCAACTTCTTTATTCCAGAAGTGGACAAGCGGCTGGCCGAGTCCGGTAATTACAAGATGAACTGGCAGGAGAACTATGGCGGTTCTATTGTAAAACCCAAAGGTGTTCTGGAAGGCGTACAGTTGGGTTTGGGCGACATTGGTATCGTCACAACCATCTTCCATTCGTCCAAGCTGCCCAGCCAGGGGATCTCGGGCTCGACACCATTCGTCGCGTCGGATGCTCGCGCAGTGGCCAAGGCGGTCGACGAGATCGCGCGAGAATATCCGGCGATGCAGAATGAGTTCGCTGCGCAAAATCAAGTCTATCTGGCGACAGGCGTTGTGCTCGACACCTATCAGATGTTTTGCTCAGAGCCGGTCGAGAAAGTTGCAGACCTTGAAGGACGCAAGATCGCGGGTGCTGGTCTGAACCTGCGCTATCTCGAGGGTATCAAGGACGCGGCGGGCGTACGCGGAGGCCTCACTGATTTCTACAACATGGTTCAAACCGGCCTTGTCGATTGCGTAATGATTTGGCCGGAAGCTTCCAAGACGTTCAAAATCGTCGAAGTGGCCCCTTACATGTTGAAGGCAGACCTTGGTGCGGTGAATACAAAAACAGTCACCGTCAATGCCGACTACTGGGCGAGTCTGCCCGATGAGGTCAAAGAAGTACTACAGGCCGTGGCTATCGACTACCGTGACCACGTGGCAGGTATTGCAATGGATCGAGCCGCTGCGTCGCGAGATGCATTTGTAGAAGCTGGCGGATCGATCATTGAAATCTCGGACGAAGACCGCGCTGCGTGGGCAAATGCGATGCCCAATGTTGCGCAGGAATGGGCTGCAACGCTGAATGAGAACGGCGAGCAGGGCACAGATATGCTGGCCGCTTATCTAGGCAAACTTCAGGATGCTGGTTTCACTGGTGTGCGGGACTGGACGGCCGAATAATCGTTCGGCGACCCGAGAAAGGGGCCAGACATGCTGAAGACCGCAGTTGCCGTCCTGTCGCGGGTCGCCAATTCGCTTGCTATCGCCGCCAACGCATTGGGTACGCTTGTCGTCCTAGCGTTGGTGGTCATTCTGAATGTTGACGTCATTGCGCGGGGCCTGTTTTCGGCCCCACTGCGCGGAACCTACGAGATGGTGCAATTCTCGGTCGTGATGATCGTTTTCCTGCAGTTGGCCGACGTGGTCAGGGTGGACCGGCTGACACGGTCAGATGGGTTCCTGAACCTGATGCACCATCGTCGCCCCGGCCTGACGGCCAACCTCAGGCGGATCATCAATGCGATCTCGGCGATCTTCATGGGATTGATTGCCTATGTGACCTTCCCGGAATTTCTTCATATGTGGGAGACGCAGGACTATTTCGGAGTGCCCGGTCTTTTCACATTACCCTGGTGGCCGGTCAAATTGGGCATCGCGTGCGGTACTGCGCTTGCCTGCGTGATCTTCCTGCTCAAGGTCGTCACGGCGCAGGACCGCCCGCAACTTATTCGCACCCCAGAGCATGACGAGGCCGCAGAATGACGCCGATTGAGATTGGCCTGATCTCGGTCGTTGCCATAGTCTTTCTGATTTACGCGGGCGTTTACATTCCGATTGCGCTTGGCGTCGTCTCGTTCGTGTCGATCTGGTTGATGCGGGACAATTTCACGCTGGCGCTCAACCTGCTGAAAGTGGCGGTTGGCGACAGTGCGATGGAGTACAGCTTCGCGACCATTCCGCTGTTCACCTTTATGGGTCTCATTGTCTCGAAGGCCGGGTTGGGCAAGGACATCTACGAAGTCATGACCATGCGGTTTCGCAAGGTCAAAGGCGGCATCGGCATGGCAACCGTCGGAGCCAACGCCGTCTTTGCAGCCGTAACCGGGTCTTCAATAGCCTCCGCTTCCGTGTTCACCAAAGTCTCGGTTCCTCAGATGATGGCGCAGGCTTACAACCCGCGCTTTGCTGTTGGGGTGGTCGCCGGGTCTTCGGTCTTGGGTATGATCATCCCGCCTTCGGCCATGCTGATCATCTATTCCTTTGTCGCCGAACAATCCGTGGGCGATATGTTCCTGGCAGGCGTTATTCCGGGGATCATGCTGGCCATTGCCTACGTCGCCGCGATCTGGGTTATGGGCCGTTTTACGCCAGCTTTTGTCGGCGGTCGGGTCGTGGAAGACACCGAATGGATGTCCGGCCGTGAGGTCGCGTCGAAAACCCTGCCGACACTGTTCATTATCACAGTCGTGCTCGGCGGGATTTACACAGGGTGGCTAACCGCGGTCGAGGCCGGTGCAGCCGGAGCGCTGGTTGCGCTTATCATCGCTGTGGCGCGCAAATCCATGACACCCAGAGCCTTCTGGGACGCCCTGCTGGAAACCGGCCACATTACCGCGGCGATCCTGTTCCTGATCACTGCGGCTTCGATCTATAGCCGGATGCTGGGGCTGGCCGGGTTGCCCAATCAATTACAGGACTTGCTTGCGGGGAATTCGGCGTCCTTCTGGACGATCATGCTGCTCTACGTCCTGCTGATGTTGTTTCTGGGAACATTGCTGGACACGGCATCAATCATTCTGATTGTCGTCCCGCTGTTCTTACCCATGGCCGAAGCCCTTGATATGTCCCTGATCTGGTTTGGCATCATCACCGTTGTCGGCGCTGAGATCGGGCTTTTGACGCCACCTCTGGGTATTTCCTGCTTTGTTATCAAATCCACGATTAACGATGACCGGATATCACTCAAGGACGTGTTCATGGGCGCGCTGCCCTTTGCGTTTGTTATGCTGATCGTCCTGTTCATTCTGATCGAATTCCCGATCCTCAGCCTTGCCCTGATTTAAGGAGACCCAGATGCGCTCTGTCACCAAAGACAATATCACCGACGTGTTCATGGGATACTTGTCCAAGGACACCGATCCGAGGATGCGAGAAATCATGGGGTCTCTGGTCAAGCACCTGCATGACTTTGCCCGAGAAACCAACCTGACGCATGAAGAATGGCGAGCTGGGATTGCGTTTCTCGAGGGCTGTGCCGCTGTGGAAACCGAGGACCGGCACGAGTTTGTGCTTGCCTCGGACGTCCTGGGCCTGTCTTCTTTGGTGGATATGCTGCATTCCAGCCCGGATGCGACCAGCTCTTCCGTTTTGGGCCCGTTTCACGTCTCTGGCGCGCCTGCTTTGCCTATCGGTGGCGACATGAAACGCGACTACGGCGGGCCGGTGCTGCTTGCAGAGGGCGTCATACGCGATGCCGAAGGCAATCCGATTGCCGGGGCCGAGCTTGATATCTGGCAAACGGCCCCGAATGGCCTTTATGCCAGTCAGGATGAAGAACAGGATACGTATTCTTTCCATGGTCTGATGACCACTGGTGACGACGGTAAGTATGCATTCACGACCGTCAAGCCAGTTGAATACACGGTACCGTCAGATGGGCCTGTCGGGGATATCCTGCGCGCCTGCGGCCGCCATCCCTGGCGACCTTCGCACCTGCACTATATCGTCAAAGCTCCTGGCTACCGTTCTTTGGTCACTGAGATTTTCCCCGACGACGATCCTTATTTGGATCAGGATACAGTGTTTGGCGTTCGGGACGACCTGGTGATGACCTATGTGGAACGACCAGCTTCGGAATTTCCCGAAGGAATGGAGCTTTCTGGAAAGATTACCGAACCCTTCTTACACGTGACTTTCGACGTGAGGCTTGCAAAATCCTGATAGTTGTTGAGGATGTTTGAGGTGCTGAGACATACCTTCATCATAGGTGCCGCGCTGTTCTGCGGCGCGGCGATCGCTGACGAGCGACCAATCTTCGATGCGCATATTCATTACAGCCATGATGCCGTAAAGCTGGTTCCACCAGAGCAAGTGGCCAAAATCCTTCAAGACGCAGGCGTGAGGAAAGCACTGGTTTCCAGCTCGGACGACAATGGAACTCAACTGTTATTGGCGGCAGCCCCGGACATCGTTGTTCCGGCACTTCGCCCTTATCGTCGCCGAGGTGAAATCAACACCTGGATGCACGATGAAACTGTCATCGATTATCTGGAAGCAAATCTGGCCAAGAACGAATACGAAGCCATCGGAGAGTTTCACGCATATGGCGACGATATAAAAACGCCAGTTATCCAACATATGATCGCGCTGGCGAAAGAAAGGAACCTGATTCTGCACCACCACGGTGATCGCGACGCGGTTGACCTGATCTTCGAAACCTGGCCGGAGGCTCGGGTATTGTGGGCACATTCTGGCTTTGACGATCCGGGAAAGGTTGTCGACGCTTTAAATGCGTATCCCCGGCTTTGGGCCGATCTGGCGTTCCGTTCCGACATGGTCTCGCGGGGCCGTGTCGATCCGGATTGGCAAGCTGCGTTCGAAGCGCATCCTGATCGGTTTATGGTCGGTACCGATACATTTGCGCCGGAGCGCTGGTATTACGTCGGCCCGCATGCAGATTTTTCGCGCGAATGGCTGGATCTGCTGCCGGATCGGATTGCAGACAACATCGCGTATGCCAACGCAGAACGTTTGCTGGCATCAGAATGATCCGCTGGGTTGTCTGGCTTATTGCTTCCCCTGGCGCAGAAATTGCTTGTGACGCTGTGGGGCAACGCATGGGTTCGCAAGCCCCAAATGCACCTGAAGTTTATGTGGATGTCGGTGAAATTCCGTTGGCCCAACCGTTTTCAATTCAGATTTCAGTCTGCTCTGAAGCCACGGTTCAAGAGGTGCGTGTTGATGCATTCATGCCCGCGCACCAGCACGGATTGAACTACGCTCCCGAAGTTTCGGCACTGGGTGACGGACTGTTCCGGGTCGATGGTTTGCTGTTTCACATGCCGGGTCTGTGGGAGTTGCAGACCGACGTTGAGTTCCGTGGGCGATCGGTGTCCTACACGTCAGAGATTTCGCTAAAATGAAGCTCTGGGCCGCAGCCGTGCTAGTGTCGCTTCCGGTCGCGGTGCACTCAGACGTTCTGTTGTCCGAAGATGAAATACAGCAAACGCTTTCCTTCGGGCCGTGGCCACCAACATACCAGCCAGACCCCAGCAATCGAGTTTCAGGTGACTCCAGAGCGATTGCGCTCGGCGCGGCCTTGTTCAACGATCCCGTGCTGTCGATTGATGGTGCATTTGCCTGTGCAAGTTGTCACGACCCCGAGCAGGCACTCACCAACTCCGAGGCACGAACATTCGGTCGCGTGATTTTGGATCGGAATACGCCATCACTGCGAAATCTGGCAGGTCTGCGATGGTACGGGTGGGGCGGAAAGAGCGATAATCTGTGGGCTGCCAGCTTGCATCCGATCATTGAAGAACAAGAGATGGCGCACAGCAAAGAAAGCCTAATGAGAGCCATTTCCGAGAATACGTACATTGAAGATTTTGAGGTCATTTTTGGCGATGTTCAAAGCCAAGACACAGAGCAGGTCTTGGTAAACATTGCCAAAGCCCTATCAGCTTATCTGGAAACGCTGGTAACCGAGCGGACACAATTTGACGATTTTCGCGACGCGTTGGAGCGCAGCGATCTGGCAGAGGCTGCGAACTACCCCGAAGCTGCCCAGCGAGGGCTTCAGCTCTTCTTGGGGCGCGGGAATTGCGCGTTCTGCCATAATGGCCCGAGATTTTCCAACAACGAATTCCACGACGCGGGCGTGCCATATTTTCTGAGTGAAACCGAAGTCGACGATGGCCGGTTCGGAGGGCTGAACTTCTTGCTCTCCAGCCCTTACACATTGGACGGAGACTGGACTGACGATCCGGAAAAGAAAGGCGCGTGGGCGGTCCGAAATGTACGAAGGAGCCATTCCGATTTTGGAACCTTTCGTACGCCCAGCCTTCGAGGTGTGGCCGAAACCGCCCCCTACATGCATGACGGCAGCCTGGATGATCTGGACGCCGTGGTCCGACACTATAACGAAATTGATATAGAAAGGCTTCACGCCGATGGCGAAGCCATACTCTCTGAACTGAATTTATCCGAGCAGGAGATTGCAGACCTGGTTGAGTTTTTGGAGACTCTGTCCGGCGTTACGCGGCCTTGAGATACTCCAATGCAGCCTGAGTACCGCCTGTAGTGTGCGGCACGCCACTTTTGGCGAGTCCCATTTCTACGCCTGAGAGTGTGCCCATCAACATCAGGTCGTTGAAATCGCCCAAGTGACCTATTCGGAATACCTTGTCGGCTACTTTGGATAGACCATTTCCGAGTGAGATATCATAGTGCTCCAGCGCAGTTGCACGAAAGGCATCAGCAGAATGTCCCTCAGGCACTTTGACAGCGGTCAGTACGCCTGACTCCTGACCTTGGCGGGCACACAATACCTCAAGCCCCCATGCTTGCACGGCAGCTCGAGTCGCGGCTCCGTGGCGGGCATGACGAGCGAATACGTTCTCCAGCCCCTCCTCGTGCAACATATCGATGGCCTCATTCAATCCATAGATAAGATTGGTGCCAGGGGTATAAGGGAAGAACCCTTTCTGGTTCGGCTCGACCATATCCTGCCAATTCCAATAGCTGCGTGGCATGGTCACGGATTTTGAATGTTCCAGAGCACGATCGCTCACAGCGTTGAAGCTGAGACCCGGCGGTAGCATCATCCCTTTTTGCGAACCGGAGACACAGACATCTACGCCCCATTCGTCGAACCTAAGATCGATCGATGCAAGGCCAGAGATTGAATCAACTAAAAGAAGGGCAGGGTGTTTCGCCGTGTCTATTGCCCTGCGCACTTCCTCAATAGGCGAGACTGACCCGGTAGAAGTTTCATTGTGGACGACGCATACCGCCTTGATCTCGTGCTGACTGTCCGCGCGCAAGCGGTCTTCTATCTGATTGGGGTCCGCACCGCCACGCCAATCCCCTTCAATCAACTCTGGCTGTAACCCTATTTTTTCAGCCAAGTTGCACCACATGAATGCGAAATGTCCTGTTTCGTACATGAGAACATTTCCGCCCGGCGACACTGTGTTCACAAGCGCAGCTTCCCACGCGCCTGTACCGGATGAAGGGTAGATAAAGACGTTTTGTTCTGTCTTAAAAATTGTTTTCATCCCAGCGAGGGCTTTGTGGCCTACTTCTGCAAAATCTGGCCCCCGGTGATCGATGGTCTGCATGCTTATGGCCTTCAGGATGCGTTCCGGCACGGCACTTGGCCCTGGGATTTGCAAAAAATGTCTGCCCGCCTGGCGCATCTGAATTGATCCTTCCGCTGGCGCCGAAACAGTGGCGCAATTACCTATTGGCAAAAGTTAATTATGAATTCATTATTCAGTCAACGGTGAAGTGAAGCTTCTAATTGGCTAGTTGGGAAGGGAAGGCGAACCCGATGCTTGAGAATGGATCGTTGCATCGCCGACTGATGTCTGACGTCCAAGGCGAGGTGATGGCTGACCCGGCATCACGCGCACGATACTCGACTGACGCTTCGATCTATCAGATGATGCCGGACGCCGTGGTCATTCCCCGAAACAAAGAGGACGTGCAGGCCGTGATGTCTGTAGCGCGCGACGAAGGATGCTCCGTTCTTCCGCGCGGCGGCGGCACATCGCAATGTGGGCAAACGGTCAATCAAAGCGTTGTCTTAGACAACACCAAGCACTTGAATCGTGTTCTTGACGTGGACGTTGAGAACCGTGTCGCGCGTGTTCAGCCCGGCGTTGTTCTGGATCAGTTGAACCAGTCACTAAAGCAATATGGCTTATGGTTTCCCGTAGACCCCTCAACCGCGTCGCGTTGCACGCTTGGAGGAATGGCCGCCAACAACTCTTCTGGTGGAAAATCCCTGCGCTACGGGATCATGCGCGATAACGTCCGTGCAATAAGTGCAGTCCTCAGCGATGGTATGGAAGCACGGTTCAGCGCCGATACGACGGCATCTGGCGATTATGCCGATCTTGTTGGGGACATGCGTGCTCTGGGGCGTCGCGAGGCTGCGGAAATTGACGCCCGGTTTCCCAATCTCCAGCGTCGTGTGGGCGGGTATAACATCGATGCGCTTGTCGGCAACGACGTCAACATGTCTCATTTGCTGGTGGGGTCAGAAGGCACTCTGGCCTATTTCGCTGAATTGGAACTGAACCTTGCTCACTTGCCGGGCGAGAAAGTTGTCGGCGTGTGTCATTTCCCGACGTTCCGTGCTGCGATGGAGGCAACACAGCACCTCGTGACGCTCAAGCCGCAGGCGGTAGAATTGATCGACGACACCATGATTGCGTTGGGGAGAGATATCCCATTGTTCCGCAGTACGATTGAGGCGTTTGTAGAAGGCAGCCCTGAAGCGTTGTTGTTAGTGGAATTTGCTGAGGGTAGCGCTGACGCCAATGCTGCAAAGCTGGTCGAGCTATCGCAACTGATGGGAGATCTTGGGTTTGATTTCAGTGGGACTGAAAACCGCTGGGGCGGGGTTGTATCAGTTACTGATACCAAACTGCAAAACTCGATCGCCGAATACCGAAAATCCGGGTTGAACGTTATGATGTCGATGAAGGAGGCCGGCAAGCCGATCTCTTTTGTGGAAGATTGCGCCGTCCCGTTGCCTGATCTCGCCGATTATACCGCTGGCCTGACCGAAATTTTTACCCGGCACGGCACAAAAGGGACATGGTACGCGCATGCCTCAGTCGGGTGTCTCCATGTTCGTCCTGTCCTGAACATGCGGCAGGACAAAGACGTCCGGACAATGAGGGCGATTGCCGAAGAGACCTTTGATCTAGTCAAGAGATACAAAGGGTCTCATTCAGGCGAACACGGTGATGGGATCGTGCGATCAGAGTTTCATGAAAAGATGTTCGGCCCTCGTATCGTTTCCGCGTTTGAACAGGTTAAGGCCCGGTTTGACCCTGCCGGGCTAATGAACCCCGGCAAAATCGTGCACGCGCCTGCCATGGATGATCGCCGCCTATTCCGCTACAGCCCGGACTACTCAGTTCCTGAATTCGAAACGGCGTTGGACTGGTCCGCTTGGCCGGGTGCCGGAGGAGGATTTCAGGGTGCCGTCGAGATGTGCAACAACAACGGTGCGTGTCGCAAGCTCAAGGGCGGAGTAATGTGTCCTTCCTTCCGTGCGACGAGAAACGAGCGTGATGCCACACGTGGGCGGGCAAACACGTTGCGTTTTGCCATCAGCGGGCAGTTGCCTGGTGGTTTAACTTCAGACGCAATGCAGGACACGATGGAATACTGCGTGTCTTGCAAGGCTTGTGCGCGTGAATGCCCGACTGGCGTCGATATGGCCCGCATGAAGATCGAAGTACTTTCAGCAAAGCGCAAAAAAGACGGGCTGACATTGGCTGATAAATTAATAGCTTATCTGCCGAGATATGCGCCAAAAGCTGCAAAAGTCGCGTGGTTATTGAATGCTCGAAACAAAATTGGGCCCTTGCGTACGCTGTTGGAGAAACCAACTGGAATTTCGGCGCGACGTGACCTGCCAGTGTGGTCCTCCGACCCATTCCGGGATGTCGAGGCCCAAGACACAGATCCGCAGGTGCTTCTGTTTGCCGATGTGTTCAACCGATATTTCGAGCCAGACAATCTGCGCGCCGCTGTCCGGGTTCTGCGTGCGCTAGGGCTTCGGGTTGCCATAGCAAGAGATGACCAAACAGGAAGGCCGCTGGATTGCGGGCGCACTCTTTTGGCTGAGGGTTGCGTGGAAGAGGCGCGTCACGAGGCACAGCGTGTGATTGACGCGACGCGAGAAGCAGCTGCACAGGGCATACCGGTAGTCGGTCTCGAACCTTCTTCTATCCTCACATTCCGGGACGAGTATTTGGCTCTTTGTCCGGGGCGGGATGCGGAGTTGCTATCCAAAGCCTCTCATACCTTTGAGGAGTTTCTGGCCAAACAGCCGGATCTGCCTCTCAAATCGGTAGATCGCCCCATTTATGTGCATGGTCATTGCCACCAGAAAGCACACGATGCCGTTACACCGATGCTCAACTTACTTAAGCGTATTCCCGCATCACAGGTTCACATGATCGAAAGCAGTTGTTGTGGTATGGCCGGGGCGTTTGGATACGCGCCCGGCACTATTGATGTCTCGATCAAGATGGCGGAACTCGACCTGTTTCCAGCTTTGGAGGCGGCGCCTGCGGATGCAATTGTTGTGGCGGATGGAACATCATGCCGCCACCAAATCGCCGAAGGTACGCAGCGCCAAGCGATGCACGTCGCGCGCCTGCTGGATATGGTCCTTGAATATTAGGATGTGGATATGAACCTGACGGATAGCATTAATCGCCCGACCCTACATGAAGAGTTGGTCGAACGCTTGCGCAATCTTGTCGTCGAAGACGTTTTGAAGCCGGGTGAGAAAGTGCCCGAGAAACAGCTTTGCGACTCATTGGGTGTTTCCCGGACACCATTGCGAGAGGCCCTAAAGGTTCTTGCATCCGAAGGCTTTGTGGTGCTTCAAGCCAACCGGGGTGCCCGTGTCGCGAGTGTTACGAGGGAAGAATTGGAAAACACGTTTCCAGTGCTCGCAGCGCTTGAGCAACTGGCGGGGGAACTAGCGTGTCAGCAAATGGACGTTGCGGAAATTCAACGGATTGAAAGTAGCCACAAGGATATGCTGAGCGCGTACGAAGCGCGTGATCGACAGGCGTACTTTAAAGCCAATCAAGACATCCATCAGGCACTTATAAATGGCGCGCGAAACGACATACTGGAAAACCACCATAAGCTTTTGGCCGCGCGGGTCCGCCGTGCACGTTTTTTGGCCAACTTGTCGGACGAGCGTTGGGCACAGGCAATTGACGAACATGAAACCATGATGGAGTTGCTCAAGGCCCGAGATGCAGATGGGCTTGGTAAGGCAATGAAACTTCACATGATGAACAAACTTTCGGCGCTTGTAAAAGCGCTGAAGCCAGAAGTGACGCCTCGCTAAACTCTGGTCAAAAGTGCAGTCCGGCTTCCCTCAGATATGCCGCTAGTCAGTGCTAACATCAGGAAACGGGGGAGTCAGTCCACAGTCCAGGGCGAGATTGTTGAGGTCTCGGCAAAGAGCGGGGTTGAGGCTTACACCGTCTTTGCGACGGGCCTCAGCTGCAGCCGTTTTTCCGTCTCCGGGCAGGCGTACCGGGTCATGACCGGGCAGGGGGGCGGATGCGCGCATTTCAGAGAAGACGCGGGCTGCATTCGAAGCAAAGTCTTTTTCCATTCCAAAGGCCGCCGGATCAAGCGCCATTACGAATTGCCCTGTGTTCGTGGGTGAGGTTGTGTCTGATGTGAAGTTGACTACGTCAGAGCCGAAGGCAGCGCCGTTCAAGACTCCGGCCATCAACCCTATGGCCACGGAAAGGCCGAAACCCTTCGGACCTCCGATCGGCAAAAGAAACCCTTCTGATTTGCGGGCAGGGTCCGTTAACGGATTGCCATCACGCCCAACCATCCAACCTTCGGGCATAGGTTCGCCTTGCTGCAACAGGGTCTTGATCTTACCCATCGCGGCAACTGTCGTCGCCATATCAAACACAAACGGGTCGGGGCCATCGGCAGGTGCAGAGAAAGCGATAGGATTGGTGCCAAGAAGCAAGTCGCTTCCGCCATAGGGCGGAACGTGGTTAGCACTGCCCACCGCTGCGGCCATGCCAAGCATTCCAGCTTCGGCTTGTGGGCGCACATAAAGTGCCAAAGGTCCAGCATGATTGCCGCGCCGAACACCGACCCATCCGATACCTGCCTCTTTCGCCTTTTCTATCGCAAGATCTCGCGCCGCCGACATAGCCAAATGCCCAAGTCCGTCATCGCCGTCAATCAACGCGGTCGCGACAGACTGATGTATGACGGTAACGTTTGGTTTGGCGTTGCACCCGCCTCCGGCCAATCGGGCAAGATACTGGCGCAAGCGAAAGACTCCATGGGTGCCATATCCGAATATGTCGGCCTCAACCATCGTCGAGGCCACCTGATCTGCATCCGCTTTTGGAACACCTCGAGTTTCGAGCGCGCTCGCCACAAATTCACGCAAGGTCTGGCAGTTTATTTTCACTGGCTCAGAAGTCATCTCTGCCAACCTGCTCTTTGTGCCAGAACACCAGTTTTCGCTGTGTCCAAACCACCGTCGCAAATACAGCGAGACCAACGAGACTTAGGTACAGGATCAAGGAGAACACGCGCGGAGTATTGAGCTGCGATGCCGCAACACGGATCAACTCACCAAATCCCTTACCGCCCCCCAGGAACTCTCCTGTGATCGCGCCTGCCATAACACCAACTGCTCCGATTTTGAGGCCGGTGAATATCTGCGGCAGACCGGTTGGCAGTTTCATCTTGATCAATGTCTGCATCCGGCTGGCGCCCATCGTCTTGAACAACATGCGCGCGTTTTCGTCGGCGGCGTGAAGTCCGGCCGCAGTCCCAACCACGATTGGAAACGTCGCGATAAAGGCCGCAAGTGCCACCTTGGATTCAATGCCGAAACCCAACCAAGCCACAAAAAGAGGAGCGAACGCGACTTTCGGCATCGTATCGATAGAAACCAAATAGGGCATTACTGCCTTCTCGCCAAAGGCTGTTTCGCCAACCAAAACACCCAGCGAAAATCCGATCGCGATTGCCAGCGCAAAACCATAGATGACCTCTTTGATGGTAATCCACAGTGCCCCAAGCATGTAGCCGCCGGTCAAAAGGTTTTGCCCCACGAAGATCATATCTTTGAGGGTCTCCATCGGCGTCGGTAGAATGATCGGAGAGACCAGCCTAAGGCTGGTCACAATTTGCCAAGTTCCGACAAAAACCACGAAGACAAAGGTCATCGCCAGCCAGCGAGGAACCGAGTCGATAAAGTGAACCTTCTGCTCCCATACAGTGTCTTCTGAGGGGGCAGCGTCTTTTACGGAAGGTGAGTAATTCTGAACTTCGCTCACATTTCTTCTCCCTTATCAAGGAGGCTGCGAATGTAGTCTACGATAGCGCCGAATTTGGGTGTCGTCATCATGTCGAGTGTTCGTGGGCGTGGCAGGTCGACCTCAACGATTTCAGCAATCCTGCCTGGGCGCGGTTTCAAGACGACAATTTCGTCAGACAAAATAACAGCTTCCTGAATTGAGTGCGTCACAAGAAAAGCAGTCGCATCCTGTTCCCTGCAAATCCGCTGCAATTCCATGTTCATCATGTCGCGTGACAACTCGTCGAGCGCGCTGAACGGTTCGTCCATCAATAGCACGGCTGGTTCCGTGATCAGCATTCGGCAGATCGAAGCGCGTTGTGCCATACCGCCTGACAATTCGTTCGGATATACGTTTTCGAACCCTTGCAAACCTACGATGTCCAAAAGTTCATGCGCCTTGGCCATAGCTTGCTTGGCCGCCGCTTTTCCATCGCGGATCTCAATTGGCAAGACGATGTTTTCCACCGCTGTTTTCCAGGGGAAAAGCGTCGCTTGCTGAAACATCATACCGATGTCCCGGCGGGTCCCAGTGACTGGTTGCCCCTGAAGGATTACACGCCCTTTGGTGGGCGGGATCAGACCCGCCATGATCTTTAGTAGAGTTGACTTGCCGCACCCGCTGGACCCGATGACAGATGTGAAGCTTCCTTTCCGAAGCGTCAGATTGATGTCCTCGAGAGCGACAACAAGATTGCGTGCATAGGTCTTGCTTACATGGGTCAACTCATAGACCGGCGTGCCCAAAGGCGCGCCGGAAAACTCATGTGTGACTACAGCGTTCATTTGCTGACAGCCGCGTTGCCGATGGCAGCAAACTCGTTGGTCCAAGCAGCGCTCAGGTCATCCAGCGGCCCTGGGATTTCGCCCCCTGCAACAAGTGCGTCTTGCCATTCCTGCCAAACTTCGGCGGGGTACCATCCCAGGCCATTGCTCGGATCCGCCGCGATAGTTTTCGAGCGTACGGCATCGAACAGTGCTGACTGGAACTCCTTGTCCTCGCCTTCCTGCGGGTTGCCATCCGCCAAATGCTTCAAAACAGCTTCACGGTTGGCATCATCCAGTGCAAATGCATGACCACGTGCGAACGCGCGGCTCCAAGCTTCGACCAATTCACGGTCGTTGGCGATTGTGTCAGCCATTGTGGCGATGCCGTTACCGAAGAAACGCCCGAACTCCGCAGGCGTGATGTCACGCACCGCCATTCCGCGCTGGTTCAGAATTGCCGTGTCAGCCGTCGAAGCAGAGTAAGCGTCGATTTCGCCGTTTAGGAAAGCCGCGGTCGCCGGGCCACCGTCGCCGACGGTAAGGAAGGTAAAGTCTTCACCCTCTTTCATGCCTGCTCCGGTCATCACGTTACGTGCAAAGCCGACTTCTGCGCCATCGGCCGTACCTGTTCCGATAACTTTACCTCGAAGCTCTTCAACACTTTGGATGTCAGAGTCTTCTGGCACGGCTATGCCAAAGTTGCTGCGTGCCGCAACGTTGTAGATGTGTACGGCATCTACATCCCGCGACCGTGCGGCAATTAAGGGGCCAGGACCGGGGCGACCGAAGTGAGCCTGTCCGGCGGACAATGCTTGAAGCACGGCTCCTGAGCCGTTGATCGCCTCGACGGTCACATCCAACCCTTCATCAGCGAAATAACCTTCGCCGATGGCGACAAAAACCGGAAATGAATTGATTGCCGAAGGGCTTGGCTGCACGAAGGTAATTTTACGCAAGTCCTGCGCAAAGCCCTGTGTTCCTAGTGCTCCTGCTACCGGAACCGCCGAAAGCAAGGACGCTGTGAAAGTCCTTCTGTTCATCATTTTAGTCTTCCTCCCTTGCATGGTTGGCAACCTGCAGATTCAGCTATGCAGGAGCCACTTAAACGACGCGCACGGTATTCCTGAGCATGCCGATTTCTGAAATTTCACAAACCACAGTGTCCCCGTCTTTCAGGAACTGTGGTGGGTCCATGGCGTATCCGACACCAGACGGTGTTCCGGTCGCGATTACGTCGCCAGGTTCCAGGGTCATACCTTCTGAAAGGGATGCGATCAGCGTTGGAATGTCGAAAATCATGTCCGACGTCGATCCGTTTTGGCGCTGTTCGCCGTTGACTGTTAATCCGATTGATAGAGCGTGCGGATCGCTGATTGTATCAGCGGTCACTATGAAGGGGCCCAATGGGCAAGACCCATCTAAACCTTTGCCTTTGAAATACTGCCCACCATGTCGGCGTTGAATGTCGCGTGCGGTGATGTCATTGAGGATCGTATAGCCGTATACATGGTCGTATGCGTCAGCCTTGGCTATGTTTCGCCCCGGTTTTCCAATCACAACTGCCAGTTCAACTTCATAGTCAATGGCTTGTGAGACCGAGGGGAATATCAGAATGTCTGCCTCTGGCGCCACAATCGATGTCGGCGGTTTTGTGAAGAAGACCGGATGCTCTGTTACTCCAATTTTTTGGTTTTGGGCACGTTCGCCCTCGGCGATGTGTTCAGCATAATTGCGCCCGACACAGAAAACGTTCTTACGCGGGGAAGGAATTGGTGCCAGAAACGGCACGTCATCCGGGACCAGTGCGTCGTTTAGATTACCCGTTTCGGCCGATGAAACGAGGGTTTTCAAAACGCCAAGCGTTTCTTTTCCGCCTGCGATCAGATGCTGCATTGAACCTGCGTCCAGCGCTTCGCCAAGCACTTGCGCTGCGCGCAAAACGTCCAACTTGCCGCCATCGTTTAGTATTGCCACGCAAACGGCGTGGCCCTCTACGGAAACAGTTGCTAACCGCACTCGGCACTCCTCCCTCGTGCTTGTGTCAAGACGTGGTCACGGATCCTGTCCGGCGACTCGTTTCTTGCGTTCTTCTCGCCCTTGAGTTTTTTCCGACTTGGCGTTTCAATCAATCAACCAATCGCTAAATTGGGTGACGATATGAGTGCACCAACCGAACTCGCGCACCGCGTACGCGACCTGATTAACAATGCCGGATACAGGCATAACGACAGGCTCCCACCTGAACGTGAGCTGTGTTCAAAACTTGGGACCACTCGCAATCAGTTGCGAAGAGCGTTGGCAGAGCTTGAGGCCCAGGGGCTGATCTGGCGTCATGTGGGGCGGGGAACATTTGTTGGATCCAGGCCGGTTCTCAACCTCACCGATGTAACTTATTTGGGCAACCAAATTAAACCTGAGCAGGTTGTATCCGTTAGATTTACGATCGAGCCGCAGCTTAGCCGCCTCGCAGCGCTCCATTCCACACGTTCCGATCGTGAGCAAATGAGGCTATGCGCGGACAAATGTCGTACCGCAGAGGATTGGCGCACGTACGAAGCTTGGGACAATAATTTGCATTACGCTATAGCCCGCTCCACTCGTAACCAGCTCTTTTTATACTTCTTTGAGACTTTGAATTCGGTTCGAAGATCGATTGTTTGGGGGCAGCCACGCGAAAATTTAAAGCCCGCAGAAGACTATTCCAGCTTTAGCGAACATGATGTGATCGTGTCTGCCATAGCAAAGGGCGACTGTGAGCTTGCGGCCAGTGCCATGGTGGATCACCTGAAATCGGTTTATTCGCGGGTGCTGCCTACGAGCATCCAGTCCGACAGCTGAAGTAGCGCTGGCGCCCAACCAATTCGGGAAATGGTCGGGGCAGATTGTAGCCGTTGGTCTTGCAAAACAGCCTGAATTTTGGCGATGACTTGGTAAGCCGCCGCGTCCGTTTGAATGTGGCGTGGCATCGATCGGAAGGTGTCTGTCTGTTTGAAAATCCGATCTTTGGCAGTCAAGCGTTCAGGAGGAAAGCGATGTCCGATCATGTAATTCCCGCGCCGCAGGTGCATGTCATACCCGTATCGGGGGGCGGCACGTTCCCGGTCCGGCGTGTCTACTGCATTGGACGAAACTACGCGGCGCATGCAATTGAAATGGGCCATGACCCGAACCGGGAACCTCCATTTTTCTTTCAAAAGAACCCAAACAATTTGGACCCTTCGGGGGAATTCCCGTACCCTCCGCACAGTTCCGACGTGCACCACGAAGCAGAAATGCTTGTTGCGCTCAAGTCCGGCGGCACGAATATCTCGGTGGACGATGCATTGGATCATGTCTTTGGGTACGGCCTTTCGCTTGATATGACCCGTCGCGACCTGCAAGGGCAGATGAAAAAGATGGGCCGCCCGTGGGAAATTGGGAAAGCGTTTGAGCGCTCGGCGCCATGCGGACCAATTCACAAGGCATCAGAGGTCGGGCATCTCGACAGAGGTCCGATTACTCTGACGGTGAATGGTGAAGTTCGGCAAGAAGGCGACTTGAACCAGATGATTTGGAAAGTCCCCGAGATGATCTCGTATCTGAGCGACTACTTCGAGCTTGCGGCCGGGGACGTTATCCTTTCAGGGACACCTTCTGGTGTTGGTCCCGTCAACCGAGGGGATGTTATGGTCTTGGCCGTCGACAAGCTGGGCAGCCTGAACGTACGCGTGACTTAGAACCTGCTGCGACGACCTAACATTGCGAAAGAAACCGATGCTTGTGTAAACGGATATCAGATGCCCCATTTAGTCGCTGAATTGATTGCACACCATGCAGACACGGCAAATGCCATTGGCGCTCCTGGCCAGCCTTGGTTGAGCTACCTTGGTTTGCGCGAGCATTGCGCGAAGGTCAAAGAGGATCTGCATCAGATCGGAATAGGGCGCGGCGACAGGGTGGCAATTGTGTTGCCTAACGGACCAGAGATGGCGACGGCATTCATATCCGTCGCCCAAGTGGCGACGACGGCGCCTTTAAACCCTTCTTATACTATCGAAGAATATGTATTTTACCTCAAAGACCTGAAAGCCAAGGCTCTACTTGCAAGCGAAAACGAAAATGGTCCTGCCGTAAAGGCGGCGAGGGACCTTGGCATCGCTATCCTGAGGGCGTCTTGCGACAGTTCACATCCAGCGGGGCAGTTTTCCATTTTACCCTGTGACCCGATTGGCAAGGCTGACACATCCGCACCGGGCGAAGATGACGTTGCCCTGATCCTCCACACGTCAGGAACAACGTCGCGTCCCAAGATCGTTCCCCTGACGCAGGCTAATATCTACGCGTCCGCAAGAAATGTGGCTTCGTCTTTGAAACTTACAATCGATGATCGTTGTCTAAGCATCATGCCGCTGTTCCATATCCATGGGCTGATTGCAGCAGTCGCGGCTTCTTTAGGCGCCGGATCGCAAATTAGCTGCGCCCCTGGGTTCAACGCTCTTAGCTTTTTTTCACAGGTCGCTGAGGTTGATCCGACATGGTACACGGCGGTTCCGACAATGCACCAAGCTATTCTCGCCCGAGCCGCCCGAAACCAATCAGTCATTGAGCAATCGCGCTTGCGTTTCTTGCGGTCGTCTTCCGCGTCGTTGCCCGCGCCGGTCATGGAAGAGTTGGTGGCGACATTCAATGCGCCTGTCATCGAGGCCTACGGTATGACTGAGGCCACGCATCAAATGTGTTGCAATCCGCTTCCTCCACAAAAGCAAAAGCCCGGATACGTCGGAGTAGCAGCGGGCCCTGAAGTCAGAATTGCAGACGAAACGGAAAATGTATTGATCGCTTCGCGGGATGTCGGAGAAATCGTTATCAGCGGTCCGAACGTGACCCCTGGGTATGAGAGCAACCCGCAGGCAAATGCAGACAATTTCTTTGAAGCGGATGGAAAACTCTGGTTTCGCACCGGTGATCAAGGGTCGTTCGACGAAGAGGATTATCTGCGACTGACTGGACGCCTTAAGGAGCTTATCAACCGCGGTGGAGAAAAAATCAGTCCACTTGAAGTTGACGCCGTGCTTCTAAGCCATCCGGACGTTGCTCAGGCAGTTTGTTTTGCCGTTCCCCACGAGAAACTGGGCGAAGATATAGCGGCGGCGGTGGTGCTCTCAGAAGGAGCGACGATTGCAGGTCAGGACGTCCGGGATTTTGTTGGCGCACGGCTCGCAAAATTCAAGGTGCCGACTTCAGTGGTTATTCTCGAAGAGATACCAAAAGGTGCGACTGGTAAGATACAAAGGATTGGGCTGGCCGCTAAATTGGGACTGGCAAAGGCTTAGACACATGAAAGTTTGCATCTTTGGTGCCGGAGCTATCGGAGGTTACGTTGCCGCGAAGCTCGCGCAGACTGACGTCGACGTCAGTGTCGTTGCACGTGGCCCACATCTGGCTGCAATGCAAGAAAAAGGGCTGACTCTCCAAGAGGATGGGCAGGACCCAATCAATGTGCCAATACGCGCCTCGGACAATGCCGCCGATCTCGGCCCCCAAGACTATGTCTTTATCACACTGAAAGCGCATTCCGTTCCAGCAGTTGTGGACTCGATCCAGCCACTGATTGGGGATGAAACTACAATAGTGAGCGGAGTGAACGGGGTACCCTGGTGGTATTTCCACAAGCTGGGCGGTCCCTTCGAGGGGACGAGATTGTCATCTGTAGACCCGGGAGACGCGCAATGGAACGGTTTCGGACCGGATCGTGTGCTTGGGTGTGTTGTTTACCCGGCCGCGGAAGTCATTGCTCCGGGATCGATCAAGCATGTCGAAGGCAATCGTTTTTCTTTGGGTGAGCCCGATGGCACTAAATCAGACCGTGCCTCCAACCTTTCGGCTGCATTGTCCACCGCCGGGTTGCGCGCGCCCGTAAGACCAAGAATACGGGACGAAATTTGGCTGAAGCTATGGGGCAACTTGTCGTTCAACCCGATTTCCGCACTTACCCACTCAACACTTGATGTCTTGTGTACTGATGAAGGTTCACGCTCCGTGGCACGTGGAATGATGCTAGAGGCTCAGGAAATCGGTGAAAAACTGGGGGTTAGGTTCCCGATTGATGTCGAAAAGCGCATTGACGGAGGAGCGGCTGTCGGAGCACACAAGACCTCGATGTGGCAGGATTTGGAGCTGAATCGACCTATGGAAATTGATGCCTTGGTCACTTCAGTACAGGAATTGGGGCAACTGACCGGGATCGCAACACCCACAATCGACACTGTTGCATCACTTATAAAACTGAGGGCAAAGGTCGCGGGTCTTTACTAAGATTCTGCTGGCGATCATCTGAAGAGATCAGTTCTGGGCGGGCGGGGAGCTGAATAGCGATCCGGCGCTACAAAACGCGGATCTTTCAAGCGTCTTGTCAGAAGAACTTTGCTTGGGCGGGGCAGGAGTTTTGCTTGCTTTTGCCTATGCCTAGACCTGCCTCTTTCAAATTCTTAAAACCAATCTCGAGATCATCCACCTTTCGGTGATGCTGTACATCCGCTTTGTCCGCAAAGTAGACGTCTAAGCAAGTTGCAGCGAATGACCGGTTAGAGCCCAAACCAACCGATGTTGCTGAAAGCACCAATGTCAGCGATGCGCAGAAAGCTGACTTTGCAAAGTCACAGTCTCCACTTCAAGCAGCACTTCAATGCTTGGTGGGCGCCAGATTGATAATCGTATTAAGCAATTTCATTTAAGTATTACTGCATGACATTCTGTTTTATCCACAGTCTGGGCACGTAACACACTGGCTTTCATATGCTTAAGACAGGCGGTTTTTAATTCGAATTTGCTTCACGCGCAGCTTTGGCTCGAAAACTTGCCAATTTTGACGCGTCAAATTTTGCAGCCCCGGAACCTAATTTTCCAATGGCGCTTGGATCGTTGACCTCATCCGCGTCAGTGAACTTCCAACCATAAGCTGGGAGATCATCGCCAGCCTCTACATACTGAGCTTCAAATGAATACGTTGCTCTCATTGGAACGAACCCATCCACGAAATTCATCGTCCTCTCTGACGGCGAAATAGAAACTATCCCTGTAAGGCGAACTGGCTCGTGAAAGCGTTCTGGATACCAACCTTCCGGCAATCGAACACGAATAAGCTGGTTTGGGTTCGGTGGAGGCGTATGGCTGCACATACCTCTCTCCGGAACCAAGTAAGCGACGTTTGTACCATCAGGATCCGGTGGTGCGGGTATCGCATAGCCCGCCAGCTTTACGACTTTTCCGTCAATTTCTGGATTACCAGCCGTGGCGGCTTTCTTTCGTCGCTCTGCAACGACCCATCGTTGTTCAATCAACCAATCAACGTCGATCCCAGCCTTTTGCAGCGGCGTCTCATTTTCCAGAATTTTCGCTTCAAGACTTTTGCGGACATCTTCGGAATGGGCTCCACTATCCAGTCTGAGCTTTAGTCGGACGACTTCAACAAGACCACTAAGCTGGTCAGGTGTCAGTTCTTTGAAAGGATCTACGTATTCCTGAGATTCTTCATCAATCAATTGGTTCCAGTCTAACTCAGCGATTTCTGCGGACAACGACGTTGAAATCAAAGAGGCAACACAGACTATTCTCCAAATCTTCATGACTTATCCTTTTCAACCGTATGGCCACTTGGATGTTGGTCAATGCGTCATCACCTGCCAGCTTAAGACATTTATGGACACTTGGGCTCTAAGCGAAACACAGTTCAAAGCTCGTTTTTATAGATGACTCCGTCCTTCATAATCAGGTCGAAGTTTTCTTGTGGGTCCCCTACAAGCTCCAAGTTTTCAAGCGGGTTGCCGTCCACGAGGATCAGATCAGCGTATGCGCCATCTCTGATAACTCCGAGTGGACCGTCTTGGTAGGGATGACGAGGGCCACTCATTTCCATTAGGCGGGCATTTTCAGAGGTCGCTATCTTGAGCGCTTGATAAGGCGTCATCCAAGTTCCCAACCTCACAAGATATTCGCTCTGTTGATACGCCTTTGATGGATCCATGAGTTGATCGGTGCCAAAGGCGAGATTCACGCCAATTTCGACGGCCATTGGGTACAGCGCGTCTACAGCATCAGTCACCTGTTTCCACTTTTTGGCACTAACTGGGCTATCCCAAACCATATCGGCCTCAAACATCGCCTGAGGACTGAGCCAAGCGCCTTTTTCCTTCATCAATTCCAGTGTTTCTCTTGATGCGAAGAAGCCGTGCTCAATGCTCATCACGCCGTTTTCTATTGAGGTACGGATACCTCTGTCTGTCATCACATGCGCCAAAACATAGGTGTTAAAGTTCGTTGCCTCTTCGACTACCGCACGAATTTCGTCGACCGAATACTCGCTCACATCCAGCGGATCGTATTGGGAAGAGACACCACCACCAGTCGTGATTTTGACCTGAGTAGCACCAAACTTGAGGATTTCTCTGGTTCTCTTTCTGACTTCCGGTACGCCATCAGAAATCATCGCCATCATATTTTTTTCCCAATAACTCAGTTCAGAGTTGGAGTTTCTTGGGTTTTCAAGCAGCGTGTGAAAGTCGGCATGGCCTGACGTTTGGCTCATGAATGGTCCGGAGGGCAAAATGCGGTGACCGGGGTATTCACCAGCGTCAATCAGTTTCTTGATCGTAAACGGATTTCCGCCAGGGTCTCTAACGGTGGTAAATCCACGCATTAAAGTCTCTTCAGCCCCCTTCATACTGCGAATGGCCACTTCCGACATGTCGCCTTGATTCAACATTAGAACGGATGCAGGGGTGTAGGCATACGTCGTGTGCCAATGGACATCGATCAATCCTGGGATCATCGTGCGACCGCCACCGTCAATCACCACCGCGTTCTCGGCTTCGATTGGGTCGGAAGAAACAGCGGTTATGAGATTATCTTCGATCAAAACGTTAGCATTCTCGATGCGTGCTTCGTTTACCCCGTCAAAAACATGAACATTCGTTATGAGAGTTCTTGTAGAATCCTCTTGAGCGCTCGCCAGCGTTGCCAGCATGCTTGAGATTACCAAGCAGAGCGTTGACAATTGATTTTTGCGCATATCTTTCACCCTAGGAATATCAAAGCATTCGATTGTTTAATTTTAACGAAGGTAGCCAACTCTCCGAGGAAAATCGATATGAACTTTTTTAAGGAACTTGGCGAAGGCAAACCGGAGCTTTTTGCGGCAACCGTACGTGAAGCAATGACAGGAGAGGTTTTCGATGGCGATGTGATACAGTTGGGAAAGGGGGCTGACGAAGGCGCAATTTTCACAGCTCGTTTAGGGCTTTCCCGTTTGTCTAGTATCCGCTTCAAGCCCAATGCATTGGTGAGAACCGCACAAAGTGAAAGCTTCGCTAATTTCACTGTACCAATCTGCGCTTCAGAGTTATGGACGGTAAGTGGCGTTCCTTTGAAAGAAAACTCCGTTTTCTTCAATTTCACTGCATCGGAAACCGAGGTAGTCGCGCGCAATCGAACTTCGTTATGTGGTCGTGTGCCCTTGCAACGATTTCTCAAAGAGGTTCAACTTTTTTCCGGCAGAAATACATCGGATTTTCGCGGACCAACGGTTATCGTGAAACTGTCTTCTGATTTTCACGCAGCTTTGGTGCGAACACTTAGCTGCATAATGAACCAAGCCGATGGTCAATATACCCAGAGTGATTTGGAGGCGCGTCTTGCAAGGACGCTTGCGATCTTCTTTGCCTTATCTCTGAATAGTGGGAATGCACGCAAAGCGACTTGGTCTCAAAAAGTGGGTTTGGTCTCAAAAGCACGAGAGTACTATTCTTCCGCCTTGTCAAAAAGGCCATCAGTGGCAGATCTGTGTCGAGTAACCGCGGTAAGCGCGCCAACATTGATCTCAGCATTTCGCGACGTAACGGGTGAAACACCAGCACGATTTTTTGCTCTTCAAAGACTGGCCAATGTCCATGATGAACTTGTTCAGGCGTCTCAGCAAAAACCCATGGTGAAGCAAGTGGCGCTCGCTCACGGATTCACCGATTTGGGACGATTTGGGAGCCTGTACAAAAGCATATATGGAATTTTACCATCAGAGCAAATTGAGCGTGCTGTACCCATTTGACCGGTTGTCTTTTTAGTTCTGCCGAAAACCGATTAATACGAATCTCGGCTCCGATGTAGCAGAGTTCCCTTGACGGATTGCAATGGCACCTCAACGATTTGCCAAACAGAACTATGGATTGGACGGCGGAATGTTTTCATTTTTTTTGAATTTCTACAGGCTCTTAAAAGCGATTGTCCGCTCGTGGAGTAGCCCTAGATTCCGCGGAGCGCTTACCCTTGCAATACTCTTGTTGCTTTCCGGAACTTTGTTTTATGTCAGCGTCGAGGGGTGGTCTTGGGTGGACGCGCTGTACTTCAGTGCAACTACTATTTCTACGGTTGGCCTCAGTGACCTAACGCCCGTAACCGACACAGGAAAACTCTTTACCGTGTTGTATATTTTCGTAGGCGTCGGGGTCTTCATCACGCTGTTTGTACAATTCACACATGCCCTTCTTAGGGACTACGATGAGAAAAAGTCGTCAGATAATTGAAGACTGAAGCAACGGTCTTTCGGTCGTTGCACCCTAGCGCTTCGCTCTGCCGTATGCGGTTAAGGTCGTTGAGAAACTGCTTGGATTAAGGCAAACAAAGCAAAGACAAGGTTCTTTATCATCTTGTCTAAGCAGCTAGTTTGAGAACATGGCCTCCGTAGCACAACTAACCGACTGGATGATTACCGAAGGACGCCGCTCAGGCGACCCTGTTAAAGTAGTTTCGCATTTCTGCTCGTCCTTAATTGAGGAAGGTGTACCGCTCTGGCGGGTCAATATCGGTCAGCGCTTCGCCAATCCGCTACTCATTGCATGGGGGGTCGTTTGGACACCTGATGGGACCGACAGCTACGACGTAACTCATGAAACGATGTTGACGGAAGGGTATGTTGGTAGCTCGTTTGAGTACATTCTGGAGCACAGAAAGCCGCTTCACAAAAGCCTGCGACAACTGGATCCAAAGACTGAGCATTTATCGTATCTAGAGTTCGCTGAGCTCGGTGGCACAGATTACTATGCAACTCTGATGTATTATGGCGACGGATCTCTGCACGGCTGCACATTTGTCACGCAGGAACCAGACGGCTTTTCACCGCAACATCTGGAATTGATTGAGGCAGCGCTGCCTGCTTTGTCTTCCGCTTTGGAACCTGTCACGATGCGCAAGTCAGCCAAGGGTCTATTGCGAACATATCTTGGCGATGGGCCCTCCGACGCCGTATGGAGCGGGCGGATCAAGCGAGGCGAACGAACGACCCTTGATGCGGTGGTCATGTTTTCTGATTTACGAGGGTTCACGGCGCTTTCAGAAGCCGCACCCGAGGCCGATGTGTTTGACGCGCTGAGCGGCTACTTTGATCTGGTTGTTCAGTCTGTGGAAGATAACGGTGGCGATGTTCTCAAGTTCATGGGTGATGGAATTCTCTCGATCTTCACCATCGCAACTCAGGCTGATCACGCCGACCGATGCCGAAAGGCTGCGCAAGCCGCACAAAGTGTATTGGCCGGTTTGACGGTCCTCAACCGTCGCCGCGCTGAAGCGAAAAAGCCGTCTTTGGACGTTGGGATCGGGATCAATGTTGGACAAGTCAGCTATGGCAACATCGGCAGCCCTGGTCGACTTGATTTCACGGTTCTCGGAGGTGCAGTGAACGTTGCGAGTCGAATTGAGGGGCTGACTAAATCTATTGGCCGGAGAGTGCTGGCAACATCTGCGATTGCCGAAGTCTCCCCTGATCTGTTTTCCCCTTGTGGGTTTCAAGAAGTTCGTGGACTTGCGCGTCCAATCGAATTGTTTTCTCTCGTCGAAGAAGAGCTTTGATTCAGCGCTGACTTAATTTTGGCAGCATCGCGAGAAGCAGGAACCAGATATTGGGCACCAAGTGTTAAGAGGCAGGTTTTTACCTCATTTGGGAGTTTGCAAAGCCCGACGATGGATGTCCGGTTTGGGCTGACTGCGGTCCTTTGAATTAAGAATGCGGATGGCTGCAAAGTCCGCAGAGCGGTCACTAAGTCTGAACGCAGCGAACGGCTGCTCTGAGCCCCAACTGGACCTTGCTTCTTGGCGCAGCATCCTCCTCAATGGGCGGAAAGCGGCCATTCGCTGCGGCTGCAAAGCTGACACTCTTGAAACTACGCGGTAGCCTTTTAGTTCGCGTGCGTCCTACCCTAATCGATGTAGTAAAAGTGCCTTGATGAGTTGCAGAAAACGTCGGTGTGGTTCTCCCTCGGGATAAGGAGTTGATATCGATGAGCAAGCTCTTCGTAAGTAGACGAAAGGCTATCAACCGGAAAATTTGATCCGAACATGCAACGATCTGCGCCGAATTTTGACAAGCAGGTCGAAACGATGTGGGAGACGCTTTCTGCGCTCCAGTTGTGGTCAAACATCCCGAGGCCAGAAAGCTTACAATAGACCTGTGGCAGGTTCGACAGTGCCGTCAGCGCGTCCGCCCATTTCTGTATCCCCGTTGCGGACCGGTCATGGGGCGAGCCAGCATGGCAGAGCGCGATCTGCGTATCCGGGGCCTTCGCAAGCACACTTGCGGTTTGTTTCATCAGCTCGGGCAACAGTTGAAGATCAAAGGACAAACCGCGCTCGCCCAGTTGCCTCAGGCCAGACAGGAACCTTGGGTCCTGAAGCAGCGCATTCGTGCCCGTTTTTGCATCCTCTCCCGGGGCGCGGCCAATGATTTGACGCACGCCGCGCACAGACGGCAACGTTTGGAGGCGGTCAAGCTGTTCGCTCAAATCACCAGCAGTCAGGTCGCAGAAAGCAATCTGAACCAACGGCCAATCCGGGGACTGATCGGCCACTGACTGCACCCATTGCGCCTCGGCCCAAGGATCGGCTGCGCCGACCTGAACGTGAACCGATGCGGTGAAGCCTTGAGCCTGGGCATCTGCGCGAAACTCCGGCAACAGATAGTCCCGTTGAATCGAGGCTGGGTCGCCGAAAAAGCGGACGGCACCTTTTTCCATGAGCCAGGGATAGGTTACGGCCGTAAGGTCCCACAGATGGTGGTGCGCATCTATTCTCATGGTGTTTCGATTCCTGTGGTGCGGCCCAGAATGTCTACCCCTTGCCCTTTCCAGAAATGCAGCAAGTCGATGAAAATCCAATTCTCGGCCAGCTTGTCGCCTGCGCGGCGATAGATATCAATCACCCTGAACTCACCGGGTTTTCTGGTGGCTGGCATCCCCATAAACCCACCCGAAGGAATTGCAGTGAAATTGGGCCAACCAAAAAAGCCGCCATAGTGCCCCTCGGCCAAACGGCAGATATGGCTGGTTTTTGTCCGGTCTGTGAAAGTGGCCCGGAAGGGGCCCGAATGTTGCCTTGCGTATCGGTCGATTGAGTAGGTCGCGCCAATCCCCTCTGGGCCCCACCAGATCATGTCATCATGCCAGGCTCGGGCCAGTTCATCCTCAATAGATAACCCGCTGTCCCATTGGCCGAGATCCGATATCATTGCGTTGATGACTGCTAAGGTCTTTTCGCCCTCGTCGACAGGTTGTTTGTTCCATAGCAGACCGTCATGGGTCATTGGTCCGGGCTGAACCAGATGCGCCGCCGTTTGTGGTGGAAAGGGGTTCTGTCCGGCCTGAACCATCAGATGCGGTATATCAAAATACATTGCCGTTTCGACAATCCTGTCACCGACAATTTTGTAAAATGCGCAATAGCGCAGGAAAGCCAACTTGCCAGTGGGGCGGATGCCCAGCCACGGCTGGTCGAACAACCCCATCAGATGCCCCATGGATACAACCCAGACATCCGCATCGTCCCGCAGCGAGTTTTGCCCTGCAAATAGGATATCTATGCGGTTTTGCAGCCGTGTCAGGCTGCTTTTCAACGGTTGCCAGAAATACCGGGCAACTTGGTTGGCACCGATGATCTGGTTGAAGGGATGAAAGCCGCGCCACAGCAAATCAGGGGCGCAGAATTGGCTCAGGACATTTGAGGTTTCTTCCTGTGTCGCGGTTTCCAGCGCGTTGTGAAATGCAGAGACAAGGCTTTTTTCTGTCTGAAAGGTCACGGTATTTACCATTGCGATCAAGTTTTACGGTTGGTTTACAGCCGTTGTGAGTCGGGTGTTCCGCGCATTCTTGCATACGTATGCAAAAATGTCTTGCCAGAATTGATAAGTGCATATTACAGTTTTGCAAACGTATGCAAAACGAATCCTTGCAGGGGGCATCATGGCGGAAATTCAATTGCGCAACGTCGGCAAGCGCTGGGGCTCGTTCGTTGGGGTTCATAATTTCGACCTGACAATTGCGGATCGTGAGTTTCTGGTTCTGCTGGGGCCGTCGGGCTGTGGCAAAACCACGACGATGAGGATGATTGCCGGGCTTGAAGACGTGACCGAGGGTGAAATTCTGGTTGATGGCAGAGTCGTCAACGATCTTGAGCCCAAGGATCGGGACGTGGCGATGGTGTTCCAAAGCTACGCTCTGTATCCGAACATGAACGTCTATGAAAACATCCGCTTTCCTCTGAAAGTGCGCGGGATTGATCCCTCGACCCATGACGAAAAAGTTCGCCAGGCCAGCGCGATGGTGGAATTGGATGACTTCCTGCATCGCAAACCTGCCGAACTGTCTGGTGGACAGCGTCAGCGCGTGGCGTTGGCCCGCGCCATCGTGCGCGAGCCGAACGTGTTCCTGATGGATGAACCGCTGTCCAATCTGGACGCCAAGCTGCGGGTGTCGACGCGGGCGCAGATCAAGAACCTCAGCCATGAACTGGCGGTGACGACGATCTATGTGACCCACGACCAGATCGAGGCGATGACGCTGGCTGACCGCGTTGTCGTCATGAAACAGGGCGTAGTTCAGCAGGTCGGCAGCCCGACCGAGATTTACGACCGGCCTGCCAATACATTTGTCGCCAGCTTTATCGGCTCGCCTGCGATGAACCTCATGGACGGAGAGGTGTCGGGCGGTGTGTTCCGCGCCGAGAACGTCCAGATTCCGGTCGATGCCCCCGATGGCCCCCTGACCTTGGGTTTCCGGGCCGAAGACGCGGGCCTTGCCGAAGGACAGGGCGAAATTACGGCTCCGATCTACACGCTCGAACTGCTGGGTGACGCGACCATGATCTCGGTCCGCGTCGGTGGTGCGCTGGTGTCCGTGAAAGCCGACAAAGCATTCCGCGCCGAGATCGGCGAAAGCGTCTCGTTCTCGGTGCCGAAAGACATCTGTCACCTCTTTGAAGCTGAAAGCGGTGCGCGGATCGGGGCATAGCCCCACAACAGCCCAACCGGGCACACAACCGGTCCGGACGTCGACGACGGACCGATCCTGACAGGGAGAAACGCATGAAACTCAAAACAATCCTCTTGGCCGGTGCCATGTCCTTTGCCGCCGCAGGCGCGTGGTCGGACTGTGCCTTTGAAAACGATGTCCCGCTAAAGTCGCTCTCGGCCGGGTTTGAAGCCTGGAAAGCCGTGACCGACGCGATGGCCGAGTGCGGCAATTTCAGCGCCTCGCTCGATCAGGAATTCCGCGAAAAACAGCCCGAAGCGTTTGCGGCTGATCCCGCGCTCTACCAGATTGGCGGCGTCTCGAACGCCACGCTGGTGCCGCTGCTGAACGCGGGCACTATCCGGCCGCTGGATGATCTGGTTGAGAAATACGGACAGGACCTTCTGCCGAACCAGTTGATCAAGGTGGACGGCAAAACCATGGCGATTGCTATGATGGTGAACGCGCAGCACCTGATGTATCGCGACGACGTTCTGGCCGAGCTGGGCATCGAAGAACCCAAGACCTATGCCGACGTTCTGGCCGCAGCCGCCAAGATCAAGGAAGCGGGCGCCATGGACTATCCGATTGGCGGTACGTTCAAGACCGGTTGGAATCTGGGTCAGGAATTCGTCAACATGTACCTTGGCGAAGGCGGCCAGTTCTTTGGCGACGGCAACATGCCCGCGATCAACAACGAACAGGGCGTAGCCGCGCTTGAGACGATGAAGGCCATGACCGAGTTCATGGACCCGGAATATCTGGTGTCGGACTCGACCTATGTTCAGCAGCAGTTCCAGCAAGGCAAGATTGCGATGGCGAACCTTTGGGCCAGCCGCGCGGCTGCCATGAACGACGAAGCCGAAAGCCAGGTGGTTGGTAAGGTTACGATGGCCGCAGCCCCGATGGGATCGGCTGTTCCTGCGACCACGATTTGGTGGGACGGTATCGTGCTGGCCTCGAACATGAGCGATGAAGAGGCCGACGCCGCCTTCCGTGTCGCACTGGAAGGTATGGATGGTGACATGGTCAGCGCCAACAACGACACGGCGGTCTGGCTCAGCACTGCGTATACCCCGGGCGATCTGGCCGCCGGTGCCGCGGCCTCGGCCGAAGGTGGCGCCAAAGCCTATCCTGCGTCCGGTCCGATGGGCATCATGCACACCTCTCTGGGCAATGGTCTGGCGGACTATCTGACCGGTGCCAAGGATGCGCAAACCACACTGGCCGACATTGAGGCGGATTACATCACCGCTGCGAAAGAGGCTGGTCTGATCAGCAACTGATCCTCTCTGGGGAGGGCCCTGCGCCCTCCCGCTTTTTCCACCCGAGAACTATGAGAAAGGCAGAGCCATGAATTTCCGGACATTTGCCGCCTTTGTCGGCCCCTCTGTCTTTATGATGCTTCTCTTTATCGCGTTCCCGCTGGTCAGCGTGTTCAAGCAGAGCTTTTACGTCACCCAGCCGATCTATGAGACGGTTGAGAAGGAAACCTGCACGCCGGGCTTTCTCACGCAGACCTGCGTGACCGAGCTGGTGTCGCAGCCGAAACTGGATGAACACGGCGAGATTATCACCCAGACCCAGTATGTCGGATTGCAAAGCTACCGTAACGTGCTAGAGCCCGAGCGAGCTTGGCGCGCGATCAGCGACGGGAATTGGCAGGTTCTATCCACGATCAACTTCTGGAAAGCGCTGCGCTTCACGCTGACCTTCACGCTGATCACGCTGCCTTTGGTGGTCGGATGCGGTCTGGGTATCGCGGTTTTGATCAACAATGCGGCCCGGTCGATACGAGGCCCCGTGATCTTTATCTCGCTGCTGCCCTTCATCATCACGCCTGTGATCGGCGTCTTGTCGATCAACTGGCTGTTTCGCGGCGACGGGATCATGACAGCGTTGATCGAATGGTGGTTGAACCGCGACATCGCGTTGTTTGCCCAGGCGTGGACGATCGAAATCCTGATGATGCTTTACCGCGTCTGGCACGTCGCGCCGTTTGCCGCCATCGTCTTCTATGCGGGTCTTCAGACCGTCAATCAGGACAGTCTGGAAAGCGCCGTCATCGACGGGGCAACGCGCTGGCAGCGGATGAAGTACATCGTGATCCCGCATCTGATGCCGCTGATCATCTTCGTGTCGATGATCCACCTGATGGACAGCTACCGGGTGTTTGAAGAGATCGTCGGCTTCTCGAGCCAAGGCTACGTCATCTCGCTGCAATGGCTGACCTTCGATTATCTGACGCCGGATCAGGCGGGTAACCGGTCGATCAGTCGGGCCTCGGCCAACTCGATGTTGACCATGATCGGTGTTGTCATCCTGCTTATCCTGCCGCTGCGCCGTACATGGCGCGATCACAAAGGAGGCCACTGATATGTCCTCACGCGCGCTTCGCCAGCCTTTCAGCCTGCGGCTGACCTCGAACATCTTTCTGGCGCTTTGGTGCCTGATTGCGGCCTTCCCGATCTTCTGGATCGTGGTGATGAGCTTCAAGTCACCCGTCGATGCCTTTGACAGCAACGCGCTGAACGTGATTTTTGGCCCCGCGACCTTGGGCGTCGGAAAGGGATTGTCCCTGCTGGATATCATTCTGGGTATCGCGATGATCTGGGGAACGATCACTCTGGCAACCAAAAAGCTGCCGTCGATGATCAAATCCTACACCAAGCCCAGGCAGGAGTGGTTTGGCTGGCTGATCGGCGTGCTGGCTTTGCTGGTTGGCTTCCTATTGGTGTTTTTTGTTGTACTTCCCGCCATTCTGAATGTGCTGAATCCAGTATTCGGTCCTTTGGGGCGGGACGTGCTGGGCCTGACCACCGAACATTACAAAACGGTCTGGATTGACCGGGGGTTCTCGAACAACTTCAAGAATTCTCTGATCGTTACGACCGGGGTGGTTACCGTGTCCCTGACCGTCGGAACGCTGGCCGGGTACGGTCTGGCACGGTCCGGGTCCACGCTGGCATTCTGGATTCTGATTGTGGCTTTGGTGTTCCGCGCACTGCCGCATTCGGTTCTGGTTGCGGGCTACCTGCCAGTTTTCATCAATTCGGCCGAATGGCTCAGCCCCATTCTGGGGGAAAACGCGCCGACCCTGTATGGCAAACCCTTCGCGGTCATCGCGGTTCTGGTTGCGATCAACCAACCCTTTACAATCTGGATGCTGCGGTCCTTCTTCCAGAATATCCCTGCCGAACTGGACGAGGCCGCCCGCGTCGATGGGTGCAGCCATTTTCAGGCGTTCCGCCGTGTGATCATGCCGGTGATGTGGCCGGGGGTCATCACAACCGGACTGTTCAGTTTCCTTCTGGCCTATAACGACTTTCTCGTCACCGCGCTGCTGCTGGATGCACAAAACCAGACGATGGTTCCCGCTATCGTCGGCATGTTCAACCGTGAGACCACGACCACCGATCAGGTTGTCGCCGTGGCCGCCGCCGTGTCGATCACCGCGCCGCTGATCTTCCTTGTCCTGATCTTCCAGCGTCAGATCGTCAGCGGTCTGACAGCAGGGGCGGTGAAAGGCTGATGAGCAACCACGCCCGCCATAACGCCATGTCGCGCCACCCGGCGCTGAACAGGATGCCCAGAGATTTTCTGAGTGTCGGGGGTCACGCCCCCAACACCACTCTCTGGCAACCTGAAAGGATATGGAAATGAAAGGTTCGCGCCCCGAACAAGCGGTTTTGACCCGTGACACTGACCTGAGCAAAACAGACGACACGCGCCGGGTTATCGAAACCATGGTGGATGGTCTGAATGACCATCGCATTGACGACATTGGCGAGTTTTTCGCGCAGGGCTTTCGCTGGATGGGCAATCAGGGCTGCGGCACGAAGACCGGCCTGCAGGAATTCCAGAACAACTGGCAGCGCCCGTTTCAGGCGGCGTTTTCCGACAAGGTCTGCATTGATGAGGCTCGCCTTTACATGGGGGAATGGGCTGCCGCCTTCGGCCGTCAGGAAGCAACCCATTCCGGCGAGTTTCTGGGCATCGCCGCGACAGGAAAGCGGGTCGAGATCCGGTACATGGATTTCTGGAAAGTCTTCGACGGCAAGATTGTCGACAACTGGGTGAACGTGGATTTTGCCCATGTCGCAGCCCAACTGGGCGTTGACCTGTTCAACGGTCAGGGCTGGGAAGCATTTGACCGAGGGGAAAAACTTCCACCTCGGCCCGAAAACTGAGGATTGAAAAATGGCGATCGAGTATCTCAAACGCGGTAAATCTGACGCTGACCGGGCCGAAGATGACGCCAAAACCCGTGCCGTGGTCGAAGCGACGCTGAAAGACATTGAAACCCGCGGCGATGTCGCCGTGCGCGAGCTGAGCGAGAAATTCGACAATTATTCACCGGCCTCGTTCCGGCTGTCGCAGGACCAAATCGAAGACCTGATCAGCCAGCTTTCCGACCGTGAGCTGGCGGATATCAAGTTCGCCCAAGAGCAAGTGCGTAACTTTGCGCAGGCGCAACGGGATTCGATGCTGGATATCGAGGTCGAAACCCTGCCGGGCGTTATACTGGGCCACAAGAATATCCCTGTGCAGTCCGTTGGTTGTTACGTTCCCGGCGGTAAGTTCCCGATGGTGGCTTCGGCGCATATGTCGGTGGCGACGGCGTCCGTTGCGGGGGTTCCACGCATTATCGCCTGCACGCCTCCGTTTCAGGGCAAGCCAAACCCTGCGGTCATCGCGGCCATGCATCTGGGCGGAGCACACGAAATCTATGTCATGGGCGGCATTCAGGCCATTGGCGCAATGGCGCTTGGCACTCAGACAATCAACCCCGTTCATATGCTGGTCGGCCCCGGCAACGCCTTTGTCGCCGAAGCCAAACGCCAGTTGTTTGGCCGTGTCGGCATCGACCTGTTCGCAGGCCCGACCGAAACCATGGTGATTGCAGATGAAACCGCGGCCGATGCGGAACTGTGCGCGACCGACCTGCTGGGTCAGGCTGAACATGGATATAACAGCCCCTGCGTGCTTTTGACCAACTCGCGCAAACTGGCCGAGGAGACTTTGGCCGAAGTTGATCGGCTGCTGGACATTCTGCCGACGGCGGACACCGCCAAAGTGTCGTGGGCGGAATATGGCGAGGTCATCGTTTGCGAAACCTATGACGAGATGCTGAAGGTGGCCGACGACATTGCCTCGGAACATGTGCAGGTGATGACGGATCGTGACGATTGGTTCCTTGAGAACATGACCTGCTACGGGGCGCTGTTCCTTGGGGCTCGCACCAATGTGTCGAACGGGGACAAGGTGATTGGGACGAACCACACCTTGCCCACAAAAAAAGCAGGGCGATACACGGGCGGTCTTTGGGTCGGCAAATACCTGAAAACGCACTCGTACCAGAAGGTTCTGACCGACGAAGCGGCAACTCTGATCGGTGAATATGGCTCGCGCCTGTGCATGCTGGAAGGGTTTGTGGGGCACGCGGAACAATGCAACGTGCGCGTTCGCCGGTATGGGGGCATCAACGTGCCATACGGAAAGGCCGCGCCGTATAGGGATGCGGCGGAATGAGTGACCAGCACAGTCTGCACAAAGACCTGATCGCCCCGCTGAGGGCAGCGATGTACGACTTTTCCGAAGCCGGGGTGCGTCGCGTCCTGGCTGATCTTTGTGCGCCCGATGCCTTGTTCCGCCTGTGTCATCCGTTCGGAGACATGACCGGCAGCGAAACCTACTACGATGGCGTTTACAAGGGCTTGCTGACGGCGTGGCCCGATCTGGAACGGCGCGACTATATCGTCATGGCCGGACCGGATGAGTTTGGCGCTGATTGGGTCGGTTGCGGCGGGTACTACACCGGCACCTTCACCGGACCATGGCTGGATATCCCGCCAACAGGTCATCAGGTCACGATGCGGTTCCACGAATTCTATCGGTTCGTGGACGGTAAAGTGGTCGAGATGCAGGCGCTTTGGGACATCCCCGAGGTGATGATGCAGGCAAATGCGTGGCCCATGGCCCCCAGCCTTGGCCGCGAATGGCACGTGCCCGGTCCTGCGACCCAAGATGGGTTCGTGCCCGGCCCCTATGATGCGGCCAAGGGCAAGGAAACCTGTCAGCACATCATCGACATGCTGGAATACCTCAAGAAACACCCGTCAGAGGGCGGTCCCGAAGTGATGGAGATGGAGCGGTTCTGGCATCCCCGCATGAACTGGTACGGCCCGTCCGGGATCGGCACAGGGCGGGGTATTTCCGGGTTCCGCAACTGGCATCAGATCCCCTTCCTGAATGGCATGCCAGATCGCGGGCAATATGTGGATGACATCACCTATCACTTCTTCGGAGATGGAGAGTATGCGGCCGTCACTGGTTGGCCCAACATGATCCAGACTGTGACCCATGACGGCTGGATGGGCATTGCGCCTTCAGGCAAAAAGATCACCATGCGCAGCCTCGATTTCTGGCGTCTCGAAGACGGCAAAATTCGCGAAAACTGGGTGCTGGTCGATCTTCTGGATGCTTTTCGGCAGCTTGGCGTTGACGTCTTTGCCCGTCTGCGGGAATTCAATAAGGCCCGCAATCTGGGCCGTATCGAAATACCTGACGGAATGAGCCAATGACAGACCTGCCCCGAACGCCATCCTTTTCCCTGAACGGCAAAACCGCCCTGGTGACCGGAGCGTCATCGGGCATCGGGCAGGGATGTGCCGTTGCTCTGGCCGAGGCCGGGGCACATGTGGTGTGTGCGGCGCGCGGGGCAGATCGGTTGCAAGACACGGTGGCCGCGTTGCAATCGAACAGCTGGTCCGCAGAAGCATTGGTCGTGGATCAAACGGATTTGGAGGCGCTGAAAACCCTGTTTGCGTCCCGTGTGTTTGACGTCGTCGTCAATTCCGCGGGATTGGCGCGGCACAGCCGGGCGACCGAGACAACGCCCGAGGATTTCGACGCGGTCGCAAATCTGAACCTGCGATCCGCGTATTTCCTGTCGGCCTATGCAGGCAAGGCTTTGATCAACGCGGGCAAACGCGGCTCGATCGTCCATATCTCAAGCCAGATGGGTCATGTCGGCGGGATTGACCGGGCGGTCTATTGCGCGACCAAGCACGGGCTGGAGGGTATGGTTAAGTCGATGGCCATCGAATGGGGCAAACAGGGCGTACGGATCAACACCGTGTGCCCGACCTTCATCCGCACGCCGCTGACGCAATCGACATTCGACAATCCCGAACGCGCCGCGTGGATCATGGACATGATCAAGCTGGACCGCGTGGGCGAGGTCGAGGACATCATGGGTGCCGTGCGCTACTTGGCGTCGGACGCGTCGGCGCTTGTGACCGGCACCTCCATGTTGATTGACGGCGGGTGGACGGCAGACTGATGGCTGAGAAAATTACATCCCTTCAGGTCGCGCAGCGCGCAGGCGTCAGCCAGTCCGCCGTCAGCCGCGTCTTCACGCCCGGAGCATCCGTCAGCAAGAAGACCGAGGAAAAAGTGCGCAAAGCCGCTGAGGAGTTGGGATATCGCCCAAACGTGCTGGCCCGCGCCATGGTCTCTGGCAAAAGCCGCATCATCGGTTTGGTGGTCGGTTATCTGGACAACTACTTTTATCCCGAAGCGTTGGAGAAACTGTCGAACGGTTTGCAGGAGCATGGCTATCACGTTCTGATATTCATGGCCTCTCGGTCGGCTGGCAACATAGACGACGTGATGGAGGAGATTCTGGATTATCAGGTCGACGGCGTCGTTCTGGCCTCGGTCCCGATGTCTTCCGATATCGCGACGCGGTGCCAGCAGGCAGGTGTCCCGGTTGTCCTGTTCAACCGTAGTCAGGATATCGAGGGGATCACTACCGTCACGTCGGATAACTACGCAGGCGGCCGAAAGGTGGCCGAGTTCCTTCTGGCGGGTGGGCACGAACGGATCGGCTATATCTCGGGGTGGCAGGGCGCCTCGACTCAGCGTGACCGCGAGGCTGGTTTTCGGGCGGTGTTGTCCGAAGCGGGTCGATCCGTGTTTGCGGTGCAGGACGGGATGTTTCACACCGAAAACGCCCAAGCCGCTGCGCGTCAGATGTTTGATGTAGACCCCGACGAACGCCCCGACGCGGTATTTGTGGCCAACGACCACATGGCATTGGCCGTGATGGACGTAATCCGGTTTGAACTGGGGTTGCGCATCCCCGAAGATGTCTCGGTCGTTGGTTATGACGACGTTCCTCCGGCTGGATGGCCAGCGTATAACCTGACAACGATCCGACAACGGGCCAATCTGATGGTCGCGGAAACCGTCGCGGCCCTGCTGGACCACATTCAAAATCCCGATGCAGCCGAGCCACGCAAGGTCGCGATTGACGGCCCGCTGGTCGTGCGAACCTCGGCGCGGCTGCCGCGGGGCTGGACTCCACAAAGGACAGAAACATGAAGGGCTTTGATCCGAAATTCCGGGATTTCCCGGACTATATCGTCGGTATCACCAAGGAAATCTGGGAAGATCGCGGTATCGCGACCTTGCACGACTACTACGGTGAGGACATCGTGGTCCGGTCGCCCGGTTCCGTCGTTTTGGGGAACCAGAACGTGATCGGCGCGACCATGGCGACCTTGGCAGAGTTCCCGGATCGCCAGCTTCTGGGCGAGGACGTGATCTGGTCCGGCACCCCGGAACAAGGCATGCTCAGCTCTCATCGCATTCTGTCCACGGCCACACATTTGAGCGAAGGCGTCTATGGCAAGCCCAAGGGAAGCAGACTGCAATACCGGATCCTCGCGGATTGTCATGCGAAAGATAACAAGATCGATGACGAATGGCTGATCCGGGATCAGGGGGCGATCGTCCGTCAGTTGGGCTGGGATCCCAAGGGCTATGCGGCCGATCTGATCGCGCGGGAAAGCGGCCCTGAAAAATGCGTCCGGCCCCTGACCCCATCCAACGATGTCGAAGGTCCCTATAAGGGAAAGGGAAACGACAACGCGTGGGGCCAGCGCCATGCCGATCTGCTGACCCGGATGATGAACGCGGATATGGGCGCGGTCGAGCGTGACTATGACAGGGCCGTGCAATCCGAATACCCAGGTGGTGTGACAGGGCATGGGTGGGATCCGGTTGACCGGTTCTGGATGTCATTGCGTGCCGCGATGCCCAACGCCACGTTCACCATCCATCACCAGATCGGGCGCGACGATCCCAACATGCCGCCGCGCTCGGCCCTGCGGTGGAGCCTGCACGGAACCCATGACGGTTGGGGCACATTTGGCGCGCCGACAGGGGCCGAGCTTTATGTTCTTGGCATCAGCCATGTCGAGTGGGGAGAGCTGATTGGCGGCGACATCAGGGTTCGGCGCGAGTGGACCCTGTTCGATGAAACCGCGGTTTGGAAACAGGTGCTGCTGGCCACAGGGGACGTGTAATGCCGCAAAGCCTTGCCTTGCTCGACACCAGCGAAGGAACCCGGCGACTGCATTGTCACCGGGCGTCTTTGCGGGCAAGGCGGCTGAACAATCGTCCTCCGGGCGCAATGGGTTCGATCGACCTGCCGCACTGCTATTCGTTTCGGAGACTATCATGAGCACAATACAACACCGCATCGTTCGCTATGGCGAACTTCGGCCCTGCAAAACCGCCTTTATCGACGCCCACACACCGGGATCGGACCAAAAGGAAAACTTCACGATCATCGGCGGCGGGGTGTCCGAGTCGCCTGATCAGCACGTCCACATCACCGATAAGATCGGGTTCAACATTGGCGCGGCGGGACAGCCGCCCAAGTGCCGCAACTCGCTGCACAGCCATACAACTGCCGAGGTGTTCTTTGTTGCCAAGGGCTGTTGGCGCTTTTTCTGGGGTCGCTATGGGACAGCGGGCGAGTTCATCGCCGAAGAGGGTGATATCTTCAACATTCCCACGGGTATCTTCCGTGGTTTTGAAAATGTCGGCCAGGACTACGGCATGATCATGTCGATCCTTGGCGGGGATGATGCAGGCGGCGGGGTGACATGGGCTCCGCAGGTGATCGAGGACGCGCAGGCGCATGGGCTGATGCTGGGTGACAACGGGGTTCTTTATGACTCCAAGAAAGGGCAGGAACTGCCTCACAACGTGCATCCTATGCCGGTGCTGACCGACGAACAGTTGAAAGACTACCCTGAGGTTCCGGTCGAAGATGTGGTTGGCAAATACGTTGCTCGTTACTGGGACCTGATGGCGCTGTCAGCCAATAAACCGGCCCAAGTGATCGGTGAAAACGGTCTGATTAAGGATAAGCCCGGGTTCGAGGTCGACTTCCTTGGGCGTGGATCTAGTGTGACCGATCCGGTTGTCGCTGAGAAACCGGTTGTTCTGATGCCCGCAAGCGGACACTGGCGGGTTTCGGTCGAGGGGTTTGAAACCACAATATCAAATGGGGATACTGCCTTGGTTCTGCCGGGGGAACGCTATAGCGTTGAACCGTCGATGACCGGGCAGGCGGGTCTGTACCGGATCAAGGCGACTGACGACCCGGCAGGAGCAACCTGGACTGGATGATCGCGGATCCCGAAGATACCCACGCCGTCTACGAGCGTCAGGCCAAGGCTTATGACGATCAACGGTCGCGTGAGCGCTGGCCAAATGCTGATTGGCGCCAGGCGGACGGGCGTACTTTTGAGTTGGATCAACTTTTCGATGGGATCATTGCCTGGAACAATTTCTCCCACCTGACTGCAGACCAACAAAAAGAAGGTATCGCCCGCATGGCGCGCCATGGTGGAATGTTGTTGCAGACCGTTGGCCCCAAAGCGGGGGTAGAGCACGGCACGGTTGGAACAGAAAGCGTTTATCACGCCTCGTTGTCTCCGACCGGCTATCCCGTGTGCCTTGATAAAGTGGTCTGCGTATGACTGGGCTCCTTGCAAAGAAAAAGGAAACCGAAAGCCACAGCGTGCTGATGGCGCGAAAGAATTAGGAGGGCTCAATGTCGGTCCAGACTACTCATGTCGGGTCTTTGCCGCGTTCGCAGGACGTGGTGGATTTCATCTTTGCCAGGGAACGGGGCGAACCCTATGACGTAGCCGCGTTTGATGCCTGCATGTCCGACGCCGTAACTGAAACGGTGAGCAAGCAAGTTGAAGCCGGGGTGGACATTGTTAGTGACGGCGAGACCTCAAAGATTTCATACGCGACTTACGTAAAGGACCGTTATACAGGCTTTTCCGGTGACAGCCCGCGTAACGCCCCCGCCGACCTGAAAATGTTCCCCGGCTTCCTGCAACGGTTGGCTGATGACGGTGGCACACCACAATACGCGCGCCCCATGTGTACCGGAGAGGTGCGCTCGAAGGGGCAGGGCGAACTGGAAAAAGATATAGCCAATCTCAAGGCCGCGATGACGCAGCATGGGGTGAAGCGCGGGTTTATGAACGCTGCGTCGCCGGGCGTGATCTCGCTTTTCTTGCAGAACGATTTCTATTCGACGCGAGAGGCCTATCTGGCCGCCCTGGCCGATGCGATGAAAGAGGAATACGAAACTATCGTTGCTGCCGGTTTGGACTTGCAACTGGATTGCCCCGATCTGGCCCTGTCTCGCCATATGCTGTTCACTGATTTGTCTGATGAGGAGTTTGTCAGGATCGCCAACATGCATGTTGAGGCCCTGAACCATGCGCTGCAGAACGTGCCGCAGGATCGCGTCCGGGTGCATATCTGCTGGGGTAACTACGAGGGTCCGCATTGCTGTGATATTGCGATGGACAAGGTTTTCAGCACGCTGATGGCCACCAAGTCGCGTTATGTCCTGTTCGAAACGTCCAACCCGCGCCACGCGCATGAATGGACCGTATTCCGCGACCGTAAAGCCGAAATCCCCGGTGACAAGGTTTTGGTGCCGGGCGTGGTCGATACCACCACCAATTTTGTCGAACATCCAGAGCTTGTCGCCCAACGGATCGACCGATTCACCAGCATCGTCGGTACGGATCGTGTGATCGCAGGCAGCGATTGCGGCTTTGGTACTTTCGCCGGGTTCGGCGCGGTGGACCCGCAGATTGCCTACGCCAAGCTCATCGCACTGTCCGACGGCGCAAAGCTGACTAGTGCATGACGCCGCTTATCTTCTTACCGGGCATGATGTGCGATGCCCGCCTCTTCGGTCCTCAGATCCAGGCTTTGTCGGGCAGGGTGCCCGTGATGACCTTCCCATTGAGCCAGCACGACGATGTAGAGGCGATGGCGGCCGATACCCTGAATCATGCGCCACCAAACTTCGCCCTCGCTGGCCTGTCCATGGGCGGTATCGTGGCGATGGAGGTGGTGCGTCAAGCACAAGACCGGGTCACGCAATTGGCTCTGCTCGACACCAACCCGCTGGCCGAAAAGCCCGAGGTCAAAGCCCGCCGCGCGCCGCAGATGGCGGCTGTAAGTGAGGGTCGACTATGGGATGTGATGCGGGATGAGATGAAGCCCAACTACCTTGCTGACGGTCCCCGGCAAGGGGCTATTCTTGACCTGTGCATGGCAATGGCAACCGATCTGGGCCCGGATGTGTTTCTGCGCCAGTCGCAAGCGCTGATGGGCCGTCCAGACCAATGCGCGACCCTTTCATCCTACGCGGGCAAAACACTGGTCCTGTGCGGGCGTGACGACGGACTTTGCCCGGTTGAACGTCACCAGATGATGCATGACCTACTGCCGCAAAGCACGTTGGAGATCGTCGACGGGGCAGGTCACTTGCCCACACTGGAAAAACCCAAGGAAACCACAGCGGCCTTGATCCGCTGGCTGGAGGACACATGACACCATCCCTATTGTCTCTGCTTCGCAAGGTCGACACGCCCACCGTCTGCAACGCCATTGAGGTGGCGCAGGGCAAACGCGGGTTTGACCGGTTCACGCGTGGCACCATGCTCAGTTCGGCACCGAACGAACCGGCAATCGTCGGCTATGCGCGCACCGCTAAAATTGCAGCGGTCCATCCGCCGACCGAGCCGCAGGAGGTCATCAAATGCCGACGCATGGCCTATTATAAATATATGGCCGAAGGCCCAAACCCATCAGTCGCGGTGATTGAGGACGTGGATTACCCGGACTGCATCGGAGCTTATTGGGGTGAGGTCAACACTACGGTTCACAAAGGCTTTGGCATGTCTGGCGTGGTGACCAATGGTGTCATGCGCGACCTCGGAGACCTGCCCGAAGGTTTCCCAGTTGTCGCCGGTTCGATCGGGCCGAGCCATGGTTTCGTCCATGTCCGCGAGATCGACACGCAGGTCTCGGTATTCGGTCTGACGGTCAATTCGGGAGAACTGATGCACGCCGACCGACACGGTGCTCTGGTGGTTCCCGAGGATGTCGTCGATCAATTGGAAGCCGCAATCCAAAAGCTATTGACAACAGAGCACATTATCCTCGACGCGGCGAGCCAGCCGGGATTTGATTTTGAAGTATTCGAAACCGCTTGGTCAGCCTTCGAGAAAGCGAGGGTATGAATTTAGGTCACTTCGTCTTTGCGTCAGCAATGGTTTGCCAAAAGTGAGCCTAAGTGAGGGTTAGTACTGAGGCTATCAAAAACCACTTTAGAATTAGAGCATGCCGCGCTGCGGCAAAAGCTGAAACCCGAAGGTCGGCTTTGGGCCGTTTTCATACATCCCAACAAGCTGACTTATCGGCAGCTTTGTCCGCAGAGCGGACATTAATGTCATAGTGTTTGTGCTCCGTATGGTGGGGAACTCGTACTTCAGTCCAAGTGTTTGAAAGCAAAAATCTCTACGGCTTCTTCAAACCCACGCATGGTTTGCGACCCAAGTGCAAGAGGCGTTTCGGATACAAGCTTTTCAAAATCACTCGTTGCCAGCAAAGGCGCATCAAGCGACCGAGTTAAGTTTTCCAATCTGCTGACCAAAGCAACTGACGTACCTGTCACCGTGAAGTCCAATCGTTTTTCGGTTCCCACGTTGCCATAGATCGCTGAACCCATGTGTAGGCCAATTCCAAAATCGGTTTGGTAATCAGGCGCAATTTCTGCGCGCCTTTGAAACGCTTCTCGAGCAGCTGACAGGGCTGCCTCGCACATGTCTTCCGGCAAACGTCGGTGACCGTCAAACGGGAAAATCGCCAGCAAGCCATCACCTACAAATTTCAACACTTCTCCGCCGTGGTCGTGAACCGCTCCGGCAACACATTCAAAGTAACGGTTAACGACAGCAACATAGTCTTCCGGCGACAGGCGTTGGCTCAGAGCCGTTGACCCGTGCATGTCGCTGAATAGAAGGGCACAATCGATTTCCTGAACATCGCCACGTGATATCTGACCGTTCAAGACTGATTGACCGGAAATCCTGCCCAGATAAGCTTCCATTAATTCTGCTGCCAAAAACTGCTCTGTATAAACACGAACCGTGCCAAAAAGCGGTATGGACAGACGCGCAAGACCATCGATTTCTCGTTGCGTAAATCCAGAGCGCCTCTTTGTTGCAAAGGATACAGAAGCACCAAGCACCCACTCCGATCCATTATCGAACGATACGGTGCGTGTGCCAAACGGAACGGACAATACGAGGTAGTCGGTGAAACCTGATGAAGCCAGTTTTTGGTATATCGGGTATTTATCCCGGATTGATTGGTTCGTCAGGTTGGCACGCAAAAGCGGCACCATTTCCAATTCGCCTACAAGGCTATCGGCAAGGTCCCAGATTTCTCGGCGAAAAAACCTGCTGGCCACTTGATCTGACAGTTTAGTGTTTTCGCCAAAGGGTGCACTGTCAAAAAGCTCATCCGTGATGGAACTGCGAGGCATGACAGTCCATTCAATACGATCCGTTGATATATCCCAAGTGGCATCGACCAAGCCAATGACGGGATGCATCATGAGGCGACCCAGAGAGACCCGGGCAACTGGCACGCCGCCGTCGATCAGCCTGTGGCTCAGATGCTCGACCAGACCACCTACCTCGCCTTCGAAGAAGGCTAATTTCTGCGACCAATCTGAAATTCGGTCGAAAACATCCGGCATAATGCTCTCCTCAAAAAGCACTTTGGAGCAGCCCACCGCCTATGTCATTTTTTTTGAAGCAAAACGTACGCTTTAGAGGGGCGAAACAATTGTCCACTTTGTCCGCTTGGCTAACACTTGTCGCGATTGAGCGAATGACGGCTCATAAGCGGCGCAGACTGGAAGGGCTGCGTCCTATCGCTCTCGATCCGATTTCGCCTTCATTGCACTGCGGACGAGCTTACCGAAAGCTCGATCTTTTTCCCGGCGTTCGGCCAGGCTGGCGGAGTTGAAGGCGTCCTCGGCCTGTAGCTTGCGCCAACGAGCGAGGCGCGCAGGGTCGAGGCTGCCGTCCTCCATGGCAGACAAGACGGCGCAGCCGGGCTCTGTTTCGTGCTGGCAGTCAGTGAAGCGGCAGCGCGCTGCCAGCGCTTCGATATCCTCAAAGACGTCGGCGATGCCTGTGGCCGCATCGGTCAGCTGTAGTTCACGCATGCCCGGCGTGTCGAGGACGAGGCAACCACTTGGGGTCACATGTAATTCCCGCGTGGTCGTGGTGTGCCGGCCTTTGGCATCATCTTCTCGGATACCTTGGGTAGCGATGGCCCGAGTGCCAAGGAGTGCATTCGTCAGAGTGGACTTGCCGACGCCTGAAGAGCCAAGGAACGCGACTGTGCGGCCCGGTTTGCACCAGTCGGCCAGCGCCTTTTCCGGCTCTTTACCACGAGCGTCAAGCGCCACCACAGGTACTCGGTTCGACACTTTTTGTGCCTCTTCGATATAGTGCGTGGTGTAATCGGTAAGATCCGCCTTGGTCAGCACGATCACAGGCTCGATCCCAGCCTCGAAGGCGACCGCCAAATAGCGTTCCAGTCGCGCCACATTCAAATCCAGATTGCAAGAAGTGACGACGAAAACCGTGTCAATGTTCGCCGCGATCAGCTGTACCTCACGACTGGTTCCTGGCGCCCGGCGCTTAATAAGGCTCTTGCGCTCCAGCACACGGCTCGACCGGGGACGCGCGCGATCGAGTAGCAGCCAGTCGCCGACAGTAGCCTCCGGTCCTGGTGGACTCGTCTCGTTGATGCCGTCGCCCGCCACCTGCAACCCGCTGCGGTGCACGGCGACAACGCGCACCGGAGGCGTCTCGGTCAATTCTCCGGCGTCGATCTGGCTGGCGAAGGCCGGGCCCCAGCCCAGGCGTTCCAACACCGTGGGCTCGCGGCGTGCGGGCACTGCACCCGGCAAGAAGGCGGAGTAATCACGTACCATCGATCTAACAGGGCGTGTCGTGGCCGCAGGCGACCAGTCGCTGCCCGATTCCCTCGCCCTGGCGTTCTGAAGCGACGGCCAAGGGGGCAATCATGAAAAATGCGCGCGGGTCGCGTGCGTTGTTGCGGCAGGTAAAGAAGATGCCGCCGAGGAGCGCGTCGCCGTGGCGCGGGAGTGCGCGCCAGTCTGCAAACGCCTTCTCCACCGCGAGGATATAGGCGCTACTCTCAGACCAGACCATGTCCCATAAGTGCTCGGTGGCCGAATTATAGACCATATCGACGTTCTGTGCCTCTTTTCGGTCGGCGAACCCAAATACGAAGATCCGCGACCTGAGCTGCTCCAAAGCGACTTCGGCTGTGTCTGTGTCGGTTATCCGTGTCTGCGTCACTTCGACCAACGTCATCGTCGCCATGCTAGTGTCACGTACGATTTCGAGGATTGTCTCAGGCTCACTCAGCGCCAAAGTAAGCACCGGCGTCTCGCCTCGGCCGTTCCCGGGCCCCACCAGTTGGGGCCCGCGAGAATCTCCAGGAAGCCAGCCATATTCGTGTTGGGCGCGACGCGTTCGACCTCTTAGTGCCAGTCTTTGAGGTTCGACTGTCCGAGCAGAGCTTCCAGAAGGTCGCGCGATTTGTGCTTCTCGGCAATTTCCGCGTCCATCACTGTGAATCACTGACGTGGCATATCGCGGTCGAGCTTGCCATCGAGACAAGCCCGACACTCCTGCTAGGTCAGCCTGCGTGGATGAAACTGCTGCATAGGCCGCAACCGCTGGTGGTCGACGTCCGAATAAACGCGACAACCGTTCGCCCTTAAGTAGCCCGGGCTTCTCGTAATTCGGTAGCGTGGTGCGCGACAGGCCCACGCTCTCCGCCGGTTCCGAAATCCGCACTGCCAATCACCTTTTCCGCTCAAACCGTTTCTCGATCGTAATGATTATCCTAAAGTGAGAAGCTACAGACAGGTCAAGCTCCTAATACGATTTAAGTCAGCTTTGTCCACAGAGCTGTCATTCCGCGCAACTCTCTCTCATGTCTGCGTCGCGGACGATTTGGTCATTCGCTGCTCTGGCAAGAATGTCCACTTATTGGGCAGTGCAGAAATTGAGTGGAATTGAGTACTGTTCGCCAGGAAGCGGCTTATGAAGAAACGCGGGTCGGATACTCCTGGATACAGTTTCTGTCGAACGCTCAAACAGACGAACACCTAGTTAAGTTCCGAGTATGAGTCCCAATCTACCCAACTGCACCGCTCTGAATTTTTGAGAGTTAGTCAAAAGTAATCTGATCAAGCAGATTTTGGGCGTTGTTCACGTCGACTGTTAGCTCTCCTCCTATGATAGTTTCTAAGACAGCATTTAAGCCAAAGTTGGGAGTGGGGTTCTGTCTAAATTTTTGGCAACTCTTGATGTAGTCTACAACAATCCGAAGTTCGTACATCCTTGCCTGCTGTCGTTTCGCCGTGTTCAAAGCCTCACAAAACTCTACTTCGGCGAACCGACTTTCAGAAATTGCGAGAGCATAAACGCGGTCGGTCTCAGCTTGCGCCCATCCTTCGTTTGTAAGGCTTTGGTACCTGCGGGCCTCGGCTAACAACTGTAAGGCACTTTCCCGATCACCCGTTTTCAACGTGAGTTCCGCAATCATCGTCAAAAAGAAAGGTTTGTAATTCCCAGCTCCGCTGGCCCACCACGCTTCCGATGCTTGTCGCAATGCGTGGATGTTTTCGGGCTCAGGGGAAAGGTAGGCATCCACCCAGCTTCGCCAGAGCGTTGCAGTCAGCGACATGAAGGTGAACGAGTGTTTTGAAGACAGTTCCTCCAACTGATTTGCGGATTCAATGACTTTTCCAGGTTCGCGGCGCAAAAGATAGAGCATACACTGGTAGGTTAGCGACTGTGCTATGCTGTGCGCATGCTCCAGCTTTTGAGCTGCAGCAACCGCTTGTTTTTGTATCTCAAGTGCTTTGTCTGGCGCACCGCGCATCCATACAGCCATGCTTAAAAAGCACGACGTTATCGCTGCGTGGTCCGAACCGTATATGTAGGCCAGGTGCCCATCGCGTTTCCGACTGTAAAGCTCTAGCGCTTTACTCAAGTGCTCGTATGCAGGGTTTAGTTCTCCAATATGAAACAGCACAGCGCCCATGGCTCGATGCCCTACCATCTGATGGTGTGTCTCACCCGTTGTATCTGCCAAATTCAGCAACTGCGCTGCAACACTTCTGGCTAAATCATATTCAGCACGCACCAAATGGAAGGAATACAAGCCATTCAAAACAGGGAACAGATGTTCTGTTTCGTCCACCCGTTCACACAAGTCGCGTATTCTTGCATAAACGGTCCCTGTTTCATCGGCAGCTATTCCTGCAGTCGATCGTAGAACACCTGCTCTGAGAACCTGAACCTCAATTTCTTTCTGATCCCGCTCAACACCATGAGACAGTTGGCTCAACTGCTCGATCGCCAAAGAAAGCTGTGTGTTCGCCTCGATATTGGCAGAACGTTGGACTGCGCGTTGGCCTGCGAGATAGCGATAGTCGATTGCCTCCTTGCTCATACCCGCCATCGTGTAGTGGTGCGCAAGTATTTCCGGACTGGCATCGCCAATATGGGTTGATTTACCACTTAACGCTCGCGCAACACGTGCGTGCAAGACCCTGCGCTCGCTCTTCAAGAGACTGTTGTAAGCTGTGTCGCGAATTAGCGCGTGGCGATAGCTGAAAGTTTCAAGGTTTTCTTGTTCAGAAACTGTCACAATGCCCGCGTCGACCAAAAGTTCCAATCCCGCGCGCAACGCCTTGTCGCTGATCCGAGCGACCTTGGCGATCAACGGAAAAGAAAATTGAGGTCCGATAACCGCCCCAATCTGGGCGACCTCCTTGACGGAACTCAGTCGGTCAAGCCGCGCCATTAGTGCATCATGCAACGTGCTTGGGACCGAGCTTGCCGGGGACGCCCCACCCTTTGAGTATGCGTCCCTTCCTTTTGTCAAAACCCCTGATTCCAATAGATCTTTTGTCACTTCTTCGACATATAGCGGGACGCCATCGGATCTGGCAGCGACGACATTGTACATTTCGTCAGAAATCGAATGCCCTTTTGCAACTTCGTCCACAATGTTTTTGACCTGGTGAAAATCCAATTGCTTCAAGACCAATTTAGAAAGGTTGGATTGCAATGCCCAACCCGGGTCAAATTCAGGTCTGAACGTCATCACGACCAATACTGGAAGGTCACGAATCCGATCGGCAACTCGGTCGAGCAACAATTTAGTTGTCGGATCAATCCAATGCGCGTCCTCAAACAAGAGCAACACTGGCTTTTCCTCAGCCTGCGAAGTCAGATTGCCCAACAGCATTTCTAAGGTCTGATCCATGAGTTGCTGTGGCGTCAGATTCAGTTCACCCAATTGGTCTTCAAAAGGAACTGAAAGTAGGGACGCGGCCAGTTTCAGTGTGTGATCCGACTGGTCACTTAGAACAGAGGATATCTTTCTGAGTTTCACTTCGTTCTTGTCGTCTGAACGAAGGCCCGCAGCATTCTCAATTTGGCGAATGGCCGGATAAAACGCACTCGCGTAATGGTAGGGAGAACACTGATATCGCGTTTGAGCGTGCGACATCGTCGGAATGCTCTGCCTTAATTCTTCAACCAATCTAGACTTGCCAATTCCTGGCTCGCCGGACACCAGCACAACTTGTCCTTGACCGCCACTTGCCAACTTCCACTTTTCATTGAGGGTTTCATATTCTGCGGCGCGTCCGATCAAAGGGTTCAGTAACTCGTCTTCTTCTGCCATGAAGCGGCTGACTGTTTCCCGTGCTCCTGTCACCTGCCAAGCTTCGACCGCTCTGGCAAAACCTTTAAGCTTGAATGCGCCACGCAGAACGTATTCGAAAGCATCACCCGCCAAATGATGAGTATTGGGAGCGACGATCAATGTCCCGGGCTCAGCCATTGCTTGTAGACGTGCGGCCAGGTTCGGCGTCTCCCCCATCGCCGTTCCGTCCTCAAACATTTTTTCTCCACGTAAATCACCAACTACAACCAACCCAGTTGCGATCCCAATTCGGACATTCAGTTTCGCATGAGTGCGGATAGCTGGAATTTCCTGGATAATGCGAAGACCTGCGCGAATGGCTCGCTCTGGGTCATCTTCGTGCGCATGAGGAAACCCGAAAAAGACCATTATCCCATCACCATAGTAACTTGCGATGTGGCCATCAAAAGCGGCCACCGACGCAGCGCAGGTTTCTTTGAACAGGCGGAGTACTTCCGCCAAATCTTCCGGATCGACGCGCTGGGATATTTCCGTTGATCCAACCAAATCTATAAACATGACGGTAAGCTGCCGGCGCTCAGCGACGATCGCGGGACCTAACGCGGTGTTGTGCGGGTAAGTCACTCCCTTTGCTTCAGCTCGAACAGCTTTCATGAAACGGCGCCTCGGACCTAGGGGAAGCCCGATTGTAGTGAGATCTTTGTCCGTTAATTCGGTTAAATCACCTAGTTCGATTTCATGCTCTGCAAACGACCCAGCATACTTGGACAAGCCATGTTTCTCTAGCCAGCGCGAGATTTCAGACATTTGATCCTTTCGCGTGCGGCGGCTGCAGAACTATCGCCTGCGATGCACCAGCATGCATCCCTTTCTCCGGTTGGTCGTTGCGGTTTACTGAGTCGCAATTTCCGCGCACTTGAACTCTTTTTACGCATTGAAAATCGCCGTATCTAATTTGGTCAAGGACTTCGTCGCTCTGGATGGGACGGGTCCTTCGGCATCGGGTCGGTACAACGTGATGGTATCGTAACATAGATATTTAGTGCGGTTCCGTATCCAGTGGATAGCTGTATTTCTGCTCTGGGCTTGGCACGGACATTCGCTGCACTCGGCGTGAATGACTGTTATGCGGACAAAGCTGACATTCCGGGCTAGTGTATTTAGCTGCCACTTTGCTGCAAAAGACTGCTTGAGCGGTCTTTCGAACCGTTCGCAGCGCAGCAGAAAACACTGAAAGAAATCGCCTTTTTTGGCATGCGGCATGCCCAAAAATAGCAGAAACGGCTCCCTACATTTATCGGGAGCCGTGTTTACTGAATAGGAGATTCTTTTAAAAATCAGGCGTGTCCGCCACCGATCAGGCCGATGCCCGAGGTCAGACCAAACCAGGCCTTGACCCGTAGACCAACCGCCTTGATGATACCCATGGCTTGGATCCCATGCGCGACAAGTGTCCCTTCCATGTCCCCTTCGAAACTGGTGGTGTAGGACTGAACAATACAGCCGCTGCCGGGGCACCAGAAGATCACGGTGTTCGGGGTGTACAAGATCAAGATGGACAACGATCTGACCCCGTTTTGCCTTTTCGCTGGGCTCAATCAGTCGACCGCTGGGCGCAAGCTGGCCGGAAGAGATCGACTCTTGAATACGCACGATCCTTGCTGGAAGAACCGTATTGCGCATCGAGATGTTGAAGTTGCTTTCGCAGGCCACTTCCGCCGCCATGCCTTCGTACAATTCGGTGCGGGATACCTGCGAGAACCCGGCCACGATACGTCCACGCTCGGCCTCTTTGCGGTCAGGGACGATCAGCATGGCTGGGCTCATGGCCGCCTACGCGGCACGCGATCCAACGTTGAGCGTGACCTGCTCAACCACACCGTCTACCGAGCTGAGCGTCAATGTCTTGGACAGTTCCACCCGGGCCTGTTTCAGCGACGCACGCGCCGACGCAAGCTGGGCTGGCAAAACGGCGTTTGCCTGAACTTGCGCTACACCCAGTTGTGTCTCAGCGGCCTCAACCTCTGCCTCACGCGTATCCAAGGTCGCCTGGGCGCGTTCCAACTGGCTAACCTGAAACGCGGCAGATCCTTTGGCCTGCAAAGCACGATGATCCAACAGAACCAGTTTTGCCTGCTCTCTGGCGGTGAGCGCCGCGTCCAGAACGGCCTGTGCCGTTTCGACTTGCAACTCGGCGGCCAGTTTCGCGCTTTCGATTTCCTCGACTTTGCGCTGCGCGAAATCAACCGCAGCCTGCTCAGACGCGTTCTCAACGGCGAACAGTGGATCACCGGGCTCGACATGGTCTCCGCCCTTTACGAAGACGTCCGTGACGGTCCCACCATTTTCGGCCACGACAGGTACAGTCCTGAACGGAACAAGGCCGGTGTAGGATTTGGGATAGTAGTAGAACACCGCAAAAAAGACGATCAGGGCCAGTACAAACCACATAAAGACGGCACGGTGAACGTTGTAGAGCGTTACGGGCATCCCGCGCCATTTCAGATAGATCACGCGCAGGACAAACGGAAAAGATGTGACGAGAAGTTCGATCATTTCACCATCTCCTCTTTCGATGGACGCCACCACAGCATGAAGTCGCGAGCGATTGCGGTCAGGATCAGGGCGCCCGGCAGCAGGTTGCTAAAGTGGCTGAGCGCAGGCATCAGCTCATACGCCAGCGCCACGGTCAGCATCGTCGGAATAGTTGTCCGCAGCGGAGTGCCGATTGATTTGTGTTCCAAATCATTCGATGACGGACAAGCTGGAAGCCTCTGGTGACCTGCCGTTGCGGATTTACGGGTCTTACTACTGGAACGACCCGGAGATTGACCCAATTCCTATGATCGAGGAATTGGTGAAGGAGAATAACACCGAACTTGTGAAAGCCAGAAAAATCAAGGTCAATATAGACGGTGGTGACGAACACCACACGGCCTTGTTTGTGGATCCATATTCGGACAAGCCCGATGTCCAGGTCGCCCCGATTATTCCGTACGATACCCTGAACGAAACTGTAAAACGTGCCGACGCAAAAGGGCTTGACGTTTTTTGTCACTGCCACGGCGATTTGGCCGTGCGCAAGATGCTGGACGCAATCGAATTGGCCATTGAAGAAAACCCCGAGCGTGACCGCCACAACGTGATATCGCACGCGATGCTTATTCATCCGGAGGATTACGGTCGGTTTAAAGAACTTGGTGTTGTTGTCGATCTGCAGGCCCATTGGGGTACGCTCGACCCGTTTCTGGTGAACGTGACCAAGGTCCGGTTGGGAGAAGAGCGATTGAACAGGTATATTGCTATCAAGACAATGATGGATAATGACGCGACGGTCTCGATTAGCTCAGACTGGCCAGCAACAACCTACTTCGCCGCTGTTGAGCCTCTGACCATCATTCAGATGGCTGTAACGCGCAGATTGCCCGGTCAACCGGAGATGGAGCAGCTCGGTGGTGCGGAAGCGATGGTGCCGTTAGCTGATGCGTTGCGCGCCTACACACTAGATTCAGCGGCCGGAATTGGCATCGACAATATGGTCGGATCGCTCGAAGAAGGAAAATTGGCCGATCTGATCGTACTGGACCAGAATCCGTTCGATGTTGCGCCCGAGGATATTAGTAAGATCAATGTGCTCTACACAGTGATGAATGGGCGCCTCGTTCATGAGGCTAGGGTCGAGTAGATCAGATTACTAACAGACCTCGATGCTCTCTAGCTGGCGGCCATCCTTGGGGTTTGCATTTATCATTCATAGCCCTCCGGTTCCTGGACAATGCAGTCCATTAGATGAGGCACGGTGCGTCCGACCGATGGTGGGGTTCAAGGTCTGGGCTATGCTCGCTTTCATCAATTCGCGGAATTGGTTGCTTGATCTAAAAGTACTGCGTGAATTATTCGGCTAGGGGAACTTTCGCAACACCTCCAACTAAAGGAGTCTCTGGAGGCTTTCAGCACATTATAAATATCGCGATTATTAAATAGTGCTTATAGTGTCTGGGTTACTGAGGGTTGGGGGGGGCAAGATTGCATGGCAATAGCTAGGTTATCGGTGCTAATTTTGGTTTGCAGCGTCGCAGCCAACTCTTCGATGGGTCAATCACTCGATGACGGAAGCGGATATGATGTCCGCGACAACATCAAGGGAGCTCTTGCAATTCTGGGAATATCGGCGGCACCAAATGAGTCGGCTAGCGTCCTTTTATTGGATAAAAATGTTCAAAACGGCGATGACTACGACCTTCGAGGCGGTCAAATAGGGGGCGGTTTCAGGGTTTCAGAAGACATTCCGGTTTACCTGGAAGGATATATTGGGTTCACCAATTATGACCCGGAGTTTTTGTTGTCCGGGGTCAGCACCAGCACAAGCATTTTGTCCCATTGGACAAGTGTAGCTGCAACCGGTGGGATCGGTTGGCAATTTGACATTAACGAAAACTGGAAATTTCGTCCGATGGTCAATTTTTCAATTGGCCGGGTTCAGAGTGACAGTTCCATTGCTACCCAGGTTATTAGCAGCATCCTGGATGCCGATTTGGATTTTCTGAGTGACGGGGGCATAACGGCGCTGGGATACGGAGGATCGTTGGTTGCTGAATTTAATCGTCGTTGGGCGAATGACTATGAACTCGATCTACGATTTAGACATACGCACATCATTCTGGAACCGCTGGACACCGATCTTGTAGGTCAGGCCGAAGCGATATCAACCGTTGCCTGGTCCCGGATCAGAGTGCCGACAGGTGTTCGGGTGTTCTCCCAGCCCACGCGTTGGGTTGGCGAAATTTCGGCCTCTTATATCCCAGGCGATCAGGGAATCGTTTTGGACAGTGAGTGGCTTGCCCAGTTGGGCGCCGGGATTGAGCTGGACCTGTCCAAAAACGATTCTGCCTGGGTCGAAGAACTGCGCCTTATGGCTCGTGTAGCGAAAGGCGACAATATTGAAGGTTACTCAGTCGGTGTAGCCATAAAATTCTGAGATCAGGGACCTGACACTCGGAGGACTTCTGAGCTTCCGTTGGATGAAGTTCGGATTTCCTTGAAGTAGTGCCGCCCGCGGTTCGGGAGAGATTGGTACGCTCGGTTTGGACCGGCCTCCCGTAATGAGTCTGAACCGGATTGTCTTGCCACATGTCTGTGGAATGCGCGCTTGAAACAGCCGTTACCAACACCGCAAGGGTGACAATCACCGAAATAGTCCATCTGTACGTCATCAAAAGCCTCCTTCGGTATTACCCGTTTTCCAAGATGGCTTTCAGTTAGGAATGTGATGGGATTGGTGGGAGGAAGTAACATGTTGCTATACAGTAATTTACATTGGCAAACTTGATGACGTGACGATGCAGGAGAATTGCCGTGCCAGAAAAATTTGACAAAGCGGATATCCTGAAACAGCTGGAACGCATTGTAACATCCGAAGACTTTGATGGCAGCGCGAGGACAAAATCGTTTCTTGAGCACCTTGTTCACCGTGAGCTTGAAGGGCGCGGCGATGAATTAAGGGGAACCGCCCTGGCTATGGATGTTTTTGGACGAGGTGCTGACTTTGATCCCAATGTGGATCCGATTGTCCGTATCGAGGCTGTCAAATTACGCAAAGCGCTGGACTATTATTACCTGACCTCGGGGGCCAATGACCTGGTGTCTATAGCTATCCCCAAGGGGCAATATCGCCCGCAGTTTGAAAAAAATTTTGCTAAGGAAAAAACGCAAGGGAAATCGCTGGTAGACGGTGCTGGATGGCCAATTTTGGGCATCTGTGCCTTTTCCGGATCAGATACGATACGTGCCCGGTTTTTTCGCGATGGTTTTCCCGAGGAACTGGGGCTTGAGCTTGCACGATTTGCCCATATCCGCGTTCTGACGGGGTATGATGACGCGCCTTCGGACGATACTTCGGCGCACTTCATACCGCGTTGTGACTATGTTCTGGATGGATCAGTGAGGGACGCCCAATCCAGCCTGCGTCTGATTATGCAACTTAAAAGAGCTAGTGATGGATCAATTTTGTGGTCTGATCGGCGCGATTTTGATCCGGACAACATGGACTGTTTTGATTTTCAGGAACAAGTAGCAAAAAAATGCGCGGTGAAAATAGCCGACGCTTACGGAGTTGTCGCCACGGATGCACTAGAGCGTTTCACAAGTCGCGCAACATCCGGGCAAAGTGCATATCAGGCTTTATTGGCTTTCCATGCTCACCTGCGTACATCCAGATCAGGCAGCTTACAGCAAATGATGAATCTTGCTCGGAATGCCACCGAAAACAATGACTCCGGAGGTTTGGCCCATGCCTTGGTTGCGCTGGGGTATGTGGAGGAAGTTGCGCTCGGCCAAAAACGCCTGAGTGCGGTATTGGAACAAGGGAAGGCCCATGCAGAAAAGGCTGTTGCGCTTGAACCACAATGTCAGGAAGCCTTGTTTGCTGCGGCTATTTACGCGCAGATGGCTGGGGACAGTCCACGGTTTGAGCGCTTGATCGGCGCCGCGATACAGGCCAATCCCAACGGTGCCTTGTTGATCGCATTAGCAGGAGCATGGTTGGCGCTTGTGAGCGACACAAAGATGGGCGGCCAAATGGTACGGCAGGCTTTGGACATTAATCCACTGTTGCCAATCTGGACGAATATCACCTTGTGCCTCGAGGATGTCGAAAATGGAGATTACGCATCGGCCTCAGAAAAAGTGCGCCTGATTGATGCCCGTGAACATGCAGGTGATTGGCTGTTGATTGCTGCTATTCACGGACTAGCAGGCGAGGCTGAGTTGGCAGACGATGCGCTGTCGAACTTTCCATCCGATCAATTTACGCTCGACGAATATCTTAGCGATCTCCCTTATGCAGCCGGCGTTGTGGATTTAATACGGAGAGGCACAAAGCACTTGGCTTCGGATGAGATGTGATACTAGCGGAATTGGTACTAGGGCCGGACCATTAACGTGCGGGCGTCGTACGATATCCAGAGCTTGGGAACTTAGGAACGGGTTATGAATTCTTCGACTGTTGAAGGTCGGCACGGGTTGGAAAGCCGCGCCATGAATGTGGGAATGGCCGGAAATTTGTTCATGGCTGCGGCTGGGATTGTAGCCGCGTATTATTCCCATTCTCAGGCCATTCTGGTGGACGGGCTGTTTTCACTTATCGGCTTTACTGCTGCCGTTTTCGGAAAACGGGTGGCACGTAATGCGCAAAAGAAACCGGACAAATTTCGCCCCTATGGGTATGCTGGCGATGAAGCGCTGTTTACCACCTTCAGATCGCTGTCTTTGTTAGGATTGGTGGTCTTCGCGATTTCCAACGCCGCCCTGAGCATTGCGGGATACCTGAACGGAGAAGCCCAACCGGAGTTGGTGTTTGCTCCAATGGTTGGGTACTTTGTTGTTGTCGGTCTTACCTGTCTGTTGCTTTGGGGGTTTCACACCCGGTCATGGCTGAAGACCGGAAAGCAAAGTGACGTTCTGCGGCTGGAAAAGAAAGCGGCCGCATTTGACGGCATCATCACCTTTGCTGCTGCAGTTGGACTTTTGGGCATTCATTTCTTCAAAGATGGTTTTCTGGCACCAATTGCGCCTGTCGGGGACTCAATCATAGTGCTTGTTCTATGTGCGACCGTCATCGTGCAATATTTCAGGGACTTTATGTCAGGCGTGCAAGAATTGGCAGGGGCGACTGCGGCACCTCAGCACATTGCTGCGGCACGCAGGGCCGTGCGTAACACATTGCGCTCAGATGGGGGCACACTAATTGATCTGTCCGTATCGAAGCTGGGGCGTGGTTATACTATTATGGTTTACTATGATCCGCAGCATCCGTGCCTGGCCGCGCAGATTGACCAGCTTACGTTGCAACTCCAAACGGATCTTTCGGCTATTTTCGATTCGCTGGATGTTATCGTGGTCGTGTCTCAGCAGGGAAGGGTTTTGGAACCTGCTTGAGCTGGAAGTTTACTGAAAACCGGCATCAAAGTTGGCTTTCAATCGGAAGCCAACCGGACACTTTAGCAACCAGTTTACGCCAGATCCCTGCCGACGGTTCTTGGGGCAATAGCTTTTTGTTCTTTGACGCTGTTTCTTCCCATTGAAGTATTCCGGCGTCACTTATCGACACCTTGTAGGTGTAGATCGGTAGAGCCGCATCTAGTTGTTTTTGGATTTCTTCGGCAAGGCTAGGGCTGCGGATCAACATTCCGATTTCCGAGTTCTGCCGAATGGACCTTGGATCAACATTTGCAGAACCCACAAAAACATAAGCCTCATCTATCAAAGCAATTTTTGTGTGAAGGGTCAGCGGTATTTCCGCGCCCTCATTCGAACGCGATGTACTGGCACGAACCTCAAAGAAGTTTACTCCGGCCAATAACAGGCGTTTACGATACCTTGCATAATGGCCATGGGTGTAGGGATGGTTGGTTGAGGCAAGAGAATTTGTCACTATCGTAACATCAATGCCGTTTCGGACCAGCTTTTCCAAATACTCCGTGCCGTACTCCTCGGGTATAAAGTAAGGGGTCACTACCGTGATACTACTTTTCGCACGTCCCAGGCTGTTATAAAAGGCATCCCCTACCGCAAAAGGCCCGATGCCAGAAGGCGTGCGAAGTTTCTTAGGATCTTCGGCCACGATACGCGCGCGACCAAAGTGGACAGGCACCTGACCATTCTCGAGCTTTCTAATATACTCAGAACCCAGAGCCCGTTCATAAATAGAAACTTCTTGGTCCAGAGCGCGTGCTTGAAACTGTTCATATGCTTCGCTCAGAGGCGCAACGTCACCATCGTGTACGATGGCAAATGGCAAGGACCAGGCGTCGTTCCAATATGTGTCAAAAGTCTCGGACAATTTTTGAACAGGATAGCCAGCGACAAAGAGATCGAAATCCGCAAAGTCGTATTGCGTTCCTATGCTGAAATATTCGTCTGCAATGTTTCTGCCGCCGATGATCGCAAAACTGCCGTCCGTGATCGTCACCTTGTTGTGCATTCGGCGGTTTACTCGGGCGAAATCCAACAGGAAATTAACAGCCGCGGTACTGTTCCGGGACAGTGGATTGAAAACGCGAATTTCCACATTTGGATGTGCGTTCAAGGATGCAATCTGATCATCACGCGCCGTCGTGAAAACATCGTCGAACAGCAGTCTGATTTTCACTCCACGTTCTGCCGCGGAATACAGGGCAAGCCACATCAGCGAACCGGCCAAATCGGGCTTGATCAGAAAAGTTTGCAAGTCAATTGAGCTTTCCGCCGTTTCGATCATTCGCAATCGCGCTCCGAGCGCATCATTGCCATCGAACAAAGGTGCCATTGCCATCGACTGTCTGTCGGGACCAGTCAGATCAGACACGATTTGCTGAGCGCGGGTTCCGTCTGCTGGGATGGCACGGGAACTCACCTTCGGTGTATCGAACGGAACATAGGTACAGCTGCCAAAAATTAGCAGCAGACAACATCCAAGGAGAAGTTTTAGTGTAACCCTCATACGTAATACCTGCTAGGCAGTAGCAGCTGCGGCATGAACTTGACGGTGCTTAACCAACTTATTTGACCCGGAGAAATCAGGCCCGAATGGTTGGAGGAATGCAAGTCTGGTCGCAAACTCAAGGTGTTTTCCGCGATCATCAAACAGCACCCCAAATTAAGGTTCAGCACCCACCAGTTTGACCCTTTGAATTGGGTCGGGTTGCGAGGATAGGCTAGGGCATCACCATGTCAATTGTTGCGGTTTCGGTTGTGGTTTGGGTAACGGCAGAATGTGAGAAAATGTGGACGGTGGACACAGATGCCTCCGCAACACGGTAGTACCTGAACCAACAGATCATCTTTTCACGTGTGGATTCGGGTTTTGGGAATTGTTTTGATTTGAGGGCAGTTACTTTGTTGAAGCAAACTCAAGGTCAGGCGGATCGCCGATTTTTCTCGACTAGCCAATTGGTCTCAACTATTTCTTGTAGAATGGTTTTCACCTTCAGGACAGGATTACGACGTTTGTCTAACTTGGTCATATTCGACAAAGTGAAACGGGCAGCACCAGTCATGATTTTAGCCTTTGTTCTATTCACCATACTTGCAGCTTGTGAACGTGAAAGACCTAAACCGTCAGGCGATCTGAATCCTCAGCGATTGTTGGCCGCCGTAAAGAATGGGGAGGGAATTGACCCGTCGAAATACAAAGGCGACATCGAATTTCTACTGCCCAGTGAAGTCCCTGTCGGCAATGAGGTGTTTAATGTTGCATTTTTCATAGGGTTGAGCCCTGCGACCGAAACCCGCCTACGTGTGACGGCCATGGCTGACCTGAGGGCAATTCAGGCACGGTTCCCGGAACTGGCATCAGGGGTCTATGACGATAGTTGCTCGCGAGAAGTGTCGGTTAAGATCCATGAGACGGAGGCGATCGAAGATCACGTCGAATTGCGCGGATCGATGTTTGTTCGATTTTATTCCTGTAGCCAGAATGCTTCGGGCGAAGAACGTGGAGGTCTTTGGCTGACGCAAGAAATCGACACCAAAGCCAAGGTCGAGGCTTTCGTCGAAGCACAATGTGTACGCTTTTCTGTCGTTGAGCTTGAATTGGATCCTAGGGGATTTACAGGCTTTATCGCAAAAATGTTTGGAGTAATTGAAGAGGCACGTACAGAAATTCTCGAGCAAGCCGAGAACTATTTCGATGCCAACCCGATTTGCCTGACAGTTCCCAAAGAACTGAAGCCGGTGTCACCGAAAGCCACACTCGTCCGAGCGCTCGAAATCGGCGAAGGCGGCATTGGTGCTGAAATTCAGGGGTCGATTGACACAGACGCCACTACACTTGTCAATCTGCTCAGCGTAATGGAGTTGAGCGATATTATCGAGGGGCAGCAATGAGACACACACATCTGGCGGTGTTTCTGATTGGCAGCATTGGCCTTGTTTCCCATACCGCCGCACAGCAAGCAGAATTTGACATAGAGGACACTCTGGTCGTCGGTGCAACAGAGATTGATTACGGTCTTAACCTGGTAATGACGGCGGTTTCGCCAACACGTGTTGGCGTCGAAGCCGCGCTTGATTTTAGCGACCTGCAGACCCGATTACCCGGCCTGCTTTCTGAAGAGCCGATCCTGGACTCCTGCGGAAGCCGAACCGATCTCAGTGAGTTTGTGGTTGAGGCACAAGGCGAAATTGTCTCTCTCAGTGGGAAACTTGATACTCAGTTCTTTGAATGCACCAAAACAAGGGAGAACGTCTTTGCGCGTGGCGAGCCGACAGACCGGTGGATTTTTGGTTTCTCGGCATCAGCTACAGCCCGGTTTAGCGACAAGTGCGTCACATACGAGCTTGTAGACGCGGTTGTTCAACCCCTTGAGCAATTACGGGATATAGAGGGGTTTGTCGAAGATGTCGAAGCGCTGCGAGTTATTTTGTTAGAAGTCGCGGGACGCTTTTTAAGCGAACGACCATTTTGCCCGGCTTTTCCCGAGGAGTTCGAGCCTTTGGATCCGGTGTATGAATCCGGCGGTCCACGTGAAATAGGAGATGGCGGTTTAGGAGCCTATCTTAAGGGATCCATTGATACCAGCACTGCTACAATCATAGGAATACTGCACGTACTACAAGAGGAAGGCGTTGTCCCAGGTCCTCCGTAACACATATCATGTTCGCTAAGAATTTGTATTGTTTTCAAACCACTCACCACGGCCGCAGTTGGTCACTTTCGCTCATTCAGACCTATCCAACGGGGTTTTATCACCAGCACCTTGTCAAAGGCCAATCGTTGGCTTGAGTTATCTTCCTACAATAGATTTGTGAAAAAATTCATTCATTGTAAGGTATTGATAGATCGACGCACTCGCACCTAATCTGAAAGACGCTAGGAAATTCTGCAGTAGTCGTGCCATTGATTGCGAAGATGGACTGAACCCGTGTGAGAGAATACATGACGCAATTCAATCTCCGGAACGTCGCCAGAACAACGGCGTCAATAATACCTACGGTTTTGTCTGTTGTGTTGCTGTCGTCTTTGTTTCTTGGAGCGGCACGGGCACAACAGTTGGATCATACGGATCCGTATCAGAATTCAATTTCTATTTCGAGTGACCCAGACGTTCACGACAAAGTTCTTGCCCGGCATTTAGTGGCTTTGGGCGTAGACGATCTTACAGAAATTGCAGACGTTTGGCAGCGCCGCGTCCAAACAAATCTCTCTAGAATAGCCGAGGGTGTAACACTACTGGATACCGCAGCAGATGATCAAGTTCCTGAACTTGTTGCAGAAATAAAAGCCGTAAACCAAGAGAATATTGGTTATTTTCAAAATTACATGATCGTGGTTTACGCTTTGGCCCGCAAAGGTGGACCAGAAGAAGAAGTGAAAAAACACGAGGACTTCATCTGGGGCTTCATAGGTGAACTTATGCTGTCGTACCAATGGATCACAATCGCACATCTATCTTGGGACTGGGTGCGATCTGGGAAAGGCGGGCTTAGGGCGCTAAGCGGTTTATTTCAAGCGATTTTAGTTCTGATCGCGGCTTTTATTCTCGGGAGCATCCTAAAAAGAGTATCTGGCAGATGGCTCCGGAATCGAGATGATGAAAATGAAGTTGCGGCAGTCGTAGTGCCGAATATTATTCGCTGGGCCGTTTTACTACTTGGATTTCTTTTAGCCCTGTGGGGCCTAGGCGTAAATATAGGTATCACAACTGCCGTTGTCGGTGGCTTTGGATTTCTGATTGCCTTTATGATGCAGAATCTTTTTCAAAGTGTGATTGGTGGTTTTCTGCTTCAAGCAACTAACCCCTATTCAAAGGGAGATGTTATTTCAATTAATCAGATCATGGGAACAGTTATCGACGTAAATGTGATTTCGACAAAGCTCAGAACTTTTGACAATCGCCTAGTTCAGATTCCAAATCAGACCATCTGGCAGGGGTCTATGGAAAACCTTACCAAGTACCGTGTGCGGCGCGTCGATCTTGTGTTTGGGATCGGTTATAAGGATGACATAGAAAGCGCAAAAGCGGTCCTTAACGAGATGGTGGTAGAAGATGAACGTTGCCTCAGAAACCCGGAAACCCGGATTTTTGTCGGTGAATTGGGGCCTTCATCCGTGAACGTTTTTTGCCGGCCATGGGTGAGAACCGATGACTACTGGGATGTACTTTGGGATCTGACAGAGATTGGAAAGACACGCTTACAGAACAAGGGCATCTTTATCGCATATCCGCAGATGGATGTGCATGTTCACACCGGAGATGAACCTCCGTCTGCTGATTGAACGAAACCCTTAATGGGCTTCTCGTGTCCAATTTCAAACCAACCCGGACCCGGTCAAAAAGTACTTAATCGCGTCAACGATGTAAGCACACCCTAATATTCCAAACAGAAGTGGTACAAGCCAAGACGCGGTAATGCTGATGAATCGGTTGAATGACTTCAGCCTTTCAACGATTGAGCCCCCCATTAGTTTGTAAGCCAGCGGAGCCAACAGAAATGGAATGGCGAAGGCGATATTGTAGAGCAGCAATCCGGCAAGCTTGGACTGAACGCTAAAACGATACATTTCATTGATGAAACCAAAGTAAGGAACCGCGAACGGTATCCCAACCAAGCAGATGCTTGCGCCCATGACGAATGACGGCAGAACTCCATCTTTCTGCCGGATGGCTTCAGACTTGCCCGATTGCTTTTTCATTGAAGCATTTATGCTTAACGTAAATGCAAGTGTAAGAAAGACTATTCCCAGTAGAAACCCAATTACAAAGTAAATTGGTATCGGATTCACGAATGTATCAATGACAAAGTCTACCACCGGAGCAATGAACTCTGCCAACCCGTAAACTATCAAAACTCCAACCAAAAAATATGCAGCCGTATGCCCTAGTATCAGTGCAAGACTGCTTGCAATCGGCTTCGCGCCGGTTAACGCGATAGCAGTCGCTGCCAAAAGGACTGGGCTGACCACGTCAACAAGCAGTATAGGTATTGCAATGATCCATATATCATTCATCTAATAGCGCCTTTTGGTTTTATCGTAGCAGCGCCGCAACCGTCATTATTGGTTATGAGTCCTGACCCTAGTGTTGAGCTTTCAGGGCCAACAAGCATCATTCGTACACCGTGTTCTTTCTGCGCTCGAAGAGGGAAAGAATATGTGCCGCAATCACCATTACCAGCCAAATCAAAGACGAGCTGATATTTTCGGCAGCGGCAAGTGGCAAAACCGCAAACCCAAATAATATTGAAACGAGATCACTTGCCTGCCAGCCATCGGAAAGGAGGTCAGGCAACAATCCAAAAAAGCTGCCGAACGCGCCTGCAATGAATGTTGACAAAAGTCCGCCAACCAATGCTGTGACCCATCCTCCAACGCCTGAACGACCAAACATTGGAGCGAGCAGAAACCCCATGAAGGCCCCACCTATGGTCATTGCGATAACATAGCGTATCACAAGCCCGAAGTTCTGTTTTGCCCAATCGTCACCCAACCCGCCGGGAAGGTCGCGAGAAAGGAAGAGCAGGAATAAACTGGCCCCAATCACGGCCATTACCAATGTTGTTGCTCGTCGTGGTGCTTTTTTTGGGGATTTTGCGACTGTCATTCAATCGGTCCAATTCGAGTGGGATTTTGAAGGGCGCGAAGGGAAGCGGCTCTGTGGTACGGTATTTTCGCAGATACTGGTCAAGTGTATCAATGTACTTGTTAGATCATACGATAAAACGCGAGCGCGAGGCTAATGGACGGGCAGGGGAAATGTATCCTTGCATAACAACCTGGAACTGTAGCGCACATATGTCGCTGTGAAATGCTCAGGCGCTGCTCAATCGTTCCAAACGGAAACAGTTGATGACCGTGGCGAGCAAGTCACCGCCTATTAACAAATAAACAAATATGACTATGATCGCCTTTCTTAGGCGGCGGGGTGCTCCATTATGAAGTGGTTTTGGAATGTTCTCAAATCTACAAAATCAGCATGTGCATTTTTTCCTGTTTCGACAAATGTTTCGGCAGTCCTCGGCACTCTGACATTCATTGCAGTTTCGATTATCGGCGGCACGGCAGCGGCTCAATTTCCAATAGCAGGAAATTACGGGCTAGGTGCCGGGTTGGGACAAACTTCAGCTGTTTTGCCACCCCAGGGAACCAGGGTGATCGAAAACGGTTGGATCAACTACGATATCCAGCGATATGTCGATGACGACGGAAATGACATCGGTGCACCGACGCCAACAGTCAACGCGGCCCGGTTGACCTTCAGATATGTTTTTCGGGACGTCAGGATACTGGGTGCCGATTATGGGGCAGGCGTCGTCCTGACATACAGAGATCAGGTATTGCGGCCTGAACCTGGATCGGGAACAGATTATCATCTGGGAGATACAGTTGTCACACCAATCGCGTTGGGGTGGCATCATAATAACTGGCACTTTCAAACGTCCTATACCTTTTGGGCTCCAACCGGAGAATTTGAAGCGGGTGGAAGCACCAACACCGGCAAGGGCTTGTGGAGCCACATGCTGTTCTTAGGATCAACGTGGAAGCAGGATGCAAGCCTGCCTTGGGCGGCAACGTTTCAGGCACGTTACGAAACGTTCGGACGCCAGAAGACCACCGATATTCGCCCAGGTGACGTCCTGTCGTTGGAGTTTGCTTTTGGAAAAGAAGTCGTCCGGGGCTTCAATCTGGGGCTTTTGGCAGCAAGGTCATTCCAGGTTTCAAAGCAAAGCGGGACACCCGGAGGTAATCCCTCAAAATATGAGATCAACTTGGTCGGAGCAGAAGGTGTCTGGAAACCCAAAGATCTTCCAGGCGCTCAGATCGCCTTGCGCATCGGGAAAGAGTTTGACAACCGAAATACAACGGAGGGCTTTGCGACCTTGCTGTCGCTTGCCTACGCATTTTAACCGGTGTGCATGGGGTCATTCGGTAAAACGTTTACCTTCAAGGGAAAAATGAGAAAAGATCATGCCTGCGCAGCGATATTGGCTATGGGCGTAGGCTCTGTAGCGACAGCGCAAAGCGCTGATCCAGATGCCTCAGAAGCGGCGGCACGCGCAGCATTGTCAGTTTTGAGTATTGCTGCCACGCCAAACGAAACAATGTCCTCTTTTTCTTTTCTAAGGGCAGCTGGCGACACAAAAAGCCTTAGATCAACCCAACTCCGAGGCGGGTATCACCCACTCGATAATGGCCTATATCTTGAAGGGCTTGTAGCTTACCAAAAATACAACCCGGTGCTTTTCTTTCCAGAAATTGCACCTGGTGTAGATGTAGACGTAACCTGGGCAAGCGTAGCGGCAACCTTTGGCGTCGGTTGGGAGTTTCCATTAAAAAATGACTGGCGCATTCGTCCGCTCGGGCATGTATCAATCGGCCATGTTACGGCTGATGCTTCAATTATCGACTTCCCGTTGCTTCCAGTCAATTCGGGGTCGGCGGATTCTGTTGACGGAAACCTGAATGCACTGGGACTAGGGTCATCTGTCGCCGTATTCAAGGAAGCACAAATTGGCCTTTGGCAGGCAGAATACCGATTGCGCCAAACGTTTCTGGAGTTTCACCCAATTGACGAACCACAGGCCGGTGGGGCCAAGGCCAGCTCCAACCAAACGACGCTATTTTCTCGCCATCGCTATCCTTTGAAGGATGTCAGGTTCTTCAACTTGGCCACTCTCCTCGTTCTGGACGCTGGGCTGGTATATTATCATGGGGATGCCGCAAAGGTTCTGGACACGGATTGGTTGGCAACTGCCGGCGTCGGCATCGAGATTGACACAAGCCGAGCTGGTATTCCATCGGTGCAAGCCGGGCGGATCATGCTGAATGGTGTAATCGCCGAGGATTTTGACGGATTTTCCATAGGCTTGGGCCTCAGGTTTTAGCGTCGCGCTCAACTTCGAGCTAAAGATAATGTTCGGACGTAAGATTCCCTGATGGAATCCAAATCTATAAATCTTGTAAATTTTTTGCGATTTACCTCAGCTTGGCAGATAAAACGAAAATTTTGGCTCATTTTCAAATGAGGAACCGGATCGCCACCTCCAATATTGGATCACAGTACCTTTTAAGGTGCGTTGCCAATTGCAGATACAAAGTCGGAGCGTCAGTCATGAAGACCGAAGCGATCAGTGCCGTTGAAGTAATCAGCATGCATTTGAACAGACATTATGAAGCCGACCAACGCGCAGATGCCGTGGTCGAAATGCTTCTTGAAAATGAAATCTCCAGCTGGGACTTTTGGCCCTTGTTGCAAATCTTGTGGGGTGGGTTTGAAAAAATCGACCACACTATGTTTGTTCACGCTATGGGAGCAGAAAAACGTAAGTCAAGTTGGACACCTACCGCTGAGTGGCGCCTGCTTCCCATGGAAATTTCGATATTTCGCGGGCAAAGTCTTGGTAAAGAAGTTGGATTATCTTGGACAACCAGCTTTGACGCTGCATTGGACTATGCGACCAGGTTTGGTTGTCTGACGAACAAAACTCCGGTCATTCTCGAAACCAAAATTCCGAAACATGCAGTGGCTCTGGTCATCGACGACTGCGACCAGAACGAATTTGTTTTGTGGAAAGCACCGCAGATTTCAGACTGCGCGATCACCCCTGTTCCGTCGATTCACTAACCTGTCAGGGGTGCGCCCCAATCGTGCCCCGGCAAATAATGTAGACGGCAATACAGGGCCTTTCAGCTTTTTTGAAGTTGAAACTGCCGCGGTGTTAAACCTGTCCAGCGCTTGAAGGCCGTTGAGAATGCCGCCTGTCCCGCAAAGTCCAGATAAAACGCAATCTCACCTATTGTGAAGCCGTCTTTCAGATACGTTTGGGCAAGGTCGCACCGGATGTCATCGACGATATGGCGAAAACTCAAACCCTGCTCGCTTAGACGTCGCGATAGTGATCGCGAGCTGAGCCCCAGATCGGTTGCTACCTGTTGTAGATTTGGAATCCGCCCCGGCAGTTCGTTCAGCAATAGGGCTTCGACCCTATTGCGGATGCCCGACTTTAGACCCACCCTCTCTTTCAACAGGTTGTCCCCGTAATCGGTCAGATGCTTTTTAAGAGCCGGATCGTAGCTTGGAATTGGCAAATCAAGAGATGAAAGCGGTAGAATAACTTCTGTTCTTTCAGAGCCAAAGGAAATGGCGCAGCCAGCGGCTTTTTGTATTTCGGGCCCTGCGGATTTGACCACATGCTGAAACCGAACCTCTAATGGGTAGAGTTGGGTTTTTGTGATAATGCGCACCAGAGAAATCGCCGAGAAGATAAGAAACTCGGTCCTCCTGTGAAATTTAGTGAGACCTCCGTCAACGATTTGCAGCTGAAGGGAGGCATGATTTCCCGATACAACAAGGGAATAGCCAATTGTGTCATCAATCAAAGCGCCATAATATGATGCATTTTCAATCGCTTCTCTTAGATTTTGTGAATACTTTAAGATGTACCAAACGATGTCTCGCGGTGAATTGAAATCCAATCCGGCGATCGTAGCAAAGGCTGGCATCTTTAGGTGATCGCAAGCCAGGCGGACAAACTGACCTTCTTTGTAAGGGTCAATGAGTTTCGAAGGCTCACTCAGATCGCTGCGCGTCAAACCGGAGTCCTGTAAAGCGTTTTTAAAGGCACGGGCATCTGACAGCCGTTCCTCGAACATCCTGGCAAAATGCCGTAGCCATGCGTTATCGACGCCCATGAGCATTTCCCTTTAAGTGCGCAGCGGTCCTGATGCGGGATAATACTCGATTGTTTGTGGGCGGCAATTCGTGTTCCACTTGACGACGCTCTTACATTGCTAAACCCCGGCTAATACATTTCTTGCGATTTGCCGGGGCCAGGTTGTGCTGGGCTGAGCGTCAGAAGCGGTAGTTGACCCCAAACGTAGCAGTTGTCGTTTCCAGGTCGAACTCACCATCGGAATTGTCAAACCTTTCTTGTGTGATCTCACCAAATATCGAAACGCCGTCAGATAATCGGTGTTCCAGTCCGGCACCAATTGAAGAACCCCAACGGTCATTAACGTCTCCGCCCCAGACGTATGCGGGCCCGGCGGTCGCGTAGGCCAAGGTGTTGCCAAAGGCATATCCTCCACGAAGCCTGATACGCGTGAGTGTGTCTGGATCGCCGCAATCACAGGCGAAGTTTAGATGGTTGGCGTCGATTGCGATGCCCCCCACCCAGTTTGAGGCTTCCCAATCTCGCCCGAGTTGAAATCCGATAAGACCATTGTCATGGCTTAAGCCATTTTCAAGCTCTCCATAGCCGAATTTCATGCCGATGTAGCTGTTGTTCCAATCTGCGGCCATGGCCGGCGCGGTGAATGCTGCAAGAATAATTGTCAGAATTGCAGCTGGTATGCGGTGTTTATGATTGTATTTTGCGGACATCGGTTTGCCTCACTGAACAGCATGGTTGAAAGGGGAAGAAGGCGAGTTTGCGTACAAAGGAAAGACAAGATGCTGATCCTTCGATGCTTCCAACTTCCGCTTTTTCGACGAATGTTCTCTTTTTACCTGCTCCACCGCGTCATCAAGTTTCGAGGGTTCTGAACTGGTGAGGTCCAGTAGATAATCCGATATTTCCGGGAGCACCTTGTACCAGCTGGGGTATTCCAACGAGAATTGTGCGAAAATACTCATCGTGAACTTGAACAGTCGCTCAGAGCTGAGTTCGCGGGATTCACGCGCAGCCCAAAGCAGGGTTTCTTTCATTGCGTTTTCGAAGGCGACTTGCGCAGTAAAAGTACCGTTAAGTTCGATACGGATTTGATATTCGCGCGCCCGCTTCAATTCTGCGGCCCGCATAACCAGATTTTGAGCTGCTGCGGTTGTTGAGGGATAGAGAGCCCGCAGCGTAACAAGTTTCTTGTAGTTGGACATCTGATTGCTCCACTCTTCGTTTCTGCAATTCAGATATCGGTACAGAGTGGAGCAATTAGCAGGTAATTTACGGTATTATAACAGTTTGAAGAGACGCTAATAGTTTGATAACTGTGATCTTTCTTTTTTCTGCGAGTCAGGATCGCTTAACTGTGTCAATCGGCGACTCTCCAAAGAACCGACGATAGGCAACAGATGTTCGACCAAAGTGATTGAAGCCTGCTTCCCCAACAAGTTTAGACACGACACCTTTCTCATATGGCGTATTTAGAAGCAGCGATCTGAGGCGATGCAATCGAATAAGTGTCTGAAATTTACCCGGACCAAGCCCTATCTGTTTTTCGAACGCAGCGTATAGCGACCGCCTGGGCACCCCAAGCAAGCGACAAAGTTCCTGAATAGTTATTCCGGCATTGTTATCGTCCATCAGAAGCGCTTCTGCGGCAGTGACGATTTTCCAATGGCCATGATCCGATTTGCTGAAAACCTCTTCACGACCCGAACAGAAAAGGGCATCGCCCATCAGGTGTTCAAGGTCTTGGGCAAGTGCATTGAACACAGGATTTGGATTGGTTGCGGATTTCGACTGACCCAGGATCAAGCAAGTTTCCAAAGAGCGTATATAGCTGTTCAGGGCGTCAGATTTTGTCAGCCGAATGGGCGCACCAAATTCTGTCCACCCTCGGTGTTCGGCAACTGCCCGAGGTACCTCCAACACATAGATTTGTGTCCCAGCCTCGACCACGTAATCAAATTCTGTTGGCCTCAGGCCCTGCCAGCAAACAATAAATGGGGTTTGGTACAAAAGCCCCTGAAAACGGACTGGATCACCGTGTGGGAGAACAAGACCATAGTAGATTGTGCCGCGGTACTGAATTTCTTGGTACCGCATGCGTGTGAAAATAGTCTCAATATGTATGCCCACATCTGCAAACATTGCGCTTTGCCAGGTCAGTCGTGGACCCTGCGGGCAAAGCACGGTCGCGTTGAACTCCACGTCATTATAGACGGGCAAGTCTTCAATCGAGCGGATCTCGGCGCTCTGGTACATGACACCTCTGACTGTTCATCCCATTCCTGCGAGATGAACCCCAAGATTTATAATAGTTTGCACAAATCGGATAGCCAACTTTAAACTCAGAATGCACTGTTGATCGCAAATACCTGAATACATGTTTAAACTTCTCGGAGTTACTAATGAAAAAGCTTTCGTTCTCTATTGTAGCACTACTGGTTTCATCAACGGCTCTGTATGCGCAGGCAGCAGACCTGGTTTTTACCAACGCTTCAGTTCTTACCATGAATGATGATGCGCCAACCGCGCAGGCCGTAGCCGTCACAGGCAACAAGATTACCTACGTTGGCGACATCGCTGGAGCTGATACTTTGATCGATGACAACACCGAGGTTTTGGACCTTGGAGGCGACACGCTGTTGCCGGGCTTTGTCTCGGGTCACGATCACATCGTCGCATCAGGTTGGACGTCACGTGGTGTCAGCCTTTTTGGAATTGAGACCCTTGAAGAGGCATTGGCCACGATCAAGGAATACGCCGAAGCGAACCCCGATGAAGATTTGATCCTGGGCTATGGGTTCAATCAGGTTGCCTACGGGGGCTGGCCGACAAAGGAAGATTTGGATTCAGTGGTGTCTGATCGCCCTGCCTTCATCCTTGACTTCACCATCCATGATATCTGGATGAACTCCAAGGCCTTCGAAGCGGGGCAGGTCAGCCCTGACGAAGAAGATCAGGTGCCGGGCGTTATGTTTTGGCAGCGTGACGCTGAAGGAAATCAGACTGGAATTGGCATCGAGTTCCAATGGGCGGCGGCGTTCAGAAATGCGGGCGCTTGGGACCCGGCGGGTGAAATTCCCGACATTCAAAAGAATCTTTACGATCAGGCCGTCAAAACAGGGATAACGGCCGTTCACATACCCCTGATGGCCATGCCAACGGTCACCGATCTGTCGCTTGTGAAGGAAGACGAGAAACTGGTCCTTTCCCATTTGCATGAGCTCGAAAAGAAAGACGAACTTTCGATCCGCACTTTTGTCGCCACGGGATTCAAGGACCCAACCGCAACTGCTGACGACATTGTTCAACACACGCTTGATCTGCGAGAGCAATACGACAGCGACATGCTGCGCATCTGGGGCATCAAGATCCATCCAGAGGGGAACTGGAGCTCAAAAACTGCCTGGATGCTGGACGATTATGCTGATGGGTCAGCAACGCGCGGCGCGGCCGCCATTGAAGGCCCAATGATAACTTCGGTCTACCTGCAGGCCAATCAGAACGGGCTTCCGGTGGGCACTCACGTCGATGGGTCACAAACAGTGCGCAACACGGTGGAAGCGATCATGACCGCGCGCGGAGCTGGCTATGACGTTCCGAACAACCTTTTGCACCACTATTTTTGGGTATCTGATCAGGACCATGAGACTGTTATCGAAAACGAGATCATGGTGAACACGACCCCACTTTTCCACGTTGATTGGGAAGCACAGGACGTAAACGCGTTGGACTTGTTGGGGCGTGCTAAGGTCGAGGCGATTTTTGCGCGCTATTCCTCGCTGATGGCATTGGGGCACAATGTGTCGATTTCTTCGGATGTTCCGTCCGCGCCGATTGATCTGATCGGTCCGCTCCTGAACGTTGAAATTGCGATGACCCTGCAAGACCCGCTAAACCCGGACAGCAAGCCGTTCCCATTGTCCCGCAAGCCGGCCTCATTGGAAGAGTCGCTGAAGGCAGTCACAATCTATCCTGCCGCTCAGCAGGCGATGCAAGATAAGATCGGTTCAATCGAAGTGGGCAAGTATGCCGACCTCGTCGTTCTCGATCAGGATATTACCGCTGTCGAACCGCGTGAAATCTCGAACATCAAGGTGCAGGGCACGCTGATGGACGGTCGGTTCACTCATCGCGATGGGATCTGACAATGTGATGGCGGTCAGCGCGTCATCGTTGCGCTGGCCGCTCCTACGGGCTTTCTGAATTGGGCACACTTGGTGAAATTCCGGACGTTCCTGAGCCCTTGGGGTGTATCAATCGGAATTCGGATCATCAGAAATAACCCGTACTAATGAATGGAGGCTGAATTGAACTTTCGACCCCACATCACGGTCTTGGGGCTGATCGCAACTCTGGCGACAGCAACTGCTGCGTTCGCGGAAGAAGTGGCTTTTATTGCAATCCTGAAAGTGTCTGATGAAAACGCACAGGCCTTCGATACCCTAGCCAAGGAAATGGTCGCGGCGTCTGCCACGGATGACGGGCTTTTGGTTTATGAGTTCGCCCGGGTTGGAGAAACGGTATATGGCTATGAACGCTACGTTGATGCCGCGGCCCACGCACGACACGAGACACTTATCGAACCGTTTCTACCAAAATTGGTGGAACTTGCGCAGTTTGAACGGATTGTCACCCTTTCACCACTCTCAGGTAGCCATCAAGAGCTTTTTGAAAGCATTGGCGCAGAGATTGGTCAACCAATTGCAGGCGTAGCACAGGACCGTCCCCAACAGCCCTAAGCTTTAGGACGTAGATCAGGGGAACACTAAGATAGATCAAAGAGTATTGTTCATGACAAATCGGGTTTTCATCGTCGCCGCGCTCCTGACCGGAGTTCTGCTTGCGCATCCGGATCATGTATTCGCCTGTGACGCAGCGTGTCAGGCCGCGCGAAAGGCGGCAAACCCGCTCGCGGACACAAAGGCTTTGATAACGGACAATACTATCGCATTCAGGACCGGAACCAATGACGACGACAGTTATAACTTTCAGCTACAGCCGGTTTACTCGATTCCATTGGAGAATGCCTCGCTTGTGCTGCGAGGGATCATTCCCATTCAGGGTGTTCAACCAGGTGCGGTGCTGCCGCCCGGTATAGTCGACCCTTCTTCTGACGACGATCTGACCTGGGGCATTGGCGATTCAACGGTGCAGGCGTTTTATGCACCGACGCCAGGAGCAAGCGGGATTGCATTGGGGTATGGGTTGCAGGTTTCCATGCCAACCCACACGGATGACGCACTGGCCGGTGCAGGCTGGGGTGCTGGACCCGCGTTCGTGGTATTCGGGCAGTCTGGGGAACTTTCTTGGGGTGCCGTCGTCGCCCATATGTGGGGTGAAGACGATTTCAGCGTAAGTATCCTTCAACCCATTCTGAACTATGGGCTGGGTGAGGGTTGGTACGTTGGGTACAATAATGTCATCTCCTACAACTGGAATGCCCCGGGAAATGACGAAGCATGGGCCGTTCCGCTGGGTTTGACTGCGGGCAAGACCTCGATCATCAACGAAGCCAAAGGAACGGCTATGGATGTGAGCTTGGGATACTATGTTCTAGAGCGTAGACCTGAAGGCGGTCCGGACAGGCAAGTCAAAATTGGCCTTTCATTCTTTTTCTGATTGGCTGCAGAAATGCTGGAACTGAATACGGATCAGAGATCAAAACGATAAAGCGGGCAAAGCTGCAATTTGTGGTTTGCCCAAAGATATGAAGGGCCGGCTCGCATTAATGCATGGTGAAGAAACGATGACTGTATGTAACCGGAACGCTGACATGATACGCACCGTACTTACCCTTTTTGCATGCCTTTCAATTACGATATGCCCTCAGATCAGCCTAGCGGAATTTGCTGGGAATACGCCTGAATCTTCAGTTGGACGCGCCCCTTCGGGGGCTCCAAGGATCAATCTCGATACACGCGCAATTGATGCCTCGGCATTCTCGGGTGTTTCTGGCTTAAGTGAAACTACTCAGAAACACTTGGCCGTAAGTTGGAAAGAACTTTTACCTCCGCTTACATCGCTTGAAACTCCGTTCGCATCACTGTCGGCACCACAACTGGAAGCCATGCGAACACATGTGCGCTGGCAGACGTCCAGCGCACATAAGCGTTCAGATGAGAGCTTTATTGCGGAACACGATGCAGCAACCGCCCTTCTCGCAAAACACAAGATTGATGTGGAAAACCTCATGCGGGATCGCCGAAAGATCATTGCCCAAAACAATGCAAATGGTCGCAGCCCGAACCCTCGTATTCTTGGCAAGACGATAGTGATCCCAGGTTACATTGTACCACTCGCGCTCGAAGGCGGTATGGTTACCGAGTTTCTTCTTGTGCCTGTTGCCGGTTCTTGCGTTCACACGCCTTCACCGCCCCCAAATCAGATCATTCATGTCGTTTATTCGAAGGGTGTCGAGTTCAGATCAATTTTTGACGCGTTTTGGATCGAAGGTGAGCTAAACGCGCAAGAACGGCTTAGTGATGTTTCTTTCTATGATGGTGCAGCGACAGTGATTTCCAACTACAGCCTCGATGCACGCGCCGTTCTTAAGTTCGATGGCTAAGTATTGGACATCTACGAAGGGTTTGAGGAAGTTACTGCTGAACCGTTCAGTCAACATCTTGCGATTTAGTGAGCGATTTCGGGGTGTAAGCAAAATTATGGTAAATAAAATGGTTCGGCCCTTTGAGTCTTGCTACTTTCGGTTCCATCCATATTTTTGGAAGTTGGCTCACTTTGTTTTGATTGAGTTGAGGGAGTGTCGAAGAATCGGAGTTCAAAGTGGCAATCAACGGGCTTCGCTGGTTCGAAGCCGCCCGCCTGAGACCGTCTATTAGCAAGGCTTTTGAAAAAGCCTGACAATCCTGAGACAAACTGAAGTATGCGAACGGAATTACTTGTACCTATTTCCTTGTTTCCATCTTCTGATTTGACTTTTTTCATTGAAACTGACTCCTGTGTCAGACCGCCTTACCGATAGTAACACGATTTCGTCGTCCAAGTGCTTAATAAAGTACTCCATTCGGCAACTCGTTAGTCAGCAATCTCGGTGATTAATCGTGTCTCAAGCAACTGACCATTCCGGTACAGGACCGGGTAGGCGATCGAAGCGATGTGGCTGTTGAATTCCCGGAATGCCCGTAAAGTCTCCAGATGAATGTCGCTGGTCTCGAAGCTTTCCGCTGTGCCGTGCTGCAGTCGGCGTAGGTGTCGTTTGCGGCTGTCCCGCTCCACGCGTTTGATTTCGGTTTTTTCAAGGCTGAGAAGCCGGGCGCTTTCCAGATCGTCCGAAATCAGCACATTCGATGCCAGTTTCATATTGGCCAGAATTCCCTCGTGCATCTGAACAAGTTCCGACCAGCCTTCCTGTGAAAAACTTGATCCCTTTGCGCGCATTTCACCGGCCAATACTGTCAGGCGTTTGGCGACGACATCGCCCGCCGTTTCAAGCCGGATAGCAAACTCCACAAGATCGCGCGCTGTTTTTGCATCCTGTTTTTCATATAGCTCTGAGGGCATCGCAGCGACAAAGGCTCGAATATCCGAAAGGCATCTGTTTACGTCCTCGTCAATAGCCTGAACCGAGCGGATCTGTTCTTTTTCTCCGCTTCGGTAAAGCTCCAGGACAGGACGGAACATGGTTTCGAGAAAGTCACTCATCCGCAGAAGCTCACGCTTGAGGCTCGGCATGGCCTGGCTCGGGTTAGCCACATTTTCCATGTCCAGTGCGCAGGTCGGGCGCGCAGGTCGGGATTCCTTTTCTTTCTTCTGGTCGGGCAAGAGCTTTTCGAACAAGCCCTCCACGCGTCCGCAAAACGGAAGAGCCAGAACCAGAAGCGACAGGTTGAATGCAAGATGTACGTTAACCAGCATCTGGCCCCCTTGCGGGTCGCCCAACAGCCCGGTCCGCAAGGCGAAGTTAGCGGCAAACAATGTGACTAGTGCCCAACTGCCCCGTAGCGCCAGATTGGCATAGGGTATACGTCGGGCGATCACGGGCATCCCTCGCGTCAGCCAGACCGGTATGAAGGCTGAGCCGAAATTCGCGCCAAAGACCAATGACATACCGGCGGCGAACGGGATTGCGCCAATCTGCACAAGCGTCACGCACATAAGGATGGCTGCGACCGAAGAATGCATGACAAAGGCCAGCGCACCTCCGACAAGGAAGGCGGTAATATAGTCGCGAGCCAAATAGTCGGCTACGGCGGGTAGAAATGCGCTGTCGCGAATGGGGTCCATCGCTTCGCGCAGGAACCTGAGCGAGATCAGGATAAAGGCAACACCCATCAGGATACGCCCCAACTGTCGGGCTTTTTTAGCCTCGGTCTTGACGAACAGATAGCCGCCAACGGCCAGCAGCAGCGGAACAAGCCAGTCCAGTTTGAACGAAAGAATTTGAATGATCAGTGCCGATCCCAGATCGCCACCCAGCACAATGGCCAGCCCAGCCGGAAAGCTCAGCAATCCGCTGGCAGCAAAACCGGAGCTTAACAGAGCTACCGCCGCCGAGCTTTGCAGCACCATCGCCATCACCACGCCCACCAGTGAAGCTTGCACGTAACTGCGTTGTTGCGTCATCACCCGCTGGAACGACGCGCCGTAGCTGCGTTCTATCCCGGTACGCACCATGCGGACCGCGTACAGCAGCAGCATGGTGGCCCCGGCCAGGCTGATTAGGAAGGTGACAATCGCCATACTTCACTCCGACTTCAATATAGGCTCAGTTCACCGCAGCTCTTGTGCGATGATCTGCAAGTAGCTTTTACTTTTTTGACCACGGCGCTAGAGACGTCGGGTTCAATCAACTTCGCGTTGAGCGCCCGCGCCGTGTCATCCGCGTCAGGTTTTGATCGGTTTGGAAGGTGCTCCCGGGCGCTAAAGTTTTGCACGGCGTATGCGGACCGACCGGTCAGACCTCGTTTTCAATCGCTGCAACTACAATATCGATTGCCCGGTCTAGTTCACCTTTCGAAATTGTCAGCGGCGGCGACAGCGTCAGAACGCTTCCCTGGCTGATCTTGTAGCTCAGCCCGGCTTCGAGACAGGCATAATAGATCCGTTCCGCGCGGGTATTTCCCGGTGTCTTGGTGACGCGGTCCTCGACAATCTCGACCCCAAACATAAGGCCACGGCCCCGAATGTCGCCAACGATGGGAACGTTTTGCAGTGCATCCATCAGGCGGCTTATTGCGTGTTCCCCCAATTCTGACGCCCGTTCGACCAATCCCTCATCCTCAATGATCTGCAGTGTAGTCAAAGCTGCGCGGGCGGTAACGGGGTTCTTTTCGTGCGTGTAGTGCCCGATGGCAAAATCGCCGCAAACATCCAGATTCTTGCGGGCGATGCAGGCGGCGATGGGAAGGATACCTCCGCCCAGTGATTTGCCAATGGTGACAATATCGGGAACGATCTCGTCATGTTGGAACGAGAACATCTGCCCGGTCTTACCCAGCCCCGTCGGAATCTCGTCCAGGATCAGCAATGCACCATGGCGGTCGCAGATTTCGCGTACCCGTTTCCAGAAACCCGGCGGTGGCACAATGGGGACGGCGCGCATCGCTTCGGCCACCACGGCGCAGATGTCGCCTTCGCGCTCCAGCACATAGTCGATCATGTTGGCGCAGGCTTCGGCGCTGGCCTCAAGCGTTGTGTGCCCATAAGGGCAGCGGGTGGGGTGGAAGGGGGCCACATGCTCGGTTCCCGGCAAAAGCGGCCCGGCAATATGGCTGCGGAACGTGGCCTCGCCGCCAACACTCGCCGCGCCAAAGCCCGCACCGTGAAAGGCGTCCCAGAAGCTGAGCGTCTTGAAGCGGCCCGTAGCGGCGCGGGCGATCTTGAGCGCGACTTCATTGGCGTCCGAGCCGCCGGTGGTGAATAGTATCTTGCCCAGATCATTGGGGGTGATAGCGACCAACTTTTCGGCCAGTTCCACCGCCGGGTCATTGGTGAAGCGGCGCGGGGCAAAGGGCAGGTCGTCCAGCTGATCCTTGATCGCTTGCACCAGCCGGGGATGGCCATAACCGATGTGATGCACCGAATTGCCGTGGAAATCCATATAGCGGCAGCCATCGAGATCCTCGATCCAGATCCCTTCTGCCTTGGCAATCGTGCTGACGCAGGGGCTGGACAAGGATTGATGCAGGAACACATCCGCGTCGCGTTTTAACAGTGGCGAAGATTTGGGTCCGATAGACTTCTTCAGCCAGGTTTTGCGGGCTTCCGAAGTATTCGATTCCCCTTCGGTATGGACAATCTGTGGCATATCCGGTTCTCGCTGTCGCTTCGTAAAAGATGCGGACCCCGAAAGGTCCGCCAGTAGGGGGAGGAATTTTGAAGCCCCGCCCGCTATCGGGAAGGGCAGGAATTTCAGCCGGGCCAGGGCAGTGAATAGGTTTTGACGTTAGTGAAGAACTTCATGGCTTCGATGACGCCTTCTTTGACGCCGTTGCCGCTGTCCTTGATGCCGCCAAAGGGTGACATTTCGATCCGGTAACCTGGTTGTTCCCAAATGTTGCAGGTGCCAACATCTAACCCGTTGATATAGGCAATCGCGCGATTCAGATCGTTGGTGCAGACGCCCGAAGACAGACCAAACTCGGTCGAGTTCGAAATCGCCATCACCTCTTCATCATTGTCGGGCACACGCACGATGGGGACGATCGGGCCAAAGGTTTCCTCCATCACCAATTCACTGTCATGTGGCACCTTGTCGACCACGATGGGCGGTAGCAGTGCACCCTGACGGCCGGGGTGATAGAGGATTACTGCGCCTTCTTTCTCGGCCTGATAGACGCGGTTCTCAAAAACTTCCGCCGCCTTATCGTGGATCACGCAGCCCAGTTCGGTTTCCGGGTCCTGAGGATCGCCAAACTTGATCTTCTTGGCTTTTTCCAGAACCAGCGGCACAAACTTTTCCGCCACGCTTTCCTGCACCAAAATGCGCTTGACCGCCGTACAGCGTTGGCCCGAGTTGCCCGTCGCGCCCGCAACCGCAATTGTTGCCGCCTTGTCCAGATCCGCGTCGCTGAGATCATTGAGAATAATTAGGGGGTCATTGCCGCCGAGTTCCAGAGCCTGGCGTTTGTAGACACCCTTTTCGGCGATCATCTTGCCGACCGGTACACCGCCGGTGAAGGTAATGATGTCGATGTGATCGTTGGTGATCATTTCATCACCGATGTCGCCGGGCCAGCCCGTGACAACCTGGAACATCTCCGGCGGCAGCCCCGCTTCATAAAGAATGTCAGCTAAAGTCAGCGCTGTCAGCGGGGTCAGTTCCGTCGGTTTGCAGACCATGCAGTTATTGGTCGCAATAGATGGAGCAATTTTGTGGCTGACCATGTTCAGCGGGTGGTTGAATGGCGTGATCGCACTGATCGCGTTTACGGGTTCTCGCGTCGTGAAAATCTTGCGGGCTTTGCCGTTGTGGGTCAGATCGCACGAAAATATCTCGCCGTCGTCTTTCAGCGCTTCGGCGGCGGCAAACTGATAGACGTCCTGCGCGCGCTTGGTTTCATAGATTGCGTGCTGATGGCAAATGCCAAGTTCCAGCGTCAGCCATTTGGCCAGATACTCACGCTTTTCTCCGATCAGTTCTCCCGCGCGCTGCAGGATCTGGCTGCGTTCATAACGGGTGAGTTTCGGCTTGTAGTTCGCCGCAATCTCGAAGGCCTTGCGTGCATGTTCAGCGGTTCCGGCCGGGACATGACCCACCACCTCGTTGGTATAGGGATACAGCACCGGAACGGTTTCGTCAGTGAATACAACTTCACCACCGATCCGCATCCCTTCGTTTCGTACTTCGATGTTCGACATGGTTTGATCTTTCATGACTTACTGTGCCGCCGCTGTGGTTGCGTAAAAAAAGGCGTCGAAGTTGCGTAAAACCGGCTGGTTTGGCAGGTCAATGACACGGTTCACGATGAACGGAACCTCTTGTTCGGTCAAACCGCCATGGCTGCGCAGCGGTTCTTTCAGGGCCGCCAGATCATGGCGGTGCTCTGATGTGCCAATGCAGATGTTCTCACCAGAAACCATCACGATGTCGCCAATCCGGTCGCCCGGCAGTTCGAATTGCTCAATGGCCTCGGCCTTGGTCAGCACATGGGTTATACCTTCGGTTGCCCTGAGTTTGGCAATGATGTTGTCCTGATCTGCGCCTTCGGGCAGATAGGCCGTTGCGAACGAGCCCAACGCACCGTGATGCACCACGTACGGGTCGGTGATCGGCAGGATGACGCGCGCTGCGTCCTTACCAAGCCATTCATCCATCAGATCCTGTGCGTAAATAACGGCCGGGGAACCATCAGCCAGATGCTTTGGTTTCATGCCATGATCAGCGGTTACAACAATGGCAGCACCCAGTTCGTCCAACTCCCCCAAATAGCGGTCGAACATGGCGTAGAAATCAAGCGCGCCTTGCTGTTCAGGCGCAAACTTGTGCTGAATATAGTCGGTGGTGGACAGATACATCACGTCGGGCTTGAACTCTTTCAGCAGCTTAACGCCAGCAGCGAATACAAACTCAGACAATTCGGCTGAATAGACCTCAGGGACGTCCATGCCCAGCCATTTGCTTGCATTGTCGATGCCGTGCTCAGCCATAGTGGTTTCGCCCGAACGTTCCGAAGAAAAGGCGACGGCGCGACCTTCGTCGAATTTAAGCCCCGCACCAAGAAGTGCACGCAGCTTGTCCTTGGCGGTAACCATAGCGACGCGGAAACCAGCATCGTAGAATTGTGAGAAAATGGTCGGCGCGCGCAGGAAACGCACGTCGTTCATCATGACCTCTTCGCCGCTGTCAGGGTCGATCAAATAGTTGCCGCAGATACCATGCACGATGGGCGGCCGGCCGGTGGCAATCGACAGGTTGTTGGGGTTGGTGAAGGAGGGGATCACGGAATGGGCCAACCGGTCGGTACCGGTCTCGCGCATCCGTTTAAGGTTGGGCATCAGACCCTTGGCTATTGCGACTTCCAGATATTCCGGCTCGCACCCATCAAGGCAGATGGCGATTGCGGGCACTTTCGGCGTCGGATAGACGCGTTCGTTTGCTTCAACGGGTGTTTGGATGGTCATCTTATTATGTTCCTTGATAGTTAAGCTGCCAGTTTGGCGCGTTCTTCCAATGCCCGGAGGGGCGGTGCAGCGCTTGTGACACCCATCTCCTCCAATGATTCCTTTGCTGCGGTCACAACTTTGCGCATGACGTGCTCGTCCATTTGGCCGATACATCCGACACGGAAACTGTCGACCACCGTCAGCTTGCCCGGGTAGATGATGAAACCTTTGGATTTCATAAGGGTATAGAACTGATCGAATACGAAATTCTTGTCCGCCGGGCAGAAAAAGGTGACGATAATTGGGCTGAGCCAGCGATTGTCCAGCAGAGTTTCAAAGCCCAGCTCGCGCATGCCGGCGACCATGACATCACGGTTGCGGGTATAGCGCTCGCCACGGCCTGGTACGCCCCCTTCGGCGGAGTGCGCCCTGAGTGCTTCGAGAAACGCCGCAACCACATGAGTCGGCGGAGTGAACCGCCACTGGCCAGTCTTGTTCATATGCGCCCATTGCGCATGCACATCCAGCGACAAAGAATGACTGTTGCCCTCAGCCGCCTCAAGTTCGGAATTTCGGGCGACGATGAATCCGAATCCGGGGACGCCTTCGATACATTTGTTGGCCGAGGATACCATGGCCTCGTACCGGATCTCGCTCGGTTTCAGCTCGATCGCTCCGAAAGCTGACATCGAGTCAATCAAAAGCTTGCGCCCGGCGGCATAGGTCGCCTCGGAAATCTCTTCCACGGGGTTCAGGATGCCTGAACTGGTTTCGCAATGAATGGCAACCACGTGCGTGATATCGGGGTCCTCGACGAGAATACGGGCCACTTCGTCGCCGCGGGGCGGCAGGTAATCGCCTTTGTCCAGAACCACATAAGCGCGGTTCAGATATTCCAGGGTCTTTGCGGAGCGTTGCCCGTAGGCACCATTGGCCAATACCAGCGCTTTGCCGTCGCGCGGAATGAATGACGCAAGCATCGCTTCAACCGAGAATGAGCCGCTGCCCTGCATAGGGACACAGTCAAACTCATCGGCACCTTCGCCCAGTAGCGCCAGCAAGCTGGTCCGCACTTCGCGCGTCATGGCGCGAAAGTCGTCATCCCAACTGCCCCAATCCTTTAGCATGGCTTCTTTCACCGCATAGGATGTCGTCAAGGGACCAGGCGTCAGAAGATAGGGTTCACCAAGGCGCGGTTGCTCAATCTTTGGTTTGGAAGGCGTCATAACCAGGCTCCAGAAAGGTATTTTCAAGAACACAATTGCAGCAAATGTTGCTATATGTGAAATTGCAAATATCAATCTAATTATAAGCACAGCCTATGATCAGACTTCGGAGTACTGCTATGCGGCACAGCCAGCTCAAAGCCTTTCATTTTGTAGCCAAGCATGGCGGATTTTCGCGTGCTGCAGAGGCTCTTTTTCTGACGCAGCCGGCAATTTCGGAACAGGTGCGAAAGCTGGAACAGGATCATGATCTGTTGTTGTTTCAACGCGAGCGCAAACGTGTGACTTTGACACCCGACGGTGAGCAGCTTTACCGATACACGAAGCAATACTTCGAGATCGAAGGTCAGATCGAGGATTACCTATCCGAGACTAAGGCCGTGGTCGATGGAGAGTTGCGCATCATCGCCGACTCCGCGCACCACATGACAGCCTTTCTGGGGCCCTTTCAAAAGAAAAATCCGAATGTCACGATCACCGTACGCTCGGGGAATAGCGAAGAGATTCTGGAAGAGCTAAGGGCTTATAACGCGGAAATTGGCGTAGTGGGCAGCCTTTCTCCCGGCAAGGATATGGATGTCTTAAGTCTTGGTTCCACTGAGATCGTGGCCTTTGCCGCACAGGGTGTTCTCTTGGCGTCGAAGCCGACACTGTCTCTAGAAGAGCTATCAAATCTACCGTTAATTTTCCGCGAGACGGGATCAAAAACGCGCCAGAAACTTGAAGACGAGGCCAAAAAACATGGGATAACGTTGAAGCCCGCGATTGTAGCTGAGGGGCGCGAAGCGATACGGGAGCTTGTGGCCTCGGGCGCAGGTATCGGTTTTGTCTCGCAGGCGGAATATGGTCATGATGACCGTCTCCGGCAAATCAAACTTAAAGGCATCAACCTGCAGATGGGCGAGAGCATTATATCGCTGTCTCAGAGGCGCGAAGTGAAGATCATCCGCGCCTTCACAGAGTTTGCGCAACGTACCTTGGAAGAAAACCCCGCCAACGATTGATTGGCGGGGCTTGGTATCAGCAGGAGTGGCCGTCAGCGACTGCGCCAGGCCTGAGTGCGTTTTAATATCCCTTTAGATGCAATCAGGTGAATGATCCGGGCCGCAGCATTGGTATAAAAGATCATCATGCCCATCGCCGCAGCTGGTGCAATATCCCCGGCATCATCCATGTTCAGTACTGCGATAGACGCGAGCGTCGTTTTAGGCGAGTAAAGGAACACGACCGCTGACACAGTCGTCATTGCATTTACGAACAGATAAATGGATATGTCCAAAACTGCTGGCAGGCAAACTGGAACCGTAACACGCGCAAACAGTTTCATCGTTGGCTGTTTGAGCGAGGCCGAAACGGACTCGAACTCGCGGTCCATTTGTTTCAGCGCGGTCACCGCCGTCAGGTGCGATACAGTGTAAAAGTGCGTTACTGTACAGATCACCAGTATTGCCATGGTGCCGTAGATGCCGTTCAAGGGGTTTGAAGGGTTGTTGAAGAAGAAGATGTAGGACAGCCCCAGCACCATACCAGGAATTGCCATCGGCAACATCGCAAACATCTGAAAGATCGATCTGCCGGTGCGGAACCCTTTCGACTTTTCAACCAAATAGGCCCCGAAGAACACGACGGTGGTGCCGATTACTGCGGTCAACAGGGCCAGCCGGATCGAATTGAAATACGATCCCCATCCACCGCCATCCATCTTGTCGAACTGATAGTTCCGCAGGCTCAGGCTCAGGTCGTAGGGCCAGAACTTGATCAGCGCCGCGAACTGGCACACCGCCAGAAGACCGACAATGAACAGGCCGATCAGGCTGCAATAAATCAGGAACAGCCGGTCCGCTTTTGGGTTTGGGGTTGCCTGGTACGGCACCGACCGTGCGGACAGCAGCGCAACCTGTTTGGACTGAACCATACGGTCAATGGCAAAGGCCAGGATTGCCGGGATCACCAGAACCACTGACACAACCGCGCCCATCTCAAAGTTCTGCTGGCCGATTACCTGTTTGTAGATATCCACCGCAAGCACGTTGAATTGTCCACCGATGACTTTGGGCAACCCAAAATCGGTAATCACTAGGTTGAACACCACAAAGGCGGCTGAAATCAGGCCATAACGCGCACCCGGGACCGTGACCGTCCAGAACGTGCGCCATGGGGTTGACCGCAAACTTGCCGCAGCCTCGTACAGCCGCGCATCCGAGATTGCGAGCGCCGTTGAAATAATCAGGAAGGCGTGCGGGAAGGTGAAAAACACTGATCCGATCACAATGCCGATCGGTCCATAGATACTTGCACCGAACAACAGTTCCTTGATCATGCCCTGATTGCCAAACAGGTATACCAAAGCGATACCCGGCAAGAGCGAGGGGACAAGAATCGGTGCCATCGCGATCAGGCGAAAGACACCTTTGAACCGCATACAACTGCGATTGAGCGCATAGGCAAACCAAAAGGCCAGCGTTACTGTAACGATGGTACTGACAACGGATATCCAAAGCGAGTTCTTGATCGAATTGAACAGCGCAGGTGTCGAGAAGTAGTTTACAAAGTTGTCCAGGCCCCGTGATTGAACGGGCCGCAACTGAACCCGGCGGAAGGTGTTGGAATCAAGCTCGATCCAGTCGGTGCCGTCCTGCAGAGTTGAGCCGACCAGAAAGCGCCCGGTGTCGCTTGTGTTGCGGATCTGGTACATGACCGGGCTGCGGAAGCTAAAATCCGGAAACAGACCCGTCACTGGCAGACGTCCGTCTGAACCGGTAACAAGATCGGTATCGGTGAATACCTCGGTCTGCCGGTTCAGCGCATCGCCTGTCAGAACCGTGCCGTCGAAAATGCCCGCCTCGTCGCTGACCTGAAACTCGTATTGCGACAGTTCCACTCGATAAGTGGAAAACGACTTGGAAAGCATTGTGTAAAGCGGCAGCGCCAGAGTTACGATCAGGTAGAGCACGATGACCATCATGCTGCCACGCATCAGTAAATCGTCACGGCTGAGCTTCGGCTTGATATCCGGTCCGGGGGGCAAGGTGCCAGTATTTGTGGAAATCGTGCTCATGCCTCGGTCTCCGCAACATCAAAAGCCATCAGACGGTTCTCAGGAAGCTCAATCACCATGCTGCGCCCCTCGTCCAGTTCAAGACGGCGCACAGCATTGATCGAGAAATCAGCAATCAGTTCTGAAGACCCGAACCGCTCGTTGCTTAGACGGCAGCGCCAGAACGAGCCCAGAAACTCCATCTCATCAAGTGTCACTTCGATGCAGTTGCGGTTTCCGCCGGTATCCAGATACCCAGCTTCATGGGGAATTACGTCTTCCGGCCTAATTGCTGCAACAACCGGTGTTCCATCGTTGAACTGATGACCCAGGCAGGCAAAGGTTTTTTCACCCACGCTCAACCGCCCGCCCTTGGTAACTTGAGACTTAATCTGATTCATTTCGCCAATAAAATCGGCCACAAACAGGTTGGCCGGTTCCCGGTAGATTTCTGTGGGTGAACCCACCTGCTCAATTACTCCGTGATTCATGACCACGATGCGATCAGCCATTGCCAGCGCCTCTTCCTGATCATGGGTCACCATCACGGTGGTTACGCCTAGCTTGCGCTGCAGTTCCTTGATTTCGTGCCGCAAATGGACACGTACCTTGGCATCCAGTGCCGAAAGGGGTTCATCCAGCAGCAATAGGCCGGGCTTGGACGCGATGGCGCGTGCCAGTGCAATCCTTTGTTGTTGCCCGCCCGACAACTGCGCCGGGTATTTCTTACCCTGATCAGGAAGTCCGACCAGATGCAGCAACTCGTTCACACGGACAGCGATTTCAGACTTGCTGCGGCCCGAGTTTTCCAGACCAAAAGCGATATTCTTCTCAATCGTGAGGTTGGGAAATAGCGCATAGGATTGAAACACAATCCCGAAATCACGCTCGGACGGGGGTAAGTTGGACACGTCCATACCGTCCTGCATGACCGTACCTTTGGTTTGCAGGTCCAAACCTGCAATGGCACGCAGCAGAGTTGTTTTTCCACAGCCTGACGGGCCCAGAAAGCAGACAAACTCGCCTTCGTTGATTTCCAGCGAAATATCCTTGAGTGCAAGAAAGCTGCCAAAGGCTTTCCACAGGTTTTGGATACTGAGATACAGTTCACCGGGTGGCGTTTTCTGAAGCACGGGAGAAGTCCTCATATCTGCACCTCGGGCACGGCCGTACCTGGCCGGTCTGAACCGGGTGAGTAGGTTGTATTGTTGGGAACAAGAGTGTGGTGCGCAGGAGAGGCATGATCGCCCCTCCCGCGAATGGGACTACTTCGCTTCCGACTTTCCGTCATAGCGAGACTGCCATTCCTTTAGGATTGCCGCGCGATTGTTGGCGGCAAACTCAAAATCATTGTCAATCATGGCATCCAAAAGGCCCTCTGGGAAGTGCTCGACCGGCTTTGCGACGCCGGGATAGGCCACAACCGCATAACCGCTGTTGTACATCTCATTGGCTTCTTTGGTGACCGTGAAATCAACCAGTTTCTGAGCAGCTTCCAGATTCCCAGTGCCGGCAACAATTGCGGTTGCTTCCATGTCCCAACCGACGCCCTCAGAAGGCACGATGATTTCAAGCGGGGCGCCGTCCGCCTTGGACTTGGCACCGCGGAAGGCAAACGAGATACCGATTGGGATTTCGCCCGCAGCCGCCAGCTTGCAAGGCTTCGATCCCGAATGGGTATATCGCGCAATGTTTTCGTGCAGCGCATCCATGTATTCCCAGCCGCCGTCTTCACCAAACATCTGCAGCCAGCTTGAAACATCAAGGAAACCAGTACCTGATGAGTTCGGGTTGGGCATGATTACCTGATCCTTGTACATTGGATCGGTAAGGTCCTGCCATGACGTTGGCGGCGTCAGCCCAGCCTTTTCGGCCTCGACTGTATTGTAGCAAACCGACGCAACCCAGGCATCCATGCCAACCCAGGCTGGAGGATTGTCGCCGTCAACAAACTTGACATCAAGTTCTCCAACGCCAACCGGTGCGTAGGGTTCCAGCATGCCTTCGGATTTCAGCAGCAGCAGCGACGTGGCCGCCAGCCCCCAGACGACGTCTGCCTGAGGGTTGTCCCGCTCCGCCAGCAATTTGGCGGTAATGATCCCGGTCGAGTCACGAACCCAGTTAATTTTGATATCAGGGTTGCTTTGGTTAAACGTCTCGGCATATCGGGCCAGATCTTCGGCCTCGACGGCGGTATAAACGGTCAGTTCTGTCTCTGATGCCGCTGCCGTTGCAGTCAGTGTGCCGATGGCGAGAGCGGTTAGAAGTGATGTTGTGTGTCTCATTGTCATCCTCTGTTGGTGATTTATTAGACAGGTTCGCCATTCTCGTGCGGCGTTTTCATTCAGATTAGTACCGACAGTTTGACAGATTAATTCTTCAAGAAAAATCGATTATACCTTCAACGTTATAAGTTTGTCCTATGGATAAGAATACTATTTTCCGCAAAGCGTTTACGATAGATTTTGGTTTCGCAGCAGCAGGTCTTCAACGTTTAAAATCGCGGGTTTGCATATACTTAGTAAGACCCGGTCTTAACGCCTCCAGGGCGCACAATCGTTTGAGCAAAGGTGGGATCGGCATTTTTCATGCGGTGTTGCAGCATCTTGCGGGTCAGGTGAAGCAGCGTTGGTGTGATTTCAGTTTGCGTTGCGATAGACTCTGCTTCCCCACGCTCGTCCATGTCAAAGAGTACTTGCGGCAGCCCTGCGCCAAACTCGACCAAGCGGTGATCTTTTGTGCGCAAAATGCCCAGATTTGCCTGCCGCGAGGTCAGACCTAACTCAGCCATCCATGGAGTCGGCTTTACCGGATTGCCAAAATCGAACTCGGAAAAGCTGTAATCCGCCCCTTCCGTTTCAGTATCGCCCAAAATGCCAAGCAAACTTCGCCCGTTCATCGAAGAGGGGGGTCTCGAGCCGACTCTTTCGAGAATGGTGACGGGTATATCGATGGACTCCGTGAACCCGGAATGCACCCGACCGTGCATATCAGGACGCGCGGGATCACGCACAATCAGGGGCACATGATAGGCAGCATCATGGAAGGCACCTTTTCCCCATAGCCCGTAGTCGCCCAACATCTCACCGTGATCTGCGGTAACGATCAGAACAGTATTGTCCCACTGGCCGGACGTCCTTAGCCAGTCCACCACACGCCCAATATGATGATCGACTTCCGTTGCTAATGCCAGATAAGTTGCCCGCAGTTGGGCGATGGTTTCCAGATCATTCATCAGATCGGGGAAGCCAACAACCATGCTTGATATCGGTTGCTTATCCTGTGCAGGGGCAAGAAACGGGTGCCAGTGCCGGTCTCCTAAGGGATCGCGGGTTGAACGCGGCGCAGGCATATCCCTTGGGTCATAAAGCGTATTGTAAGGTGCAGGTGCCACAAGCGGAGGGTGAGGCCGGATATAGGTCAGCGTGGCAAACCATCCCGGCTCAGCATCCTGCATTTTGGATAGAAACTGATCCGACAGAAACGCCGTATCGCTCATATCCGCCGGATACAAAGCCGGATCACCGACCTTCGGGCCGTTGGGGCGGTAGGTGTCGGGGTAGGGGGGCAGGTCAATGCCCTGCTGCGACAGATGCGAAAGCCAGGCTCCAACGTCTGATTCCATGCGCATTCTCACCGCCTCCTCAAAGCCAGGAAGTAATTCCTCATAGCTTTGAAGCCTTGGGTCATCGGGGGGTAGAACCCTGGGATCGCGGGTCGTGTCGGTATAGCCGAACAAACGTGGATTGTACCCGGCCTGTCGCATCGCACGTGCCAGGTTCGGGGTATCGTGCCGGAGCGGAGTGCCGTTTCGGACCGACCGGTGGTTGAAAGCATATTGCCCGGTGAACAGGGATGCCCGGCTTGGTCCGCAAGGCACTGTGACGGCAAAGTGGTTGGCAAAGCTGACGGCGTTTTCTTGAAGTCGCCGAAGGTTGGGCAATTGCGCTATTCGTCCGAGGCCATCCTGACCCAGAAGATCGAAGCGGAACTGATCGATGACGATCAGCAAGACATTCGGGAGTGTTTCTGTGTTTTCTGTCTGCAAGTTTCCCCCCAATCCCTTCAACTTGCCATCGCCAGAGCCACTATCCCAATCACCACGATGGTCGCAGCCAGAAGCCTATTGGATTTTGGCCCTTCGCCGAACCACATGACACCAATAATCGAAGCAAAGATGACGGAACTCTCCCTGAGCGCGGACACCATGCCCAACGGCGCGATTGTCTTTGCATAAAGAACTAATCCATAGGCCAGGCCCGAGATGACACCGCCTGCGAGGCCTGCCCAGACATAGCGTCGAGGCAGAGTCACCACGCGCTGCCACCGGGTTGTAAAGATGAATCCGGCCACAAAAATCTCGGCCACAAACAATGCCGCGATATACCCCAGCGTGTTCTCGGACAGCCGGACGCCAATACCGTCGACAAGCGAATAGGACGCAATCATCATGCCGGTGCCAAAAGCAGCCGCGATGGCGATCCAGTTCGTGTGTTTGCCCAATCCGGCAAAGGACAGGCACCCAATACCCAAGGAGATACAGGTAATGCCGATCCATGCCGCGGGTGGCAGAATTTCACCCGCGAACAGAATTGCACCCATGGCAACCAAAATCGGAGTCATCCCGCGTGAGATTGGATAGACCACCGACAGGTCGCCATGTTTGTAAGCGGTGTTCAGAAACCAATAGTACCCCCAATGGATCAGGGTCGAGCCTATGATAAAGGGAAAGGCCGCCCATACCGGCAAGCCTGTGAATGGCAATACAAACATCGCTGGTATCGCATGGCCGAGCGAGACCAGCCCCAAAACGACGGCTTTGTCCGGCGCGCCTTTAACTACGGCATTCCATAGCGCGTGCAGAAAGGCTGCGGTCAAAACGATGAGAAACGCGTGGATTGTCATACGAACATGATGTCCCGAGGTAATGTGTTGAACACTAGCAGCGCATCAAGTTTCGAACCTTGAGGCGTTCATCCGGGCGCGTACGCATGCTGGAGTTTGCCCGAACCTTTGTTTGTACTTCCGCGACAGCGTGGCATTGGACCCAAACCCACAGGCCAAGGCAACCTCGGTAAGCGTCAGATTGGTGAACCTGACGATTGCCTGGGCCTTGTCCAACCGTTCCTCCAGGTAGTAGGTTTTTGGGGTAAGCCCTGTTGCTGCTACAAATTTCCTTTCAAGCTGGCGCACCGAAATCCCTACTTCCTCAGCAATGCTCGTAATCTGGAGGGGTTCTTCCAGATGATACCGAAACAGTTCTATAGCCTTGTCAACAACGATGTCGCCAGTAAAGCCATTGTCGACTCGGGCGATGTCGTGTGCGCAAGCGATACACCTGCCGAAATTCGGTCTGTAGCTTAGGAATTTCCGGTCTAACCGGGGTTGTTCCTGCGGAGTAAGGGTGTCGCTTGTAGTCTTGGACAGCAGGTTGAGTAGAGAGAACCTTGATCCTGCAGACCATATCGCTCCACGGGCGTGGCTATCGTTGGATGCGGGCGAGATATCTGGGAACTGTTCCTCCAACGCGCTCAGTACTGGGGCTGTTGCGGCGACTGTCGAACCACTGAGAAGCCCGGTATGCGCCAGCGGGATCAAGGCCGCTTCAACCGCGCCCAGAACCCGACCTGCCCTGAGTTGTGCGCGTGCCACGCGGCCGAGGATATTCTGCTGATCAGGAGGAAGGACTGGTCCGCCGACCAGAAACAGATAGCCGTATCGCGCTGTGTGGTCATTGATGCGGCTGGTGCTCAATTTTACTCCGCATTCGCTCTGCACGTCAGTGCCTGCCAACGACAGGACCGAGACTCTGAATTGTATGTCAGCGGCCAGCTGGTTCGCCGCCTTCAAATAGGTCAGCCCCACCGAGAGCTGATCCAAGGGCAGGCCATCCCAGCACAAAAAGCCAATCTCTGTGGCATGACCCGTGTCGGATTCGATGACCGAATAGTGTTTCATTCCGGGTTACGCCGTCTGAGTTTCATCGGGCCTAGCCGTCCACTTTGGGCCGTTCGCTTTTTGCATCATAGGGGGTTCGGATATGCGCCGATGCAGACAGTCGGCTACCGGCAAGGTCGATCTCGAACTTACCCTTGGCAATGTAATCCGCCGTCACACGTTCGGGTGCATCCAACTGACAAAGGGCAACTGACGCGCCCAGCGTATGACCATAGGCGGCCGAGCGGACCTCACCGATTTCGACGCCATCATACAGCACAGCCTCGCCGCCCCACAGCTGCGGCTCGTCATCGTCCAGTACCAGCTGAACGATACGGGTTTTCAGGTGATCGGGGTTCGCTTTTGCGACCAGCAGCGCCTCTTTCCCGATGAAACCGCCGGGTTTGTCATAGTCCACGGCAAAGTTCAGACCAGCCTGGATCGGCGTAATGTCTGGTGTCAACTCGCGGCTCCAGGCGCGGAAGCCTTTCTCGATCCGCAGACCTTCCAGCGCATAGTAGCCAGCGTCGATCATACCGAACGCGGCCCCTTCGCGCATCAGGTCATCGTAGACGCCTGCCGAAAATTCGACCGGCACGATCAGTTCCCAGCCCAATTCGCCGACATAGGTCATGCGGTTAGCCAGAACGGTGGCATAGCCCAGATCGATTTCCTGAACGGTGGCAAACGGGAAGGCTGCGTTCGAAAGGTCCGCCTTCGTCAGCTTTTTCAGAACATCGCGCGAGTTTGGACCCATCACCGACAGCACTGACCATGCAGCCGTCACATCCGTCAGGAAGACATGGGCGTCTGCGCTGAAATTCTTGCGGACCCAGTCCGCGTCATGAATGGTTTGGGCCGATCCTGTGATCAGCATGAATTCCTGCTCTTTCAGTCGCAGAACCGTCAGGTCGGATTCATATCCCCCGCGTTCGTTCAGCAAGCCGGTGTACACTGTCTGCCCCACGGGCACGTCAACATTTGCGGCGCAGATTCTGTTCAACTCGCGGCAAGCATCGCGCCCTTGCACCAGCAATTTCGAGAACGAGCTTTGGTCAAACAGCGTGACCGCTTCGCGTGTGGCCTTGTGTTCTTTGCCCACATTCTGGTGCCAGTTCTGACGACCAAAGCTGTAGTCGATCTCGGCCTTTTCACCATCCTCAGCAAAATAGTTCGCCCTCTCCCACCCCATTTTCGATCCAAACACGGCGTTCTTGGCCGCCAGCCGATCATAGAGAGCCGAGCGGCGAAACGGCCGCGCCGTGTCCAATTCCCGGTTAGGCCAAGGCATCGCATAGTGCAGGCCGAGCGTTTCCTTGACGCGGTCATGCAGCCATGTGGGGTTGTTGTTAAAATCTGCAAACCGCCGGATATCCACCGCAAACAGATCCGAGGTTGGCGCCCCTTCGACAATCCATTCGGCAAGCGCGCGTCCGGCCCCACCTGCACTGGCAATCCCCATCGAGTTGAAGCCCGCGCCAACAAAGAAATTCTTCAACTCGGGCGCTTCGCCCAGCAGATAGTTATTGTCGGGGGTAAAGCTCTCAGGCCCGTTATAGAACTGACGTACGCCTGTCTCCGCCATGCTGGGTACTCGGATAAGTGCATTTTCCATCAGAATTTCAAATTGGTCCCAGTCATCCTCCAAAAGCTGGAAGAAGAAGTTGTCTGGTATGCCATCCATGCCCCATGGCTTGGCGTCCGGTTCAAAGCCGCCCATTACCAGACCGCCTGTCTCTTCCTTGAAATAGATATAGCCATCTGGGTCGCGCAGAACGGGCAAGTCGGGCTTCACACCTTCGATCTGCTCGGTCACGATGTAGTAGTGTTCAGCAGAGTGCAGAGGCACATTGACGCCGCACATCTTGCCCAGTTGTCGGGCCCACTGTCCACCGCAGTTCACCACGATCTCGGCATTGATCGTGCCCTGATCGGTGATCACACCGGTGGCAGTGCCATCTTTGGTCAGAATGTTAGTGACCTTGATCCCTTCGATCACTTTCGCGCCACCCATGCGCGCGCCTTTGGCCAGAGACTGGGTCAGATCAGTCGGGTTGGCCTTACCGTCGCCAGGCATCCACAGCCCGCCTTTGACGTCATCCACCTGCATCACTGGCCATTTGTCCTGCGCCTCCTGCGGGGTGACGACCTGGACCTCGACCCCCTGCGCCCGCGCAGCAGCAGCGGTGCGCATCAGCATGGTCATGCGATCGTCGGTCCGTGCCACTGTGACCGAGCCGCATTCCATCCAGCCGGTGGCAAGCCCGGTCTCGGCCTCAAGCTGTGAATACAGCTCGGTCGAATAGCGGATCAGGTTGGTCATCGCGGGCTGGCTACGCAGCTGACCGACTAGACCCGCCGCGTGCCATGTGGTGCCGCAACTCAGCTGCCCCTGTTCCAGCAGAACGACGTCGCGATGCCCCATCTTCGTCAGGTGATATGCGACCGAGCAGCCAACGATACCGCCTCCCACGATGACATATTGCGCGCTTTGCGGAAGTTGGATGTCGGCCATTGACTTGCTCCGTACAGAAGGATTCGGGTTTGTGCCCACCTTATCTGAACTTTGCAAAATTTGGCAATATTTTTCTTTTATTGGCGTCAGACGCTGACAACATCAACGGGTTGGTCTCTAATCACTTCCGAAATGTCTTTGGGCAAATCGCCGTCAACCACAAGAGTCACATCCATTGAAAATGGCTTCATCGCAACTTGCCCAACTACGTTGAATTTGCTGCTGTCCGCCAATAGGAATGGGCGCTGCGACCGCTCAATCATCATGTGTCGCAGTTTTGCGCCTTCCAGTGAAAAATCGGTGAATAAGGTCCGCGCACTGATCCCACCAACGCCGATCAGCGCATATTCTGCGTTGTATCGGGAAAGGTGGTCCAGCGTGTCCAAACCCATTGTTGCATTCTCCGAAAAATCTAACCGCCCGCCCAACAACGTGACCTCTTCTGCAGCTGGCGCAAGAACCGAAGCTATGGTTAAGTCATTGGTATAAATTGTTAAATATTGTCGACTGGTCGCCAAATCTTGCGCTGCCGCGAGTGTTGTCGAGCCGCTGTCAATGATCACACTCGCTCCATCCGGGATAATACTGGCTACGTAATTGCCAATCCGCTCTTTGCCTTCTCGATTTGTTTGAGTGCGGTCAACCATGGGAGGTTCGTGCGTACGCACACTGGTCGCTCCGCCGCGTACCTGGTTGAGCTTGTTTTCCTGCGCCAGTTGCTCAATATCCTTGCGAACAGTTTCCCGCGATACGCCGAGCCGTTCGGTCAAGGCTCGGATTGAAACCGCAGGTTGACGCGAAACTTCTTCGAGGATTATTGCATGTCGTTCTGATGGTAGCATCGATTTATCTTCTGGCTCAAGGATACCCAAGTTTGCCAAGTTTCGCAAACAGCGTCCAGCCCGTTTCAATACAGATGAGTGTGTTTCGGTGCCCGTTCCACGAAACAAGCCGTATTGCGGAAGGCTTGGCTGCTCGACAGGGAAGTGGAAACTCTTACTTTACAAATGTGGGACATTTTAACTTTGCTGCTACACACGATGCAGCGGCGTAAGCTAAACTACGTGAAACATGCACCTGCGGTCCTTTCAAAGACGAAGCAGTGCGTTTTAGCCAATTTCAGAGATACCTGGTCCACAATCTTTGATCACAGTTACACCCAAGTTCCTCGACCACCTCGTTTGCACTCAAGTTGAACTCTCTCGCAAGGTCCGTGATCTGGACCGGCTGAAAGCTATCAACATTCCGAACCAGTCTGCCGTCTTCAAAGTTTATCAACTCGTGGGACCTGCCACCCCAACGGACGATCCCACCGCAAAGCCGCTGACTTTCCATATTGACCAGTTCGGCTACCGGGTCGGCAAAGAAATCACTCCACTTCAGAAAACCGGTACTGACTGCCCGCGCCACTGCCTGTTCAATCGTCCGGCTTTTGAGCTTGGTGGTGATTGAAGCAGTCAGTGCCTCTACCATTCGCGAAGCATGCCCAGTCTGCCTGGCAATGACAGAGGGTATCAAACCCGACGCGAGCATCTTCAATAAATCCAGTTCATCCCCAGACAGGGAATCTGAGGGAAAGTTGAACACGGTCTCAATGACATCAAGGGCAAGCAGATGCAGAACCTGTGCTTCATGGCGTAGGGCAGGGAGCATTCTCGCGATCAAAGCATCCCATTCTGGACGAGGCGCATTGGACGTGACGGTAAATACCCCCCGCTCCCCAAAGGGGTTGATAACCGGAATGGAAAGACCGTTGCGTCCAACGCCAAATTTTCGGGCTGCCTCAAAAAGCGCTGCGTAGTCATCCTGGTTGTCGAACACTGACCAGTCGATCGGTGCGATCATAGTGGCGCCAAACCGAATGAGGGGATCGGCCAGAACCAGATCGTTGTCGACGTAATACCTGACCCACTCCTCTGGAAAGGTGGTGCATCCGTGAACAACATTATGATGCTTGTCGATATGGGCGTAGGAGGCATTCTCCAACCCGAACCTTTGGCAAATCTCCTGGATGCGTGCCTCCCCGGTTTGCCGGAAATCCAGTTCAGAACTGCCAATATCTGCGATTTTCATAGGTCGTCTTTCTGTTCCGCGTCGCCTTCGCGACCCAGTAGCAACCCAAAGCTGAACTACCACGCCCTTTAACCACCCGCTGAATATGGTCAGTCACAAGATCGCGCTATCGATTGCCACCAACAACTGTATGGTCTGCAAACCGACTGAACTGACGCCGATGACCTGTCTGACATTGGCTGACATCTTGTATGAGGCCGGTCTGCCGCCCGAGATGTTCCAGGTGGTCACCGGCTGGCCGCAGGATATCGGTGACGAGATGATCACCAATGACAAGATCGACATCATCACCTTCACCGGCGGGGTTCTGGTCGGCAAGATGATCGCGGCCAAGGCGGTCTACAAACGCCAGGCGCTGGAATTGGGGGGTAATGATCCCCTGATCGTGCTGAACGATTTGACCGATGCCGATCTGGACAAGGCCGCGACCATTGCCGTGGCCGGTGCCACCGGCAATTCGGGCCAGCGCTGCACCGCGATCAAGCGCATTCTGGTTCAGGACAGTGTGGCGGACAAGTTTGTTCCGCTGGTGTTGGAAAAGGCCAAGAAGATCAAGTTCGGCGACCCCCAGGACCCCGAGACTGAGCTGGGCTGCGTGATCCATGACAAGGCGGCGGAACTGTTTGAGAACCGCGTCTACATGGCCGAAAAAGAGGGTGCTGAAATCCTTTATCACCCCGGTCGTCAGGGCGCGCTTCTGCCGCCCATCGTGGTCGATAAAGTGCCCCATGACAGCGAGCTGGTGATGGAGGAAACCTTCGGCCCCATCATTCCCATCGTCCGCGTACCCGACGATGATGATCAGGTGATGGCGATCTCGAACTCGACCGAGTTCGGCTTGTCGTCTGGCGTCTGCACCAACGACCTGAACCGTGCGATTGCCTATATCAACGGCCTCGACGTTGGCACCTGCAATATCTGGGAACAACCCGGCTACCGCATCGAAATGTCCCCCTTCGGCGGCATTAAGGACAGCGGCAACGGCGTGAAAGAAGGCGTGATCGAAGCGATGAAGTTCTTCACCAACGTCAAAACCTATTCGCTGCCGTGGCCAAGGTGAGGGAATAAGAGAAACCAGAATTTCTCCCCAGCTCGCGGGGCCCCAAACGGGGCCTCGCGCATTTGACTTCACCGGATGCGAGCCAGAATCGAGGACCATATGTCAGTCAGCAATACCCACACTGAAGGTGAGTCCAACACCTCGGATGCGCGTAGGTCTTGGTTAAAGTCGTCGATTGGCCCTCGGTCCGCGCCGTTGCTGAAACGGGACTCGGACGCGTTTTTGCATCAAAGTCTGTCCAGCCCCTGCGTTAGCACCATCGCCAAGGCAGAAGGTATCTGGATCGAAGATTTGGATGGCCGCCGGTACATGGATTTCCATGGCAACTCGGTCCATCACATCGGCTATGGTCATCAGCGTCTGATCAAGGCGATCAAGGCACAGTTGGATGACCTGCCCTTTGCCCCGCGTCGCTTTACCAATGATCCTGCGGTGGAACTGGCTGAGAAGCTGGCCGAGATCGCGCCCAGTGATCTGGGCAAAACCCTGTTCACAACCGGCGGATCGGACGCCAATGAGGTGGCGCTGAAAATCGCGCGTGCTGCGACGGGCCGGTTCAAGACCGTCAGCTTTTGGGATGCTTTTCACGGCGCAGGTTTTGGTGCGGCTTCAGTCGGCGGAGAGGCCACGTTTCGCAGCCATATCGCAGGCCCTCTGATGCCGGGGGCCGAGCACGTCGCACCCTTCGCCTGCTATCGCTGTCCGTATAACCACGCCGGGCCTGAAACCTGCGGTCTGGCCTGTGCCAAGATGGTTGAATTCGCCTTGGAACGCGAAGGCGATGTTGCCGCCGTGATCGCGGAACCCATGCGTGCGGTGCCTTATGTGCCCCCGGCGGGATTCTGGAAATCGGTGCGCGAGGCCTGCAATCGGCATGGCGCGTTGCTGATCATGGATGAGATTCCGACTGGCCTGGGCAAGACCGGTAAGATGTTCGCCTTCGAACATGATGAGATCGTGCCCGACATCGTGACCCTTGGCAAAGCCCTTGGCGGAGGCATCTTGCCCATTGCCGCCTGCATCGCCCGCCGCGATCTGGACGTGTGCGGAGATTTCGCGATCGGGCATTACACGCATGAAAAAAACCCGGTCACGGCGCGCGCCGCTTTGACCACGATCCAGATCATAGAAGATGAAGGTCTGGTCGACCGGTCCTCCGAACTGGGGGCCCACGCGATGGGGCGGCTGGAATCCGAACTGGCTCAGGTTGAGATCGTAGGGGATATCCGGGGCCGTGGCCTGATGTTCGGGGTCGAGATCGTCAAAAGCCGCAGCACCCGCGAGGCAGACGATGCCAGTGCCGAACGCATCTATTATGATTGTCTGAACGGCGGTGTAAGCTTCAAGATCAGTCAAGGCTGCGTGCTGACGCTTTCTCCGCCGCTGACCATTTCGCGGGATGATCTGGATCGCGCGCTGGATACCGTCATTGCGGCGATAAAGGCGCAAGCTTGACTCTCTCGATTGTGCTGATCGTTTTGACTGCGGCAATTCTTCACGCGTCCTGGAACGCAATCGTCAAAGGCGCACCTGACAAAGCCATCGTTCTGGGGTTGGTGTCGCTGGGTCACGCTATTCCGGCATTGTTTGCACTGCCTTTTCTGGGCTTGCCGGTCTGGGCAGCGGTTCCGTTTATCGTCGCCTCAACCCTTATCCACTGGGGGTATTATTGGTTTTTGAACGCCGCCTACAAGCATGGCGACTTGTCGGTGGTCTATCCGATCTCACGCGGAATAACACCGATCCTGGTTGCACTGGGCGCGATCTTTTTCGCAAATGAGTTTCTTTCGATCGGGGCGTGGATCGGGATTCTTTGTATTTCTGTGGGTATTGGATTTCTGGCTCTTGCCGGATTGGGTAAACACACCAATTGGATCGCAATAGCGGCAGCGCTCGGCACCGGGCTGATGATTGCGTCTTATTCAATTGTTGATGGAATAGGCATAGGATTGTCCGAAAACACGCTGGGCTATATCGCGTTACTGTTTGTTGCAGAAATATTCGTTGCCTTCTTTGTCTTTACGACTCGTTGGCAAAGACTTGTAGCCATGCCCAGAAACTTCGTTTGGGCTGGTCTCACTGGCGGGGTAATATCGGGACTGGCGTATGGTCTTGTATTATATGCCAAGACGTTTGCACCTTTGGGCATGGTTTCCGCACTGCGCGAGAGTTCTGTAGTCTTCGCCGCCATAATCGGCGTTATGTGGTTTGGCGAAGGGCCTAAATCCAATCGACTTTTTGCGGCGATCACCGTTGCCATTGGAATTGTCGTATTGGCGTTTTCGCGGTGACTGGCCCGGCTGCTTGCGCCGATGCGACGTCAGTCGACATTTGATAGCCAATCGTAATAGTAGACTGCTTTTCAGTTCCCAGGGTTTCCAGCGCGCAATTGAGTAAGAAAGGCTCGGGTTTTTCAACTTTGATTGGTGATACACCAGAGGCCGTTTCAATTGCCTGTAACAATGAAACTGTGCCGGGCACAACTCCGGTTTCCTATGGAGCCATCGTGTCCGGATTGGTGCCGATAAAGAGTGCGCCTCGTAAAGTAGCGGATTGCGCCCTGGACACTTTTCATAGCTGAAACCAGGATCAATTCGCGCGAGAAAGGCAGAAACATCTTCGTCAGAAACAACGAAGCCTTGATCCCGAACCCAATTGGCGAGATTGGCAGACCCCAAAACCACTACCAGCGCGTTTGGTTCCAGAAGTTGCGCTAGCTTCTCGGCTGCAACGATCGTGGTTGTATGGATTCCTGCTGGGCTGGTTGCTATCCCGAGCCGGTTATCTTCGTCTTGGCAGCCATATGGGGACTTCCGTATCTCGGGGCTGTACTGGAAAAGAGGTCACTTTTTCATAACCAGCGCATAGATCGAGACAGCGATCGTGATCGTAAGACCATAGATCAGTTGGGTATAGAAGCCCTGCACGCGCATTGCGACGATACCGGCCTCAAGCGATCCGATGATCAGGATGCCTACGAAGGTGCCATACATCGAACCACGCCCGCCAAAGACCGACGTGCCTCCGATAAACACCGCCGCCAACGCGGGCAACAGGAAGCCGTCGCCGCAAGAGTCGCCAGTGTTAGTCCGAAAGCCGACGCCAATAATCTGTTCATAGTTATCCTCCCAAATACCTCGTGCGGCACTTTTGGCGCAGATCCGACTGCGCGTCGCCGAGCGATATTCGACCGAGCGTGCAAAAAAGGGATTGGCGGGTTAAAGGATATTTGAATTTAGTACGTCTTATGAAATATTTTTCATTAGAGCATTGTTGATCCCTGACGTTTTACGTGGGTTGGAGCCAGCCTTAATTGTGACGGCACTCCTATAAACAATGTATGAAAAAAATTTCATCAGTACCAAAAATTTTCACAAAGCTGTTGACGGGTGTTTTGGCTGACCTCTAAAACAACTTTACTGCAATAACACGCAATTAATGAAATTTCTTGCATTTGCCACGTAATGGAGGAAAACTACGAGGCAGGTGCAGGGACACGCTCTTGGGAGGAGTTCTATGAAGTACAAGAAAATCAATGGGTTTGTTGCATCTGCCGCAATTGCAGTTGCTGGTGTAGCGGCGGTTCCGGCACAGGCCGAGGGCATCATGTGTGATCCGGGCGAGACCTATATCATGAACGTCATGGTTTCGGGTCACCCCTATTGGGTACCGGTCTATCAGGGCTTCAAGCAGGCCGCCGAAGCCTTCGGATGCGAGACCGTTTTCTCGGGAACCCCGGATTACGACATCACTAAGCAGATCGCCTCGTTCGAGCAGGATCTGGTGAAATCGCCTGCGGGAATTCTGCTGCACCCGATGCAGTCTGACCCGTTCATCGAGCCGATTGACCGCGCCATCGGCAACGGAACCGAGATCGTGACCTTTGCCGCCGATAGCCCGAATTCCAAGCGGACCGGCTATATCACTTCGGACAACCATGCCGAGGCAAAATTCGCAGCGGAAGAAATCGTCAAGCAGGTAGGCGACAGCGCCGAATATGCGGTTCTGGAGAACCCCGGCCAGTCGAACCATGACCTGCGCGTGACATCGCTAATCGCGTATATGGAGGCCAACTATCCGAATATGAAACTGGTGGGCCGTCAGGCGACCAATCAGGACAGCAACGCGGCTTATCGTGCGACGGCTTCGATCATCCAGGCCAACCCGAATGTCGCGGCAATCTGGATCCCAGAAGCGGGGTCTGCTGAAGGTGCCGTGGCCGCCAAGCTGGAAGCTGAATCGGACATCCTGATCATGCATGCGGACGTCACGCCCACAACGCTGGAGCATATTCGCGCGGGCAACATCCACATGTCGCTCAACCCCAATCAGGGTGTGCAAGGCTTCATGGGCTTCATGGCGGTGCATCTGGCCAACCGGGCGGACATCTTTGATCCGTTCAACGACTGGCAGACCAGTGGATTCAACCCGGTTCAGATCCCGTTCATGGACAATGGCTTTGCGGTCATCACCAAGGACAATGCCGACAGCTTTGATCTGAACGTCTACATGGAAGGCCGTGACCCGGCCTGATCGGGAAACATGCTTCTCCCCGAGGACCGTTTGCTGCCTAAAGACGTCTTCTAAGGTGGGCGGTCCTCAACTCTAAGACTTAGTTAGCCAAGAAATGAACATCGTGATGCGGGATGTGATCCTCAAAATCGAAAACCTCAGCAAGTCCTTTGGTCCGGTCAAGGCGCTGCGAGGGGTAAATTTCGAACTTAAGAAGGGTGAGATTCACGCGATTGCAGGCGAGAATGGCGCGGGCAAGTCGACACTAATGAATGTGATCGACGGGATTTTGCAACCGGACAGCGGGGATATTGTGCTGGACGGTAAAGCGGTCAAAATCTCGTCGCCCACAATGGCACAGCAACTGGGCATTGGTTTCGTCCATCAGGAAATCGCCCTGTGCCCGGATGTGTCGGTGGCCGAGAATATCTTTATGGCCACCACGAATGTCAGCCGGTCGTGGCTGATGGACTACAAGAAACTGGAACGCGAGGCGGTGGATGTATTTCGCCAACTCAGCGATATCGACCCTTCGGTTCTGGTAAAAAACCTATCTATCTCGAATCAGCAACTGGTCGAGATTGCCAAGGCCCTAACGCTGGATTGCCGCATTCTGATTTTGGATGAGCCTACAGCCGCACTCACGGAAACCGAGGCTCAGACCCTGTTTGGGATCATGCGCAATCTGGCAGATCAGGGAATTTCGATCATCTACATCTCGCACCGGATGGTCGAAATTTTCGACAATTGCGACCGTGTGTCGGTGTTCCGCGATGGGCAGCACATTGTCACGAATGACGTAGCAGATATTCAGCCCAGCGATGTCGTCAACGCGATGGTCGGCCGGGTGATCGACAACCTGTATCCCGATAAAGCCGCCGAAGGCGCGATTTCGGAGGAAACCGTCCTTAAAGTTAAGGGTCTATCCGAAGCGACGCGGTTTCAGGACGTCAGCTTTGAGCTGAAGAAAGGCGAAATTCTGGGCATCGCGGGATTGATTGGTGCCGGACGAAGCGAGATCGTCAAAGGCATTTGCCAGCTTGAGGGGGATGTCACGGGGGATGTCTGGCTCAATGGTGAAAAGTTAGCGCTACGCAACTATCAAGACAGCATCGCCAAGGGAATGGTGTACCTGTCTGAAGACCGAAAAGGCGACGGCGTTTTCCTTGATATGTCGATTGCGTCGAATGTGTCAGCCTTGAAGGTCGAACAAGTGGCAGGGCCGCTCGGATTGATCCGGACCGGCACCGAAGAGGCTCAGGCCGAGGCTTTGGGGCGTAAGCTGAACCTGAAATGCAGGTCGTTGAGTGATCCTGTTTCGTCCCTGTCGGGGGGGAACCAGCAAAAGGTGGCAATTGCTAAAATGCTCTCGGTCAATCCGCGGCTGATCTTTCTGGATGAGCCGACCCGAGGTGTCGACGTGGGCGCGAAATCGGAAATTCACAAGATCCTGAGAGACTTGGCAAACGATGGTGTCGGGATCGTTGTGATTTCGTCCGAGTTGCCCGAACTGATTGGTGTCTGTGACCGGGTGCTGGTGGTGCGTGAAGGGCGTATCAGCGGCCAAGTCACAGGCGATGAAATGACAGAAGAAAACATCATGCATCTGGCCTCGGTCACGGACGCGCAGGCATCAGTCGCATGAGTGGAGAAGCGAAAATGGACAACACCGTAAATCTGGCCCAAGCGGATGCGGCCGACAATATGCCGTTTCTGAAACGGCTGTTTCGGATGCGCGAAACCGGATTGATCGTGATCATTCTGGCGTTGTTCCTGATCATGTCCTTTGCCTCACCGTATTTTCTGACCTGGGCTAATATGCGGGCAATGTCGATGGCCTTTGCGGTGGATGGCTTGCTGGTGATCGGGATGACGATCCTGCTGATATCTGGAGGCATTGACCTTTCGGTGGGCTCGGTCACGGCACTGGCCATGGTGATCGCGGGCTGGCTGTTTCTGAGTGGAGTAAACCCATGGGTGGCCTCGGCCATGGCAATTGCACTCTGTACGGGTATTGGCGCGTTCATGGGGTTCTTCGTGACGCGCGTAGGGCTGCACCATTTCATCGTATCGCTGGCGATCATGGTGATCGCGCGGGGCGCATGCCTGCTGTTCACTGGAGGGCGTCCGCTGGGCCTTTATACCCTACCTCCCGAGTTCAAGTTCATCGGGCAGGGCACCATCGGGCAGATCCCGATCGTGATCGTCATTTTTCTGGTCTTCGTGATCGCCTTTGACTTCATGCTGCGGCGCACGACTATGTTCCGCAAAGTGTTCTACACTGGCAGCAACGAAAAGGCCGCCGCCTATTCGGGTATCCGCACCAAAAAGGTGATCTTCCTGACCACCACGCTCTGTTCAACTCTGTGTGGCATTGCAGGCATTATCTACATGGCGCGGTTCGGCTCGGCCCAACCGACCTTCGGGCTGGGGCTGGAGCTGACCATCATTGCCGCCGCCGTCATTGGCGGGGCCAGCCTGAATGGCGGGTCGGGGTCAATCCTTGGCGCAATCCTGGGCGTGATCCTTTTGTCGTTGGTCTCCAGTTCCTTGGCGCTGCTGGATGTGTCGGTCTACTGGCAGGACATCATCCGCGGCTCGATCCTGTTGGCGGCAGTGACCATCGACCATTACCTGAACAAAAGGCGAGGGTGATGGTCGACAAGAAGAAAGACTTTGAGCTGATCCGGCAGATCCACACCGTTCTGGTCCTGCACTATCTGGAAGGCCAGAAACAGGCCGATATCGCGCGGGCGCTGAACCTGTCGAACTCGAAGGTCAACCGTCTGATCACACAGGGCCGCAAGATGGGCATGGTCAAGATCGACATTGAAAGCCCGTTCGAGACACTGATGGATATCGAACGGGATTTGACAAAGTCGTCGGGCCTGTCTGAGGCCATCGTCACCCCTTCGGTTGCGGGTAGCGAAGAAACAACTCTGCAACAAGTCGGGCGGGCCGCTGCCAACCATTTGATCGAAAACCTTAGCGAAGGTGATGTTATTGCGATCACTGGCGGAAAAGCCGTCAGCGCCACGGTCGAAGCGTTGGAGGTCGAACGCGCAGTCGATGTTACTGTAGTGCCCCTGACCGGCGGCATTCAGGGCAAATACTATACAGATGTGAATCACTTGGCGACGCAGATGGCAGAGCGGTTGGGCGGCAAGACAATGTTGTTGCATGCGCCGCTATTTGCGGAGAGCCGCGATCAGCGGGACATGTTGGAACAGGTCTCTTCGATCCGCGAGGTGCTGGATCTGGCCCGCCACACCAATGTAGCGCTTGTAGGGGTTGGGTCAATCGAGCCGGAAGGCTCCAGCTACTACGACCTTCACCCAGTGCCCGAAGCAGATCGTAAGATGCTGATGGGCATGGGCGTGATCGGAGAGTTTCTGGCCCACCTGATCCATATCGACGGCTCGGTCTCGAACTATGCGCTGAACTCGCGGCTGGTCTCGGTGTCGCCAAACGATCTTGCGCATTGCAAGCGGGTGATCGGGGTGACCGCAGGAGCGCAGAAAGTGCTGCCGATCAAGGCGGTACTGAACGGAAAGTTTCTCAATTCGCTGATCTTGGACGAGAGCACAGCGACTGCAGTCTTACGGGAAATGGAAGGAGCACGAAATGTCGCATGAAATGTTGACGCGGGAAATCGGAAACTCTGGTATCGAGGCCTCTGTGGTCGGTCTTGGAACCTGGGCCATCGGCGGGTGGATGTGGGGCGGAACGGATGAGGCGAAATCCATCGCCGCAATCCAGGCCTCGGTCGATGCGGGGATTACGTTGATCGACACGGCCCCTGCCTATGGGCAGGGCGTAGCCGAAGATATTGTTGGCAAGGCATTGAAAGGGCGCCGCGACAAGGTGGTGCTGGCCACCAAATGCGGGTTGGTTTGGCATACGCAGAAGGGCAACCATTTCTTCGACTATGACGGCAAGCCGGTGCATCGCTATCTGGGCAAGGACGCGATTATCTATGAGGTCGAGAAAAGCCTGACCCGACTGGGTACCGATTACATCGACCACTACATCACCCATTGGCAGGACCCTACCACCCCCATCGCTGAAACGATGGAGACGTTAGAGACCCTGAAACAGCAGGGCAAAATCCGCTCTATCGGGGCCAGCAATACTTCGGTCGATGAGGTCAAGGCTTATGTCGCCTCCGGTCAGTTGGACGCCATTCAGGAAGAATACTCGATGGTCAAGCGCGACATCGAAGGCACGCTGCTGCCTATGTGCCGCGAGAATGGTGTGTCGGTCCTTAGCTATTCATCGCTGGCGCTAGGGTTGCTCAGTGGCAAGATCGGTCCTGATCGGGTGTTCGAAGGCGACGATCAGCGCAAGGACAATCCGCGTTTCTCGATGGCTAATCGCCAGAAGGTTGCCAATCTGATGGGGACCATCGCGCCTATTGCCGAGGCACATGGCGCGACGCTGGCGCAGACGTTAATCGCTTGGACCGTGCAACAACCCGGTATCTCATTCTCGCTTTGCGGCGCGCGTGACGCGGCACAGGCGGCCGAGAATGCCAAGGCGGGCCAATTGCGCCTGACCGAAGCTGAAACCACTGACATCAGTGCGCAAGCTATCGCGCACCTGAGCGATCTCGACAGCTAAGACCCCAAGGCCCCCGCAACGAACAGGACCACCATGTCAGAACAAAGACAACAATGCCTGACAAAGCTGCACGAGAACGCTGTTTTTGACGCCGTGGTTATCGGCGGGGGCATAAACGGGATTGGAGTTTATCGGGATTTGGCCTTGCAGGGGCTGCGGGTCTTGCTGGTTGAGCGCAACGACTTTGCCTCGGGGTGCAGCGCCGCGCCGTCGCGGATGATCCATGGTGGATTGCGTTACCTAGAGAATGGCGAATTCGATCTGGTGCAGGAGTCGCTGCGCGAACGCGATGCACTGCTGTTGAACGCTCCTCATATGGTGCGGCCTTTGCCGACGGTCATTCCGATCACTTCGGTGTTTTCGGGTATGTTAAACGCGGTGGCCAGTTTTGTCGGTTGGCAGGGCAAACCCTCTAGTCGTGGTGCGATGCCGATCAAGCTGGGGTTGTCGCTGTATGATTGGGTGACGCGCAAGCGGCGTATCCTGCCAAAGCATCATTTCAACAGCGCAGGGCGAACGCGCAGCGACTGGCCTGAGCTAACGCCCAAGGCCACTCGATCAGCCGTGTATTATGACGCGCAGATCACGCATCCAGAACGTCTGTGTGTCGAAATGATCCGCGATGTGCAGATCGCCGCGCCTGATTGCATAGCTTTGAACTATGCCGAAATGACGCGGGACGGTGAAGATTATGCTGTGACAGACCGGCGCAGCGGTCAGCAATTGCCAGTTCAGCCCAAGGTGATCGTGAATGCCACTGGTGCCTGGCTGGATGATACAGTCCGCAGCCTGGGCGGCGAAGCCAGTCAGCAGATGGTCTCGGGCACCAAGGGTTCGCACCTGATCATCGACAACCCGGCACTGTTGCAGGCGCTTGGCGGTCATATGGTCTATTTCGAAAATACCGACGGGCGGGTCTGTATCGTGTTTCCCTATCAGGGAAAGGTGCTGGCGGGTTCAACCGATATTCGCGTCGACAAAGCAACGCGCGTGCGATGTGAGCCGGAAGAGTTCGACTATATTCTCGGTTCACTGCGGTTGGTATTTCCTGAGATGCAGATCGCTGCCGAACAGGTTGTGTTCAGCTATAGCGGGATCCGCCCGCTGCCGCACAGTGATCAGGATTTCACCGGTCGGATTTCGCGTGGTCATTACACGACGCGGCTGGACGGATCGGTGCCGCAGTTCTGCATGGTTGGTGGTAAATGGACGACCTTCCGCGCATTTGGTGAACAGACCACGGATAAGGTTCTGGCCGCGCTTGAAAAACCGCGTAAGACGTCGACCCTTGGATTGCCTATCGGGGGCGGAGCACAGTTTCCCGATGATGCGAAAACGCTGCAAAACAGGCTGGTCGAGGACTTTCACATTTCGCCCGACCGCGCGCTGCACCTGATGGAACATTACGGCACGCACGCCGACGATGTGGGACAGTTCTGCCAATCGGTTAAGGATACGCCACTGTTGGCTGGCTGCCCTTATACCGAGGCCGAGATTATTTGGCTGCTGCGCACGGAATTTGTCGAAACCCTGTCTGATATCGTCCTGCGCCGGACCGCTTTGGCGATCACAGGGCAGATTTCGGATGCGCTGCTGGGCCAGTTGGGAACTATTGTGGCCGCCGAACGCGGTATCAGCCCGCAGGAAATCACTGATCAGACCCAAACGCTTATACATGAATTGTCCGAGTATTACGGCGTGTCCGCCGAAACTCTGACCGCACGAAACAAGGAACGGAGAACAGAATGCGTGTAAGTACCAAAGCCCGAATGAACCGGATGTTTACCAATGGCGGATGTCTGGACGTGGCGATCGACCACGGGGTCTGCAATGAGCCCAGCTTTATGGTCGGGCTTGAGGATATGGCGGGTGTCATGGACACGCTGATTGGGGCCAAGCCGGATGCCATTCAGTGTGCCTATGGGCAAGCCGACCTGCTGCAATCGCGCCCCGAAAAGGACAAGCCCGCGCTGGTGATGCGGATCGACATGGGCAACCCCTATAACGATCAGCGCCACCGGGTGATGTGGTCGATGCTGCAAAACGCAGACGAGCCGATTATCGGCGCACTGGAAATGGACGCCGCCGCCGTTGTCGTCAACCTGTTCATGCTGCCGGACGAGCCTGAACTGTTTCGTCAGTGCGTCGAGAACATCAGCAAGGTGCGCGCGGCCTGTCACAAATACGGTATGCCGTTGATGATCGAACCTCTGGTCATGCTGCCCAATGAAGTGCGCGGTGGTTATCAGGTGGATGGTGACGCCGAGAAGATCGTGACGTTGGTGCGACTGGCCTCGGAAATGGGGGCTGATATCATCAAGGCAGACCCAACCGAAAACCCCGAGGACTTCCACCGCGTGATTGAGGCTGCGCGCGTGCCCGTTCTGGTGCGCGGCGGTGGTAAGGAAGAACTGAAGAACGTGTTGATGAAATCGGCGGCACTGATCGCGCAGGGTGCGCAAGGGATGGTTTATGGCCGCAACATCTATCAGCACGACAATCCCAAGGCGGTTGTGGCAGCATTGATGGCGATGATCCATGATAAGGCCAGCGGCGAAGAAGCGTGGGATATCTATAACCGTGGCTAACAACCAATACATATTGGGCCTGGATGCGGGGAATACGGTCATCAAGGCCGTGCTCTTCGACCTAAACGGGCAGCCCGTGGCGATGCAGGCGCTGGACGGTCAGTCTTCGACCCCGCAACCGGGACATGTGGAGCGTGACCTGAATGAGCTTTGGGCCAATGCACGGCAGGTGATCTCTGGTTGCATCGACAAGGCCGGGGTCACGTCGGATCAGATTATTGGCGTCGGTTGTGCCGGGCATGGCAACGGGCTGTACCTGCTGGACAAGGCGGGTGAACCGCTTGTCGGCATCCAGTCGCTTGACACGCGCGCTGCCGGTCTGGCCGAGGAATTGTCCGAAGCCGCAGGGGATGCTCTGCACGCGCTGTGTTTGCAAAAACCGTGGCCGTCGCAAACCCCGGTTCTGCTGGCTTGGATCAAACGCCACCAGCTCGAGATTTATGTACAGACCGGCACTGTGCTTCTGTGCAAGGATTTCATTACCTACAAGCTGACAGATGAGCAGGTCAGCGAGATATCGGACATGTCGGGCAGTGGTCTGACCCGGATGCCGGACTGCACCTATGACGACACACTGTTGGCGCTTTACGGTTTGGAAGACGCGCGCGAGATGCTCCCGCGCTTGATCGACCCGGCGGATATCGCCGGAACCGTCAGCGCCGAGGCCGCCGCAGCAACCGGCCTGGCCGAAGGCACACCGGTGATTGGGGGCTATTTCGATGTGGTCTCCAGCGCAATGGGCTCGGGCGTCGTGCGTGCGGGCGAGGCGTCGATCATAGCAGGAACCTGGAGCATCAATCAGGTGTTTTCGGACAAACCTGCCGTCAACGATGATCTGTTCATGGTGTCGGGCTTTGGCCCCAACCGGTTCGTGAACATCGAGGCCAGCGCGACGTCGGCCGCCAATCTTGAATGGTATGTGCGTGAATTCGTCGAATGCGGCGCGCATCACGACGATCCTTTTGGGTTCTGCAATGACAAGGTGGCCGAGGTCACCCCTGCGGCGGATGACCCGTTCTTCCATCCGTTCCTTTATGGTTCGGGGCAGGGGGCGTCGTTCCGGGGCGGGTTTTATGGTGTTGCGGGCTGGCACGGTGAAAGCCACATGTTGCGCGCCTTGTTCGAGGGTGTTTTGTTCGAGCACCGCCGCCATATCGAGGTTCTGAAAACCGCAGGCGTCAGCTTTGATCAGGCGGTTCTGTCTGGCGGTGGCTCGCGCAGCTCTGTCTGGCCGCAGATGTTCGCCGATTGCCTTGGTGTACCGATCTATGTGGCCGAAGCGCAGGAAACTGGTGCTTTGGGTGCGGCGATTGGTGTGTCGGTGGCAACGGGCGCGTACGGCTCCTACGAAGAGGCCATCGGTCAGATGACCCGCCGCAAGGCCGAGTTCCAGTCGAATGCGGACATGAAAGCCCATTACGATAACCGCTACGCGCAGTACCTTGCGCTTATCGAAGCCATGCGCGGGTTTTGGGACAGCGCTCAAACTTCAACCGAAAGGTAATCAGCATGAAAGCCGTGGGATTTCTGAAATCACTTCCAATTGACGCGCCTGACAGCTTGATGGATGTCGACCTGCCAGAGCCGGTTCTTCGACCCAACGATCTGCTGGTCGAGGTCGAGGCAATCTCGGTCAATCCCGCAGATGCCAAGCGCCGCATCCGAACAGCAGCCGAGCAGGACCATGCCGAGCCGTTCATTCTGGGATATGACGCCGTAGGTATTGTGCTTGATATGGGCCCCGACGTTACAGGATTCACCAAAGGTGACCGGGTGTGGTATGCTGGCGATGCCGATCGCCCAGGGTCTTATGCTGAGTTGCAGGCGGTCGATCATCGCATCACATCACTTGCTCCGAAGTCGATGGGCCCCGCCGCGGCGGCCTCTTTGCCCTTGGTGTCGCTGACCGCGTGGGAAATACTGTTTGACCGATTGCAAGTTCCCACAAATGAAACGCCGGCCAGCCTGCTGGTTATCGGCGGGGCCGGAGGGGTGGGTTCGATTACCCTGCAACTTGCACGTAGGCTGACTGGATTGAATCTGATCGCCACTGCATCTCGCCCTGAAACGGTCGATTGGTGCAAGGACATGGGTGCGCATCAGGTGGTTAACCATCGCGATCTGATCGCCGAGGTGCAGGCCGCAGGGCATGAAACCGTGGACTACATCACGCAATACGCCGACACCGCACAGCATTGGGATGCCATGTGTGAACTGATCGCGCCGCAGGGCCGCATTGGAACCATTGTCGAAACGTCGGAAAAGCTGGATATCTCGGCATTGCAGGGCAAGTCCGCTGCTCTGATGTGGGAACTGATGTTCACCCGTTCGCTGTTTGGAACGGCAGATATGGCTCGGCAGGGGCAGATTTTGGCTCGTGTTGCCAGTATGGTCGATGACGGGATCATCCGAACGACCGAACAAAAAACACTGAACGGCTTGTCAGCGGAAACGCTGAAAGAGGCTCACGCGCTCATCGAAACCGGTCGCATGATCGGCAAACTTGTCGTCGCATTCTAACCAGAAAGACCAGAATTTCATGACACACGCCCGGAAACTTGATGGCGAATACGACTATATTATCGTCGGTGCAGGCACGGCGGGCTGTGTTCTGGCAAACCGCCTGACTGAAGACCCCAAGACGCGGGTTTTACTGCTAGAGGCGGGCGGATCGGACAATTACCACTGGGTCCATGTCCCCGTTGGCTACCTCTATTGTATTGGCAATCAGCGCACTGACTGGATGATGAAAACCGCTGCTGAGCCGGGGCTAAACGGGCGTTCCCTGGTCTATCCGCGCGGCAAGGTTCTGGGCGGCTGCACCTCGGTCAATGGCATGATTTATATGCGGGGGCAGGCGGCGGACTACGATCATTGGCGTCAACTGGGCAATGCCGGTTGGGGATGGGACGACGTGCTGCCCTATTTTCTGAAGTCCGAGGATCACCATGCGGGCGACAGTGAGATGCACCGCTCAGGTGGTGAGTGGAAGGTTTCAAAGCAGCGTTTGGAATGGGATATCCTGAAGGCTGTGCAGGAAGGGGCCAAGGAATTTGGCATTCAACCACGCGCGGATTTCAACGATGGCAGTAACGAAGGCACCGGGTTCTTCGAGGTCAACCAACGCAAAGGCGTGCGCTGGAATACAGCGAAAGGTTTTCTGCGCCCGGCGATGAAACGCCCGAACCTGCGCGTAATGACTCATGCAGAAACACAGACGTTGTTGTTCGACGGTAAGCGAGTGACAGGCGTTTGCTTTCAGCAAAAAGGCGTTCGCTATGATGCCTTCGCAGGGGCCGAGGTTTTGCTGGCCGCCGGGGCGATCAACTCTCCCAAAATTCTGGAACTCTCGGGTGTTGGCCGAGGTGATGTGTTGGCCGAACATGGCATTGCTGTGCATCACGAAAGCACAGGCGTGGGTGAGAACCTTCAGGATCATCTGCAAATCCGCACCGTGTTCAAAGTACAGAACGCGAAAACGCTGAATACGATGGCTAACTCGTTGGTCGGCAAGGCGAAGATCGCTCTGCAATACGGGTTAACGCAATCGGGGCCGATGTCCATGGCACCCAGTCAATTCGGGATGTTCACCAAATCCAACCCAGATCTGGCGACGCCGGATCTGGAGTATCACGTTCAACCCTTGTCCACTGACAAACTGGGCGATCCGTTGCATCCGTTTCCGGCCATTACCGTTTCGGTCTGCAATCTGCGCCCTGAGAGTATTGGAACCTGCCATATTCAGGGAGCGGATACCTCGGACCAGCCCGATATCCGTTTGAATTATCTGTCCACGGACAATGACAAGCGTGTTGCCGCGAAATCAGTGCGCCAGGCGCGGATGATCATGACGGCGAATGCCCTCAAGCCTTATCAGCCCGAGGAAGTTCTGCCGGGTCCAGCCATGGAAACCGAAGAGGATCTTGTGAAAGGTGTTGGTGACATTGCCACCACGATCTTCCACCCAGTCGGGACATGTAAGATGGGGTCTGATGCATCGGCGGTAGTGGGTACGGATCTCAGAGTGCATGGCCTTGGGGGGATTCGGGTTGTTGATGCGTCAATCATGCCGAAAATCGTTTCGGGCAACACTGCATCTCCTGTTGTTATGATCGCTGAGAAAGCGGCCGACATGATCCGCAACAGGGCCTGAGACATGTCGGAGATTGTGATCATCGCGCGCATCGAGCTGGAAGAAGGCCAGTCAGAAGTGGTGCGCACCGCAATCGAAGATCTCGCAAATGCCAGTCGTCAAGAGGCAGGTAACCGGGGCTATGATGTGTTCTTATCACCCGACAAAAAGACCGAATTTCTGATCCACGAGATTTGGTCCGGGGGTGAGGCGATTACCAGTCACGGGCGCATGCCGCACATGGTCCGGTTCAAAGAAATCGTGAAGGGAAAAGCGCGAATTTCCGTTCAGAAGCTGGCGAAGCTGTAAGCTCGGCGGGATTCTTTTCACCAAAATCTAACAGTGATTCAGAGCATTTTTCTTTTCGGTCACCATTGTGCTGACCAGGATACGTCTGTGCTGTAACGCCCTTCTAAAGAGAATGAACTTTATGTGTTTATTTTCAAATATTTATGAGATTATTGCAATAGCGGATCCACAAATTTCTTAAGCTTATCGGGCGCCAAAAACAGTTGACTAGGCAAGCAAAATGATAATAATAACATATACTGTAATATATTTCAGCATCGATTCCTGAGGAGAAGTTCGGGCTGGAATTGCGGCTCTGATGCCTATTGTTTCAGATCAGCCGCGCTCTGGAGGAAACAAAAAGGGAAAAGATGAAAATGCAGCGGAGGAATGTACTCAAGGCGGGTCTGCTGGCCACGACACTGACTTTTGTTGGTGGGGCCGGGGCTTTTGCTGATGATGGGAAGCGGATCGCATTCTTTGTGTCCGACTTGTCGAACGTATTTCACCAATCTCAGGCGGCCGAGGCCGAGCGCTATGCAAAAGAAAAATATGGTGCAGAGGTTGTGGTCTTTGACGGCCAGGCAGATTCTGCTGTCATGACTCAAAATGTCGACCAGATCGCCGCCGGCGGTTTTGATGCAGCCACTCTGCACATCTGGGATGCTGAGGCCGCGACGCCCGGCGTCGAAGACGCGTTGGCCGACGATATTGTCATGACCTCGTTCTTCAGCCCGATCACCGACACGGGCATCCCGACCGCACGCAGCGATGAAGCCGCAGTGTCGTTCGAAATGGGCGCACAGATGGCCAAAGCGTGGAAAGAGGCACATCCTGACAAGTCGATCGTCATGGTGCAACTGGGTTGGCCGAACCACACCGAGGTAAACTCGGGTCGGACAGCGCCTTTTGCTGAAGGTGTGCTTTCGGTTGATCCTGACGCTGAAAACCTGGGCGCGCTGGATTCCAGCAAGGGTCAGGAAGCGGCCAAGCAGATCATTGTCGACCTGCTGACCCAACGGCCCGAGGTGAACTTGATCTATTCCGAAGCCTCTAACCTGACCGTCGGTACTATGGCCGGCCTGGCGCAACTGGGTCGTGGCAAGTTCGACAACGGCAAACCGCTGACTGAAATCGTGGCAAGCGTCGATTTTGACTCGGTCGAATTCGAGCAGGTCTATGATCCGAATTCCAGTCTGAAAGTCTCGATGGGCCTGCCGCCGGTTGAAACCGCACAAGGCCGCATCGACCTGATCATGGATGTTCTGGATGGCAAGGTCGCACCAACCTCAGACACAGCGGAAGAGTTCTTCTATAAGGCCTACACTGTATCTTACTGGTCGATGCCGAAAGATGAGGCAGAACAGTGGCTTAAGGACCAGTTCGGCGGCTAACCGACCCTGACGAACCTATCGTTGCGATCAGGCCTAATACCCGACTTTTGACCTGATCAGCCCGGTTGGTTCTTTAATTGCTGCCAACGTCGTAACCGCGTCCTCCCTACTGAGGCCGGCGTTGGTAGCAACCTATTCAAAATCAGATAAGCTTGGCCCATGGAAGCGACCAGTTCGCTGCCACTGTTGTCTTGCGAAAATAAAGGGAATGATCGTGCAGACTGCCTTTGCCGACAATGCACAGGAAAAAGCTCTGTCCGTCAGGGATCTGACCAAGGACTACCCCGGTGTACGCGCCGTGGACACCGTGTCGTTCGATATTGACCGGAATACGGTGCATTGCCTGGTCGGCGAGAATGGGGCGGGGAAGTCAACTATCGTCAAGATGCTGACAGGCGCGCTTGCCCCGACAAGCGGATCAATGGCCATTCTGGGTCGTGATCATGCGCCCAGCAGCACGCAGGATGCACGCGAAAGCGGTATTGGCACGCTGTTTCAGGAACTGCACGTTGTTGATCAACTGACTGTCTTGGAAAACCTGACCCTCGGGATGGAGGCCAGTCGGCTTGGTTTCCTGGTCAAGTCCGATCTAGAGGAGCGGGTGACTAAAACAATCGCGGCAATTGAACCGATGATCGACCCCAGTGCGCGCGTTTCATCGCTGAGTGTGGCGCAGAAACAGATTGTCGAGATTGCCCGCGCGGCCTCATCAGGGGCCAGTATTATCATCATGGATGAACCCACCGCCGCCTTGTCAGAACGCGAGGTCGAGCGCCTGTTCGGAGTAATCCGCAGGCTTCGGGACTCGGACGTGACGGTCATCTATATCTCGCACAAGCTGGATGAGATTTTTGAGCTGGGCGACAACGTCACCGTCATGCGTGACGGCAAGCACATCGCCACCAAACCTCTGGCGGACGTGAACGGCCGGCCCGAGTTGATAGAGATGATGGTGGGGCGCGCGATCACCCATGACTACGAACCGCGTGGTGAAATTGCCGACAAACCGGTGCTGACGGTCAAAGGGCTTAGCAATCACCTTCTGAAGGACGTTTCATTTCATGTGAATGAAGGCGAAATCGTTGGTTTTTATGGCCTCGTTGGCGCGGGCAAGACCGAAGTGGCGCGCGCCATATACGGGGCCGACAAAGCGGACGGGCAGATTGATTTTCTAGGCCGAAAACGTCCCTCCTCGCCGAAAGAGGCCATCGCGGCAGGGATTGCTCTGGTCCCCGAAGAGCGGCGCACGCAAGGTCTGTTCACGGAACTGACGATCCGGCGCAACATTCCGATCATGAACATCCGCAAGCTTGCCAGTTTCGGTGTGTTTAAGGATGAACGCGAAAAGGAAGTTGCCCGGGAATATGTCGGTAAACTGGGGATCGCGACCAATTCGATTGAGAAGTACGCCGAAAAGCTTTCGGGTGGGAACCAACAGAAGGTCGTTTTGTCCAAGTGCCTGTTCGCGGATGCAGATATGCTGCTGCTGGACGAACCAACACGCGGCGTCGACGTCGGGGCAAAGTCCGAGATTTATGATCTGATCCGCGATCTGGCCAATAATGGTCGCGCGATCTGTATCTTTTCATCCGAACTGGAAGAGGTGTTGGGCATCTGCGACCGGGTGTTCCTGATGTATGACGGGCGGGTTGAAGCTGAAATCCAAAACGAAGCAGAGGTCGATATTCCTCAGATTCTGAATGTCGTAACCGGCGGAGGCGGAAAGAAGCCATGACCGACCAAGCAATTGCGGGCCGCAGGCTGGCCGCACGGGACAACAGGTTAAGTGATGAGATGTTCATCACGTCGCTTGTCGCCGGAGCTGCGGTGGCGTTGTTCCTATTAGCCTCCATTCTGGTGCCGAATTTCTTTCAGTTTCAGAACGTTGTGAACCTGGTGACAAACAACTGGGCGGTGATCTCACTCGGGGTCGGTGTGACGTTCTTGTTGGTTTCGGGGAACTTTGACCTGTCAGTCGGAGGCATCGTCGCACTGTCGGGTGTTTTGGCCGTGTGGTTTGCGCAGTCGACCGAAGGTGCGAACGTTTTGTCCTCGGGCTGGGGAATGCCGACTTGGCTGGCGATGGTCTGCGCCCTGATCGGCGCAATGCTGATCGGGGCAATCAATGCGGTATTTGTTGTCGCGCTGCGGGTGCCGTCAATCATCGTCACGCTGGGCACGATGATGCTGGCGCGGGGGATCGCGCAGGTGGTCACGCAAGGCTCGCAACGTAACACAAACCTGCCGTCAGATTTCGGTGTGCTGGGGAACATGACCATGTTCGGCACTTCGATCAAACTGCCGGTTGTGCTTATGACGGTCCTGATCCTTGTGGCCGTTTTTGTAGAACGCAAGACGGTGTTTGGCCGGTTGATCTATCTGATCGGAGCCAACCCTGTCGCATCGCGGCTTTCGGGGGTCGATAACGCGCGGCATGTCATCAAGCTGTATCTGTTCAGCGCGGCCATGGCCGGAGCTGTTGGCATTTTGCTGGCCTCGGAATTCAAATCCGGGTTCTCAAACCGTGGCATGCTAATGGAGTTTGACGCGCTGGTCATCTCGCTGTTGGGTGGCGTCGCAATTGCAGGCGGGTTCGGGTCAGTGATCGGGATGTTCTTTGGAGCAATCATATTGGCGACCGTGACGTCTGCGGCTACCGGGTTGGTTCTTTCGCCTGACTGGCAATTCACCCTCAAGGCCATCGCGGTGTTCATCGCAATCATGGCTCAGACTTGGGCTCTGGCCCGGAGACATGCATAATGACCGATCTGACCCAAAACCCCAGTTCTGGCGATCGTGTAAAACGGTTCCTCAAGGACTATTACATCTATCTGGTCCTGATCCTTGTTGTGGTTGTTCTAAGCACCGCCAATCTGGACAAGTTTCCCCTGTTCGAGCGTGGCAACTTCCTGAGTGAGCGCAATATCATCAACATCCTGCGTATTTCGGCACCGATCCTGACGCTGGCCGGGGCGTTCACGTTGTTGATGATCTCGGGCTATATCGACTTGTCCGTGGGCAGCGCCATGAGCCTGAGTGCGGTTGTCTATGCTATGCTCGTAATCAACGGGGTACCTTTCCTGCCGGCTTTTGTTGCGACCGTTGTATTGGGCGTTCTGCTGGGGGCTATTAACGGGTTTCTTGTGATCCAATTAAAGATCACGCCAGTCATCGCCACGCTGATCACCCTAAGCCTTTATAAAGGCATCGCATTGTTGCTGGTTGAGGATGGTGTTTCGGCGATCAAATCCGGCGGCGACCTGAAAATGCCCAGTTGGTTCAACGATTATGGACGAGATGGTGTGCTGTTTGGTCTGCCGTGGGCCTTTTGGGTGGCCATACTGGTTACGATTGCAATGATCATCGCGCAGGATCGGATGAAACTGGGCAAATACGCCGCTGCAACCGGGGGCAATCCGACGGCTGCGAAATTGTCAGGTATCAATACGGCGCGGACGGTGATCCTGCTTTATGTGCTGGTCGGGGTTTGTGCGGCGCTGGCGGGCATTGCGCGGTCCAGCTTTATGTCGCTGGGCGACCCACTGTCGGGCGACGGGATGGAACTAACCGCTATACTTGTGGTTCTGTTGGGTGGTACAGCCTTCAGCGGCGGCGAAGGGCGGGTTCTGAAATCCTTTATCGGGGCGCTGATCATCATGTCTTTGACTGTGGGCATGTTGACACTGGTGCCCGCCTATTTCCAAACTCTGGTCGTTGGCACCGCGTTGTTGCTGGCGGCGGCATCGAACCATTTGGTGAGCAGAAGGGACAGTGAAAATTGAACGCATCCGGACCCGATCCCGACACGCTGCGCCTGATCGCCCGTGTCCTGACCCTGCATTTTCAAGAGGGGCTGCTTCAGGCTGACATTGCCAACAGCTTGAAATTGTCGACGGCCAAGGTGAACCGGCTGATCAAGCAGGGCCGCGAGATGGGCATGGTCGAATTTCGCATCCACAGCCCGTTCCAACGTCTTTTCGAGCTGGAACGCCAGATGAAGGAGCGCTGGCCGCTGTCCGCTTGCCTTGTGGTCAACACCGTAACCGAAAACGCTGAAATCACGCTGGATCAGGTCGGAAAATCGGCGGCGCAGCATCTGCAGCATATTCTTGGACCCACCGACGTTTTGGCAATATCTGGCGGCAAAACGCTCAGCGCCGTCGCGGACCATTTGAAGCCGGGCGGAGCAGCGTCGAATGTCGTGGTGCCAATGACCGGAGGGGTGCAAGGCCAGCATTATACCGATGTGAACCACATCGCGACCCGTATCGCCGACGGTTTGGGAGGTTCGGCAACCCTGATCCACGCGCCCTTACATGCTGATACGCAGGACGAACGAGATGTTCTGCTGTCAGTGCGTGCAGTGAGCGATGTGCTCACCCAAGCGCGGAACGCAAATGTCTCTCTCTTGGGACTGGGAGCTGTAACCGAAGAGGATGCGACTTATTACAAAGCGCACCCCCTGTCCGAAGAGGACCGGTCGCAGCTCTACGATAGCGGGGTCAGGGCGGAACTGCTTGGGCACTTGGTCGATTGCGAAGGTGAGCTGTGCAGCACCGCGCTTAACTCCAGACTTGTCAGCCTGCCGCTGAAGGACGCCAAATTAGTTCCGATCCGCATTGGTGTTGCCTCCGGTATCGATAAGGCTGAACCGGTACGTGCTGCACTAAATGGGGGCCATATCAGCACTTTGGTCATTGATGATGTTACAGCGCAGGCGGTATTAAACGAGGCAAGCGAAAACGCCGTTTGAGAAAACACTGGTTTTGTCTGATTTTGCTGCCAAAGACTGAACATCTGGCTGAAGTCACCGACTGAACTTTGTGCCGTCGCTGACCCTGTGGTCGCCGGATCTGACTAATGCTGGGATGCAAATCTTTCGCTAGATCAGCAATGGTCAATTCACGCACAGACTCCGCCCGTTACAGCAGTTCACACAGGATGCAGGAAAATTGATTCTCCTGCTCAACCTGCGTTGCCTTCAAAGAAATTTGCGAAAAAACCCTATTGATTTGTCACTGGGGCATCTCCTGACATGAGAGACGCGACAGGTGCGATCTGTGCCGCGATTTGAGTTCTGAGCTGAACGAGTGTGATGTCATCTTGTTTGACGAATTCAATGAACGCCTGATTTAATGCGCCAAATATTAGTGTGCCCAGGTCTGTGGCGATTAGGTTCTGGCGCACCAGCTTCCGGCCCTGCAGAACCCTGATCAATTCGGTCACCTGTGCTGCAAGCCGACGATCCTGTTCCGCGTAACGCCGACCACTTGGTGTGTTGGGGTGTTCGATGGAATGGGCAATCGCCGCGCGCCACATTTCCTTGGATAGGTACTCGAGCGAGTGATCGTAATATTGATAAATCAACGCCAGAAGCGCGTCGTCTACGCGCTGTGGTGGGTTGGCCAGAATCGGCGCGCCTGCGGCGATGACTTCTTCGACCTCCATGGCGACGGTGGCAATCAGAATGTCGCCCTTGGTCTCATAATAGTTGTAGACCGTGCCGACCGACACTTCGGCCATTTCTGCCAGATCTTCGATTTTCACCGACCGATAGCCGTGTGACCGGAATTTCGCGGATGCGGCTTCCAGAATGCGACGCTCGCGCGCTGCTTTTTGCCGCTCTCGTAATCCTGCCATGTGGAAAAACGACCTCGTGTAACACAAATCCAAATTTAGAGTTGACTTAAAAGATGAGGCTGTTCAAGTTTTTTCGGGCAGACCCACACAAAAACCGGGCAATCCGTAATCAACAGGAGATGAACGAATGCAAACCGGACGTAAAATCCTTGGCGCGTCGACGCTGGCCTTGTTGGCTGGCACTGCCTGGGCCGAGGGCGAATTGAATGCGTTGGTGTGGTGCGACCATACTGATCCCGAACTGATCGCGCCGTTTGAGGCGGAACATAACGTCAAGGTCAACCTTCGCGAATACGAAGGAACCGGCGCGGCGCTGGCATTGCTGGAGCAATCCAGACCCGGCGACTGGGATGTGCTTGTGGTGGACGGGATCGACGTGTTCCGCGCAGTCGAAGCCGGTGTTCTGGCCCCGCTGCCCGAGGGCGCGATCTCGACTGCGGATTACTTCCCCGAAGTGGTCATGGCCGAAAACAACTCAGTCGACGGCGTGACCTATGCCGTGACCGAGAAATTTGGCTACAACACGATCTCATACAACTCGGCCAAGGTCGATCCCGCGGATATGGAAAGCCTGACCAGTGTCTGGTCCGAGAAGTATGACGGGCGGATTTCGATCTATGACTACTACCTGCCCGTGATGGGGCTGGCTGCTATTGCCGAAGGCATTGCAACGGATGCGATTGGCCCGGGAGATTTGACAAAGATCGATGGTGTGCTGTCAACCATGCGAAGCCGAGCGGCCTCGGTCGCGGGGGTGGTTGCGGCGCAAACGGCGCTGGCGACAGGCGAGGTGGATATCGTTGTCGGTGGGGGTGAGTGGCTGACGGCCGTGCTGGCCTCGGAACAGCCGGAACTGACATGGACCATCCCCAAGGAAGGCGCGGTTCGCTGGGCACAATCCATCGGCGTGGTTGAAGGGGCCAGTAACCCAGATCTGGCGGTTGAGTTCATCAAATATATCACCAGCCCGGAAGGGCAGGCTCGTTTGGCGACGTCTTCGTGCTTTTGGGGAATGCCCGCAAATGCCAAGGCCGGAGACGTTCTGACCGATGCGCAGAAAGACATCCTGCGCTGGGATCAGCAGCCTGACTATTTGGCGCTGACACAGCTATATCCTGCACCGGATGCGGATCTGGATATCGAGATGCAGGATCTGTGGCTGGAAACTCTGCAGCAGTGAGCATGTCCAAGGACCAGATCCGGGGCTGGGGCTTTGTGACTCCGGCCCTGCTGTGGACCATCGCTTTTTTCATCGTGCCTTTCGTCGTGATGGGCGCGATGAGCCTTGCTTCGCTTGAAGGGCGCACGCTTGTCTGGGACCTGTCGCTGGCCAACTATGCCGAGCTGCTTGAAAAGAAGTATCTGTGGCGCGCGGTTCTGGTTTCGCTTGAAATCACGCTGGCGGTGACTGTGATCTCGGTCGTGCTGGCTTATCCGCTGGCCTGGATCATTGCCTTTCGTGTGTCGCCGCGCTGGCAGCGCCTGGCCCTGCTGCTGGCAATCCTGCCATTCTGGACCTCCTATGTGGTGCGGTCCTATGCGTGGCTGCTGGTTCTGGCGCGCGAAGGCGTAGTGAACGAGACCCTGATGTGGATCGGCGCCATCGCCGAGCCGATCACGCTGGCCAATACGCGCTTTGCGACGGTGACGGGCTTTGTGCATTTCTTTGTGATGCTTCTGACCCTGACGATTTATGCCAACCTGATCCAGCTATCCCCGAACTATCGCCGGGCGGCAATGGACCTTGGCGCCAACGCCTTTCAAACCTTCCGGCACGTGATCTTGCCGCTCACGCTGCCCGGTATTGTCACCGGAGCATTCCTGACCTTTGTCCTGTGTATCGGCGATTACGTCACGCCGCAGATTCTGGGCGGCAATACCGAACTAACCGTGCCACAGGTCATCATGGTGCAATTGGGACGACGTGCGGATTTCCCGCTGGCCTCGGCGCTGGCCATCGTCTTGATGAGCATCGTCGCGCTGGCCTACCTGCTATCTGCCCGCTGGTTAAGGCTTGACCGGCTATGATGCGTTTTCTGCCGTGGGCTTACCTGATTGCCGCTTTTGTCTTTATCTACCTGCCGGTGGGTGTGCTGGTCCTGTTCTCGTTTCAGGAAGGAACGCTGCCGGTGCCGCCGTTTAACGGACCGTCCCTGCAATGGTACCAGACCATTCTTGGGGACGAGGATTTGATGGCAGCGCTGCGCAACTCGATCCTTGTTGCCTTCGGGTCGTCTGCGGTTGCCGTAACGCTTGGATTTCTGGCCGCATACGGTTTGGCGCGGCACGTTCTGCCGGGATCGACCCTGATCCGAGGGCTGCTGATTGCCCCCCTGACTGTCAGCTACCTGATCGTCGGGCTGGGTCTGCTGATCGTTCTGACGCGGTCGGGCTTTGGCGTTTCGCTATGGACCGCCGCCATCGGGCACGTGGTTATCAACCTGCCGCTGGCTTTTGCCATCATCTACGCCTCGATGGGGGCGCAACAGCAAAATGCCGAACGAGCGGCCCGTGATCTGGGCGCGTCCGAGCCCAAGGTGATCATGCTGGTGACGGTTCCGATGTTGCTGCCGTCGATTGCGGCGGCCTTTTTCCTGTCGGTCACGCTCAGTTGGGACGAGTTTATCATCTCCTTCCTGCTGACCCGCTTTGACGTCACCCTGCCGGTTGAAATCTGGTCGCTGCTCAGGTCTGGCCTGTCGCCGCAACTGAATGCAATCGGCAGCTTCGTCTTCCTGATCTCGGTGGTGGTTGTGCTGCTGCTGGAACTCACCATCTTTCGGAAAGGCCGCCAATGACCGCGTCTGTCACGTTTTCAGGTCTCAATCACTGGTTCGGTCAGTTTCAGGCGCTGTCCGGGATCGACCTACAGATCGAGGCCGGTGAATACGTAACCCTGCTGGGGCCATCCGGCTGCGGCAAGACCACCCTTTTGTCTATCCTTGGCGGGTTTCTGGAACCCACCGAAGGCCGCGTGCTGATTGGCGGTCAGGATTTGACCCGTGTCGCGCCAGTTAAACGCCCCACGACCACGGTGTTCCAGGACTATGCCCTGTTTCCGCACATGTCCCTGCGGGACAATGTGGGCTTTGGCCTGCGTATGAGCGGTATGGGCCGGAAAGCCCGCCACGCCCGCGCCGAACAGATGTTGGATCTGGTCGGTCTGAAGGATGCGGCGCTCAAACGTCCCCATGCCCTGTCCGGCGGTCAGCGTCAGCGCGTTGCGCTTGCGCGGGCATTGGCCGTAAACCCGGACGTTCTACTGCTGGACGAACCGCTGGGCGCGCTGGACCTCAAGCTGCGGCGATCCATGCAGGATGAACTGAAATCCATTCAGCAACAGATCGGAACAACCTTTGTGCATGTCACTCATGATCAGGAAGAGGCCATGGCCATTGCCGACCGGATCGTGGTCATGAGTAAGGGCCGGATCGAAGATCATGGCACGCCCGACCGGGTTTATCGTCACCCCGCAACACTGTTCACGGCGGATTTCATGGGTGAAAACAACCATATAGAAGGTGTGAAATCTGGGGCTGGTGTAGAAACACCCTTTGGGCTTCTTCCCGCACAGAATGCTCCAGCGTCTGCGGCGGCCGCAATCTGCCTCCGCCCCGAGGATATCCGCGCGGACGATCAGGGCTCGTTCCCGATGGGGCAGGCCACCGTGACTACAGCGGCGTTTTTCGGAACCTATTGCCGGGCGCATCTGTCACCGGCCTGTGCCCCGGACCTGAACCTTACGGCCTATCTGGCGCCCGACCGCGCGTGGGCGCAGGGGGATGTGCTATCGTTATCCGCAGATGTCGAGAATTTTCGTCTGTTCGAACCGGAGACCCCCTGATGCAACGCGCGCAACCGCAGGATTGGTACCGCACCACCCGCAAAGGCGAAGACGTCACCCTGATCGATGAGCCTTTCATCACGCCGTTCTATCGCTGCAACATGTGGCATGTGCGTGGGCGTGACCGCGATATGCTGGTCGACAGCGGTATGGGTGTTGTGTCGCTGCGAACATGGGTGCCTCTGGTGACCGAACGTGCGTTGACGGCGGTCGCAAGCCACACCCATTTCGACCATATCGGCTGTCATCACGAGTTTGAGGACCGCGCGGTTCACAGGGCCGAGGCCGATATTCTGGCGAACCCAACCCGCGTGGCGACGTTGGCCGACCCCTATGTGACGGACGAGATTTTCGACTGCCTACCGCCCTTGCCCTACCGATCCGATACATATGCGGTCAGCGGCGCGCAGGCGACGCGCCTGCTGGACGATGGCGATATCGTCGATCTTGGGGACAGGCATTTCGAGGTGATCCATACACCAGGTCATTCGCCGGGCGGAATTGCCTTGTGGGAGGCCGCGACAGGCATCTTGTTTTCGGGCGATATTGTCTATGATGGCGAGTTGATCGAAGACACTTATCATAGCAATGCGGACGATTATTACCGCTCGATGGTACGTCTCTATGATCTACCTGTACAAACTGTGCATGGGGGTCACTTCCCAAGCTTCGGGCGCGATCGCCACCGCGCAATCATTCGCGCGTGGTTGGATGGAAAGAACACGGCGCGATGACAGCAATTCCCGCAAAGATGGCCTGTTCGCGGGACACATTTATCCTGCAGCTCCAAAGAAAACCCACAGGCCGGAAACCGTTGTCCTGATGGGCCGAGTACCAGCCATGCGCCAACAGAACAAACAAGCGGGGCTGATCGCTTGGAACATAATTGGCTAATAATCTTGAGTTTTTGTTTACAGATGCCGTGACCCGTTTCTACTATCAAATTGTAATTTCTGATATTGATAAACATGGATAAGAACCGATGTCCGAAACTCTTGATTTACACAAGTTCGAAGATCTTAGCCCTTTTGAGATCAAAGACGAGCTCATCAAGCTGGCTCAGAAAGAGTCACGCGCCTCGACCCTACCGTATCTGAACGCTGGTCGGGGAAACCCAAACTGGATTGCAACCAAAGCGAGAGAAGTCTTTTTCTTTTTGGGGCAATTCGCGATTACCGAGGCGCAGCGTGACCGGAATGAACCACAAGTCGGGTTGGCCGGAATGCCACAAGGGCCGGGGTCTTATCATCGTTTGATGGCTTATTGTGCCAATGCGGAAAGTACTAGTCCTGCCGCGGCTACCTTGGCAAGTGTCGTGGATTTTGCAATTCAGAAGTTCGATTTTAATGCGGATGACTTTGTGCTGGAACTGACCGACAGCATCATTGGCGATCATTATCCTATGCCGGACCGCTGTCTCGTTCACAATGAACAGATTGTTCATGAATATTTGATGTGGGCAATGTGCGCGGGCCATCGCCCTGATGCCAAGTTTGACATCTATGCGGTCGAAGGAGGAACAGCCGCAATGTGCTACATCTTCAAAGCGTTGAAAAATCAACGGCTTTTGAACGCGGGCGATACGATCGCGTTGGGGACACCTATTTTTACGCCCTACCTCGAAATGCCAGAACTTGAAGACTATTCACTGAATGTCGTGCATGTCTCATCCGAGGAAGAAGATCACTTTCAATTGACGGATGAAGATCTGGAGTCGCTGGCAGATCCTAAGGTCAAAGCCCTATTTCTGGTGAATCCCGGAAATCCTTCGTCAGTCGCAATAAGCCCTGACGTATTGAAGCGATTGGTCAGTTTTGTAAAAACCCGTCGGCCAGATCTGATCATTCTGACGGATGACGTGTACGGGACTTTTGTGCCAAACTTTGAATCCGTGATGGCGCATCTGCCTGAAAACACAATCGGGGTTTACTCATACTCCAAGTATTTCGGCTGCACGGGCTGGAGGTTGGGTACAATCCTCGTGGCCGAAGACAACATATTTGACAAAATGATCGCCGAGGCCCCGGCCGAGACTAAAGCGGTTGTCGAAGCGCGCTACAGAACCCTGACACCCGACCCCTCCACACTCAAATTCATAGACAGAATTGTTGCGGACAGCCGGGATGTTGCCCTGAATCACACGGCTGGCCTTTCACTTCCTCAGCAAGTGATGATGACGTTGTTTTCTCTGGTCGAGATGATGGACGAAGACAAGGCATATCAAGCCCTTTGCATGAGCATTCTTGAACATCGCTTCACTGAATTGGTCGAAGGTATGGGGATCGAAGTACCGGATAACCCCTTGTACGACAGATACTATGGAATAATTGATTTTGAGTTCTGGCTTCGGAAATATGTAGGTGAAGAAGTCGTGGATTGGATAAAAGAGAACGTCCACCCGCTCGACATTTCGTTCAAACTTGCGCAGGACCATGGGATTGTCCTTTTGAATGGATCGGGATTCGACGCGCCTAACTGGTCTGCACGTGTGTCCTTCGCAAATCTTGATGATGATGCATATCGGAAAATCGGGCGTGCGGTGCGTGCCGTTGCGACGGGATACGTGCAATCGTATCGCGCTTCAAAAGGTCTGCCGATTCACGGTTGAACTCGCATTACAGGATAGGGCCGAGGGACAGCCGTTTTCATGGAAGCAATCATTTCGATATTCAGAACTCACCCTGAATTGGCGCTGTTTTGCAGCCTGACCCTTGGTTACGCGATTGGAAAAGTTTCCTTCGGCTCTTTTACTGTTGGCTCAGTGGCGGGATGCCTGCTTGCTGGTGTCTTGGTCGGGCAGACCGGAGTGGTCGTGTCCGATGACTTGAAGCAGACATTTTTCCTGTTGTTTCTGTTTTCGATTGGCTATCGCACCGGGCCTCAGTTCTTTCGTTCCTTGAACCTGGGTGCCCTGCCTCAGATCGGGATTACCGTTTTATTATGCGCAATTGCGTTGCTGGTTGCGGTCCTTCTAGCGCCACTTATGGGTCTTTCGGTTGGTGTCGCGGCGGGGCTTTTGGCAGGTGGGGCGACTGAAAGTGCGACTTTGGGTGTGGCCATTGATGCATTTGCGAAAACAGGTGCTGACGCAGCAAGCCAGCAGATATTTGAAGCCGAAATCGCGACAGGTTTTGCGGTTGCATATTTTGTTGGTGTCATCGCCACGATTGTGTTCCACACGCAAATTGCACCGCGGTTTTATGGGCGATCTTTGCGGGACGCATGTGCTGAATATGAATCTGAACTGCAAGATGACGATGCCCCGTGGCATTCCGAGCATCGTGACTTTGAAGCGCGGGCCTATCGCATAAATCCTGACTTTGCAGGACATACCGTGGCCGAATTGGAAGCTCGGGTTCCGATCCACGTGCGGGCTTTCTTTGATCGCGTTCGCCGAGGCAACAAAATCCTGCCGACGTCACGGGACATGGTCCTGCAAAACGGAGATATCGCAGCGATCGCCGGGATGCGGTCCTATCTTATTGACCATGGTAGCCTTCTGGGGGAAGAGGTCGAAGACCCTGAACTTTTGGATCTTCCCGTTGAAACCAGCGACATTGTTGTAACTAACAAAGAGTTGGTCAACAAAACCCTAGGTGAACTTTCCGTCCGCCCCGAAGCCCGAACTATCTTTCTTCGTGGGATCATGCGCAGCGGTGAACGGCTACCGGTTTTTCGGGGTGTCCCATTGCACATGGGAGATGTCCTGACAGTTTCCGGTACGCGCAGCCATATTCAGGACGCAGCAAGCAAGTTGGGTTATCTGGACCGAGAAACAAGCAAAACGGACATGGTGTTTGTTGCGTTTTTTATCCTGTTGGGTGGTTTGATTGGGATTCCAGCCCTGCATTATGGCGCGGTCGAGCTTGGTCTGGGCACTTCGGTAGGGGTATTGTTGGGGGGGCTGGTCGCAGGTTGGTTGCGCTCGGTTCGCCGCACATTTGGATTTGTTCCCGAAGCCACGCTTTGGATATTCGATTCAGTTGGCCTGTGCGTCTTTGTGGCATGTGTGGGCATTACCTCGGGGACAAGTTTTGTGGCTGGTGTACTGGCAAGCGGCCCGTCCCTGATTTTTGGTGCGCTGGCAATCGTTTTTCTGGCGCATGGATCAGCGATTTTTGTGGGTCGTAAGATATTCAAAATCAACGAAGGGGTCCTGGCCGGAACATGTTGTGGGGCAGGGACATCCGCACCCGCTTTGGCAGCTGTACAAGAGGCCGCGCAGAGCCAAGTACCAACCCTTGGCTATGGGTTGGGTTATGCAGTTGGTAACGTCCTTCTCGCCCTATGGGGTTCAGTGATTGTCCTGCTATTGGTCTAGAGTCGAAAGCGTGGCACATCCAAGCAGTGTGCTGAATTAAACCAAAACCTCGCGCAAAACCGCAGTTTTGGAGAGCGAGAGCTTTTGAACAAGATTATGCGGATAATCGTTCGAATATAATTCGGCAGAATCAAACATCCGATCCTGCTGGCCGTCTATTGGGCGCTATAGCTTGCTGCAAATCCGTCGGGTATCAAATTTTCTTGGATGAGAATTTCAATGCGTATTTGCTCTTGCGACTGCATGATCTCACGGTTGTCGCACCTTGCGCGCAGCAACCGGACCGAGCTGCGTACCAGATGACCGGGATTTTGCGCGATGATTGCATCCACTTCTTTGTTCAATAGCGCGCTGCGTGTACGTTCCGTCAGCTCATGTGCAATTACGACCAGCTCACCGTGATCAGTTTTGCAATGCAGGGCATTCAGGGGTGAGCGCGCTTCGGAACTCATGATATACGCAGCGATAACGTCTTGATTGTTTCGCAACGTGTTCAGGACGATTTCTTGCGCCCGTGACTGATCACCATGCGTCTCAAGTGAGGGCAGCGCAATTAGATTTGGATAGTCCTGCTTGAGAACCTGATCGAACCCGTGACGCCGTTCCAGACTGTCACGTGCGTTCATGGTTTCTGAAACGACCATGACTTTTCCCTGCCGCCCGCAAATGAAACGGCCAATTAGGCGGGCCGCGGTTGCGCCCGCGGCGCGGTTGTCGATGCCAACGAAATCCATATCGGACATTTCAAGCTGACCGGATATGAGGTGCACAACCTGAACGCCTTTTTCTTGAAGCCGGATGGCGGCATCCCGCACCTGAGGTGATTCAGGCGCCATCAACGCAATCCCGTCGACCTTATCAGGCGACAGCTTCAGCAATGTGCGTGCGATCAGATGCGGATCGGCCTGCGAAATTTCCTGATGCGAAATCTCGATCCCTTCGGCCGCAAGGCCTCGGTCGGTTTCGGAAATGCGTTCGCGCAGTTCTGAAATAAACAAATCCCCGCGGCGCGGAAGCATGAACCGAAACCTGTACCTCTTGCTTTTGGCCAGATTGGCAGCGGACAGGTTGCGCACAAAGCCGATCTTATCGATTGCTTCATTCACCGCCTTCACGGTTTTCTTGCGCACGCCCGGGCGATTGTTCAGGACGCGATCCACAGTGGCCAGACTGACACCGGCAGCTTTGGCGAGGTCTTTGGTTGTTGGTCGCATCGAGTCGGTTTCTATCCTTTGGTGTTCAAAAATATTTGCCCAGTTTCAAGGCACATGCAAGCGAAATGAGGCACGTACCTCAGAAAAAGCTTGATCTGAGGTACGTGCCTCATTTACGACTATTCCATCAATGAGTCGCCGTCAGAGGAGTCGGCGCCAAACAAATGGGAGGAGCTTTCTGATGAAGACGCAGCTTAAACTTTCTGTTGCAACTGCCGCGGTGATGGCCGTTTCCGGCGCCGCCAGCGCCGAGGACCTGACCCTGTGCTGGGCATCCTGGGATCCGGCCAATGCGCTGATCGAACTGAGCAAGGACTTCGAGGAAAAGTCCGGCCACACCATGAATTTCGAATTCGTGCCATGGCCTAACTTTGCAGACCGGATGCTGAACGAACTGAACTCGGGCGGTAAACTATGTGATCTGATGATTGGTGACAGTCAGTGGATCGGGGGCGGCGCCGAAAATGGGCACTATGTCAAACTGAACGATTTCTTCGATGCCGAAGGCATCACAATGGATGACTTCATCCCGGCAACCGTGACAGGTTACGCGGAATGGCCGAAGAATACCCCCAACTATTGGGCGCTGCCAGCGTTCGGAGATGTTGTCGGCTGGACCTATCGCAAGGATTGGTTCGAACGCCCCGAACTGCAGGCTGAGTTCAAGGAAAAGTACGGCCGGGATCTGGATGTCCCGAACTCTTTGGACGAGTTGAAAGACATCGCTCAGTTCTTCCAAGGCCGCGATATTGACGGAACGACGGTCTACGGCGCCGCGATCTATACCGAGCGCGGGTCCGAAGGCATCACGATGGGTGTGACCAACGCGCTGTACAACTATGGGTTCGAATATGGTAACCCCGACAGCCCGTATGAACTGGATGGCTTCGTCAATTCTGAAGATGCGGTCGCTGGTCTGGAGTTCTACAAGGACCTCTATGATACCGCCACACCGCCGGGATCTTCGAACTGGTACATGGGTGAAAACATCGACGCTTATAAGTCCGGTCAGGTCGCATTGCAGATGAACTTTGCCTTCATCTGGCCGGGTGTTGAGGCTGACGCGAATGTGGGCGGCGGCAAGTCTGGTTACTTCCCGAACCCCGCAGGTCCGAGCGGGCAGTTTGCCCAATTGGGCGGGCAGGGGATTTCTGTTGTCTCTTATTCCGACAAACAGGATGCTGCACTGGAATACATCAAGTGGTTCGCACAGCCTGAAATTCAGTCTCGCTGGTGGGAACTGGGTGGCTATTCCGCGCTGAAGGCGGTCGTCGAAGACCCTGGTTTTGCAACCAGCCAGCCCTATGCGCAGACCTTCCTCGATTCGATGGCGATCGTTAAGGATTTCTGGGCGGAGCCAGCTTATGCCGAACTGCTTCTGGCCATGCAGCAACGTGTGCATGACTATGTGATTGCGGGCAATGGCACGGCCGAGGAAGCCTTGAATGGTCTGGTCGACGATTGGACCGAGACTTTCGAAGACGAAGGCAAAATCTAAGCGTAAATTTTGCCGGGCAATCCCGTTTGCCCGGCGCTCCCTCTCCGGATTGGCAAAATGCTAATCCGGAGCACTCCGCCACCTTCGGAGACAGCGTCGCTGTCGCCGATGAAGGATCAAACAATGATACACACACCGATGGATAAAATCGCCAAAGCGACACCCGAGCCGATGGCTCGGAAAGTGCGCGGGCTGTCAGATCGAACCATCGCCTGGATTTTCGTCGCGCCGTCCATTTTCCTGCTGTTGGCCGTCAACATCTTTCCGCTGATCTGGACCATCCGGCTGAGCTTTACCAACTACAAGGTGAACAGGCCCAACCGTGAAATCGATTTCGTCGGTCTGCGCAACTACGAACGTATCCTGACCGATAGTGACACATGGATGACGATGCAGGCCACGGCGCATTTCCTGATCTGGACCATCGTTCTGCAGGTTCTGATCGGCTTTGCACTGGCCTATTTGCTGAACATGAAATTCAAGGGCAATGATATGTGGACCACGATCATCGTGTTCCCCATGATGTTAAGCCCGGCCGTTGTAGGTAATTTCTGGACTTTCCTCTATCAGCCGCAAATCGGCCTGTTCAATTATGTAGTGACGTTCTTTACCGGTGGTGATCCATCCAGTTTTTCTATGATCGGCGATGTTCATTTGGCGCCTTGGGCCATTGTAATCGCCGATACCTGGATGTGGACGCCATTTGTGATGCTGATCTGTCTGGCGGGTCTGCGTTCAATCCCGGATTCGATCTATGAAGCCGCCGAATGTGACCGCGCCAGCAAGTGGCGGCAGTTCTGGACGATCACCATTCCGATGGCGCTGCCCTTCCTGATGCTGGCCGTGTTGTTCCGCGGCATCGAGAACTTCAAGATGTTCGACCTTGTGGTGCAGCTGACCGGCGGTGGTCCGGGCAATACGACCACGCTGACCTCGATCGACCTGAAACGCGAAGCGTTCGAGAAATGGCGCACCGGCTATTCCTCGGCCTATGCGGTCATCCTGTTCGTCACCGTCTTTGGGCTGGCTTCGATCTACGTCAAAGCCCTGAACAAGGTAAAAGAAAGATGAGCTTTTCTGTTACAGAGCCGTCCAACCGGACGAAGTGGGTCGCTGGTACCGCTGTGGTACTGTATGCGGTCATCACGATCCTGCCGCTGATGTGGATCATCGCCACCGGGTTTAAGTCGCCTGCCGACTCGATCTCTTATCCGCCCAAAATCCTATTCGAGCCGACGCTGGAAGGCTACGTCAACCTGTTCACGCAGCGCACGCGCCTGAATGAAGAAGACCTGGCTGCGCTGCCCCCGCCAGAGACATGGTATGATGAAATGGTTCGCGAACAGGGGCAGGTTATCACTGGCGCGTCGCGCTATGGCGAGCGTTTCATGAACTCGGTCATCATTGGGTTCGGCTCGACCTTTCTGTGTATGGTGCTGGGCACCGCTGCGGCCTATGCGTTCAGCCGGTTCCGGGTGCCACTCAAGGATGATTTGCTGTTCTTCATCCTGTCGACCCGGATGATGCCGCCGATTGCGGTGGCGATCCCAATTTTTCTGATGTTCCGGCAACTAGGGTTGAACGACACGCATCTGGGTATGATCCTGCTGTATACGGCCGTGAACCTCTCCCTGTCGGTCTGGTTGCTGAAAGGGTTCATCGACGAGATCCCGGTGGAATATGAAGAGGCCGCATTGATCGACGGATACACCCGCTTTCAGGCCTTCTACAAAGTGGTGCTGCCGCAGGCCGCGACGGGCATCGCCTCAACCGCGATTTTCTGCCTGATCTTTGCGTGGAACGAATACGCCTTTGCTGTTCTGCTGACCTCGGGCACCGCACAAACCGCACCGCCCTTCATCCCGACCATCATCGGTGTTGGCGGCAAGGACTGGCCCGCCGTGGCCGCCGGGGCGACGATCTTCTTAGTTCCGGTCATGGTCTTCACCATTCTTCTGCGCAAGCATCTGCTGCGCGGCATCACATTCGGAGCTGTACGCAAATGACAAGCTTTATCAATGGCCTGCTGCGGCTGCGCCGTGGCCCTTGGGAAATGGTGGCCTCCATCCTTATCGCGTTGGGTGTGATCATGCTGATGCAGCCCTTTGTGCTGGCCCTGTTCACCTATTCCTTCATTGTCACGCTGATTGGCACGGTGATGTTCATCATCGTCAGCCACTTCCCGGAGTAAGAACATGGCACAGATCAGAATCGAAAACGTGCGCAAGGAATTCGGGACGTTTACCGCCGTGCAGTCGTCGAGTTTCACCATCGAAGATGGCGAGTTCTTCATGCTGCTTGGCCCCTCGGGCTGCGGCAAGACCACGACGTTGCGTATGATGGCCGGGCTTGAGCTGCCCACCAGCGGCGAGATTTACATCGACGGTGAAGAGGTGGGTATGAAGCCTGCCAGCCAGCGCGATATCGCCTTTGTGTTCCAGATGTTCGCGCTCTACCCGCATATGAATGTCGGCAAGAACATCAGCTATCCCCTGCTGAGCCAAGGGATGCCCAAGGCGCAGGTCAAAAAGAAGGTGGACGAGGTCGCCCAGATTCTGGGGATCACCGATATTCTGAAGAAACCTGTTGGCGGGTTGTCAGGAGGCGACCGTCAGCGCGTCGCCTTGGGGCGCGCCATTGTGCGGGACCCCAAAGCGTTCTTCATGGACGAGCCGCTGGGTGCGCTGGATGCAGAATTTCGCGAGCATATGTCCGAAGAATTGCGTGCCTTGCATGACCGGATGGGGGCAACCACGGTTTACGTGACCCACGACCAGCTAGAGGCGATGCAGATGGGCGACAAGATCGTCGTCATGAACCACGGCGTTGTCGAACAATTTGGAGTGCCGCAAGATATCTATGACTGGCCCGCTACGATGTTCGTGGCCAGTTTCATCGGTTCACCTTCCATGAACTTCCTGAATTTTCATGGCATTGTTGGCAGCGGCACTCACTCGGTCGATCTGGGCGACAGTCAAATTCGCATCCCCGAACAGCATGGCGGCGCGCGTGGCGATCTGGCGCTTGGTGTGCGACCTGAACATGTGCATCTGGATGACAGTTCCAGCTATCGCGGCGAAGTGACGGCGACGGAATACCTTGGCACCACTCAGATCGTGACACTGAACACCCCGAATGGCGAGATCAAGGCGCGCATCCCATCCAGCGATCGCGTTCATGTGGGCGAAAAAACGGGCCTGCACTTTGATGAGCGTACAATCACGGTGTTCGAAACGGAAAAGGGCAGGGCATTGTTGTCCGCAGGAAACGAAGGAGTTCTGAACCATGGCTGAGGTTGAGCTTCGCAATGTGACAAAAAGCTTTGGCGACATGGTCGCTTTGGACAACATATCCATGACGATCCCGGATGGGGCTTTTGTCGTCCTTCTTGGGCCAACCGGGGCCGGCAAGACAACGACGCTGCGCATGGTGTCCGGGCTGGACAAGCCGGATGAGGGTGACGTCCTGATGAATGGCCAAACCCTGACCGGATTGACCCCGGCTCAGCGCAACGTCGCCATGGTGTTTCAGCAATACTCGCTGTACCCGCATCTGACAGTCTATGAAAATCTGGCCTTCCCGCTGCGGTCCCCTTTGCTGAAGACGCCCGAGGACGAGATTAGGATCAAAGTGCAGCGCGTCGCTGAGACATTGCAGATCGCGCACAAACTTGAAAACAAGGCGACCGCCTTGTCTGGCGGGGAAATGCAGCGTGTTTCGATTGGTCGTGCCTTGGTGCGAAATCCCGAAGTCTATCTGATGGACGAACCCCTCAGCTCATTGGATGCCAAGCTGCGCGCTGATCTGCGGGTTGAGCTGAAGAGCATTCAGGCGGATAGTGGCGCGACGCTACTGTATGTGACACACGATCAGGTCGAGGCGATGACCATGGCGACCCATGTGGGTGTTCTGGATAATGGAAAGCTGATCCAGTTTGGCACGCCGCGGGAAATCTACGAAGCCCCAGTCAGCATCTATGCGGCCAGCCGCCTTGGCCAGCCCCGGATCAACATTCTGCCTGCCGATATCTTTGGTCACGCCCCAAGCGGTGCCAAGTCCATCGGCCTGCGCCCAGAACAGATCGGACAGGGGGACGGGCAGGACAGTCTTGTTACGCGGGTCGAACATCTGGGCGATCAAACCAGATTACATCTGTCTTTCAGGGATCATGATCTGATTACTGTAACCGACGCACACACCTCGCTCAAAAGCGGCGATATCGTCAAGATCGCTCCGAACAACCCGTTTTTCTTCGACGCCGAAGGCGTCCGGATTCAGTAAAAGAGGCTGAAATGACCCATTTTATCAATAGAAAAGAAGACATCGTTGCAGAAGCCGTTGACGGCGTGATCGCAACATCGGGTGGTCGCCTTGCCCGGCTGGACGGTTATCCACATATCAGGGTGGTGGTGCGCACGGACTGGGACAAGTCGAAGGTTGCGCTGGTGTCTGGCGGGGGGTCGGGTCACGAGCCCGCGCACGCCGGGTTCGTTGGCGAAGGTATGTTGACCGCCGCGGTGTGTGGTGACGTATTTGCCTCACCTTCTGTCGACGCGGTTCTGGCCGGGATTTTGGCTGTGACCGGACCGGCAGGTTGCTTGCTTATCGTCAAGAACTACACCGGCGATCGCCTGAACTTTGGCCTTGCGGCTGAACGTGCGCGCGCCTTTGGACTCAATGTGAATTTGGTCATCGTGGATGATGACGTCGCGCTGCCTGATCTGCCCCAGGCACGCGGTGTTGCGGGGACGCTGTTCGTGCATAAAATCGCCGGTGCATTGGCCGAGAATGGCGCTGACCTCGATGCGGTGGCAACCGCAGCCGAGCGCGTTATTGCTGGCACATCGTCCATCGGTATGTCGCTTGACACCTGTACGGTGCCCGGCGCACCGAAAGAAGATCGCATTCCAAGCGGTAAGGCTGAACTGGGCCTCGGTATCCATGGTGAGGCCGGGATTGATCAGGTTGAATACTCGGATGCTAAATCCGCCATTGCCATGATGGTTGAAAAGCTGGGTGCAAAGATGGACCCTGACCAGCGCTATGTTGCTTTGTTGAATAACCTTGGCGGGGCTTCCGTTCTGGAAATGTCTATTCTGGCGCATGAGCTCAAGCATTCGTCGATCGGGCAGCAGATTAGCCATATCGTTGGACCTGCGGCGTTGATGACTTCTCTTGAAATGCGCGGATTTTCGATCTCGGTCTATCCTGCGCCGACCGAGGATCTGATGGCATTGCAGGCCAAAACGCACCTGAGCGCATGGCCCGGTGTAAACGCATTGGTCGACGTTCCCGTGCTTGAACTGCCCGATGGCCTGAAGCCAATTAAGCCTCTGGCCTCAGATCATGCCGAGACGCGTTCGTTCCTGATAAGATGCTGCGAGATATTGATAGCGGCCGAGGCTGACCTGAACGCGCTGGATGCCAAGTCCGGCGATGGTGACACAGGCTCGACGCTTGCAGGCGCGGCACGTGCCCTGATCGCAGCGATGGACAAGCTGCCTTTGGCGGATCACACGCAACTGTACCGCGCAATCGGCCAAGAGCTGAGTCAGACTATGGGCGGGTCTTCAGGCGTTTTGCTCGCCATTTTCTTTGCGGCGGCGGGGGATGCGGCATCAAGTGGTGAAACGATGCAGAAGGCGTTGCACGTTGGTTTGAAGCGGATGCAGGATATTGGCGGTGCTCAACCCGGTGACCGGACAATGATTGATGCATTGAAACCGGCTCTGGACAAGCTGGAAGGCGGATTGCCCGATGCAGCAGTTGCCGCGCGAGCTGGGGCTGACAAAACGGCAACGATGTTGCGGGCCCGAGCTGGTCGCGCATCATATATCAACGCAGAACAACTGCGGGGACATGTCGATCCTGGTGCCGAAGCTGTCGCGCGGCTTTTTGAACGATTGGCCAGCTAACTACGACCGCAAGCGGTCGCAGGGCGCCACCTTGGCCTTGCGACCGCGCCTCAGGGTTGCGCGACGTTGATGGATGTGCCGAGTTCGCGCGCCTTCTGCATCATACCGTCCGGCAACGGTGCATCGGTGAAAAGGATATCGGTATCGGCAAGATTCCCAATCCGCCCAGGGGCTGACCGCAGCATTTTTGAGCTATCGGCAACCACAAAAGTCGACTTTGACTGTCGTATGATGGACTTCGTCGCGCGCACTTCCTGAAAATCGAAATCCAGCAGATCCAAGTCTGCGTCAATTCCGGCGCAGCTTATGATTGAATGGTCGAATTTGAACAAATCCACCACCTGTGTTGTCAGGTTGCCAAGTAGACCACCGTCTGTGCGCCGCAACGAACCACCTGCGACAACAATTTCGATATCCGGGTTCACCGCAAGGATATTGGCGGTGTTCAGGCTGTTGGTGACAACCAACAGGTCTTTGTGGGCCAGCAACTCATGGGCAACAGCTTCGGTGGTGGTTCCGATGTTTATGAAAACGGTTGCGCCGTTTGGAATGCTGCCGGCGCATTCTCGGCCAATTCTTGCCTTGCCTTCAGTATTTCGATTGCGGCGCTGCACATAGTCGAGATTTCCCGCCCCCGAAGACACGACAGCGCCCCCGTGAACGCGTTCCAGTTGGCCGGTATCAGATAGCTGCGCAAGGTCTCGGCGGATGGTCTGCTCGGCGACCCCAAAGCGTCGGGCAAGATCTTCGACCCGGATCGTTCCTTCGATTTGAGCGATGTGCAGAATCTCAGATTTTCTGTTCTTGCCGAGCATGTTTTGATCCTTTGCGCTCAAAAATAGATGTGCGGTTTTTGTGTGGTTTTCAAGATAATTCGAAATTATCGAACATAATTTCCAAAAAAGAACGCCTGAATGCGCGAAAATGTTGACTTTTGGCTTGAATGATGATTGTTAGCGATAACAAATGAAAATGGTTCAGGGGCAAGGTCCGAATGATCCGAAACAGAAACATCAAAGTTGTGGCGACGCTTGGTCCAGCCTCAAGCAGCTATGAAACCATCCGTGCCCTAAAAACCGAAGGGGCGGATGTGTTCCGCCTCAACATGAGCCACGGACGGCACGATGATATCGCCCGGTTGCATGCCACGATCCGCAAGGTTGAGGCGGATATGAACGCGCCCATTTGTATTCTGGCAGACCTTCAGGGCCCCAAGCTGCGCTGCGGCCTGTTCGAAGGCGGTGGTGCGCTGTTGGTCGATGGGCAGAGCTTTCGGTTTGATCTGGAGGGCACCGCGGGAAATCAAAATCGTGTTCAGTTGCCGCATCCGGAAATCTTCCGGGCTCTGACCCCGGGTGCAACGCTACTGGTCAATGACGGTCTCATTCGCATGTCTGTGATTGATTGCTCAGACCAACATGCCGAGTGTCGCGTTATGGTAGGCGGGCGTATTTCTGACCGCAAAGGCGTGAATGTCCCTGATGTCGTGCTTCCTTTGGCTGCGTTGTCCGACAAGGACCGGGCAGATCTTGAGTTTGTGTGCGAGCTTGGTGTCGAATGGCTTGCCTTGTCATTTGTGCAAAGGCCCGAAGACATCGAAGACGCGCGCAAACTGGCAAAAGGCCGGGCGCGTATTTTGAGCAAGATTGAAAAACCGGCGGCGGTAAACTGTTTTCCTGCAATTCTGGATGCGTCGGATGCGATCATGGTGGCGCGTGGCGACCTGGGTGTGGAACTGCCCATCCAAAAGGTTCCGGCAATCCAAAAGCAGCTGGTGCGGGGGTGCCGCGCGGCCGGGAAGCCTGTGATTGTCGCAACTCAGATGCTGGAAAGCATGACCGGCAGCCCTGTGCCCACCCGCGCTGAAGTGTCCGATGTCGCTTCGGCCATTTATGACGGTGCCGATGCGGTCATGTTGTCGGCAGAATCCGCAGCGGGACAATTTCCGGTCGATGCAGTTCAGATGATGAACGCTATAGCCGAGGAAACGGAACAGGATCCCGGTTACCTTGAAGCGATGGAAGCAGCACGCACCCCCTGCAAGAGCACGGTGTCCGAGGCGATTACATCTGCGGCTCGGGAAATCGCTGAGACGACCGCGCTGAAGACGATCTGTTGTTACACCATGTCCGGCTCGACGGCCACGTTGGCCGCACGGGAACGCCCGCGCGTGCCTATTCTGGCGCTGACCCCCGATCCGTCCGTCGCCAGAAGGCTGGGCCTGGTTTGGGGTCTATCCTGTGCTCCGGTCGATCCCGCCATCCGTTTCAAGGGCGCGGTAAAAGCGGCAGTCTGCGCCGCGCGGGATATGGGGCTGGCCGGTCAGGATGACCGCATCGCGGTTACGGCGGGCATTCCTTTCAACACTGCAGGCACCACGAACATCCTGCGCGTCGTGTCGATGTCAGAATCCCTTGATGCGCAATCCGAAGCGGCATTCTAAATTTTTGGAGAAGTAAAATGACGGTAAAAGTAGCAATCAACGGGTTTGGTCGCATCGGTCGCAGTGTCCTAAGATCTTTGGTTGAGGCAGGGCGGAACGATGTCGCCGTGGTGGCCATCAATGATCTTGGTCCGATTGAGACGAACGCGCATTTGTTGAAATACGACAGCGTTCATGGGCGACTGGATACAGATATTCAGGTTGATGGAAACACTTTGCTTGTTGGTGGGCGCGAAATACGCGTCAGTGCAGAGCGCGACCCCGCAAAGCTGGCTTGGCAGGATGTCGACGTCGCACTTGAATGCACCGGTCTGTTTACAAAACGCGAAAGCGCCATTCAGCACGTGAGCAATGGGTCAAAGAAAGTTTTGGTTTCCGCCCCGGCTTCGGGTGCTGACAAGACGATCGTTTATGGCGTGAACCACAAAAGTCTGACAGGCAACGAGATCGTTGTGTCGAATGCAAGTTGTACAACCAACTGCCTGTCTCCGGTTGCCAAGGTGCTGGACGACGCCTTTGGGATTGAAACGGGTTACATGACCACAGTGCATTCTTACACAGGTGATCAACCTACCCTGGATACGATGCACAAAGACCTCTACCGCGCCCGAGCGGCCGCGATGTCGATGATCCCGACCTCGACAGGAGCGGCCCGTGCTGTCGGTGAGGTTCTTCCCCAGCTCAAAGGGAAATTGGACGGTTCTGCCATCCGGGTGCCGACACCGAATGTTTCGGCTGTCGATTTTTGCTTTATGCCGAAACAAGACGTAACCGTGGATCAGATCAACGACGCAATTCGCGCCGCAGCAGACGGCGAAATGCGTGGGGTACTGGCGGTGACAGATGAGCCGTTGGTTTCCGCAGACTTCAATCACGACCCCCATTCGTCGATCTTTGCCACCCAGCAGACCCGTCTGACCGAGGGTGGAATGGTTCGGATTCTGAGCTGGTACGACAATGAATGGGGTTTCTCCAATCGAATGCTGGACACCGCCCGCGTGATGGCAACCAAAGTCTGAGGGCCACATAATGAGCACAATCATCGACATCCACGCCCGTGAAATTCTTGACAGTCGGGGCAA
>NZ_WPZC01000006.1:0-229343 GCF_013031165.1 Ruegeria sp. HKCCD7251 | reverse complement strand
GCTCGTCAGGCTCATAACCTGAAGGTCGCAGGTTCAAATCCTGCTCCCGCAACCACTTGGGTCCAACAGAGTCTCGAACAAGCCGCCGCAAGGTGGCTTTTGTCGTTCTGGACCAACCCAATCATTGCTGCCAGCGCACCCTCCAGTTCGATCTGCACGCCATAGCGCTCATGTTATTCTCCGTTTGGGACACTCCGTAGTCGGGTCACACGTCCAATAGCCGACGCACATCACGGCAACACTGATTGCTGAGAAATCGTGCTAGTTGAGACGAGGCAACCGCTTCAAAAGTTGAACACAAATAAGAGAACGGAAAGAGAACTATTTAGTCCCGGGTCTGTGTCGAGCCGCTGACCCGAACCGCCTGCGCTATTGGTGGGCTGCGGCGCTTCGGGTCAGCTAAGGTTTGTACAACTTGCGGCCGCGCGAAACACAAAGATCCCCAAAAAAAGCAGATCAATACACTTAGTCAGCAAGAGCGCAAAATCGGACGTTCCGGGCCGGGATGGGTCTCCCCGTCTCCGTTGCGTCCGGTTTATTCTTGCCGCTTTCCCTGGCAAACGATCAAAAAAAAGCGGTGACCACGGTGTGTTCACGACCGGCCACCAATTGTGAACTATGGTTCGGGGACTACCCCATCCCGCACCGACGCGGCTCCTTCTGGCCCGGTGCAGAAACGCGACTACGGAACCCACCGGTCGACGTATGTCTTCAGACACTCGTCGGACCGGGGACCGCCGAGACCGTACGCGGTCAAAGCGGGGCAGGTGAGAAGTCTGCGGGGAAGCGGCTGGCCTCCGACAAAAGGCATCGCGCGGATACGAACCTGAAAGCGAAGGGCCTTCTCCCGCAAGACCGGGGGGAAGGAGCGGGGGCCGGATATTGTCTGGCAAGCAAGGGCGAAGAGTTGTTTTTGGTAAAAACGGCCGTGGCAATCGCCTCGGCACTTCCTCTTGTATACCATTACATCTCCATGGCAGCTTTAGGTTGCAACCAGCCGCCAATGCACGGTCGCACTGACTAAAAACCAAATAGCAACTGCGACACTAGCGTGCTGACGCTGTCCGCCTTTCCTGCAGATTGATGCGAATTTGGCGCTGTATTAAGTGTGTTACTTCTGGCTGAGCAGAGTTGAGTACGAATCGGCCTCATTGCATTTCCCCTTGTGCTCATTGATCCGTGTCAAGATTTGCGCGGGCAAGAAGTGGTACAGTCAACGGTAATTCAGGGGGGGCTCATGGAAGAGTTGATTGAAATCGGAAGATCATTCGTCCAGGCCATGCGTGAGCGCAGGGGCCTTGGAAGTGTTGATGAGATGTATGCCGAAAACGCGCAGTCGATAGAGGCTGTTGTGCCTCCGGTTCGACAATTCCGCGTAACAAAGGGTCGAGAAGCCATCAAGGGAAAAAGAGAGGATTGGTTGGCGTCGCATGAAATCCAAGAACTAGAAGTGGATGGCCCCTACGTCCACCCACCCAACCGCTTTGGAGTGCGCTTCAGAGCTGAAGTGATTCAGAAGGCTACGGGTGAGCGTATGACCCTGCGCGAGATCGCGGTGTATTCGGTGGCGGAGGGCAAGATTGTGCTGGAAGAGTTTTTCATGCTGCCGAAGTAAGAAGAACGAATAACAACATCGGCTATTTGCTGGTTCAATCAATGCGCACGGCTTTCGGGCGAAGTGAAATTCCAGGCGGAGGTCGGGAATGCAACACAGAACAGTGGCATATTATGTAGGAGTTGATGCTGACGACGCGTCGATTTTGGAATGCGCTGAAACTGCCCATATCCAGAACGACCACCTGAATTGCGTATTGATCGCGGCCTTACCTAACCTGCCTTACCTGAAGTATGGATCAAACAGGTTCGTTGAGGCGGGTCTGCCCTCAAACTGGTTGGACATTCTTCACGCGAAAAATGCCGCCCTGAAGTCTCGCGCCACTGAAGTTGAAACGCTTCTTGCTGGGCAGGGCGTATCTGCAAATGTAACTGGCTTCATGGGACTTGGAGCAGAGTTACAGCAACTTGTAGCAGAACAAGCCAAATGCTCTGATATCGCTTTTCTAGACGCTGATTTGCGAAAAGACCCCGATTTATTTCACAAGATCACGTGCGGAGTATTGTTTCATTCGCCGGTTGCTCTGATGATCAATGGAGATCCGTTTGCCCAACGCGACTGCGTTTTTTTGGCATGGAATGACTGCTTGCCTGCGTCCAGGGCGACGCATTTAGCTTTACCCATTCTTCTGGCGGCCAAGGAAGTTGTAATTGGATGTTTTGATTTGCCGTCGCCTGAGGATGTAGAAGGTAGTGAGCACGGAACTGACCTAGCTGAATGGCTCGGCCATCACGGTTGCAACGTGACCGTGTCGCAGTTCCAGTGCGGGGGAAATTCAGTTGCACATTGCATTCAAGAACGATCAAGAGAAGCGGGGGCCGATCTCATTGTTATGGGCGCTTATGGGCATTCCCATTTGCGAGAGTCAGTTTTTGGGGGCACGACGCAAGCAATGTTGGAGCAGACAAGTTTACCAGTGCTTTTCGGACACTGATGAAGTGAGCCGATAACTGTGACTTTCCGGGAGTCATGGCTATCAAAGTTCATCGGTAAATACTTGAGAGACTTTTTTAAGAGTTTGCTTGAGGTTGATGCGTGTTTGTCCGCCTGTTTTCGCCAAGGAACTCTATCACAATTGACGTGAGTTCATCCCAGTCAGTAAACTCCCTTGCCCCTTCTCGTGGATCGATTTTTCGACCGAGCAAGACGACGTGCTGAAGAATCTCCCTCTCAAAATACCCGTAGTTTTCGGGCCTCACCGCGCCTGCGATCAAAGCCGTCGCATTTGGTTCAAATCCTGTTCGAAGAAGCATTTCGTCAAGATAGTCGCGTGCTTCTTCTCGACCTGACGCGAAAGCAGCTTTTAGACCGACGGAAAGCACGAGAGACTTTCGCTTCATTAAGGCATCTCTATTTGAAGCGACAAATGCTTCGAATGACTTGGGGTGCTTACGCTCGTGGACAGGGGCCAGGAGAATAACCTTGACCACATCGTCAAGTGAAACGTGGCTGGGCATTTCATCGGTATTGATCAGCTTTGCGTCGAAACCGGCATTCTTCGCGAGATCGGTGATGAAGCGCGCAATCTTTGCTGTCTGGCCTTCAACTGTAGCGAAGGCGATGAGTACGGTCATTCCGATCCTCCCATAAATCGGTCTGAATAGATTGCTGATTATGAATAAGAGGCGGGCTTTGCCCTTGATCTCCATCAAAGGCGTTACTTGGGAGAGTTGTGAAATTCCTTTTCTGTCCAAGCAGATCATGTCTTTTGAGTAAGTTCGCGACGACATACATCTCCACGCAAATCAGCCTTTTTCGGCTGATAATTTTGAAGTTAGCCAAGGCTCAATAGTTTGCCTGGTTACCGTAAGGAAAAGGCCAAGACAGCGATGAAGACTATGAAACTGATGCACCAAACTGCGAACTTCACCTGTTTGCGTGTGGGCAGGTTTCTGAGCAGTCTAATCATAGTCAAACCTTTCAGACAAAATCCGGTGGGGCGCGGTGCCCCGTGCGATCAGATGATCTTCGACGGCGTCCATCATGGCAGGGGGGCCGCAGAGAACAAAAAGCCAGCTTTCAAATTGTTCAGAAGACAAATTGCGATCCAACAGGGGACCGTCGATCAAGCCTGTCTCTCCGGACCAATCCCTTGGCGGTTCGGATAGAACAAATACTGTTTCTTCTTTGGACAATTCCTGGCGAAAAACAATCTGCTCCTCCACCCGGTTGCCATAGATAAGCTTGAGATAGCGCTGTGTTCTACTCAGTCGAACTTGACGCATAATGCTCAACATGGGCGCGATCCCGACACCACCTGCGATTAAAACAATTCCTGTCTCAGGGCGGTGGCTGATCGACAGATTCCCATGTGGGGCATCCAGATAGACCCGGGTTTGCAGGGCGATCTGTCCGAGACTGCACGTAAAATCCCCAAGTTCCTTTATCAGGAATGAAACTTCGGAGCCTTCGGCTGGTGCCGAACTAATCGAGAATGGGTTCTCGTGCAGCGAGAAAGCACTGTGGCCGACGTTTAGCCAGGCAAACTGCCCTGCTTCGAAGGTTAGTCCGTTGTGACCATCTGGCTTGATGCGAAACTCCCATTGCCTCGGTGTTAGTCGAGACACAGAAGTGACGCGCCACGGCCTTTTCCTCTGACGTAAAGGCCGAACGAGATAGACATACAGCACAGTTCCAACTGCAATACTGGTCAGGGTAAGCCAGAGATACGCCAATAGCGGATGCCCACCGTAGCGCCCAGCATAGACCGTGTGGTGCAACAGCAGGCAAGCAATCACCAAGGCTCCCAGCCAGTGAAAGAGGCGCCATGTTTCGTACTTGTAATCAAGGGATTTACGGGCAATTGCCGAGGCGACCAGAATGAACAGTAAAAAATATGCGCCGATGCCCGATACCAGCGCTGAAAAGTCGGTCGAAATCGTAATTTGATTTGTTTCATCCCACGGTCGGCGTCCGCCAGAAGGCGTACCCTGATACAGAAGCGGGTGTATCAGCGCAAAGCCGAGTGCTGTACGCGCCATCAACTGATGCACCCGCATGGTCACATCCATACCCAAGCCGGAAGAGATGAACCTGAACCGCCCAGACAGCAGGAACTCGACTAAGATTATTGAAAACGCAAGCATTCCAAGCCCGGACGCGAGCTCTTGATGAAAGGATCGTGGTGGCCATCCCAGAGACCAAGAAAAACCCAAGGGAGCCAAGATCAGCAAAACGTAAATCAGCGCCAGATAAAGCCATTTCATACGGTTTCGCTCCACTGTGCTAAAGCTAGGCAGTTCGGGCTCATTCAAAATAAACGCTAGGCTGACCTGGGGTTCCGATCAAGACTACTGAGATTGGTGTTAAATCCACCACGACATGGCAAGCTTGGTGGGCGATGTTACCCGATTCTGTTCGTTCAACCGGTGCGTGCGATCTGGCGAAGGATGAGGTTGCATGCTTGCGCAAGATCAAGGTCCTTGACGGCTTTTTCTGTCATAATGTTGCGCGCGCGAAATCAGACCAAAGGAGGAGGCTCAAAAAATGCTAGAAGACAAAAAATCCCCGCAACTTTTCACTGGAACGCATCCGCTCTCCGACAACTTTCGGCGTGAAATGGAAACCCTGATGTCGCGTTTTTTCGGGGGAGGATCACCTTTCCTACCAATGGAAACGGCTGCGCAACGCACGGGTTTTCCGTCTCTTGACATGACAGGTGCGATTTCACCTGCAATCGATGTCCAAGAAACGGATTCTGCGATTGTCCTGACGGCTGAATTGCCAGGGCTCGAAGAGGATGATGTGGAAATTGAAATCAAGGATCGCAGGCTAATCCTGCGCGGTCAGAAGAAGATTGCGCATGATGAAACGGGCGATCTACGTGTCAGCGAAAGAAGCTATGGCAGTTTTTCTAGAGCCATGTCGCTGCCAGACACTGTGGAAATCGACAAGATTTCAGCTGAATTCGACAAAGGCGTTCTGCACATCGAAATGCCGAAGTCTGAGCCTCAGAATCCAAGCCGTAAGATCAAGGTATCGTCGAAATAGACGGTCTGTTGGCTCGATACCATGCAAAAAAATGCCAATGCAAAGGGTCGATCATGGATCGGCCTTCTTAGAGTTGCGGCCTGATAAGTGTCTTTGGTTGAATCCGGGCAGGTATCGCAAGTGTTTGTATAAATGCGTTTTTTGTACATTCGCACCAGGCCATGGGTTTGGTGTTGCAGCGTGGTAGAATGCCCTCACGCGTTTGGATAGGGGGTCATAATGCGAAAACCAGAAGCGAGTAGCATTACATCCTCAGGAAATGCTGGTGAAGGTGAAGTGCGAGCCTTTCTGGAGAGCCTGACCGGACCCTCGCGCGGAAACGTGAACTGGCTTGTAGATAAAACCCTAACGGTTTCAGTTGACAATGGCAGGGTGCTAAACCTTCGACCTAAAGACAACCTGCCTCCCCATGATAACGATATTGCGACCCTACAGTGGGCTGACGACGGTTACACAATAACCGCATCGGTAGGGCGCAATGTATGGGTAAACGGACAAAAAACCTCATCGGCGTCTCTTAACCATGGCGACATGATCGAGTTTGGCGAAATGGGTCCTATGTCTCGATACAGGTTGTGCGATCACTCATTTCCCGCGCACCATACAGTCGAGGATATCCTCAGTGATGCATATGCTTACACCCGAACGAGCCGTCGACCTTTCGCTAAAAAGATGTCTGGTGCCCTGCGCGATAGTGGGCGGCGGCTTGCCTCTCAAACGACGATATTGTTCAGGATCACAGTTCTTTCGACGCTTCTTGTGATCGCGGGGTTTGGGTACCTGCTTTACCAAAACGACCGGCGCTTGGCGGATAGTATTGAACAGGAGTCCCGCAAGATTGAAGCGGTCGCAGTTATGCTCGCTCAGACGCGAGAAGACGCGCTTACGCCTGATGACTTGGCTTCGTTGCGTGACGCTTTTGAGAACCAGGTTTTGTCGACCGATCAGCGTCTTGGAACCTTGGAGCAACGGGCGGGGGCACCCACACGGGTGATAGCTGCCTCCACTCGATCTGTAGCTTTCCTTCAGGGGGCTTATGGATTGCGCCACGTGGAAAGCGGGAAGATATTGCGGCACGTTTTGGGACCGAACGGAGAAAACCAGAGGACCCCGTTTGGCCAGCCTTGGATAGAACCGGACGGGACCGGCGAACCTGCAGAATTTCAGTTCACCGGAACAGGGTTTTTGATTGCTGGGGTGCCATTGATGGCCACCAACCGCCATGTCGCTTTGCCCTGGACCTCGGGGAACCGAGAGAAAGCGCTGAGCGACGCTGGTCTTGAGCCAGAGATGTTGAGGCTGCTGGCCTATTTGCCTGATCAGACGAAACCAATAGAGGCGCGTTTGGTCCGGTTCAGTGAAGCGGCAGACTTGGCGATTTTGGCAGTTGAGCCAAGCCGCGTTCAGGACCTCGGCCTTCCTTTGGCGGATGCCACGTCGCGCGTCGGTGAAGAGCTTTATCTGTTGGGATATCCAACGGGTTTGAAAGCTTTGATCGCGCAGGCTGGTCCGAGCTTTCTAGAGGAACTGGAGGCAGAAGGAACGATGAACTTTTGGTCGATCGCGTCCCGGCTTTCCGCTCAAAGCAAGATTCACCCGCTAGCAAGCCGGGGGATCGTTGCGCGGACGAGTGGGAGCGCCATCGTTTATGACGCTGAGACTACGACCGGTGGGAGCGGAGGGCCAGCATTGAATCGGCGGGGCGAAGTAGTTGCCATCAATGCTGCGATCCTGCCCGAGTTTGGTGGTTCAAACATCGGCGTCCCGGTCTCACATCTCAGAGTTCTGCTGGGAGAGGTGGAAAGCCAGTAATCATTCGCTCGTTCGGAAGCGCGAGTTTTGAACGACGAACACTGTAGCCAGTGGAACGATCACTGAGATCACGGCCACAGAGATCAGCAAGTATCCAAGTTGACTATAGTCCGCGGTGGACGTGACCTCACCGGTCTCAGGGTTGGTGACAGCGCGCGTGATTACGTACGTCTGGTTGAGGTACTTGGTGCTGAGGCTGCTGGCCGACAATGCCATGTTTGTGAACGATGCCATCACGGCAAAAAAGGTCGCTTTCAATTGAACTGGGGCATTGCGTGCGATCCAAGCCAACATCGGGACCATGGCAATCTGCCCAAGCGGCGATTCAACCGCTGTATCAAGAATGGCAATGAACCTTGCGTCGACAACTCCGCCGGTATGCGCCGCCGTCCATTCATGTACACCGTAGTAGAGGGCAAGGTTGGGCAGTGCGAGAACGCCCGCGGCGATCGTCAGCAATGCTACCACATGCGCAATGGAGCGATTGGCCATAAACGGCCGGAGAACGATTAACCCCAGCAACGCCAGCAGCGAAGTTAACAGAGCCAGAATTGCTAGGAATTGTTCATCGAACCCCAGTTCATCGATTTCAAACCAAGTCAGGCCTGGTCCCGGCAGAGGAACGGCACGGAAAACAAAAATGATTGTCGCTGTCCCGATTAAGGCTTTGGCTTGGGCCGGTTCCAGCTCTTTGAGCAGGCGCGACATGAGGTACAAGATTACCGCCAGGGAAACCGCAAAGACTGTTTCCTGCGCAAATTCGAAATCAGCGGTTCCCAGCACGATGCTAAGCACAACGAATGCCAGGCCGCCCAGCAATATGGACCATTTGACTTCGGTGACTTCATCCGGTGTGTAGGGCGGGTGGCCCGATCTTATACGCTGACGCTGGATCAAGCTGTGAAGGACGACGCCGCTTACAGACAATACAGGGATAGCCAGAGCTATCAGGTAAACTTGGCCATAAAGTGCAAGACGATCGGGCTTTTGCAAGTCCTCTTTTCCAGAGAAAATCCAGATGTTTACAGCCGCAACCGCGGCAAACCCTGAAATAATGGAAACTCTGCCCAAGGTTTGCATCGTCGTGTGCTGAGCACGGGTTTCTTCAGGCGAAAATGGTAGGCCGTTTGGGTCAACCTTTGGCACCGCCTCAACCGTCATGGCGTCGGCAACAACGTCCTGAATGGCATAGCCCGAAGGCGCCAATAGCAACGCGACGACATACCAGTCTTCCAGTGGCATAATGGACGCCATTTGCACGGGAGCGGTCACAAGCCCATACATTGTGAGCAAAGAGAATGTGATCAGGGATGCGCCGAACAGAATCAGCAGGGACTTCCAGCGCCAGAACAGGTCCACGACATGACCAAGCGGCATTTTGAGGATCCAAGGGATACCGGCCCAAAACGCGAGTCCTGCAACGAAAGAGGCGGATAAATCGAGGTAATCTTTCAGGAAAAAAGCGCCGACGACCGAGGTCAGGCCGGACACGCCGGCCGCAAAATAGACCATCAATGGCGGCAGATAGGACCATTGCAGCTGCTGAACTAGATCCACAAACGTTCTATGCCACCAGGCCGAGAGTTTTGATCCTATGGAAGTTTGGTCAGTCGTCATATGCCGTGGTAGCTCGTGGAAGCCTTTGGGTCGTTGTATTTAGTTAGAGAAATCCAGATCCGAAAAGCAATGCGCTGGTGATCACCCCAAGGATCGGTACCATAAGAGGAACGCGGAAGTGCTTGGCAGCCTCGTCCGTCTGCATCTTCAGCAGGATCAGCGAAATGTTGACAAGTACAAAGACACCCAGAACGATCTGGGATGTGCGCTCTGCCAGAGTACCAATCGGTAAAGTTTGAGTCAGCAGTACGATGATCGCCACGACCAGCAAAGTAGCAACTACTGGTGTCTGCGTTGCTTTAGGGACTATCGCCAGAACCTTCGGCAAATGGTCACGGTCAGCTAGTCCGTAGATCACCCGCGAGGCCATGATCATCTGGATCAGTACTCCGTTGACTGTCGCCACAATCGCAACTGCGGAAAAGCCCTGTTTAATCACCTCGGGGGCGTTTGAAAACACAAGCGCGAGGGGTGCTGCGGACGTCGAAAGAACATCGATCGGAACAACAAGTAGAACGGTCATTGAGGTTCCAAGATACAACACGGTCGCCAGAACGAGCGTTAGCATAATCGCTTTTGGGATGGTGCGCACAGGGTCTTTAACCTCTTCAGCGACATTGGCCATGTCCTCAAAGCCAACAAATGCAAAGAAGGCGAGAAGTGATGCTGCGAAAATGCCTCTCCACGCGTCGAGTTCCAGCGGCGGAAGCATCGAACTGATCCCATATCCCTGCGGATCTTGGATCGACATGCCCCAGCCAATCACAAAAAGAAGACCTGCGATCTCAATGATCGTGATGACAGCCGCGACAAAGACCGACTCAGTGATCCCCCAAAGCGCGATTAGACCCATGATCAAAACAACACTGATAGTCAAAATAGGGATCGCAAAACCGGTCAAAGCGTGAAGGTATGATGCTGCGCCAATTGCAACGGCAGAAGCGGAGATAACGCCCGAGGCTGCCACCGCGAGTCCAACGAAAACCGCCATCCAGTTTTTCCGAAATCCGGCCTCAACATAGGCTGCTTCACCTGCGCTGACAGGAAATCGAGTTGCGAGTTCTGCATACGAAAGCGCGGTGAGTGATACGACGAGCGCAGCTACAACGAACGACAACGCCGCAAACGGTCCGGCAATGTCTGCTGTTGCACCGACTAAAACGTAAATGCCAGCACCGACCGTTACCCCAAGGCCATAAAGCGTGAGCAACGGGGTAGTAAGGGCCCGTCTGAGTTTCTGTTCGTTTGGATCAACAGAGTTCATAAGTGATTTCCGCCAACTGCCCATTCCGAACGTCGTCAGTGGCGTCCTTCTCTTTTTGTCTCGATTGGCGCAGCGACTTAATCCTTTGGTCAAAGCTGCACCGAATGCCTTGTGTCTCAACGTCTGGGCGCATTCGGCGCCAATCAACTAACTGGGGGCTCGCCATCACTCCTGCCGAGCCCCCGTGGGTGGAACCTCCACTCCTTCAAAATTCCGTTCACCTTTGTGTTACTTGGGGACAGGACGGTGAACGTAGAATATGTTGAAACATTCGAATTTCACTATGTAGTTCATGTTGGTGCTTTGATCTATGTCAATCAACTCGCGGCGTCGGGTCTGCGAGGCTGAACGCAAACCAACTGTCGTTTGTCGTCGAACTTAAAGGCAAAGCAAATGTGTTAGGCGGTGTGAGATTTAGGGTGGAAAGCTATTCGTGATGTTTTGGAACCTGTTACCAGCCTTGGGCGGCATCGGCCTGTTCCTTGTCGGAATGCTGTTGATGACGGACGGATTGAAGGCTTTGGCAGGGGCGCGACTGCGGGATATTTTGGGCCGGTTCACGTCGACACCGTTTACCGGGGCCGTAACAGGCGCGGTCACGACAGCTGCAATCCAATCTTCCAGTGCGACCACAGTTGCGGCCGTCGGATTTGTCGCGTCTGGTCTGCTCACGTTTCCCCAAGCGCTTGGGATCATCTTTGGGGCCAATATCGGAACGACCATGACAGGTTGGCTCGTCGCGCTCTTGGGGTTCAAGTTAGAGTTGGGGCAAGTGATGTTGCCCGTTGTTTTTGTTGGGGCTTTGCTGGCGCTTTCGGGAAGGAAAGCGGTTGCCGGCCTTGGGCTGGCGTTGGCCGGATTCAGCTTGATTTTCATTGGGATCGAGCAACTCAAATCCGGGCTTGACGCCTTTCGCGGCGTAGTTACCCCTGCCGATTTTCCACCTGATACGCTGCTGGGCAGGCTGAAGCTTGTATTGATCGGTGTCGTTATCACCATGGTGACGCAGTCTTCGAGTGCTGGTGTTGCAACGGCATTGGCTGCGTTGAGCGTCGGTGCCGTGAACTTCCCCCAAGCAGCGGCTCTGGTCATTGGAATGGACGTGGGGACAACTTTCACCGCTGTTCTGGCCACCTTGGGTGGGGGCACGATGGCGCGCCGCACCGGTTTTGCTCATGTGATCTACAACGTGATGACAGGGGCAATGGCATTTTTCCTGCTAGGGCCGTTTACTGCGGTCTTTGTAAGCGGGACGGGGGCTGGAAACTCTCTGACCGCGCTTGTCGCGTTCCATAGTTTCTTCAACGCCATAGGTGTGGCGCTGATCTTGCCGTTCGCGAAACCTTTCGCCAGATTTGTCGAGGCGCTCGTATCCGACAAAGGGGCTGACTTAACGAGACCTCTGGATCCTCTCGTCCTCGGGATGCCGGAAATAGCGGTGGATGCAGCAAAAGCCGCAGTCGAACAAATTGTAAGGGCCGAAGTGGCGCACCTTCGGTCATGTATCGGGGCATCTCAGCCAAGCGGACCCGACTATGGGCGGGACAGCATTGAGACTGCTGTATCGGAAGCGCGCTCGTACCTAGACAAGATTGAACTGCCCAGCAGGTCCGACGCAGAGATATCCAGCATCAAGGGTATGTACCATGTCCTCGACCATCTTGACCGGCTGCTTTACCGGTGTAGCCAAGATGATCGGATAAGCGAGTTACCAAAAGACCGGCGTTTGAAACGGCTTGCTTCGGTGTTGATTACAGCGACTGACGGCTATTTAGAGATCGACAATCCAGTGCGGTGTGAAAGCACGCTGAACCGTCTTCGCCGTTTTATGCGGCGACAGAGGAAACTTCGCAGAGACTTGCTCATCTCCGACGCTGCAACTGACAGTCTGCCGGACGACGTCGTTTGGGCTCGGTTGGATGCTCTCAGATGGCTGCATCGGGTGTCTTATCACCTCTGGCGAATTCGCTGGCATTTGAACGCATTGGAAGGAGTGCCGTCTGGGCGCAAGGGTGCTGAGGTCAATGACGACGTGGCGTAGTTGGAGGCTGGCCTTGATTAGATTTGGCACGTGCTCAAGCGCTATTCGACCTAAACGCCAATCTTCGTGCTGAAGGGTGCAACATGAGCGAGGTCAAAGAAGTTTCTTAAGGATGCGCATTAATAAGATTTGCATCCGGGGCAGCTAATTGGAGGAGCGTATGCAGATTGTTCGCGGGATTTTACTGGCACTGTTCGTCACAAGGCCCGTACTAGCGCAGGAGGTCAGCGTCGATGAGGGACGAGATTTGTACCGGACGTATTGCTGGCAATGTCACGGTTTCGAAGCGACCGGAGACGGACCAATGGCCGAAATGCTGGCTATTCGAACACCCGACCTAACCAAATTGGCGGGCGAAAACGACGGTGTGATTCCGATAGTTCGCATAGCTGAACAGATTGATGGTCGTTCACAATTGCTCGCCCATGGCGGCGAAATGCCAATCTTTGGCGCGGTGTTTGAGACAGACCAACAAATCGCAGTGGCTCTAACTAATGGGCAACCTATGATGGTAGGCCTGCCGTTGGCGAATTTGCTCGCCTTCCTTGAGTCGATCCAGTCTGAATAGTCACTGACCAATCTGCTAGTCCGTGTCAGCCGTGCGTTTGATTGACATGAGAGTCAGTGGCGGCCCCAACACCTCGAAGACCACAGTACTGGCTAGAGTAAAGGCCATGATCGACGCGGCCCAATGCGGAAATTGTTCTCCAGCTACAAGGGCCATACCTACCGCGACACCAGCCTGTGGCAACAAAGCGGGACCGTACCAGCGGGTCTGACGGCGAGGCAGGCCGCCCAGTTTTGCTCCGCAGTAACCTCCGACAAGGCGGGCCACGGCACGCAAGAATAGGAAAAGAGCACCAGCCCAGCCCATCAAACCGAAGGCTTCAATTTCCAACGTGGCGCCAGCCAGTAGGAAGAACAAAATCATGAACGGCCACTGAATATGTTCGATCTCGTGAAAAGCACGATCATGATGGCGGGCAAGATTCCCGATCACTGCGCCCGCAACCATGCCTGCGACCAAGAATGAAACCTCCAGCCAAAGCGCGAGGCCCGCTGTAAGAAAGACTATTCCCACTGCTTCTGCCTGCATTGGCTCTCCCGGTTTCAAGCGGCCAGTCAGGTAAGCGGATGGCACGCCTAGTGCGGAACCCAACAAAATAGCCCCTCCGAAATCCCAAATCGCCGTGGTCGTGACTGTGGCCCAACCATCCGAATGACCGGCCAGAACTAAGGCGATGCTGAAAACTAACAGACCCCAAGCGTCATCAATTGCGACGACGCCCTTTAATGTCTCGGTGAAGCTGTTGGACACCCCAGATTGATTGATCACGTCTGTCATTGCGGCCGGAGCTGTAGCCGTAGCAATTGCCGCCAGCACCAACGCCAACCCGAAGGGTACGCCAATTGCGGTCAGTCCGGCAGACACAATAACAAGGGTTGCCACCACGATTGAAACCGAAATCGTCAGAATGGCTCGGCCATGTTGGACCAGGTTCTCGCGAGTCAAAGATCCTCCAAGAAGAAACGCGACCATCGTCAAGGCCACAATGGATATCTCGTCGAACCACATTGCAACGTCGAGTGGGATCAACCCCATTCCGGCGTTCCCGGCGATCAGACCGAGGAAAAGCAAGGTTGTAACACGAGGAAGATGCGTGGCCCGACCAAATTGATCGGCCGCCAATCCGGCAAGGAAGAGGACACCAAGGGTAATCAGAAAGCCGGCAACGTGCATAGAAAACCAAGCGTTAAGTTCTTGTCTAGATTACTCTAACTCCAACCCTGCCTGCTAGGAACCGGTGTCGGAGAGAATGCGAGCGCCCTGTCGCGGTCTAAGCCGAGAGTGCTAAAGATAAGGGTAATTGATCTGTATTAAGGCGAAAGCATGCCGCAGGTGGCACAATAGCTTATTCAGGAAATGAGGAGGAATTTTCGATGCCGAGAAAGAAATCTAGCACAAATAGCCCGACCTCACTTGTGGATGTTTTCAAGCAAATGCAGCCGCCCATGTCTGGTAATCCGGCCTTCGGTGCCCAGATCGAACAGTTTTGGGACGCACAAGAAAAATTGCTCGAAGAAACAGAGGCCTTTGCACAGCATTGGTTCGAACGGCGTCATGAGGCGGTCCGAACGGCTCTAAAAGCTGCACGCAATGTGTCTTCCGCGCACCCGTCCGATCCCTCTAAAGCCGTTCAGAGCATGGCGGAGTGGCAGCGCCATTCGGCGGAGCGGTTGGTTGCTGACGCTCAGGAATGGTTCGAAACCGTGTCCCGTTGTGCATCTTATGTCGCTGAAACCGAAGCTGAAGCTGTTGAGAAAACAGTTGATGAGGTTGTAGCCGCTACAAAGAGCGCGGGGAAATCTTCAAAGTCCGAGCCTGTATAGGTTTCCTGCTGCCGAGGAACCAAACTGGAATCATCGGAGCAGTAGATAGGAGGTCAAATGTACAAGAATATCCTGATCCCGGTTGCTCTGGACCAAGAACACGACACACAAGCGTCGTTTGAAGCCGCGCGCCAATTGGCTGATGCGGACGCTGTATTCACCGTGATACACGTCCAAGAACCAATTCCGGCGTATGTAGGGTCTCAGATTCCCAGCGAAGTACTTGCCAATACGCGGCATGAAATCCTGGAAAACCTGCATCAAACTGCTTCTGAAATTCCAGGCGCGAAGGCTCGGCTCATCTCTGGGCACGCAGGTAGGGCTATTGTCGACTTCGCAAATGAGAGCGATGCGGATTGCATCTTCTTGGCTTCGCACAAGCCTGGTTTTGAGGACATATTTTTAGGTTCCACTGCAAACAGAGTCGTGCATCACGCCAGGTGCTCGGTTCATGTAATTCGTTGAGCCAATGTTAGCGGTGTGGCTTCCTTTTTGAGTGGCTCGATTCTTAGTGAGCCAAATCAGATCAAGAGAATTGACCGCTGAGCCAAAGAACCCTTGGACTGCAGCTTGCCTGCGGTTTCGAATTAATTAGAACGCTGGATTTCTTTATTGTGAAGAGCAGTTGCTGGTCGGTCGCTTGGACGCTTTCGACACTTGGGTTGCTTCGGAGCTTCAGATTGTGTTTCGAGATGTAGTCTACTTTCCTTTTCTTCGAAGGACGGTTGTTCGATGAAGGCCAAATCCTGCTCCCGCAACCAATATTCCAAACCAGACCGTTCGATCTACAAACAGTCCACCAGATCAATCGATTAATGCCTTCACCGCGTCGTTAGTCGGGGCTTACGCGGCCCCCTTAACCTCAACCCATTAGGTAGGAGTATGACGGAGTCGGGAAATCCTGATTTTATGATTGTTCGCGGTTCGTTGACTCTTAGTGCACTAGAATTGCTTCTCTATCCCAGGCGGGAATTTTCACTAAGGCTTTGAGAAAGAATCAAAATTGATTGGAAAGCTGAAAATTCTTTTCTTGGCTATCGCAACCCTTTGCATTCTTGGGATGATTAGCTCTTCGACGGTTCGCTATAGAAATCGTACCAATCTGGAAGAGAGAATAAGAAACTACGCAATAGAACTGGTTCAAACGGACAGTTTTCTGGTCAAGTTTTTTCCTCCTCCGCACTCACTTGCGGATGTTTACCAGCTTAGAAAGCCGTTCTTTAATGCAACATGGGCTATAGCACCTTTAGAGCAAATTTCTGAGTTCTCAAAGCGGAACCAGAGTAGAGTTAATGGAGATGTTCACGCAATTATTCTCGATAACTGGACGAAAGATGACACAGCTATTTTGTTCACTTTAAAGGACTGCGGCGGGTTTTTTTGCGAGTTGGATAACTCTGACTTACAAGTCGTTCCCCGATCTGATGTTACGTACATTTTGCGGTCGGGAAACCCAAAAGTGAATAGGACCATTAGAAGTGACGGCTACCAAACCGCGAACATAACGCCGGATTTTGCTTCCAAAAAAGACTACTTGGTTACAGCTCAGATAATTCGAAACAATGGCGGCGATATTGTGGAGATATTCGTTTTCTATGAGCGACCGGCATCTTCGTTCGAAAGCTTCGTGCAGTCGTTCACTGGCGATCCACATAACAGACATATCGCAAAAAAAAGGTTTTTCCACTATAACTATGCTCTGCAATGGAGCGTCGAATACTAGATTGATGCGACCCGATCTGACTGCCGAATAATTGCTTCGTCCGGGAGGGCGACAATAGGCTGAAGAGGTTAAAACCGCTTGTGTTTCGTCTCACGCAACGAACTCAATCACTTCCAAGTGGCCTCCAGTTCTATACGCCAAATCCTGCCAAATCAGCTCAGTAATAGCCACTTCTGCAGCTATTACTATGTGATGGTTCCCCCCGGGAATAGGAGGAAGAGGCGCCCAGCGCAAAAATTCCCTGTAGTGCTACTTGCCCGAACACGCGCCCTCAGGACACGGCGTCCGTCGAATGTGTCACTACTTGCAAGTGCTGAGCCAGTTTGTCGACTTCCGACATCCAGCTTTGCACAAGCTTAGGATCGCTGGGGGCGGCATGAACGCCGGCAGGAATTTCGCGATTCAACACAGACTCAACAGCCAGAGACACGGGGATAGACACCAGTCGCGCCATTGCGGTTCCGCGTTCGTCACCCCAGGCATCCATAACATAGGTCTTGTGCCAGACCTCGGAGCCGTCTTTTTCGGCCTTCAGGCCCACGCACAGAACCACGCGGTCAGGCTCGCCTTCGTCATAGGCGTTTTCGTCCCAGAACTGATCCGACATTTCTTTCAGGCGCGCGTCGCCTTCAGGGCCGGACAGGGTTTCGATTTCGGTGAACACGTCCGACCAGGCATCGGCCCAGCCATTCAGGCGCAAGGTGCCGCGGACGAATTCCTTGATCGGCCAGTGATCCTCGAACTGGTATTCGGCCATGAAGGGCAGCGAGTCGCGGTTGGGGTAGACCTCGAAGCTTTCCGGGCTTGGCAGAGGCGCGATGTAGCTGGTGATTGCGTCCCACGGGCGGGCGACGTCCAGTGGTGCGTAGTCACGGACTGATTTTGACGGCGACCGTAGGGCTTTTAACACCCCCAGAGGCGACCAGCTAAACTTGTAGCGGAACGGGTTGGGGTTCTTCGGGATGCCGCCGCAATAGGAAATGAAACTCAGGTGGTTTTGCGGATCAAACGCATCCGAGGCGCGGTAATCGGCGACCAGCGCGTGCGCCATCAGGTGATCAATGCCGGGGTCCAGACCCACTTCGTTGATCAGGGCGACACCGGCTTCGCGCGCCTTTTCGTCCAACGCGCGCATTTCGGGTGCGATGTAAGAAGACGAGACGAAATTCGCGCCCTTCGCAATCGCCAGCTCGGCCAGAGGAACGTGCCAGTCGCCAGGCAGCATGGATACGATCACGTCGCCTTTTTCCAGCACTGCGCCAAGCGCGTCGATGTCAAAGGCGCGGATGTCGTCGGTCAGGTCTCCGACCTCGGCGCGGGCCTTGTCGATGGTCCGGTTCCAGACGGTGACTTTGTGGCCGCCCTCAATCAGGCGGCGCAGGCCGGGGATGGCCGACAGGCCGGTGCCACACCAGTGAATCGTCATCGCTCAGATCCCTCTCATATGAGTTTTGTAGGTTGTTTCGGCCCTGCCCCAGACGCCTTTGTCCAGATCGGTCAGGGTCAGCAGCGAGGGCAACAGTTGTGCGGCGTAGTCTTCCGAGCTTTCGACGGGCAGCATCGACGGCAGGTTGTCAATGGCCATAACGTCCATCACTGGATCGGTCGCCACGCGCAGGGCGGGTGCTTCCCATGTGGTTGCGCGGTCATAGACCGGCACCGGGTTGTAATCGCTGTCGGGGTCACACGCCACGTCGCCAATGGCGGTCAGGTTGCGCGGTGCGCTCATCGCGTCACGCGGGACAAAGACCGGCGTGCCGGGGCGCGCGAAGATGCAGTTCAGGAACAGGTCATGGTCAAGGATTTCAGGGAATGGCCCACCGCTGGCGGTTTCGGCCATGTCCCATTTGGTGACGGCAACGCCCATCGCCTCGCACATATCCGCAGCACCCGTGCCGACGCGGCCCAACGCGCCTATGACAATAGCACGGGGGCGGGTGCCCGTGGCGTCCAGCTCGGCAAGCAGCTCGGCGTTCAGAGCGTACTTGTTCGGATACACTCCGACCGGAGGGCATTCCTGCCCCCGTTGTTGCGCGGCCCATGTCTTCAGCGTGACTGCCGCGCCCGCATACCCCGCCCAATAGCCAAAGGCGGCAACCCGGCGGCTGTCTTCGTCGACCAGATATTCCAGATCATACAGCGTGCCGCCCCCGGCCTTGAATCGCTGGAGCAGCGCCCGGCCCGAATGTTGCCCCTTATAGGCATGGCCGAACATGATGTGGCGGTGGGGCAGGGGCGTGCCGTCTTCGGGCAGTTCCTTGAGGCCGAAGATGATCGCATCCAGCGGGGCGTCCGGCCATGAATTCTCAGTCGCGATCTCGCAGCCTGCATCCTTGTAGCCCTGCAATGGGATGGCGCGGACATGGCTTTCCTCGACCGTCACGCGGATACCTGCGGCGATCAGGGCGGCGGCACCCTCGGGGGTTAGTCCGACCCGTTCCTCGTTCGGGCGCTGTTCCGCCCGGACCCAGAGATGTGTCATATCAGTTCCTTTAGTCAAAGCATTCCGGCAGTGCGTACCGCCTGCACGGAAGGCCGCGCCTCCATCGCCTTGCGAAATGCGATGATCTTGGGAAAGGCCGACACATCAACACCGTCGCCCTCCAGCCAACTACACACCACATAAAGGTAGATATCCGCAAGCGAGACCTCATCCCCCAGTACAAACGGCCCACGCAGCCCGTTCGAGCAAATGTATTCGCAAGAGGCCGTCATCGTTTGTGTGACCTTGCCCTGCATATCTTTCCAACTGGATTCCTTGTCGGCCCACCGTTCACCTCGTACCTTGTGGGCGTGGTTCACATGCATGGTCGAGGCAAGGTAATACATCACCTCGCGCATCCGCGCGGCCATAATCGGGTCAGACGGAATCAACCCGTCCTGCGGAGCCACAGTGGCGATGTAATCCAGCAGCGCACCGGTTTCGGTCAGGATGCCCCCGTCAACGACCAGCGCGGGCACGCGGCCCTTGGGATTGATCTGCTTGTAGGCGGGTTTGGTCTGTTCGCCGTTTGGGAAATCCAGCTTGATCGCCTCATACTCTAGCCCGGCCTCTTCCAGAGCTATGGCAACAGCGATCGAGATCGTGCGGGGGGCGTAATAAAGCTGCATCTGAGCCTCCGGTTACAGGTGGGTCTGGGCGAATTGCCGGTCTGGGGCTTCCAGGTGTGGAACTGCGTTGAACAGCACAGGGGCAAGCTGTGCACCGATCGGGTGCAGACGATGCATTGACGTGTTCATGATGGCAAGAGCCACGCGTGCCATGGAAGGTATATCCAGCCCCATTGCCTGCCGCACCACCATCGAGATCAACCCCCCCGAGGTCACCACAATCGCGGGTCCGCCTTCCGTGCCGATATCACGCAGCGCACCAGATACGCGGCTTTCGAATTCCTCGAAGGTTTCTGGCGCACCTGTGATTTGTCCTTTGGCCCATGCGTCGAACGTGCGCGGCAGATGCTCGACAAACTCCTCGCGGTCGGTCGGAACTGCAATGCCGTGCTGTTCCTCGAACAGTTTCGCAATGGTGAAATACTCTAACTCATTCAACCGGGCGTCCCGCGTTGGTTCCGGCAAGCCCATGCTGGCGGCGGTTTCCACGTGCCGCGCGAGCGTTCCACAAAATACCCGCGGATGATGTGCGCGTGTACTTTGTAAATGAGCACCCAGCCAGCGTGCCTGCTGATGACCCAGATCGCTGAGTTTGTCGTAGTTTGCCTCGTCACGTGCTGCTGTATTCGCCTGGCCGTGACGCACCAGTGTAATATGTGACATGGCCGTCCCTCTTGGGCGGAGTCTTAGGGCAGGTTACCGGTCGGGACCAGAGCCGTTGGGCCAGTGTTTGAAAATAATTCTATTTGTCAGAATGCCTTGCTCAATGCTGAACCGGTCGTGATACATTTCGTGCATGACGGGTGTTGCGTAACGGAAAAAAGTTTCCTATACGCTACAAATCTGCTGTATGCCCCTGTATGCCGAATGGTCGGGTGACCATTGCTTTTTGCACAGCATTGACTGACAACGGGATTGGAAAGGTCACGGATATGACTGACGCACCGAAGCGTACTCCGCTATATGATCTTCACGTCGAGCTTGGCGGTAAGATGGTCGATTTCGCCGGTTGGGAGATGCCGGTTCAATACCCGCTGGGGATTATGGGCGAGCATAAGCAGTGCCGCGAAAAGGCGGCTGTGTTTGATGTCAGCCACATGGGGCAGGTGATCCTGCGTGGCGAGAGTGTGGGCGAGAAACTGGAAACGCTGTGCCCCCAAGCCTATGCGACCCTGAAAGAGGGCAAGGCGCGTTATGGGTTTTTCACGAATGCCGAAGGTGGGATTATGGATGACCTGATCGTGTCGAATGCGGGCGATCATTGTTTTGTCGTCGTGAACGCTGCGCTGCGTCATCAGGACATTTCACATATGCAGGCCAATCTGGACGGTGTCGAGGTAATCGAGATTTTCGACCGCGCGCTGGTGGCCGTTCAAGGCCCCAAGGCCCAGGATGTGGTGGGTGACCTCTGCCCCGCCGCCCGCGATCTGAAATTCATGGAAACCACCGTGGCGGACATCATGGGCACCGAGTGTCGTATTTCGCGGCTGGGCTACACTGGCGAGGACGGGTATGAAATCTCGATCCCCGAGGACAAGGCCATCGAGATCACCCGTGCCTTTCTTGCCCATGACGATTGCGAAGCCGCCGGTTTGGGCGCGCGCGACAGCCTGCGGCTGGAGGCCGGGCTGTGTCTCTATGGTAACGACATCGACCAGACGACCTCACCCATTGAAGCGTCGCTAGGATGGGCCATCCAGAAGCGCCGCAAGGAAGAGGGCGGCTTCCCCGGCGCTGACCGCATCCAAAGGGAATTGGCCGACGGCCCCGCACGCAAGCTGGTGGGCATCAAGCCCGAGGGCCGCGCACCTGCCCGTCAGGGCGTTGAAATCCAGTGCGCCGAAGGCAATACAATCGGTCAGATCACATCCGGCGGGTTTGGCCCCACTGTGGGTGGCCCGGTTGCGATGGGCTATGTGTCCGCGGGCCATGCCGCACCCGGCGAGACCGTCAATCTGATCATCCGGGACAAACCGCAACCCGCACAGATCGTGGCGCTGCCCTTCGTTACCCAGAATTACAAGCGTTGAAGTCAGGAGAGAGACAAGATGGCAACCTATTATTCCGAAGAGCACGAGTGGATCGACGTTGACGGCGACACTGCAACTCTGGGCATTACCAAACACGCGGCCGAACAGTTGGGCGATGTGGTCTTTGTGGAACAGCAGGAAGTTGGGGACGAATTCGCAAAAGACGGCGAGATCGGCGTAATCGAATCCGTCAAGGCGGCCTCGGAACTCTACGCTCCGGTGGATGGTGAGATCGTCGAGGTCAACGAAACGCTTGCCGACAATCCCGGTGCGCTGAACGAAGACCCCGAAGGTGAGGCATGGATCTACAAGATCAAGATCACGGACGCGTCGCAGCTCGAAGATCTGATGGATGAGGCCGGCTACAAAGACTTCATCGGCTAAACCCACGGCGGATCTTTGCACGGATCCGCCCTTCATCTGGCTAAAAATATCCCCGCCGGAGGCTCCCGCAGTCGCCGCCGGGCCTGACCTACCCGACAGGAGCGCACCACATGGCTTTCAAACTGACTGACTACGAAGCCTATGACTTTGCCAACCGTCGCCATATCGGACCCAGCCCGACCGAGATGCGCGATATGCTCAAGGTGATCGGCTTCAAGACGCTGGACCAACTGATCGACGCCACCGTCCCGCCCGCGATCCGGCAGAAGGAACCCTTGGACTGGGGTCCGGCGATGACGGAACGGGATGCGCTGTTCCACATGAAAGAGGTGGCGAGCAAAAACAAGGTTCTGACCTCGCTGATTGGCCAAGGGTATTACGGCACCACCACGCCCGCGCCGATCCTGCGCAACATCCTGGAAAACCCGGCCTGGTACACCGCCTATACGCCTTATCAGCCCGAGATCAGCCAGGGTCGGCTTGAGGCGCTGTTGAACTTCCAAACCATGGTCAGCGACTTGACCGGGCTGGACGTGGCGAATGCTTCGTTGCTGGACGAAGCCACCGCCGCAGCCGAAGCTATGGCGATGGCCAAACGCGGTGGCCGGTCCAAGGCCAACAACGCGGCTTTCTTTGTCGACCGCAACTGCCACCCGCAGACCATCGCCGTGATCAAAACACGCGCCGAACCTTTGGGCATCGACGTGCAGGTGGGCGATCCTGACCAACTGGAGGCCGGTGCCGTCTTTGGCGCGATCTTCCAGTATCCCGGCACCCACGGCCATGTGCGCGACTTCACATCGGAAATCGCGGCCCTGCATGAACACAAAGCCATTGCCATTGTCGCCGCCGATATCCTGTCGCTGGCTCTGCTGAAATCGCCCGGAGAGATGGGCGCGGATATTGCAATCGGCTCGACCCAACGGTTCGGCGTGCCGATGGGCTACGGCGGGCCCCACGCGGCCTATATGGCGACCACCGACAAGCTGAAGCGCGCGATGCCTGGCCGTATCATCGGTGTCAGCATCGACAGCCGTGGCAACAAAGCCTACCGCCTGGCGCTGCAGACCCGCGAGCAGCATATCCGGCGTGAAAAGGCGAACTCGAACGTCTGCACCGCGCAGGCGCTTCTGGCGGTGATTGCCTCGATGTATGCGGTCTATCACGGCCCAGATGGCATCAAGGCGATTGCACAATCGGTACATCGCAAAACCTCGCGTCTGGCCGTCGGGCTGGAGGATGCGGGCTTTGCCGTCGAACCAGAAGTGTTCTTTGACACCATCACGGTCGAGGTTGGCCATCTGCAAAAGACCGTCATGGAGGCCGCCGTGGCCCGTGGCGTCAACCTTCGCAAAGTCGGCGAGACGAAAGTGGGCATCAGCCTGGACGAACAGACCCGCGCCGAAACCATCGAGGCCGTCTGGGGTGCCTTTGGCATCGACCGTCAGGACGACAGTTCTAACGTTGCCTATCGCCTGCCGGACTACGCCTTGCGCGAGACGCCTTATCTGACCCACCCGATCTTCCACAAGAACCGGGCCGAAGCCGAAATGACCCGCTATATGCGCCGTCTGGCCGACCGCGACTTGGCGCTGGACCGGGCGATGATCCCGCTGGGCTCGTGCACCATGAAGCTGAACGCCACGATCGAGATGATTCCGGTCACATGGCCCGAGTTCGGCAATCTGCACCCGTTCTGCCCCGAAGATCAGGCGCAGGGCTATCATGAGATGATTGCCGATCTGAACGACAAGCTGTGCCAAATCACCGGCTATGACGCGATCAGCCAGCAGCCTAACTCGGGCGCGCAGGGTGAATATGCAGGCCTGCTGACCATCCGCAATTATCACTTCGCGCGCGGCGAAGGGCACCGCAATGTCTGCCTGATCCCGACCTCGGCCCATGGCACCAACCCGGCCTCGGCGCAGATGGTGGGCTGGCAGGTGGTGCCGGTGCAATCGGATGAGAATGGCAATATTGATCTGAACGACTTCCGCGCCAAGGCCGAGAAGCATTCTGATCATCTGGCCGGGTGCATGATCACCTACCCCTCGACCCACGGTGTGTTCGAGACCACCGTGCAAGAGGTCTGCCAGATCACCCATGATCACGGCGGTCAGGTCTATATCGACGGGGCCAACATGAACGCCATGGTGGGCCTGTCGCGTCCCGGTGACATCGGCGGCGACGTCAGCCACCTAAACCTGCACAAAACCTTCTGCATCCCGCATGGCGGCGGCGGCCCCGGCATGGGTCCGATCGGCGTTAAGGCGCATCTTGAGGAACACCTGCCCGGCCACCCGGAATACGGCACCGCCGTCGGTCCGGTCTCGGCGGCACCCTTCGGCTCGCCGTCGATCCTGCCGGTCAGCTGGGCCTATGTGCTGCTGATGGGTGGCGCGGGTCTGACGCAGGCGACCAAAGTGGCGATCCTGAACGCCAACTACATCGCGGCGCGTCTTCAGGAGGCCTATCCGATCCTCTACACGTCCGAGTCGGGTCGTGTGGCGCATGAATGCATCCTCGACACCCGGCCCTTGGACGAGGCAGCCCATGTCAGCGTGGATGACATTGCCAAACGTCTGGTCGATTCAGGCTTCCACGCGCCTACGATGAGCTGGCCGGTGGCTGGAACCCTTATGGTCGAACCCACCGAATCCGAACCGATGGCTGAGTTGGACCGCTTCTGCGACGCGATGTTGTCGATCCGGGCCGAGGCGCAGGACATCATCGACGGCAAGATCGACGCGGAAAACAACCCGCTGAAAAACGCCCCCCACACGGTGCGCGATCTGGTCGGCGACTGGGATCGCCCCTATACCCGGGAACAGGCGTGTTTCCCTCCGGGTTCCATGGGTGTCGATAAGTATTGGTCGCCGGTCAACCGCGTCGATAATGCGTATGGGGATCGGAACCTCGTCTGCACATGCCCGCCCATGTCAGAATATGAGGAAGCCGCAGAGTAACGAGAACCCCGCCACGTGCGGGGTTTTTCTTAGGGTTGGAAATTGTCGGGCACGCCGAATGGTGGCGTGTCCACGCTCGTCCCGGTCAGTGCGTTCAGAAACGCCACGAGCTTTGTGATTTCGGCGTCCGACAGTTGCAGCGGAGTGATGTCAATCTTGCTGCGCTGCCGGTCCATTTCCAACTTGTCATCCCAGACCAAGAAATCGGCTTTGTGCAGCCAGGGTACCTTGGGCAAAGCCGCCATGTCGTGGGTCCATTGTGACAGGCTGCGTTCCGGGTTCAGGTGATGGCGGATCATGCTTTCGAGATCGGGAAACGCGCCGTTATGTCCATAAGGCGCGGTCAGAGCCACGTTGCGCAGCATCGGCGTGCGAAAGCGATAAGCATCTTCTAGCCGGTCGCTTTCCCCCATGCGACCGACGTCGCGCACGTAGGGGTCCCATTGCCGGGTACGGCCCGGACCAAAGGGCGGCAAGGCCAGCGCGTGGAATTTCTGATCTGACATCAACGGACCGGAATGGCAGGTGGAACACTGGGCCTTACCGAAAAACAAGGCCATCCCGTCCTTTTGGGCAGGTGTCAGGGCGTTGGCGTCGCCTGCAAGATATTGATCGAACGGGCTGTCCGTGCTGCGCCACTCAACGGCCATGAACGCGGCCAGCGCGTTCGCGATCTGGGTGATCGTGATGTCCTCGGTCGTGATGACCTCATCAAAGGCGGCGACCATCGCAGGGCCATAGCGCGGATCGGTGCGCACGCGTTTGGCAAGGATCGGCCAGCCCAGATCAATCCGGTCGGCAACCGCTCCGGTCACCTGGTTTTCGCCGACATTTCCGGCCATTTCGAATTGCGAGGTTAGCGGAAATAGCGCTTGCGCAGCCAGTAATGAGTTCAACCCTTCAGGCATCCATTCCTGCGCGGGTGAGTTGAAGCCGTTGCCGTAGACATCCGAGACACTCAGGCGGCCATCGTGGAAGACCGTGTGAATTTCTTTCGCACCAAGGTTCCAAAGACCGGGCGAATTGCGTGGAATGCGCTTGCGGATTTTATTCGCACCGACACCCGGTGTGCGCTCTGGCCCCAGCCCCTGTCCGCCTTCCCCAATCCCAAGCGACAACCCGTCGGAGGTGCCGAAATCTGGGTGGTGGCAATGGGCGCAGGCGATGTTCTGATTGCCCGACAGGATAGGATCGTAAAACAGTTGATGACCGATGGCGGCCTGTTCCATATCAAAGAGGATAAAGTCATCATCGGTCAGCGGGCGCGGCAAGTCCTGTGCCGCAGCCGCGCCGACGAACAGGAAGAAAACCCCGTGCGCCAGCTTGTATTTGCCCTTTGTCTTTTTGCATCTCCGGCGCTGGCCGAACTGGAACAGGCCCGCGACATGATGGAAGCCGGTGAATTTGAAACCGCGCGCGAAGAACTGCTGCCAGCGGCACGGTCCGGCAATGCCGAGGCCGAGGAGTTGATCGGCGTCATGTACGGTCTTGGGCTGGGGGTCGAACAGGATTACGAACGCGCGTTTGAATGGTATCTGCGCGCCTCGATGAAGGGGCACCCGGGCGCGCAATCGGGTATCGGCTGGTACTATGAACTGGGTCTGGGAATGCCCGCGCCCGATCTGGTTAGGGCTTATATGTGGTACACGCTCAGCGCCATTGGCGGCGATCCCGACGCGGCGATCAGCCTTGAGGAAGTGGTCAAGAAAATGTCGCCGGAGCAGATCGAAAGGGCGCATGTTTTGGTAAATGACTACAAAGGGTGGATGTACCCGTTTCGGTAAGGGCCGGACGCCATCGCCCGGCCCTGTTCGCTTAGTTCAGGTCCGCATCGCGAGAGGCGTTGATGTCGGCCTCCGCCTCGGCGACGGCCTCGGTCAGCGCGTTGAACACCTCATCCCCACGGCCCACATTGGTCTGGAACCACTCATAGACAGGGGTTGCGGCCTCTTTGAAGGCAGCCTTCTGTTCGGGCGTCGGGACATAGAGATCTCCGCCACCGGCGACGAAATCTTCATAAGCCTGGATCGACTTGCGCTTGGGCGAGGCAAAGGTCGCCTGTTGCAGCGCGTAGAATCCGTCGACCACGACACGGCGCATGTCCTCGGGCATCTCTTGGAACTTGGCGTTGTTCATCCACCACAGCGCGCCCATATAGGCGTGGCCGTCCAGTGTGACGTATTGCAGACCCGCATCGGGGAATTTCATCCCCATGATGTCCGTGATGCCGTTTTTCGACCCTTCAACCACACCGGTCTGAAAGCTGGTGAACAGTTCCGGCCACGGGATCGGGGTGGGCGACGCACCCAACGCCTTAACCAGTTCCTGTGGTAGGTCGGCGACTACGGTGCGGATTTTCAGGCCTTTCATATCGGCTGGTTCAGCAATCCGACGCTGCGTGTTGGCAAAGTTGCGCCAGCCTCCGGTGTTGCCGATGGTCATCAGACGGATCGCGCCACCGGAATCCTCAAGTGCCATTTCGCGCATCTTGCGAGTGAAATCGCCGGACAGCACGTGCTCGGCCACGCGGTCATCCGCCATCAGGTAAGGCAAGTCCAGAACCTGAACATAGGGGAAGATACCCGACGCGCCGCCCGAGGTTGAGATGTAGATGTCGATGGTGCCATCTGCCACGCCCTGCAGACATTCAGCACCGTTCGAGCAAAGCTGGGTGCCAATGAACAGTTCCACCTCGATGGCTCCGTTCGATGCGGCCTCGACATAGTTCTTGAAAACGATCAGACCGTCATAGTCTTCGTCGTTTTCGTTCGAGTTCGCGGTGGCGCGCAGGGTGTAGTCTGCGGCGGTGGCGGCAAGTGCGGATGCGGCCAGCACCGAGGTGGCCACCGCAGCGGTTTTCATAAATCTTCTGAGCATTCGTTTCCTCCCTGTGATACTCAGTTCAGTTTGCAAATCCCGTTATCCTCGGGATCGTCATGGATAGTGCGGGGACATAGGTGATCAGGAAGATCACTATGATTTCGACAGCCAGAAACGGCAGAATCGCCTTGGCGATGGTCTCGACCTTTTCGCGCGACACGGCAGCGGCCACGAATAGCACCAGCCCCATGGGTGGCGTGGCAAGGCCGACGGTCAGGTTGACGCTCATGATAATGGCAAAGTGGATCGGGTCCACACCAAGGCTGGTGAAGATGGGCGCAAGGATGGGGCCAAGGATGATGATCGCCGGGCCTGCGTCCAGAAACATGCCGACGACAAACAGCAGCAGGTTGATCAGGAACAGCAGGATCAGTGGGTTTTCCGACAGGCCAAGGATCAGCGCCGCCAGTTGTTCCGGCGCATGGCTGAGGCTGACAACCGTCTTGAACGCCATCGCGGCACCGACCAGCAGCAAGACGACCGCCGAGGTCAGACCCGCGTTGCTCAGGATCTCGGGCACTTCTTTCAGGGTCAGCGTGCGCAGGACGAAGAACCCGATGATGAATGCATAGCCTACAGCGACCGCAGCGGCCTCTGTCGGGGTGAAGATGCCGCCGAGGATGCCGCCCAGAATGATGACGGGTGTCAGCAGCGGAAAGAACGCTTTGAGGCTGGCCTGACGACGCTCGGGCCATGTGTATTTGCGGCTGGCGACAGGGAAGTCGTACTTGTCGGCCATCACCTTGATCATCAACATCAGACCGACGCCGACCATCACGCCGGGCACGATGCCCGCAAGGAACAGGGCCGCCACGCTTTCACCCATGACGTAGGCGTAAATGATCATGATCCCCGAGGGTGGAATGATTGGCCCGATCACCGAGCTGGCCGCTGTGATTGCGGCAGCGAAGCGGCGGGTATAACCCTGTTTCTCCATCGCCGGAATCAGCATCGACCCCAGTGCCGAGGTATCGGCTACCGCCGACCCCGAGAGGCCAGCGAACAGGATTGAACTCAGGACGTTCACATGGGCCAGACCGCCCCGGAAGTGACCCATCAACGCCTGAGAGAACTCGACCAGACGGATCGTGATGCCGCCGCGGTTCATCAACTCTCCGGCCAGCATGAAGAACGGGATTGCCATCAGGGGAAAGCTGTCCATGCCGTTATAGACGTTCCGATACAGCAACGTGATGTCGTTGGTCTGGCCGTTCAGCCACAACAGAATGCCGGGCGCGGCCAGAAGGGCGAAAAAGACCGGCAGGCCGATCATCAGGAAAATCAGGAAGGTGGGCAGGAACCAGATCAGCATCTATTCAGCCCCCACCGGTGCGTCTGCGATTTTGGGCAACAGGTCTCCGCCCCCCAACAAAGTCAGGATGGCCCGCAGGATCAGCTCGATATTCACCGCGATCAGTAGGATCACCCCAACCAGCAACGAAGCCATCATCCAGCTACGTGGGACGCGGTACCACTCGTCGAACCCGAAGGAGGTGGGGATATACAGCGCAGCCGTCGCAAACTTGCCGCCAAAGCCGGTCACTTCGGACCAACCGATATTGACCGCCACCAACAGAACGGCAAGTGAAACGATCAGCAAAAACAAGGTCAGCAACTGCCCCAGCACACGCGGCAGCATCATGGGCACCATGTCGATTGCAACGAACCCGCCACGCCGGAACGCGGTAGGCGCCATCAACCCGGTCATCCACAACATACAGAACCGCGCGGCCTCATCCGGCCAGGGCAGGGCGTTGCCCAAAACGTATCGGAAGAACACCTGAATCAGGATTGCGATCACCATTAATGCAATCGCAACAATGCCAACCGCGCGGCCAAAACGCAGCACGGTTTCGTTCACGAATGCAATCGGCGCAAGCACCGACGCCAGTCCGCCCATGCGGATCCTCCCTTGTTCAGCCGCAGGTTTGCCCTGCGGTCGTCAGATCGCGCTTAGTTCTGCGCGAATTGGCCGAGTTTCCCGGCGTAAAAGGTCAGCGCGTCTCCATCCGCCATGCTGACCTTGAGAATTTTGCCCACGACGATCACGTGGTCGCCTGCGTCGTGATAGGCGTGCTGTTCGCATTCGAACCGCGCCAGACAATCCGGCAGCAGCGGTGTTCCGTTCCCGCACCGGTCATGGTCAATTTCCCGCAGCGCAAACGCGTCTTTCGAGCATCCAAAACATAGTTCGGCCTGTTCCGACGATAGCACGTGCACACTGAAATGGCGTGCCTTGTGGAAATAGGGGAACCGGCGAGAGTTGCGGTCACCGGCCCACATGATCAGCGGCGGGTCCAGCGACAGGGACGAAAAGCTGTTCGCCGTGATACAGACTGGGCCGTCATCGCTGTTGCAGGTGACGATCGTGACACCTGTGGCGAACCGTCCAAAGGCGTCCCGCAACGTGCGGGTGTCGTCCTTGTGCGGGACGAATGTGTGGGTCATGTCCTTTGAGATTGCATTCATCATGGTACCTCATGCCCCAGCGCCGCCTCGTACAGGCGGAACCAGCTTTCGCGATCCAGATTAACTTTCAATGCGTCCGAGATGGTCTTGATCCGGGACAGGTTGTTGGTGCCCATAACCGGAAGGATACCTGCCGGGTGAGCCAGTAGGAACGCAACAGCCACCGCCGCGCGGTCCACACCGAATTCAGCAGCGATTTCATCCGCGACTACCCCGACAGGTGGGTTTCCGGCCATCAACATCCCGCCTCCCAGCGGCGACCACGCCATCACGGGCTGACCATGCTGCTGGTGAAAGGCCAGATCGCCATTGGTAAATGGGCTGATCTCGCCCAGAGAAATTTCGATCTGATTGGTGACCAGCGGTGTATTCATCGCTGACTGCAGCAGGGTCCAGTCCCAAGGTCGGAAATTTGACACACCAACCGCACGGACCTTGCCGCTGGCAACCATTTCGTCCAGGGCGGCGCCGGTTTCATGGTGATTCATGAACGGATCAGGGCGGTGGATCAGCAGCAGGTCGATATGGTCGATAGCCATTTCGGTCAGAGAAGTCTCAACCGAATTCAGAATATGGGCGCGCGAGGTGTCATAGTATTTGACCTTCGCGTCCGAATATCGCCCGATCGGTGCCACGATATCGCACTTGGTGACGATCTCCATCTTCGCGCGCAGCGCAGGATTGGCGCGCAGGGTATTGCCCAATACAGCCTCGGCCCCGTAATCGCCATAGATATCCGCCTGATCGAAACTGGTAATGCCCTGATCTAGGCAGGCTTGAATCTTGGCCTCGACATGAGCAGCCGAGGTATCGCTGTCATCGCCCAGCCGCCACATGCCATAGACAAGGCGGCTCATTTCCAGCGTGTTGGATAGTTTTACACGTTGCATCAGCGACGAACTCCGTTGCCCAGCGGGGTGGCCGGGGTGGTTGCGGGTACGCGCCCATAGGCTTCGGGCAGCGAACAGGTTTTCAGGTTGGGCATGACACGGGCACCAAAGTGCTTTGCCTCATCCATGTGCGGGTAGCCCGAGAAGATGAAAGCGCGGATACCCATCTTCTGATATTCCTCGATCTTGGACATGACCTGATCGGTCGACCCGACCAAAGCTGCGCCGCAGCCCGAGCGCGCGCGGCCGACGCCTGTCCACAGACCGGGTTCGACATAGCCATATTCATCCGCCAAATCGCGGTTCTTGGCCTGATGCGCTACGCCCAAAGACGTCGCGTCCAGCGCCCGTTCCCGGATCGCACGGCCATATTCGTCGTCCAGTTTCGAGACGATGTAATCCGCATATTCCTGCGCTTCGGCCTCGGTATCGCGGACGATCATGTGCACGCGCAGGCCGTAATCCAGTGTGCGGTCGTAATTTTCTGCAACCGCGTGGACGGCCTTCATTCGTTCGGCCAATTGATCCTTGGTTTCGGGCCACATCAGATAGACATCGCAATGCTCGCCACACAGGTCCAACGCGGAAGGAGAGTACCCTCCGAAATACAGAAGCGGTCCGCCGGTTTGGTAAGGCTTGGCTGGATCAGTGGTCAGGCCCGAGAAGTTATAGACCTCGCCCGCGTGGTTGATTTCATCCTGTGTCCACGCTTGCTTGAGAATCTCGACTACCTCGCGCGAGCGCTGATAGCGGAACGCGCTGTCGGCTTTCTCACCGGGGAAATCGGATGATATGATGTTCACCGTTAGCCGCCCCTGCAGCATGTGATCCAGCGTCGCAATGGTACGGGCCAGCATGATGGGCTGCATCTCGCCACAGCGCACGGCGGCCAGCAGGTTGATCTTTTCGGTGATTGGCGCGCAGCCTGCCACGAAACTCAGCGTGTCCTGACCGACCTGATAGGAAGACGGGCACAGAATGTTACGAAAGCCCTGCGCCTCGGCCTCGCGCACGATGCCGGAACAATGCTCCCAACTCGACCGCAGGTCGCCGTCCGGCACGCCCAAGAACTGATAGTCATCCGAACACAGCGCCGCAAACCAAGAAACTTCGGCCGCATCCAGATCGGGGGATGTGATGGGGACGATTGTCATTTGATTCGTTCTCCGTGCATCTTTTGACTTTCCTCTTGCGTAGCAATCACATTGATGTAGATCAATAGTGTATCAATTTTTTCCGCGACTCGGTGAACCACCCCGAAATGACTGCCAACAGCCGCAACCCCAACGCGCTGCCGATCTATGTTCAGATCGCCGAGCTTTTGATCCGCGATGTTGCTGCGGGTCGCTTGATTGATGGTGAACGGTTGCCGCCCGAGCGCGAGATGGCGGCGAACCTGAATGTCTCAGTCGGGACGCTGCGAAAATCGCTGGCTGAGCTTGAGAAAAAAGGGATGTTGGAGCGTATTCAGGGCTCGGGCAATTACATCCGCGAGACTGGGACGCAGAACAGTGTTTATGCGATGTTCCGGCTGGAACTGCCCCAAGGCGGTGGCCTGCCGCGCGCCGATATCCTGTCGGTGGATCATCTTGAAAAGCCCGCCGATCTGCCGGAATTCGGCACCTCGGCCAAAGGCTCGCGGGTGCGGCGGATGCGCTATTTGAATGACACAATCATCGCGGTCGAGGAAATCTGGCTGGATGATTCCGCCGGAAAAGTCGATCAGGCGCTGCTGTCGGATTCGCTCTATCGTTATTATCAGCAGCAGCTTGGTTTCTGGATCACGCGGGCCGAGGATCGCGTTTCGGTCCGCGCGCTGCCCAAGTGGACACCAGATTCCTTTACCAAACCCGCTGGCGAAACGGCGGGTTATATTGAGCGGTTCAGCTGGTCCGAGGGACCGGAGCCGGTCGAGTTTTCAAAAACGTGGTTCGACCCGGATCGGGCCACTTATGTCCAACGTCTGAAGTAGAAGGAAACGTGCATGACCCGGACCATCCATTACGGGCTGATCGGATGCGGCATGATGGGGCAGGAACACCTGCACAATATCGCGTTGCTAGAGGGCACGCAGGTATCGGCGATTTTCGAACCCGACGCCGAGATGGCCAAAACGGCGCAAGCGATTGCGCCCAGTGCGCAGATGGTGGCGTCGGTCGAAGACCTGCTTGCCGTGGAGGATCTGGATTGCATTGTTATCGCCAGCCCAAATCACTTGCACGTGGATCAGATCGAACAGATCGCGCGGGCGCGGCCTTTGCCCTTGCTGGTGGAAAAACCCCTGTTCACGGACCCGTCGGATAAGGCGCGATTAGAGGCCATCCAGCGCGATTACCCCCATCCGATCTGGGTGGCGATGGAGTATCGTTATATGCCGCCCATCGCTGCCCTGATTGACGAGGCGCAGGTGACCGGCGGGGTCAAAATGCTGACCATCAGGGAACACCGCTTTCCATTTCTGGAAAAGGTCGGCAACTGGAACCGCTTCAACCGCAATACGGGCGGCACGTTTGTCGAAAAATGCTGCCACTTCTTCGACCTCATGCGTCTGATCCTGCAATCGGACCCGGTGCGTGTAACGGCCAGCGGTGGGCAAGCCGTCAATCATCTGGACGAGGCTTACGACGGCGAAACACCCGACATTCTGGACCACGGCTACGTCATGGTCGACTTCGCCTCGGGCGCGCGGGCGATGTTGGAACTGTGTATGTTCGCTGAAGGCGCGCGGTATCAGGAAGAAATCTCAGCGGTTGGTCCGGATGCCAAGATCGAAGCGTTGGTGCCCGGGCCGGGCCGTTTCTGGCCCGAGCATCTGGGCGATGCGCCGGTGCCGCAACTGATTGTCAGCCCGCGCGCGCCCAAGGGGCCGGTCGCCAAGGACATCCCCGTCGATCCGCGCCTTCTGGCGGCGGGTGATCATAACGGATCCACCTTTTACCAGCATCAAGGCTTTCTGGCCGTCCTGCGCGGTGAAAAGCCCGTCCCCGAGGTAACCTTGCAGGACGGGATGTGGGCCGTGCGCATTGGTCTGGCCGCGCAGCAGGCGTTGGAGACTGGCGAGTCTGTGCGCTTCTAGGGTTACTGGGCGGCCTCTTTCTGGTGCGCTGACGCCAGCAGGCTTGCCAGTTCCGGGCGGCATGATCCGCAATTGGTTCCGGCCTGCAACGCGTCGCCAATGGCTTCGACGGTCATCAGACCTTTGGTTTCGACGGCGGTGAGGATGGTGTTCACGCCTACGTCGAAACAGGAACACAGTACCGGGCCGGGGTCGGGCCGGTCCGCAGGTGCACGACCAGACAACAGGTCGGGGACCTGCGGCAGCGTCGCCAGATAGTCGCGCATCACGGCCACCGGTTCAGGTGCGACGAACAAGGCCGCCACCAGACGCCCGTTTTCGTGAAACGCAAGCCTCGCCAAATTGCGTGCCGGGTCCTCAAGCAGTGTGACGTCGGCGCCAGGCAGCCCAAACAGGTTGCGCGCGGCAGTTTGCCAATCTCTGACGCTCTCGGACCCTGCCAATTCCGCGCGGTAGCCGGATTTGGTGGGTGTTTGCGCCCAATATTCGCACGCAGGCGTCATTTCACGATCCGACACCGCAAACCCATACCATTTGGCGTTGAACCGGGTGATGTTCACCACGGACGCTTTGCTTTCGGGTTGCCCCGATACTGGGTCCGTCGCCGCCGCAACCACAGTGTCGATCCGGGCCGAAGGAGCGGTTTCCCCTGTCCAGTGGATGGGCGCAAACACCTGCCCTTTGGTGACATCACGAGTGATCCGCGCCCGCAGGATGGATGTACCATGCGGGCTGGAAACCTGCACCAAATCGGCGGGGTCTATTCCCTTGTCGCGCGCATCGTCGGGGTGGATGTCCAGAAACGGTTCGGGCAGGTGCGCGGACAGGCGCGCGGACAGGCCAGTGCGGGTCATCGTGTGCCACTGATCGCGTAGTCGCCCGGTATTCAGCCAGAACGGATAGCGTGGTTCGGTCTTGGCCGCAGGCGCGCGCCATGTGACCGGCAGCAGCCGGGCTTTGCCGTCAGGATGATAGAACTGCCCATCCGCAAAAAACCGCCCGCCCTGCCGGTTGGCGGTAATGGGCCAGCGCGTCGGCTCCAGAGCGTCATAGCCCGCCGCGTCCAGATCGCTAAGGCCCGAGATGTCGAAATCGCGCCCGAACTTGGCAGCCACACCAGACAGCGTGGCGTATTCGCGGAAAATCTCTCCGGGCGTTTGGTAATCAAAAGCCGAGGCCCAACCCATCCGACGTCCGACCTCGGCCAGAATGTCCCAATCCGCGCGGGCCTGTCCGGGTGCAGGCAAGACCGAGCGTTGTCGGCTGATCGTGCGGTCGGAATTGGTGACGGTGCCGTCTTTCTCGGCCCATGCGGCGGCGGGCAGCAGCACATCGGCCAGTCGCGCCGTATCGGTACGCGCCGTGATGTCCGAGACCACGGTGAACGGACAGGCGGCGATGGCGTCGCGCACTGCGTTGGCCTCGGGCATCGACACCACGGGGTTTGTATGGATCACCCACAGCGCCTTGATGCGGCCGTCGCACACGGCGCGGAACAGGTCGACGGCTTTGAGGCCCGGAGCCTCGGGCATGGTCGGGGCCGACCAAAAATCACGCACGGCGGCGCGGTGATCGGCGTTTTCGATATCCAGATGACAGGCGAGCATATTGGCCAGCCCGCCGACCTCGCGCCCGCCCATGGCGTTGGGTTGACCGGTGACTGACAGCGGGCCGCACCCGGGCTTGCCGATGCGCCCCGTGGCCAGATGGCAGTTCAGGATCGCGTTGACCTTGTCACTACCCGCGCTGGATTGGTTCACGCCCTGACTGAAGATCGTCACGACCTTTTCGGTGCCCATCCACATCTGACAGAACTGCGCGATATCGTCGGGGTTCAATTCTGTGACTGAGACGTCATCGGCCTGCGCGCTGTCCAGCGCCGCCTGAATGCCGGTGGTGTGGGTCAGGAAATCCGTATCCACAAGCCCAGCGGCGTCGATCTGTGTCAGCAGGTGATTGAACAGCGCCACGTCGCTGCCCGCCGCCAAGGGCAGGTGCAGGTCGGCGCTGTCACAAGACGCCGTGCGGCGCGGGTCTATCACGATGATCCTGGTCCCGCGCGCCTGCCGCGCCGCCATCAGGCGCTGATACAGAACCGGGTGGCACCAGGCCAGATTGGACCCGACCAGCACGACCAGATCGGACTCATCCAGATCTTCATATGTGCCGGGTACAGTGTCGGTGCCAAAGGCGCGTTTGTGGCCCGCAACGGTCGATGCCATGCACAGCCGCGAATTCGTGTCGATATTGGCCGAGCCGATAAAGCCTTTCATCAGCTTGTTGGCGACATAGTAATCTTCGGTCAGCAACTGGCCCGAGACATAGAAAGCCACCGAATCCGGCCCGTGTTCAGCGATGGTGTCGCGGAAGCGGTCGGCGACCAGTTGCAGGGCATCGTCCCAGCCGGTCTGCTCGCCCGAGACTACGGGCGACAGCAGCCGTTGCGACAGGCCCACCGTTTCGGCCAAGGCCGAACCCTTGGAACACAGCCGCCCCTGATTGGCCGGGTGATCCGGGTCGCCGGTGACGGTCAGGCCCCCCACGCCATCCGGTTGCAGCAGAACACCGCAACCCACCCCGCAATAGGGGCAGGTTGAGCGAGTGGCGCAGGCACTCAGGTCTTTCACGCGGCGCTCCTTTGCCCCAATGAGGTGCTGTCCAGCAGGATGCGTTCGCCGTCCAACTGTACCGAATAAGTGGCGATCTGGCCTTCATCCGCGCCCTGCGCCTGCCCTGAGTTCAGGTCGAACACCCAATTGTGCAGCGGGCAAGTGACGGATTGCCCATGCACGATGCCCTCTGACAGGGGGCCGCCCTTGTGCGGGCAGGTGTCCGAAGCGGCAAAGACTTCGTCCTCAGCCGTGCGGAACAGGGCAACGCAGCCAACGGGCGTTTTCACCACGCGTGCGCCGCGCAGGGGGATGTCGTCGATATGTCCGATGTCGATCCAGCTCATTCTGCGGCCTCCAATGTCAGATCGGCGATAGGCGCAAAGCGTTGGGCTTCTTTGGCGTGTTCTGCCCACGGGTCTTTGCGATAGATGGATTGGCTGAGTTCAAACCGCTCGACCAGTGCGCGGCGGTTGTCGAGGTCATCCACCACGGTTTCCTTGATCCAGTCGAGGCCGACCTTCGCCATCCATTTATACAGGCGGTCCAGATACTTGCCGCCCTCGCGATAGGCCTGAGTGACGGCCATGACGACCTCGATCGCCTCATCCTCAGTGGGCACCTGAACCAGCAACTCGGTTTCCTTGACGTCCATGCCAGCGGCACCGCCAATGCTGATCTGATAGCCACTGTCGACACAGACCACGCCGATATCCTTGCACGTCGCCTCGGCACAGTTACGCGGGCAACCCGAAACCGCTAGCTTCAGCTTGTGCGGCGTCCAAGAGCCCCAGAGGATCTTCTCTAGCTTCACGCCCAGCCCAGTGCTGTCCTGTGTCCCGAACCGGCAGTGATCGGTGCCGACACAGGTTTTCACCGTGCGCAGACCCTTGGAGTACGCGTGGCCCGAGACCAGCCCGGCCTTGTTCAGATCGGACCAGATATAGGGCAGGTCCGTGCCTTTCACGCCCAGCAGGTCGATACGCTGCCCGCCGGTGACTTTGACCGTGGGAACATCGTACTTCTCGGCCGCATCTGCGATGGCACGCAGTTCTGCCGGGTTGGTGATGCCACCCCACATACGGGGCACGACGCTGAATGTGCCGTCCTTTTGAATGTTGGCGTGTTTGCGTTCGTTGACGAAACGGCTTTGCGGGTCGTCCTGATATTCCACTGGCCAGTCGGCCAGCAGGTAGTAGTTCACCGCCGGGCGGCAGACATGGCAACCGTTCAGCGTCTTCCAGCCCAGCTCCTGCCAGACGGCTTCCTGATTTTTCAACTCTTGCGATTTGATCAGGCGGCGGATGTCTTCGTGGGTCAGGTCGCAGCAACCGCAGATCGGTTGGGCGGTGGGCATCTGGAAGTCATCGCCCAGTGTGACCTGAAGCAATTGTTCGACCAGTCCGGTGCACGTCCCGCAAGAGGCGCTGGCCTTGGTGGTCGCGCGGATCGCGCCCAGATCGGTTGCGCCATCTGCAATGGCTGTGGTGATGTCGGATTTGCAAACGCCGTTGCAGCCACAGATTTCCGCCTCAGGCGGCAATGCTGCAACGGCTGAGAGAGGGTCCGCAGAGCCGCCCCCCTGATAGGCCGGGCCAAAGATCAGCGTCTCACGCATCTCGGATACGTCCTCGCCATTGCGGATCAGGCCGAAGAACCAGTTGCTGTCACCGGTGTCGCCATACATGACCGCGCCGACCAGCTTGTCACCTTCCAGCACCAGCCGTTTGTAAACGCCGCGCGCCGGGTCGCGGAACACGATGTCTTCGCGGGTCTCGCCCTCGGCAAAATCTCCGGCGCTGAACAAATCACAGCCGGTGACCTTCAGCTTGGTCGAGAGCGAACGTTGTTTGAACGCTGCGTCCTCGCCCAGCAGGGTCTGCGCCAGCACCTTGGCCTGATCGTAGAGCGGCGCGACAAGGCCAAAGACCTCGCCCTGATGCTCGACGCATTCGCCTACGGCATAGACATCGGCGTCCGAGGTGATCATTTGGTCATCGACATGAATACCCCGACCCACGGCAAGGCCCGTTTCCTGCGCCAGCGCGGTGTTGGGGCGGATGCCCACAGCCATCACCAACAGGTCGCAGGGCAATTCCGTGCCGTCCTCCAACAGCAGCGCCCGGGCCTTGCCATCCTTGCCCGCGATCTCGGTCGATTTGGCATTCAGCAGAACGGTGATGCCTTTTTCTTCCAGCGATTTCTTCAGCAGATACCCTGCGGCAGGGTCCAGTTGACGCTCCATCAGGTGACCCATGATATGCACCACGGTCACGTCAGCGCCGCGCGCGGCCATGCCTGCGGCGGCCTCAAGCCCCAGCAAGCCGCCGCCAATCACGACGACCTTGTTGCCCGTGCCCATGCCCATCATCTGTTCGGTGTCTTCCAGATCGCGATAGGCGATCACGCCGTCCAGGTCGTGCCCCGGCATCGGGATCATGAAGGGGTTCGACCCGGTGCCGAAGATCAGTTTGTCATAGGGAACGTGACCGTTTTCGCCTTCGACCACTTTCAGGTCGCGGTCGATTTTGACGACCTTCTCGCCAAACCGGCAGGTGATGCCGCGCTCTGCGTACCAAGTGTCGTCATGGGTGACGATCTCTTCATAGGTCTGATCGCCTGCGAGAACTGGGCTCAGCATGATGCGGTTGTAGTTCCCGCGTGGCTCGGCGTTGAACAGGGTGATGTCGAACGCATCGGGGGCAGCGTCGGTCAGGTGCTCCAGCACCCGGCCCGAGGCCATGCCGGCTCCGATGACAACCAATTTCTGTTTCATATCAGTTCACTCCGCGGCAATGGCTTTGGGGGCAGGGGATTTGGGCTTGGGCTTTGCGCCGTGCTCGTATTCCTCGAGGAAATCCAAAACCTCTTGCCGGTATTCGTAGTAATCAGGATGGGCCAGCAGCGCTTTGCGGGTGCGCGGGCGCGGCAGGTCGACATTGGTGATCTTGCCGATGGTGGCCTGCGGGCCGTTCGTCATCATCACCACGCGGTCGGCCAGCAGGATGGCTTCGTCCACATCGTGGGTGACGCAGATGGTGGTCACTTTGGTCCGCGACCAGACCTCCATCAGAACCTCTTGCAGTTCCCACCGGGTGAGGCTGTCGAGCATCCCGAAGGGTTCATCCAGCAGCAGCAGTTTCGGCGACAGGGCAAAGGCGCGTGCAATGCCAACACGCTGGCGCATCCCGTTCGACATATCGGCGGCGGATTTGTCCATCGCGTCGGCCAGACCGACCCGTTCCAGATAGTATTCCACCACATCCTGCCGCTCGGCCTGGCTGGCGCGCGGGTACACACGGTCCACACCGACCGAGACGTTTTCCTTGGCGGTCAGCCATGGGAACAGCGAGGGCGACTGGAACACCACGGCGCGTTCTGGGTCCGCGCCTTCGACGTGGCGGCCGTCCAGCTTGATCGCACCCTTGGAGATTTCGTTCAGACCTGCGGCCATGGTCAGCACCGTGGACTTGCCACAGCCCGAGTGGCCGATCAGCGAGATGAACTCGCCTCGGTTAAGTTTCAGGTTGAAATCCTCGACCACGGTCAGCGGGCCTTTGGGCGTGGGGTAGACCTTGTGCAGCTGGCTGAAATCCAGATAGCGCTCGTCGATCAGACCCGACTGTGCCTCCTTCACCGCAGCCGGAACACCATGGATCGGGGTCACGTCGGGCAGGGTCTTGGTGCCTTCGACCTTGGCCTCGATCCCTACATCCATCAGGTATTTCGTGACCTCGCCGCGCAGGGCCTTGAACGTCTCGTCATGATTCATCGCCGACCGGTCGCGCGGGCGCGGGATCGAGACCTTGAATTCGGTCCCCAGCGTGCCATCGGGGTTCAGCGGGATGATGCGGTCGGCCAGCAGGATCGCCTCGTCCACGTCATTGGTGATCAGGACACAGGTCTTGCGGTCGGACTCCCATATCTTTTCGATTTCTTCCGCCAGATTGCCTCGGGTTAGGGCATCCAGCGCCGACAGGGGTTCGTCCAGCAGCAGCAACTCGGGGTCCATCGCCAGCGCGCGGGCCACGTTCACCCGCTGACGCATCCCGCCCGACAATTCGGCGGGGCGACGACCGGCGGCGTGGCTCAGGCCCACCATGCGGATGTAATGGGCAACCTTTTCCTCTTTTTCAGGTTTGGGCATCTTGGTAAAAACCGCATCCACTGCCAGCCGCACATTGCCCGTCACCGTCAGCCACGGCATCAGCGAGTAGTTCTGGAAGATCACCCCCCGTTCCGGCGCGGGGCCGGTGATGGCTTTGTCGCGGAAGGTGACGCTGCCCTTGGTGGGGAATTCGATCCCCGCCATCAGGTTGATCAGTGTGGTCTTGCCGGTGCCGGAAAAGCCCAGCAGCACCACGAACTCACCTTCCTGAACCGAGAGGTTGATGTCTTTCAGTACATCCGTCGCAGCGGTGCCGGTACCGAAAGATTTGCTGACATTCTTGAAGTCGATCACAGCCATATCGGTCACCGGTTGTTCGAGAAGGTAAACAGCGACTGCAACGCATACATCACGCGATCCAGCAGGAAGCCGATGATGCCGATGGTAAAGACAGCCACCATGATCTTGGCGAGCGAGCTGGAGGAGCCGTTCTGGAACTCATCCCAGACAAACTTGCCGAGACCGGGGTTCTGCGCCAGCATCTCGGCCGCGATCAGGACCATCCAGCCAACGCCCAAGCTCAGACGCAGGCCGGTGAAGATCAGTGGAAGGGCCGAGGGCAGCACCAGCTTGGTGATCTTGGTATAGGTGTTCATTTTCAGAACTTTTGAGACGTTGACCAAGTCCTTGTCGATTGACGCCACACCCAGCGAGGTGTTGATCAGCGTGGGCCACAGCGAACACAGCGTGACAGTGATGGCCGAGATCAGGAAGGACTTCGCGAACCAGCCGTCATTGGTGACGTAAACGGCCGAGACGATCATGGTCACGATGGGCAGCCAGGCCAGCGGCGAGACCGGTTTGAAGATTTGGATCAGCGGGTTCAGCGCCGCATTTGCGGTGGGCGACAGACCCGCAGCGATACCCAGCGGAACGGCCACGATAGTTGCGATCAGAAAGCCGAAGAACACGGTTTTGATCGAGGTCCAGATCTGTGTGTAATAGCTGGGCGCGCCGGTATAGGCGACCTCTTTGACCTTTTCAGGCTGGCCTGCGTCTATGAACTTCTGGTTACGCTTTTCGACCATCGCCTCGAACTTGGCCTTTTTGGCGGCCTTGGCCTGCGCGTCCTGATGCAGGCTGACGGCTTCGGACCAGACCTGCGCCGGGCCGGGGACGGCCCCCAGCGAGGTCTGCACCTTGGGGGCCAGCGTGCCCCACATCAGCAGGAAGGCGAAGATGGCCAGCAGCGGTACGACCAGCAGGCGCCAAATCTCGCCCATCTGGGCGCGCGGGTTGTCGCCTGCGCCAGCCTTGAGGATCGGGGTGATCCAGGCCAGGCCCAGAACCTGAAACCATTTATCGGCGGCGTTGATCCGGGTGAACAGGCGGGCGCGGCGGGCCTCGCGTTCAGCATCAGCGGATAGCGTATCGTGGTTGATGGCTGTCATCTTGCGGTCTCCTGGCCCGGTCGATCAGCGCCAGGCGGGGGTGGAATTCTGTTTGGAAGGGGAAGCCCCGGCCAAACGGGCCGGGGCGAGGGGGCGTTAACCCTGAACTTCGGTGCCGATGACGACCTGCTCACCCTTCAGGCCGATCGGCAGGCTTTGCAGATAGGCGTTGGGCTGGCGGGCGTCATAGGGAATGCCGTCGATGATATCCTCGGCAGGCGTGGGGGCTTTGTAGCCATCGCTGTCCCAGGGGAAATCGGCTTCGTTGGCCAAGCCTTCGTCGACCAGCATTTTCGCAGCGTCCAGATAGATGTCGGGGCGATAGACGGACTTGGCGACCTCGTCATACCACGCATCGGTCTGCGGCTCGGCGATCTGGCCCCAGCGGCGCATCTGGGTCAGGTACCAGATGGCGTCCGAATAAAACGGGTAGGTCGCGTTATAGCGGAAGAACACGTTGAAATCGGGCACTTCACGTTTGTCACCCTTCTCGTATTCAAACGTGCCTGTCATCGAGTTCGCGATCACGTCATAATCCGCGCCCACATATTCCGGCTGGCTCAACATCTCGACCGCAGCGGGGCGGTTGGCGTTATCGTTTTCATCCAGCCACATCGCGGCGCGGATCAGAGCTTTGGTGACGGCGCGGGTGGTGTTGGGGTACTGCTCGGCGAACTCGGCATTAATGCCGAAAACCTTTTCGGGGTTGTTCTTCCACAGCTCGTAATCGGTGATGACCGGTACGCCGATGCCTTTGAACACGGCCTGCTGGTTCCACGGCTCACCAACGCAATAGCCGTAGATGGTGCCTGCCTCCAAAGTGGCGGGCATCTGCGGCGGAGGCGTCACCGACAGGAATACATCCGCGCCAATCTGACCGGTCACGTTTTCAGGGCTGTAGTAACCGGGGTGCAGACCACCTGCCGCCAACCAGTAGCGCAGTTCGTAGTTGTGGGTCGATACCGGGAAAACCATGCCCATGTTAAAGGGCTTGCCTTCGGATTTGTATTTCTCGACCACCGGGGCCAGAGCCTCGGCCGAAATCGGGTGCTGCGGGCGGCCATCGTCCATTTTCGGGATATTGGGCTTCATCTCTTCCCAGACCTCGTTCGAAACGGTGATGCCGTTGCCGTTCAAGTCCATCGAGAAGGGGGTGATGATATGCGCCTCGGTGCCATAACCGATCGTTGCGGCCAGCGGTTGACCGGCCAGCATATGCGCGCCGTCCAGTTGCCCGTCAATCACACCGTCCAGCAGCACTTTCCAGTTGGCCTGCGCTTCCAGCGTGACGAACAGGCCCTCATCCAGAAAGTACCCGTTCTCATAAGCCACTGCCAGCGGGGCCATGTCGGTCAGTTTGATAAAGCCAAAGGTCAGTTCGTCCTTTTCCAGCTCCAGCGTTTCAGCCAGCGCCGGGCTAAGCAGGGCGGTGGTGGCGACAAGGCCTGCAAGCAATTTCTTCATGTGGGTCTGTCCCTTTTTTGGTCCCGGCCATCCGGGAGGGGTGAAAAACAAAAAGCCGCTGCACGCTCTGACCGGGAGGAGTGGTCAGAGTGTGAGCGGCTTTGCTCAGTCGTTCCCAAACTTTGGGAGGAATTCTTGCGGCACACGCCATTGCGTACCGATGGGCTCACAGTGGTAAATGCGCCGGTGCCGTTCAAGTGATTTTGCTGCGACGCGGCGTTAAATGCTGCGATTGCGCACTATGGGGCGCGGTTCTGCCTAATTCTTGGGCGTCAGAAATCCTGTGGGTCAAAAATGCGCCCGTCCAGAAACGCATCCCGTTTCAGCGATAGCTGTCCGTTATGGGATGCAACGGGCGTGGTGCCGCGAATCGCGCCTTCCAGCTTTTCCGACGCACCGGGCAGATCGGCGCCCAGCCCGACCATCTGATCGCGGTAGATATCGCTGCGGAACACGCTGCCTGCCTGCGCCAGCGCCAGATGGGGATCCAGACCGTATCTCTGAGCCAGACGATGCGCGATCCACTTGGCCTGACTGCGCCACGGGAAATTCGCGGCCCCGTCGTGAAACTCGACAAACCCCGGCACCTCGCGCTGCTCGGCATGCCCGGTGATCGTGAACCGACCCGACAGCGCCCGGTCGATCAGTTCCGAGGGCAGGTTCAGATAGGTATCGCGCGCAAGGATTTCGGCGGCGGCGGTGTGACTGCCCGGCTGATCCAACCAACGCCCGGCGCGCCAGACGGCCCGCATCAGCTTGCCCAGCAGGTGCGGCTCGGTATCCGCCCAGTCGGTGCGCACGGCCAGCACCTTTTCCGGCGCAAAGGCCCAGATCGCCTGACCGGGCAGCAGTAACGCCCCTGCCTGCGATTCCACCGCGACCGAGCCCCAGGGTTCCCCCACGCAGAACGCATCTACATCGCCTTCGGCTAAGGCCTGCGCCATCAGCGGTGGCGGGATGGTGCGCACCTCGACAGCGATTTTGGACAGTTCGGTGGCTTCAAGCCAGCAATGCAGCAGTTCCACATGCAGCGAAAAAGGGAAGGGCACGCCAAAAACCAGTGGCCCGTCCGCGACCGAGGCCAGCGTTGCGGCCGCCTTGAACGGATCGCGGAAATCGAACCCGTATCCCGTGTCGCGCAGGCGGGTCTCCAATGCGCGGCTGACGCCGATGACATCTCCATTTACCGACAGGACCGACACAGCGGACAAAGGCTGCGTCACCCCGCCCAGCCCCAATGCCATCGCAACGGGAACCGGCGACAGCAGGTGCGCCGCATCAACCCGCCCAAAGGCCAGCATATCGCGCACCGACGACCAAGAAGGCGCTGCGATCAGGTCCAGCTCGACCCCTTCGGCGCGGGCCAGGCCCATTTCATGCGCCACGATCAGGGGGGCGGCGTCCACCAGTGGAACATAAGCAACGGGCAGGGTCACGGCGTTCATGACAATAGCCCCGAGGCTGTGACCAGCGCCTCGGCCACATCGGCGACGCGGCGGCCCTGATCCATCGCGGCTTTGCGCAGCAGGGCATAAGCCTCTTCTTCTTCAACCCCGCGCGCCTTCATCAGCAGGCCCTTGGCGCGGTCGATTACTTTGCGTTCTTCCAGCGCGCGCTTGGTCTCGGCCAGTTCACGGCGCATCTGGCGCACGATCTGGAACCGCGCGATGGCGGCGTCCAGCACGGGCTTCAAGCGGTCCGGCTGCATCCCGTCGACCACATAGGCTGACAACCCAGCCTCGATCGCGGTCGAGGCCAGATCACCGGCAGCGCCCGACACGAACATGGCCACGGGCCGTTCCAGCGGGCCGGATGCCAGCGTCAGCTCCTCAAGCATGTCACGGGTCGGGTTGTCGATGTCGATCAGCACCACATCGGGCACCAGCGCGGCTATCTTGCGCGCAAGGCTGGAGACATTGCCGATCACATGCACATCATAAGCCCCGGACGACTTGAGCGCGTCGACGATGGCAATCGCACGCTCGCGGTCTTCTTCAACAACGACAATGGTCAGGGTATCGGGCATGGGACCTTTTCACTGTGCTTCAGAATGATCACAAGTGTTCCGGGCCCTTTCCGTTGCGGTCCGAGGGGAGCTGCCTAAAAATTAGTCAAAAGCTCACCGAGTCGCGTTAACGGACTGCAAATCTTTCGCCTATCGGAAACTCATGACTGCGGATCGGGCGAAATTGAATGTCGTTTTCCGACTTTGAAGCGTCTTTTCCGCTTGCTGCAGCGCGGCGGGCTTTCTAGGTGTGGCGGCGGGACACCCCTCCCCAACGAGGGGCGTGTATCTGGAAGGGTAATACACATGAGCATTGAACAACCGGTCACGCGGCCGGCCAATCCGCGTTTTTCCTCGGGCCCCTGCGCCAAACCTCCGACATTTGATCTGACTAAACTGGCCGATGCCGCGCTGGGCCGGTCGCACCGTGCCGCCGTTGGCAAGGATAAGCTGAAGGCGGCCATCGAAGGCACGCGCGAGGTGCTGGGCATTCCGGCGGATTACAAGATCGGCATCGTACCCGCATCCGACACAGGCGCGGTCGAGATGGCGATGTGGTCGCTTTTGGGTGAACGCAAGGTCGAAATGCTGGCGTGGGAAAGCTTTGGCGCCGGTTGGGTTACCGACGTGGTTAAGCAGCTGAAGATCGACGCTGAGGTGAAGACCGCCGAATATGGACAGATTGTCGATCTGACTTCGGTCGATTTCGCCAATGACGTGGTGTTTACGTGGAATGGCACGACCTCGGGCGTGCGGGTGCCCAATGGCGACTGGATCGCGGATGATCGTCAGGGTCTGACGATCTGTGATGCAACCTCGGCTGCCTTTGCGATGGACCTGCCGTGGGACAAGCTGGATGTGACTACCTTTAGCTGGCAAAAGGTGCTGGGTGGCGAGGCTGCGCACGGGATGCTGATCCTCAGCCCGCGCGCGGTAGAACGGCTTGAAAGCTACACCCCCGCATGGCCTCTGCCGAAGATTTTCCGCCTGACCAAGGGTGGCAAGCTGATCGACGGTATCTTTACAGGGGCTACGATCAACACGCCTTCGATGCTGGCGGTCGAGGATTACCTGTTCGCGCTGGACTGGGCGCGTTCAGTTGGCGGCCTGCAAGGGTTGATCGCCCGCGCCAATGCCAATGCGGGTGCAGTGCACGCCTTCTGCGACCAGAACGATTGGATCGCCAATCTGGCCGAAGACTTGGCGACGCAGTCAAACACCTCGGTCTGCCTGAAATTCACAGATGGGCGCATTCAGGACGGTGCAGCTTTTGCGAAAGCCGTGGCCAAGCGGCTTGAGGCCGAGAATATCGCCTTGGACATCGGTGCCTATCGCGACGCGCCTGCGGGCCTGCGGATTTGGTGCGGCGGTACTGTCGAGTCCTCGGATATCGAAGCGATGCTGCCGTGGCTGGCCTGGGCCTTTGAAGCCGAGATCGCGGCACAGTCTGAGGCTGCCTGAACCGCAAGTGCCGGGCTGAAGCCCGGCCTACACCCCCTCTCAACGTAGGGCGGGCTTCAGCCCGCCACCCGTAAAACTTTTTAAAGGACCAGAGAATATGGCCCCCAAAGTACTCGTATCTGACAAGCTCAGCGAAACAGCCGTGCAGATCTTACGCGATCGCGGTATCGACGTGGATTTCATGCCCGATCTGGGCAAGGACAAGGACAAGCTGGCCGAGGTGATCGGCCAATATGACGGCCTTGCCATCCGTTCGGCCACCAAGGTCACGCCGACCCTGCTGGAAAAAGCCGACAATCTGAAAGTCATCGGTCGTGCCGGGATCGGCACCGACAATGTCGACAAGGAAGCGGCGTCTAAGAAGGGCGTGATCGTGATGAACACGCCCTTTGGCAACATGATCACCACCGCCGAACACGCAATTGCGATGATGTTCGCCGTGGCGCGGCAAATCCCCGAGGCCAGCACCTCGACCCATGCGGGCAAGTGGGAAAAGTCGAAATTCATGGGGATCGAGTTGACCAACAAGACGCTTGGCGTCATCGGTGCAGGCAACATTGGCGGGATCGTCTGTGAACGCGCGCTGGGTCTTAAGATGAAAGTGGTCGCCTATGACCCTTATCTGGGCGAAGAGCAAGCCGCAAAGATGGGTGTCGAAAAGGTCGAGCTGGATGAGTTGCTGGCGCGGGCCGATTTCATCACCCTGCACGTGCCTTTGACGGATCAGACCCGCAACATCCTCAGCCGTGAGAACCTGGCCAAGACCAAGAAGGGCGTGCGCATCGTGAACTGTGCGCGTGGCGGTCTGGTCGACGAGGACGCGCTGGCTGACCTGCTGCAATCGGGCCACGTTGCGGGCGCGGCCTTTGATGTGTTCAGCGAAGAACCAGCCAAGGAAAACGCGCTGTTCAATCTGCCCAACGTGGTCTGCACACCGCATCTGGGTGCTGCAACGACCGAGGCGCAGGAGAACGTCGCGCTGCAGGTTGCCGAACAGATCTCGAACTATCTGCTGACCGGTGCCGTGGAAAACGCGCTGAACATGCCCAGCGTGACGGCTGAAGAAGCCAAGATCATGGGGCCGTGGATCAAACTGGCCGGGCATCTGGGGAGCTTCATTGGCCAGATGACGGATGAGCCGATCAAGGCGATCAACATCCTGTATGACGGTGTCGCGGCTGAGATGAACCTGGCGGCTCTGAACTGTTCGGTCGTGGCCGGGATCATGAAGAAATTCAATCCCGAGGTGAACATGGTTTCAGCGCCGGTTGTAGCCAAAGAACGGGGGATCAAGATCTCGACCACCAATCAGGACAAATCGGGCGCCTTCGAAGGGTACATCAAAGTGACCGTCGTGACAGAAAAGCGCGAGCGGTCTATCGGTGGTACCGTTTTCAGCGACGGTAAGCCGCGTTTTATCCAGATCAAAGGCATCAATATCGACGCCGAGGTGGGTTCGCACATGCTCTACACCACCAACGAGGACGTGCCCGGCATCATCGGTGCACTGGGTCGGACCATGGGCGACCACGACGTCAACATTGCAAACTTTACTCTGGGCCGGTCCGAGGCCGGGGGCGAGGCCATCGCCTTGCTGTACGTGGATGAGCCTGTTCCGGCCGAGGCGCGAGCGCAATTGGCGGAAACCGGTCTGTTCACACAGATCAAGCCGCTGAAATTCGACGTTGCGTAAGCATCTTTAAACGGACAACAAATTTAATGCCCGCGCTCAGGTAGTGCGGGCATTGTCTTTTTTCGCTGACCATCATAGGCCGCACACGCGGCGCGCTAAGAAAGGGCATTGCAGTGACGACACCAATCTACGCCGTCGGGGATATCCATGGGCAGCTTGATATGCTGCAGGATGCGCTGTCGCGGATCGAGAAAGATGGCGGTCCCGATGCGCGTGTCGTGTTTCTGGGGGATTACGTGGACCGGGGGCCGAACAGTCGCGGCGTGCTTGACCTATTGATCGAAGGTCGGCGCGCAGGGCGGAACTGGGTGATGGTCAAAGGAAACCACGACAGGATGATGGCGCGGTTCGTCCAAGACGCCGAGATCGCCGACACGCACCTTCCGATCACGCTCAACTGGTTGCACCCGCGTCTGGGTGGGCGCGAGACCCTGGCCTCTTACGGGGTTATGATCGACGATACAGACCGTATCTATCAGGCTTATGAACGCGCGCGTGATGCAGTGCCGCAAGCGCATCTTGATTTCATCAATGCCTTGCCGACTTACCACACGGAAGATGATCTGTTGTTTGTGCATGCCGGTATTCGCCCCGGGGTGCCCTTGGATCAGCAGTCGGAGAATGATCTGGTTTGGATTCGGCACGAATTCCTTAGGGACATGAATGCGCATCCATGGCTGATCGTGCATGGGCATACGCCGGTGGATCAGGTTGAACATTGCGGCAATCGGGTCAATCTGGATACGGGTGCTGGCTACGGTCATCCACTGTCGTCAGCCGTGTTCCAAGGGCGGCAGTGCTGGCTTTTGACGGATCGCGGGCGGATGCCGCTTATGCCTGTGTGAACAAGTCCTGATACCTTTCCCGCAGTATGTTTTTCTGAACTTTTCCCATCGTATTGCGGGGCAGTTCGTCCAGCACGATAAGCTTGCGCGGATGTTTGAAACGGGCCAGTTCTTTTTGCACATTTGCCTGAATCAACGCGATATCCGGTGTTTGGCCCGGTTCCACCACCAGAATACCCAGAACGGTTTCGCCAAAATCCGGGTGCGGTACGCCGATCACGGCGCTTTCCAGCACGCCGGGTTGATCATCCAGCACCAGCTCTACCTCTTTTGGGTAAACGTTATATCCGCCCGAGATTATCAGGTCTTTGCCGCGCCCGACGATATGAACATACCCGTCCGCGTCCACGTGCCCGAGATCACCCGTGATAAAGAACCCATCGTCGCGCAATTCGGCGGCTGTCTTTTCCGGCATGCCCCAATAGCCCTGAAAAACATTGGGGCCGCGCACCTCGATCATTCCAATTTCACCCTGAGGCATCGCGTCGCCGGTGTCCGGATCGGTGACCTTGAGCTCGACATCCGGCAAGGGAAAGCCAACTGTTCCGGCACGGCGTTCCCCGTCATAGGGGTTGGACGTGTTCATGTTGGTTTCGGTCATGCCATAACGTTCAAGAATGCGGTGACCAGTGCGTGCCTCAAACCGCTCGTGCGTTTCTGCAAGCAGGGGGGCCGATCCTGAAATGAACAGCCGCATGTGCTGCGCCAAATCGCCGGTAAATCGGTCATCGGCCAGCAGGCGCGTGTAAAAGGTCGGGACGCCCATCATGGAGGTGGCCTGCGGCATCAGGCGCAGCACGTCGTCCAGATCGAATTTCGGCAGAAATATCATCGACCCACCTGATGCCAGCACCACGTTCGTCGCCACAAACAGCCCATGTGTGTGAAAGATCGGCAGCGCGTGCAAAAGCACATCGTCGCGGGTGAACCGCCATTCCTGCACCAAAGTGTCTGCGTTGGACAGCAGGTTGGCTTGTGACAGCATCGCCCCCTTGGATCGTCCGGTCGTGCCCGAAGTATAAAGGAAAGCCGCCAAGTCATCCTCGGTCCGTCGAACCGGCTCAAAGGCGGGCAACATGCCAAGCGCACGCCGCATAAGGCTGCCTGTGCCGTCAGAACTCAGAGTTTCAAGCCGCGCATTTTGTGCTTGGGCGATTGGCGCAAGGTCTGCCTCGTTTCGGGGATCGCACAGGACCAGCGACGCGCTGCTGTTTTCGATAAAATAGGTCAGCTCGCCAACCGTGTACCCCGTGTTGAGCGGCAGAAAGACCAATCCGGTTTGCGCACAGGCCGCATAGACGGCCAAGGCTTCGGGCGACTTTTCCACCTGAACGGCAACCCGGTCTCCGGGCTCCAGGCCATATCCGGTCAGTGCGTTCGCGATCCGTGCCGCCATGTCCAGAAACGCGGCATGGGTCAGTGTCTGGCCACCCGGCAATTGCAGGAACGGGGTGTCTTTGCCCGCGTGAATGCCAAACAAGCGATCATAGAGCGGGTTGCCCATGCCATCAGTCCCTTATGCCGGAATATCCGGTTCTGAATCTGGCTTGGATTGCAGGGGCGGTAAAGTCAAAATTGCGAAAACCCTGACCCTCTCAGAACTGAGTGGTCATGCGGTACCCGGCTGCAAAATACATCTTGGCAAAGGTAACCGGTCGCCCCTCAAGCCACGTGATGCGTTCACCTGTAAAAACCGGCTCACCTTCTGCGACATCCAGAAAATCAGCCAGTGCTGCATCGGCGCGACTGGCCAGAAAGGTCAGTTCCACATTGGTGAAAGGCACGGTCTGGATCAGCCATTCATTCGGGCCGATCTCCGAAAAATTCGCCTGCTTCACTTGCGGTACGCTGTCGGTAACGATCCAGCGGTCCTCGTACTGAAATGGGGTGTTGCCCGAATAGTGCATGCAGCGCACATGCATGACGTCCCGACCCGGCGATAGGGCAAGCCGCGCGGTCAACCAGTCGGGTGCTGTTTTCTGATCGCAGGATACAAGCGCATAGCGATAGGTTCCGCCCAACGCCTCAACCTCGTCCCGCACCATGGGGATGGTGAAGCGCGCCTGTCGTTGCGGTGCGCTCAAGACCCGCGTTCCGGCCTTGCGGCGACGTTCCAGATATCCTTCCTCGGCCAGTTCCCTCAGCGCCCGGTTGACGGTGGTACGGGTGCACGAAAACTCGGTGGCAAGTTCCGATTCATTCGGCAGCAGCGAGTCCGGCTGCCAATCACCGGACCGAATACGTGCCAGAACGGTTTTCTTGATGTCTTTGTAGCTGGTGTTTTCGGTGGATTGGGTCATGTGGCCTCGGGTTTGGTACCTTGTCTTAGAGTTCACTCAGCAGTTCAGCAATCGCTTCCCGGTACGCAGGGATGATCTGATCGCGATGAATGTGCCGCCCTTGCCGCACCATATGGCGCCCTGCCGACCACAGATCTGTCACCAGCCCATCGGCGGCTGCAAAACACAGGCCGTCCAGCACCTGACCGTCGCGCAAGGCACACAGCGTCGGGTGCGATTGGTCGATGGCAACAAGGTCTGCTAACTTGCCTACGGCAATTTCCCCTCCCTCACGTGCCAGCGCCTGCGCGCCACCGCAGGCCGCACCTGTGTAAAGGGCGTGGCCAACCGACCCTTCTGGCGAAACCATAATGGTGCGCGCCCGGTCACGGAGGCGTTGCGAATACTCCAGCATCCGAAGCTCTTCGGACAGTGAGATTCGGATGTTTGAGTCTGATCCGATCCCGAACCGCCCACGATTGCTGATGTACTCCGCCCCGTTGAAGATACCGTCCCCAAGGTTGGCTTCGGTGATTGGGCACAGCCCTGCCACGGCCTCGGATCGTGCCAGCCGCTGTGTTTCCTCGTCGGTCATGTGCGTGGCATGGATCAGGCACCAGCGGCTATCCACGTCAAAGTTGCTGAGCAGCCAGCTTAATGGACGGTCACCAAGGGCGGCTTCGACGGCGGAGACTTCCTGCACCTGCTCGGCGATGTGCATGTGAACAGGACCGGTTGGCCGCTCGTCGAGTACGGCCCGAATGTCCTGCACTGTGGTTGCACGCAGTGAGTGGGGTGCGACCCCGATTACAGAATCCGCATGGGGTAGGGCCTTTTGGCAGTCTTCAACCAGTTTCAGAAACTGATTGGTCGAGTTGCCAAATCGCAATTGCCCGCCGGTCAAAGGCTCCTGCCGCACGCCACCATAGGTGTAGAGCACCGGCAGATGTGTCAATCCGATGCCGGTCTGACTTGCGGCGGCAAAGATGCGCTGACTGAGTTCGGAAGGCGAGTCGTAAGGCTGCCCACCGGGTTGGTTGTGGACATAGTGAAACTCACCCACCGACGCGTATCCGGCCTCCTGCATCTCCATGTAGACCAATGCTGCAATGGCTTGAATCTGTTCCGGGGTTAGCCTGTCCAGAAAGCGGTACATCAGGGTGCGCCACGTCCAAAAGCTTTCGCGTCCGGCTGCGCGCACTTCGGTCATGCCTGCCATGGCCCTTTGGAAGGCGTGGCTGTGCAGGTTTGCTAAGGCTGGCAACAGAACATCGACGCGCACGTCATCCGGTTTGGCCGCGACCCCGGTTTGTAGCTGCGTTATCCGGCCATTCTCGACCTTGACCCAAAGGTCGTGGACCCAATCAGAGCCTAATAAGGCAGTTTTGGCATGGACCGACATAGGCATTCCAATTTGTATAGACTTTAAATATTTATACATATACGAAATAGCAAATTGCAACGGGAACCCCAAGGAATCGTCATGGCGGCACAATCGGTCCTTTTCTGTTCTCAGGTGGCCTCGATGATGCCGGGGTCTGAGCCATACGGTTTGGGCCGGGAAATGGCGGTTGCGGTCGAAGGTGAGAGAATTGCGTGGTTCGGCCCCAAGTTAGCCTTGCCCCAGCATTATAAGGCGTGGCCAAGCACGGATTTTGGGGACAGATTGATGACACCGGCCCTGATTGACGCCCACACGCATATTGTATTCGGGGGCAACCGGGCAGCAGAGTTCGAGATGCGGCTGAACGGTGCCTCATACGAACAGATTGCGCGCGCGGGGGGCGGAATCCTTTCGACGGTCACGGCGACACGACAGGCCAGTGAAGCAGAGCTATTGACCGATGCCCTGACGCGCGTGGATGCATTGATGGCCGAAGGTGTCGCCTGCATCGAAATCAAATCCGGTTATGGGTTGGATACTGAAACCGAACTGAAAATGCTGCGCGTGGCGCGTCAGATCGGGCAGGCTCGCCGGGTTCGGGTCAGAACAAGCTTTTTGGGCGCACATGCTGTGCCACCTGACCATGCGGGCCGGCCAGACGACTATCTGTATGACGTTTGCCTTCCAACCCTGCGCGCGGCTCAGGCCGAGGGGTTGGTGGATGCGGTAGACGGCTTTTGTGAAGGAATAGCCTTTTCGCCAGACCAGATCACCGTTGTTTTTGACGAAGCCAAGCACCTTGGGTTGCCCGTTAAACTGCATGCCGAACAGCTTTCAAATCTTGGCGGCGCAAAACTGGCGGCCAGATACGGGGCTTTGTCCGCTGATCATATCGAGTATCTGGACGCGGATGGCGTATCGGCAATCGCGGAAGCGGGCACCGTAGCGGTGCTTTTGCCGGGGGCGTTCTACACCTTGCGGGAAACGCAGGCTCCTCCGGTGCAGATGCTAAGAGACAGTCATGTGCCTATCGCGCTGGCGACGGATTGCAATCCGGGGTCGTCACCGTTGGCGTCCATTTTGCTGACGATGAACATGGCCTGCACCCTGTTCCGCCTGACCCCCGAAGAAGCATGGGCCGGGGTCACCCGGAATGCGGCCCGCGCGCTTGGGCTTCGGGATACCGGCACGATCGCTGTAGGTCAGCGCGCCGATCTGACAGTGTGGGATGTTCAGCATCCGGCAGAGTTGCCGTACCGGATTGGATTCAACCCCCTGCATACGCGCATATCCGGAGGTCAGGCATGACGCGCTACGCTTTGGTGCCGGGACAGGTTTCGCTGTCTGATCTTGCGGAGGTCTATTGGACGCAGGCTTCGGCTTTTCTGGAAGACGGGTGCAGGCCGGCAGTCGATGCGGCAGCGGCACGTGTTCGTGAGGCCGCCGCAGGAGAAGCCGCCGTTTATGGCGTCAATACCGGCTTTGGCAAGCTGGCCAGCCATAAGATCAAGGCGGATGACACCGCCAAGCTGCAGCGTAACCTGATCCTCAGCCATTGCTGTGGCGTCGGGTCTGCTGTGCCCCGCCGCATTACCCGGCTTATGATGACGCTTAAACTGATCTCGTTCGGGCGCGGAGCGTCGGGTGTGCGTTGGGACTTGATCGAGCTGTTGCAAAATATGCTAGAGCGCGGGGTTACTCCGGTTGTGCCTGCGCAGGGGTCTGTAGGCGCTTCTGGCGATCTTGCACCGCTGGCGCATATGACAGCCGTGTTTATCGGAGAGGGTGAGGCCGACGTAGACGGCAGCCTATTACCCGGGCGCGAAGCGCTGAATTCGGTCGGGTTAGAGCCTGTTGAGCTTGGACCAAAAGAAGGGTTGGCCTTTATTAACGGCACCCAATTCTCAACCGCATACGCGCTGGCCGGATTGTTCGAAGCCTGGCGTGCAGCCCAGAACGCTTTGACCATTTCAGCGCTTTCGACGGACGCGATAATGGGATCTACCGCCCCTCTGCGGCCCGAGATTCACGCCCTGCGCGGTCATCGTGGGCAAACCGAAGCCGCAGGTGCCATGCGATCCATTCTCGCCGGGTCCGAAATCCGTGAGAGCCATCGTGACGGGGACACCCGCGTGCAGGACCCGTATTGCATCCGGTGCCAGCCACAGGTCACTGGCGCGGCGATGGATGTCATGCGTCAGGCGGCGACCACGCTGGGGATTGAGGCCAACGCCGCCACGGATAATCCGTTGGTGCTTGAGGACGCAATTCTGTCAGGTGGGAATTTCCATGCCGAACCCGTGGGATTTGCGGCGGATATGATCGCACTGGCCCTGTCAGAAATCGGCGCGATTGCGCAGCGCCGTATTGCTTTGATGGTTGACCCTGCGCTCAGCTTTGACCTGCCGCCCTTCCTGACGCCCGAGCCGGGATTGAACTCGGGCCTTATGATCGCCGAAGTCACCACAGCCGCGTTGATGAGCGAAAACAAGCATCAGGCGAACCCTTGCGTGACAGACAGCACTCCAACATCTGCCAACCAAGAAGACCACGTCTCGATGGCTGCACACGGGGCGCGGCGTCTGATGCGGATGGTGGACAACCTAAGCTATATTCTGGGGGTCGAATTGCTGTGCGCTGCTCAGGGTGTGGAATTTCGCGCTCCGCTGAGGACCAGCGTGCCGTTGCAGCAGGTCATCAAGCGTCTGCGCGCGGACATCGACCCGCTAAAGGATGATCGCTATCTTGCCCCGGACCTTGAAGCTGCGAAAAAGCTGGTTGCAGGTGGGGATATCCTGCGCGCGGTAGGCACCCCAATGCCGGGGCTGAACTGATGCAAGTGGTCAACGTCCTAAAGGGCGACGGGCCGATCGTGCTGGGGCAACCTCATGGCGGGACATTTGTACCCGCCGATATCGCGGCGCGCCTGAATGATACCGGCCGTGGGCTTAGCGATACCGACTGGCACATAAACAGGCTCTATGATGGCCTTTTTGACGGGGTTTCCGTCGTTCAATTCAACATCCATCGCTACGTCGTTGATGCCAATCGCGCACCGGATGGGGCGTCGCTGTATCCCGGGCAAAACACGACGACGCTTGTCCCGTTGACAGATTTTGACGGGCACCCGATCTGGGCCGAGGGTCAGACTCCTTCGGCGGAGGAAACGGAAAGCCGGCGGCTGGCGTTTCACGCACCCTATCACGATGCTTTGCGGCAAGAGTTGGAACGGGTCCGCGATCGCCACGGTGTTGCAATCCTGTTCGATTGCCACTCGATCCGGTCGGTGATCCCTTATCTGTTTGAAGGCGAATTGCCGGTGTTCAATACAGGCACAAATGTCGGCCAGAGCTGTCATCCCGCTGTTGAGCAGGCTGTGCATCACTTCGCGACTGAGGCGGACGGGTTTTCATCCGTTCTGAACGGTCGCTTCCGGGGGGGATGGACGACGCGCCATTACGGCCGCCCGTCCGAGGGTATCCACGCGATCCAGATGGAAATCGCACAGCGGGCCTATATGGACGAAACACCCCCCTGGACGTGGCGGGATGACCGGGCCGCAGCCGTGCGACCTCATCTGCGCAATATGTTGTCCCGTTTAAACGAACTGGCGCTTTCAGGCGAACTCACCAACACAGGAGCCCACACATGAGCGATCCGCGTAAAAACACCCGCGATGTCTATCCGCCGACCGGCCCCGAGTTGAATGCCAAAAGCTGGGTAACCGAGGCCCCGCTGCGGATGTTGATGAACAACCTGCATCCGGATGTGGCCGAAAACCCGCATGAGCTGGTGGTTTATGGCGGTATCGGACGGGCGGCGCGCACGTGGAAGGATTTCGACAGGATCGTGGCTGGCCTAAAGGATCTGGAGGAGGACGAGACCCTGATCGTCCAGTCTGGTAAACCTGTGGCCATCATCCGCACGCACAAGGATGCGCCGCGCGTCTTGATCGCCAATTCCAACATCGTGCCGCATTGGGCGACATGGGACCATTTCAACGAGCTCGATAAGAAGGGCTTGATGATGTACGGCCAGATGACTGCGGGGTCGTGGATCTATATCGGCACGCAAGGCATCGTTCAGGGCACCTATGAAACCTTTGCCGAAGCTGGACGCCAGCACTATGGCGGCGATCTGACGGGCCGATGGATTCTGACCGGCGGTCTGGGCGGCATGGGCGGCGCGCAGCCTTTGGCGGCTGTTTTCGCCGGGGCCTGTTGTTTGGCGGTCGAGTGCAATCCCGACAGCATCGATTTCCGCCTGCGGACAAAATATCTGGACGAAAAGGCCGACACTCTGGACGAGGCATTGGCGATGATCGACCGCTGGACTAAAGCGGGAGAGGCGAAATCGGTTGGTTTGCTGGGCAATGCTGCTGAGGTTTTCCCCGAGATTTACCACCGTATGGCCGACGGTGGGATGCGCCCTGACATCGTTACTGACCAGACCAGTGCACATGACCCGATCAACGGCTATCTGCCCTTGGGATGGTCGATGGCCGAATGGCGCGATAAGCGTGAAACAGACCCTAAATCGGTCGAAAAGGCCGCGTGCGCATCAATGAAGCAGCACGTTGCGGCGATGGTGGACTTCTGGAACGCAGGCGTGCCGACTCTGGATTATGGTAACAACATCCGACAGGTGGCGCAGGATGAAGGGCTGGAGAATGCCTTTGCCTTTCCCGGTTTCGTTCCTGCCTATATCCGACCGCTGTTCTGCAAAGGGATCGGTCCGTTCCGCTGGTGCGCGCTGTCCGGTGACCCCGAGGATATCTACAAGACCGACGCCAAGATGAAGGAACTGTTCCCCGAGAATGAGCACCTCCATCGTTGGCTGGACATGGCCCGAGATCGGATCGCATTTCAAGGGTTGCCTGCCCGTATCGGTTGGATCGGGCTGGGGGACCGGCACCGCGCGGGTTTGGCTTTCAACGAGATGGTGGCCAATGGTGAGTTGAAAGCCCCGGTCGTGATCGGACGCGACCACCTGGACAGCGGCTCGGTCGCCAGTCCCAACCGCGAAACCGAAGCGATGCTGGATGGATCCGACGCGGTAAGTGACTGGCCTTTGCTGAATGCGTTGATCAACACGGCCAGTGGCGCGACATGGGTATCGCTGCACCATGGCGGCGGTGTTGGCATGGGCTTCAGTCAGCACGCTGGCGTGGTGATCTGCGCCGACGGAACCGAGGATGCAGCACGGCGGTTGGAGCGTGTGTTGTGGAACGACCCGGCCTCGGGTGTGTGGCGACATGCGGATGCGGGCTATGACATCGCAAAGGATTGCGCACGCGACCATGGTTTGCGGTTGCCGGGAATTCTGGGCTAGGCCGCATCAATCTGTCTCTGGCGAAAATGCTGCACCTGCGATATGCGCAGGGCAGCTTGCAGGAGACCGAAGATGTACGTTGCCACACTGATCACCAACCCCGACGCGCCGACGCTGAACCAGACACTGGTGGACTCGTTGCGCAATGCGTGGGGCGGGGGCGACATCGTTTGGCTCAGCCCGAACGAGGCGGCCGAGTTTTCGGTTACTCGGACGCCGGACAATCAATGGGACGTCTGGGCGGATTTGCAGAAGATGGGTGTTGATCTCGTCCTGCAGCCCACCGAAGGACGGCGAAAAAAGATGCTGCTGGCCGATATGGACAGCACCATGATCCAGCAGGAGTGTATCGACGAATTGGCGGACGAAGCGGGCGTCGGCGACCGTGTCAAGGATATCACCGCCCGCGCGATGAACGGTGATCTGGATTTCGAAGGCGCGCTGACTGAACGCGTCGGTCTTTTGAAAGGTCTGGACGAGGCCGTGATCGCCAAAGTGCTGGCCGAACGGATTACCCTGATGCCCGGCGGTCAGGAACTGGTCGCGACCATGCGTGCAACCGGCGGATACGCAGCGCTTGTTTCAGGCGGGTTTACGGCCTTCACAGCAAAAGTCGGAGAGGTTTTGGGCTTCGATGAAAACCGGGCCAACACCCTGCTGGCCGAGAACGGCAAACTGACAGGCGACGTTCAGCACCCAATTCTGGGACGGCAGGCCAAGGTAGACGCCCTGGAGCAGATCACGGCGCGGCTGGGTTTGTCTGAGGAGGACGTGATTGCCGTGGGCGACGGTGCAAATGATCTTGGGATGCTGGGCCGCGCTGGAACGGGTGTCGCGCTGCATGCCAAGCCCTCAGTCGCCGAGAAATGCGATGTTCGGGTCAACCACGGTGATTTGACTGCTCTGCTATACGTGCAAGGATACGCTCGGTCCGATTTTGTCTGTGCGTGATATCTGGGCTTTTCTAAATTTAACAAAAATGTTAATAATCGGTTATGAACACACTTCTGACCGCTTTTTCCGCATTGTCCGATGCCACCCGGTTTTCGATCGTCGAACAGTTAATGCAAGACGGAGAACTGCCTGCCGGTGACCTGATCGAAGGGCGCGGCATGTCCGGTGCTGCGATCTCGCGGCATTTGAAGGTGCTGCGTGAGGCGGGTCTGGTTCAGCAGCGTGTGCATGGGACGCAGCGCATGTATTCCATCCGGGCCGAAGGGCTGCGGGCCGTTGCTGAATGGACCATCTCGAAACGGCAATTCTGGGAAAGCAGCCTTGATCGTCTGGGCGACGCTATCGAAAAGGAGCAGTCATGGCCGACCTGAAACTGGAGCGAGAGTTCCCGATAGACCCCAAGGACCTGTTTGCCTGGATCAGCAATGCAGAAAAGCTGTTGCTGTGGTGGGGGCCGGAAGGCGTGCATGTGCCCGAACACAATCTGGATTTTTCACGCCTTGGCCCGTGGTATTCGGTGATGCAGAACGCAGAGGGCCAGCGGTTCAAGGTATCGGGGCAGGTCACACACGTTGATCCGCCCAAATCCGTCGGGTTTACGTGGGGCTGGCATGACGATCAGGATCGGCGCGGCGCGGAAAGTCACGTGACGCTATTCGTTGAAGCCGCTGGCCAAGGCGCACGGTTGATCATTGATCACCGCGAACTGGGTGACGACGATATCGCAGCCAACCATGAAAAAGGCTGGACCTCGACGCTCAACAAGCTTGCTGCGCAGTTGAATTAGATTTCAGTAGGGAGGAAAGAATGCCGCAATTTCTTTTTGTTTATCACGGTGGTCATACTCCGACCGACCCGGCCGAGATCGAAGCGACCATGGCCGCCTGGGGCGCTTGGTTCCAGAATATGGGCGCGGCGCTTGAAATCCCGGGAAACCCGGTTGGTCAGTCCTATACGGTCAGCTCCAGTGGTGTGGTTGACAATGGCGGCGCAAACCCGGCCTCGGGCTTTACTGTCATCAAGGCCGATAGCATGGATGCCGCAACCGAGATGGCCAAGGGCTGCCCGATGGTGGTGAACGGTTCAGGCTCGGTCGAGGTGGCCGAGGTACACGAGATCGAGATGTAACGCCTAGCCGGGGAAACCCGGCGCTGGGCGTATTAGCCCGCATTCCAGACCACGACGGCTGTATTGTATGGCGTTCATGAACTTACGGGTGGCCGGGTGATCGGCCTCCAGCACACCAAGGCTGACCAGAATGGCGGCAATGGCACATTCGCTGGCCCGCGTGGTGCCGTCGGTGATCTTCAGCGCGACCCCCATGCGTTTCTCCGGGAGTATTGCAACAAAAACGGCCTCAGCCCCGGTTTTGATAGCTGCACGGCCACCCATGGCGCGCATTAATTCGGTGCAGGCGCGGCTTTCCCCGGCAACCAGTTCAGGATGTTTGATCATCGCAGCCGTCAGTTGCGCCGCCGCATCGCTGGCGCGATCCGACCGGTCCGCGGCGCTGGCAAACCGTGCCATCGACCGCGCCAACCCAGCCAGCGAGGTTGCAAAGTTGGGGGCCGAGCAACCGTCGATCCCATAGGCCGGGCTGGTCTCGCCGGTTGTTTCTTCGATGGCTGACAGGCACGCCTGTTGCACGGGGTGGTCGATCTCAAGGTATTCTGGCCCGGCCCCCATATGCTGGGCCACGGTCAGGAACCCGCAATGCTTGCCAGAGCAGTTGTTGTGAATCTGGCAGGGTGTGTCATCCGCCAGTATCAAGCCGTCGCGTGCCGCCATGTCTTGCGGTTCTTGCGGGCCGCAGCGCAGATCGTGTTCGGTCAGGCCCAGATGATCCAGCCAGGCCGACACCCGATCCGTGTGGATGTGCGCGCCGCTGTGGGACGCGCAGGCCAGTGCCAGATGTTCCGAATTCAGCCCGTATTTCGCCGCCGCCCCGGATGTAATCAGCGGAAGCCCCTGGATCATCTTGGCCGAGGATCTCGGATAGATCACCGCGTCAGGATCGCCCCAGCTTTGCACGATCTGGCCGCTGTCATCGCAGATCACCGCGTGGCCCAGATGCAGGCTCTCCAGCAAGGGGCCGCGCCACAGTTCTGTCATTGGTACCGGCTGCGTCATCTGGACCCTCCGTAACATGCGCAAAATTCTGCCAATCGCCCTTTCGCCTGTGGCGAAACCTGCGTTAGTGTGTGTATGTCGGCAATCACCGGATTACGCAACTCACAGACGAACCAGGCAGGGTTCGCAGGCATGTTCGGTGGGTATGAGGTATTAGGTCGAGCTAGGAGGCTGGACAATGGGATCAAAGCTTGTCCGCGTGATCGCGGGTCTTTGCGTGGCAGGGATGGCTACAACAGCAACCGCTCAGCAGGCGACCAGCACAAATCGCGTTGCAGCCAAAACTGACTGGAGCGTGTTCGTCGAGGATGATCCCACGGAATGCTGGAGCGTATCCGCCCCGAAAGAAACGGTAAACACACGCGGTGGGCGTGTTGTGTCGGTCCGCCGCAGCGACATCCTGTTGTTCGTCTTTTACCGCCCCAACGCCGAAGTGAAGGGTCAAGTCACGTTCACCGGCGGCTATCCCTTTGCAGCTGGTTCAACTGTTAACCTGGACGTTGACGGCACCAAGTTCGAGCTTATCACCGAAGGCGAATGGGCATGGCCCGCAACTGAAGGCGAAGACCTCAAAGTGGTTGCAGCTATGAAGCGCGGCACCGAAGCTGTCCTGACGGCCCGGTCCGAGCGTGGCACGCAGACCAAGGACACGTTCTCGTTGCTGGGGTTCACGGCTGCGATTGAAGACGCAGAAAAGCGCTGCACCAACCAATAGGTTTGTTCGGCAGATCGCCCCGTCATTTAGCTGGGTTCTCTTTTGCCGGGTGTTGACCGTCAATTTGATCCGTATCAAAGCGAGGAGCCTCATTTTCTGAACTCATCGGTTCAGTAATGATGAAGGAACCTGCAGATGCTGAACAAATCCCTTTCTGCGTTGTTGATGGCGGCCACCGTGTTTCTTGGTGCGTGTGAAAAAGAAGCAGATACCTACCCAGTAACCGGGGACCAATGCGGCCCGGATGATCCGGTGAAAACATTGGACGCCTCGGACTGTGATATCCTGCCTGCCGGGGTCTGAGCGTCTTTCGGCGGCACAACTCAGTCCGAACAAACCTTAGGGCATCGGCCGCATAAGCCCAGCTGATGCGGCCAACACGCGTTTGGGGTCGCTGCCGATTGCGTGCTATTATAGCAATTGCCGCACCAGTGATTTCAGGGGGTTGGTCATGCGTTTTGCTTTTTTCGTCTTGTTGCTTTCGTCCTCCGCAGCGGCGGATCCTGCTTTGGAGTGTGGGGACGCAAGTTCCCAGGTCGAAATCGGAACATGTGTCGGCGACATGGAACAGCGCGTCGAACTGGCACTGGAGACAAGTTATGCCATTGCGATGCAGTCCGCGAAAGAACTGGACGACGTGACGCAACGCGTTGTCGTCCAGCCTGCCTTGGAAGCGTCGCAAGATGCGTGGATAAGATACAGGGACGCGCAGTGCGAAGCAGTGGGTGCATCGTATGGGGGCGGGTCGGGGACAGGCATCGGCATCAGCTCTTGCCGTGTTGAGCTTGGCCGGGTGCGCGTGGACGAACTGCTGCGTCTTGCAAATTGATCTGTACGATTCCTTTTGATCTTTGCGCTGGGTCCTATATAGAGGCGCATCCCAAGCCAGAATCTGCCGAGATAGCCCATGTCGCCCAAAGCGCCGATCACTCAAGACGTCATGACGATCCCCCGCAAATTGCCCGAGGGGAAAGTGAACCTTGTCGGGCTGACCCGTGACCAGTTGCGCGCGGCGCTGATCGACCATGGCACGCCGGAAAAGCAGGCCAAGATGCGCACCGGTCAGATCTGGCAGTGGATTTACCAGTGGGGCAAGCGCGATTTCGCCGAGATGACAAACCTTGCCAAAGCGTATCGCGCCCAACTGGCCAAGCATTTCGTCATCGAAATCCCCGAGGTCGTGACCCGTCAGGTGTCCGAAGACGGCACCCGCAAATACCTGTGCCGCATCGCCGGTGGGCATGAGGTCGAGGTTGTCTATATCCCCGAGGAAGATCGCGGCACGCTGTGCATCTCGTCTCAGGTCGGATGCACGCTGACCTGTTCCTTCTGCCACACTGGCACGCAGAAACTGGTGCGCAACCTGACCGCTGCGGAAATCGTCGGTCAGGTTATGATGGCGCGCGACGATCTGGACGAATGGCCCACCCCCGGCGCGCCCAAGGATGAAACACGCCTGCTGTCGAACATCGTTCTGATGGGCATGGGTGAACCGCTCTACAATTTCGAAAATGTCCGCGACGCGATGAAGATCGCCATGGACCCCGAAGGCATTTCTCTGTCACGTCGCCGGATCACATTGTCGACCTCGGGCGTTGTGCCTGAGATTGCGCGCACTGCCGAAGAAATCGGATGCCTGCTGGCGATCTCGTTCCACGCCACCACGGACGAGACGCGCGACGTACTGGTGCCCATCAACAAACGCTGGAACATTGAGGAATTGCTGGGCGCTTTGGCCAGCTATCCCAATGCGTCGAATTCTGAACGGATCACGTTCGAATACGTGATGCTGGATGGCGTGAATGACAGTGATGATGACGCGCATCGTCTGATCGACCATATCAAGCGCCACAAAATCCCGGCCAAGATCAATCTGATCCCCTTTAACGAATGGCCCGGTGCGCCCTACAAACGCAGCTCGAACAACCGCATCCGGGCCTTTGCGAACATCATCTATCAGGCGGGATACGCGTCGCCGATACGGAAAACGCGCGGTGAAGACATCATGGCGGCCTGCGGCCAGTTGAAATCGGCCACCGAACGCGCCAGAAAATCCCGCAAGCAGATCGCAGCAGAAGCGGGCCTGGACGGGAACTAAGCCCTAAATTTATGCCATCCTCTGCCAGATTTTCTGCGTCAAACGCTGTCTATTGCATGCGTAGTTTGATATATTTGTCTGATCTAGACTCGGCATTTGCCTTCACTCAAGCACACAAAGCGGTGAAGGTAGGTACCCGGACATGGCGCGATTGTTCAAGAGCGCTATTGTTGCTCTTGCACGGCACGCGGCTTTCAACTGAACGAATTGACCATTTGGGCGATCAGTATGTTTTCTCGTTTGATAGCACTAAGACTTTGTTTAATTTACGCACTTTCATTTGCAATTATTGATGCGGGTCAGGCGCTGGCTCAGTCCGGGGGGGAGGATGCGCATCTGGCGATTGAAAACCCGGCAGAGTTGTCAAAGGAAGAAGCGCTGCAAATCTACACATCATTGCAAAGGCGAATGGCGCAAGGATATGCGGCAGCGCAGTTTGAACAGTTGAGAAATTACCAGAACTGGCCTCTGTTCAATGACGCGCCCTATATATCAGCGACGCATGGGCAGCGGTTCGTGAACAGCTATGCAAACCGTATGGCGCACAATTATGGGACTTTGCAGGAAGGTGAAAAACTGCCGATCGGGTCGGTGCTGGCCAAGGACAGCATGACCGTGACGGACGAAGGAAACACCCATCCCGGTGCGTTGTTCGTCATGGAAAAACTGGCCGAAGGCACCAGTCCGGAAACGGCTGACTGGCGCTATATCATGGTCATGCCGGACGGGTCCCTGTTTGGCGACACAATGGGGGATCGCGCAGATAACGTCGCCTATTGCCACGATTGTCACGAGGCCGTCGCGGATCGTGACTATACCTTTTTCGTGCCCGAGGAATACGTGGTCGGTAACTGACCAGTCACCTGGGGCCGAACCGCGCCGCGCCGATTACTTCGATCAGGGTTTGCCGCACGGGGTCGGGCTGGGCTTGGACCGCGCTCAGAACCTCGCGCAGTTCAGCACGCAACCCGTGCATCTGGTCAATCAACGAGATCATCATGGCCAGCGCGTCAGTTTCCATGTCGTATTGCTCGTGCAATTCACAGGCCAGCTCCAGACGCGCCACATCCAGAGTGTGATATACCAATCCCCGGTTTGTCTGCTCCGGGATGACGATTTCGGCGGCGAGATATTCGGACAGCCGGGTCGACGTCAGCCGGGCAACGGTTGTGATCAGTTCCTCTTCGGTCAGGGTGCGTGTCATGACGGCATTCCTTTGCGCGGGTCATAGCTGTGGGCTTCGCGCCATGTTTCGAAGAAAGTTTTCAGGTCTGCATCTATCTCGTCTGGCAGGGCAACAGTCAGTTCGATCAACTGGTCGCCCCGTTCAGATGACCCGCGTTTTTTGACTCCCTTGCCACGCAACCGCAGCGTCTTGCCGCTGCTGGTTCCTGCAGGGACGCTGACATTGACGCCACCATCAATCGTTGGTGCAGGGACTTTTCCACCCAATATGGCCTCATCAATCGAGATGGGCAGAGTGATGTGGATATCGTCCCCCTGACGGTCAAAGACCGGATGCGGCGCGACCGAAACCGTGACCAGAGCATCACCCGGCGGCCCTTCTCCAAAGCCGGGATCGCCTTTGCCCCGCAGACGGATTGTCTGGCCATCGGTGATGCCCGCCGGAATTTTGACCTCGATCCGGTCGCCATCGGGCAGCGTCAGCTTCTGACTTGCCCCGAACACAGCATCCAGAAAACTGATTTGCAGGCTGTAGCCGCGATTGTGGCCGGGCGCGTGAAACTCCTGAGTGCGCTGGCCAAAGCCACCGCGCCCCCGCATGAACTCGGCAAAGATGTCGGACATATCGTCCGGGTCCGCAGCCCGCCCGCGATAGGGGTTTCCAGCGGCCTCGGCATAGTCGCGGTAATATTGCTTCTGGGCGCGTTCCTGACCCGAGGCGTCAATCTCGCCATTGTCGTATCGCGCGCGTGTGTCGGGATCTTTCAGCAGGTCATAGGCAGCAGCGGCAGCTTTGAACTTGGCCTCTGCCTCGGCGTCGCCGGGTTTCAGGTCTGGGTGACATTCCTTGGCGATACGCCGATAGGCTTTCTTGATTTCGGCAGCGGTGGCGTCTTTCGCAACACCAAGGACGGAGTAAGGATCGTCGCTCATCTCACCTCTCATCGGTGGGGGTCTGATCTTGATAGTTCCGTTTTATCATGCGATTTCAACAGGCCAAAAGGAAGGGGCTTTTGAAACGCCTCGCTAAATTGCTTAGTTCTGCTAATATCTTCATGTTTCTAATTGATTGCTGACGGAGACCTCAATGACGCGCAGACTCAAGTCCATTCTGGCCCTGCTGGTCGGTAACGCCATCGGGTTGTTGCTTGCCGCGATTTTGCTGCCCGAATTCGCGATCCGGCCGATTTCGTTCATCGTTGTGGTGATCGTCTTTACGCTGGTTCAGTGGATCGCGGAGCCGCTGATCCTGAAGCTGGGTGAAAAGCGCGCCCCCGCGATCAAGGGCGGTATCGCACTGATCGTGACATTCGTGGGGCTGTTGCTGACCGACCTGATTACCAACGGTCTGACCGTGGGTGGAATTTCGAACCTGCTGGCGGCGACCTTGCTGGTCTGGCTGGGGGCGTTGATCGCCAGCATCGTGCTGCCGATCTATGTGTTCACTGAGCTGCGCGAGCAGAAGAAAAAGTAATCACAGCGCAGTCAGGCTGGTATTGATCGCCTGCCAAAGTTCTTCGACGGGTTCGCAACCAACTGAAAGGCGGATGAAGGCCGGGTCCACATCGTCGCCCCACCGCGCGCGGCGTTCGGCTGAACTGTGGACACCGCCGAAGGATGTGGCGGGGCGCAGCATCGGGCAGGCGTTGATAAAGGTTTCGGCCTTGTCTTCGCTGTCCAGCGTGATCGACAGCAGGAATCCGAACCGCGCCACTTGCGCCTTGGCCAGCGCGTGCGCAGGATCAGAGGGCAGGCCGGGATAACGAATGGACTTTACCGCCGGGTGATCCGCCAACCGTTCTGCCAGCACCTGCGCCGAGGCACACATCCGGTCGAACCGCACATCCAGCGTTTCCAACCCGCGATGCAGCAGCCATGCCTCATGCGGGCCGGGGATTGCGCCTGAAACTTTGCGCCACTCCTCAACCCGCTCCATGATCTGCGCGTTGCGGCTGGCGACATGGCCCATCAGCAGGTCGGAATGCCCACCCATCGCTTTGGTATCCGACGCGACAACCACATCCACGCCCAGATCTAGCGGCCGCTGACCCAGAGGGGTCATGGTGGTGTTGTCGGCAATCGTGATCCCTCCGACCGCGCGCACGGCTTGGGCAATCGCGGGCAGGTCCATCATATCCAGACCAGGGTTTGAGGGGCTTTCGACAAAAACTACATCGAACCCGTCAAACCCGCCCTCGGTGAAACTGGTAGTGGACCGTTCAGTAACGGACACGTCCAGACCCGACAGGAACCGATCCGCCAGAACGCGGGTGACGTAATAGCCGTCGGACGGGATCAGGATGCGCGACCCGGCCTTGATGGTGGCAAAGAACGCCGCCGAGATCGCGGCCATGCCTGATGGGAACACAAGGCACGGCGCGTCCTCCAGATGGGCCAGAACATGTTCCAGATGCACCCAAGTTGGGTTATCGACCCGCCCATAGGTGGGCAGACTATCCGGCGCGCCGGGCAGGTGGTACATGCTGCTTTGCGTGAGGGGCAGCGCCACAGGGTCGCCTGCATTCAGGGCATTGCCGCGCAGGTGCAGCATCTCTCCGGGTTTTGGGGCCATCATTCAGCGCCCCGGAATGTCGTCACGGGGCGGGGCGGGTTCCCAGTTCTCGATGATCTCGACCGCCTCTTGCGCGGTGTCGACAAAGCGGAACAGGTCAAGATCTTCGTCCGATATGGTGCCTGCATCCGCCAGCGCCTCCCAGTTGATGACCTTTTCCCAGAATTCACGGCCAAACAGCAGGAAGGGCACGCGATCCATCCGGCCGGTTTGAATCAGGGTCAGGGATTCAAACAGCTCATCCATTGTGCCGAACCCGCCAGGAAAGATCGTGATGGCGCGGGCGCGCATCAGGAAGTGCATTTTACGGATGGCGAAATAGTGGAAGTTGAAGCTGAGTTCGGGTGTCACGTATTCATTCGGCGCCTGTTCGTGCGGCAGTACGATGTTCAGACCGATTGAACAGCCGCCCGCATCCAGCGCGCCGCGATTGCCAGCCTCCATCACACCGGGGCCGCCGCCGGTGACGATCACATTCTCGCGGCAACCGGTCTGGTTCGATTTCTCGGTCATCAGCCGGGCAAACTCGCGTGCCTCGTCATAATATTGCGACAGACCGGCCAGCGTTTCTGTACGCGCGGTGTGTTTCTGCGATGGTTCCGGAATGCGCGCACCGCCGAACATGACGATGGTTGAGGTGATCTGGCGTTCGGACATGATCATCTCGGGCTTGAGCAGTTCCAGTTGCAGGCGAACCGGGCGCAGTTCATCGCGGCACAGGAATTCATCATCGGCAAAGGCAAGGCGATAGGCGGGCGAGCGGGTCTGCGGCGTATCCGGCACCTCGCTCGCGGTCGAGCGGTCGGTCTGCGCGTCGCGGAACGGGCTGTGGCGGTCTTCTCTCATAGGTGAAGTTTCCCTGCTTGCGTGTTTCCAAAACAGCTATAGGGTTCGCGGTCAGAGTGCCAGTCACGGAAGAACAAGAATGAATTGGAAGAGCGAAATTTCAGCAGCCGCCGACCGGATTGCCGGATATGCACAGGTCACGCCGGTGATGGAAAGCCGTGCGCTAGGGTTGGACTATCCGGTTGAGATGAAGCTGGAGCATATGCAGCACACCGGCAGCTTCAAGGCGCGGGGGGCGTTCAACACGCTGCTCAGCATGGATGTCCCCGAGGCCGGTGTTGTGGCCGCGTCGGGTGGTAATCATGGCGCTGCGGCGGCTTATGCGGCTCAGACATTGGGGTATCCGGCCAAGATTTTCGTGCCTGAACTGGCCGGACCGTCCAAGATCGCGTTGATCCGGCAAACGGGCGCGGATTTGAGCGTGGTGTCGGGCGAATACGCCAACGCGTTGACGGCGGCAAAGGCGCATGAGGACGCGACCGGCGCGATGCAGATACACGCTTATGACGCGCCTACGACGGTGGCTGGTCAGGGCACCTGTTTCGCCGAATGGGACGCGCAGGGGTTGCAGGCGGACACTATTCTGGTCGCGGTCGGAGGCGGCGGTCTGATCGCCGGTGCGCTGGCATGGCTACAAGGGGCGCGCAAGGTTGTGGCGGTCGAGCCCGAGACATCCTGCGCGCTGAATGCCGCGTTAAGGGCCGGGGAACCTGTGGATGTCACCGTTTCGGGGATAGCGGCCAATGCGCTGGGCGCGCGGCGGATCGGGTCGATCTGCTTCGGACTGGCGCAGGGCATGACATCGGTTCTGGTGTCGGACGAGGCTATCGCTGAAGCGCAGAGGGTGTTGTGGCGCGCCCATCGGATTCTTGTCGAACCTGCGGGCGCAACAGCTTTGGCCGCGCTGCTGTCGGGCGCTTACAAACCCGATCCGCAAGAGCGGGTGGCGGTGCTTATCTGCGGTGGCAACATCTCTCCTGACCCGCTAGGCGGCTGAAACCGACCCGACCGGACGCAAACTGTGCCTGCTGCGTCGCATTGCGGCCAGTCCTTTGCTTGCGTATAGGCAAGACCAACGTGAACAGATTCTGCAGGGAGCCCTCCATGTCCAACGCTCAACTCGAAGCCGCCATCGAAGCCGCCTGGGACGCGCGCGACTCAATTACCCCCGCCACCACGGGCGAGCAGCGTGAGGCGATCGAGGATACGCTGAACGCACTGGACAGCGGCGCATTGCGCGTGGCGGAAAAGCTGGAGAGCGGTGATTGGCATGTGAACCAATGGGCCAAGAAAGCGGTTTTGCTGGGCTTCCGCATCAAGGATATGGAAATCCAGACCGGGGGCCCGCAGGACGGCGGCTGGTGGGACAAGGTGGACAGCAAGTTCACCGGTTGGGGCGAGGACCAGTGGAAGGATGCTGGGTTCCGCGCCGTTCCGAACTGCGTGGTCCGCAAGTCGGCCTATATCGCGCCGGGCGTGGTGCTGATGCCGTCTTTCGTGAATCTGGGCGCATATGTGGACGAGGGTACCATGGTTGATACCTGGGCTACCGTCGGATCCTGCGCGCAGATCGGCAAGAACGTTCACCTGTCGGGCGGCGTCGGCATCGGCGGCGTGCTGGAACCGATGCAGGCCGGCCCAACCATCATCGAAGACAACTGCTTTATCGGTGCACGTTCGGAAGTGGTCGAGGGCTGCATCGTTCGCGAAGGCTCGGTTCTGGGCATGGGCGTGTTCATCGGCAAGTCGACCAAGATCGTCGACCGCGAAACCGGTGAGGTCATGTATGGCGAAGTGCCGCCCTATTCGGTAGTTGTCGCCGGTTCGATGCCGTCCAAGAACAATGTCAGCCTGTACTGCGCGGTGATCGTGAAGCGGGTGGATGAAAAGACCCGCTCGAAAACAGGGATCAACGAATTGCTGCGCGATTAAAACTCGCTCCAGCCGGAAAAGGGCCGCAGCATCGCGCTGCGGCCTTTTTGTTAGCCTTTTACCGGATAGCGGTCGGGTTCTTCGAACACGTCGATCACCCGAGACCCGGCTTTGATTTTGCCGCCATGTTCGACGCCCGTTGGGATCGTATAGCTGTCGCCGGGGCGGTAGGTTCGCGTTTCATCCCCGATGGTCAGTTCAACCTCACCTTCGATTACCGTTCCCCATTGGGCCTTGTGCGAATGCGGGGGCAGTTCAAAATCCTTCAGGAAAGTGAAAAACGCCACCAGTCCGGCATCGGACCGGATCACGGCGGTTTGCACGACGTCCTCGGGGAAGGGCACGTCGAGGCTGGGAAAATCGGTGATGAAATCTGGATATGTCATGAAGCACCTTTTTGACTAACGGCGGGGCCACTATGACGATGCGCATGCGTCAGCGCAATCGCTTGACCGGGAAGGTGCACGGGGCTATGGCCCCCGCATGGAAAAGCAAAAGAAACCGTCCCGTCAGCAAGTTTACACCCTGCTTGTGCAGATCGGTCGCAAGGATGGCGACGGCCTGCCCGAAGGCGCGACCGGGGCGGCGTTGATGTGTTTCGCCAGTGGTGTGGATGAGGCCGAGGCGGTGCGCGAGACCGTGGCGATCCTGAAGCAGGCGGACACGGCGCCTCTGGATGTGACCGGCTATGGCACTCTGGCCGAGCGTGAGGCGCAAGGCCACGACATTGATCCTGATGAGCGGGCCCTGATGCAGCGCGCGCTGGACGAGAACGCGGTTATCGTCGCGCAGATGACACCGTTTTTCGGAGATGAGGAACCGGCTTAGGCCGCCTTAGTTCCGCACCCCGAACCACTTGCGATAAATCTCGTCATAGGTGCCGTCCTCACGCAGAGACAGCAGCGCCTGATTGACGTCCTCGACCAAAGGCGAGCCCGTCGGGAAAGCGATCCCGTAATTTTCGCGCAGGAAAACACCACCGGTGACCGATGCGATCCGCCGCCCTTCATGTGAGGCAAAGTAGGCCAGGATCGGGGCATCGAACACGACCGCATCGAGCTCTTCATTCTTGAAGGCGTCAAGCAATGGGTCCAACCCGTCGTAGCCGACAAACTCGATCTCGCGCCTGTTCAGGAAATTGGCTGCGGTTGAATTGGAAATCGTGCCAACCTGCTTTCCGTAAAGATCATTGACCGAATTCACATTGCCGCTGATGGCGTCGACGGTCATCACAGAGGTAATCCGCGCGGTGAAAACGGATACGATAAACAGCGAAGATACGACCAGAACAACACCCAACAGCCGACCAAACGGGGTGCGCGGCATCCGTTCCTCGAACCCGCCATTGACCACAAGGTTCAGCGCCCACCAGAAGGACGGGAACCATGCTTCGTCCAACTTGCGGTCGAAATAGGGTTGCGAGCGGCGTTCGAATATCCACATCAGCATGCCGCCACCCAGAAGGATCGCAAAGGCAAGCCCGATGGCGATAAACAACTCGACCGATAGCAATGCCTGCAGCAGTGACGGTCGCCGCACAGCGTCAGACGGGACCATGATCTGCAAACCAGCCTCGAAAATGGGTTGGCTGAAATCCATCTGGGTTTCGCGTGAGGCGGTGATCGAAATATTTGCGATGGCCAGATCAGCAGACCCGTCCTGAACCGACCCCAGCATTTCGCCAAAAGCCTCGACTCGGTTGATCTCGTAGTCCCAGTTCAGGGACTCGGACAGCGCCGCAAGCAGATCCATCGAAAAACCGGTCTGTGCCCCATCCTCTACATAGGAAAATGGGGTACGGGTCACGGTTGCGACCGACAGCGTCTGGGCCTGGCTTTGCTGTGCGAGAACGGCGAAAGTCAGGCAGATCAAAGCGAAAAGGACTCGTTTCATCGTCAATTTACCTGTTTCGCCGCCCTGTAACTCAGTTTTGAACAAGGCGGCAAGATGGTCTTGGGGTAAACGGGCATGTTTTATTGAGATATCAAACTGAGGCCTATGCAAAAAAGCCGCGGGAAATGGGGGTGTAGGGGTTGGCAATTCACCCAATTCGTTGAATCTGTGCGCGATCCTGCGAAGCCACAATCAGAAAGGGCGAGAAATGACAGATCCGGTAGAACTCACGGCAGACCTGATCCGTTGCCCTTCGGTCACACCCGAAGAAGGCGGTGCCATTGTCTTGCTTGAGCGCACCCTGTCCGACGCCGGGTTCGAGTGCACGCGCGTGGACCGGGGCGGCGTCAGCAATCTGTTTGCCCGTTGGGGCGCGAAAGGACATGCGCGCAGCTTTGGGTTTAACGGTCACACCGACGTTGTTCCGGTTGGGGATGAGGCCGCATGGACTATGCCGCCCTTCGGGGCCGAGATCAAAGATGGTGTCATGTATGGCCGCGGAACGACGGACATGAAGTCCGGTGTTGCGGCCTTTGCTGCGGCTGCCGTTGATTTCGTGCGGGACACACCTCCGGACGGGGCGGTGATCCTGACGATTACGGGCGACGAAGAAGGTGACGCCGTGGACGGGACGACCGCGTTGCTGGACTATATGGAACGCGCGGACGAGAAGATGTCGGTTTGTCTGGTGGGTGAACCGACCTGTCCCAATACGATGGGCGAGATGATGAAGATCGGCCGCCGTGGGTCCATGAATATCTGGTTCACCGTGACTGGCGTGCAGGGGCACGCGGCCTATCCGCACCGGGCCAAGAATCCGATGCCCGCAATGGCGCGGTTGATGGATCGTCTGTCCAGTCACGAACTGGATCAGGGGACGGATCACTTCGACGCCTCGACGCTGGCCGTGGTCACGATTGACACGGGTAATCCGGCAACCAACGTGATCCCCGCGCAATGTACCGGCGCGGTGAATATCCGGTTCAACGACCTGCATTCCGGGGCCAGCCTCAGCGATTGGCTGCGGGCCGAGGCCGCTGCGGTGGCGGAGGCGTTCGGGGTTGAGATCGACCTGCGGATCAAGATTTCAGGCGAAAGCTTCCTGACACCCCCCGGCCCTTTGCCTGATCTTGTTGCCAAGTCGGTTGAGGCGGAAACGGGCGTGAAACCTGAGTTGTCGACCACTGGTGGCACCTCGGACGCGCGATTTGTGAAGAACCACTGCCCGGTGGTGGAATTCGGTCTGGTCGGGCGCACGATGCATCAGGTGGACGAATGCGTTGAGGTAGCGCAGATCGAACAGCTCAAGGCGATCTATACGCGCATCCTGCGGGACTATTTCGCCTGACATGCAGCGTAGTTTGGTCATCATGGTGAAAGAGCCGCGCCCGGGGCGGGTAAAAACCCGGCTGGGCCGCGATATCGGCATGGTCGGGGCAGCGTGGTGGTTTCGCCATCAGACCCGTTCGCTGATCCGACGCCTGCGCGACCCGCGTTGGCAGATCGTGCTGGCAGTCGCGCCCGACCGCGAGGGGCTGATCAGCCCCATCTGGCCTGCTGATCTGCCACGCGCCGCGCAGGGGCGCGGAGATCTGGGCGATCGGATGGGCCGGATGCTGCGCGGGATGCCGCCGGGGCCGGTCTGCCTGGTCGGCGCAGATATTCCGGGCATTACGCGTACTCATATTGCAGGGGCCTTCAAGTCGCTGGGGGCGGCGCAGATGGCATTTGGTCCTGCGCACGACGGTGGCTATTGGCTGGTGGGCGCGCAGCGATACGGCGCGCTGCCCAGCGGCCTGTTCCGTAATGTGCGCTGGTCCACCGAATATGCACTGGCGGACACGCTGTCCTCTGTCCCCGGTCAGCGCGTGGCGCTGCTGAACCCGTTGCGAGACGTTGACACGGTGGCCGATCTGAAACCCTGATCCGTTTTTGGTCATGACGCCGTCGCACGCCCGTGTTACGCCAAATACATGAGTCGTATCCCCACCAAGCAGGAGGTCCTTGACTGGATCTCGGTGAACCCCACCCTGACCTCGAAACGCGATATCGCCAAAGCCTTTGGGATCAAGGGCGCGGCGCGGATCGACTTAAAACGCATCCTGCGCGAGCTTGAGGCCGAGGGCCATCTGGAAAAACGCAAACGCAGCTATGGCGACCCGGATCGTCTGCCGCCTGTCAGCGTGTTGCAGGTGAAGGCTCCGAACGCCGATGGCGATCTATTCGCTCGTCCGCTGGAATGGCATGGCGAAGGGGTCGAGCCCATCGTCTTGCTGATCACCCGCGCCAGCGACCCTGCATTGGGCGAGGGCGACCGGATTTTGGCCCGCCTGACCGTGGTGCATGAGGAAGACCACAACTACGAGGCCCGCCTGATCCGCCGGATCGGCACCAACCCTCGCAAGATCGTCGGCATTTTCCGCAAAGGGGCCGAGGGCGGGCGGATCGTGCCCATCGACAAAGCAGGCTCGACCGAATGGCTGGTTGCAGATGGTGCCGTTCTGGGAGCCAAGGATGGCGAACTGGTCGAGGCTGAACAGGCCGGGCCCAAGAACCGCATGGGCCTGCCGCGCGCTCGTATTGTCGAACGGCTGGGCGATCCGACCGCGCCTAAGGCGGTGTCGCTGATTGCGATTCACCAGCACGGTATCCCGGATGACTTCCCCGACAAGGTGATCGCCGAGGCGGACAAGGCCAAACCGGTTGGCCTGAAGGGCCGCGAAGACCTGCGGGATATGTCGCTGCTGACCATCGACCCTTCGGATGCGCGGGACCATGATGACGCTTGCTATGCCCATGCCGATGACGACCCGAAAAACCCCGGCGGCCATGTGATCTGGGTCGCCATCGCTGATGTGGCTGCCTATGTGCAGCCTGGTACCGCGCTGGACCGCGAGGCGCGCAAGCGCGGCAATTCCAGCTATTTCCCCGACCGCGTGGTGCCGATGCTGCCGGACCGGCTGTCGGGCGACCTGTGTTCGCTACACGAAGGCGTCCCGCGCGCCTGTATCGCGGTGCGGATGCAGATCGACGCCGAGGGCAACAAGATCGGCCATCGCTTTGTGCGGGGGCTGATGCGATCCGCCGCGTCGCTGCATTATGCCGAGGTGCAAGAGGCCATTGATGGCACCCCAAACGACCGCACCGGGCCTTTGCTGGATACGGTCTTGAAGCCGCTCTATGCCGCTTATGCCGCGCTGAAAACCGCGCGGGCGGAACGGCAACCGCTGGAGCTGGATCTGCCCGAGCGCAAGATCGTGCTCAGCGATGCGGGCGAAGTGACCAGCGTGGCCTTCCGCGACCGGCTGGACGCGCACAAGCTGATTGAGGAATTCATGATCCTCGCCAATGTTGCCGCGGCTGAAACGTTGATCGCCAAACGCCGCCCGCTGCTGTTCCGGGTCCACGAAGAACCTGCGCCCGAAAAGCTGGAAAGCCTGCGGGAAACGGCGCAGGCGGCGGGGTTGAACCTCGCCAAAGGGCAGGTGTTGCAAACCCGGCATCTGAACGCGCTGCTGAATGCCGCCGCCGGGACCGAGGATGCCGAACTGATTAACCTGTCGACGCTGCGGTCTATGGCGCAGGCGTATTACAACCCTGAAAATTTCGGCCATTTCGGGCTGGCGCTGCGCAACTATGCGCATTTCACCTCGCCCATTCGCCGTTACGCCGATCTGATCGTGCATCGGGCGCTGATCTCGGCGCATGACTGGGGCAAGGACGGGCTGACCGAGGATGAAATCGCGCGGCTGGACGAAACCGCCACCCATATCTCGGACACCGAACGCCGCTCAATGATGGCCGAGCGTGATACGACCGACCGCTATCTGGCTGCCTATCTCAGCGAGCGGGTGGGCAATGAGTTCTCGGGCCGCATCAGCGGTATTGCCCGGTTCGGCGCTTTTGTGAAGATGGACGAAACCGGGGCTGACGGTCTGGTGCCGGTGCGCTCGTTGGGGCGTGAATTTTTCCATTTTGACCGCGAGGCCGGGACGCTGATGGGATCAGACACCGGGCTGATCATCGCCATTGGCCAACGAGTCACTGTACGGCTGACACAGGCGACGCCGGTGACTGGCGGGTTGGAACTGGAACTGCTCTCAATCGACGATCAGGCCCTGCCGCGTGGTCGGGGCCTTGCGAAACGTGGTACTCGCCGTAAGGCAGCCAGCAACAAGCGCAAAAAAGACAAGATCAAGCGCAAGGTCGAACGCAAACGCCGTCAGAGGTGAAAACGCGTTTCAGAAATATGTCGTATCGTTTTTAGTTGCCTTTTGGCTTTGCCCTGAATGCGAAAAGCGATCCAAATTCATCTGGTTTTCTCTGTAACATGATAAGTCAGCGCCCTGGCAATCAGCCAACCATGGCGGTTTGCGTCGATCTGCCCGGGGTGATCGAACAGGACCGCGCGATTGCCGTCCAGCCGGTCTTCGCCGGGAAAGACCGAGTTATAGTCGCCGATCAGCCGTGTCTGGCAATGCACAAATAAAGCGAAATTGGCAGACTTGTGCCCTCCCAGCCTGAGTGTTGACCCTTTGGGCGCAAGATAGGCTGGTTGACCCCAACGCAGAGCCTCTTGCATGGGGTGCGTGTCGGGCAGCGTCTGGGCGGTTTCAAAGATCAGATCCCGCAGCGCCAGCGCACCTTTGCGGGTGCTCTGGGGGAAGGCGTCGAACAAGGCTTCGACGGCAGGGTCTTTGAAGGGCATCATACGGGAATCGCCTGTTCTATGCGGTCGATATAGCTGCTGAGCAGCGTATCTTGTTTGATTCGCCGGGTCAGCGGCGTTTCTACCGGTGTTGCGCGCATCGCTGCCAGAATTGGGCCTACGCTCATATCTGCTGCCGTGGGGGTGTCTCCCATCAGGAAGGGAGATTGCCAAAGCAACGCGGAAATCGACTCGAGGTCGCGTTCCAGACGTCCTCGGCGTTCGGACTCTGAGAATCTCGATACACCAACCCCGTCCAGACGCCTGAGCACCGACCGGCGAATTGCGTTGGTCACAGGCCTGCGGATCAACGCTGGGATTTCAGTGAAGAACGTGTCGCGCAGAATCGGCCATGCCTCATCGTTGCCCCGACGATCCAGTACAATGTGGTGATAGATATGCTCTTCGGCCATACGAATCAGGGCGCGGGACTGCGCCTTTTGCGCGTCAGTCAGCGCCTTGTCGAAATCGGCGCCCTGCGATTCCAGCCAATCCCGGATCAGGTCGCTGTCGGGCAAAAGACGGTCCGGTGTGCGCAAGACGGGCAGCTTTTGGTGGGGCATTTTGCTGGGGTTCAGCAAGTCGGATCGCTGCCAGCGTTGGCCTGAGTATTGCAGCATCAGGGCCGTCTTGACGCAGAATGGGCTGGCGCTGAAAGACCCAAAAGCGGCTGGAAAGGTCAGTAAGGTCAACATTGGCATCTCCCTTGGTTGGACGCCACTTGGTTACGTTGAGCTGATGACAAAAACTGTCATTAGGACTACGGTAACTTGCGCTATGTCCCGCACCGCCCGTCTGTTCCAGTTGATGCAAGCCTTACGCTCTGGCCCAACGCCGAAAACATCGGTGCAATTGGCGCAGGATTTGGGTGTTTCAGCCCGTACCGTTCATCGTGACATAGGCGCGCTGCGTGGTTTGGGCGCAGTGATTGACGGAGAGGCGGGGTTCGGGTTTACCCTGATCGAAGACGCGACCTTACCGCCATTGGGCTTTACCGATGATGAATTGGAAGCCTTGGTTCTTGGCCTGCGCGAGGTGCAGTCGATCGGTGATCCGGGGTTGGCCGAAGCCGCCGGTGACGCGCTTCGAAAACTGCAGGGCCGTTTGCCGTCGCGCCAATCTCATCGGTTAAGTCACGCGGTACTCGCCGCCGCCCGGTTTGTACGCCCGGCCAAGCCTACAATCGAAGTGGCCGATCTGCGGCGGGCCACATGGGACGAGCGCACCATTGATTTTGCCTATACGGACGGCAAAGGCGAGGAAACGCGCCGAAGGGTGGACCCGCTTAGTATTGTCTATATGGATCGCGCCAGCGTTCTGCTGTCGTGGTGCCATCTGAGACAGGATTTCAGGGTCTTTCGTTTGGATCGCATGCGCGAAATGTTCGTAACAGACGATAGCTTTAGGCCAAATCGCGTTCCTATGTTGCGGCAAGCGCTGGCTCAGATACGGGCCGAGCGGGAAGCAAAAGATCGCGAACAGAACACATGACCGCTTTGTCGAAGCGCGGTTTTGCGCTATTCTGTGGATGAGCAGTAATCAGGAAAAATCGGAATGCGTAAATGCATAGGCGGCGTCATGACCGCTGCATTATGGGCATCCATAGTGCAGGCGGAATCGCAGGAAAAGTCAGACGGGTTGCAGATCTTGCAGTTGGCTTCGGCTGATGTAACGGTCTCGATCCGACCGGTCGTTCGACCACCAGCCAAGGAGTATTGGGTGTCTACCGAAGGAAACGCGCGGTTTCAGGCGTGGCTGGGTGCCTTTCGTAAGCGCGCCCTTGAACAGGGCATTTCCGCTGCGACGTTGGACCGGTCTCTGGAGGGTCTGACATATGACAAGGACGTCATCAAACGGGACCGCAATCAGGCGGAATTCTCAAAGCCCATTTGGGAATATCTGGACGCGGCGGTCTCGGATCGGCGCGTTTCGGATGGCCGCGCAGGATTGCAGCGCCACAGCGATACGCTGACCCGGATTGAGGCGCAGTACGGCGTTGAAAAAGAGGTTGTGACCGCGATCTGGGGGCTTGAGACATCCTTTGGATCCTTCAGGGGAAGTGACCACACCATCCGATCTTTGGCCACGCTTGCGTTTGATGCGCGTCGCGCGCGGTTCTTTGAAACCCAGTTGATTGCCGCGTTGCAGATCATTGAGGCCGGGGATGTCAGCCCTCATAACATGGTCGGAAGCTGGGCCGGGGCGATGGGGCATACGCAGTTCATGCCGACCTCGTATCTGGATCACGCCGTGGATTTTGACAGGGATGGCCGACGCGACATCTGGTCGGATGACCCGACGGATGCGCTGGCCTCTGCCGCGTCTTATCTGGCGCGCCATGGTTGGACGAAAGGGCTGCCGTGGGGCGTTGAGGTGCGCCTGCCCGGTGATTTCGATTTTTCTACTGCCAAGCGAGATTACACTCTGTTGCCATCTGAATGGGCGGCGCGGGGTGTGACTGCGATGAATGGCGAAGCCGTGGCGGATCATGGGCAGGCCGCGATCCTGCTACCTGCGGGCGGACAGGGCGTTGCGCTTATGATTTTCGATAATTTCAGCGTGATCGAGGCGTATAACGGGGCAGATGCATATGTGATTGGTATCGGTCATCTTTCAGACCGCCTGTCCGGACGTGCCCCGTTTCAGGCCGGTTGGCCGCGCGGCGACCGCGTGCTGAGTTTTACCGAAAAAAAGGAACTGCAGACGCGGCTGACCCAAGCAGGTTTCGATACACAAGGCATCGACGGGCGGACGGGACCGAATACGATCAACGCCGTTCGCGCCTATCAACTGGCGCAAGGGCTTTTGCCCGATGGGTATCCCAGCCTGACACTTCTGGAACGTATGCGTTGAAAAAGGGCGGCTCCAAAGAGCCGCCCGTTTCAGTTCCCAAACAAGGTCAAATGCCACTTATGATGCGGCTTTCATCAAACCCTGTTCGATGATGTCGGTTTGCGCCTCATCCAGCGATTTGTGGATACGCACGAACATCTCGTCGATCTCTGACGGAGTCAGGATCAGCGGCGGCGAAATGATCATACGGTCGCCAACGTGGCGCATGATCAGATTGTTGGCAAAACAACGATCGCGGCAGATATAGCCTACTGTGCCGGGGGCCGAGGCGAACTTGGCGCGGCTGGCCTTGTCCGGGGTCAGGGCAATCGAGGCCATCATGCCAACGATCTTTGCCTCACCCACCAGCGGATGATCGGTCAACGCCTCCCACTTTTCCTTGAGGTATGGCGCGGCGACGTCGCGGACGTGCTCGACGATCTTTTCCTCTTCAAGGATACGCAGGTTCTCCAGCGCAACGGCAGCCGCAACCGGATGGCCGGAATAGGTGTAGCCGTGATTGAACTCGGTTCCGCCGATGACTTCGGCAATCTCATCGTTGACGATTGAGCCACCGATGGGCGCGTAGCCCGAACTGAGGCCCTTGGCGATGGTCATGATATGCGGGCGGATACCCACGGTTTGTGACCCGAACCAGTTGCCGGTGCGGCCGAACCCGCAGATCACCTCATCCGCGATCAGCAAGATGTCGTACTTGTCGCAGATACGCTGGATTTCGGGCCAGTAGGTGTCAGGTGCCACGATTACACCGCCCGCGCCCTGCACGGGTTCGGCGATGAAGGCCGCGACACGGTTTTCACCCAGTTCAAGAATCGCCTCTTCCAACTCGCGCGCACGGGCCAGGCCAAAGTCTTCGGGCGACATGTCGCCGCCTTCGGCCCACCAGTTCGGCTGGTTGATGTGGTGGATGTTCGGGATCGGAATGCCGCCCTGCGCGTGCATTCCGGCCATGCCCCCAAGCGAGGCCGAACCGACGGACGAACCATGATAGGCGTTGTGGCGGCTGATGATGATGTTCTTGTCGGGTTGGCCTTTTTCGGCCCAATAGGTCCGCACCAGACGGATATTGGTGTCGTTGGCCTCGGACCCGCCAGCGGCGAAGAAGACATGGTTCAGGTCGCCGGGCGCAAGTTCGGCCAGCTTATTGGCCAGCGCAATGGCGGGAACATGTGTGGTTTTGAAGAAGGTGTTGTAATAGGGCAGCTCTCGCATCTGGCGGGCGGCGACCTCGGCCAGTTCGTCGCGGCCATAGCCGATATTTACGCACCACAGGCCCGCCATGGCATCCAGAATTTCTTCGCCTTCACTGTCAGTCAGATAGACGCCCCTGGCACGGGTGATGACGCGCGCGCCTTCTTTCCCCAGCGCGCCATTGGCTGAAAACGGATGCATGTGATGGGCTGCGTCAAGCGCCTGCAATTCGGCGGTTGGCATGTGATTGGTGATGGTCGACATCAGGGAATCTCCTGCAAGAGCGGTTGGTGATCACAATATGATCAAATTTTTCCCTGTCAATCGAATCGCGCTGATCTAGACGTTCGCAAGTGAGTCCGCCATGAGCTCCATCCCCTGTTCGATGTCCTGAGCGGTTGCTTTTGCAACAAGATCGGCGTTTTGATCACGAAGCGCCCGGATAATATCCTTGTGGCGGTCAGGAAGGCTCTGGGTTCCGAATCGGCCACAGACCACACGCAGGGACGGCCCGAACCGGAGCCACAGGCGTTCCGCCAGATCATTGAGAATCGGCGCGTCGGCATGAGCATATAGCGTTTCGTGAAACAGATGATTCAAACGCAGGTAGCCGCTGACATCCCCATCGGCGATTGTTTGATCCAACTGTTGATCAATGCGTTCCAAATGATCGACGTCCGCAGGTGTTAGATTGGCCGTTGCCTGCCGTGAAAGCTCTGATTCTATTGATATTCTTGCATAAATCATCTGCTTGACGTCACGCGTTGACAGCATGGGCACGCTGACCCGTCGATTTCCTTGGAACACCAGTGCTCCGTCGGAAATCAACCGCCGGATAGCCTCACGCACGGGGGTCATTCCGGCGTTTAGCGAATCAGTCAGTCCCTGAATGGTGACGGGCTGCCCGGGAACCAGATCGCCATACATGATCTGCGATCTGAGTGAATGATAAACCTGTTCGTGTGCAGGCCGCTTTGGCCCACTGCCGGACGACCCGACCGCCTTATTTTTGATCAAATCCAATTGGTTTGCCCTGTTTCCAATGATGCTGACTTGCCAGGTGCCTGACCTCGTGAAACCATACGCGGGATCGGGGGAAAACGCAAAACTTGATCAAATCCAAAAAAACGGGAAAATACCCGGACACTTGCAGGGAGAATAAAATGTCAATCAAAACGCTGACCATGACAGCGGCCATCGCACTGGGGACTTCGGCAGCCTTCGCCGAAGAAGTGCGCGTCTACAACTGGTCCGACTATATCGACGAAGAGCTTCTGACGAAATTCGAGGAAGAAACCGGTCTGACACTCATCTACGACGTGTTTGACAGCAACGAAGTGCTGGAGACCAAAATGCTGGCTGGTGGGTCGGGCTATGACGTGGTTGTCCCGTCCGGCACGTTCCTTCAGCGTCAGATTCAGGCCGGAGCGTTTCAGGAACTGGACGCGTCACAACTGTCCAACTCGGGCAATCTTTGGGACGTCATTCAGGAACGCACCGCCGGATACGACCCGAACAACGCCTATTCGATCAACTACATGTGGGGCACCACCGGTATCGGTGTGAATGTCGCCAAGGTCAAAGAGGCGCTGGGCGACGATGTTGCCCTGAACAGCATGGATCTGGTGCTGAAGCCAGAAAACATGGAAAAGCTGGCTGCGTGCGGTGTGCATTTCCTGGACGCACCAGCGGAAATGATCCCGATGACTTTGCAGTATCTGGGTGAAGACCCGGACAGCCATGATCCGGACGTCATCAAAAAGGTCGAAGAAGTTCTGACCAGTGTCCGCCCGCATATCCAAAAGTTCCACAGCTCGGAATACATCAATGCGTTGGCGAATGGCGATATCTGCGTGGCCGTGGGTTGGTCTGGTGACATTCTGCAGGCGCGTGACCGTGCGGCCGAGGCCGATAACGGGGTCGAGATCGAATACCACCCGTTTGCCGAAGGCTCGCTGATGTGGTTCGACCAGATGGCGATTCCGGCGGATGCTCCGAACCCTGAAGGCGCGCACAAGTTCCTGAACTTTATTCTGGATGCCAACAACATGGCTGCGGCGTCGAACTATGTGTACTACGCCAACGGCAACCAGGCGTCGCAAGAGTTCCTTGAGGAAGACGTGATCGGTGATCCGGCGATCTATCCGGATGATGCGACGATGCAGAACCTCTACATCACCACGCCTTATCCGGCGAAAACGCAGCGGGTCGTGACCCGTCTGTGGACCAAGATCAAATCGGGCACCTGATCCGATTTACCAAGGCAGGGCGGCATGTCCGCCTTGCCCTTTTTCCAGATTGCCGAACGGGGGCCGTAGTGAACTCTGAAGTATTTGCGCCGTGGGAGGACCCGCAGGCGAAACCCTTGATCCAGTTCCAGAATGTCACCAAACGATTTGGCGACTTTACGGCGATCGACAACCTGTCTCTGGATATTTTCGAGAAAGAATTCTTCGCTCTGCTGGGGCCATCAGGCTGCGGCAAGACCACGATGATGCGGATGCTGGCGGGGTTCGAAACGCCCACCGAAGGCCACATCATGCTGGGTGGTCAGGATATCGACCCGATCCCGCCGAACAAACGGGCGGTGAATATGATGTTCCAGTCCTATGCGCTGTTCCCACACCTCAGCATCTGGGAAAACATCGCTTTCGGCCTGCGCCGGGACAACATGCCCAAGCACGATCTTGAAGATCGGGTCGAGGAAATGCTGCGCCTGACCCGGCTAACGCAATTTGCGCGCCGCAAACCGCACCAGATCTCGGGCGGGCAGCGGCAGCGGGTGGCGCTGGCCCGGTCTCTGGCCAAGGCGCCCAAGCTGCTGCTGTTGGACGAACCGCTGGGTGCGTTGGACAAGAAACTGCGGCAGGACACGCAGTTTGAACTGATGGATATTCAGGAAAAGACCGGCACCACCTTTGTCATCGTGACCCACGACCAGGAAGAGGCCATGACCGTGGCCAGCCGCGTGGCCGTTATGGATCAGGGCAAACTGATGCAGGTCGCTACCCCGGATCGGATTTATGAGAACCCGAACTCGGTCTATGTCGCCGACTTTATCGGAGACGTGAATATCATCGAGGGCCGTGCCTCCGCCAATAGCGAGGATACCTATCAGATCGACTGGGCCGAAGGGCAGGCCCCGCTGACAGCGACCTCGGCCAACAGGCTTTCGCAGGGGCAGGCTTGCCATCTGGCGATCCGACCCGAAAAGGTGACGATTTCCGCCGACCGTCCGGCAGATGCGATCAACGCTGTGCAGGGCAAGGTGCATGACATCGCCTATCTGGGCAACCTGTCCACCTATCACGTTGAGCTGCCCAACGGCACGATCATCAAGGCGCAGACGGCCAATACCCGCCGCATCTCACGCCGTTCATTCACTTGGGAAGACCCGGTCTGGCTGTCCTGGACAGCAACGGCTGCGGTTCTGCTGGCCGACTGATGCGCCGCGCGTTCCTGATCGCCATTCCTTATGTCTGGCTGCTAGCGCTGTTTCTGGTGCCGTTCTTCATCGTCCTGAAAATCTCGCTGTCGGATATCGCGTTGGCGATTCCGCCTTATACACCGACTCTGGACTTTTCGCAGGGCTGGGCGGGGATAAAGGATTTCTTCAGCCAGTTGGACTTTGAGAACTTCATCTGGCTGACCGAGGACGACCTGTATTGGAAGGCGTACCTGTCCAGCGTCAAGATCGCTGTGATTTCCACGTTTTTCACGCTGCTGGTGGGCTATCCCATCGCCTATGGTATGGCCCGCGCGCCGGTCGAATGGCGACCGACGCTGATGATGCTGGTGATCCTGCCCTTCTGGACCTCATTCCTGATCCGCGTTTACGCGTGGATGGGCATCCTGTCGAATGAAGGTTACTTGAACCAGCTTCTGCTTTGGACGGGCATCATTTCGACCCCGCTGACCATTTTGAACACGCAGACTGCGGTCTATATCGGGATCGTCTACACCTATCTGCCGTTTATGATCCTGCCGATCTATTCGGCGCTGGAGCGGATGGATGAATCTCTGATCGAGGCCGCTGAAGATTTGGGCTGTTCGCGCGTGCAGGCATTCTGGCTGGTGACGATCCCACTGTCGCGCCCCGGTATCATCGCGGGCTGTTTCCTGGTCATGATCCCGGTGATCGGTGAGTTCGTGATCCCCTCGCTTCTGGGCGGTTCGGGTACGCTGATGATCGGTAAGGTGCTGTGGGAGGAGTTCTTCTCGAACCGCGACTGGCCCGTTGCCAGCGCCGTGGCCGTTGTGCTGTTGCTGATCCTCGTGATCCCGATCGTGCTGTTCCAGCGCAACCAGCAGAAACAGACGGAGGCCGAGCAATGAACAGGCTAAGCTGGTTCAACGCGGTCTCGCTGACACTGGGATTTGCGTTCCTCTACATCCCGATGATCATCCTGATCATCTTTTCCTTCAACGAAAGCAAACTGGTCACCGTCTGGGCCGGATTCTCGACCAAATGGTATGGTGAGCTGGTCCAGAACGAGGCATTTCTGGATGCCGCCTGGGTCACGATCCGGGTGGCCGTCTTTTCGTCAACGCTGGCGACTGTTTTGGGTACCGCCGCGGCCTATGTGCTGGTACGTGGCGGGCGGTTCTTTGGGCGCACGCTGTTTTCCGGCATGATTTACGCCCCGCTGGTCATGCCCGAGGTGATCACGGGCTTATCGCTGTTGCTGTTGTTCATCGGCATCGGACTGGATCGCGGTATCCTGACCATCGTGCTGGCGCATACGACCTTTTCGATGTGTTTCGTCTCGGTCGTTGTCTCGTCGCGTTTGGTGACGTTCGATCAGTCGCTTGAAGAGGCCGCTCTGGACCTTGGTTGTTCGCCCGCGCAAGCGTTTCGCCTGGTGACGTTGCCGATCATTGCGCCTGCCGTGATCTCGGGCTGGTTGCTGGCCTTTACCCTGTCGCTGGACGATCTGGTGATTGCGTCCTTCACCTCGGGGCCGTCGGCGACAACCTTGCCGATCAAGATATTCTCGGCCGTGCGTCTGGGGGTCAGCCCCGAGATCAACGCGCTGTCGACGTTGATGATTGCTGTTGTGACCGTGGGCGTCATCACCGCGTCTTTGGTCACAAAACGCGCCATGATGCGGCAGAAACAGGATGAGATGGCGGCGGCCCGTACCGAATGAAACGGCTGTTCCCGGATTACACCTATGGCTCCGGCCCGCGTGAGGGCTGTTGGTGGGACGAGACAATCGCCGCTCCGGATTGGACGGACCTGCAGGGCGATCTGAGTGTCGACATAGCCATCGTCGGGGCAGGGTTCACAGGTCTGTCTGCGGCCCTGCATCTGGCTAACGCCGGGGTTTCTGTTGCCGTGCTCGAGGCTGAAACACCCGGTTGGGGCGCGTCGGGCCGGAATGGTGGGTTTTGCTGTCTCGGTGGCTCGAAACTCAGCCACAAAGCGATGGCGCGGATTTACGGTGCCCCGGCTGCTGAACGCTATGACGCGGCAGAAGCAGAGGCGGTTCACCTTGTTGCCGAGTTGTTGGACGCCCACGGGATCAATGCGGACACCCATTCAAAAGGGGAAACCCAACTGGCCCACACCGCGCGTGCAATGGAAAAACTTCGCCGAAACGCAGACGCATCCGGAGTGCTGCACGAGGCTCAGGACCTTCCCGGGCTTGGCATCGGGGGGGCGTTTTACGGCGGATACACCAATCCGGTCGGTTTCGGCCTGAACCCCAGAAAATACCTGTTCGGACTTGCGAAAGCGGCAGCTAAGGCCGGTGCGAAGCTGTTTCAGAAAACTGGTGTGCACGCCCTACAGAAATCCGCGCGCGGTTTTGACCTTCGTACAGCGGCAGGCCGGGTGCGCGCTGAAAATGTTCTGATCTGCACCAACGGATATTCAAGCGAAGATATCCCAAACTGGATGGCAGGCCGCTACATGCCCACCCAGTCAACGGTTCTTGTGACGCGCCCAATGTCCGAGGGTGAGCTGCAGGCTCAAGGTTGGACCACGGATCAGATGTCATACGATACGCGCAACCTGTTGCATTACTTCCGTCTTATGCCGGACCGGAGGTTCCTGTTCGGTATGCGCGGTGGTTTGCGGTCATCGGCCAGGGCCGAAGCTGCAATTCGTCAAAAGGTTCAATCGGACTTTCGGAAGATGTTCCCCGAATGGGCGCATGTCGACGTCACGCATATGTGGTCCGGCATGGTGTGTTTGTCCCGCGATCTGACTCCGTTTGCCGGGGCGGTGCCGGGGCAATCAGGGTTATTTGCCGGGTTTGCGTATCACGGAAATGGTGTCGCGATGGGCACCTATTGCGGGCGTGCCCTGTCCCGACTGGTCTTGGGGCAGGATGCGGGGCTGCCAGAGGTGATTGGCCAAATTCCCGGCCGTTTCCCTCTTGGGTTCTGGCGGCGTGCTTTGCTTCCACCGGCATATGCAATGATGTCGCTTGCCGATCTTTGATATTACCCAAGGGCTGCGATTTCCAAATCCAATGCGGCTGAGTAATCGCTCGCACCATTTTCTATGCGCCACAGACAATATGCCGCCATCCGCCACGCAAACCACTTTTGTAGTTCGCGGTATCTGTGCGTTATCTCAGGTTGGTCATAGGCAGACAGGAACTGCGCCTCTTCGGCTGCGCGCAACGGGGCACCGCGATAAAGCTGTTGCATCCCGGGCGACAGGAACAGTGCGATATCCTCGCAGGGATCGCCACGGGCCGGACACTGCCAATCAATGAGCGTCAGCCCCGTTGCATCCACCAGTATGTTTCCGGCAACCGGGTCACCGTGAACCAAACAGGTGTGGTTTGTTGCAGGCACCGGGCTGACAGGGCGCAATCGCGCAAGTTGTGCCTTTTGATCCGAACGGCACATGTCCAGAATTTGTTGCGTCTGATGCGCAAGATCGGCGCTGCCGTTGCGCCCTGAGGGCACGTCTATCGAGATGTTCAGCATGTGCAGTTTGCGCAGCAAAGCGGCAACGCAGGTTGTTTCTGACTGCCATGGTGACCCGGGCGCGTGATCATAAAACACCCAAAGGCCGTTGTCGTGTTTGCCCGTTGCCCGCAGGCGTGGCGCAAAGCCCATCGGTTCCAGCGCATTCAGGCATCGGGCTTCCAGTTCGGCGTCGTTGCGAAACAGCGGGTTGCGCAGCTTGGACCGATAGAGTTTCAGCACTTTGTCCCCGTCACCGCCCAGAACCTTCCAGACCTGATTGGTGCGGCCCCCATACAATGTCCGAAACCGGGCACTGGCGTCGACAATGCCCGTGCTGCGGAGGTGGTCAACAAGATCACGTGGTGGGGCGGTTTGGTCGGGCAGAAGGTTCACCAGTTCTGTAAGCGAGTCGAATCTGGCAAAGCTTTGGCCTGCCTTGGCCGTCAGATCAAGTTCCAGATCGTACGGCACTTACCAGGCTGACGGGTATAACTTGCCCGCTTTCCAGCGTTAGCAACAGCGCGTCATCCACGGCCTGTGCTTCGACGACGCGGTTATACGCTGATGCTGTCTGGTCGGACAGCAGATCCTCTCCATCATAGCTTTCCAACGTGGCGGAATAGGTCCCTGCAGGAACTGAATTGTCAGCGCTGTCTGCCCCGGTCCACACGAACTCGGAATTGCTGGGCGATGCCGGGACGCGGTCGACGACCGTTCCATTGGCGTCCCGAACCACGATAGATGCTGAGCTTGCGGCGACGTCGGGTTGCGCGAACAGTTTGACCGGCGCACCGTCAAATTGAAAGGCCGAGGCCGATCGCACATCCATTCCAACCCAGCCCGCAAGTTGTTCCAACCCGACATTGCCCATCGACACGGACAGGCCGGACAGCAACGCGTTGGTTTGTGCCTGCTGCTCGACCATTGAAAATTGTGCCAGTTGCGACGCGTATTCCGATGAATCCAAAGGCTCCAGTGGGTCCTGGCTTTTCGCCTGAGCGGTCAGCATCAAAAGGAATGTCTCAAAATCTGATTCTAACCCCGTTGTCTGAGGCTGAGAGGCCGGTGTCTGAGCGCCGGGTTGCATGGTGGAGGTGGTCGGATTGATCATGTCAAAGCCTTATGTCGATGCGCCCAGACGCACCAACGCGCGATGGGACCTGTGTATTTGAAGGGGAGGGGGCCTCCCGCTCTGGTTCAAATGGCGATTGGGCCATGTCGTCCTGACCATTCTGTTGGGCATCAGATGAATATCCCAAGTCGAAAGACAGATCGCCGAAACCAAGGGCCCTGAACCCTGCCTCAAGAACGGAAATATGGCGGCGCATGATGTCCAGCGTTTCCGGGCGCTCGGCCGCGATTGTCAGGTGGACGCCATCGTCGCGGCCATTCAGTACGATAGAAACGCGCCCCAGCTCTTCGGGGTTCAATGCTATTTCTATCGCCCCGGCCTGACGTCGCGTATGTATGACGGCGGCCATCTGCCCGGCAATGGCGCGCGCCACTTCAGCGCGAACGTTTGCCCCAAGTGCATGCACGGCTGAGGTGGGTTCCCGAGTAGTCTGCAAAGGGGAATTGTCCCTTAGCTGTTGAGGTGCCTCCATGTCCGGAACCTCAGCCTCAGCTTGGGTGTCCTGCTTTGCCATCAATTGCATTTGGACGAATTGCTGCGCCTTGTCCGGCGCGGAAGGGGCCTTTACCTGCGGTGTGCCGTCCGCTGTCTCAGGGCTGGGAACAGCATCCGTTTTCGGCAACTCAGCGGGTGCGGGCCTGGCTTGGTCCGGGGTGGGCTGCATACCAAACCTTGCGCTGTGCAAGAGTCTACCCTCAGCAGACGCTGGAGCGTTACGCGCTAGGCTTTCCGTTCGGACAGGCTGAACCTCTGTCACAGGATCATCTGCAGAAACGTCAGGGTGGCCTTTGAAAAAGCCGCCTGACGCGATTTCTACCCCGTTTTGTTGGTCCGAAACAGAATCGTTTGAATGGTCGCTGGACGCCCAAACGGCAAGGTTATTGCCCTGAACCTCGCCCTTTGGTTCGGCCAATGAAACCTGTCGCGACGCGACATCTGGAATGGCCACGATGTTAGGTGTTGCGTCCATCGGCTCGCCGTCTTCGACCGTTTCCGACGAGTCCCCCCCGGTTTCCGGAACCGGATCTTCAGCAGGATGGGCGTCTTCAGCCTGTTGTATGATCTGTTCTTCCAGAACGGCTTCAAACGATCTTTCCGCCTTTTGCTCAGGCATATCAGTGGACGATCCGCCGGATTTGGCATTGGCGTTGGACGGGGCGATCGCTGTCAAAAGAGGGTTGGGCATTTTGCTCCGACTCCGGTTGTGTGAACCGAAATCTGACCGCAGGAAGTTACGTTTATTTTAACCGCTTTCATCTTTGTTCGACAAAGTTCGATGCAAATTTCGGAGAAAGTGATGAAAGTATCTGTCCCCGTTTCCCAACCAATGCCCGCGTCCTCGGTCGAAAGACTAAAAACCGCAGCGGTTGAGCTTGAGGCAACTTTTCTGACCGAGATGCTGAAATCCGCAGGGCTGGGCGAGGGTCGCCAGTCTTTTGGCGGTGGGGCCGGTGAGGACCAGTTTTCGACTTTATTGGTTCAGCAGCAGGCGCATCAGTTGGCCAAGGCCGGTGGGGTCGGCCTGCAAGACGTTTTGTTCCAGTCCCTGATGGAGAAGGCCCATGCCGAGTAAATCCGAGTCTGACGTGATCACCTCACTTGAAGAGGTTCTGGATCTTGAGCGGAACGCGCTTGTGCAGGGCGATCTGGATCGGTTGGGTCAAATGATGCCCGAAAAGGAAAAGTTGATTGGCGCGCTCAACCAGTTTCCGGTTCGGGAAAGCGATGAACTTGTTCGGCTTCAGAGGAAGGTCGAAAGGAATCAGGCGCTTCTTAACAGTGCGGCCGACGGGATTCGGGCCGTTGCCGATCGTATGGCCGAACTTCGCCGCGTTCGAAACGAGCTCAGCACCTACAGCGCCGACGGGCAACGCAAGGGTTTTGCGGTTCGCAGCAACGCCACGTTGGAGAAACGCGCCTAGCGTCGGGTTTGATTCAAATCCGAATTTTCCGGATTGCGGGTCTTAGCACTCCGTTAGGGGATCGGCGGCAATGGTGGCGACGCACCTGAAACGGCAGGTGGCGCGAACAGCCGGACGGCCGATCGCAGTGATCAGAAAGACGTTAAAGCCCGCAGGTGGTGCGGGGTTGGCACGGGCACAAAGGGCCCATACGAAAAAAGGAAGACGTTATGTCCATTCTGACCAACAACGGCGCTACGGTTGCGCTGCAAACCCTGAAATCGGTCAACAAGAACCTGGCCACGACCCAGAATGCGATTTCGACCGGTAAAGATGTGGCGACGGCCAAGGACAATTCGGCAGTCTGGGCCATCTCGAAAGTCATGGAATCCGATGTGAAGGGTTTTAACGCGATCAAGGACAGTCTGGCGCTGGTTGAATCGACCGTTGCGGTGGCGCGGAATGCCTCGGAAACTGTGACCGACCTTCTGAACCAGATGAAGGGCAAGATCGTCGCGGCGCAGGAAGACAACGTGGATCGCGGCAAAATCAATGCGGACGTGACCGCCCTGCGCGATCAGATCACTGCCGTTGTTGGGGCAGCCCAGTTCAACGGGCTCAACCTTGTCAACGGATCGGCGGCCTCGGCCTCGATCTTGTCCTCGCTGGACCGCGATTCGACTGGTGCCGTGACCGCCTCGTCGATCACCGTAGCTGGACAGGATCTGTCGGTTGGTGGTTACACAGCCAATGACATCTTCTCGGGCAGTTAGGCGGGGGCGTCTGCAAACGGTGATACTGTAGCTATCGCGCTGGATAATGGTGGCGGCAACGAGCAGATTGAAATTGCAGAAAACGCCACGGCCTTTGCTGCCGGGGACAGTGTCAGCCTGACCGTTGGCGATCAGACTGTGTCTTACACCGTGACTGCAGACGATGCGGCGGCAACAACCACGGCTGATATCGTTGCCGTTGCCCTGAAAGGCAAGATTGATGATCTGGGCATCACCGGTTTGACCGTGGACTATGACAGCGGCACGCCGGGCACCCTTGATTTCACTAACGCTGGTGGCAATGACCTGACTGTCAGTGGCCAGTTTGCCAATGCCGGTTCCGGCGGTCTGGGTGCGCTGGCTGGCATCGATGTATCCACCGCAGCGGGCGCAACCGCTGCTCTGGGCACCATCGAAGGTCTGATCGACACCGCTATTGACGCCTCGGCGGCCTTTGGCTCGTCGCAGGGCCGGATTGAAACCCAGAAAGAGTTCATCTCGAATCTGGCAGATTCATTTAAGTCCGGTATCGGCTCGCTGGTGGACGCCGACATAGAAGAGACCTCGGCCCGTCTACAGGCCTTGCAGGTTCAACAGCAGTTGGCCACGCAGTCTCTGTCGATCGCGAACCAGGCTCCGCAGTCGGTCCTGTCGTTGTTCCGTTAATCTTAAAACCCTGGTCGGGGCGTTAGAAAGGCGCCCCGACTCTGATTGCCAAAAGACGGACTATTGGAAGGATTTCAAGTGACACCGCAAACCATGGCACACCGCGCCTATGCCCAAACCGCGGCTCCGACACGTACGCCACGGGATACCGAATACGAGGCCATTTCGAAAATCACACATCGCCTCAAAGCCGCTGCCGCCCGACAGAAATCCGACTTTGGCGGATTTGTTCAGGCATTGCATGAAAATCGTCGTTTGTGGTCAGTTCTGGCTAGCGGCGTTGCGGATTCAGAAAATGCTCTTCCGAACGAACTGCGCGCGCGGATTTTCTATCTGGCCGAGTTCACCGAGCAGCACAGCAGTCAGGTGTTGGGAAAGAAGGCAAGTGTCGATCCGTTGCTTGAAATCAACATGGCCGTCCTGCGCGGTTTGCGACAGATGAGGGCAACTTAATGGGCGGGCTGGTTTTGAAACTCGCCCCAAAAGAGCGGGTGTTGATCAACGGAGTCGTCTTGGAAAACGGGGATCGGCGCAGTCGGTTTTCAATTATGACGCCGCAAGCGAATGTCTTGCGCCTGCGCGATGCTATTCACCCTGACGAGGTCAATACACCTGTGCGCCGCATGTGCTATGCCGCGCAGCTAGTCTTGTCAGGAGACATGGAGCCTGAGGACGCAAGACAGCAATTATTGCGCCGCGTTGAAGAGTTGAGCCAGGTGTTCACGGATGCAGACAGCCGCAAGGTCCTTTCGGAAGCCACTGACGCGCTGCTGGCAGAGCAGTATTACAAGTGTCTTAAGTCTCTTCGCGCGCTGCTGCCGAGGGAAGAGCGGTTGATGGCTTACCGGCAATGACGTTTCAACCTGTTGTACCGGTCGGGGGCATCGTGGGGTGGCGCTTTCTTCAGCGTAGTTATGACGCACAGCTAGAGAGTTTTTCCGCGTCGGAGGCGAATGAACGAGAAACCCGGTATTTTCTGGAAAACATCGGGAAGGTTCTGACAGCCGAAGATCTGGTCTCGGATCGCCGGTTGCTGCAGGCGGCGCTGGGCGCTTTCGGTTTGGAAGGTGATCTGAATAACCGTTTTTTCATTCAAAAAGTGCTGTCTGACGGCACATCCGCCGAGGACGCGCTGTCCAATCGGTTGTCGGACAAACGATATCGCGAATTTTCCGAGGCTTTCGGTCTGGGTCCGGGTGAAATTCGCCGAACCGGTCTTCAGAGTTTTATGGAAGATATCGCGCAGGACAACTTGGTCTCACGGTTTGAGGTCGCCGTGGGTGAGCGTGATGAGACAATGCGCATATCACTGTATGCGCAACATGCTCTGGCGGAATTGGCAGTTCAGGAAAGTGGGGCTGACACCAAATGGTTCGACTTGATGGGCCTGCCGCCATTGCGCAACATGATGGAAACAGCGCTTGGCCTTCCTTCAAGCTTTGCTCAGTTGTATATCGACAAACAGCTTGTTGAGTTCAAGGACAGGTTAAAAGGTCTCACTGGTTCAGATGATCTGGCGCAGTTTTCGGATAAGGCGGCGATCAATCGGCTGACGGACCAATTCCTGGCGCGAAGCCAGGTCGCACAGCTCCAAAGCACGATATCACCCGCACAAACTGCGTTAATTCTTCTTGGGGGCTGAATTCATCAACGCGCACGTCTTAAGGGCCGGGACGTTCAGTTGTTTCCGCTTTGGCCAGACACCACCATGCTGCAGGACTGCGACTGGCTCAGGAATTCAGCACAGCATCCGCCGAAGTTCTGAGCGCGAAGGACGACACAGGCCGTGAAACATTGTGAAGCTTAACGTCCCCCAATGGCACAGCGTCGGCGCAGGCGGGTGCTATGTCAGCCGACACGACGATCCGGTGATCCACCGTCTTGCCGTATTCACCTAACCGTGCCGCGATGTTTGCGGCCTGCCCAATAACGGTAAAGTCCAGCCGTTCGCGTGAGCCGACATTGCCGTATGTCACACGTCCGTAAGCAACGCCAATAGAACAGTCACAATGCAGGTCAGAGCCCGCCTGACGCAGATCGCCCAGCTTCTCGACGATTTCAACGGCCGTACGCTGCGCGTTGCTGCGGGCGGTCATCGCATCGTCACTTTCCGGAAAAACGGCCAAAACCGCGTCGCCGATGAATTTCAGAACCTCGCCGCCATTATCGTGCACAATATCCGACACAGTGTCGAAAAAGTCATTCAGCAGGACAATATAGTCCGTTCGCCCAAGCCGCTCTTCCAGGATGGTCGAGTTGCGAAGATCACAAAACATGATGGCCGCGTCGATTTCGTCACCATCGCCACGCCGAATTTCGCCCCCCAGAACGCGTGCGCCCGATCGCTTGCCAACGTAGGTCTCTAGCAGAACCTGTGCGTTTTCACGCTGCATGAAGACTTCGTAGAACCGTGCAATGACCGATGAGCATTCAAACACCAAACCCAGATTTTCAGTGGTGAAGCCATCGGGATGATCGCAGGTTAACGTCAGAACATTGGTGCGGCCGTCCGAAAAGGGAAGGGGCATTGCGACATAGTCGGTTGCCCCCTTGGCGCGCAAATCCTCCATGATTGGAAAGCTGTTGTGAGGGTTGTCGTCATTCAGCCTTTGGCGCACACCACCCTGCCCGTTCGACACATGCCGAAGCGGGCTGTTGATATAGGCCGGGTGATCGTGAATTTCGTATGTCGGTACGTTGGTCGAGATTTCGGCCTCACCCTTTTCCCAGATATAGTGTTTACCTGCGATCAGGGGGTGCAGCGACCAGACCAGAATGCTGAGGCGCTGAATCGCTATCCCGTGTTCCAGCATCTTCTCGGCCAGCGCCTTGGTGAAGTCTTCAGAGGTCGTAAGCTCGGACGCGCCGCGCATCAGCCAGTCAATCAAAGGGCCGCTGATACTGCCATCATCGGGTTCCCGAAGTCGATTTTCGCCCAGGTCGATCCGGTCATAGGCTGACGACAGGAAACCGATATGACCTTGAATCGCTTTGCTTTCCGGCAAAGCTTCTTCATAGGCCCAGACACTGTTTTGCAGGCGTTGACCGTTCAATACGACGTCGTGATAGGTCGCGGTTCCTTTGAATGGGCAAAAGGTCTGGAACTCGGTCTCTTCTCCAAGATCCACACATACGTCCTCGCGGGGGATATAGATTGTTGGGGACAGCCGGGTTTCATACATGACCTTGGCATTATCGCTTTTGGCCAAAAGCACATCGCCGCGGTAGATCGCGACCGATCCGTTCAACGATTCGACCGAAATTCGATACCCTGTGGATTGCGGTGTGGCGTGGACGTTCATGATCAACCTCCGAGGCGCAGGTTCCCTAATGATGGGTATTTTTCCCGAATTTCCAAGGGGCAGAGATGACGGTTTCCCGGATAACCAGTGTGCGGAACCGTTTGGTCAGACCATCTGAATTACATCTTTGTCGATCGACAACATATAGCCTTTCTTAGCGATATTCTTGACCAGCAACTCACTGACCATCTGGTTTCCTAAGGCATCACGCAGCCGCTTGATCCGCGTCGCACCAGCGGCTTCTTCGCAATCCGAGGCGTCTTTGCCGGAAATGACGGCCTCAATCTGGGCGCCGGACAGCATTTCGTCGTCCAGTCTGGACTCGGCCAGAACCGCCAGCGTTTCCATCGCGGCAGGTGTCAGTTTGAAGTCCATATTGTTCAGATAAACCGTGTTTTCTTCGCGGCTGATCAGCAACGAGGTCACCTGAATGCCCGTCCTTTCGATCTGCGCCATCCGTCGGTTCAGCAGCACGAGCATCACCAGAAACACCAGCGCCGTGACGAGCATGGTGCTGGCGAAGACCAACAGAACAAAAATGACCATCCTGTAGCTGGACAGAGTATCCGCAAAGGCTGTTCCCGATTGTGCGAGAATTTCCAGCAGGCGGATCTCGGCCGGCGAGGTCAGGTCGCTTTCGACAAACAGCCGTTCAACGCGCGCGTTAAAGGCGTTGGCGTCGGGCAAGGTCCAGAACAGAAAAATGGCGGCGGTTATCAGAATCAGAACGATCGCCGCAATGCCGACGCCGACCAGCCGTGTCCCGGATCGCCGCGCTTCAGTAACGGAGATAGAATTGTCCGGCATTGGCCTTCCTTTTGTCCAACCCATCCGGCCCAAACACCGACATCACGTTCAGCAAGGTCCATCCTGAGCCGCGCAGGCGTTGCGAGATCTCTTTTTTTGCCTTGCCCTTGTCGCAGGCGGATACCTGCATGACGCCGTAGTGCAGGCGCAAAGGATTGTCCTGTTTGGCCTTGTAATCGGCATAGCATCCCGCCGCGGATGCGGCAGTACCGACCGATATCAGGGCGCAGACAGCCAGAGAAGAGAAGATCTGTTTCATAGGCTGCATCCTGCGCATGGCTCGGCGCGATATTCAATAACTCAAGGGGTTTCGGGGCGCTGATATTTGATAACACCCGCCCGTTATTGCGTGTCTTTCAGGGCTGCGACCAGTGTTGAGGTAAGGAAAACGGCCACCGCGCCGGATCGCCCTAGCACTTGGAAAAGGACAAATACCATGCACCGGAAATTCATTACTCTGATCGTGGCCACGGCAATTGCCATCACCGGCGTTTCTGTGTCTCAGGCGCGGGCCGCAGATGCCAGGGATATACTCGGAGGGTTGGCCGCCATCGCGCTGATCGGCGCTGGTGTCCACTACTACAACAAAGAGAAAGACAAAGAGCGCGCCAGCCGAAACCGGGCACCTGTCTACAAGGCCAAGCCCGACCCCTCTTACTATCCTGTGCGTCCGCTACCGGGCCGTGTTGCCAAATACGACTTGCCACAAAAATGCCTGCGCACATTCGATAGATATTCGGCAAAGCGTCCGCTGCTGGGGCCTGCGTGTCTGAAGAAGCATTACAAGCATGTCAAAAGCCTGCCGCAAGAGTGCAAGGTCGGTTTCTGGAACGGCAAAAAGGTCAAGCGCGCTTATGAGCCTGCCTGCCTACGCCAAAAAGGATACCGCGTGGTTTACCAGTAATCGGGTTCGAGCAGGAGCGGCGTCACAGAAGCGCCGCGGGGAAGGGGGCAGCGCAGTCTGCCCCCTCCTTTTTGCTTGCGATCGGTCTTGAAACACGGTCTTTCCAAGGCATGACGAAACCTGATTACGAATTGGAAAAAGCCACCATTGCGCAGGGCTATAAACGGATCGCGGGTGTGGATGAGGTTGGCCGTGGTCCGTTGGCAGGCCCGGTGGTTGCTGCGGCGGTGATCCTGAACGCCGATGACATCCCCGAGGGGCTGAACGATTCAAAGAAGCTGACTGCCAAGCGCCGTGCCGGTCTGGATGCCGAAATACGCGCGCGGGCTGAGTTCGCAATAGCCGAAGCAAGTGTTGCTGAGATCGACGAACACAACATCTTGCGTGCCTCGCATCTTGCGATGGAACGGGCTGTGGCCGCGCTGGACCCGCCGCCAGACTATCTTTTGATTGATGGAAACCTGATTCCGCACGGGCTGACGATCCCTTCTCAGGCCGTGGTTAAAGGCGATGCGCACTCGGTGTCGATTGCAGCCGCATCTATCATTGCGAAAAACTGGCGCGATCAGGTGATGGTGGATTTGGCGCAACAGCATCCCGGCTATGGATGGGAGACAAACGCCGGTTACCCGTCAAAACAACACAGGGAGGCGCTGCAAAATCTTGGTGTGACCCCACACCATAGACGTTCGTTTAAACCTGTACACAATATCTTGTATCAAGAGTAAATCGTAAGTCGCTGATTCAAAAAAGAAATTGACGGCGAATCGTCTTTGACTCATCCTTGTATCAACCAAATGAGCGCAAAAGCGCCGTGGATACTTGAGGCAGTATAATGACGACAACCACCAAAAAGGGCGCGAAAGCGCTCCCTTTAAACACGATTCTATCCGGTGACTGCATCGACGTGATGAACAGTCTGCCCGAGGCATCGGTTGACCTGATCTTTGCGGACCCACCCTATAATTTGCAGTTGAAAGGTCAGTTACATCGGCCTGATAACAGTCAGGTGGATGCGGTTGATGACCACTGGGATCAGTTTTCCAGCTTTGCGGTCTATGACCAATTCACACGCGATTGGCTGAAGGCAGCGCATCGGCTGCTAAAGCCTAACGGCGCAATCTGGGTGATCGGCTCGTATCACAACATCTTCCGTGTGGGCTCGGCCCTGCAGGACGCGGGATACTGGATTTTGAACGACGTGGTGTGGCGCAAGTCGAACCCGATGCCGAATTTCCGTGGCAAGCGGTTCACCAACGCGCATGAGACGATGATCTGGGCGTCCAAGCGCGAGGGCGCGAAATACACGTTCAATTATGAGGCGCTGAAGGCCCTGAACGAAGGTGTGCAGATGCGCAGCGACTGGGTGCTGCCGATCTGCACAGGGCATGAACGTCTGAAAGATGAAAACGGCGACAAGGCACATCCGACGCAAAAGCCGGAATCGCTGTTGCATCGGGTACTGATTGGCTCGACCAATCCCGGTGATGTGGTGCTGGATCCGTTCTTCGGCACGGGGACAACGGGTGCCGTCGCCAAGATGTTGGGGCGTGAGTTTATCGGCATCGAACGCGAGGAAAGCTATCGCAAGGTGGCCGAGAAACGCATCGCCAAGGTCCGTAAATTTGACCGCGAGGCGTTGGAGGTCAGCACCAGCAAACGCGCCGAGCCGCGCGTACCGTTCGGCCAGTTGGTCGAGCGCGGGATGCTACGCCCGGGTGAGGAATTGTACTCTATGAACCAGCGCCACAAGGCCAAGGTCCGCGCCGATGGCACGTTGGTGGGCGACAACGTCAAAGGCTCGATCCATCAGGTTGGGGCGCATCTGGAAAACGCGCCGTCCTGCAACGGCTGGACCTATTGGTGCTTCAAGCGCGACGGAAAGACCGTACCGATCGACGTGCTGCGTCAGCAGATCCGATCAGAGATGCATAACTGATTTCACGAATACCGCCGGTGCCTGTGGCCTGACACAAGGCACTAAGCCTTGCCCCGCCGATCTCGGCGGGGTCTTTTGTTTTTCACATTCCCCTTTCGATGTGAGACTTCTAGGATGTGCAATGCACCGAAGGAGCCTCAGCCATGTCGGACACCGCAGCCAACGAATCTCGGTTCAGTCGATTTTTTGTGACGCGCCCGGATCAGTACGATCTGGACAACAAATATACCGAAGCCGCGTTAGAACGGCACAAGCGCGAAGGGCTGGAGTTGGCGGTCAGGGCGCGTTGGATCGCCATGGGTCTGACGGGAATATTGCTGATCTTCCTGAACCCGCATTGGGAAGTGATGTGGTATCATTTCATTCTACTATTGATTTGCGCAAACGGCTGGTTGATCCGCAGGGCTGGTCAGGTTGGGCAATCGCGGACCGAACTTCTGCTGATCTTCGTGGACCTTGTGATCATGACCTTGGGCATGATCGTGCCCAACCCGTTCAGCGATGACGTGCGGCCATTGGCCATGCAGTACCGGTTCGACAACTTTCAGTATTTCTTCATTATTCTGGCCGCAGGTACGCTGGCCTATTCATGGCGCACGGTTGTTGCAATCGGTTCGTGGACTGCGTTGATGTGGACGGTGGGATGGGTGATTGCGTGGTGGGTCTCGACCCCGATACCGGGCATTAGTGAACGTGTCGCGCAGGCTTTGTCAGGTTACCCGGATGTGGCTGAACTGCTTGACCCCAACAGCTTTATGCCGTCACAGCGGGTTCAGCAGGTGATCGTGTTTATGATGGTTGCTGTAACGCTTGGCATCTCGATGCGGCGTCTCAATCAACTGCTGTTGACCAATGCCGGTCTGGAGCGAGAGCGTGCAAACCTGTCCCGGTATTTCTCGCCAAATGTCGTCGATCAGTTAAGCCAGAATGACGAACCCCTCAAACAGGTGCGTAAGGAAAACATTGGGGTTCTGTTCATTGATATTGTCGGATTTACCAAATACGCCGCCGGGCGGGACCCTTATGAGGTGATCGAGGTTCTACGCGGTTTTCACGCCCGCATGGAGACCGAAGTCTTTCGGCATCATGGGACATTGGACAAGTATCTGGGCGACGGGTTGATGGCCACGTTTGGAACTCCGGTCCCAACCCCGCTGGATGCCACGAACGCTGTGGCCTGCGCCCGCGACATGGTGCGTGTAGTCGACCGTTGGAACGTCGAACGAAAACGTCAGGGTGAGCCCGAAATTCAAGTGGGCATTGGTGTCCACTATGGTTCGGTCGTACTGGGTGACATCGGGGCAAACAGGCTGGAGTTCGCCGTCATTGGCGATGCGGTCAACGTTGCGGCCAAGCTGGAAGCATTGACCCGCGATTTCGGCGCGCGTGCCGTTCTGAGTGATGCAATAAACGTGCAATTGCGACAAGAAGGCCAAAACCTACCGGAAGTGATGGAAGGTTTTGCCAAGTACGAAAACCAGACAGTACGCGGTGTCGAGGAGCGGATGGACGTCTGGGTGCTATAGGGGCGGTCTCCCGCCGATTTCATGTGCATCAAAGGTGCGAACAAATTCGTTGGGCCGGGCAGCGCGCTGATGCGCGCTGCGGTCAGGCCCTTGGCAAAGGATTTCGCGACGCGTTGTAGGGCGCCCAATCGGTGATTTCTGGATAATATTGCCGTCGCCAGGCCCGAACACGCGGGTTCATGACCCGGCGCCAAAGTGGTGGGACCATCGCGGCGACCGTCATCACCGGATAGCCAAATGGAAGTTGCGGCGCGGTGTCTTCCGAGTGATGTTGCAACAGCGGAAACCGGCGGTTGGGTTTGTAATGGTGATCCGAGTGCCTTTGCAGGTTGATCAGCAGCCAGTTGGACGCCTTTTGCGATGCGTTCCAAGAATGGCGCGGTAGAACGTGTTCGTATTTTCCATCACCCAGGTGTTTGCGCGTCAGGCCATAGTGTTCGACATAGTTGACCAGCTCAAGCTGCCAGATAGCGACGCCTGCCTGAAGCAGGAATAGGGCCAAGCCCGACCAGCCACCAATCAGAAATGCCAGCAACAGCATCCCACCCTGTAATGCCCAATACCGCCAGAAGGGGTTGGCGAGGTCGGTCCAGGGGCGGTTCTTGCGCGCCAGCTTGTCCTTTTCGGCGCGAAACGCCGACATCAGGCATTGCCACAAAACGCGGGGGTAGAACCGGTGAAACCCCTCGTTATAGCGCGCGGTTACGGGGTCCCGCGGGGTGCCGACATAACGGTGATGGACCAGCAGGTGTTCGGACCGGAAATGAGAATACAGGACCATCGCCAAAAGGATGTCGCTCAGCCAGCGTTCCAATCGGCCCTTTTGGTGCATCAATTCGTGGCTGTAGTTGATGCCGATCGTGCCTGAAAGAACACCCATTCCAAAAAACAGGCCGATTTTCGACAGTGATGACAGGTGATCCGTATGCGATGCGTACCAGATCAGGCCATAGAGAGTCAGAAACTGCGCCGGAACCCACGCTTTGGTCAACAGGATATACCATCGCAAGGTTGCGTCAGAGGTGTCGGGATCTGCGTTCCCCAGCTCAAGCCCCGTCAGCCGGTCCAATAGTGCAAAGGCCCACCAGGTCGACAGCGGCACCAGCAAGACCCACCATCCGCCCGCAAATGCGGTGATCCAGATCAGCGGGATCAGCAGGAAAGATACCCAGAACGGGAGGGCAGATTGCCAGCGACTGAGGGTTTCTGCTGCGATCATCGAGTGGCTCCGAACGATTGCGCCAAGATTAGTCCTAGTCTGGTATTCCGCACAATGGGTTACCGTGCGCGCCAAAGGTCATGCGCTTTGCGCATGACGGTCGGCAGATCGCTGGGTTGAAACCTATGTTTTTCCACGACAATCAGGTCTTCGGGACGCAAACCTCGGGGAAGCTGGGTGGTCCAAATTTGCAGGATCAGGTGGAAATGGGTGAACGTGTGGCGCACCTCACCCGAAAGCCGCTGCCATTCTGCTGGAAACGGAGGGGAATTCTCGGGCGCGTCGGACCAGTCCGAGCCCGGCCAGCCCAACATGCCACCTAACAGGCCTTTGTCCGGACGCCGTTCCATCAGCATGTCGCCATTTTCGGCCTGAGCAATATAGATATGTCCGAATCGCGTTGGTTTCGGTTTCTTGGGGATCTTCCGAGGCAGGTCAGCTTGAGTTCCGGCGCTGCGCGCCTGGCAGGGGTCGCGCAAAGGGCAGATGCCGCAAGCCGGGGACTTTGGCGTGCAGATTGTTGCCCCCAGATCCATCACCGCCTGCGCATAGTCGCCGGGTCTGCTGTCGGGCGTCAACACGGTGGCATGTTCCTTCAATACCGGTTTTGAACCCGGCAGGGGATCGTGAATATCGTAAAGGCGGGACATGACGCGTTCGACATTCCCGTCGAGCACAGTTTCGGGCCGGTCAAACGCAATCGCCGAGATTGCGGCAGCCGTATATGGGCCGATACCGGGCAGTTTCAGCAGGGCGTCATAGGTGTCGGGGAACGTTCCACCGTAATCATCTGTCACCACGCGCGCGCATTTCAACAGATTGCGGGCGCGGGCGTAATAGCCCAGCCCGGCCCACTCTGCCATGACTTGATCGTCGGGCGCTGATGCCAGAGCCTGAACGGATGGCCAGCGGGTCGTGAAGCGCAGGAAATAGTCCCGCACGGCAGCAACCGTGGTTTGCTGCAACATCACTTCGGACAGCCAGACGCGATAGGGATCGGGCTGCACCCCCGCAGCCCTGTCCGCAGGCCCGACCCGCCACGGCATTTCCCGCGCATGGCGGTCATACCAGGCCAGCAATTCCTTGCTTACGTTCAAATCGGCAGAGTCACGCAAGTTTTATGTATCTCCGTGTCGGGTTTCGCTGGCGCCCAGTGTCCTGCCCTTTACAATAGCGGCGCAGGAGTTGGAAACCAGATGCAGCGCAGACGTTCTTCGACCCGCGGGTTCAAACGCACCGCGACATTGCTGAACGACCAGATCAGGCACGCCGGTGAAAGCCGGGGGTTCGCCGTAACACGCCTTTTGACTCATTGGGCCGAAATTGTGGGTCAGGACATGGCCGCGATCGCGCGACCTGTGAAGGTTGGCTATGGAAAAGGCGGGATGGGGGCCACGCTGACTGTGCTGACCACCGGGCCGCAGGCTCCGATGCTGGAAATGCAAAAGGAACAATTGCGCGGTAAAGTGAACGCTGTCTACGGCTATAACGCGATCAGTCGGGTACGTATCACGCAGACAGCTCCGACCGGATTTGCCGAGGGGCAGGCCAGTTTCGACCACAAGCCGAAAGCGCCAAAACCCAAGATCGAACCAGAGATTGCGGCCGAGGCGGACCGCGCCGCGCGGGATGTTCACGACGGAGATCTGCGCGCAGCCCTTGAACGTCTGGGCCGTAACGTACTAACCAAACAAAAACGCTGAGAAAGGGCCATGACATGAGCCGTATTGCAACCGGAATCTGCGCGGCTGTCGCCATAGCCGCTGGCGGCTATTGGCTGTCGCTGTCCAATTCAAACTCTGCCTATCCGCTGATCAGCAGCGCCGAAGCGCAAGAGGCTGATCTGGACACATCGACCATCGTGGAAATGACACTGGGCGCCGAGGATGCCCCGGTAGAGATCATAGAATACGCATCCTATACCTGCCCGCATTGTGCAAATTTTCATGCTGGGCCGTACAAGCAACTGAAGAAAGACTTTATCGACACCGGTAAGGTCAAGTTCATCTACCGCGAAGTGTATTTTGACCGCTACGGCCTTTGGGCTTCAATGGTGGCGCGCTGCGGCGGGCCCGAGAAGTTCTTTGCTATTTCCGATCTGATTTATGATGGCCAGCCCGAATGGACCCGCGCTGGCGGCCCGGCTGAAATCGTGGATGAGCTGCGCAAGATCGGTCGTCTGGCCGGTATAGACAATGACCAGTTGGAAGCCTGCCTTCAGGACGGAACACGCGCGCAGACGCTGGTGGCCTGGTATCAGGAAAATGCCGAACGCGATGGCATCCAGGCAACCCCGTCGTTCCTTGTGAATGGCAAGAAGGTCGACAACCAGTCTTACGATGACTTCAAAAAGCTGATCGAAGACGAGCTGGGAAGCTAAGTCTTGGGATGGCCGGTCTTTGGACCGGCCACAGATCAAGGTGAAGGGGCGGCTTGCAGAAGCAATTGATTGACTTTGTCGCCCTCGTTCACGTTCAGGCGCACCGGCAGGGTTATGACTTTGCTGCGAAACGCGACAGGCAGGCGCACGGCATCCTTCTCTGTCGTGACCATCTGCGCCCCAAGCGCGCGCGCCTCAGTCTCGAGCCGCGTCATTAGTGCTGGCGTCAAGGGCTGGTGATCATCCAACGCTTCGGCACGCAAAAGGGTGGCACCCTGCTGGCGAAGGGTTGCAAAGAATTTCTCGGGATGGCCAATACCAGCAAAGGCCAGCACAGGCGTATCGGCCCAGTCCATTCCTGTTTGCAAAGGGGCAACCGCGCCGGTCGCATGGGGTACGGTCAGGGCGTTTCCCCAAGTATCCGCGAACTGGTTCTGCGCGTTTTGCTGTCCCAACGAAAGCACAAGATCGGCGCGTTTCAGGCCAATGTCGACGGGTTCCCGAAGGGGGCCAGCAGGAAGACACAGGCCGTTTCCAAAACCCCGCTCCGCGTCCACAACGATGATCGAGAAATCTTTGGCAACAGACGGGTTTTGAAACCCGTCATCAAGGACGATGACCGTGGCGCCTTCGGCTGCGGCAGCGCGCGCACCTGCCGCGCGGTCCTTGGCGACCCAAACATCTGCAAATGCTGCAAGGAGCAGCGGTTCGTCACCAACTTCGGCGGCGGAATGTTTGGCGGGATCAACCCGAACCGGGCCTTCCAGCGCGCCCCCATGTCCACGAGTAACCACATGCGTTGTGTGCCATGCGTCGCGCAACTGTTCGATGATCCAGATTACGGTTGGGGTTTTGCCCGTTCCACCCGCATTCAGGTTACCGACGCAAATAACGGGCACACCGGGGTTCAGACCCGGCCCCGAGGCTACCCGGCGCGCGGTGGCGGCTGCGTAAATACGCCCCAGCGGTGACAAGACCCGCGCTTGCAAGGTCAATCTGTCGGGAGTGGTGTTCCAGAAGTTAGGTGCTCGCATCAACTCAACTCCGCTGATCCAGACAATCCTGCACGATGTCGATCAGGTGATCTGCCTGGGGTGCGCCCTCGGTCACGATCTGCCATCCGGCCAAGGCCATGTCCGCTGCGCAATCCGGGGCCAGAAGAGAGACAACGGCATCACCAAGCTCAGTCGCGGATTTTACGGTTCGTGCCGCATTTGCCCGGTCCAATTGATCGTACAGTTGCTGATGGCGATGCACAAATGGGCCGTGAATGACCGCAGAGCCAAGCGCGGTCGCGATCAGCGGTTCCTGTCCGCCCGCGCCGCGTTCCAGAGAACTGGCCATGAAGGTCACAGGTGAGACACGTTGCCAAAGACCCAGATCTTCAGGCTCTGCCGACAGGATGACCTGAGTGTTGTCTTCGATGGTTCCGCCATCGTCCCAGTTAATACAGCGCAGGTCCATGGATTCCAGGCGTCTGTGCAACGGACCGGCTTCGGAAATGTCGGCGACGTGAAGGACAAGCGCCAGTCGGGGCAGCATCCGCATGGCCTGACGATGCGCGCTGAGGACCGAGATGAACTCTTTGTCCTGAACCCATGCCGCCAGCCAGACCGGTCGGCCCGAAAAGGCATGCGTCATCTCGATCAACTCGTCTTCCGGCCAGGGGCTTGGGTTGGGGCTGACATGCAGGGGCGGAGAGACCTCGGCCTTGGACGAGGAGACACCCAACCGGCGAATATGGCGCACGACGTCCGGCGTGGTCGCAAGGATCGTGTGGAAACAGTCAAACGTATATCGGGTAATGTCCGGCAGCCAGCGCCCACCGCGTGCGACTTTGATGTCGACTTTAGCCTCGATCAGGATCAGGGGAATATCCCGCTCGGATGCGCGGGTGATCAGGTTGGGCATAAGCCCGCCGCCGATCCAAAGCCCGATATCCGGGCGCCAATGGTCCAGAAAAGCGCGGGCCGCACCGGTTTGTTCCGCAGGCAGATTAACCAACGGATGCGGGCAGGCATCCCATCTGGAAAGATCCGCCTCGGGCGGTGCAGACATGATGATCGAAAGTGTAGGGCGGGATTGCCGCAACCGCTGGCAAAAGTCGACGGCCGCGCGTTGCCGGTCCTGTGCTCCGACGTGGATCCAGATCACCTCACCATCAGGTCTGGGAATATAGGGATCGTCTGTCGCGTTGGGCACGCCCCAGGACAGGATGCGATACGCTGCAAGGCTGAGTGAGCGCGGCTTGCTCATGGGATAATCCCCGAGCCCCGCGGGTCAAGCTGTTCGAAAAGCAGATCGTGAACGGCAGTGCCAGCCGCAATAACTCCGGTCAGTCGGGGATGGGGGTTGTTGAACCGCAACGGCTGTCCAGCACGGTCCGAGCATACCCCGCCTGCCTCGCGAATGATCAGGTCCCCGGCGGCGATATCCCATTCCCAACTGGGGCGAAGCGTCAGCATTCCGTCGAACCGGCCCTGAGCCACAAGCGCCAGACGATAGGCCAGCGAAGGTCGATAATTGCGAAGGAACTCGGGCGGGTGACCGTGCAGCCAATGGCGTGCGTCCAGATTGGGTTTTGCAGCCAGTATTTCGGCGGACTTCAAATCAGTGACGCCAGATACCCGGATCGGCGCGCCGTTCAGCGTCGCGCCTTGTCCCTTGGCGGCCGCATACAGCAAATCGCGACGCGGCAGGTAGATCACCGCCGCCGTCACCTCGCCATCTTCGGCAATGGCCAGAGAATGCGCCCATGTGCGTGACCCTTCGGCAAAACTGCGTGTGCCATCAATCGGGTCGATGATGAACACGCGGGATTTGCTTAACCGGTCCTGCGAATCCTCGGTCTCTTCGCTGAGCCAACCGTAACCGGGCCGGGCGGCAGGAAGATCCCGTTCAAGCATCGCGTTGACGGCCAGATCAGCTTCGGTGACCGGTCCTGCGCCATCCGGTTTGTCCCAGCGCCGCGCAGAACTGCCCGTGTAGCGCGTGGCGATCTTTCCGGCCTCCAGTGCGGCATCAATCAGCAGAGGCAGGTCAGTTGCCGGCAAGTGTCATTCCTTCGATCAGCAAGGACGGAACCACACGGGACAGGTATGTCCGCGCGTCGTTTGCCGGAATGATCCGTTCGAGCATATCGCGTAAGTTGCCTGCGATGGTGCATTCGTTGACCGGATAGGCAATCTCGCCGTTTTCGACCCAGAAACCGGATGCACCGCGCGAATAGTCGCCCGTGTTCGGGTTGATCGTCGATCCGATCATTGAAGTTACAAGCAACCCTGTGCCCATGTCGCGCAGCAATTCCGCTCGGCTTTGATCCCCTTGTGTCAGGCTCAGGTTCCAGTTGCTGGGCGATGGTGGGCCGGACACGCCCCGCGCGGCGTTCCCGGTTGATGCCATATCAAGCTTGCGCGCACTGGACAGGTCAAGGGTCCAGCCGGTCAGGGTGCCGCCTTCAACGATGGCCCTGCGTCGGGTGGGCAGACCTTCGGCATCGAAGGGGCGCGAACCCGAAATACGCGGGCGGTGCGGGTCTTCGATCAGCGACAGGTGGTCAGGCAGAACCTGTTCACCCAGACAATCGGACAGCCAGGATGCGCCACGCGCGATGGCCGCGCCGTTGCTGGCCCCCAGAAGATGACCAATCAGCGATGACGAAATACGCTCATCAAACAGAACCGGATACGTCCCTGTTGCGGGTTGGCGGGAGCCGACCTGTTGCACGGCGCGTTCTCCGGCACTTTGGCCGATATCAGTCGGGCTGCGTAGGTCTGACTGGAACGTGCGGCTGTCGCCGTCGTAATCACGCTCCATCCCGGTGCCTTCACCCGAGATCGCAACGCAGGATGTGGATCGGCTGCTGTGCACGTAGCCGCCTGAAAACCCGTTTGTGGCGGCCAGATGGACGCGATGCGTCCCGTATGAGGCGGCCGCGTCAGAAACTTGAGTAACGCCCTGAACAGAAAGCGCCGCTGCCTCGGCCGCCAGCGCGTCCTGCATCAGATCTTCGGCAGAAGGTTCAGCTGTGGGGTCAAAGAGTTCCAGTGCCTCAATGTCCCAATCCGTTGCAAGCTGGTCAGATTGGGCAAGGCCTGTATAGGGGTCTTCGGGTGCTTCACGCGCCATGGCAACAGCGCGTTCGGCCATAGCCTTCAGGGTTTCCGGGCGGCTGTCCGAGCTGGAAACAATAGCTTGGCGTTTCCCGAGAAAAACGCGCAGCCCCAAATCGGTACCTTCCGACCGTTCCGCATGTTCCAGCGCCCCGCCGCGGACCTCGACCGAGACCGATGATCCGTCAAGCACGATGGTATCTGCTGCTTCGGCTCCGGCTTTTATGGCCGTTTCCAACAGGACTTGGCTGATGTCTTCAGGTGTTCGGGTCATGAGGTCTCCGGTCTGTATACATTGGACCTAGCGTTGCACCGCGCCGCTCGCAAGACCTGAAGCCGGGCAAGGGCGAATCCGGAATTCAAACTATGGTGCAAATTGGACCCTGGTGAGGTTTTCGACGAGGCTCCAAGGGTCGCTGATCACGGCACATTGCCTGAAACTATGGAAATCGGCCTGCCGGGTCGGGCCTGTGCCTTCGTCCGTCAATTTGATCTGACAGCCCGGCAGCAGCGTCGAGGGAAGGCCGGTTGGCCTTCTCTCGCAAATGGTTACTTGAGACGTTGACCGTTGGCCACGATATGCCCGTCTTCGGTAAACTCGATTTTCGAGTTCAGCGTATCGGGTTCTTCGCCGGGAACAGCCATCAAACCCATCATCATCCGTGCGCCCAGTGCGTCGCTGTCCGAAATTAAACCCATGCCGATCAGTTTGTCGATCAGTGTATTCGCGCCAGTCAGCGTCAGGTTTGCAGCCCCTGTCGGGTTAGGCAATCCGCCTAGTTCTTCGGTGTTGCTGTTGTCGAAGGTAAAGTCACCGGTACCCGTCAGCTTTGCACCGACCAGCGAGATCAGCAATTCGTTGATCTTGAGAGAGTGCAGTTCGCCCGGCGCGTCTTCGGCGAATTCCAGCGATTCTACGGCTTCGGGATCGAAGAAGTTGGTCATGACCTTGGCTGTGCCCGAAGTATCAATCGAAATTGTGGCCGGATCGCGCGGAAGTGCGCCCGCCGGATCAAACATGCTCCACAGGACGTCGGACATGGTGAAATCGGTCATGTTGATGGCAAATCCAAAGGGCTGGATTTCTTCGGACTGCTGAATGGGAAACTCGAACTTCAGCCCGGCATTGGCCATTGCTATTTCGATCGGGAAAGGAAGATCGGCGGTTGTCACAGCCAGTTTTGCGCTGTTTTGCTCTACGTCATAGGCCAGCCGCTGTGCGTCAAAGCTGGCGGCAAAGCGGCCGCCCTCGGACTCGCTGCCCATCGAGAACGCCTCGCCATCGCTGGTGCCCGCCATCGCGGTCGTGCCAGAGCCGTATGTGAACAGGCCCGAAAACTCGAACCCGGCATCGTAAAAGGCTTGCGGGTCCGACATGTCAAAATCGGACGGGATCACGCTGGTGCCTTCAAAATCAAGCTGGCTGAGGTTGCCGTCGATCTTTGCGGTTTCGTCGCTTTCGGGATCTTCGAATACCAGACCATAGGTCAGTCCAGCGGCCTTGAACGTCTGATCAACACTGCGGTTTTCGCCAACCTTCATCCGCGAACTGCCGGTCAGGTCGTTCATTTCCATATTGGCGCCAAGGATATCGCCGGGCATTTCTTCACCGTTGACCTCTACACCATCCAGCTTGATGCCAAGCGAGGCTGCGGAATAGTCATAGGTCATATCTTCGGGCGCCCCGGATACAACCATTTCAAGACCGTTATGGGTGTAGAGAATATTGGCCGAGAAAGTCTCGCCCTCACCCTCGCCTGAAACGGTCATGGGGAAGCTTTCGGGGAAACCGATGCTGACAGTCCCGTCCCCGTTTTCGGTAAGGGTCATCTGCGGAACCAGCATCTGGAATGTGGCGTCTTCCTCTGGCAGAGCCATTGCGATGCTCATGTCGCTGACGCTCGTCACGTTTCCGTCTACGGATTGTTCGCCGGACACGGTATATCCCATCTGGGTAAGATAGGACTGCCAGTCGTTCCAGACATCCTGCGCGGTCAAATCGGCCAGCGCGCCCTGAGTCACAATGGCATAGGCAAATACTGCGCCGCAGCTACGGCGAAGAAAAACGGACATTACAGAACCCTTCTTGATAAATCTTGCGCGCATCGTCGTGTCTGTGGCGGCGGGCGTCAAGGGGCAAGGGGTGGACCCTTTCCCCCTTCGCACGGTAGAGGTTCACACAATTTAAAAACAACGGAGGTACAGGGTTCATATGCAAGGAAAAACCGTACTGATCACAGGGGCAAGCCGCGGCATCGGGGCCGAGGCTGGGCGTGTTTTTGCCGCAGCCGGGGCAAACGTCGCTCTGGTCGCGCGCAGCCGCGATCAAATTGCAACCCTGGCCGACGCGCTGGGCGAAAACGCACTGGCACTGCAATGCGACGTGAGCGATTTTGCTCAGGTGGAACAAGCCGTTGCCGATTGCGTGGACAGGTTTGGTGGATTGGACGTTTTAATCGGGAATGCAGGTGTTATTGACCCGATCTTTCACATGTCCAGCGCCGATGTCGCGGCGTGGAGCAGTGCGATCGACATCAACCTGAAGGGGGTCTTTTACGGAATGCGCGCGGCACTGCCCGTGATGCGTGCGGCCGGTGGCGGCACTGTGCTGACCGTATCCTCAGGCGCGGCATCAAACCCTATCGAGGCGTGGAGCCATTATTGCGCCTCGAAAGCGGGGGCGAAGATGCTGACTGAGTGCTTGCATCTTGAAGAAGCTATTCACGGCATCCGCGCGATGGGGTTGTCGCCCGGAACCGTCGCCACCGATATGCAGCGCGTCATCAAGGCCAGCGGCATCAACGCGGTAAGCCAACTTGATTGGAGCGATCATATCCCGGCTGATTGGCCTGCCCGTGCGTTGCTTTGGATGTGTTCCGAGGATGCGGATGAGTTTCTGGGCACTGAAATTTCGCTTAGGCGCGAAGACATTCGGCAAAGGGTGGGGCTGACGTGATCCAACTGACCAAGACTGACGGGTTGTGGACCGTCACTCTGAACAACCCGGGCAAGGCCAATGCATTGACCGGGGCGATGCTAGCCGAACTGTGTGAAATCGCAGAAAATGCGACTGAGGCTCGCGCCCTGATCCTGACCGGTGCAGGAAAGGTTTTCAGCGCCGGTGCCGATCTGGGCGAAGCCCGCGCGGGCCTTGCGACCTCGGACCTGTGGGAGCGTTTGTCAGGTGCCATCGCCGCCTTGCCATGCCTGACGGTCGCTGCGCTGAACGGCACTTTGGCCGGTGGTGCCAATGGTATGGTTCTGGCCTGCGATCTGCGCATTGCGGTGCCATCGGCCAAGTTCTTTTACCCGGTGATGAAGCTTGGTTTTCTGCCACAACCTTCGGACCCAAAGCGTATGGCAGCATTGATCGGCCCGGCACGCACCAAGATGATTTTGATGGCGGGACAAAAGATAACTGCGGATGAGGCGTATTCCTTTGGTCTGGTGGATCGCGTTGTAGAACCTGACCTGCTGATGCAAACGGCGCATGAGCTGGTTGCCGACAGTGTGCAGGCCGATCCCAGAATCGCGCAGGGTATCGCAAGGCTGTGCGAATGAGGTTATCCGCCCTTCGGTTGCGCGTGTCTGATCCGGAACGATTGTCGGCATTTTATCGGGACATTCTTGGCATGACTGTCCAAGGCCAAGGGGTGTGCCAACGTGTCGGCTACGGCGGCCCTGACGCCGACGTGGTCATGATGCCAGGTGGCGGCAAATACAGCCACGATCAGGGGCAACGATATTGGAAGATCGGAATAACCCTGCCGGATGTGGATCTGGCGGCGACCTTCCTGCGTGAAAAGGGGGTGGAGGTTTCGGAGCCGAAGCAATTTCTGGATATCGGTTACATGTGCCATCTCAAAGACCCCGAGGGCTTCGTGATCGAACTCTTGCAGTGGGATTTTGAAGGTAATCGGCCTGAAAATGCGGCCACTTCGTCACATCCCTTTACAGAAGCGCGTCTTGGTCAGATCACGCTGCGCACGGGCGATATCGCTGCCGAGGATGCATTTTGCCGCGCACAGGGGATGCGCTTGTTGTCTATGCAGGATGTTGCCCAATACGGTTTTGACCTGCATTTCTATGCGTTCACGGATGAAACGCCCCCAAATGCGGATTTATGGGCTGTCGAAAACCGGGAATGGCTGTGGAAAAGGCCGTATACCACGCTGGAGTTTCAGCATGTTGCCGGTGGAACTTTCGCGCCTTCCCCGGACTATCGCGGGCTTGAGGTCAGCGGGCTTTCGTCCCCGGTACGGGACGCGTTTGGGGATCAAGTTTGGCCCGATTAACTATCGCGCCCGCCTGCGCCCCGGCACTTTCGAGCGAAAACTGGGCGGGCGCTTGCGAACCCAAGTCAGGAATTTTTCCAACCTTGGATGAGCGCGCAAAGCCTCTACTGTATTGAATTCCCGCGCCAACTGGCCCTCGGTCAGGGTTGCGTGGATTTCTTTGTGGCAGATCACGTGCAGTAAAACGGTGGGCCCGCCCTTGCCCCCTTTGAGTTTTGGGATCAGATGGTGCAGGCTGCCGTGCCCATCTGGTATCGGACGGTCGCAAAGTGGGCAGATTGGATCAATTTCTGACATAACTTGGCAAGAGTTGCGTCGGATTCGGCAGAAGGCAATAGGACAGGAATGGCACAGGCAGTGGTGATCGGGGCAGGGCCCGCTGGCCTGATGGCTGCGCAAGAGCTTGCAGCGGCTGGTCATGACGTATTAGTGGCCGAGGCCAAGCCATCGGTCGCGCGCAAGTTCCTGATGGCCGGGAAGTCTGGCTTGAACCTGACCAAGGATGAGCCATTCGAGGACCTGATGCAATTCTATGGTCCTGCTGCCCGGTGGCTGCGTCCTATCGTGGCCGAATTTGACGCAACCCATGTTCAGGACTGGGCCCGTGATCTGGGGCAGGAAGTGTTTACCGGGTCCACTGGGCGCGTATTTCCAACTGCGATGAAAGCCTCCCCCTTGCTGCGCGCATGGCTGGGTCGGCTCGGGTCGGCTGGCGTTGAGATCAAAACGCGGTGGAGGTGGATCGGATGGGAGGACGGGGCTCTGGTATTCGAAACCCCCGACGGCAAACAAAGCGTAAACTCGGATGCAACGATTTTGGCACTGGGCGGTGCAAGTTGGGCGCGGTTGGGCTCTGACGGGCAGTGGGCCCCAATTCTGGCGGCCAAAGGGATTCCACTTGCCCCGTTTGAACCGTCGAATTCGGCCCTTTCGGTGGATTGGAGCCATCACATGCGCCCTCATTTCGGTGCGGCCCTGAAGTCGATTCAATGGGTGGCCGGGGATATCGCCAGCCGGGGGGAGGCCACGATTTCTACCCATGGGCTGGAGGGCGGAGGATTGTATTCACTGACCCCAGCCCTGCGCCAAGGTGCTTCGTTGTTTGTCGATCTGACGCCTGACCTGAACACGTCGGTCCTGACAGAACGCCTAACTGCCAAAAAATCCAAGACAACCGTGTCGCAGTGGTTGAAGAAATCACTGCGACTGCCCCCTCAAAAAGTCGCGCTGTTCCACGAAATGACAAAGGGTGAAGTTCTTGCGCCGGAGAAATTGATCTCTGCGATCAAGCGCTTACCCATTAATCACACCGGTCTGCGCCCCATGGACGAGGCGATCTCGACAGCCGGAGGCGTTGCCAAAGCCGCCGTGGATGACAGGCTTATGCTTACGTCTTTGCCGGGGGTGTTTTGTGCTGGTGAAATGCTGGATTGGGAGGCCCCGACCGGGGGATATTTGTTAACGGCATGTCTGGCAACCGGGCGTTGGGCGGGTCGCAGCGCTTGCGTGTGGCTGGAAACCGGGCGCTAACGCGGTCGTGCAAGCATTGCCAGACGGATCATCGCCCGTTCAACAAGCGCCATTGCCGGGGCCGTCTGGCCTGCGGATCGCAATGTCAGGTCCGTATCTGTCAGAACGGTCAGGGCAGTCTGAAGTTTCGCTGCACCCCAGCCTTGCGCTTGCCTTACAATCCGATCCCGGCGCTTTCCATAGATTGGCGGGCGCATCTTGCTGATCCCCTGTGCCGCACCACCGGGGTCTGAGGCACATGCATATAACGTGCGGAAATGCCGAGTGGCCCCGATACACAACGCGACCGCATCGGTGCCCTGCGATTGCAACCTTCGGATCAGCGGACCAATCTCTCCGGCGCGACCCTCGGCAACGACGTTGAGAACATCATCCAATGCGGCCTCGGTCGAGCGCGGGGCGCAAGCTTCGATATCTTCGATCGTCAGTTCAGTTGCGTCGTCGGACTTGTAAAGCGACAGCTTTTCAATGGTCTGAGAGAAATCGCCGGGGCTGATGCCGGCAGCCAACTCGGTCAGGGCCGACATGGAATCGCGAGGGATGTTCTTCAAACCGGCTTGTGTCAGAACCCGCTCAATCTCGTTGCGCGAAGGCGGATCATCGTAAATTCCGGTCGCAAACGCTGCAGGATGTGCCTCGAATGCCTTGCGCATTTTTGAACTGGCCTTGAGCTGCCCAGCCGTAACGACAATCTGCGCATCGCCGGGGCGCCAATCCTCCAGCGCCGCAAGGATCGCAGGCGCTGCGGCATCGGTTGCGTCTTCGACCAGAACGGCGCGGGGGCCGGGAAAGAAGCCAACTGCCTTTACCGCATCCAAAAGCGCTGCGGGGTCCGTGCGCAAGTCGGCCCCCGGCAATCGGGTCAGGCGCATCTCTTCTTCGGCATTTGGGCCCAACAGCGCCGCAAGAACCTGCTGGCGCTTCAGCGCCACGCGCATGGCGTCGGCCCCGTAGATCAGCAGACCGGTCTTGTCTGCGTCCGGTTTAGCGAAATAGCCCTCGGCCTCGCGCGGGCTGAGTTTCATTGAGCCAGGCCCGGTGCCGCGTAAAGGCGGCTGACGATCTGATCAGAGAGAATGACCATCAACCTGTCAGTGGCGTCGCGCTCATCCGCAAGGGTCGACACTGTCGAACCCGCTGCCGAATACCCGACAAAGTCCGAAACCGTTCCAGAAGTCATAATCTGACCTGTTTCATTCGACTTAAGGGCGAATCTGGCACGGCCCTCGATCGTATACCGGTCGGTATCGTTGGTTGTTCGGATGGCCGCCCGCCGCGTCTGGGTGACCAAGTTTACATCCAGTTGATAATCCTTGACTGACCCGGAACTGCGACCCAGCCGTTGTTCCAGATTTTGAACCAGCAAATAGCTTTCAACATCATTTGGTGCGGAAACCTGAACTTTGCCGTTCAGGGCATCGCCTGATCCGCCGGGGGCGTAAACAGGCTCAAAACCGCAGGTGGCAAGCGCCAGCGGCAGCATTAACAGGGTTCTGCGGTCAAACAACGACATTCACGATCCGGCCTGGGACAACAATCACCTTTTTCGGCGCATTGCCATCCAGCGCCTTTTGCACAGCTTCGGTGCTGAGCGCGATTTTTTCAACCTCTGCCTTGTCCATATCCTTGGGAACGCTGATTTCCGCGCGGCGTTTGCCGTTGATCTGGATCGGCAGGGTGACGGTATCGTCAACCAGCATCGCCTCATCCGCGACGGGCCAGGGGGCGGTGGCAACCAGCCCCTCGCCGCCCAGTAACTGCCACAGTTCCTCTGACAGGTGTGGTGTCATGGGGGACATAAGTTGCGCCAGCGTCTTAGCGGCTTGACGTTTGGCGTCAGAGCCTGCCTTGGATTTGGCCAGCGTGTTGGTAAAGGCATAAAGCTTGGCGATGGACGCGTTGAAGCCAAAGGATTCGACCCCGCCGGATACATCGTGGATGGCCTTGTGCATTTCGCGCAGCAGGGTTTCGTCTTCGGCATTGGCCGGAGCGTCCGATTCCGCGATTTCCGACGCGATGCGATGCACGCGGCTGAGGTGCTTGAACGCGGCCTCGGCCCCCGATGCGGTCCATTCAACGTCACGCTCTGGCGGCGAATCGGACAGAACGAACCAGCGGGCGGTATCTGCGCCAAAGGCCGAGATGATGCTGACCGGATCCACCACGTTCTTCTTGGATTTCGACATTTTGGCTGAGGGGATGATCTCAACCTCGGTGCCGTCGGCCAGTTTGCCGTCGGTCACGTCCTCCGGCAGGTGATAAACCGGGCGGCCATTGGCGTCGCGGGTCTGGTAGATCTCATGCGTGACCATGCCTTGCGTGAACAGCGCATCGAACGGTTCAATCGCCTTTTTTGGTAGGTGGCCGGTGATCTGCATCGCCCGCGCAAAAAAGCGGGAATAAAGCAGGTGCAGAATCGCGTGCTCGATCCCGCCGATATACTGGTCGACATTCATCCAGTATTCGGCTTCGGCCAGATCGGTGGGTGTTTCGGCGCGCGGAGCGGTGAACCGGGCGAAATACCACGACGAATCGACGAACGTGTCCATCGTGTCGGTTTCACGCTTGGCCGGTGCTCCACAGGACGGGCAAACGCAGTCGCGCCAGGTCGGGTGACGGTCCAGCGGGTTGCCGGGTTTGTCAAAAGTCACATCGTCGGGCAGGCGGACCGGCAGGTTCTCTTTCTTCTCGGGCACCACGCCGCAGGTATCACAATGGACAACGGGAATCGGGCAGCCCCAATAGCGTTGGCGGCTTAGCCCCCAATCGCGCAGACGGTACTTGGTGACACCTTGGCCCCATCCGGCCTTTTCAGCGAAATCGACGGTGGTGTTGATGGCCTCGTCGCCTGTTGCCTCGGTCAGGCCAGCGAAGTGGTTCACCCAGCGGACTTTTTCGGTTTTCGGCGGAACGAATGCGAGTTTGTCGACCGGAGAGTCGTCATCCAGCGCAAAGAACGTATCGACCACGGGCAGGCCGTATTTGCGGCAGAAATCCAGATCGCGCTGATCATGGGCCGGGCAGGCGAAAATCGCGCCGGTGCCGTAATCCATCAGGATGAAGTTCGCGATCCAGACCGGCAGTTCCCAATTCGGGTCCAGCGGGTGTTTTACTTTGATGCCGGTGTCATAGCCCAGCTTCTCGGCGGTCTCGATCGCTTCTTCGGTGGTGCCACCCTTGCGGCATTCCGCAACAAATTCAGCAACTTCTGGGTTTTCCGCCTCAAGCTGTTTGGCGATCGGATGGTCGGGTGAAATACCGACGAAAGACGCCCCCATCAGCGTATCAGGGCGGGTCGTGTAGACGGTGATCGGTTCGCCGCCATCAGTGCGTTCAAAGCCGAACTGCAAGCCGCGCGACTTGCCGATCCAGTTTTCCTGCATCAGGCGGACTTTGGCAGGCCAGTTGTCCAGCGTATCCAGCGCGTCCAGCAATTCCTCGGAATAGTCGGAAATCTTGAAGAACCACTGCGTCAGTTCCCGGCGCTCGACCAGCGCACCCGAGCGCCAGCCGCGGCCGTTTTCAACCTGTTCATTGGCCAGAACGGTCATATCGACGGGATCCCAGTTCACCACGGCGTTCTTGCGGTAAACCAGACCAGCCTCGAGCATATCCAAAAACAGCGCCTGTTGCTGGCCGTAATATTCCGGATCACAGGTTGCAAACTCGCGCGACCAGTCGATCGACAGACCCAGCGGTTTCATCTGACCGCGCATGTCGGCGATATTGCCATAGGTCCAGTCTTTGGGGTGGCCGCCAATGGCCATCGCCGCGTTTTCCGCAGGCATCCCAAACGCGTCCCAGCCCATTGGGTGCAGCACATTGTGGCCGGTTGCCAGTTTGTGCCGCGCGATCACGTCGCCCATCGTGTAATTGCGCACATGGCCCATATGGATTCGGCCAGACGGGTAGGGGAACATCTCAAGCACGTAATATTTCGGCTTATCCGCCTTGTGGTTGGCGGTGAAGATCCCGGCCTTGTCCCAGGCCTCTTGCCATTTAGCTTCGATTTCGTTGGCCGAGTAGCGCGACATCGTGCGGTCCTTCATGAATGAAAACGCCGGGAATGAACCCGGCGTGGTAATATTGTGATTTTCGGCGGGTTGCTAGAGCTTGTTGTCCGCAATACGCAACTGACGGGCGCGGGACAGGATGGCATCCTCGACCGCGCGTGTAGTTGCGGCGCTGACCGGTGCGCCGCCGCTGGATTGCAATGCCACCGACAAAGAGCGCGCCGCCAGAGCCGGGTCGCTGATATGAACCGTCGCCCGATACGAGCGCCCGCCACCCGGGGGTGTCCCGTAACCCGTTACAATTATGCCAGTAAATGGGTCGACCTCTTGTACGGGCAGGAAATTCAATACATCCAGCGACGCCGCCCACAGATAGCGGTTCACATTTGTAACCTGCTCTGCGTTTCTGGTGTCGAATACATCCCAGATGGTCGAACGGTTGGGATCGTTCAGTTCGCGTTCGCTTGATCGTCCGCTGTCTGTATTAAGCAGATCAGGGTTCGGCGCGGCCCCTCGATTCTGTCCGCAGGCCGACACTGCGGCGGCCACTATGATCAAACCGATAATCGTCTGCAGGCGCATCGTCGACTGGTCCTGTTTCACTTGGTCTCGTTCGTTCAGTGATACTCCTAGACAAGGTCCAGTGCGGCAACAACCCTCTTATTGTAACAAATAAGCGGTATTGCTGATGCTTTAAGGCTCAAAACGGACTGTGGCATCCTTGCACCAATCTGTTGCCAATGCGGGCTGTCCAATTATCCCGTGCTTGCGCGAAGGGGGCAAAAAGAGCGAAACGGTTCCCGTGCTGAGACATGTGCTGAGGCATGTGTCGAGTAGAAAAACTTTGAAACCGAGGGAAACAAGATGAAAAAAGTTCTCTTCGCATCGACCGCTCTGATCGCAACCGCAAGTGTTGCAGCGGCCGACGTACGCTTTAGCGGTTACGGCCGCTTTGGTATTGGATACCAAGAAGACCGCACCGGTTCGGTTGCGAACTTCACCACCACTACAAGCGGTGCAATCACCGGCGCTGGTACCGCCACTGTCGACACCGACAACACCATCCTGATCTCGCGCTTCCGTCTGAACATCGACGGCGTCGTTGAAACCGATGGCGGCGTTGAGTTCTCGGCTCGTGTTCGTCTGCAGGCTGACGAAAACGCCGGTAACGGTGAAGCAAACGCAGCCGGCCTGAACGGCGCACGCTTCTCGGTCATCTACGGTGGTCTGCGTGTTGACGCGGGCAACGTTGCAGGTGCCTTCGACAACTTGGCAAACTACTACGGTAACGAGCCGGGCCTGGAAAACTTCATCGGCCAGTACTCGGGCGTTAACTACAGCTTCCTGGGTTACTCGTCGACCGGTTCGGGTTCGAACGCTGTGTTCTTCCAGTACGCAGTTGGCGACTTCGCATTCGGCGCATCGTATGACCAGGCAACCGTTGCATTCGGCGGTGTTCCTGAAGATGCAGACCGCTGGGACATCAGCGCGACCTACACCTTCAACAACATCACCGCAGCTCTGGCCTACGGTCAGACCGATGGTGGCTCGTTCGGCATCGACCCCGACCTGCTGGTCTTCACCCTGGGTGGTGAATGGGGCGACTTCTCGGGCACCCTGTTTGTTGGTGACGAAAGCGACACCGCTCCGAACGCAGCTGGTGAAGCAACCGACGACACCTTCTACGGTCTGTCGGCAGCTTACAATGTTGGTTCGGCTCTGACCCTGACCGCCGCTTACGGTGACGGTTCGGCAGACGGTGACACCCGTCAGTATGGTATCGGCGCAATCTACGACCTGGGTGGCGGTGCATCGCTGCGCGGTGGTATCGGCGACAGCAAAGTCGGCAGCGCAGACAGCACCATCCGTGCTGACTTCGGTGCTCAGTTCAACTTCTAAGTTGATCTGAACAGCAAGGTTTAAGGGCAGGTCTTCGGACCTGCCCTTTTCTTTTGGGCCGACATGGTGTTTTGCTGCCTCAAACCAATTGAGGATCCCCATGTCGCTGCATGATATTGCCACTCGTATCCAAAAAGCTGAAACCGCTGCCGGGCGGCCAAACGGGTCTGTTAAGCTGATTGCCGTGTCCAAGGTACAGCCGAACGAACGCGTTCGCGGTGTTCTGGATGAGGGGCACCGCTGTTTTGGGGAAAACAGGGTGCAAGAGGCCATGGGGAAATGGCCCGACTTCATGCGGGACTATTCTGATATTGATCTGCATCTGATTGGACCGCTCCAGACGAACAAGGCGCGTCAGGCCATGGAGTTGTTCAGCGCGATACACTCTGTCGATCGCCCCAAGCTCGCCAGAACGCTGGCGCGTCTGGCGCAAGAGATCGGAGCCTGTCCCGACTTGTTCATACAAGTGAATACCGGGGAAGAGGATCAGAAGGCCGGTGTCATTCCTGCCGAGGCAGATGCATTCATCGCCGAATGCCGTGATCTGGACCTGCCATTGGCCGGGTTGATGTGTATCCCTCCGGTCGAGGAAGAGCCCGCGCTGCATTTTGCGCTGCTTGCCAAAATCGCAGACCGGAACGGGCTAACGGGGCTGTCCATGGGCATGAGCGGTGATTTTGAAAAGGCCATCGCATTGGGCGCAACCCATGTGCGTGTCGGATCGGCGATCTTTGGCGAGCGTGTCAAACCGCAGGAATAATCAGCCGTGTATCGGGTGTTATCCTTCCGGCGATCCAATGAAGGTGTTCCCTTCGAAACGCAACGCAACCTTCGGTGGGATAGCCCGGTCTCCTCCACTGATGCAGAAAAATTGCCGAACCTTTTCCCGGAACAGCGTTCGGCCAGTTCCAGTCGGTAAGCAGAACCAGATCGTATAAGGGATCCGGCCGGCGCAGCTTTTCATGGCTGAACGGGTAGGGCGCGCTGACCAGTTGGTTATAGCGATCATCGCCGCTGTCATCCGACCACAGATCCCACGGCCCAATCGGGATGGCCCATGGAGTTGGCGCCGCGATCCGGTCGGGCCGGAAAAGCATACCCACGATACGGTGAACACCGGTCGGGGTTGCGCTGTCGCCCTCACGCTTGGTGTTGCTGAGCCCACCCTTGCCGATCGAACAGGGAAACATACGCCCGGCAAACCGGACGCCCCGCGGTGTGAGCACAAGGTCATAGGGGGTCAAAGCAGATGGCCCGATTTTTCCGCCTTGGTCGCCAGATACCCGCGATTATGGGCTGTTTCTCCGACCTTCAGCGGAACGCGTTCCGTAACGGCGATTCCCGTCTTTTCCATCATCGCGATCTTGGCCGGATTGTTGGTCAGCAGCCGCACGGCACTGAAGCCCAGCGATTTCAAGATATCCGAACCCAAACGAAAATCCCGTTCGTCATCCTCGAATCCCAGCCGATGGTTGGCCTCGACCGTGTCGAAGCCCTGATCCTGAAGGAAATAGGCCCGCATCTTATTGGCCAGCCCGATACCGCGCCCTTCCTGGTTCAGATACAACAGCACCCCGGCCCCTTCCGTTCCCATCTGGGCAAGCGCACCCCGAAGCTGCGGGCCGCAATCGCATTTCAGGCTCCCCATGAGATCGCCCGTAAAACAGGCCGAGTGTAAACGGGCCAATACGGGTTTACTACGGTCGGGACGTCCGATTTCGATGGCGTAATGTTCCTCGCCGCCATCTTCCGGACGAAAGACGTGAAGCCGCCCGGCCTCGGACACCTCCATGGGCAGGCGCGCGGCTACCACTTCGTTCAGAATGCTGCGGTCTGCCAGATGCGGTGCTGCCCGGGTGTGATCAATGCAGGTGAGGCCATGTGCGCTGGCAAAGGCGCGCCCGTCATCAATGGGGACAACAACGGCTGCGGGAAGCAAGCGGGCGGATTTGGTCAGGGCAATGGCGATACGATGCAGGCTGGAGCTGCCCTGACGTTGCGTCATCAGGGGGCCTTTCATCGGTGCGTTCAGATCATCGGACGGGTCGGCGACCGCTTGAACCCAACCGATATCCGCATCGGCTGGAATAATCACCCGTGCCAAATCCCCATCATAGGCTCGCGCCCTGAGCGTTTCTGCCCGGCGCACGGTAATGGCGACGACCGGTTCACCGCCCAGCCCGCGCAAATCCGCAAGCCGTTGGGCGCTTAGTGTTTCTGACGCGATTGCAAGAACGCTGAAGCCGCTGTCATCTGTCAGGATGACAGGCACACCCATACGCAGGTCCGCACGCGCGCGTGCCAGCAGTTCCGAGATATCCGGGATGAGACTCATTTATGTTACCCTGTAACGATTAGCCCTTCCTGTAGCCTGATCGGACGGAAATGTGAAACATTTCCTCATCATCAGACACGAGGGCGTGAGACGATTGCAGCAAACCTTGTTGATTGCATCTTTGACGCGCAAGTGGTGGAAAAGGCTTAGGAGGACCAGATATGGCACAGCTTAAGAAAATCCTGCTGGTGGACGACGACGAAGATCTTCGCGAAGCTCTGAGTGAGCAGCTTGTGATGACCGAAGACTTTGACGTGTTCGAAGCGTCCGACGGGCAGTCCGCCATGGAGCGCGCCCGCGAAGCGATCTATGATCTGGTTATTCTGGATGTCGGCCTTCCAGATACCGATGGTCGCGAACTGTGTCGCCTGATGCGCAAGCAGGGTGTCAAAAGTCCGATCCTGATGCTGACGGGGCACGATAGCGACGCCGACACCATTCTGGGCCTTGATGCCGGTGCCAATGATTACGTACCCAAGCCTTTCAAATTCCCGGTCCTTCTGGCCCGTATCCGTGCCCAACTGCGCCAGCACGAACAGTCCGAGGACGCGGTCTTTGTTCTTGGGCCGTATACCTTCAAGCCTGCGATGAAGATGCTCATCACCGAAGATGACCGGAAAATCAGGCTGACCGAGAAAGAGACAAATATCCTCAAGTTCCTCTACCGCTCGGCCGACGGTGTGGTTGCGCGTGATGTGCTGCTGCACGAGGTTTGGGGATACAATGCCGGTGTCACCACGCATACGCTGGAAACCCACATCTACCGCCTGCGACAGAAGATCGAGCCCGATCCGTCGAACGCGCGCCTTTTGGTCACAGAGTCGGGCGGATATCGTCTTGTGTCGTAACTTTGATGGAATGATGCAGATCAAAGTGATACTCTGGAGATATATTTAGGTTACTCCCAACCCGTGCATGTCCGGGTAATGACATGTACCTCCCTGTTGGACTGCCGGGCCTTTGGCCCGGCTTTTTTTGTGGGAAGTTGGGGATGGGTGTCTGCTTTGAGCCCAAAGCGGTTTCTTCCTCCTGCCGGCAGAAATGATCATACGAGTCATATCCAGTATTCGCTTTTATGAACCCCAAAGCTGCAGGCCACAAAACCCAAATCGCGGTCTATTAGTGGTCATCGCAGCGGTGAAACGTCAGCCCTTGTCGCCGGGTTCAGATCGCCATTCGGGTCAGTCAGAACGCTTGCGGGAAAAGACACCGAGACGGGCATGTCACTCGTGTCTACGCAGAGCATGTGATTGTTGTCTCCGTCACCCAAGTTGGCCAGCGCAGCTGGCTTTATGTCGCGCCGGGTACCGTCGGCTGCGGCGACGGTGATCGTGTAAAGGTCGCGCTCTGCCTCGCCGGGTTCGGTGCCGTCTTCCAATGTCACGCCGCCCTCCCACGTGACACGGACTGCCTGTACGATTCCTTTTGTCGGACAAAGACTGCCTCTGACACGGCGAGGCCCCAGCGTACCGACTTGTGTCCAATCTTCCACGACTTCAGCCAGGGTTATCGATGGACCGTCTTCGAGGGGTATCACCGGCACACTAGCTCCCCGATAATCCACGGTCCCATCGATGGAATGCAAATGGCCGATGATGTCAACTCTGACAGGCGGGTCGCTGTCTGCGGGTCCCAATTGTCCTATCAAAAGAACCGTGCGCAACTCACCAGGGTCTGTGGCTGGCAGGACTGACGCGCAGTGCATTGTCCCAATTGCTCCTGATTGGGTCGTGACCCGAAAATCCCCCGCCTGCATCGTCGAAATGTCTATTTCAGTCGAGAAGATCACAGGCATTCCGGTATTACCCTCAGAACCTCTGCAAATCACATTCGAGACGCGAGGCAGTGCATCGAGCCCGTGAAAGGCTGAAAGGAGTTCAGCGGATTGACCGTTCGCCTCTCTTGGCAGGCCAGCATCTACGGTCGTATCAGAGAGGTCGCGATTGGATATGTTATCGGTCCAAACACCTGGTCCGTAAAGTAAGAACCACGTGAAAGCTAAGGTAATAAGCGCAACCACGGCACCCAAACCGCCTAAGATAAACCGCTTCGAGATGCCTTTGGGCATTCAATGTACCTCCGCGCTATGTTGCTTGCGATTTAAATTCTTAACCGAGACTTCCTATCGCCCAAAGCAACATTAGAGAGCTGCGGAAAAACCAAACGACTTGAACAAATGGATACCGATCGTGCTGAAAGCCCAAGTATTGCGCCATCTATGAGCGACTGTATTGTCCGCAGAACAGACTTGCAGTCTCTTTCCCCATGGCACCCCATCCCAACCCACGCTAACCTCCGCGCAACCCACGACAGAGGATTCCCCAATGCCCTTTACCCTTGCCACCTGGAACATCAACTCGGTCCGTCTGCGCGAGCCTATCGTGCTGAAATTGCTGCGCGACGAAGCCCCCGATGTGCTGTGTCTGCAAGAGTGTAAATCGCCGGTCGAGAAGATCCCGACCGAAGGCTTTGCGGAACTGGGCTATACCCACATGGTTGCGCGTGGGCAGAAGGGATATAATGGCGTTGCGATCCTGTCGCGTATCCCGATGGAGGAAGTGGGTGACAAGGATTTCGCTGGTCTTGGCCATGCCCGCCACATCGCGGCACGGCTGGAAAACGGCGTGACCATCCAGAACTTCTATGTCCCCGCAGGTGGCGATGTGCCGGACCGTGAGGTGAATGAGAAGTTTGGGCAGAAGCTGGATTACCTCACCGACATGCGCGACTGGTTCCATGCTGAAAAGCCCGAAAAGTCCATTCTGGTGGGTGATCTGAACATCGCCCCGCGCGAGGATGATGTTTGGTCGCACAAGCAACTGCTCAAGGTCGTTTCGCACACGCCGATCGAGGTTGAAGCGCTGGCCGAGACGCAGGATGCAGGCGGATGGGTCGATGTCACCCGCCAGGATATCCCCGAGGGGCAGCTTTACAGCTGGTGGTCGTACCGTGCGCGCGATTGGGATGCGGCCGATAAGGGACGGCGGCTGGATCACGTCTGGGCCACGCCTGATATCTCGAACGCGGGGCATTCCAGCCGCGTGTTGCGCGATGCGCGCGGATGGGAAAAGCCCAGCGATCACGCTCCGGTCTTTGCCACTTTCGACCTTTAATTCTGCAATTCAACCCTTGGTTTCTGCCCTATGCGGTTGCATATAGGGCGCAAGTTCGAACGAAAGAGTGAGTGTCATGGACCTTCTGAACAGCGCAGCCAGCCCCGATACAGCGGATCTGATCAAGGACGGGTCCGAGGCCACGTTTATGGCCGACGTCGTCGAGGCTTCGCAGGAAACTCCGATCATCGTGGATTTCTGGGCGCCATGGTGCGGGCCGTGCAAAACTCTGGGACCTCTGCTGGAAGACGCTGTGACCGCCGCCAAGGGCGCAGTGAAGATGGTCAAGATCAACGTGGACGAGGCGCAGATGATCGCCTCGCAAATGCGTATTCAGTCTATTCCGACCGTCTATGCGTTTTTCAAGGGTCAGCCGGTTGACGGGTTTCAAGGCGCGTTGCCGGGGTCCGAGATCAAGGCATTTGTCGACCGTGTCATCGAAGCAGCAGGGGGCGAAAGCCCAGGCGGGCAATTGGATGACGCCGTTCAAGCGGCCGAAGAAATGCTGTCGGAAGGCGCCGCTGCGGACGCGGCGCAGACCTTTGCTGCCATTCTGGGCGAGGATCCGAACCATGCGGCGGCTTATGGCGGTTTGGTGCGCGCCCATATCGCAGCCGGTGATCTGGAACAGGCCGAGGCCATTTTGAACGGTGCCCCTGCCGAAATTTCCACCTCTGCCGAAGTGGAGGCGGCGCATGCGCAACTGGAATTGGCCAAACAAGCCGCAGATGCGGGCCCTGTGGCCGAACTGACTGCGGCGGTTCAGGCTGACGCGAACAACTATCAGGCCCGTTTCGACCTAGCGCAGGCGTTGCATGCCAATGGTGATGTGGAAGAGGCCGTAAGCCAGTTGCTTGAACTGTTCCGTCGGGATCGCGAATGGAACGACGGCGCAGCCAAGGCGCAGTTGTTCACGATCTTCGACGCGCTCAAGCCAAACGACCCGATTGTTCTGAATGGGCGGCGCAAACTCAGCTCGATGATATTTGCCTAATCTCTGATCAGAGCTACACTGGGGTACATGATGCATCCCGCTGATCTGCCGGAAACGGTTTCCGTCTTTCCTTTGCCCGGGGCGCTGCTGTTGCCCCGCTCGCGCCTGCCGCTGCACATTTTCGAGCCGCGCTATCTACAGATGTTGGACGACGCCCTGAAAACGCCCGAGCGTTTGATCGGGATGGTGCAGCCGAACCCCTGCCAAAGCGACGACGACAAGCTGCACCAGATCGGCTGTGCGGGGCGGGTGACGCAGTTTTCGGAAACCGAAGATGGCCGTTACCTGATTACGCTGACCGGGATTTCGCGCTTTCGCGTCAAGTCCGAGTTGGACGCCTTTACCCCTTATCGTCGCTGCCAGGTGTCCTGGGATGGGTTTGACCGCGACTTGGGCCGGGCCGAACAAGATGACGGGTTCAACCGCACAAACTTTCTGACGCTGCTAGAGCGGTTTTTTTCGTCCCGGCAGCTATCGACCGACTGGGATTCGTTGAAGGACGCGGATGATGAACTGCTGGTCAACTCGCTGTCCATGCTGCTGGATTTTGACCCCGAGGAAAAACAGGCCTTGCTAGAAGCGCCCTGCCTGCGTACCCGTCGCGAAACTTTGGTAACACTGATCGAATTCGCCATGCGCGGCGGATCGAGCGAGGAAAAGCTGCAATGACCACACCTGAACATGCCTTTGACCGCCGTATGCTTGAGGCGTTGATTTGCCCGCAGACGCAGACAACCCTGCACTATGATGCGGAAAAGCAGGAACTGGTTTCAAAGGCTGCGGGGCTGGCTTTTCCGATCCGCAACGGCATTCCGGTGATGCTGGTCGACGAGGCGCGGCAACTGGATTAAATCGGACGCCCCTGAAGCAGTTTCGGCAGGTCCCCGGTCAGTCCGGCGGCCTCGCGCACGAAGCCCCGGCGCAGGCCCGGAAGTGACCCGACGATCCCCATCCCGATGTCGCGCCCAACGCGTAACAGGGGGTTGTCATTTGAAAACAGTTTGTTGAACACGTCTGTCGCCATCGCCAGCGACGCCGTATCAAAACGGCGCCACTCCTGATAGCGCTCCAGCACCAGAACCGATCCGATATCCTCGCCGCGCCGTCCGGCCAGGGTCAGCACCTCGGCCAGCGCACCCACGTCCCGCAACCCGGCATTAAGCCCCTGACCGGCGATAGGGTGCATACCGTGTGCGGCATCTCCGACTAGGGCCATTCGTTCGCCAATGAATGCGTTCGCGATCGTCAGGTTCAAAGGATAAGTGAACCGATCCCCGGCCAGCTTGATATCACCAAGGAAATCACCAAAGCGAGGGCGCAGGACCTGCAGATAATCCGCTTCGGGCAGGGCATTGATGCGTTTTGCAGCGTCGGTCCGTTCGCTCCAGACAATCGAGCTGCGGTTGCCGGTTAATGGCAGGATCGCAAGCGGACCCGGCGGCATGAAAAACTGATGCGCGATACCGTGATGGGGCAGGTCATGTTCGATGGCGCAGACCAGAGCAGTCTGTCCGTAATCCCATCCGCTGCGCTTGATACCCGCACGCGCAGCCGTACCGCTGCGGCGACCATCGCACCCCACAAGCAGGCAGCCCGTCAGGGTCGAGCCGTCATTCAGAGTTAGGGTGACGCCCGTTGCGTCGTGATCCTGCGCAATGACTGTTCGGCCACTGATCTGCGTGATGTTGCTGTCCGCGTCCATCGCATCCAAAAAGGCTCGGCGCAGATGGCGATCCTCGACCATGTATCCCATCGGGCCTTCTTCGATCTCGGCGTGATCGAAATGCATGAAGAAGGGTGATGGCCCGGTCCCTGCGTGCCCGTCCGTGACCTTGATCTCAAGCATCGGCTGGGCGTGGTCGGCGACCCGTTCCCACACACCAATTGTTTGCAGCAAGCGTTGAGAGGCCAACGCAAGCGCATAGGCTCGCCCGTCGAACGCGGCGTTTTTCCGAACTTTCTCGGCCAGGGCGTCGATGATGGTGACTGTGTGTCCTGTCTGAGCTAATGCCAGCGCCAAGGCGGGACCGTTCAGACCGCCACCAACGATCAGGATATCGGGCTTGTGTTCCATGCCGTGCAATATGCGCGCCCTTTCGGGATTGTCCATATGCGGTCCTGTCGCTACCGTCGCCCAAAGCGAATTTTTCCAAGGGGGTAGGAATGCAGGATTGGTTGACCATGACCGCGTGTGATCTGGGCCGAGGCATTGGAATGGGCCAGATCGACCCTGTCGAATTGACCGAAACCTACCTGTCCGCCATCACCGCGCACCCCCACCGGGACCGCATTTATGCCCGCGTTACCGAAACACGCGCCCGCGCCGAGGCCGAAGCTGCGCGCGTGCGGGTCAAACTGGGCTTGCGCCGGTCCCTGCTAGATGGTGTGCCGATCAGTTGGAAAGACTTGTTCGATACCGCTGGTACAGAGACCGAGGCCGGAACAGCCCTTTTAAAAGGGCGCGTCCCTGACCGGGATGCGGTTGTTGTCAGAAATGCAACGGCGATGGGGGCGGTTTGTCTGGGAAAGACCCACATGAGCGAACTAGCCTTTTCCGGGCTGGGTCTGAACCCGATCACCGGAACGCCGCCCTGTATAGACGATGTCGACGCGGTGCCGGGCGGGTCTTCCTCGGGTGCTGCGGCATCGGTCGCGTGGGGGCTGGCCGCGGGCGGTATTGGGTCGGATACAGGTGGGTCGGTCCGTATTCCTTCGGCTTGGAACAATCTTGTCGGGTTGAAGACCACTGCAGGGCGCGTAACGCTTGAGGGGACTGTGCCCTTGTGTTTGCGGTTTGATACGATTGGCCCATTGGCGCGTTCTGTCGAGGACGCCGCTCATCTGTTGGCGCTGCTGGAAGGCGGCACGCCCGCTGACCTGCGGGGTGCAACGCTGCAGGGCCGCCGTTTCGCCGATTTGCAGAATGTGGCCAAGGATGATCTGCGGGATGGCCCGGGCGCGGCTTACGAATCCGCACTGGACCGTTTGCGAGAGGCCGGAGCCGAGATTGTCCCGCTAGAGGTGCCCGAACTGAACGACGCCATGAGCCTGTCCGGTGTCCTCTATACGACCGAAGCCTACGGTCTGTGGCGCGACGTGATCGAGGCCAACCCCGATGCAATGTACCCAGAGATTCTGGAGCGGTTCCGCGCGGGCAAGAACGTGTCAGGGCCGGATTACATTGCGGCCTGGTCCCGGTTGAAAGCCTGCCGGACCGCATGGGATGCAGCGACGGCTGGTTTTGACGCTGTGCTGGCCCCAACCGCGCCGATCCTTCCCCCGAATCTTGAGCGGTTGATGACGGATCATGACTACTATGTCACCGAGAACCTGCTGGCATTGCGCAACACCCGGATCGGCAATCTGATGGGATTGGCCGCGTTGACCGTTCCAACGGGAACGGCGGGGTGCGGGTTGATGATGATGGGGTATCCGGGATCGGAAGAAGCGCTTTTGCGGGTGGGTGCGGCGGTCGAAACCGCTCTGGCGTGAATGCCACAATCCCCTGATTCGGCGTCGCTTTGTCTGGACTAAGCGGAATCCGACCTGTAATCTGCCAAAAAACGGGGCGAAAACGATCCCGGCATTGAGGCAGTAGTTATGAATTTTCCCGAGCGGTTCTCGAACCTACCGGAATATGCTTTCCCGCGTCTGCGCACCCTGTTGGATCATCACCAGCCGGGCGGTGATGTCATTCACATGACCATCGGCGCGCCCATGCACGATTTCCCCGCATGGGTGACAGATGTAATCATGGAAAACGCGGCCGGATTTCAGGGATACCCCCCAAATGAGGGCTCTGCCGAGCTGCGTGGCGCAATCATCGATTGGATCAAACGCCGCTATGGTGTGACGATGGACCCAGACGCCAATGTCATGGCGCTGAACGGTACGCGCGAGGGGCTGTACAACGCGGCAATGGCATTGTGCCCCGAGGAAAAGAACGGTCATAAACCGGTCATCCTATGCCCCAACCCCTTTTATCAGGTCTATATGGTCGCCTCGATCTCGATCGGGGCCGAGCCGGTATTTGTGCCTGCCACCGCTGCAACCGGCCATCTGCCGGACTACGCAGGTCTGCCCGAGGATGTTCTCAACCGCACGGTTGCGGCCTATATCTGTTCCCCGGCCAATCCGCAGGGCGCGGTGGCGTCGCGCGACTACTGGGCCGAACTGATCCGGCTGGCCGAAAAATACGATTTCCGCATCTTCGCGGATGAATGCTATTCCGAGATCTACCGCGATGAGGTCCCGACCGGCGTTTTGACCGTCGCGCAGGAACTGGGCGCAGATCCTGAGCGGATCACATTGTTCAATTCGCTATCCAAGCGGTCAAACGTCGCCGGCTTGCGTTCCGGCCTGATCGCAGGTGGCCCCGAGACGATCAAACGGGTCAAACAACTGCGCAACTACGCGGGCGCACCCTTGCCGCTGCCTTTGCAGGCGGCTGCGGCAAAGCTGTGGGCGGATGAGGCGCATGTGGCCGAGAACCGCGCGCTCTATCAGGCAAAATACGCCATTGCGGATCAGGTATTCTCTGGCATTCAGGGGTATATGGCACCGCAGGCCGGGTTTTTCCTTTGGTTGCCGGTCGATAATGGCGAAGAAACCGCATTGAAGCTGTGGCAGGAAACCGGGGTCCGGGTACTGCCGGGCGCATATCTTTCTCAAGGCGATCCGGGGCAAAACCCGGGCGAACAATTTATCCGGGCTGCTTTGGTGGCCCCAAAAACAGAGTTGCAGCAAGGGCTGATCAAGCTCCGCGACTGCATCTATTCGTGAGGTACGAGGGCAAAATGGCATCATATAACGCGCGCAATCGCGATCCATTGCTGGACAGTACGACGCAAGCCGCCATTGAGCGGCGCAGCAAAGAGCTGATCGGCATTGCCTTGATCCTGCTGGGCCTGGCCGCAGCCGCGATGATCTGGTCTTACACGCCGGACGATCCCAACTGGATGGTGTCGACCGATGCGCCGGTGCAGAACTGGATGGGCCGGATCGGTGCGTCGATTGCCGCGCCCCTGTTCATGATTGTCGGCTGGGGCAGTTGGAGCATTGCGCTGGTTCTGATCGGATGGGGCGTGCGATTTGCAGGTCATTTTGGCGAAGAACGTGCGATTGCCCGGCTAATCTTTGCTCCGATCTGGATAGCGATTGTGTCCGTATACGCGGCAACGCTTGTCCCAGGCGAGGCGTGGCGTACCACGCACAGCTTTGGGCTGGGTGGTCTGTTTGGTGACACGGTTATGGGCGCTTTGCTGACGCTGTTGCCGATCTCGTCGCATTTCATGGTCAAGGTGATGTCTTTGGCCATGGCGGTCGGAATGTTGTCGCTTGGCGTGTTTGTTCTGGGGTTCACCAAGGATGATGTGCGCAAAGGGTTCCGTGCATTCCTGTTGGGTCTGGTCATGTCATACGATGGGTTGATGAACCTGCTGGGCCGGGGCGCCGCAGCGACAGCGCAGGCCGCCCGTGATCGCCGCGCGCAATGGGACGACCGTAAAACGGCAAGGGCAGAAGCCGCCGAAGCTGTTTTTGAAGATGAACTGGCCTATGCCGACCCCGTATTCGACGAACCCCCACTCGAGTCGCCGGAGTCTGTGAAAACAGGCCTTCTTGCGCGGATGCCTTCCTTGATCCGCCGCCCAGAGCCGATGCCCGAGCCTGAATTGCTGGATCGTGAGCCCGTCGCCGGGTTTGACGAGATGCCGGGAGAAGACCGTATTCGCTCAAAAATTTCCGCCGCCGTGCGCAACCGCAAGGTCGCAGCCGGTGAGATGACGCCTGAGCCTGATCCGAACCTGCCGCTGACCAAAGGGCGCGGCAGGGGGCCGGATCCGCTTATCCTGAATGCAGGCGGGGCTGGTGACTTGCCGCCTGAACCCCCGATGACGTCGGCGGGTTTGCCGGTGGAACCGATGATGTCAGTACCTCAGGCCACCGACTGGCAAGAGCCCGTGGATCAGGCGGATGATTTTGGCACGGGTTACGAGGATGAGGCCGTGTTCGAAGATGTGGCGGAATCCGTGCCGCAACAGCGCCCGGCTGTGAAAATCCCGGTTGCCGAACCCCGCAAACCGGTCGTTGCGCAGCCCGTGCGCCGCGCACCGCAGCCGTCGCGCCGAGCGCAGGCCGAGGCACAACCAGCGCTGTCCTTCGAGGAAAAGCATTCTGATTTCGAACTGCCGCCCTTGGGGCTGCTGTCGAACCCCTCCAGCATTCAGCGCCACCACCTGAGCGATGAGGCGCTGGAGGAAAACGCGCGGATGCTGGAAAACGTGCTGGACGACTACGGCGTGAAGGGTGAGATCGTAAGCGTCCGCCCCGGCCCCGTTGTCACCATGTACGAGCTTGAGCCCGCACCGGGCCTGAAAGCAAGCCGGGTGATCGGTCTGGCCGATGACATTGCTCGGTCCATGTCGGCGCTGTCGGCGCGGGTTTCGACATTGCCGGGCCGCTCGGTCATCGGGATCGAACTGCCCAACGAAAACCGCGAAATGGTGGTGCTGCGCGAAATCCTCGCCAGCCGGGACTTTGGCGACGGCAACCACGCGTTGCCGCTGGCCTTGGGTAAGGATATCGGTGGTGAATCCGTTGTGGCGAACCTTGCGAAAATGCCTCACCTGCTGATCGCGGGGACCACGGGGTCCGGTAAATCGGTGGCGATCAACACGATGATCCTGTCGCTGCTGTACAAGCTGACGCCGGATGAATGCCGCCTGATCATGATTGACCCCAAGATGCTGGAACTTTCGGTTTACGACGGCATCCCGCATCTGCTGTCCCCTGTTGTGACCGACCCGAAAAAGGCTGTGGTTGCCCTGAAATGGGTCGTGGGTGAGATGGAGGATCGTTATCGCAAAATGTCCAAAATGGGCGTGCGCAACATCGCAGGCTACAACGGCCGTGTGAAAGACGCGCTGGCCAAGGGTGAAATGTTCAGCCGCACGGTCCAGACCGGATTCGATGATGAGACGGGCGAACCGGTGTTTGAGACCGAAGAATTCGCGCCCGAAGCGATGCCCTATATCGTGGTCATCGTCGACGAGATGGCCGACCTGATGATGGTTGCAGGTAAAGAGATCGAAGCCTGCATTCAGCGTCTGGCTCAGATGGCGCGGGCTTCGGGTATTCACCTGATCATGGCCACGCAACGACCTTCGGTCGATGTGATTACCGGTACGATCAAGGCGAACTTCCCCACCCGGATTTCGTTTCAGGTGACGTCCAAGGTCGACAGCCGCACCATTCTGGGCGAGATGGGTGCCGAACAACTGCTGGGGCAGGGGGACATGCTCTATATGGCGGGTGGTGCCAAGATCACGCGCTGCCATGGTCCGTTTGTCTCGGATGAAGAGGTCGAGGAAATCGTCAGCCACCTGAAACAGTTCGGCCCGCCAGATTACATGAGCGGCGTCGTGGATGGCCCGGCCGAGGAAAAAGCCGACAATATTGACGCCGTGCTGGGCCTGAACACTGGTGGCAACACGAACGGTGAGGACGCTTTGTACGATCAGGCCGTGGCGATTGTGATCAAGGATCGAAAATGTTCGACCTCGTATATTCAGCGAAAACTCGCCATCGGATACAACAAAGCCGCGCGACTGGTCGAGCAGATGGAGGATGAAGGCGTTGTTTCCTCGGCAAACCATGTCGGAAAACGCGAAATCCTTGTGCCCGAGCAATAAGTGGCTTTGCGGAATACCGCCGTATCAAAATCAAGTGACGCGCTGAAATTATGGGTTTCAGCGCGTCTGCTGCTTTAGGCACCCCTGAAATCGGATTTGGATATTTGATAACAGCGGCGAAACGCATATCTGGTAGATCATGAAACAGATTGCTTTTGCCCTGGCCCTGACGCTGGCTGCGCCGGCTGCGTGGGCCGCTGAAAAACTGCCTTTGTCGCAGATCTCCAACTATCTCAACGGTCTGAAAACCGTTGAGACCACGTTTACGCAGGTCAATGATGACGGTTCATTGAGCACTGGTAAACTGTGGATGGAACGGCCGGGCAAGATGCGGTTTGAATATGATCCACCAAACAGCGCGGTTGTTCTGGCGCGTGCAGGAACGGTTCAGATATTCGACCCGAAATCCAACCAACCACCCGAGCAATACCCGCTGAAGCGCACACCGTTGTCGCTGGTACTGGCGCGCAACGTCAATCTGGGGCAGGCCAATATGGTCGTCGGGCATGAGTTTGACGGAACAGCCACGGTCGTTACCGCTCAGGACCCGAAAAATCCCGATTCGGGCCGGATTGAGTTGATGTTCACTGGCGATCCGATAGAGCTGCGCAAATGGGTCATCCACGACAATGCCGGTAGCCAGACTACTGTTTTGCTGGGCCAATTGGATACGGATAACAGGTTGGATCAAAGCCTGTTTTCCAACCGCGCGCGAAGCGGGTCAGGCAATCGCTGACCCGCTGAGTTCTCTTAGTACCGACAGCCGGCCAACTGTGCCTGATACAGCTTGGCGCGCGCATCCACGTCATTTGCGACGTTCAACAGCCAAGTCTTGCTGTAGTGGCTACCACGTGCATATCCCGTATGACCTTCGTGATAGGCGAGATACTGGTTGCGCGTGTCGCTGGGATGAATCCCGTTCCGCTCATAGCTTTTGTTCATGTACCAGCCGATGAAATCCGAAGCGTCCCGGATACGGTCGCGCTTGGCACGGCGTTTGCCGGTCTCTTTCTGGTATTCATCCCAGGTTCCGTCCAGTGCCTGACTGAACCCATAGGCGCTGCTTTGACGGCCCATCGGGATGACGCCCAACACGTATTGATGCGGTGTCCTTGCGTCATGGCGATAGCGGCTTTCCTGATAGATAGTCGCCATCTGGACGTGAACCGGGACGCCCCATTTGCGCTCGGTGCTTTTGAATGCCTTGATATAATCCGGCCGTTCGCGCGCAATGCTGCACGCGTCATTTAGCTTGCTGGGCGGTTGCTTTGACCCGCCCCCACAGGATGCCAAAAGCAGCACCCCGAAGAGTACGATAAGAATTCTGCTCATGTGCCTCGTGCCTTTTTTCTTTATTCTAGCGCAGATTGCGCTCCGAGGAAATCACAATCGCTATAGAACGATAGCTAGAATAATAGGCAAAGCGGCAACAGACAGAACAGTTGAGACCATGACCAGCCCGGCGACGGCGTCTGAATCTGCGTCAAACCGCTCGGCCAGCAGGTATGAAGTCACCGCAACCGGCGTGCACATTTGCACAAGCAGCACCCCAAATGCGACGGCATCAAGGTCAAACGCCACCGCGATCCCCCACCCTAAAACAAAGCAAACCGCGAGTTTTAGCAATGAAAGCCAGATGGCCTGACCCAACTTGCGGGTGGTCAGGCGCGCGATGGCGACGCCCACGGTGATCAACATCATGGGAATCGCCATTTGCCCCAGCAAGTCCAGTGTATTGGTCAGAAAGACCGGGGTCTCCCATCCGCGCCACAGGAACAGCGCGCCGAGCAATGTGGCCCATACCATCGGTTCGCGGGCAACTTTGCCAAACGCGCCTTTGCCCGCGACCAGATAGATGCCGTAAGTGAACGAAAGCAACGCGGTAACGGCCAGAAACACGACCGCAAACCCCAAACCCGCCTGACCAAAGGCAAACAGGCACAAGGGCAATCCAAGATTTCCGGTGTTCCCAAAGATCAACGGCGCCAGATACGTCCGTCGATCCAATCCGCCAAGCCGCACGAATACCTCAAAGGCAACTGCAAGCACGACGTGACCCGCAATGGCCGCCACAGTGAAACGCGTCAGTTCTCCGGCCGGGATCTCGGTCTGCATCAGCGCAACAAAGATAAGGCTGGGCACCGCAAGGGTAACCGCAAGGCGGGTTACAAACTGCAGCCTGTATTCAAACCCCAGTTTGACCCAGACAAAGCCGATACCCGCCAAAAGAAAGACAGGGGCCACGATTTCAAAGACTGTCAGTAAGAGGTTCACAGACTGTTTCCCTAAATTTCAGATCAATGATTGGCATTCTCGCGCGGAAAGAGGTAGTAAGACCCTTGGGGGCTGTGAAAATGCTTAAGACAAACGCCAAGTACCGTTTGGGCCAGGTGGTCCGCCACAAAAAACATCCCTTTCGGGGGGTGATTTTCGACGTGGATCCAGAGTTTTCCAATACCGAAGAATGGTATCAGGCCATTCCGGAAGACAGCCGCCCGATCAAGGATCAGCCGTTCTATCATTTGTTGGCAGAGAATGATCAATCCTTCTATGTTGCTTATGTTTCTGAACAAAACCTGATTGCCGATCAGTCGGGCGAACCTGTGGAACATCCTGATATCCCCGACATGTTCGGCCCGTTCGAAAACGGGGCATATCCGCTGCACTTTCATTTGAACTGATCGGGTGCGCGCTCTGCGCTCGGATCAATATCCCAGCGCACAACCGTCTTTCCTGGGATCGCTTCCGCCTTCCAAGACGCCATCTTCACGGATCCTGATTGCCTGGGCGCCGCCAAGTGGTGTTTCTGGAGTTTGGACATTGTGACCCATGCTGGCCAATTGTTGAGCGACCTTGGGCGGAATTCCGCGCTCTAGCTTAAGAACGCCTGCATCTGCAAAGGCACGCGGGGCGTCAATACTTTGCTGAAGTCCCAGCCCGTGATCTGTCAGGTTGGACAAAAGCCGGGCGTGCCCGGTTGGTTGAAAAGCGCCGCCCATAACGCCGAATGGCATGGTGACGCGCCCATTTTCGCAGAGCATACCCGGGATGATCGTGTGCATCGGGCGTTTGCCGGGGCCCATTTCATTGGGGTGCCCGGGTTCAAGCGTGAATCCGGCCCCTCGGTTTTGCAGCAGTATCCCGTATTTCTCGGACGCGATGCCCGAGCCAAAGCTGTGGAAGATCGAATAGATCAGGGAAACGGCCATCAGGTCGCGGTCAACGACCGTAATGTAAACTGTGTCTTTGTGGATTGCCTCGGTCAGGGGGGCCGCCGCAGGCATCGCGCGTTTGGGGTCGATCAGGGCTGCCAGCCTGTCGGCCAAGACCTGATCGCAGAATAACTCGGCCCGCGCAGTGTGATCAGGGTCTGCAATGAACCGGTTCCGCGCATCATATGCCAGTTTCGAGGCTTCGGCCTCGATATGTATGCGCTCGGTCCCGAAGGGATCCATGCTGGCCAGATCGAAGCTTTTCAGAATGTTCAAAAGCAGGATCGCGGTCGCACCCTGACCGTTTGGTGGGTGTTCGACAAGGTCAACACCCTGATAATTGCCAACTACGGGCTGGGCTTCGGTGCATTTGGTTGCCTGAAAATCAGCAAGCGAATGTCCCCCGCCCATTTGCGTCAGTGCATCGACCATGTCTTGCGCGATATCGCCAGAATAGAAGGCGTCGCGCCCCCGCTTGGCGATCTGGCGCAGAACTTCGGCTTGACCAGGCGCGCGGAAGACCTGCCCGACCTTCGGCACTTTACCGTCGATCAGGTAATGACCGCGCGCGGGACCCTGCAGTGTTGCCTCGCCAGTTTGCCAGTCGAACGCGACCCTTGGTGCGACCGGCACACCGATGTCGGCGTAGTGAATCGCAGGCTGAAGGATCGCGTCGAGGCCCAGTCTACCTTCGGTTTCGGCCAGATGGCATATAGCGTCCACCGCACCGGGTATGGTGACTGACTCCGTTGTATTCAGCGGCACAGTCGTCAGACCGGCATTGCGCAGTTTCTGGGGGTCCGCCGCCGAAGGTGCTCGCCCCGAACCATTCAGCGCGCGGATTTCATTTTCTCCGGCCCGGTTGAAAAGCACAAAGCAATCGCCGCCCAGCCCAGTCATCTGCGGTTCGCAAATACCCAGAAGGGCGGCCCCGGCGATCGCCGCATCCATTGCGTTGCCGCCTTTTTGCAGAATGTCCACTGCGACTTGAGCTGCCAAAGGGTGCGATGTGGCACACATGCCTTCTGTCGCCAGAACTTCGGATCTGCCCGGAGTGTGAAAATCCCGCATAGCTTTGTTTCCCTGATTGAACGCGCCGAAGGTATCGCGCAGGCAGATATTGTCCAGTCAAATCAATGGGAAGTTCCTCGGCGCCGTTCACTGGGTGGGGGCTGTGACACTGGACGCCGAGGGAAGCTATCTGAGCTACGAGAATCACTATGCCCTTTGTTTGCGGCGTGACCATGGTTTGATTGTGGCGATTTTGGGTCAGCCGGAGTCTGGAAAGTCGAACCGAAGCGACAGCCTGTTGCAGCCCCTTTTGCGCTCATATCGGATGTCGCTGGTCAATTCATGGATCAGGAACCAGCCAAACCCACCCTCGGGCAATTCATCAATCGTTTCGCCCAATGCTGCAGGAATGCCTTCGGGAATACAAAACCCTGGCAGAGGCATGCCGGTGTCGGAAATCAGGATGTCGAGCCAGTTCTGGTGAAAGCGGCAATGTACCTGCACCCGGGCCGGGGTTATCCCGGCATACGCATGTTCGACCACGTTGTTGATAGCCTCTGCCAGCGCGATTTTCACGTCACCGGCCTTGTGACCGGGCAGGCCCTTTTCTTCTAGGCACAAGCTCAACCTGGCGATGCCAAGGCTGGCTTCTGCTTCTGTCGCGACAAAACTCAAATCCAGGCAGTTACAGTTACTCATTGGTGTCGTGCCAATTCCGTTGAGCGGCTGGTTAGTCTGTGGGGGCGGACAGCGCGTCGTCCAGCGACGCAAACAGCTTGAAAACCGTATCCATGCGCGTCAGCCGAAATACCTTTTCGACAAAGGGATGCAGTCCGGCCAAATCCAGCCTGCGACCATTGCCGAGCTGCTTCATCGCAGCGACGATGGCGCCAAGACCGCTGGAATCAATGAACTCTACATGGGTCAGATTCAGAATGACCCGCGCATTGCCACCTTGAGCTTCGTTCCTCATGTCTTCCTTGAACTGGATGGCCATAGCTGCATCTATCCGGTCTGAATGAACCGTGATGATCTGTGTGCCGCCTGTTGTTTCGCTGGTCAGGCTCATGCGCGATGATCCTTTAAACTGAAATTCAATCGTAGAAATACGCTAGACGGCAATTCTTACCATTCGGTATCCATCATTCCGGAAAACAGGAGGAGCACCCCGATGAATCATGTTGTTATTGCAGGCGCGGCCCGGACACCCATGGGCGGATTTCAGGGCGTGTTTGACGGTGTGCCAGCGGCCGATTTGGGGGGCACTGCCATTCGCGCTGCGTTGCAAGGGGCCGGAACCCAGACGGTAGACGAGGTTCTGATGGGTTGCGTTCTGCCCGCTGGTCAGGGGCAGGCACCGGCGCGGCAGGCCGGGTTTGCGGCGGGTCTGGGCGAAGACGTCCCCGCCACAACGCTGAACAAGATGTGCGGCTCTGGCATGAAGGCTGCGATGATGGCATTCGACCAGATCGCGCTGGGACACGCGGACACGATGGTCGCGGGTGGGATGGAGAGCATGACCAACGCCCCTTATCTGCTGCCGAAAATGCGCGGCGGGGCCCGGATCGGGCACGGGCAGGTGGTTGACCACATGTTCCTTGATGGATTGGAGGATGCCTACGACAAGGGTCGGCTGATGGGCACCTTTGCCGAGGATTGTGCGGAAGCCTACCAGTTCACCCGCGAAGCGCAGGATGAATATGCGCTGCGGTCCCTGTCCAATGCTCTGGCTGCACAGGAAAGCGGGGCGTTTTCGGACGAGATCACTCCGGTCGTTGTCCCGACCCGCAAGGGTGAGGTGCAGCACGCCGCGGACGAACAGCCGCAATCTGCCCGACCCGAGAAGATACCCACACTGAAACCTGCATTCCGCAAAGATGGGACCGTGACGGCAGCCAACTCATCCTCGATCTCGGATGGCGCGGCTGCGCTTGTGTTGGCGTCCGAGGATGCGGCCAAAGATCAGGGGCTGACCGTACGTGCGCGAATTCTGGGCCATGCCAGCCATGCTCAGGCGCCGGGGTTGTTCACAACCGCACCTGTCCCCGCCGCCCAGAAATTGCTGTCTAGGATCGGATGGTCCAAGGATGACGTCGATCTGTGGGAGGTGAATGAAGCCTTTGCTGTTGTGCCGATGGCATTCATGCATGAAATGGGCTTGCCGCGTGACAAAGTGAACGTAAATGGCGGGGCCTGTGCATTGGGGCACCCGATCGGCGCTTCGGGCGCGCGCATTATAGTGACGCTTTTGAATGCGTTGGAAAAGCGCAACCTGAAACGGGGTGTCGCGGCGATCTGCATCGGTGGCGGAGAAGGCACCGCGATCGCGATCGAACGTGTTTGACCCATGGGCGGTTTCGGCATAGGTGGCGTAGCAAGACGACCTATGCCGGACAATCCAAGATGACCGTTGATTACGACCTGCTGGCGAAAACCATCTCAGCCCTGACCGAAGGGGAAACTGACGCGGTCGCGCTTATGGCAACCGTCGCGTGCGAGGTGCATCATTCCGACGACCGGTTCGACTGGACCGGGTTTTACCGCGTGACAGAACCGGATGTTTTGAAGATCGGCCCGTATCAGGGCGGTCACGGATGTCTGGTTATCCCGTTCGAGCGGGGAGTCTGTGGCGCCGCCGCGCGCACGGGCGAGGTGCAGCTTGTGCCCGACGTGGACGCTTTTCCCGGCCATATCGCCTGTGCATCGACCACGCGGTCAGAACTGGTCTTGCCGGTGCGAAACGCGTCAGGCGACATCATTGCCGTGTTTGACATCGACAGCGATCAACCGGACGCATTCACGCAGCAGGACGCGGATGCGCTTGGTGCAATTCTAAGTTCCGTTTTCGCGAGTTAACTCCGGCAAGTGCGGCACTGGCCGGAGCATTATTTGTTACGCGCTGAGGATCTTGGCTTTTTGGGCTGCGAATTCTTCGTCTGTCAGAACGCCCTTTTCCTTTAAGGCGGCAAGACGCTCCAACTCGTCCGCGGTGGATACCGTCGCGACGGATCGGATATAATCCTTCTGTGCTTCTTCGATTTTGTTCATCGCCTCGACATTGTGTTCATGCATCTTTTCGCCTCGTGCGATCAGATAGGACAGAACCCCAAGCCAGGGAACAAGGATAACAAACGCGATCCATGCGGCCTTGCCGAAACCGCTCAGGTCTTTTGAGCGGAACACATCGGCCACCACCGAAATCATTACCCAGAACCAGGCTACCATCAGGAATAGCCAGAAAATCGACCACACTATGTCGAAAAACCCGATGCCATTTTCCATGTCTCTTCCAACCCTTTGCCAATATAAGATTATTTCAGGAATTCAGTAACTACGTCAGTGTAGCAGACAGTTTCCTCTTTGGCTGCGGATAATTTTTGATTGAAAGTTCGCGTGTGTCAGGGTGGGAAGTGGGTGGCCAGAAAGTACAGAACAGCACCCTGCAGACCGAGCACCAGATAGAGGTAAATTGAAAACCGTCGCTTGCGGGTTTTGTGTTGGAAAATCCAGCGTCCCAAAACCGCGCCCGGTGCCCCGCCGATCACGGCGAGCCATAGCAGTTTGGCCTCGGGCACGCGGGTTTTGCGACGTTTGGCGCGCAGTTTGTCCCATCCAAATGTCAGCAGGGTCAGCAGGTTAATGACCCAAAGATACGCAACTGCAATCCACATATCCGACGAATAAACAATCCCCGTCAGACACCCAAGTGAAAAAATGCTTGGAAATTTCACCGACTCAGGTCATCGTGAAAAAGTCACTAAAATTTTCACGAACAACCGGAGCACCACGTGAACAGCCAAGCCCCAAACAGGTCGACTCTTGGCGCGGATATCCGGGCATTGCGCAAAGCGCGGGGTCTGACCCTGACCGAGATCGCGGCGCGTCTGGAGCGTTCGGTTGGATGGCTCAGCCAGGTCGAAAGGGACAAGTCCGAGCCGTCGATCTCGGACCTGCGCCAGATCGCCGAGTGTCTTGGTGTGCCGATGTCGATGTTGTTCGCACATTCAGCCGCACCAGCGGACGAACAGGGGTATATTGTGCGCGCTGGTTCACGCCGTCCTATGGGATCGGGTGAGGAAGGTTTGATCGAGGAATTGCTGTCACCTGATCTGACCGATGATTTCGAAATGGTGCATTCCACGTTCGAACCCCGATCCCAAATGCAGACCCCCGCCGATCGTCCGACGCAAGAGGTCGGCTATGTGGTGTCCGGCCGTCTAGACTTGATGATTGGAGGACGGCAGTTCTCGGTCGGGCCGGGGGACAGTTTCCGCATCAAACATGAACCCTACCAATGGGCCAACCCTTATGATGAGCCCGCCGTGACCGTCTGGGTCATCGCGCCACCGGTGTATTGAATGAGCTTCGAAGCCTGGACCATATTCGCGCTGTTTTGGGTGGTGTTCGTGACTACTCCGGGGCCAAACGCGGTGAATTGTATCTCGAACGGGATGAGCCTGCCGTTTCCCAAGGCAATGCTGGGGGTGTTGGCGATCCTGACGCAGGCCAGCGCGTTTCTGATCCTTTCGGCGCTGGGCATAACGGCGCTGATTGCGGCCTCTCCCACAGGGTTTTTCATCGCCAAGCTGATCGGCGCGGGGTTCCTGATCTGGATGGGCATCCGCGGTTGGATCAATGCCAGCAAGCCTGCGCCTGCGTCCGAGCGGCCAGCGCGCCATGTCTATCTGCATGCGTTGGCGGTGGCGACGATCAACCCCAAAAGCGTGGCCGGGTATCTGGCAGCGTTTTCTCAGTTCGTGCAGCCGGACGTGCCAGTCTGGCAGCAGATGGGGGTGATCATGCCGACCGCACTGATCATCACAACACTCAGCTATACCGGGTTCACCCTGTTGGGTGCGCTGATGGGCAAAGCGGCCTTGGGGGCTGTGTTCAACATCTGGGTCCGCCGCGTAATGGCGACCTGTTTCATCATTTACGGCGTGCTGCTGGGCACCAGCTCAACGCCAGCACCAAGGGGGTAAAGACATGCACACCGGTTCCTGCCTTTGCGGCAAGGTTGCGTTCAAAATTGTCGGAGATCTCACGCCGCCAAATGCCTGCCACTGCGGTCAATGCCGCAGGCAGTCGGGGCATCTTTGGGCCTCAACCGTCACGCATCAGGACAACCTCAGCTTTACCGCCAGCGATACACTGGGTTGGTATCGCGCCTCGGATATCGCCAAGCGCGGTTTTTGCAGCGCCTGTGGCTCGTTCCTGTTCTGGCAGCACAATGACGAGGACACGATTGCGGTTTCAATGGGGTCTCTGGACGAGCCCACTGGCTTGAAACTCGCTCGGCAAATCTTTGTCGCTGACAAGGGCGATTATTACGACATCCAAGACGATCTGCCCCAGCGGGCACACTGACAGAGGATCAAGACCATGAGTGATTTTCCAACCAAGGCCCGTGTGGTCGTTATCGGCGGTGGCGTTGTCGGCTGTTCGGCGCTGTATCATCTGGCCAAGAAGGGCTGGACTGACTGCGTTCTGCTGGAAAAGAATGAGCTGACGGCGGGCTCGACTTGGCACGCGGCGGGGAACGTGCCGACCTTTTCGACCTCGTGGGCGATCATGAACATGCAGCGCTATTCGACCGAGCTGTATTCGCGGCTGGCGGACGAGGTCGATTACCCGATGAACTACCACGTCTCGGGCTCAATCCGTCTGGCGCATAGCAAAGAACGGATGCAGGAGTTCGAGCGTGCCATGTCCATGGGTCGCTATCAGGGCATCCCGATGGAGATGTGGACCGCGGAAGAGGCCAAAGAGCGCTATCCTTTCCTTGAAACCCATGATCTTGAGGGTGTGCTGTACGACCCCACCGACGGCGACATCGACCCGGCGCAGCTGACGCAGGCGCTGGCTAAAGGCGCGCGGGATTTGGGACAAAAGATCATCCGCTTCTGTCCGGCGACTGGCGTGACTCAGCACGACGACGGCACGTGGACCGTTCACACCGACAAGGGCGATATTGCCTGTGATTACGTGGTTAATGCCGCCGGGTACTATGCGCAGCGCGTGGGCGAATGGTTCAAACCCTTTGGTGGGCGCACCGTGCCTGCCATGGTCATGAGCCATCAGTACCTGCTGACCGACGAAATCCCGGAAATCGAGGCGTGGTCGAAGGAAAACGGCGGCAAGCTGCCGCTGCTGCGCGACGTGGATATCTCGTACTATCTGCGGCAGGAAAAGAACGGCTTCAACCTTGGCCCGTATGAGCCCAACTGCAAGGGTCATTGGATGAGCGAAGACGATCCGATGCCCGAGGATTTCAGTTTCCAACTGTGGAACGACGATCTGGACCGGATCGAGGACATCGTCACCGACGCGATGGAGCGGGTGCCGTTGATGGCAACCTCGGGCGTGGGTCGGGTGATCAACGGACCGATCCCCTATGCGCCCGACGGGCTGCCGCTGATCGGGCCGATGCCCGGTGTTCGAAATGCGTTCGAGGCGCACACATTCACCTTCGGTATCGCGCAGGGTGGTGGCGCTGGCAAGGTGCTGGCCGAATGGATCGTCGATGGCGCGACCGAATGGGATATGTGGGCCGTCGATCCGCGTCGTTACACCGACTACACCGATCAGGACTACTGCAACCAGAAGGGTATGGAGGTCTACGGCAACGAATACGCCATGCATTTCCCGCATCACGAATGGCCTGCGGCGCGCGACAAGAAGCTGTCTCCGGTTCATGACAAGATCAAGGAACTGGGCGGGGTTATGGGTGCCTATAACGGCTGGGAACGCGCCAATTGGTTCGCCAAGCCGGGCGACGACACCTCGCTGGACGCGACGCATACATGGGGCCGATCCGGCCCGTGGGAGCAGCGGATCAAAGAAGAATGCGAGGCCGTCCGCGACCATTGCGGCGTGCTGGACTTGCCGGGTTTCTCGCGCTTCATGGTCAAAGGCGAAGGCGCGGCCGAGGCGCTGCGCGGGCTGGTGACGGGTGGTCTGCCTAAGGTGGGCCGGATCAATCTGGTCTATATCGCCGACGACCGGGGCCGCATCCTGACCGAGATGTCCTGCTTGCGCTTGGGTGAAGATGAGTTCGTCATGATCACAGCCGCCACCGCGCAATGGCATGACCGGGACATTCTGGTGAATGCGATGCCCTCTGGTATCAGTGTCGAGGATGTCACCACGACACGCGACACGCTGATCGTCACCGGGCCGAAGTCCCGGGACATTCTGTCGGGGGTGACCGATGCCGACCTGTCGCTGGGCTGGTTGACCCATCAGGCTGCCACGGTGGCCGGAAAACCTGCCTATCTGATCCGCGTATCCTTCGCGGGCGAACTGGGGTGGGAGATTCACGCCCTGAACGACGACATGCCCGCGATCTATGATGCGATCCTTGAGGCTGGAGCCACGCCGTTTGGCATGTATGCGCTGAACTCGCTGCGGATCGAGAAAGGCTACCGCGCATGGAAGGGCGATCTGTCGACCGATTACTCGCTGCTGGAAGGCGGGTTGGGGCGCTTCGTCAAACTGGACAAGCCGCAGGATTTCCCCGGCAAGGCCGCGATCCTGAACGAAAAGCAGCAGGGGGTGAAGAAGTCATTTGTGACTCTGACGGTCGAGGCCGGTGACTGCGACGCGCCCTACATGTCCTGCATCTGGCAAGGCGATCAGATCGTGGGTGAGACAACGTCCGGCGCATGGGGTTACCGCGTGGGCAAGTCTATCGCACTGGGCATGATCAAGTCGGAACTGGCAAATCCGGGCACGGCGCTGGAGGTTGAAATCTACGGTCGAAAATACCCCGCCGTGGTACAAGAGGACCAACCGCTTTGGGATCCAGCCAACGAACGGCTTCGGGCCTGATGGCTGTGCCAAACGTCATGCAAGGCGTCTATCTGACCCACCATGGTGGACCAGAGGCGCTTGAATGGCGCGCGGATATCCCGGTGCCACAACCCGGACCCGGTCAAGTGCTGGTTCGGGTTGCCGCCGCCGGGGTGAACAACACCGATATCAACACGCGCGTCGGTTGGTATTCCTCGGATGTGACCGGTGCGACAGATGCGGTGGATCAGGAGGTCGACGCGGGCGGCTGGGGAGGCGCGCTGTACTTCCCACGCATTCAGGGCGGCGATCTGTGCGGCATAGTTGAACAGGCCGCGCCGGGCACGGGTTTCACCAAAGGCCAGCGCGTAACCTGCCCGATCAACCTACCGCGCCCACGCCCCGGCAACCCGACTGGCTTCATCGCTTTGGGGTCCGAGATTGACGGGGCCTTCGCGCAATATTGTCTGGTCGAGGCGTCTGATCTGTACGATGTGTCGGCCTCACCCCTGTCAGATGTCGAAATCGCTGCCGTCCCCTGCGCTTTTGGCACGGCGGAAAACCTGCTGACCCGCGCAGGCGTGACTGCCGGGCACAAGGTTCTGATCACCGGAGCCTCGGGTGGGGTTGGTCTGGCCGCCGTACAACTGGCCCGGCTGCGCGGGGCGACCGTGTGGGGCGTCACCAGTCCTGCCAAGGCCGAGGTGGTGAGGGATCAAGGCGCGATTGATACGTTCGACCGAGGCGCGCCTTTGCCGAAAGACATGTTCGATGTGGTGATTGACGTGGTCGGCGGTCCCGCATGGCCCGATCTGATCCTGTCACTGAAGCCCGGCGGGCAGTATGCCGTCTCGGGAGCTATCGCCGGACCTATCGTTCAGGCCGACCTGCGCGATATCTATTTGCGCGACATCGCCATTCACGGCTGCACCCATCAGGCGTTCGAGGTTTTCGGCCGATTGGTCGAACTGATGAACGCCGGCCGGGTAAAACCATTGATCTCGAAAACCTATCCGCTAAGAGACATTGCCAAAGCGCAGGCAGACTTTCAGTCCAAGGCGTTTGCGGGAAAACTGGTTCTCATTCCCTGAGGAAAGGTATGGAAATGGCGGATATCACTCTGTTGGACGGCTCGATTGGGCAGGAGTTGGTCAAACGTGGCGGCGAAAAGCCTACACCTTTGTGGTCGACGCGGGTGATGATGGATCAGCCCGAATTAGTGGGGCAGGTCCATGCAGATTACTTTCGACGCGGCGCGACCGTGGCGACTACGAACACCTACGCTATCCACCGCTCGCGTCTGGTACGCGAAGGGATCGAGGATCAACTGCCGGCCCTGATCGACACGGCGTTGACGCAGGCGGAAGGCGCGCGACCTGCGTCGCGTGGGCGGATCGCCGGGGCGCTGGGGCCTCTGCTGGCCTCGTACCGGCCCGACCTGAAACCCGATGTTGAAGAGGCGGCGCTGAAATATGCCGAGCTGGTCGGTCTGATGAACGATCGGGTGGACCTGTTCCTGCTCGAAACCGTGTCCTCGCTGCAAGAGGCCGAAGGCGCGCTGCGCGGCACGGAAAGCGCGACTAAACCCGTCTGGCTGGCGCTGTCGGTGATGGACACTGACGGCACCCGCCTGCGCTCGGGCGAGCATCTGGCGCAGGTCGCGCCGCTGGTGGATCGCTGTAAGCCGCAAGCGGTGCTGATCAATTGCACCCGCCCGGAATCAGTGATGCCCGCGCTGACGATCCTTGAAACGATGGGCCGCCCGTATGGGGCCTATGCCAATGGCTTCACCGGCATCACGCAAGAATTTCTGGAGGACGCCCCCACCGTTGATGCGCTGGAAGAACGTCATGACCTGACCCCCGAAGCCTATGCCGATTTCGCAATGTCTTGGGTCGAGCACGGGGCCACCATTGTCGGCGGCTGCTGCGAGGTCGGCCCTGATCATATCGAGGCATTGGCCCACGCGCTGCACGCCGCCCGACACAGGATCGTGTAGGGCGATGGCGACACAGCAGCATTTCGATATCCTCGTCGCCCCCGGCTATGTGCTGCTGGAACTGGCGTCGCTGGTCGAGGTGCTGCGTCTGGCCAACCGCGTCTGCCCACATCCGCCTTTTACCTATGCGTATAAATCCCTGAAGGGCGGCCCGATCCATTCCAGCAGCGACGCGATGATCCAGACCGAGGCCGTCAGTGCCCAACCCAAGGCGGATTACTTGTTTGTCATTGGCAATACCGATCCCGATCACCCTGACCTGTCGTTGGGTCGCGTGGTGTCCGACTATACCTATCGCGGCGCGCAGGTGTTTCTGCTGGCCGAAGCCGCCAGTCGTTACATCGACGAACACGGAACTGAGGATATGGCGACCCATTGGGAGAACGCTTCGTTCCTGCGCGAACGCGGCGCCCGGTTCGAGGCCAAGCTGTCCATCGCCACCCAGCAAGGCGCTGTAGTGACGTGTGCGGGGATGGAGGCGACGACCGATGTGGCTTTGTCGGTGATCGGCCGTCACATCTCGGGGCCCGCCAAGATGACCGTGGCTGATATCATGTTGCACGAGAACATCCGCGATTTTTCCTCGATGCAGCCGTTTTCCGGCGCGCGCCTGACCGCCACCGGGGATGCCAAGCTGGACCTGTGCATCAAGCTGATGCAGGCTAATATCGAAGACCCCTTGCCGATCCATCAAATCGTCGAAGAACTGCACCTGTCCAACCGTTCGCTTGAGCGCAAGTTCAAGACTTTCTTCGGCACCACCCCAAACGGATTCTACCGCGAGATGCGGTTGGCCAAGGCCAATAACCTTCTGCTCAACACTACAATGAGCGTGCGCGAGATCGGCCTGGCCTGCGGGTTCCCGAACGGATTTTCGTCTGTCTACAAAAGCTTTTTCGGCGTCACGCCGTTTGTTCTGCGCCGCGAAAAGCGCGTAGCACATCGGTGAAAATTACCGATATTGTGACGCTTTTGGCACATTTATTGTCGATCTTCCATGCCAATTTGACCCAAACCTGACAGTGCGGAGGTTTCAGGATGGTTGATCTTCCCAACAAGGCCCGTGTGGTCATCATCGGCGGCGGCGTCATCGGATGCTCGGTCGCATATCACCTGACAAAAAAGGGCTGGAACGATGTTGTCCTGCTGGAGCGCAAGCAACTGACCAGCGGCACAACATGGCACGCGGCAGGCCTGATCGGGCAGTTGCGCGCAACGTCGAACATGACCAAATTGGCGCGCTATTCGGCCGAGTTGTATCTGGGGCTCGAAGAAGAAACCGGCGTGGCAACGGGGATGCGTCAAGTCGGGTCGGTCTCGGTCGCGCTGACCGACGAACGTCTGGAAGAGCTTTACAGGAACGCCGCAATGGCCCGCGCCTTTGGCGTCCCGGTCGAAGAGCTGTCTCCGACCGAGGTGAAAGAGCGCTACGGGCATATCAATCTTGATGGTGTGACCGGGGGGGTCTGGTTGCCGACCGATGGCCAGGCCGATCCCGCCAATATTGCGCTGGCACTGGCCAAGGGTGCGCGCCAACGTGGGGCGATTGTTCAGGAACGGGTAAGAGTTTCCGGCATTTCTCGGCAGGGGAGGCGGGTCAATTCTGTGGAATGGGTCAGCGATGATGGCATGACGCAAGGCCATATCGAATGCGATATGGTCGTGAACTGCGCGGGTATGTGGGGGCATCAGGTCGGCCGCATGGCAGGCGTAAACGTGCCGCTGCACGCCTGCGAGCACTTCTACATCGTCACCGAAGGCATCGACGGTCTGACCCAACTGCCGGTACTGCGCGTGCCGGATGAATGCGCCTATTACAAGGAAGACGCGGGTAAAATCCTGCTGGGGGCCTTTGAACCTAACGCAAAGCCCTGGGCGATGAATGGAATCCCCGATAGTTTCGAATTTGACCAACTGCCCGAGGATTTCGACCACTTTGAACCGATCCTAGAGGCGGCGGTAAACCGGATGCCGATGCTGGCCGAGGCGGGAATTCATACGTTCTTCAACGGGCCGGAATCTTTCACGCCCGATGATGCCTATCATCTGGGTCTCGCGCCCGAGATGGACAATGTTTGGGTCGCTGCCGGGTTCAACTCGATCGGTATCCAATCCGCCGGTGGTGCGGGTATGGCACTGGCCGAGTGGATGGACAGCGGAGAAAAACCCTTTGACCTGGGCGATGTAGATATTGGTCGGATGCAGCCGTTTCAGGGCAACAAACAGTATCTGTTTGAACGCTCCAAGGAAACGCTGGGCCTGCTCTATGCCGACCACTATCCCTATCGCCAGAAGGCGACCGCACGCGGGGTACGGCGTACGCCCTTCCACCATCACCTGCTGGAACAGGGTGCTGTCATGGGTGAACTCGCCGGGTGGGAACGGGCCAACTGGTTCGCCAACGCAGGTCAGGAACGCGAATACCACTACAGCTGGAAACGTCAGAACTGGTTCGAAAACGCGGCTGCCGAACACCGCGCGGTGCGCGAGAATGTGGGCATGTATGACATGTCCTCCTTCGGCAAAATCCGCGTTGAAGGGCCGGAGGCCGAGGCGTTCATGAACTATGTCGGCGGCGGCGATTACGCGGTACCCAATGGCAAGATCGTCTACACTCAATTCCTGAATCGCACAGGTGGGATCGAGGCGGACGTGACCGTCACCCGCCTGTCCGAGACCACCTATCTGGTCGTCACACCTGCCGCCACACGCTTGGCCGATCAGACATGGATGCAGCGCCACGCGGGTGCGTTCAACGTGGTCATCACGGATGTCACCGCAGGCGAAGGTGTTCTGGCCGTCATGGGTCCCAATGCGCGCAAGCTGTTGCAAAAGGTCTCGCCTGCTGATTTCTCGAACGCGGCAAATCCGTTTGGCACCGCGCAACAGATCGAGATCGGCATGGGCCTCGCCCGCGCGCATCGCGTCACCTATGTGGGTGAACTGGGGTGGGAGATTTATGTTTCCTCAGACATGGCAGGCCATGTTTTCGACATCCTGTTTGAGGCCGGGCAGGATATGGACCTGAAACTCTGTGGGATGCACATGATGGACTCGTGCCGGATCGAAAAAGGCTTCCGCCATTTCGGCCACGACATCACCTGTGAAGATCACGTGGTCGATGCCGGGCTGGGCTTTGCTGTGAAAACCGACAAGGGCTGCGACTTCATCGGGCGCGAGGCAGTGATCGCACGAAAGGAAACCGGACCACAAAGCCGATTGGTTCAGTTCAAACTCACTGACCCCGAACCGCTGCTGTTCCACAACGAACCCATCCTGCGGGACGGTGAATATGTGGGTTATCTGAGTTCGGGCAACTATGGACACACGCTGGGTGGTGCCATCGGTCTGGGCTATGTGCCCTGCGCGGGTGAAAAGGCTGCCGATGTTTTGGCCTCAAGCTATGAGATCGACGTCTGCGGGGTGAAAGTCACAGCAGAAGCATCGCTGAAACCGATGTATGATCCAAAATCGGAACGCGTAAAAGTCTGACGCGCGGCAATAGGGGGCTCTGCCCCCGCCGCGGCAAGCCGCGACTCCCCCGGGATATTTTTGGCCAGATGAAGCAGGAGATCCACTCTTCATCTGGCCAAAAATATCCCGGAGCGCGAGGCAGAGCCTCGCAAGGTGAGCCGTCGCAATTGGCGAGACATATCAGATTCCATGATGGTGTCCGTCACAGATTTTGCGGATTTCTTTTTTCTGAGTTTGTCTTACAGAGCTTCAAGATCAATCGGAGACTCACCATGGCAGACACCCCAGTCCCGTCGAACAATGGCGACACGCCTAAAGGGTTGGCGCTGGCGGTCACGGCCTATGTTTTGTGGGGGTTTCTTCCACTTTACATGAAGGCGTTGGTGCATATCGGCCCGGTTGAGATCGTGGCGCATCGGGTCATTTGGTCGGTACCTGTGGCAGGTGCGTTGTTGATCGCGCTTGGGCGAACCGCTGATCTGAAAGCGGCGTTGCAAAACCCCAAAATGTTGGGCATGGCCTGTTTGACTGCGGCGCTGATATCTGTGAACTGGGCGATTTACATCTGGGCCATTGCCAGCGGAAATGCGCTTGATGCCGCGCTTGGGTATTATATCAACCCGCTGTTCAGCATAACTTTGGGCGCGGTTCTACTGCGGGAGCCACTTAACAAAACGCAATTGATTGCCGTTGGTCTTGCTGCGGCCGGCGTACTGGTCTTAGTTCTTCAGGCTGGCAGTTTGCCTTGGGCGGCACTGGGCCTGATGGTCAGTTGGGGGTTCTACGCATTCTTCAAGCGATCTTTGCCTATCGGCCCAAATCAGGGGTTCCTGCTTGAGGTTCTGATCCTATTGATTCCGGCATTGGTTTACGTAACGTGGCTTGGTGCCAAAGGGACTGGGCATTTTGGGGCAACGGGTTCGGATACCCTGTTGTTGGCCGCTGCGGGGGTGGTGACGGCCGTTCCTCTGCTGGTTTATGCAAACGGGGCAAAGCTGGTGCGCCTGTCGACGATGGGCATATTGCAGTACATCGCACCGACCATGATCTTCATCACCGCGATCACTGTTTTCGGCGAGCAGATCGACAGGGGGCGCATGATTGCGTTTCCGCTGATTTGGGCTGCGTTGGTTGTGTACTCGATTCCAATGATCCGGCAGATGCGCGCTCAGGCCTGACGCAGGAGTGTCGCGGCTTCGGATGCCCAGATGGCATAAGTTTTTGGGCTGGGATGATAGCCGTCTGGCGCGGCCAATGCGGGATCGTCAGGCAAGTTGAGCGTTAGATGGCGCGCCTGAGAAAACCCGGCGGTGACCTCTTGCAAAGCCTGATCCAACCGGGCGGCCTGCTGGCCCAGAACCCAGGCTAATGGCTGCGGTAGCGCTGGAAACCGGGCCATTTGTGGAACGGCTGTCGCGACAATGCGACGAACGCCAAACTGCTGGACAAGAAGGTTCATCAACAGCGTTTGTTGGTCGGCGAACTTCTTGCGTGTGATGCCACGCGTGACATCATTCACTCCCAGCGCTGTGACTGCCATGTCAAATTGACCGTCCAAAACCTGCAGGCGGTTAAGTGTATCCTGCGTGGTGTGGCCGGTCATGGCTTCAAGCTGCCATTCGACGGTGTAGTGCCGGGACAGTTCCCGAACCAGATGCCCTGAAAGCGCCTGTGCCTGCGTGCCGGCGCCTACACCGGCGGCCGAGCTGTCCCCGGCGATCAAAAGGCGCAGTCGGGGCCCCCGACCATTTCGGCCGCTGCGGGGGCCTATGGGTTCGGGCAAAAGTTGCGCGCTCCGTCGGACAGACAGGCCCTGTGCGGCCAGAACTGGCAGCAGCGGCACCCGCAACAACTGGTCTGGGGCTACTGGCATCATCAGCTCAGTGCGTTTTTGTATTCCAGAAAACGCGGATCGGTCATGACGCGGGCCATCATCGCCTCGCGCAGGGCGCCAATCGTTTTGTAGGGGCGCATGACGACTTCGAACTCCTGTATCAGACCATCGTCATCCAACGTGATCAGATCGACGCCGACCGCATCCAAATCGCCGACCTTGCACTGAAATTCCAACGCCCAATCCTTGCCGTCGCCCATGACCCGGCGATAGTGAAAATCCGTGAACACCTGCCCCACGTGGCCCAGTACCGCCGCGACCGGGGCGCGCCCTGTCCATGTGCTGAAATAGGTTGGGGGTGAAAACCGCACATCCTCGGCCAGCAGTTCTAGAATCTGGGATTCGTCACCTTTGGCAACAACCTCTTGCATGCGCTCGATTGTGGGGTGCATGAATTTTCCTCCGCTTTTAGGGGCAGAGTTGCGGAACTATGCGGCGCAAGCAAGGACGACGTTGCGGGAGGCAGCGGGCTGCGGTAGGCAGGCGCGCATGAGCGAACCCTACGATCCACCCCAAACACCTCTGGACGTGTTGCACGAAGATGCGCAACTGATCGTGGTGAATAAACCATCGGGCCTGTTGTCGGTTCCGGGGCGCGGAGAGCATCTTGCCGATTGCCTGCAGACACGGGTGCAGGCAGCCTTTCCGCAAGCCTTGTTGGTGCATCGGCTCGATCGGGATACGTCGGGGGTGATGGTGTTCGCGCAGACCCCGCACGCCCAACGGCATCTGAGCATGCAGTTCGAGAAGCGCCAGACGCGCAAAACCTATGTCGCGCGTGTGTTTGGTCGGGTTGAACCCAAAACCGGCACCATTGATCTGCCGCTGATTGTGGATTGGCCCAATCGCCCGCGTCAGAAGGTGTGTCATGAGACTGGTAAACCTGCTGTCACGGATTGGCGGGTCGTTAAACACGAAGGCGACACGACCCGTGTGCGCCTGTTTCCGAAAACCGGGCGGTCCCATCAGTTGCGGGTCCACATGCAGGCTTTGGGTCACCCGATTTTGGGCGACCCGTTTTATGCGGACGGCGCGGCGCGCGACTATCCGCGCCTTATGCTGCATTCCGAAGAACTGCGCCTGAAAAACCCCGAGGGCGGCGTTTCTATGAAATTCCGCGCCGCACCCGAATTCTGACGTCAGACTGCGTTGGTCCAGAGCAGCTTGAGATTGCCCAGAGAAAACCGCCTTGCGCGGCGTCTGGCGGTGCAGCGTTGACGGTTAGCTGCGATTTCGCGTTCAATTTCAAAGGCGCGCAGGTTGTGCTTATCGGACCATTGACCCAGTTTGAGGGTCATCAGAACATGATTGTCTCGGCTTGGCATGGAGGGCATCCTTTTTTGTGTTGGTCCAGCCTTGCCGATCACTACTGACACCGCCTTGTCAGGGGGCTGTGTTAGAGTGTCAGCAGTTCAGCCGGAGATTTTCATGCGCCGTTCGACCCGTTTGTTTGAGATCATCCAAATTCTGCGCGCCTCAAACGCGCCCGTCACCGCCGAGATGCTTGCCGAAAAGCTCGAGGTTTCCGTTCGGACGGTGTATCGCGATATTGCCGCGTTGCAGGCGCAGCGCACCCCAATCGAAGGTGAGGCGGGCATCGGGTATCTGATGCGCCGTGGTTATGATCTGCCGCCACTGAACTTTGACGCGGAAGAGGTCGAAGCATTGTGGGTTGGTCTGTCCATGCTGGCGCGCACCGGCGACAGCACGCTGCAACAGGCCGCCGATCGGGTGTGTCGCAAAATCGACGCTCTGCGTGCGCCTGCGGATTGGCTGCAAGTGGCCCCGTGGGGCGCGCCCGCAGACGACCCCGAAAAGGGATGCGTTCAGGTTGTGAACTACCGTGAGGCGATCCGGTCCGAGCGCAAGATCCGTATTACCTATGTCAATTCTGCTGGTGTCCGGACGGAACGGACCGTGCGCCCAGTTGCGCTAATCTATCATATCGAGTGCACGATGCTTGCTGCATGGTGCGAGTTAAGAAACGGGTTTCGACATTTTCGGACCGACCGCATCTGGTCCTGTGATCTGATCGATGATCACTTTTGCGGTCAGGGCGCGCCGCTTCGCGCGATATGGCAAGAGCAAAATCGCTGGGACGCTGCCACACAACAATGACTGGCGGGTAACTGCCGATATCACCGGATTGTTGCTTGAGCCTGCTCGGCGTCGGCGCGATATACTGCGCTGAACAAGATGGTCCCGGCAAACGGGTACCAGAGCAGAAGGTGATTTCATGACCATTTCCAAGTTTGTTGTTTCCGCCGGGCTGTGCTCGGCAGTGTTTTTGGGCGCGTGCACGGACCCCGGTACGCTGAATTTGCCAGCCGACCCAAACCAGAACACAAAACAGGGTGCGATTCTGGGTGGATTGGTTGGTGCGGGTGTCGGAGCGATCGCGAATGGCTCTGATCCGCTTCTTGGTGCGTTGGCTGGTGGTGCGATTGGTGCGGCGGGTGGCGGCCTGATCGGTAACCAACTGGACAAACAGGCCGCAGAACTGCGTCAGCAATTGGCCAATCAGGGGATTACCGTAACCAATGCCGGAGACCGGCTGATTGTCACCGTGCCGAACGACATCACCTTTGACACCGACAGTTCGACCGTGCGCCCGGCGCTGCGGTCCGATCTGGTGCGGGTGGGGCAAAACCTGGTCAATTACCCCAACTCAACCGTGCAGGTCATTGGCCATACGGACAGTGACGGCGAGGCGTCGTACAATCAGGCCCTGTCAGAACGTCGGGCGCGTTCTGTCGCCGATATTTTGCAGGCCAATGGCGTCAACAGTGCAAGGATCAGCACGATTGGACTGGGTGAGAACCGTCCGGCAGCCTCGAACCTGACGCCAGAAGGCAAGGCCCTTAACCGACGGGTCGATATCGAGATCATTCCAAACGGGCGTACCTGAACCTGACGGGGCGCGATCAGGTGCTCTGGCTTTTTTGCACATTGACTGCGCGTCATGGGGGCTATGGCGCGCAGAGGTGTCGCGCTAATTAGTGAAAGACACTATCACGGAGCCCTACCATGACTGAACCGATCCTGCTTGGCCTGTCCGGATCGCTGCGCCAGAGCGCAACCAACCGTAAGTTGCTGCGCGAAGCCGCGCGGCTGTTTGACCCCGGGACATACGTCGAGGCAGACCTGAACCTGCCGCTTTATGACGGTGATCTGGAGGACGGCGAAGGTATCCCCGAGCCGGTTCAATTGCTGGCGGACCAGATCGCACAGGCGCATGCCGTGATCATCTCGACCCCTGAATACAACAAGGGTCCATCCGGTGTGTTGAAGAACGCGCTGGACTGGGTAAGCCGAACTAAGGGCAAGCCATGGGCCGACAAACCCGTTGCCGTGATGTCCGCCGCCGCGGGTCGCGCAGGCGGAGAGCGGGCCCAAATGGTGCTGCGCGGCTATATGGTGCCGTTCCAGCCACGTATTTTGCAGGGACCGGAAATTCATCTGGCCAGCAGTTCCAGTGAATTCGATGAGCAGGGAAAACTGACCAGCGAAAGATACGAAAGCGCTCTGCAAACTTTAATGCAAAAGCTGCGGGCCGAGGCTGGTTTCCAATAACCACAGGTCGCTTGTCGGTGCCTGTTCCGCTGTCTAATGTTTTGCCATGAAGGTAGAAACACAGACGGATGTTCTGGACCCGGCCCGCGCCGCCGCGCTTCAGATCGCGTTGGGGCAGGGCGGGACCATTAGGGCAGGCACACCCTTGCCTGCCTTTTTCCACCATCTTTATTTCTGGACACCGCAGCCACCCGACGGCCTTGGCCGGGACGGTCATCCAAAGGTTGGCGGTGGCCTGATCCCCGATTTGGGTTTGCCTCGCCGGATGTGGGCAGGTGGACGGCTAGAGTATCATGCGCCCCTTTTTGCGGGCAGGGTAGCCGAACGGCGCTCTGTCCGGGAAAATCTTGTGTCCAAAACAGGACGAACCGGGCCGCTGGCCTTTGTCACGCTGCGCCACGAGATATGGCAGGATGAAACGCATTGCCTGACCGAGTGGCAGGACCTCGTTTACCGCAACGATCCATCTGGCAATGAACCACGCCCTGCGCCGCCGGTCGCACGGACCGACGAGACCGCTCGGCGCGAGGTAACTTTCGACTCGACTTTGCTGCTTCGATACTCGGCGCTGACATTCAACGGTCACCGTATCCACTATGACCTGGACTATGCGCGTCAGGTCGAAGGGTACGATGGTCTGGTCGTGCATGGGCCGTTGCTGGCCCAGTTGTTGATGTTGTTTGCCGAGGATGTGATGGGTCCGCTTGCACGGTTCTCGTTCCGCGCGACTTCGCCGTTGATGCATACCGAAACTGCGACCCTGTGCCGGGACGGTCAGAGCATGTGGGTGCGCGGCCCCGACGGGCGGCAATGCATGATTGCCGATGCCGCCGCGCGGTCACAGTGACGCTTGGGGCCGGAAATCGTCTGGGATCGTATCGCGGTCGTCCAGTATCAGATCGGCCATGACTGCGGCCACCTTCGGGGCCATTCCAAAGCCGATCTTGAACCCGCCATTGGCGAGGAACTGCCCCTTGTGCAAAGGATGCGCGCCCAGCATAGGGGCCCGGCTTTTGCTGCGGGGACGAACCCCGGCCCAGCGTTCGATCACCTCGGCCCCGTGCAGAACAGGGACTGCGCGCGTGGCGCGCTCCAGCACGTCCTCAAGCGCGGCATCTGTGCTGGTTGGATCGTCATACTCCCGCTCGGAGGTTGAGCCGATGGCCAGCGTGCCATCCGCATGCGGGACAATATGGACCGTATCGGCAAAAAGCTGGGGAACCTCACCGGCGTCAAACCGCAACAATGCGGCCTGTCCTTTGACGCCATTGCCGACAACTTTCCCCAATGCGTCGTTTAGCTCCTGAAGTCCAGCCAACCCGGTGGCGTGAACGACTTGCCCCCTGTCCGGTGCCTCAGCCACGACATCAACACCCATGACGGCCAGCGCCGATACCAGCGCGGCACAGGCGCGCCGCGGGTGCATCCGGGCGCTGAGCGTGTCGTGGATTACGTATCCAGTTGGACTGGGCGGGCACCACGATCCCAGTTGTTCGGTTTCAATGACACGCCATTCGGCCTTGCCCTGCCACAGTTCATCTGCCGTGTCCGCGCGGGCGTGAGCCAGTTCCAAGGTTCTGGCGTCAGGTACAGGTTGAAGCCGCCCCAGCCTTGCGTAACCCGCTGAAACCCCGCCGATTTCCTCGACGCCTTTCCAAAATGGTTGGGCCATGATCAGGCTGGCGAACTGAAAGGCTTTCTTCGCGTTCCAGTTCTCGGGGACATGGGGGGCAAGGGCACCAACCAATCCGCCACTTGATCCTGAACCTGCGCCAAAAGGATCAACGACCTGAACTTTTGCACCGCGTCGGGCACAGGTCCAGGCGATGGACAGGCCAAAGATACCCGCGCCGCGTACCGTCAAATCGACCATTGCCAAACCCCTTTTCCTTGTTCAGTGTCGCGCCGCTTAGCTACAGGATTCCCCGATGGCAGACCAGCGTGCCGAACTGACTTGGACCGATGATCAAATACCCGTTTCAGACCGGTTCGACGACCCGTATTACTCGTTGCAAAACGGGCTGGCTGAGACGCGTCATGTCTTTCTTGACGGCAACGACCTGCCCGCGCGCTTCGCGCCGGGATTTCGTATTGCTGAACTTGGGTTTGGCACCGGCCTGAACATGCTGACCGCGTGGTCAGAGTGGGAGAAGTCCGGACAAACAACACCTTTGAGCTTTACCAGTTTCGAAGCCTACCCAATGGACCCTGCGGATATGTCCCGCGCATTGGAGGCTTTTCCCGAAATCACCCCCTGGAGCACGCGTTTTCTGCAGCACTGGCGCGGAGGGTCGTGCGATTTGGGTACGCTGCGGCTGGAGGTTATCGAAGGGGACGCGCGCGAGACGCTGGCCAATTGGACCAAGTCTGCCGAGGCGTGGTTTCTGGATGGGTTCTCTCCGGCCAAGAACCCGGAATTGTGGGGGGCCGAGTTGATGCAGCATGTGGCTGACCATACGACCCCCGGCGGTACTGCCGCGACCTACACGGCTGCAGGTTTCGTTCGCCGCGGATTGGAGGATGCGGGCTTTTCTGTCACTCGCGTCCCCGGATATGGCCGCAAACGCCATATGACGCGGGCGGTCAGATCATGACGCAGCAAAACAATACACGCGCAGGGATTGCCCTGATGATCGCGGCAACCGTTGTGTTCGCGTTGCAGGACGGAATGTCCCGCCACCTTGCAGGTACCTACAACACCTACATGGTCGTCATGATCCGGTATTGGTTCTTTGCTGCGTTCGTCCTGGCACTGGCCCTTCGCGCCCCGGGTGGCATCGGAGTGACGGCGCGGACTAGCCAACTGGGATGGCAGATATTGCGCGGTGTACTGCTTGCCGGCGAGATTTGCGTGGCCGTTTATGCCTTTACCGTGCTGGGTCTGATTGAAAGTCAGGCTGTGTTCATCTGTTATCCGCTATTGGTGGCGGCGCTTAGCGGTCCGGTATTGGGGGAAAAGGTGGGCTGGCGGCGATGGACGGCAATTGGCGTCGGCTGCATGGGCGTGCTGATTATCCTCCAACCCGGTATGGGCGTGTTCAACCCGCTGGCAGTGATCCCCCTGATCTCGGCTCTGATGTTCGCGGTCTATGGGTTGCTGACCCGGTATGTCGCCCGACAGGACAGCACTGCAACCAGCTTTTTCTGGACCGGTATCGCCGGAGCGGTCGCCATGACTGCGGTCGGCATGTGGTTCTGGGAACCTATGGAAAGCCGCGATTGGTTCTGGATGGGGTTGCTGTGTCTCAGCGGGGTGCTGGGACATTGGCTGCTGATCAAATGCTATGAAATGGCCGAAGCCAGCGCCGTTCAGCCCTTTGCCTATTTCCACCTGATGTGGAGCGCGATTCTGGGAATCTCAGTTTTTGGCGAAACCCTGCGGCCCCCGGTTGTCATCGGCGCCGGACTGGTCATCGCCGCTGGCCTGTTCACCTTATGGCGCGAACGCCGCCAGAGTTGAGCCAATCAGCTCTTGCGAAAACGGGATCGGCAGGGCCGGTTGACCCAGACGGGCGCGGTAGACCGGCAGGCTTTCGGCGACGCGCATCACGTAGTTGCGTGTCTCGCTGAACGGGATCGTTTCAATCCAGTCGACAACGTCAATCTCACCTGCGCGTGGGTCACCATACCGACCCATCCAAGAGATCGGTCTGCGCGGCCCGGCATTATATCCGGCGGCCATCATCACTACGTTGCCGTTGAAATCCGCCGCCAGCCCAGACAGGTAATTCGCACCTAGCTTGGCATTGTATTTCCAGTCAGACGTCAGCTTGCCCGTCTTATGACCACTGAGGATGCCCATGTTTTTGGCAACCAGTTGCGCGGTCGCAGGCATGACCTGCATCAAACCTCGGGCACCTGCCCCACTGACGACAATGGGGTCGAACTCACTTTCGCGGCGGGCAATGGCCAACGTCATCTCCTTGGCCATCGGCAGGCCCAGATCGGCCACCGGATGCACCGGGTAATAGGCAGCAGGCAGGACAACACCGGTTTTGGCCGCGCGCTTGGCAATCATTACGGCCAGATGAGGCTCTTTCAATTCGATAACCAGATCACCCAGTTGGGTTGCCTCGACCGAGTCCAGGTCCTCCACCAGATGTGTCAGGAACCGTTCCGACAGGTTTGCTTCGCCAGCTTGCAGCAGCAACAACCCCGCCTCCAGCACGCTGGACTCGGCGAATTCGGCCTGTTTCCAATGTGGCGCGCGTCTGGGGTTTGCCAATTCACCATCGAACGGGCGGCCAATCTGTTCAGCCGCCAGCAATCCGTAGAACGAGGTCTGATGGTCCGCTCCCATGGCATAGGCTTCGTAGGCCTTGTCCGCATTGCCCTGTGCCGCGTAAGCCCGCCCAAGCCAATATCCGGCCCGCCCTTTCGAGATAGGCGACTGAACGGCGTCCGAGAAATTCTGGAAATGACGCACGGCTGTTGCCGGGTCGTTCAGTTTGCGCAGGGCAAGGAACCCTGACAGCCATTCAAGATCGGCATACCCATAGCCCATTTCAGGCGTCATGTGATGGTTGGCCGCGATGTCATAGGCGCGATTGATATCGCCGCCGCGCATCTCCAGCCGCGCCAGGCGACGTCGGCCTTCTGCCCATTTGTCCGGCTCGCCCAAAGCCTCGGGGCCGGTGGACCGCGCCAGCATCAGGTCAATGGCGCTGTCGTCCAGTTCCTTTTTGTCCCGCCAGACAAACCGGTCAAACGCCAGCCCCGGCGCCTCTGCCAACGATTTGGGAACGGCAGCAACTTTACCATCCACACCAGGCAGGCGCTTTTGCAGCGCGATCCGGGCTTCGGCCAGCTTACGATGATCAGACCCGACCAAAGGCAGCATCTGTCCGGCGCTGACAAGGTGGTTATCCCACAGCATCCGATCCAGCCGGGCCTCATGGTGGGGCTTGAGGAGCTTCCCGAAGTTTTCAAGGTAATCCTTCTGCAGGCCTTTACCCATCGGCATGGTCCGCCACGCCGCAACGATATCTGCCTCGGCATCCCCTGGGCGCCCCTTGGCCTTGAGCGCCACCGCATAGTTCAATGCGCCCTCTGCCGTTTGCGGCGGTACATCGGCATAGAACTTCAATACACGGTCAGGATCTGCCCCGGTAAACGCCGGTTCGCTTTTGCGGCGCAGCCATGTCAGGCCCGGCCAATCAGGGCGACGGTCCAAAAAGACCAGTACGTCACCAGAGCTGCCAAAACCTTCGCGAAGCCAATGCCAGACGATTATGTCGCGTGATACCGATCCCCGCGCGCCTGCCTCACGCAAAGCGGCATTCCAGTCGCCATTGCGCATTTCATCCAGCCCGGCGCGCAGATCGCTTGCTGCGTCGGCATGCGCCTGCCCGAATGATCCCAGAATCATTGCCATCAATAGCGTCAGAACGCGTGTCATGCCTTGCATTTCCTAACCAACCAAGGATAGAGCCATTCAGGATAAACCTTGCGCCGCCGGGATCAACTCACATCACTCAGATTGTGATCGCTGGCGGCACAATAATTGCCAACTGCACTCTGAGGAGCGTGTCATGTTCAAAGGCTCGATGCCAGCCCTGGTCACCCCGTTCACTAACGGCGAGTTGGACCTGGATACGCTCAAACGGTTGGTCGAATGGCAGATTCAGGAAGGGTCAACCGGTCTGGTTCCCGTTGGCACCACCGGAGAAAGCCCCACCCTCAGCCATGATGAGCACGAAACCGTCGTTGCAGAGGTCGTGAAGGCGTCGGCCGGGCGTGTACCAGTGATCGCGGGTGCGGGATCGAACAATACGGTCGAAGCTATCCGTTTTGTGCGATTCGCTCAGAAGGTTGGCGCTGACGCCGCGCTGGTTGTGACCCCGTATTACAACAAGCCGACGCAAAAAGGACTGATCGCACATTTCCGGGCGCTGCACGACTGCGCAGATATTCCGATCATCATCTACAATATACCAGGCCGCTCGGTCGTCGACATGACGCCTGAAACGATGGGAGAGTTGGCGGAACTGCCGCGCATTGTGGGCGTTAAGGACGCCACCGGCGATCTGGCGCGTGTCAGCCAGCAGCGCGCCACCTGCGGCGCAGATTTCTGTCAATTGTCAGGCGAAGACGCAACTGCACTTGGCTTCAATGCGCATGGGGGCATGGGCTGCATTTCGGTAACAGCAAACGTGGCGCCGAAACTCTGCGCCGAGTTCCAGCAAGCGACGCTTCAGGGTGATTACGCCAAGGCGTTGGAATATCAGGACCGGCTGATGCCTTTGCACGAGGCGATCTTTATTGAACCGGGTCTTGTGGGCGCGAAATACGCCCTCAGTAAACTCGGCCTTTGCAGCACCGAAGTCCGTTCGCCTCTGACTGAGCTGGAAGAAGGTACCAAATCTGCGATTGATGCGGCATTGGTCCACGCCGGTCTCCTATAGCCCCGCTGACACTTGGCGGGGTCCGCCCTTCATCTGGCTGAAAATATCCCGGGGGATGAATTGGTCTGAAAGACCAAGAAGGGGGCTGGCCCCCTTCCTTATCTCTTTCCGTAATACAATCCGACCACGTGCTCGGCCTGCGCGAAAAACAACCAGCGTGACACGGCGACACCCGCCAGATGCGAGACCACCGCGATCAGCGCAAAAAAGTGGTTGAACGGCAAAAACAGCAGAACGACTGGTACGAAGAAAGCCAACAGAAACGAAAGGATCCTCAGTTTCTCGGCGTGTTTGCGCCCCACGACGTGCACGAACTCCCGCAATAGATAGTTCGTCCCCGTGTGAGGTGGCTCAAAAGCCCGAACTGCCCCGCGCGACCCCAGACTCGTTGCCGAGCCTAGGTTGGTTCCAGATTTGGCGAACGCTTTGTCGCCCTGCCACCAATAAAGGGCTTGAATGGTCGCGGCGATAAGTAACAAAGGTACGGCAAGCCGGGTTTGACCTGCAAGCAGAGCCCCGCCAGCCAGACCGAAACTCAGAAACAGAGCCGGTGTCAGCTTCATGTTCCAGCGAGGGATGGTCTTGAGTTGGGTATAGATCATGGACGTCGTGAAAACAGTCGCCAGCGAAAACACTGACCCGATGACCCCAAGCACGCTCCACTTTTGTCCCAGAAAGACCGCTCCAATCGCGTAAAAGCCCATGACGGTCAGCGCGATGACAGCGCACCAACCTTCACGACTAAGCCAACTGGACCTCCATTGTGTGAAGGCCTTCCAGGCGCGTTCAGGGTGCCCAAGGTGGAAGGTCGACGCCACAAGTCCGCCAACAGACAGGCCATAGGCGATAATAAAGAAGACGAACGCAACCCAGCCGGTGACGTCCGGCATCCCCAGACCCAGAAAGAAGAGAAGACCGAAACCCAGACCGGACAGGGTGGTGAAGATGATGACGGAAGGCGCTGGATGCATCAGAGCTTCTCCAGAGCTTTGTCGAGCCAGCCGATAAAGCCCTTGGGTTCTTCGGCGACCGGAGCCAGCAGGGGCGCGAGAATATCAATCTGGTCTTCCACCTGATCTTTGGGGCGCGGTGGCAGGTATTTGTTCACGGGTTTTGTGCCCATCTCGGGCATCAGGTCCATTCCTTCGCGTTCGGCCACCAATTTACTGACATCGCTTTCGGGGTCTCCCAGATCACCGAAATGCCGTGCCCCTGCGGGGCAGGTGCGAACGCAGGATGGAACTCGGTCCACTTCGGGCAGGTTTTCATTGTAAATACGGTCAACACACAATGTGCATTTCTTCATTACACCTTCCGCCATATCCATCTCACGCGCGCCGTAAGGGCAGGACCACGCGCAGAGCCCACATCCGATGCAGTCACTTTCATTGACCAGCACGATGCCATCCTCGACCCGCTTGTAACTGGCCCCGGTTGGGCAAACGGTGACGCATGGGGCGTCCTCGCAATGCAGGCAGGACTTTGGAAAGTGGATCAGTTGGGCCGGGCCTTGATTGGGTTGCACTTCGTAGGAATGAACTCGGTTCAGGAACGTGCCTGAGGGATTGCTGCCATAGGCATCCTGATCCGAAAGGGGAGCGCCATAGTTTTCTGTGTTCCAACCTTTGCACGATATTACGCAGGCATGGCACCCGACACAGGTGTCGAGATCGATCACCAGCCCCATTTTGCGCTCGGTGGATTGCGGGAGCTGGGTCATGGTTGCCTTGCCTCTGCGTTTGGGGTGACGGCGGGCTGGGGCTCTGCCCCAGACCCCGGGATATTTTGGGCCAGATGAAGAGCGGATCGGGTCATTTGCCAACCTTCCAAGCGAGGTCTTTGGGCCCGGTCCCCACAGGCGACTTGATCGGGCTAAATTCCGGTTGGCTTTCCGCATCCTCAGGCGGCGCGGCCTTTTCGATTTTGACCTTCAGGTCGAACCACGCGGCCTGTCCGGTAACCGGGTCGGAATTGGCCCAGCGCATTCCATCGCCTTTGTGTGGGAGGAGTTCGTGGATCAGGTGGTTCAGCAGGAAGCCTTTGGTGGCTTCGGGGGCGTCTTCTTGCAGGGCCCAGGCACCTTTGCGCTTACCAATGGCGTTCCATGTCCACACGGTATTTTCGTTCAGTGCAGCCATTTCCATGACTGGGACTGTGATTTCCCCATGCGGTGAACTGACTTTGGCCCAGTCACCGTCTTGCAGATCGTGTTCGCGCATCAGCTTTGTGGGCACGTAAAGCGGGTTGCGCCCGTGCAATTGGCGGAGCCATGCGTTTTGGGTGCCCCAGCTGTGATACATCGCCATGGGGCGTTGGGTTAGGGCGTTGACGGTGAAGCCTTCGTTGCCCTGCTGGTCGGTTTCGTACCAGATGGGCAGCGGGTCCATCGTGTCTTTGAGGCGCTGGCGCAGGTGCTCGGGGGGCTGGCGGTCACCATGCCCTTCGGCGGCCAGTTGGAATTTGCGCATCGGTTCGGAATAGAGCTGGAACAAGTAGGGTTGCGGGCTGTCATAGAGGCCCATGTCAACGGCCCAATCCTGATAGGCGGTGTTCCACGGTTTGTAGTAGTCCGCGCCTTCGGGGATGTGGGCCACGTAGAAGCCGCCGTTTTCGATGTACCGGTTTAACTGGTCCGGGTTGACCTCACCACGCCCTTCCTTGTCGCCGTCCTCACCCCGGAACCCGGCAAGCGGGCCGATGCCCGGTTTGCGTTCGTGGTTGACGATATAGTCAGCGTAATCCTTCCATTTTGGTGTGCCGTCTTCGTTTGTGAAGCCCGGCAGGCTCATGCGGTTGGCCAGTTCAATGAGCACCGACTGGAACCCGCGTACGTCGCGGTCGGGTTCGATCACGGGCCAGCGGATCGCGTCGGCGGCGGCGTCGGCCTCGCAGATTGGGCGGTCCAGAAGTGAGATGCAGTCGTGTCGCTCCAGATAAGTTGTGTCGGGCAGGATCAGGTCGGCATAGGCGACCATTTCCGAGGAATAGGCATCCGAGTAGATGATCTTGGGGATGACGTATTTGCCGTCTTCGGTCTTGGCCGAAAGCATCTCCATCACGCCCTTGGTGTTCATGGAGGAGTTCCACGACATGTTCGCCATATACATGAACAGCGTGTCGATCTTGTAAGGATCACCGGCGGCGGCGTTCGAGATCACCATATGCATCAGCCCATGCGCCGACATTGGGTTTTCCCATGTGAACGCCTTGTCGATGCGCTGGGCATTTCCGTTTTCGTCCAGCAGCAGGTCTTCGGGGCCGCGCGGGAAGCCAAGATGGGGGCCTTCCAGCGGGCGACCCGGGCGGCGGTCGCCGTGCGGGGTGGGGTGGGCCTCGACCGGTTTGGGGTAGGGCGGTTTGAAGCGGAAGCCGCCGGGAACCTCGACTGTGCCGAGCAGGATTTGCAGGACATGCAGCGCGCGACAGGTTTGGAAGCCGTTGGCATGGGCCGAGATGCCGCGCATCGCGTGGAAGCTGACCGGACGGCCCACCATCTCGGTATGTGTCTCGCCGCGGAAGTCGGTCCATTCGTGGTCCAGCTCGATCGCTTCGTCAAAGGCGACGCGGGCGATTTCCGCAGCGATGGCGCGGATGCGCTTGGCCGGTATGCCGCAGCGTTCGGCCACGGCCTCGGGCGCGTGGTCGTCGGACAGGTATTTCTCGGCCATCAGGTGAAAAACCGGGCGGTGCGTGACGCCGTCCTTGTCGTATGTGGCCGACAGGTCCGGGCGGACGCCGGGTTTGTCAAAGGCGGTGGGCTCGCCTGTCACGCGGTCGATCACCAGTGGTTTACCGTCGGCGTCGCGCAGGAACAGGCCCTTTTCCGGGCCCTCGGCAGCGTTCACCAGAACCGGCGCATTGGTGTAGCGGCTGAGGTAGTCGAGGTCGATCTTTCCTGCCTTCATCAGTACATGGATCAGCGACAGGATAAACAGTCCATCGGTGCCGGGCGTGATCCCGACCCAATCGTCAGCGACGGCGTTATAGCCCGAGCGGATCGGGTTCACACCGATCACCCGCGCGCCGCGTGCCTTGATCTTGCCGATCCCCATCTTGATCGGGTTGCTGTCATGATCCTCGGCCACACCGAATAGCATAAACAGCTTGGTGTGCTCCCAGTCGGGCTGGCCGAATTCCCAGAACGCGCCGCCCATGGTGTAGATCCCACCCGCCGCCATGTTGACCGAGCAGAATCCGCCATGGGCCGCATAGTTTGGCGTGCCGAAATGCTGCGCCCAGAAACTGGTAAAGCTCTGGCTTTGGTCGCGCCCGGTGAAGAAGGCCAGTTTCTGTGGGGCGGTTTCGTGCAGTTCGTTCAGCCAGCCGACAGCGGTGCTGATCGCCTCGTCCCATTCGATTTCGCGGAATTCGCCCGAGCCACGCGGGCCGACCCGGCGCAGCGGTTTACGAAGGCGCGAGGGCGCGTTGACCTGCATGATCCCGGCGCTGCCCTTGGCGCACAGAACGCCCTTGTTCACGGGGTGGTCTCGGTTGCCCTCGATATAGGCAACTTTGCCGTCCTTCATGTGGACATTGATACCGCAGCGGCAGGCGCACATGTAGCAGGTGGTCTTGCGGACCTCGTCTGAGACCTTGGGCGAGGTGTCGATCACTGGCTGGTTCAAAAGCGCCCCCCTTAAAGACTGCGATCCGACCTTTCTCATAAAATGAGGTAAATCGGAATAATGTTTTCACTTTTTCTTGTGAGGACGACTTACGTCCCGGAATCGTTGTGTTGCGCCTGAACGGCGGTGACGGCGATCATGTGCAGTATGTCCTCGGATGAACAGCCGCGTGACAGGTCGTTGGCGGGTTTCGCCAATCCTTGCAACACGGGGCCGATCGCCTCGACCCCGCCGATGCGCTGCGCGATTTTATAACCCAGATTGCCCGCGTTCAGGCTGGGGAAGACAAAGACATTTGCTTCACCTTTGAGTGGTGAGTCCGTGGCCTTGGCGGCGGCGATTTCAGGCACGAAGGCGGCGTCGAACTGTAGCTCTCCGTCGATCAGCAGGCTTGGGTCTTTGGCGCGGGCGATCTGCGTCGCTTCGACCACTTTCGAAACCTTAGGGTGTTCTGCGCTGCCCGAGGTGGAAAAGGATAGCATCGCCACCCGCGCAACCTCGCCGGTCAGGGTCGTGTAGGAGTCAGCCGAGGCGCGGGCGATCTCTGCCATCTCTTGTGCGTCGGGGTCCACAATCAGCCCGCAATCGGCAAAGATTCGGGCGCCTTTGACCTCGTGATGGTCCTGGCAGAACAACATCAGGAAAAAGCTGGATACCATCGCGGCTTCGGGCGCGGTGCCGATGATCTGTAACGCGGCGCGCACGGTGTCAGAGGTTGTCTCGACCGCGCCGCCGACCGTGCCGTCGGCGATGTCCTGTAGCACCAGCATTGCGGCATAGATCAGACGGTTGGTGATCTGCTGGCGCGCGTTTTCCAACGTCATGCCCTTGTGCTTGCGCCGTTCGTATAGCGCTTGCGCAAGGCCGGGCGTCAGGTCCGACGTGGCCGGATCGTGGATGTCGATCCGGTCTGAATCATACCCGTCATGGGTTTCAAGCAGGGCCGAAACTTCGGCCCTGTCTCCGATCAGGATGATCCGCGCGACATTCTCTTTTACGGCTTTCACCGCGCCTTCGACAACGCGGGGATCGTCGCCCTCGGACAGGGCGATGATTTTGTCCGACGCGCTTGCCGCCCCGAGAATGGCGCGCAGAGGCTTCACGGGGGTTACGCCCCGGCCTGTGGGGCCATGTCATCGGCGCTGATGCCCGCAACCGCCACCGGCTTTTTCATCGCGTCGCGGCGGAAGGGTTCGCCCAGTTCCTGATTGATCATGGCTTCGATCAGGGTGGTGATGCCGTTCTTCTGGTCTTCGATGGCCTGATTCAGGGCGGCCGTCAGCTCGTCCATCGTGCGCGCCACGACGCCTTTCAGACCGCAAGCTTGTGCAATTCCGGCGTAAGACACTTTGGTGTCCAACTCGGTGCCAACGAAATTGTCGTCAAACCACAGGGTCGAGTTTCGCTTTTCGGCCCCCCACTGATAGTTGCGGAAGACGATCTGGGTGATGGCGGGCCATTCCTCGCGCCCGATGGCGGTCAGTTCGTTGACCGCGATACCAAAGGCTCCGTCGCCCGAGAACCCGACAACCGGCACGTCCGGGTTGCCGATCTTGGCGCCCACAACCGACGGCAGGCCATAGCCACACGGGCCGAACAGGCCGGGCGCCAGATACTTGCGACCATCCTCGAAGGATGGGTAGGCATTGCCAATGGCGCAGTTGTTGCCGATATCGGACGAGATGATCGCCTCTTTCGGCAGGGCGGACTGAATCGCGCGCCACGCCATGCGGGGGCTCATCCAGTCGGGCTTGGCGGCGCGGGCGCGCTGGTTCCATGTGGTGCCCGGATCGTCATCTTCGTGGTCCATGCTGGAGAGTTGCTGCGCCCATGCGGATTTTTTCTGGGCGATGCGCGACTTGCGTTCAATCCGCCCTGCATCGCCTGCAGTATCGCTTAGCTGCGCTAGAATGCCCTTGGCCACCTTGGCCGCGTCACCGATGATGCCCACCGAAACCGTCTTGGTCAGGCCGATCCGGTCGGCGTTGATGTCGACCTGAATGATCTTGGCGTCCGTCGGCCAGTATTCCATGCCATAGCCGGGCAGGGTCGAGAACGGGTTCAGGCGGGTGCCGAGGCACAAAACCACATCAGCCTCGCTGATCAATTCCATCCCCGCTTTTGAGCCGTTATAGCCCAGCGGCCCGGCAAACAGCGGGTGCGAACCGGGGAAGGCATCGTTGTGCTGATAGCCAACGCAGACCGGCGCATCCAGACGCTCGGCCAGATCTTTAGACGCCCCGATCCCGCCTTCGGACAGAACCACGCCCGCGCCGTTCAGGATCACCGGGTTCTTGGCATTCGACAGCAGATCGGCCGCCTGCGCCACGGCGCTTTCGCCGCCCGAAGGGCGCTCGAACTCAACAACTGCGGGTAGGTCGACGTCGATGACCTGAGTCCACATATCGCGCGGGATGTTCAACTGCGCAGGCGCACTGGCGCGTTTGGCCTGCATGATCACGCGGTTCAGAACCTCGCACACGCGGGACGGGTCGCGGACCTCTTCCTGATAGGCGACCATGTCTTCGAACAGTTTCATCTGCTCGACTTCCTGAAAACCACCCTGACCGATGGTCTTGTTCGCGGCCTGCGGGGTGACCAGCAGCAGCGGGGTGTGGTTCCAATAGGCGGTTTTAACAGCGGTGACAAAGTTGGTGATGCCGGGCCCGTTCTGCGCGATCATCATCGACATCTTGCCGGTGGCGCGGGTATAGCCGTCGGCCATCATTCCGGCGCTGCCTTCATGCGCGCAGTCCCAGAACATGATCCCCGCCTTAGGGAACAGGTCCGAGATTGGCATCATGGCCGAGCCGATAATCCCGAACGCATGTTCGATTCCGTGCATTTGCAGAACCTTAACAAAGGCCTCTTCCGTGGTCATTTTCATCTGAATGATCTCCGCGCATATGTGGAATGGCTGGGTCATTCGCCCCGCCTTTAGATATGGTTTTGACGGATGGGGAAGAGTGACGTTAGGGCCAGAATGCGCAGCGGAATAGGTCCAGTATTCCGCTAATAGTCGCGGATCGCCTCGGCGATGCGTTTTACGCCCGGTGCGATGCGATCCGGCGCGATTGAGGAATATCCCAGACGGTAGAAATTCCGGGGCCGATCGGGTTCGGAAAAGAATGGCGCGCCGGGTTCGATGTGGACGCTTTGGCCTTGCAGGGCCTTAGCCAGCCGGGTTGTGTCCACATGATCCGGTGCCGACATCCAGATTGATGAACCGCCCAGAACGCCGCGCCCGGCGACAGTCAGGCCATTCTGTTCGACGGCCTGATCTAGCGCCGTGCGCCGTTGGGCCAGCGCCTTGGACATCCGCCTGATCTGCGCGTCATAGTGGCCAAGCGACAGGAAATAGGCGGCCGTGCGCTGGATATGTCCTGGCGGGTGGCGCAAGACCAGTGATCGCAGGGCGCGGGCCTCGCGGATAAAAGGCTCGGACCCTACCATGTAGCCAAGGCGCAAGCCGGGAAAGAGCGATTTCGAGAAGCTGCCCACATAGATCACCCTCCCGTCCCGGTCCATCGACTTGAGCGCGGGCGAGGGCGCACCCAGAAAGGCCATCTCGAATTCATAGTCATCCTCGACCACCATCGCGTCCAATTCGCGGGCATGGGCCAGCAGAGCGGTGCGCCGGTCCACAGGCATGGTCGCGGTGGTCGGGCTTTGGTGGCTGGGGGTGGTAAAAATCACATCGGTCTGGTCGGGCAATGCCTCGGGTGGCAAGCCGTCGCGGTCCACGGCGACCGGGGCCACTTTGCAATCGGAATGGTTCAGCAGGTCGCGAAGGGCATAGTAGCACGGGTCTTCGATCACCGCCGTCCGGTTGCGGTTCAACAGAATGCGCGAGGCTAGCCAAAGCGCGTTTTGCGCGCCCATTGTAATCAGAATCTCTTCGGGTCGGGCTGCGATGCCGCGGCGGGGCAGGGTGTGGCGGGCGATGAACTCGACCAGCAGGGGGTCGTCCTGATCCACGTAATCCCCGGTCAGGGAATCGAAATCCTTATGTCCCAGCGCCCTGACCGCGCAAAGTCGCCAGTTGGCGTGGTCAAACAGCGACCGGTCGGCCTGACCATAGATGAACGGATAGCGGTAATCGCGCCAATCTGCGGGTTTGGTCAGGGTATCCCCGTCCGAAAAACGCCGGGCCAGCGCCGTGTTCCAATCGACCGTTTCATTTCCGCGCGGAGTGGGCGTGTATTTCGGCGGCACCGGCGCATTTTCCGACACATAATACCCCGACCGCCCTTTGGAGGTGAGGTAGTCATTGGCCAGCAACTCCGTATAGGCCAGCGTTACCGTGATCCGGCTGACCCCCAGATGTGCGGCCAGTTTGCGGGATGACGGCAGTTTCTCACCCACGTGGAAACGGCCCGACAGGATACCCTCGGCAATCATCTGCTGGATCTGCGCCTGCAGCGTGCCCTGACCGTTGAGTTCCAGAAAGAAAGTGTCGACCGAAATGCCCATAGGGCTTTATAGGGTGGACTTATGGGGTGAGCAATCTGGACTTACTGGTTTTTGATCATTTTCATTGACACCAGAAATCGACTCGCCTAAATAACTAGAAATCTAGTTTAATGGAGTACACGAAATGTGGGAAACCGCCGCTGCGGGATTTTCGGCCATGGGGTCCGAGGCCCGGTTGAAGGTTCTGAAAACTCTGGTCCGTGCAGGTGAAGCCGGGCTGACCGTTGGGGAAATACAGGAACGCACGGGTATCGCGCCTTCTACGCTGGCCCATCACCTGCGGTTTCTGGCAGCCGGAGGCGTGGTGCAGCAGGAAAAGATCGGGCGCACCACGATCAACCGCGCCAGCTATGACGAGTTGCGAAACCTGGCGCAGTTCATCCTGTCCGAGTGCTGCGTGGACGAAGAAGGAAAGGCCGCGAACGATGGCTGAACTGACAAAGAACCCGAAGATTTCGGGAAAAGCCGCGCTGGACGTGATTAAAACGCCTTGGGCTGTGATCGTTGCGATCTTGATTGCCGTGGCGGTTCTGGACCCCGGAAACTGGGCAGAGGTTGTCACATTCGCAGGCAAGGCCCTTGCCCACACCGGTCAATATATCTTGTTTGCCGTCCTGCTTCTGTCTTACCTGAAGGCGACAGGGGCCGAAGTCATGGTCGCGCGCGCCTTTGAGGGGCGCGAGACACGGATGATTTTCCTCGCCGCTCTGTTTGGTGGGTTGGCACCATTTTGTTCCTGCGAGGTGATCCCGTTTATCGCCGGTCTGCTGGCGCTGGGTGCGCCCTTGTCGGCGGTGATGGCGTTCTGGCTCAGCTCGCCTTTGATCGACCCGCCCACATTGCTGATCACCGCAGGTGCGTTGGGCTGGCCGTTCGCGATCGGTAAAGCCGTAGCCGCCGTTGCCTTGGGATTGTTCGGTGGTTTTGTCGTGCGCGGTCTGATGCGCAGCGGCGCATTCGCGCAACCGCTCCGGGAATACAAACCCGCTGGATGCTGCGGGTGCGGCCCAAAGCAAGACGACAAACCCGTCTGGCGGTTCTGGCAGCAGCCCGAGCGTCGTCAGCGCTTTCGCACCGAGTTTGTTCACAACGGTCTGTTCTTGCTGAAATGGCTGGCCCTTGCCTATGTCCTTGAGGCGCTGCTGGTCAGCTATGTGCCCGCCGATCTGATTGCCCGCGTGGTTGGTGGTGAGGGTGTCGTGCCCATCGTTATCGCAGCCCTGGTTGGAATGCCGGCCTACCTGAACTCATACGTCGCACCGCCGCTGCTGGCCGGTCTGACTGAACAAGGGATGAGCGTCGGTGCCGCCATGTCCTTCATGGTTGCAGGTGCGGTCAGTTCGATCCCGGCCATGGCAGCCGTCTGGTCGCTGGTCAAGCCGAAGGTGTTTGCGACCTATCTGGGGCTGGGCATAACCGGCGCCATTATCGCAGGGATCATCTTTCAGATGGTTTAGTGCGATTTGGGTGCCAAGCTGAACCCCAGACGCGTAAAAGGAAAAACCGCCCGGTGTTTTCTCACCGGACGGTTTCGCGTGATCAGCTTGCGTCGCAGTAGCGTGGCAGCTTGAAGCGGTATCGCGGTTCACCACTTTCGACATACACGCGTTTTTCTATGCAGGCGCTGTCGCCAACGGTCTGGGAAATCGGTGATTCTGTCGACGAGATCGACGTTGCAGACCCGTCCGGCAACCGTACCGAGGCAATGACCCCATTCTTGAGATCTCCGTTGATCGGCGTGGCAGACAGGACCGGAACCGTCATGAATGCTTCGTGTTCGTGGCGCCCGTCATCGTTGAGAAGCAATAGGGCCGCTGCAACGGCAACGACTCCGACACCTCCGAGCACAGCCAGACCCTTGGTTTTCATAAAAGCATAGATCGACACGGCACGGTGTGGACCAAATAGGGCAGACAAGACATTCAGCATGGGGGTACCGTCAAAAAAGCCCCGGCCTGTTCAGGCAGGGGCTGTCTGTAGATTAGGGGCGCAGATCGTCTTCGTCTTCATCCTCGGCCCCGCCTTTAGGCAGGTTGAAGAAGCTATCCGCGTCGATGACCGGTTCGTCGTCTTTTTCTTCGACCGGCTCGTCAGACAGCGAGAATGTCTCGAGGCCCTCGATGGCGGTCGGGATTTTTGGCGCGGAGTCCATTTCCAGCGACTGCTCGGTCGAAACCAGCTTGCGGCGTTCGTCATCGCTCATGACGCCACCTTCGGCGGCTTTCTTGGCGGCCGCCTTCTGCACGATCGCATCCAGTTCGGACTGTTTGCACAGGCCCAGGGCAACCGGGTCGATGGGTTGCATGTTGGCGATGTTCCAGTGGGTGCGCTCGCGGATCGACTGGATGGTGGGCTTGGTGGTGCCGACCAGCTTGGCGATCTGGCCGTCGCTCAGTTCAGGGTGGAACTTGACCAGCCATAGGATCGAGTTCGGACGGTCCTGACGCTTGGACAGCGGGGTGTAACGCGGGCCACGGCGCTTTTCCTCGCCTGCCGCAGCAGCGTTGAACTTAAGCTTGAGCTTGTGCAGCGGGTTGTTCTGCGCGGCGTCGATCTCGTCCTGGGTTAGTTGGTTATTGGCGATGGGGTCAAAGCCTTTGACGCCAGCGGCCACGTCGCCGTCGGCGATGCCCTGCACCTCAAGCTCGTGCATACCCACGAAATCCGCGATCTGCTTGAAGCTGATCGTGGTGTTGTCCACCAGCCATACGGCTGTTGCCTTGGCCATAAGCGGTTTTGCCATCAGCCCGTCTCCTTTAAATACATCTGTCCCGTCGCCGGAATTCGGCGGCCCCGTGGTCTTGGGGCAGGTTTCCGTTGTCGGGGAACTTGGCCCGTATATAGTCGCGCAAGGTCAAGAAGGGAAGAGGCGAATGCGCCAAGGGATTCTGGGGCTGTTATTATGCGTTCTGAGTGCGGCGACGGTGCTGGCCGAGGGCGAAAAGGCAGGGGAATTCGACTATTATGTTCTGTCCCTCAGTTGGTCGCCCAACTGGTGCGCGCGTGAAGGGGATGCGCGTAGCTCGGATCAATGCGATGCGCGTCACGATCATGGTTGGATCCTGCACGGGTTGTGGCCTCAGTTTCATCAGGGCTGGCCGTCCTATTGCCGAACCGCCGTGGCGCCACCCACCCGTCGTATGACGCGGGAAATGGCGGATATTCAGGGCACGTCCGGTTTGGCGTGGCACCAGTGGAAGAAACACGGAACCTGCTCGGGCCTGTCCGCGCCGGACTATTTCGCGCTGTCGCGCCAAGCATATCAGCAAGTCGCGCGGCCCGAGGTCTTTCGCAAACTGGATGCCGCCGTCAAACTGCCGGCTTCGGTGGTTGAGGAGGCGTTTCTGAAAGCTAATCCGGGACTAAAACCGGACATGATCACCATCACCTGCAAACAAGGGTACATTGAAGAAGTCCGTTTGTGCCTGTCGCGCGATCTTAAACCCGTTCCTTGCGGCCGGGACGTGATCCGCGATTGTGCAGCCAAGGACGCTCTGTTCGATCCGATTCGCTAGAGTTTCTTGTTCTGACAGTCGCGCGCGTATTCCAGCGCCTTGGCCGTGCCCTTCAGGTCTATGGCCATGACAGTTTCCCCTGCCGGATTGTAAACGGTCATCGTGCGGTTCTGAGCGATCGCATTCACAAAGTTCCGGTCGGTGAAAAACACGGTCGCACCCGGCACGCGGTCCAATTTGAACCCCGTGGCCGTGGCATCAAAACTTTTGCCATCCAGTTCGAACCGGATGGGATAGCTTTGGCCCTGTTCGATGTCGCCCCACGCCTTGTTGAAAACCGTAAAATACCCGCGATTGTTCAGCGCGTCGTAACCGATCCGAACCACCGAGAGGTCTTCATACACCGTCTGGATCAAGCACCCGTTGCCAAGCGCAGGGTCCATCATGATGTTCCAACCCTCGGCAAAGCCTTTGTCGACGAGTTCCTGCGACCAGGCGACGGTTGCTGTGAAGGCGGCGAGGGTAAGGGCGAGAAGGCGGGTCACTAAACAACTCTACAGTTAACGTGGCACAGTTGAGGTTAGTGACTTTTTATTGAATTACAAAGACATAATTTCTTTGTGTGGAATAAGGTAATTGGGAGCAATGAAACTACTGCTCGCCTTTTTTTGCAGTGCTTTTGCATACGCTGCAACGGCGCTTATCTTGTTCGGAAATGTTCTTCAGCCAATTGCATATGTAACATTTTGGAGCGATCGATTGGGCGCCCCTTTTTGGCCGTTTCTCGTGTTCTTTGGCGGTTTTTTGGGTTTATCGGTCAGTGCGTTCTTTAGCAGGTTAAATTTCGAAGCCCATATCACTCTGCCGGTGTTCATTGTCTTGGCCATGAGCCTATCAAGCGTCTTTGTCGGATCTTATGCAAGCGTCCTGCGCGCTAGATCGATCAACGTTTTTGATGCGGATGCGGAGTTCAGAAACTCATTCTTTCAGACGCTTCGAAATGCGCCAAGAGAGTTTCAGTTCTATTTGCATGCGGCTGCGCTTAAGGACTGCGTTCCTTATGCTTGGAGCTACCGAACCATGTCGTTTTACCAACTGCCAAACAACATCGCAGTCAATGTTTTGCCGCACGAATGGGTGGTACAATGTGGAATCACAAGAGACTAGCCGGAGCATTTGTCACCCGGAACTTTTGGTAAGATCAAAGTTCTTTCCGCGCCCGCAGCGCCGCTGTAATCGTCCCGTCATCCAGATAATCCAGCTCTCCGCCAATCGGCACGCCCTGCGCCAGAGAGGTCAGTCGGACCTGCCTCTCTAGCTGATCGGCGATGTAATGCGCTGTTGTCTGGCCATCGACTGTGGCGTTCAGGGCGAGGATGACCTCGGTAACTCCTTCGGCGACCACCCGGTCCTTGAGGCGCGGAATGCGCAGCTCGTCCGGGCCGACGCCGTCCAGTGCCGACAATGTGCCGCCCAGCACGTGATAGCGGCCTTTGAACACGCCCGCGCGCTCCATCGCCCAAAGGTCGGCGACGTCTTCGACCACGCAAAGCTCACCAGTCGCGCGGGCCTCGCTGTCGCAGATATCGCAGATATCGGTGGTGCCGACGTTGCCACAGTTCAGGCATTCGCGGGCGGTGATGGCGACCTGTTGCATGGCGTCTGACAGGGGCGTCAGCAGCAGGGCACGCTTGCGGATCAGGTGCAGCACTGCGCGGCGGGCCGAGCGCGGACCCAGACCCGGCAGCTTGGCCAACAGGTCGATCAGGTTGTCGATGTCGCTGTTCGAACTCACTGAGCGCGCTCCTGCAAATGGGCCGGGCATGCGCGCCCGGCCTGTGTTTCGTCAGGAATGTCTATCAGAAAGGCAGCTTGATGTCTGCGGGCAGGCCCATGCTTTCGGTGAGCTTTGCCATTTCTTCCTGCGACCGCTCTGCGGCTTTGGTCTGTGCGTCCTTGATGGCAGCAAGGATCAGGTCCTCGACCACTTCCTTGTCGTCGCCATTGAAGATCGACGGGTCGATGTCCAGACCTTTCAGCTCGCCTTTTGCAGTTGCGGTGGCCTTGACCAGCCCGGCACCAGATTCGCCGACAACCATGATGGTGTTCAGTTCTTCCTGCATGTCGGTCATCTTGGTCTGCAAATCCTGTGCGGATTTCATCATCTTGGCCATGTCGCCCAGACCGCCGAGTCCTTTGAGCATCGTGTTTCTCCTGTAAGTCCGTTTGAAGCCTAAATACGGACGGCACCCGCGCGGCACAAGGGCCGTGGGGCTCCCGCCTGTCGTCAAGGTCTTTGGCAAGACCTTTCCTCCCGTTGGGCCCGGCAGCGCGGGCCTTGCCCACGCTGCCGGGCCCAAGTCCGCTCAGGGCTGTCGGCGTCAGCCGATGGTCCGTCGCGGGTGCGGGAGTATTTCGGGTTTTTTACGCGAAGGGTTCAGTCCTCTTCGAACGGGTCCCATTCGTCTTCGACTTCGGGCAAGGCTTCGGTTTCGACCTTTGCGGCGCGTTCCTCGGGCGTTTCGATCCTTTTGATCCGAGCCTTGGGGAATTGTTTCAGCACCGCCTGAACCAGCGGATGCTGCTCGGCCTCAGCGCGCAGGGCGAGGTCTGCCGCGTCCCTGACTTCGGCAATTGTCGCCATGTCGCCGTCCGATACGACCGATACCGCCCAACGATTTCCGGTCCAGCGTTGCAACGCTGACCCCAGTCGTTGCGCCAAATCCGTCGGAGCGCTGTCGGCCGGAGTAAATTCGATCCGCCCCGGCTGGTACGAAACCAGACGCACGCCGTTTTCAACCTCGACCAGCAGTTTCACATCCCGGTTTGTGCGGATCAGTTCAACCACATGTTCGAATGTCGGATACCGGGCCAGAGCGGTCTGTGTGTCCCGCGCCAAAGCCGCGCTGGGTGCGCCCGCGCCACCACCCGCTGGCGCCGCGTAGGATTGTGCCGCTGGCGCATGTGCCTGAACGGTGCCCTGTGTCGGCGCTGACATTCCACCGCCGGGCCCGCCGTTCGGGGCAGGGGGCGGGGCGTCCTGAAGACGTCTGATCAGCTCTTCCGGGGTGGGCAGGTCGGCGACATGGGTCAGCCGGATGATAGCCATTTCTGCGGACATCATGGCATTGGGCGCTGCCGAAACTTCTTCGAGTGCTTTCAGCAACATCTGCCACATCCGGGTCAGAATGCGCATGGGAAGGGCCTCGGCCATCTGGACGCCCCGGGCGCGTTCGTCAGGCGAGACTGTCGGATCTTCGGCTGCGTCCGGCGTAATCTTGACCACCGAGACCCAATGCGTGATCTCGGCCAGATCGCGCAGTACGGCCAGCGGGTCGGCACCTTCGGCATATTGACCGCCAAGCTCCGTCAACGCTCCGGCGGTATCGCCGCGCAGGATCATGTCCATCAGGTCCAGCACACGCCCGCGATCAGCCAACCCCAGCATGGCCCGCACCTGATCCGCGCTGGTTTCCCCGGCACCATGCGAAATGGCTTGATCCAGCAGCGAGGTCGCATCCCGGGCCGAACCTTCCGCCGCACGAGTGATCAGCGCCAAGGCGTCCTCGGCAATCTGAGCGTTCTCGGCAGTTGCGATTTTTTTCAGCAGGCCGATCATGTCCTCGGGTTCGATCCGGCGCAGGTCGAAGCGTTGACACCGCGACAGGACCGTCACCGGAACCTTGCGGATTTCGGTTGTGGCAAAGATGAACTTCACATGCTCAGGCGGTTCTTCAAGGGTTTTGAGCAAAGCGTTGAACGCGCTGTTCGACAGCATGTGAACTTCGTCGATGATGTATATCTTGTAGCGCGCACTGGCGGCACGATAGCGGACGCTTTCGATGATCTCGCGAATGTCGTTCACACCGGTGCGGCTTGCGGCGTCCATCTCCATTACGTCGACATGGCGGCCCTCCATGATGGCCACGCAGTGTTCGCACTGGCCGCAGGGTTCGATTGTCGCTTTGCCTTCACTGTCTGGTCCGATGCAGTTCATGCCCTTGGCAATGATCCGCGCGGTGGTGGTTTTGCCGGTACCGCGAATGCCGGTCATGACAAAGGCCTGCGCTATCCGGTCGGCCTCGAACGCGTTTTTCAGGGTGCGTACCATGGCGTCCTGGCCCACGAGGTCGGCAAAAGTTTCAGGACGGTATTTGCGGGCGAGCACCTGATAGGCGGGGCTTGGTGTTTCGGTCATGTCTGCTCTGTCGGATTCGTATCAGCTTTGCAGCGTAGTGACCCCTGCCGCTCACGTCCACCGCAGGGAGCGATGAAATTCGATTTGGATTACTGCGGCACATTGGATACAGGTTCGGGTGGGCGTGTATCGGCTTGCCCAGCCATTTCCTTCGGGCAGAGTGCGCACCTTGGACAGGTTTGAAATTTACTCAATGCCGGTTCGGTCCGGTCTGTTGGGCTTGGCGCAAATGCCAGGTCGGCACGGCGACTTTGCCGGGGATCTTGAGCGGATCATGCAATGGCGGCCGGCAATGGTCATTTCGATGACCACTTCCAATGAGTTGGAGGCCGTAGGAGCGCACCATCTCGGGCGCGACCTGCAGAGCCGCGCAATCACTTGGGTTCATCTTCCGGTGCAGGATTTTGGCGCACCGTCATCGAACGTAAGGTGTGATTGGCCAAACGCCAGCACCGATGCACACCGCGTCCTGTCTGCGGGTGGACGGGTCTTGGTTCATTGCCGGGGCGGATGCGGGCGGTCCGGCATGATTGTGTTGCGCTTGCTGGTCGAAGGCGGTGAAGCCCCGGATAAGGCACTGCGCCGGTTGCGCGCGGTCCGGCCGTGCGCCGTCGAAACCGACGCGCAGATGGCTTGGGCCACGGCACCGGCATCAACCGGGCTTTGACGTCACGCCATGGCTGGTTGTGGGTCACCAGCCGCGGGACGCAGTCCCAAGGTTGTAACCTCGAGCATTGCGCAGGGCATATCGGACAGCGTTCCGGTTGACATGGCCGACAGGCTGGTCCCGAACATCATGTCGGCGTAATCGTCCAGCTTTGTTGTCGGGGTTTCCGAGGCCGTTCCACAATACACCCTGATCAGATCTGAATGGGCGCGAAACCGCGCTGTGCACCCTTCTGCGCAATGCGAAAGCTCTCCGCTGCCTTCGACCTCGAACTCTTTGGTTGTGACAGGCTGCGCTGTTGCTATCGCGTCCGCCATGGCACGTGCCATCCTTGCCAAGGCCGGACACGGTTTGCCGGTTTTCTGACAAATCGTTGCAGAAAACTCGTGCGTTTTTGTCTTCCAGATCATTGTGCGCCCTCCGCGCGATGGACGGGGGGCGTGGGTCAGGTCGCTTTGTGCGGCTTTGACCTGCCCGGACACCCCGCCCGAGTTTCGGTTTCAGTCAGATGGCAGGTCTCCTGACTTGCGGGTCATCGCTTTGCCAACCTTCCCAGCCGTTGGGCCAGTGGTGTCTCGGCATTGCTCACCGCTTACAGTTGCGGGGGCAGTCGCGGCATTGGTCCGTTTCGGCATCGCCGGGGCAGGACCGCACCGTGTTCCCTTTTCATCCCTTCCCGGTAAGCCGGGTCGAGAACCATCAAGTCATCGCTATCCGGTGAAATCGGTCCGAGTCAAGCGGGCTTTGTCACCGCTTTAGACGCAGGGTTGTCTTCCCGATAGGGCGGCGGGCTTGTTCATGCCGGATCGCGGAATAGCCTTAAGCATGTGGGGGGAAGTGAGAGGTTGGACATCGACCCAAGCGGGGCTCGTTGTGGCTGCTTCCTTCCGGACCTGACCAGGTTGGCGAGGCGCTCGCCCGCGCCAACCTCTCAGGGGTGGATATATGCATTTCGTTTGCGGATGACAACCCGTCACAGCGTAAGCCGGATTAGTAAAAAACCATCGTCATCGCGCCCAATGACTGACGGGTTATACGTCTGCAATTCAGCTAAATGGTGCTGCGCCTTGGGACTGGTTCTGAGAATCGCAAACGCCCCGGAGAGCGGTCTGAGTGTGAATGGCCGCGGCGCATCCGCCAACGGATCCGCGGGAAGGCGGCCCGCGACATAATCCCGAACAATGCATTGGATCGACAAAACTGGTAATGGAATCTGCCTTGCGGTGTCTACGAAGGGGAAATGCCCACCTCCGCTGGCCCGGTAGTTGTTGAGGGCAACAACAAAGGATTGCTGATCGTCGATAGGGTGCTCGGCAAGGCGAATATTCTTGACGCGGTTATGCGATGAATTCGTCAAATTGCCGCCCGCGTCGAACCGCGCGGGCATACCAAGGTCGATCTGGTAGCTAAGGCCGTGCAGGATATCAAAATTGTAACCGGCGCGCGCGGAATTCCGCAGGTCGATTCGTTGACCTGCGTGCATTTGATTGAGCACGCCAGCCGACATCTCAAGCCAGTCTCTAATCTGCGCGCCCGAAACCACGACGGCCTGCATTTCGTTTGGAAAGATGTTCAGGTCGTCGACATGGCGAAGCCGGATTTGACCCGCCGGAACGTCGGTAAAGGATCGTGGCCCTGCGCGCCCTCCGAATTTCGAGGGCGATACGGCTGAAAGAACCGGTAGGCCCTCGTGCGATGTTCCTTTTAGGAAGGGGCGCAACGCGGCGGCTTGCGCTGCCGCGACCAGCGCAAGCCCCCTGTCCGGCGCACAGAAGCTGAAATAACTGTGCAAATTTTGACGCGTTTCGCCGACAGGCTTGGCCGAGTGCAACCGTGTCTCTTTATGTGCTTGTGCGAACAGACGCTTCACATCAGCGTCCTCTTCCGTCGGGGCCGCGGGCGTCGCTGGTGAAACAGAATGCAGTTCCACATGTTGGTTCCCAATCGACCACCCGCCCGCGTCTTTTTGGTGCAACGTCAGGTCAATGATGCCCAGATGCGAACCGGCCGCGCCCGGCATCACAACCGGTTTTCCGTGAACAAGACCGTGTTGTGGGTCGACATGCTCCAGACTCTGATGAGCAGAGCCGGGCAGGGTCAAGTGGGAATGCCCAGCAATGATCGCATCAATTCCGGGCACCGCTGCCAGGGGGATAGCCGCATTCTCAAGATTGGGCGCGGGTGCAGCGGCGCCAAGCCCTGTATGGGCAAGTGCCACAATCAGATCGCATCCCCCGGATCGCAATTCCCGCGTTTTTCGATGGGCGCACGTCAGGATGTCCTCTACCGAAACGGCACCTTGCAGGCGGTGCGCTTCCCACTTGGCTGTCTGCGGCGGGAGGACAGAGAACACACCGATTTTCAAAACCAGATCTTGCCCCTGCATTTTGATGTTCCGGTCAAGAATCGTATGCGCCTGCCAGCTTGCCGGGCGGTCGGCTCTGGTGGCATTGCTGCAAATGACCGGGCACGTGGCTTGGGCGACTATGCGGTCCAATACCTCAAGCCCGAACCCAAAGTCATGGTTTCCCAATCCAACGGCGTCATAACCAAGGTCATCAAAGGCTTGCATCAGGATGTGACGGCTGTCGGTCTGCGCCACTGCCCTTTCACCAATGGGCGCACCTTGAAGGGCGTCACCATTGTCAAACAGCAAGACAAGGTGCCCTTGAGACTGGGCCTGCGTTCGGGCCGCTTTGATCAGACTTGCGGTTCTGCTCAGGCCGATCGAAGGGTCAGGAGTGTCCGCATAATAGTCGAATCCGGTCAAATTCATGTGCAGATCGGTTGTCGCCAATATCCGGATCTGCGCTGTCATTAAGGAAGAGGGAGGTTTCACTACTCTACTTTTGGCAGTTTATTATTAATCAATTTCAACAAAAAGCGTATCAGGTGCAAATTTCAAGGTCAGGCTAAGGCTTTTCAGCGGCGCAGGAACTTTTTCATAAGAAGCTGAAAAGCCATTGCAACGTCGTGCCTGCCATGGCAGCCCTGTGCGGAAAATCCGAAGGAACTGCAATGAAAAACGCGGAACATGTGACGTTTGGTGGCTCTGGCCTGGATCGTGCGGCGCATATTCGCGCAGACGCAGATGAGATCGCGCTGGCGCGCGCGAATCCCGAGGCACGGTGCATTTTGCTGTGGCGTGGCAAGCTGTTGGTTCAGGGGGAGGCGCTGGACCGACTGGGTTTCATCCCAACGACGCATCAACTGGTGAACAACGGACCCGGCGGTATCACGGATGAGCCGATATTTTTGGGCTTGTCCGACGGCGCGCCCGTGTTTGCCGTCGATATTTCGAACTGGGCCGCCGATGATCTGGATATCTCGCAGGTCGGCGGTTTCTTTGACAGGTCCGAGCAGCAGCATCCCGGTCTGCCCAATGGGTTCGTTTTTGCCGAACTGCGCCGCATTATGACCCGCCTGTCCCCGCGTGACGCAGAATTGGCGGCCTCGGCCAAGGCTGTGATTGGCTGGCACGAAACGCATCGGTTTTGTGCCCGGTGCGGCGCGGCCAGCGAAATGACGCAGGCCGGATGGCAGCGTAGCTGCCCTAGTTGCGGAGGGCACCATTTTCCACGCACAGATCCGGTTGTCATCATGCTGATCACACACGGAGAAACGGTTCTGGTCGGTCGATCACCGGGCTGGCCCGAGGGGATGTATTCGCTGCTTGCCGGGTTTGTCGAACCGGGTGAGACACTGGAAGCCGCCGTCAGGCGCGAAGTCATGGAAGAGGCGGGCGTGCCTGTTGGCCGGGTCTCTTACCTGTCCAGCCAGCCTTGGCCATTTCCCGCGTCGCTGATGTTTGGCTGCGCGGGTGAGGCGCTGTCCAAAGAGATCAAAATTGATCCGGTTGAGATTGAAGACGCGATGTGGGTCAGCAAGTCAGAGATGATGCAGGCCTTCGCAGGCGAACACCCAAACCTTTTGCCTGCGCGTAAAGGTGCTATTGCACATTTCCTTTTGCAAAACTGGCTTGCGGACACGCTGGACTGACAAAATACTGGGCTGACAAGTAAGAGAGCCGCGAACAGAAATGCAATTCACTGCGCGTGAAGATATCCAAGCCCCGATCAACGCCGTGTTTGAGATGGTCACTGATTTTGAGCGTTTTGAACGAATGGCGATGCGCCGGGGAATCGAAGTGCGGCGCCTGACCGGCCATATGGGCGTGGTCCCCGGAACAACCTGGACAACGGAATTCAGGCTGCGTGGCAAACCGCGGCAGGTCGAGATCGTGATGGCCGAATGCGATCCGCCATCACAGATGCGGTTCGAGGCGACGGGAAAAGGACTGAACGGCACGACGACCGTCGAGTTTATGGCCTTGTCGCAGCGCCGCACTCGGCTGGAAGTGGACATGTCACTCGCGGCCAAGTCGCTGCCTGCCCGGCTTTTCCTGCAATCCCTCCGGCTGGGTCAAAACCGGTTCCGGCGTCGGTTTCAGGCGCGCCTAAGCGAATTCGCCAGAGAGATGGAAGAACGACATCAGCATGGCATCTGACAGGATTTGGCAGGCGCCGCTGGAAAAAGCTGCTAGCCGCGCGGCTGGGCAGCCGGGTAGACGCCCAGAATCTCAACATTGGTGGTAAAGTGCTCCAGCTCTTCCATCGCCAGTTTTACATTCCGGTCTTCCGGGTGTCCGACGATGTCCGCGTAGAATTGCGTGGCGGTGAATGATCCATCCACCATGTAACTTTCAAGTTTGGTCATGTTGATGCCATTGGTCGCGAATCCGCCCATCGCCTTGTACAGCGCCGCAGGAATATTGCGCACCTGAAAGACAAAGCTGGTGATCATGCCGTGTTCGCCACGCCGGGACATATCCGCCTGACGCGACATGACCAGAAACCGGGTGGTGTTGTTGTCGCGATCTTCAATGTGTCGGGCCATGACGTTCAGGCCGTAAATTTCGCCAGCCAGTTCACTGGCCAGCGCCGCCGAATGCAGATCGCCCTGCTCTGAAACTTCGCGGGCGGCGCGGGCATTGTCCGGGCTGACGCGGCCTTTGATTCCGTGCTTCTTCAGGAACTCTGCACATTGCGGCAGCAAAACCAGATGAGAGTGCGCCTCGGTAATATCTTCAAGCTTGGCGCCCGGAACGGTCAGTAGATTGATGTGAACCCGGACAAATGCCTCGTCAATGATGTGCAGGCCGCTATGGGGCAGCAGACGGTGTATATCGGCGACGCGGCCATAGGTCGTGTTTTCCACCGGCAGCATCGCCAGATCAGCTTCACCTGATCGGACCGATTCGATCACATCCTCGAATGTGCGGCAGGGCAGGGCCTCCATGTCGGGGCGGGCATTGCGGCAGGCCTCGTGACTATAGGCGCCGGGTTCTCCCTGAAATGCGATACGTTTGGTCATTTGGTCGATTCCGTGCAACAAGTTCTTGAATTGGGCGTTTAGTCGCGGTGTCTATACCTTGCCTCTTGCTAGGGGAAGCCTTAGACACCCCGCAGACAGCTGAAATGGACTCGCGATCAATGTTCGACACGATGACAGTTACCAAGGCCGCCGCAGGCCTGTTTGGCACCTTTCTGGTGCTGCTTCTGGCCAAATGGGGTGCCGAAGCTCTTTACCACGCCGATGGGCATGGCGAGACAGCCGCATATATCATCGAAACCGAAAGCGCGGGTGAAAGCGCTGACGGCGAAGAGGTGGTTTTCGAAGATATGCTGGCCGCCGCTGACCCCGAAAAGGGCGCCAGAGTTTTCCGCAAGTGCACCGCGTGTCACAAGCTGGAAGACGGCGCGAACGGCACCGGCCCCTACCTGTACGGTGTAGTTGACCGCCCGGTCGCCTCGGCAAACGGTTTCACAAGCTACTCGGCTGCCATGCAGGCCCATGGCGGAAACTGGACACCCGAAGCGCTGGATGCCTTCCTGGAGCGCCCAAGCGCGTATATCTCGGGCACTTCCATGAGCTTTGCCGGCCTGAAAAAGCCGCAAGAGCGCGCCGACCTGATTGCTTATCTGCAGACAATCGGCAACTGATCCGATACTCGGTTTTACCGATTTTCAAAGCCGCTGCTTCCCGCAGCGGCTTTATTTTTGTTTAAGAAGAACTTCACAAAGCGTTCACGCATTCTAAACTTGCATATGACAGCGCTGGTCTTTTAGCTGGCGCTTACAAGGTTAAAGAAGTCAACGAACCAGAGGATGAGCATATGAAACCCCTGCCGCCTGCACCGCGCGTAACGACTGTTCGGCCTTGGGCAGCCTTTATGGGAATTGCCGCGGCGCTCATGCTTGGGGTTGGTGACAAAGCTGTTGCCGCCGAGGAAAACGTCACCCGCAGCCACGGCTATTCCTACTTTGGAAACCTCGACTATCCCGCTGACTATCCGCACCTGAACTATGTGAACCCCGATGCCCCAAAGGGCGGAGAGTTGTCGCTTGCTGGATCAGGTACATTCGATTCTCTGAACCCGTACTCGCGCAAAGGCCGGGCCGGGGCGCTTACGACGCTGCAATACGACTCGTTGATCGACAGTACTTCGGACAGCGTCGGGCAATATTACGGTTTGCTCGCGGAAAGCATGGAATACGACGAAGGCCGCAATTATGTGATTTTCCACATGCGCCCCGAGGCGACGTTTTGGGACGGAACGCCGGTCACGGCCGAGGATGTGGTCTATAGCCATCGCCTGTTTATCGAACAGGGTCTGCCATCCTATGCGCAGGCGGTTGGGCGGATGGTTACCGGGGCTGAGGCGCTGGATGACCACACAGTCAAGTTCACCTTCAGCCCCGACGTGACAAGACGGGGGTTGATTGAAACTGTCGGATCAACGCCAGTTTTCTCAAAAGCGTGGTTCGAAGGGGACGAGAGCAGGCGTCTGGATGAACCCCGGCTTGAGGTGGCGGTGGGCTCGGGGCCGTACAAACTTGACAGCTACGACATCAATCGCCGCATCGTTTACAAGCTTCGGGACGATTATTGGGCGAAAGATCTGCCGATCAATGTGGGCCGCAACAATTATGGCACCATACGGGTCGAGTATTTCGCCGACCAGACCGCCGCCTTCGAAGGGTTCAAGGCGGGTGAGTATACCATGCGTATCGAAAGCGACCCAAAACTCTGGGCCTCTAGCTACGACTTTCCAAAACTAAGCGCAGGCTCGGTCGTGCGGGATGAGATCACCGATGGCAGCCCACCGACACCATCGGGCTTTGTCTTCAACCTCGGCAAGCCCCAATTCGCGGATAAAAACGTGCGCAAGGCTTTGGCGCTGGCGTTCAATTTCGAATGGGCCAATGAATCACTGATGTTCGGATTAAATACTCCCCGGAACTCTTTTGTTCAGGGCACGCATCTAGAAGCCACCGGCGCGCCGGAAGGTGCTGAACTGGCGTTTCTGGAGTCGCTGGGTGATGTGGTCCCAGCAGATGTTCTGAGCGAACCGGCCCTGTTGACGCACGAGTCCAACCCGGCGCGGTTGAACGATCGCCGCAACCTGCGCAAGGCGTCGAAACTTCTGGATGAGGCCGGGTGGCCGGTGGGCGATGGAAATCTGCGTCGCAATGCGGCAGGTGAAACCCTGAAGGTGAACATTCCCTATGCGTCCAGTATTCCAACCTCGACCGCGACGATGATCGAAACCTTTGTGCAGAACCTGCAGTCGATCGGCGTTGACGCTTCGGCGGAAAAGGTGGACCCGTCTCAGTTCACCTTGCGCAGGCGCGAGCGGGATTACGATATGGTGTATTCCAATCGGTATGGATCATTCCTGTCGACCGGTGGCGGTTTGAGCCAGATGTATGGTTCGGAAGAGGCAGCGTTCAGCCTGTTCAACCCCGCCGGACTTGCCAGCCCGCTGGTGGATGCCGTGATCGAAGCCTCTTTTGACACCACAAATCAGGCGGAACAGGACGCGGCGCTTATGGCGCTGGATCGTGTGTTGCGGTATGAGTTCTTCATCATCTCCGATGGATATGTGGCGGACTACTGGACGGCCTATTACGACATGTATGAGTACCCCGAAAACCTGCCGCCATTTACGCTTGGCTATCTCGATCTTTGGTGGGTCAACCCCGAGAAAGAGGCTGCATTAAAGGCGAAGGGCGCGCTGCGGTAACATGGGCGCATATATACTAAGACGCCTGTTGCTGGTTATTCCCACGCTTCTGGGCATTATGATCGTCAACTTCACACTGGTTCAGTTTGTACCGGGTGGACCGATCGAACAGATTATCGCGCAGATCGAAGGCCAAGGCGACGTTTTTGCAGGCTTCGCCGGTGCCGGAGATGCCGGTGCCGCCGCCGAACCCGCCGGAGGCTCGTTTGACGACAAATACGTCGGCGCCCGAGGATTGCCGCCGGAATTCATTGCAGAGCTGGAAAAAGAGTTCGGGTTCGACAAGCCGCCGCTGGAACGGTTCCTGTCCATGATGGGCAACTACCTGACACTGGACTTTGGCGAGAGCTATTTCCGGTCGATCAGCGTTATTGATCTGGTCCTCGAAAAAATGCCTGTCTCGATCTCGCTGGGTCTGTGGTCGACGCTGATTGCTTATCTGGTGTCGATCCCGCTGGGCATTCGCAAGGCAATCAAGGATGGCTCGACCTTCGATACCTGGACAAGCGGAACGATCATCGTGGCTTATGCCATTCCCGGTTTCCTGTTCGCAATCCTGTTGCTGGTGCTGTTTGCTGGTGGGTCATATTGGCAGATTTTCCCGTTGCGGGGGCTGACATCGGACAATTGGGACAGCCTTAGCCTGATGAGAAAAATTGCGGATTATTTCTGGCACATCACTTTGCCGATTATCGCGCTGACCATCTCGGCCTTTGCGACCCTGACGCTGCTGACCAAGAATTCGTTCCTGGACGAGATCAAGAAACAGTACGTGATGACAGCCCGCGCCAAGGGCTTGAGCGAAGGCAAGGTGCTGTACGGTCACGTGTTCCGCAACGCCATGCTGATCGTGATCGCCGGGTTCCCTGCTGTGTTCATCGGCGTGTTCTTTGGCGGGTCGATCATTATCGAAACGATCTTCTCGCTGGATGGGTTGGGCCGATTGGGGTTCGAGGCCGCCGTTGCGCGCGATTACCCGGTGATCTTTGGCACGCTGTTTATCTTTGGCCTGATGGGTCTGGTTGTCGGCATCATCAGTGATCTGATGTATGTGCTGGTCGACCCGCGCATCGACTTCGAAAAGCGGGAGGGGTAGATGGCGCTTTCTCCGCTGAACCAACGTCGCTGGCGCAATTTTCGGCGTAATGGCCGCGCATTCTGGTCGCTGATCATTTTTTCGATCCTGTTTGGCCTGTCGCTCTTTGCCGAATTCATCGCCAATGACAAACCGATCCTCGTGAAATACCGGGGCGAGTTTTACACGCCCGTCTTCAACTTCTATGCCGAAACCGAATTTGGGGGCGACTTCCAGACCGAAGCGATCTATCGCGATCCCGAGGTGCGCTGCCTGATCGACAGCGGCGGGTTGGAGCAATGTTTTGACGACCCCGAGGGCATTATCGAGCAGATCGACGCCGGTACGTTCCAAGCCGAAGGGTTCGAGCACGGATGGGCCATCTGGCCCCTGATCCCCTATTCCTTCAACACCAGCGTTGACCGGCCGGGTGCCGCGCCGCTGCCGCCAAATGGCCAGAACCTTCTGGGCACGGACGACACCAAGCGCGATGTGCTGGCGCGGGTGATTTACGGATTCCGGCTGTCGATCCTGTTCACCCTGATGGTTACCGGCGTTGCCAGCCTGATCGGGATTTTCGCCGGAGCCATTCAGGGGTTCTTTGGCGGATGGCTGGACCTGATCTTCCAGCGGATCATCGAGATATGGTCCGCGACCCCCTCGCTTTACGTGATCATCATCATGTTTGCCATTCTGGGCCGAAGTTTCTGGTTGCTGGTTGCGTTGATGATCCTGTTTAGCTGGACAGGGCTGGTTGGGGTTGTCCGGGCCGAATTCCTGCGGGCCCGGAACCTTGAATATGTGCGCGCGGCGCGGGCGCTGGGCGTGGGCAACATGACCATCATGTTCCGGCACATGCTGCCGAATGCGATGGTCGCGACGCTGACCTTCATGCCGTTTATCGTCACGGGAACCATTGGCGGTCTGGCTTCATTGGATTTCCTTGGCTTTGGCCTGCCATCCTCGGCCCCCTCGCTGGGTGAACTGACCTTGCAGGCGAAACAGAACCTGCAGGCACCGTGGCTGGCCTTCACCGCCTTTTTCACCTTTGCCATCATGCTGTCGTTGCTGGTCTTCATTTTTGAAGGCGTGCGCGATGCGTTTGATCCCAGAAAGACCTTCTCATGAGCCTTTTGGATGTGAACAACCTCAAGGTCTCGTTCAAACAGGACGGGCAGGTCAGCGCGGCGGTGAAAGGGGTTTCGTTCACCGTCGATCGTGGTGAAACGGTAGCTCTGGTAGGTGAGTCCGGGTCGGGAAAATCCGTTACGGCCTTGTCGACAGTGTCGCTGCTGGGCGACAGCGCGATCGTCGAAGGCTCGGTTCGCTATGACGGGAATGAGATGATCGGCGCGTCCGAGGACAGGTTGATGGATGTGCGCGGCAACGACATCAGCTTTATCTTCCAAGAGCCGATGACCTCGCTCAACCCGCTGCACACGATCCAGAAACAGATGGCTGAGTCTCTGGCCCTGCATCAGGGCTTGACCGGTGATGCGGCGCGTGACCGAATTGTCGAGCTGCTGACAAAGGTTGGTATTCGCGACCCGCAGGATCGACTGGACAGCTATCCGCACCAATTGTCGGGCGGGCAGCGCCAGCGCGTGATGATCGCGATGGCGCTGGCCAACAAGCCCGACATTCTGATCGCGGATGAACCGACAACGGCGCTGGACGTCACTATTCAGGCACAGATCCTGGAACTGCTGGCCGAGTTGCAGAAATCCGAAAACATGGGAATGCTGTTCATTACCCATGACCTTGGCATTGTACGCCGGATTGCGGACCGTGTGTGCGTGATGAAGGATGGTGAAATCGTCGAAACCGGCCCGACGATCGCGATTTTCGACAACCCACAACACCCTTATACGCGCAAGCTGCTGGCGGCCGAGCCGTCCGGTCACCCGCAAGCGGTGGCGGCAGACGCAGAAGAAGTCGCGCGAACAGATCATCTTAAGGTTTGGTTTCCAATCCAGCGCGGGTTCCTGAAGCGGACGGTGGGACACGTCAAGGCGGTCAACGATGCCACGCTTAGCGTGCGGGCGGGTGAGACGTTGGGAATTGTGGGCGAAAGTGGTTCGGGCAAGACAACGCTGGCTTTGGCGATCATGCGCCTGATTGCGTCCGAGGGTGGCATCACCTTCCGCGATCAGGATGTCCGGCGTTGGTCCACGCGAGAACTGCGGCGCCTGCGCAAGGACATGCAGATCGTGTTTCAGGACCCGTTCGGTAGCCTGAGCCCGCGTATGACGTGCCAGCAGATCATTGCCGAAGGTTTGGCAATTCACAAAGTCGACCCGCACCGCGCCCCGCGTGAACTGGTGACTGAGGTGATGACGGAAGTGGGGCTGGATCCGGCTGCAATGGACCGGTACCCGCACGAGTTTTCAGGCGGTCAGCGTCAGCGGATCGCCATCGCGCGTGCGATGGTGTTGCGGCCCAAGTTGCTGGTTCTGGATGAACCGACCAGTGCGCTGGACATGACGGTGCAGGTTCAAATCGTCGACTTGCTGCGTGACCTGCAGAAGAAATACGGTTTGGCCTACCTGTTCATCAGCCACGATCTGAAGGTCGTGCGCGCCATGTCCCATAACGTTATCGTTATGCGAAACGGTGATGTGGTTGAAATGGGCACGGCCGAGGATTTGTTTGAGAACGCCCAGACAGACTACACCCGTGAATTGATCGCAGCGGCAGGCTGAAGCCCGCCCTACAATTTGCTCAGGCGCTGGCTTTTTCCTTATCCACCGGTTTTGGCACCGGGCCGCGCAGTTCTTCATAGTGATCAAAGCTCAGCTTGACCCAGCCGGTGCCGCGTGTCGCGCTGGCCAGACTGCGGTGCAGTTCATCCTCGGCTACTGCCGGTAGTTGCGCGTTGAAAATCTCCCAGCCTGAGGCGTTGGGATTGCCCTCAAAGCCCAGAACCTGACCCTGAAGCGAGCTGATCGTGGGAACAAGGTCGCCCACGAAATCCGAAGGCAGGTGAATCTCGGCATTTAGGATCGGCTGCAGCACCACGGGCTTGGCCTGTGGCAGCGCTTCTCGCACGGCGTTTTTTCCGGCGGTGCGGAAGGCATAATCCGAGCTGTCTACGTTGTGATGCTTGCCGTCGCTCAGCGTGATTTTCACATCGACAACCGGGAACCCCTCGGGACCCTGTTCAAGCGCGTCCTTGGCCCCATGTTCGACCGAGGGGATATAGTTGCGCGGCACCGCACCGCCCTTGACCACCTCTTCGAACTGGAACCCCGATCCGCGTGGCATGGGCGCAACCGAGATCACGACATCGGCGAATTGCCCGGCCCCGCCGGACTGTTTGCGATGGCGATGGCGATGTTCAATAGGTGTACGTATGGTTTCCCGATATGCGGTTTCAACCGGATCGGCGACGATCTCGATCCCGAAGTCTTCGGCCAGTTTCGCGCTGACACGGCGCATATGCTGCGGACCCTGCGATCCCAGAACTGAATGACCGCTAAGTTCGTCCTGTTCCATGTGTAGGCCCGGGTCAATCTCAACCAGCCGGGTCAGGGCATTGGACAAACGCACATCGTCGCGTTCATGCGCGGGTGAGACCACCTGACGGTGAGCCGCCGGATGGGATAAGGCCCACTCGGGCAACGGCGTGGCCTCTTTGCTGTCATAGAGATTGCCGGGGTTCAGGTGATCAGATTTGACCGCCAACCCGATTTGACCCGCGCCCAGCTTGTCGATCTGGGTTTTTGCATCCAGTCCCGTCAGATTGCCAACGGTTTCACCTCCCAGCGGCTCATGGGCTTTTACGCCGTCGCCCAGTCCGCGTAGGACAATGATCTTGCCGATATGTTTTTTCACATCGGCAAACCCGGCGATCGCGCGGGCGTTTTCGGCGGCTTCGTCGCGTCCGGCTGCGATGTCAAACTCGGGCGCTTCATGCCGCAGGGCTTTCATCAGGCGTGTCAGGCCGTTTCCATGGCTGGCGGACCCCATACAGGCCGGGATAAGCTGATGGTTCTGCAGCACCTGCGCGGCAAGGTCATAAATCTCGGCGCTGGGGGGCTGTTTGTCTTCGATCAGTTGCTCGAGCAGGTTGTCATCAAAGTCGGACAGAGTTTCCAAAAGCTCGGTTCGGGCTTCTTGTTCACGGTCTTCCACAGATTGGGGCAACTCGATCAGGTTGGAAGGTTTCCCCTCCTGGTATTTCCAGGCCCGTTCCGAAATCAGATCGACCGCGCCAACGATGGAGTCTCCATCACGGATGGGCACTTGCCGCAACGCGATGTGATGAACGCAATAGGTCTGTAGTGCCGCGATGATATCCCGAATGCGTCCATTCGGGCTGTCCATCCGGTTGATGAACAGGAAGCAGGGAATTCCGGCCTCTTCTACCAATCTCAGATAAGGGGCGCACAGAACGGCTGCGTCCGGGTCCGGGGGCACAACCACAACAGCCGCGTCGGAAATGGCCATCGCCGGGCCGACATAGCCCAGGTTATCCCCGCCGCCATCCACGTCAACGGCGCACCATTGCTCGCCCAAATAAGAAAAACCGTGCAAATGCACGGTTCCGGACACGTCGAATGTGGTGGGTCGACCGTCGAGGCGGCTGATGGCCTCGACCAGGGTTGTCTTGCCCGACTGACTGGGGCCGAGGACGGTGAAAACGCGCATGAGTGCTGTCCCTCTTTCAGGTTGCAGTAATACCTGCACGAAAAGGACCGTCCCACGCGGATGCGTCGGCAAGAACTGTCTGCGAATTCACCTGCCTCAGGGTGCGGATCGCACACCCCAAGTGTGGAGAAAATCGGATACCTGCGTCAAGCCCCCGCGCGAATGTTACGATGGCAGGCCGCAGGATCAGCGCAAATGCAAGACGTCAGATCGCCGAGCTGTGGCCAGCTTTGCTCAGGTCATAGGCGTCGAAACTACGAGCAATCATCCGGGTCAGGGCGCGGGCCTCGGGTGGAATAAACAGCCCTTCGTCGGTGACGCGCAACAGGTTGTCGAACGCGGCATTGGCCGTTTGGAACATCTGATTCAGTTCAGTGGCCGAGACTTCGTGATCGCGCAGGATCTCCGCCGAATTGATCTGAAAGTCGCACATCAGCGCTTCGATCAAACGCGCTCGCAGAACATCCTGCCCCTTGAACATATGCCCGCGGGACGTCGAGAAGCGCCCTTCGCGGATTGCTTTTGTGTGGGCCGACGTCGCGGGTGCGTTCTGGGCATAGCCTTGTGGAAAGCGTGAGATCGAACTGGCCCCGACTCCGATCAACACTTCGGCCTGATCGTCAGTATATCCCTGGAAATTTCGCTTGAGCCGCCCTGCTTTCAAGGCATGGGTCAGACCGTCATCCTGCGTGGCGAAGTGGTCGATTCCGATTTCCGCGTAGTTGTCCCACATGAAAAGGCGGCGAGCCGTGTCGAAAAGATCCAGCCGCTGTTCCGGCGTGGGCAGAGCATCTGACGGGATCAGCTGCTGTCGCTTGGCCATCCATGGCACATGGGCGTATCCATAAAGCGCCACCCGGTCCGGGTTAAGAGACAGAAGCTTCTGCACGCTTTCGGTCATTCGTGTTTTGGTCTGATGCGGCAAGCCATACAGGATGTCTGCATTCAGGCTGGAAATCCCACGGGCGCGGATCATATCGACCGCGTTGCGCGTGGTGTCATAGCTTTGAATCCGGCCAATGGTTTTCTGGATTTCATCGTCGAAGTCCTGAACCCCGATCGAGGCCCGGTTCATACCCGCCTCGGCCAATGCATTCAGCCGATCTGCGTCAATTTCGTTCGGGTCGATCTCGACCGAGAATTCCGCGTCAGCACCCAAGGGAACCACATCCAGAATATGAGCCGCGAGATTTCTCATCAGATCCGGGTTCAGCAAGGTGGGCGTACCGCCGCCCCAATGCAGGCGCGACAGTGTCACCCCTTGGGGCAGGCGTTCGGCCAGCAGATCCAGCTCGGACTTCAACACGTCCACATAGGCAATGACCGGATTGTCGGTCTGGGTTCCTTGCGTGCGGCAGGCACAGAACCAGCAAAGCCTGCGGCAGAACGGAACATGGATGTACAAAGAGATGGCGCTGCCGGGCTTAATCTTGGAAATCCAGTCGCCATAACGATTTTCCCCCACGTCATTGTTGAAGTGGGGGGCGGTTGGATAGCTTGTGTAACGCGGTACTTTCGCGTCAAATAGTCCAAGCTGTGCCAGTTGTGGTTTAACAATCATGGCGATACCGTTAGAGGACGGCTCGCAAATAAACCTTGATAGAGATCAAGTGGAAACCAGCATGACACCGATGTTCAAGATCGACCATACCAATTGTGCCGACTGCCCCATTCGACATCGGGCGGTGTGTGCGCATTGCGATGCCAATGAGTTGGAAAAGCTTGAAGGCATTAAGTATTACCGCAGTTTCGAGGCCGGTCAGACAATCCTGTGGTCTGGGGATCAGATGAATTTCGTGGGTTCGGTCGTGTCGGGTATCGCGTCTTTGACGCAAACGATGGAAGACGGCCGTACTCAGATGGTCGGTCTATTGCTGCCCAGCGATTTTGTGGGGCGCCCCGGTCGCGAATCGGCGCCCTACGACGTGCAGGCTACGACAGATCTGGTGATGTGCTGCTTTCGCAAGAAGCCCTTCGAAGAGATGATTAAGGAAACCCCGCATATCGCCCATCGCCTGCTGCAGATGACGTTGGATGAACTGGATGCAGCACGTGAATGGATGTTGGTGCTAGGGCGTAAGACCGCCCGTGAAAAGATTGCCAGCCTGTTGTCCATCATCGCCCGTCGGGACGCCTCAATCAGCCACGAGGGGAACGCCGGCCCGATCGTCTTTGATTTGCCTCTGACCCGCGAGGCGATGGCGGACTACCTTGGTTTGACTTTGGAGACGGTCAGCCGCCAGATTTCGGCGCTGAAACGGGACGGCGTCATTACCCTTGAGGGCAAGCGTCACGTGACCATCCCCGATATGGGACGTCTGATGGAAGAAGCTGGTGACGATTCAGACGGTGGTTTTCTGGTCTGACGTGACCTGACGCAGTAGTCGTGGTTTAGTGGCCTGAGTGCAGTCAATTCAGGAGCAAACCATGGAATTCAGTAGCCTTCTCGCCATGATCTTCATTGGCGCCATTGCCGGTTGGCTTTCCGGCAAGATCATGGAAGGCCGGGGCTTCGGTCTGTTTGGAAACATAATTGTCGGTGTCGTCGGCGCGTTTCTGGCGGGAACGGTCTTTCCGGCGCTTGGCTTTTCGGTCGGGGGCGGCCTGTTCTCGTCAATATTCTTTGCCACAATCGGCGCAGTCATTCTGCTGTTCCTGATCGGCCTTGTAAGACGAGGGTAAAAAACCGCCCTTATTAGGGGCGGTTTTACTAACTTACCGGCTTTAATGCGCCAGAAATACGGGAACCGGGGATTGTTCCAGCATGTTCCGAGTGGCGCCGCCCAGAATGGCTTCGCGGAATCTCGAATGCCCGTAGGCGCCCATGACAATCATGTCAGCTTCAGTGTCCGAGGCGTGGCGATTCAGGATGTCTGACACGCGTGTCATCGTTTTGCTGAGAACGTCGATTTCGCACTTTACTCCGTGCCGTGCCAGCATTTGCGACAGCATCCCCCCTGGATCGGACCGATCCGGCCCGTGGCGGGGTGGGTCGATCACGACGATCCGCACAAGCTCGGCTTGTTGCAGGAAGGGCAGGGCGCGGCGTATGGCGCGCATGGCCTCAACGCTTTCGTTCCAGCCGATCAGAATCGTCCCCGGTCGTTCGAACGGCTTTGCGTTCTCCGGGGTGATAAGCACGGGCGCGTGTCCCTCGAACATCGCGGCTTCGACTATGGGTTCGCATTCTGCGCCCCGATTTTCGCCATAGGGCTGGGGCAGAACAACCAAATCCGAAAACCGCGCGCGATGGGCGACATGACGTCCAATATCGGCGATCTGAGCCACGCCACTTTCGGCAGACCACCGAACACCGGATTTCCCCAGAACCGCGTTGGCATATTCCAGCACTTCTTCTGCTTCGGCGTTGGCGCGGCTTAGAGTTTCTTGCAGGATCAACGCATTTGCGCCGGCATAGTAATACCCTGTCTGACTACGATCCACGCCCAGACACAGCGCCTCGGCATGGGCATCCTGTGCCAAAGCAAGTGCCGCCATCTGCGCAAGGGCCGCATTCGATTGCGTGGAATCTGTCATCACAGTGAGAAGAGATTTGTAAGCCATTTTTGACCTCTTACCTTCGAACCGTTGTAAGCTGCGACTTTCCAGCCCAGTCGTTTCTTTAGGATTGTCATAGTATTCAGCGTCCTGTCTTGACACAGATCAAAGCAGTTAAAGCGGCTGTCCGACAAAAGAACAGCCAGTCAAAAAGGTTCTGCGATATAAGAGAATCGCGCAGAGCATGGCAAAGGGACGCAATATGTCAAATTACATCAAGCTGATCGTGCTTGGTCTGATCGTGGTTTTTGCCGCGATCGGGACAAATTATGCACGCGATTTGGCGTATCAGGTGCATGCAATTCTGGTGATGCTGATCGCCGGCGGATTGTTCATCTGGACGCTTAGAAACACCGATGAGCCAGATATCCTCGTGGACCACTCGGCCGAGTATATGGACGGCGTGATCCGCTATGGCGTTATCGCGACTGCCTTCTGGGGCGTGATCGGGTTCATCGCCGGAACATTCATCGCCTTTCAATTGGCCTTTCCCGCGCTGAACTTTGAATGGGCGCAGGGCTATCTGAACTTTGGTCGGTTGCGTCCACTGCATACATCTGCGGTGATTTTCGCCTTTGGCGGCAACGCGTTGATTGCGACCTCGTTCTACGTGGTACAGCGCACCAGCGCTGCGCGTCTTTGGGGCGGCAATTTGGCGTGGTTCGTGTTCTGGGGTTATCAGCTGTTCATCGTGCTGGCGGCGACCGGCTATGTTCTGGGTGGCACGCAATCCAAGGAATATGCCGAACCCGAATGGTATGTTGACTTGTGGTTGACTATCGTCTGGGTCGCGTATCTGGCCGTTTTCCTGGGCACAGTCATTAAACGGAAAGAGCCGCATATCTATGTGGCCAACTGGTTTTACCTAGCCTTTATCGTCACCGTTGCGATGCTGCACGTGGTCAACAACCTGACCATCCCGGTCAGCATCTGGGGATCTAAATCCGTCATCGTCTGGTCGGGCGTGCAAGACGCTATGATCCAGTGGTGGTACGGCCACAACGCCGTGGGCTTCTTCCTGACTGCGGGTTTCCTGGGCATGATGTATTACTTCATCCCGAAACAGGCGGAACGTCCGGTATTCTCGTACAAGCTGTCGATCATCCACTTCTGGGCCCTGATCTTCCTGTATATCTGGGCCGGTCCGCACCACCTGCACTATACCGCGCTGCCTGACTGGGCTTCGACGCTGGGTATGGTGTTCTCGGTCGTGCTGTGGATGCCTTCGTGGGGTGGTATGATCAACGGTCTGATGACCCTGTCGGGCGCATGGGATAAACTGCGCACTGACCCGATCATTCGCATGATGGTCATCTCGGTCGGTTTCTATGGCATGTCCACCTTCGAAGGCCCGATGATGTCGATTCGTGCCGTGAACAGCCTGTCTCACTATACTGACTGGACCATTGGTCACGTACACTCGGGCGCGTTGGGCTGGAACGGTATGATCACCTTTGGCGCGCTGTATTACCTGGTGCCTGTCCTGTGGAAGCGTGAGCGTTTGTACTCGCTGCAAATGGTTAGCTGGCACTTCTGGCTCGCTACGATCGGCATCGTTCTCTATGCCGCGTCGATGTGGGTCACCGGTATCATGGAGGGCCTGATGTGGCGCGAAGTGGATGCCAACGGCTTCTTGGTGAACTCGTTCGCTGACACCGTGGCTGCCAAGTTCCCCATGTATGTGGTGCGTGCCTTGGGTGGCGTGATGTTCGTCGCTGGTGCCGTGATCATGTGCTACAACCTGTGGATGACTGTGCGGAAAGCGCCGGCCAAAGAGGCCAGCCTGTCCGTCGCGGTCCCGGCTGAATAAGGAGGGCCGGAGCAATGGCAATTCTCGACAAACATAAGATCCTCGAGACCAACGCGACCCTCCTGCTGGTGTTCAGCTTTCTGGTCGTGACCATCGGTGGCATCGTGCAGATCACCCCGCTGTTCTATCTTGAGAACACCATCGAGAAGGTGGAGGGGATGCGCCCCTACACCCCCCTCGAAATGGCAGGGCGTGAAATCTACATCCGCGAAGGCTGCTATGTCTGCCACAGCCAGATGATCCGCCCCATGCGGGACGAGGTCGAACGGTACGGGCACTATTCGCTGGCGGCCGAGTCGATGTATGACCACCCGTTCCAGTGGGGGTCGAAACGCACCGGGCCTGATTTGGCCCGTGTGGGTGGCCGTTACTCGGACCAGTGGCATGTGGACCACCTGCGTGATCCGCAGTCGGTTGTGCCGGAATCGGTGATGCCAAAATACGGTTTCCTCGAGCATCGCAAGTTGGACGGCAAGTATATCGGTGACATCATGAAGGCGAACGCCCTTGTCGGCACGCCCTACACCGAAGAAATGCTGGCCAATGCCGAGGCTGACTTCCGTGCGCAGGCTGATCCCGACAGCGACTATGACGGGCTGCTGGAGCGCTATGGCGACAAGGTCAGCGTGCGCAACTTCGACGGTCAGCCCGAGTTGACCGAAGCGGACGCGATGGTGGCTTATCTTCAGATGCTGGGCACGCTGGTCGACTTCTCGACCTTCACCCCGGACCCAAGCCGCTAAAGGAGGGTGTGATGGAAGAGTATACACTCCTCAGGCAGTTCGCGGATAGCTGGATGTTGTTGCTGTTGTTCGCATTCTTCGTTGGCATCGTGATCTGGGTTTTCCGCCCCGGTGCCAGCAAGGAATACAAGGACACCGCCAATATCCCCTTCCGGCATGCAGACGCACCAGCGCCCCTGCAGGGCGACGATAAACCCGCCACACCCAAGGAGGCGCGGCCATGAGCAAGACATCTGATAAACTGCCGGGTGATCCGAACACCACGGGTCACAGCTGGGACGGTATCGAAGAGTTTGACAACCCGATGCCCCGCTGGTGGCTGTGGACCTTCTACGTCACGATTATCTGGGGCGTGATCTACACGATCATGTATCCGGCGTGGCCGTTGGTTCAATCAGCGACCGCTGGTGTTCTTGGCTGGTCGTCTCGTGAGCTGGTGCAGGAAGAGATGGTTGCCTTCCAGGAGGCCAACGCACCTTGGAATGCCAAGCTGGTGGAAACGTCGCTTGAGGACATCTCGAAAGACCCTGAGCTGCAGCAATTCGCGGTAAACTCGGGCGGCGCGGTATTCCGTACCTGGTGTGCGCAGTGCCACGGTTCAGGCGCGCAGGGTGCACCCGGCTTCCCGAACCTGCTGGATGATGCGTGGCTGTGGGGCGGAACGCTCGAAGATATCGAGTTCACCATTGCCCACGGTATTCGGAACGAAGAAAGCGACGACGCGCGCTATTCCGAGATGCCGGCCTTTGGAGAGCTTCTTGAGAAAGAAGAGATCACGCAGGTCGTTCAGTACGTCATGTCCCTGACCAACGCGCAGACCGATGACGCCGCAGCGCAAGCGGGCAAGGTTGTTTTCGAAGACAACTGTGCCGCTTGTCATGGCGAAGACGGCACGGGCGATGTGTTCCAGGGTGCGCCGAACCTGACCGATGCGATCTGGCTCTATGGTGGCAGCGAAGAAGCTCTGACCCAGACAGTCACTTACAGTCGCTTCGGCGTGATGCCCGCTTGGGAAAACCGCCTGACTGAGGCGCAAATCCGCGCTGTGACTGCCTATGTCCACCAGTTGGGTGGTGGTCAGTAAGGTTTGAAGAATACCTTCGGACGGTTGGCCGCCCGAAGGTTGAGGCACCGGCTGTTCCATCTGTTCGCGCGTTTCCTGAACAGCCGGTGCTAATTTCACAGATTACTAATCCCGAATGATGAGGTCCAGATGCACCTTTTTGTGCGCTGGGCCTTTTCTTTTCCAATGATCATGTGCTGGCCAGTGTTTTGGCCGTGACCCCAGGCGGGGCTTGTCGGTACGTTCATCGCGATCTCTGGTGTGAGTGGCGATCATGAAGCTTTTTGCAAGGATTGAGAGCATTTTGCCTCTCCTTTTTGTAAACTGAGAATGCAGAAAAGATTGAACTTCTGACTGAAAAATGCGACTCAATTCCAATTCTCTTGTGTAAGTAAGGCTTACAAATGGATTGGATGAAAATGCCACCTCTGGCCTCGCTTCGGGCATTTTCCGCTTTTGCCGAGGCCGAGAATATTGTTCAGGCAGGTGCGGCGTTGAACGTTAGTCACGCAGCCATCAGTCAGCAATTGCGGGTTTTGGAAAAGCACCTAGGCGTATCGCTGTTGGACCGATCAGGGAAATCCATGACCCTGACCCCTGAGGGGGAAAAGCTGGCGCGCGCAACTCATCTGGGATTTGGCACAATCGGGGCCGCGGTCGCAGCCCTGATGCAAACGGATCAGGACCGCCCTGTCCACGTCTCTCTGACCCCCTCGTTCGCAGCGTCCTGGCTGATGCCGCGCTTGCCTGCCTTTCAAGCAGAATTCCCAGATATTCCCTTGGCTTTGGACCCGACGCCGAAACTGGTCAACCCAAGCCCCGGAGGTGTGGATGTTGCGATCCGTTATGGCGGCGGTGATTGGTCTGGCATTGCCTCGGACCTGTTGTTGAGCAGCCCCATCGTGATCGTCGCGGCGCGGTCCCTTTTGGGCGGTCGTTCTGATTGGACGCCGCAGGAATTGAGCCAGCTCCCTTGGCTGGAAGAGCTGGGGACGACCGAAGCCACAACATGGCTGGCGCGGCATGGCGTTGAACACGGTCCACGCGCGGGTCGGATCGCCTTGCCTGGAAACCTCTTGCTGGACGCGTTGCGCGCCGGGCAGGGCGTAACCGTCACGGCGCGGCATTTTGTCGAAGCCGACATTGCGTCGGGGCAGCTTGTCGAACTGTTTTGCGAGCCACAAAATAGCGGGTATCATATTGTAACGGGTGATTTTCCACTTCGCCCTGCTACCAAGATTTTTGTCCGTTGGCTTCGGTCGCAGTCCGGGGCGCTGTGACAAAAGGTGTCTGTACGATGCTCTTTTGACCCATGTCAAAGAGACTACCTTTGTGATCTGGAACAAGACGCGAAAAAATAGCTACATCTGGAGCCATCCCGTGAGCGATTCCGACCCCGCCCCCAGCCTTTACGCCGCAAGGGAGCCTATCTTTCCCCGGCGCGTATCCGGGCCATTTCGTAACCTGAAATGGATCATTATGGCCGTCACGCTGGGCATTTATTACGTGACGCCTTGGATCAGATGGGACCGCGGGCCCAGCCTGCCGGATCAGGCGGTGCTGTTGGATTTGGCGAATCGTCGTTTCTATTTCTTTTGGATCGAGATTTGGCCGCATGAGTTCTACTTTGTCGCAGGTCTATTGATCATGGCCGGGTTGGGGTTGTTCCTGTTCACTTCGGCATTGGGTCGCGTCTGGTGTGGTTATGCCTGCCCGCAGACCGTGTGGACGGATCTGTATATTCTGGTTGAACGCTGGATTGAGGGCGACCGAAACGCGCGCTTGCGCCTGCATCGGCAGGAAAAACTGGACTTCCGCAAGGCGCGGTTGCGCGTGACGAAGTGGACCGTCTGGTTGCTGATCGGTCTGGCCACTGGTGGGGCGTGGGTGTTTTACTTTGCCGACGCGCCGACGCTTTTGCGTGATCTGGTGACGGGCAACGCCCACCCCGTGGCCTATACTACGATGTTGATCCTGACCGGTACGACTTTCCTGTTCGGCGGGTTCGCGCGCGAACAAATCTGTATCTATGCTTGCCCCTGGCCACGTATTCAGGCGGCGATGATGGACGAGGATACTCTGGTTGTTGGCTACCGCGAATGGCGGGGTGAGCCGCGCGGCAAAGGCAAGCGTACTGCGGATTCCGAATTGGGGGATTGCATCGACTGTATGGCCTGCGTGAATGTCTGCCCCGTCGGGATCGACATCCGCGACGGGCAACAACTTGAATGCATCACATGCGCGTTGTGCATCGACGCCTGTGATGACATGATGGCCAAGATCGGCAAACCGCGCGGTCTGATCGACTATATGGCGCTGAGCGATGAAACGCGCGAGCGTGCGGGTGAGCCGCCTCGGAACGTCTGGAAGCACATTCTGCGTCCCCGGACGATCATGTATACAGGGATGTGGGCTGCGGTTGGCTTTGCGTTGTTGTTTGCGCTGTTTATCCGGCCCGATATTGATCTGACGGTGGCGCCCGTTCGGAACCCGACCTTCGTGACCCTGTCCGATGGCACGATCCGCAACACCTATGACGTGCGCCTGCGCAACAAACATGGTGAGGAACGGCCGTTCAAGCTGACGCTTGCGGGGGATCCGGCCATGCAGGTACAGATCGAAGGCAATGACGGTGACACTGTCATTGTCGCTGCGGATACGGCACAATTGACGCGCGTCTATATCGTGGCCTCCGGTGGCACCGGCCCGGCGTCAACTGACGTTACTCCGGTGCGCATCTGGGTCGAAGACCTGCAAAGCGGAGAGCGTGCCTACAAGGACACCACCTTTAACGGGCAAGGGAAGTGAACATGGCCGAACGCAAATTCACCGGCAAACATGCACTGGCCGTCTTCGTGGCCGCATTTGGCGTGATCATCGCGGTAAATCTTGTGCTGGCCTACAGCGCGGTGAAAACTTTTCCGGGGCTCGAGGTCAAAAACTCTTACGTCGCCAGCCAAGAGTTCAACGAGCGTTTGCAGGAACAACAGGCGTTGGGATGGGATATCCGTGCTGAATTGTCTGGGGGGCTGTTGATTCTGCATATTACAGACCAGACCGGCACCCCTGTCGAAGTGGCCGAGTTGCAGGCTGTCGTTGGACGGGCCACGCATGTTAAAGAAGATTTCACACCGGATTTCATTTTTGATGGTACCGCTTACGCCACGCCCGCGTCACTGGGCAAGGGAAACTGGAATATCCGTTTGATCGCAAAGGATCATAGCGGGGCAGAGTTCGCTCAGCGCGTGCCGCTGTACGTAAAGGGATAGGGAATGACGGCGCAGCTTACATCAGGCACGGCCGCCTGCCCGGGTTGCATTGCAAGCCCGGCGGAGCCCGCGCGCCCAATCCCCGAAGATGTGCAGATTGCGCTGTCACTGCCGGGCATCCATTGCTCGGCCTGTATCGCCACGGTCGAGCGCGAGCTTAACGCCCATCCCGGCGTGGAAGACGCGCGGGTCAACCTGACCCTGAAACGAGCCATGATCAAAGCCGCGCCAGAATTGCGCGCTGCTGACCTGATTTCGGTACTGGAGCGCGTGGGCTATGAGGCGCATGAGCTTGATCCCGGTGCCCTATCCGCCACACAGTCCGACAAGGCGGGGCGCGACCTGTTGATGCGACTGGCGGTGGCCGGATTTGCCTCGATGAACGTGATGCTCTTGTCGGTTTCGGTCTGGGCTGGTGCCACAGACGCGACGCGGGACATGTTCCACTGGATTTCGGCCGCGATCGCGCTGCCTGCGATTGGCTTTGCGGCGCAACCCTTCTTTTCGAATGCGTGGTCGGCTTTGCGGGTTCGCCGCCTGAACATGGATGTGCCGATCGTGCTGGCTATCCTTTTGGCGCTGGTTACTTCGCTTTGGGAAACCGCGCTCAGCGGTAAGCACGCCTATTTCGACGCCGCCCTTACGCTGACCTTTTTCCTGCTGGCTGGTCGCTATCTGGACTATCGCACCCGCGCTGCTGCCCGATCCGCGGCAGAAGAGCTGACCGCGCTCGAAGTCCCCCGGGCTATCCGCTTGTTGGATGGGGCCGAGGAAGAGGTTGCTGTTGCCACGCTGAACGTCGGCGATCTGATCCTTGTCCGCCCCGGTGGACGAATGCCGGTGGATGGAGAGATTGTCTCGGGCCAGTCGGAACTCGACCGGTCCTTGCTGACCGGAGAAACCCTGCCGGTGTTCGCCGAGGCGGGCGTTACGGTCAGCGCCGGTGAGGTGAACCTGACCGGCCCCCTGACCATCCGCGCGACGGCGGTGGGTGAGGACACCTCGTTGCATCGTATGGCCGATCTGGTGGCCATCGCGGAATCGGGGCGCTCGCGCTATACCTCGCTGGCCGACAAGGCGGCCAAGCTTTATGCGCCCGGTGTGCATATCCTGTCGGCGCTCAGCTTTCTGGGGTGGTATATCTATTCCGGCGACGTGCGAACAGCGCTGAATATCGCCGCCGCCGTGCTGATCATCACCTGCCCTTGCGCGCTGGGTCTGGCCGTGCCAGCGGTGACCACTGCGGCCTCGGGGCGGTTGTTCCGCAAGGGGATGCTGATCAAACACGCCACCGCGCTGGAACGTCTGGCCGAGGTCGATACGGTCGTTTTCGACAAGACCGGCACGCTGACTTCGGGTACGCCCGAGTTGACCAATCTGGGCGATCATTCCCGTGCTGATCTTGAGATTGCGCTGGCGCTGGCCGAGGCATCCTCGCACCCTTTGTCAGTTGCTTTGACACAGGCCGCGCGCGAGGCCGGGATCAAACCCGCCACCCTGGACGACATCACCGAGGTTCCGGGATTCGGCACCGAAGGCACTTCCCAAGGCCAGCGTGTCCGCCTTGGGCGGGCTGCGTGGACCGGCGCTGAAGAGTGCGACCAGACCGCCGCGTGGCTCTCTGTTGAAGGGCAGGCACCTGAGGCCTTCCTGTTCTCGGACAGCCTGCGAACCGGTGCTGCCGAGGCGGTGCAAGCGTTCCGCGACGCGGGTAAAGAGGTCATCCTGATTTCGGGCGATACGCAGGGCGCGGTTCAGGCGCTGGCGGATAAGCTGGGCATCCAGAATTGGATCGCGCAGGCTCTGCCGCAGGACAAGGCCAAGCATGTCGAGGCGCTGCGCGATCAGGGTCACCACGTGCTGATGGTGGGCGACGGGCTGAACGACACGGCGGCACTCGCGGCGGCGCATGTGTCGATTTCCCCGGCCTCGGCTTTGGATGCGGCGCGGGTGGCCTCGGACATCGTGCTGCTGGGCAATGACCTGTCGCCGATCTTTGACGCCTGTGATACGGCGGTCAAGGCGACGAAACGGATTCGCGAAAACTTTCGCATTGCCACTGTCTATAATATTATCGCGGTGCCGCTGGCAGTGGCCGGCCTGGCCACGCCCCTGATTGCGGCGCTGGCGATGTCGACCTCGTCGATCACTGTATCTTTGAATGCGCTACGGGTACGATAAAGCGATGGAAGTTCTGGCCTATCTGATACCGATTTCCCTGTTTCTGGGCGGGGTTGGGCTGGTGGCATTTGTCTACACGGTGCGATCAAACCAATATGACGATCCCGAAGGCGACGCCCGCCGTATCCTCAACGATGAATGGGACGACAAGCCCAAGCCCTGACAGCCCTTGAAATCGCCGCAATGCCCGGTTATGTCCGGCCTATCCGCTAGCAGAGAGATCCAAGCCAAATGGCCACCACAAACCCGATCCAGTTTATTCAGCAAGTCCGCGCCGAGGTTGCAAAGGTCGTCTGGCCGACGCGCCGTGAGGTTCTGCTGACCACGGTCATGGTGTTCATCATGGCGGCCCTGACCGCCGTGTTCTTTGCGCTGGTCGATCTTGGTATTCGCGGCGGTCTGCAACTGATCCTGGGCGCGTTCGGGTAAACCCGTTCAGGCGCGTGGAAACGCGGCTTGCCCCTTGCACCGAGCGCGATGTCAGAGTAGTGACGCGGGACTATTCGGAATGGGCGTGCGGCGATTCGGGCTGCGCGCCGCTTTTTATTCCGGGTCACGTGATGGAAATTCAATGACGGCTGCGTCTGATTGACTGGATGCGCCGAAAGTAAACAAGGACGACAGGTTCATGGCGAAACGGTGGTACTCGGTCAGCGTTCTTTCGAATTTCGAAAAGAAGATCGCAGAGCAGATCCGCACGTCGGTGGCTGAACAGGGCCTTGAGGACGACATCGACGAAGTACTGGTGCCCACCGAAGAGGTGATCGAAGTGCGCCGGGGCAAGAAAGTCACGACCGAACGCCGCTTTATGCCCGGTTACGTACTGGTGCATATGGAGATGTCGGATCAGGGCTATCACCTTGTGAACTCGATCAACCGCGTTACCGGCTTTCTGGGCCCGCAAGGCCGCCCGATGCCGATGCGCGACGCTGAGGTGAACCAGATCCTCAACCGCGTTCAGGAAGGCGAAGAAGCGCCGAAACTGATGATAAGCTTCGAGGTCGGCGAAAAGGTCAAAGTCAACGACGGCCCGTTCGAGGATTTCGATGGCATGGTCGAAGGCGTGGACGACGAGAACCAGAAGCTGAAAGTTTCGGTTTCGATCTTTGGTCGCGAGACTCCGGTCGAGCTGGACTTCACGCAGGTGACCAAGCAGGCCTAAATTAGCGCTTTGCGAGTATGTTAACACCGCGCCGTCTCAGACGGTGCGGTGTTTTCGTATTCTCTTGCGCCTTGATGTCGAAACGCCAGCAAAGCGAAGGCGGGCCCCAAACAGGCCCGCTCAGCCTATTAGTTTTTGAAGGGAAGGCTGGTATAGGCGCCGACTTCGTCGTTTCCTGTGCGTTCGTTGAAATCATTGATCATGTCATTTGTGGCTTCGGCCGCGCCGAGATCGATGCTTTCAAGATCAAATTCAGAGAACGGGAACTCTGCAGCAGAGTCAGGTGGTTGCTTTGCCATCTGGACGGGCGCAGGGAAAGACTCTTCGTTGGGCACACCTTGGCGTGTTCGAATGCTATCCTTTGTTACATTCCAAGTCATAAAGTCGGCTGCCAAATCCAAGGGGCCATCATAGGTTTCCCGGATTGCTGAATAGACGGCCAACGCAATGTCGTGATCGTTTTGGAAGTGATAGCAAACGGCCAGCCGAGGTTCGGTTTCCGACATGATCTTACCGAACGCTTGCGCGGCGGTGTGTCCCTGAGAGCCGACAAATATGGCTTCCGATGGTTCAAAGCCGTATTTTTCGATCATGAATTCTGGTGGGGTGAAACACTCGTGGATGGCAAGATCCACACCGGCGGCATGTTCTCTCCACCAGCGCGTTGGCAGCGTATCGGATGAAAACGCAAATCTGAGGCCATTCCATTCCAACAGAAAACTAACCGATTGTTCACCATGAATCGCGGGCAGAGTCCTAACTTGAACACCGTTTTCATCAAAGATGACGTTGTTTACAGCTTTCCAATCGAATTCATTTACCTCTAACTGCAACCCACGCGGATCAACTGCCGCGCCCCTGGTTGCTTCTTCCCAGGCCCACATCTTCATCATATGGTCAGCCCAGGCTTTTGTTCCCCATTCGGGCTTGATCCCCTCAGGCCCCCAAAGGCGAACGGGTGTCAGACGGTTGTTTACGGGGCCAGTAAAGTAGAAGGCCGGAAAATCGCCTGCGTGATCAAGGTGCAAGTGGCCCAGAAACACTTTGTCTAGCTGATCCAACGGTATCCCAAGCGCCATGATACGCTCATACGAGCCTTCGCCCATGTCAAAGATGAACTTTTCGCCGTTGCCCAGCTCAACAAGAAAACACGCCGCAGCCTGCTTGAGGCGTGGCTGGGGCATTCCGGTTCCACACGCGATGACGCGCATTTCGTCAGGAACCAGAGTTTCCGTTCCGGGATAATAGACGGTCTGGTTCGGGTAAGGTTCAGTTCTGGACCACTCCGAAGGTTCTTTGTTCTGCGCATCGGCAGTCATCGCAGTGGCTGCAACAAGCCCAGCGCCCAGCACAATTGCAGGTGCAATAAGTCTGGAAAGCGTCATAAAAAGTCCTCCCTCAACGATTTCGCCGAATCAGCGCAAAGATTCGCCTCATACAAGGTTCGCAATTTTTGAATGCGTCTGGCAAGGTTGCTTAATCTTTGGCAGATCGGAGCAGTTGCACGAGTTGTGATCGGGGTTAGCTTACTAGGGCGAAAGCTTATCTGTTGGTGGGTTTGCACCCCTTGCCAACCCCCACATTCCGCTGTAAACGCCGCCTCTATCGTCTTCGGGCGAGATTCTCTCGTGGGAGGTTGCTGGGATCGCGATCCCGGATCGGACCACGCAACATAATCTGGGTGAAACGCGTTTCGCCCGAGTTGAAAGGAAAACCAAATGGCCAAGAAGCTTGCTGGTACAATGAAACTGCAGGTTCCTGCAGGTCAGGCAAACCCGTCGCCGCCAGTTGGCCCGGCGCTGGGTCAGCGCGGCATCAACATCATGGAATTCTGCAAGGCGTTCAACGCCAAGACCGCAGACATGGAGCAAGGCGCCCCTTGCCCGACCGTGATTACCTATTATCAGGACAAGTCCTTCACCATGGACATCAAGACGCCGCCCGCGTCTTATTACCTGAAAAAAGCGGCTGGTCTGAAGCCGGTTGGCAAGCGTAACCGCCCCCGTGGCGCGGAAAACCCAGGTCGTGAGACCGTGGCAACCGTGACCACCAAGCAGGTTCGCGAAATCGCCGAAGCCAAAATGAAAGATCTGAACGCCAACGACGTCGAAGGCGCAATGCAGATCATCCTGGGCTCGGCCCGCTCTATGGGCATCGAGGTGAAGTAAGATGGCAAAACTTGGTAAACGTACCCGCGCTGCGCGCGAAGCTGTCGCTGGCAAGGAAAACCTGTCGATCGAAGAAGCCGTTGCTCTGGTAAAAGGCAACGCGACCTCGAAATTCGACGAGACCATCGAAATCGCTCTGAACCTCGGCGTTGACACCCGTCACGCAGACCAGATGGTTCGTGGCGTTGTCGGCCTGCCCAATGGCACCGGCAAAGCGATGCGCGTCGCTGTATTCGCTCGTGGCCCGAAGGCGGACGAAGCGAAAGAAGCAGGCGCGGATATCGTTGGCGCAGAAGACCTGATGGAAACCATTCAGGGCGGCACCATCGAATTCGATCGTTGCATTGCCACCCCGGACATGATGCCGATCGTTGGCCGTCTGGGCAAAGTTCTGGGCCCCCGCAACCTGATGCCGAACCCCAAGGTTGGCACTGTGACCATGGACGTGAAAGCGGCCGTGGAAGCAGCCAAGGGCGGTGAAGTTCAGTTCAAGGCGGAAAAAGGCGGCGTTGTGCACGCTGGCGTTGGCAAAGCGTCGTTCGACGAAGCCAAGCTGGTTGAAAACGTCCGTGCCTTTGTCTCGGCTGTTGCCAAGGCCAAGCCGTCGGGCGCCAAAGGCACCTACATGAAGAAAATCGCGCTGAGCTCGACCATGGGCCCGGGTGTGACTCTGGATGTGGCGGCTGCTGCGGGCGAATAAGCCTTAACGCGAAGCAAAAAAGTATTGAGCCCGGGCAGTGCAAACTGTTCGGGCTTTTTCGTTCCATAGTCTAGTTTGCCGTGCCAAAGGCGATATCCAGCCGCATTTCCAGACGCGTGCGCCGAAATTTCTCGAACGCGCTGCAGGTAAAGTCAGTGCGCCAATAGTCCAGCCAGTCTTTGAGCAATCGGCAACGAATGCAGAAATCGAGGATATCGGTGTCAATCGGCAGGCGGTAGCGGCGCAGGAACATTTGCTTATTTCGCCGCAGAATGCCGCTCTGATCCACCGCGCTGGCTGGACCATCCCGAAAGATATCAGCCTTGAGAAAGTCGACGATATCGTAGACGGCCAGTTTTTCGCATACCTCAGTAAAGTCCAGACCGTGAGTTTTGCCTAGTCCGATAATCAGGTTCTGCCCGTGAAAATCACCGTGTGAAAAGACCCTCAGGTCCTCGATCCCCTTAAGGCGTTCGCCGTCGGTCACCATAGCATCAATCATTTTCCGGCTTTTCTGCGCGATGTCATCCGGGACCATCGCCGCAAGATCGCAAATGCTGTCAATCATCCATTTCGGCCGGAACCCATAGTTGACGGGCGCCAGGCGGCTGTGAAAGTCACTGAGCCAGGACCCCGCCCGACGATAAACCTGCACCACTTGGTTATCGTCCTTGCTGTTATAAATCAGATCAACGGCAGTGGGCCTGTCGATGAACTCTGTGACCAGAAAGGCCCCTCCGGGCGATATGTAGACAGGCTGCACGACACGGGACGAGTCTGTGCGTTCAAAGTATCGGGACAGGTCAACCAATAACTCGAATTCGTCTTTCAGTCGACCGGTCGCCGGAGACTCGGTGTCGATCTTGAGGGCGAAGGATCCCGCTGTCGAGCGCAGAACCAGAACGGCCCGAGACTCTGCGAAGGCGTGCGACCGGTAGATACAGTCATACTGTGTCACTGGGGCGTGCAGGACCGCATTGGAAAACTCGACAATAAATGCGGTGACCCGGTCATGTTCTTGATCCGAGAGCGGAAGAGAAGTAGCCAACGGGCCATGTCCTTGGTGATGTGCCTTTCACCGGACTGGAACGCAGCGGGATTTGCGTGTCAACGGCAAGAAATAGGTTTTGTTGCCGGTTGGCGGAAAACGCTATGAAATCCGTACAGTTGGATGGGTTCTGGTGGGTTCGAACTGGGGTGCAAAATGGCGTGGCCAAATTCGCAATTTACCCCTTGGAAACCCCATCCAACTGCCCTAATAAGACTTGCGGAGTAAAGCGTGCGATTCGTCGTGCGCTTTATTTCGTTTCGTCCAAGACGGTGGGTGGTGCCATTCGGCCCCTTAATCTCCTGCCTGAGACGGGTAAGACCAAAGAATTCTGAGGGTCGCGATCCTCGGGCGCATTTTGGCCAATCCCGTAACAACGGACCTGAACGCCGGGGTTTCACCCTCGGCAAATATGAGCCGGGATGTCCAACATCCCAAACTTGGAGAGAACTGTGGATAGAGCCCAGAAAGAGAAAGTGGTCGAGGAACTCGGCCAAATCTTCGAAAGCTCTGGCGTCGTAGTGGTAGCCCATTACGCCGGTCTGACAGTTGCCGAGATGCAGGACCTTCGCGCACGTGCTCGTGACGCGGGTGGTGCCGTGCGTGTTGCCAAGAACAGGCTTGCCAAAATCGCCCTCGACGGAAAGCCATGTGAAAGCATTGGTGACCTGCTGACGGGTATGACCGTTCTGACCTATTCCGAGGACCCCGTGGCAGCAGCCAAGGTGGCCGAGGACTTCGCCAAAGAGAACCAAAAGTTCGAAATTCTTGGCGGTGCAATGGGCGAGAACGCTCTGGACCGGGCTGGTGTTACAGCCGTGTCGAAAATGCCGTCGCGTGAAGAGCTTATTGCTACGATCGCTGGTATGCTTGGCGCGCCTGCTTCGAACATCGCCGGTGCAATTGGCGCACCTGCAAGCGACATCGCAAGCATCCTTTCCACCATCGAAGAGAAGGCGGAAGCTGCGTAAGCGGTTGGCACTGAATGATCTGCGTGGGGTGAATACCCTGACGTTGGAACACACACTGTAAAACGGAAAGAGCTAATACAATGGCTGATCTGAAAGCACTGGCAGAAAGCATCGTGGGTCTGACCCTGCTGGAAGCACAAGAACTGAAAACCATCCTCAAAGACGAGTACGGCATCGAGCCCGCAGCTGGCGGCGCCGTAATGGTCGCAGGTGCAGCTGGCGACGCCGGCGGTGCAGCTGCTGAGGAAAAAACCGAATTCGACGTCGTTCTGAAGAACGCCGGCGCTTCGAAAATCAACGTCATCAAAGAAGTTCGCGGCATCACCGGCCTTGGCCTGAAAGAAGCCAAGGAACTGGTCGAGGCCGGCGGCAAGATCAAAGAAGGCGTGGACAAAGCAGAAGCCGAAGAGATCAAAGGCAAGCTGGAAGCAGCTGGCGCCGAGGTCGAACTGGCCTAAGTCAGTCCAATGGCGCATCGCTGATGCGTCGAAAATTTGGCTGGGTCCGGAGAAATCCGGGTCCAGCCGAACCTGTCTTAGAAAGGGCCTCAACTTTGGGGCGTTTTCTAAGACGCGGTTCTTGGATCGGGAGGCTGCCTTCGGGACGGTGGCCATGAATTGATCCGGACGTGTCGTCTCGAATGTGCAAGATGCCGGGGCCCGACGGTGTCTTTGCCCGCTGAGAACATCGAAAGGTGACATCTGACATGGCTCAAACGTTCCTTGGCCAGAAACGTCTTCGTAAATATTACGGCAAAATCCGTGAAGTTTTGGAAATGCCGAACCTCATTGAGGTCCAGAAATCTTCTTATGATCTTTTCCTACGCTCCGGCGATGCAGAGCAGCCCACTGACGGCGAAGGCATCAAAGGCGTGTTCCAGTCGGTTTTCCCGATCAAGGATTTCAACGAAACCTCTGTTCTGGAGTTCGTGAAATACGATCTGGAAAAACCCAAATATGACGTCGAAGAGTGCATGCAGCGCGACATGACCTACAGCGCGCCGCTGAAGGTGACTCTGCGTCTGATCGTGTTTGATGTCGATGAGGACACCGGCGCGAAATCGGTCAAGGACATCAAGGAACAGGACGTGTTCATGGGCGACATGCCCCTGATGACGCCGAACGGTACGTTCATCGTGAACGGTACCGAGCGTGTGATCGTCAGCCAGATGCACCGTTCGCCCGGTGTGTTCTTTGACCACGACAAGGGCAAGACCCACTCGTCCGGTAAACTGTTGTTTGCCTGCCGCATAATCCCGTATCGCGGCAGCTGGCTGGACTTTGAGTTCGACGCCAAGGACATCGTGTTCGCCCGCATCGACCGCCGTCGCAAACTGCCTGTGACCACCCTGCTTTATGCGCTGGGTCTGGACCAGGAAGCCATCATGGACGCGTATTACGAGACCGTGTCCTACAAGCTGGACAAGAAGAAGGGATGGGTCACACCGTTCTTCCCCGAGCGCGTGCGTGGTACCCGTCCGACATATGATCTGATCGACGCGAAATCCGGCGAAGTGATTGCCGAAGCGGGCAAGAAAGTCACCCCGCGTGCGGTCAAGAAACTGATCGACGAAGGCACTGTCACCGACCTGTTGGTTCCGTTTGACCACATCGTCGGCAAGTTTGTCGCCAAGGACATCATCAACGAAGAAAACGGCGCGATCTATGTCGAGGCCGGTGATGAGCTGACCCTGGAATATGACAAGGACGGCGATCTGATCGGTGGTTCTGTCAAAGAACTGATGGATGCGGGCATCACCGATATTCCGGTTCTGGACATCGACAACGTCAACGTTGGCCCCTACATGCGCAACACCATGGCTCAGGACAAGAACCTGAACCGTGAAAGCGCTCTGATGGACATCTACCGCGTCATGCGCCCGGGTGAGCCGCCCACCGTCGAAGCGGCCTCGGCCCTGTTCGACACGTTGTTCTTCGACAGCGAGCGCTATGACCTGTCTGCCGTTGGTCGCGTGAAGATGAACATGCGTTTGGCTCTGGACGCGCCGGACACCCTGCGCACCCTGCGCCGCGAAGACATCGTGGCCTGCATCAAGGCGCTGGTGGAACTGCGCGACGGCAAAGGCGACGTGGACGATATCGACCACCTCGGCAACCGTCGTGTGCGTTCGGTCGGCGAACTGATGGAAAACCAGTACCGCGTTGGCCTGCTGCGCATGGAGCGCGCGATCAAAGAGCGTATGTCGTCGGTCGAGATTGACACCGTCATGCCGCAAGACTTGATCAACGCGAAACCGGCTGCGGCTGCCGTCCGCGAATTCTTCGGCTCGTCGCAGCTGTCGCAGTTCATGGACCAGACCAACCCGCTGTCGGAAGTCACCCACAAACGCCGCCTCTCGGCGCTTGGCCCCGGTGGTCTGACGCGTGAGCGTGCGGGCTTTGAGGTGCGTGACGTACACCCGACCCACTACGGCCGGATGTGCCCGATTGAAACGCCTGAAGGTCCGAACATCGGTCTGATCAACTCGCTGGCCACCTTCGCCCGCGTGAACAAGTATGGCTTCATCGAAACACCGTATCGCGTCGTCAAAGACGCCGAGGTGACCGATGAGGTTCACTACATGTCCGCGACCGAGGAAATGCGTCACACTGTGGCGCAGGCGAACGCGACGCTGGATGCCGATGGCAAGTTCATCAACGATCTGGTCTCGACCCGTCAGGCGGGTGACTACACTCTTGCCCCGCGTGAGAATGTTGACCTGATCGACGTGTCGCCGAAACAGCTGGTCTCGGTCGCTGCATCGCTGATCCCGTTCCTTGAAAATGACGACGCCAACCGCGCTCTGATGGGCTCGAACATGCAGCGTCAGGCGGTTCCGCTGCTGCGCGCCGAAGCGCCGCTGGTCGGTACCGGCATCGAGGAAAAGGTTGCGATCGACTCGGGCGCTGCAATTCAGGCGAAACGCGCCGGTATCATCGACCAGGTCGATGCCCAGCGTATCGTTATCCGCGCCACCGAAGATCTGGAACTGGGCGACGCTGGCGTAGACATCTATCGTCTGCGCAAGTTCCAGCGTTCGAACCAGAACACCTGCATCAACCAGCGTCCGCTGATCAAGGTGGGTGACACCGTCCAGAAGGGCGAAGTCATTGCCGATGGTCCGTCGACCGATATGGGTGAACTGGCCCTTGGTAAGAACGTGGTCGTCGCGTTCATGCCGTGGAACGGTTACAACTACGAAGACTCGATCCTGATCTCGGAACGTATCGCGCGTGATGACGTCTTTACCTCAGTCCATATCGAGGAATTCGAAGTCGCCGCCCGTGACACCAAGCTGGGCCCGGAAGAGATTACCCGCGACATCCCGAACGTCGGTGAAGAAGCGCTGCGCAACCTCGACGAGGCGGGCATCGTTTACATCGGCGCGGATGTTGAGCCGGGCGATATTCTGGTCGGCAAGATCACTCCGAAGGGCGAAAGCCCGATGACCCCGGAAGAAAAGCTGCTGCGCGCCATCTTTGGTGAGAAAGCATCTGACGTGCGCGACACCTCGCTGCGCGTGAAGCCGGGCGATTACGGTACGGTCGTTGAGGTCCGCGTCTTCAACCGTCACGGAGTCGAAAAAGACGAGCGTGCGTTGCAGATCGAGCGCGAGGAAGTCGAACGCCTGGCCCGTGACCGGGACGACGAGCTGGCGATCCTTGACCGCAACATCTATGCGCGTCTGCAAGGTCTGATCCTTGGTAAAACCGCTGTCAAAGGCCCGAAAGGCGTCAAGGCAGGGTCGGTGATCACCGAGGATCTGCTGGAAACCCTGACCCGTGGTCAGTGGTGGCAGCTGGCGCTGGAAGGCGAGCAGGACGCACAGATCGTCGAGGCCCTGAATGAGCAGTACGAAGTGCAAAAGCGTGCTCTGGACGCCCGTTTCGAGGACAAGGTCGAGAAAGTCCGCCGTGGCGATGACCTGCCCCCGGGTGTGATGAAGATGGTCAAAGTCTTCATCGCCGTGAAGCGCAAGCTGCAGCCGGGCGACAAGATGGCCGGTCGTCACGGGAACAAAGGTGTGATCTCCAAGGTTGTTCCGATGGAAGACATGCCGTTCCTGGCCGATGGTACCCCGGTTGACTTCTGTCTGAACCCGCTGGGTGTGCCTTCGCGTATGAACGTAGGTCAGATCCTTGAAACCCACATGGGTTGGGCCGCGCGCGGTCTGGGTTTGAACATCGACGACGCTCTGGGTGAGTACCGCCGGTCCGGCGACCTGACCCCGGTGCGCGAAGCGATGAAGCTGGCCTATGGCGAAGATGTCTACGAAGAAGGCATCACCGGTCTGGACGAGGATGGCCTGATCGAGGCTGCGGGTAACGTGACCCGCGGTGTTCCGATCGCAACCCCGGTCTTCGACGGTGCCAAAGAGGCTGACGTCAACGACGCGCTGGTGCGTGCGGGCTTCTCGGAAAGCGGTCAGTCGGTTCTGTTCGACGGTCGTACCGGTGAGCAATTCGCACGTCCGGTGACCGTGGGCATCAAGTACTTGCTGAAACTGCACCACCTTGTGGACGACAAGATCCACGCGCGTTCGACCGGGCCCTACAGCCTGGTTACTCAGCAGCCGCTGGGTGGTAAGGCGCAGTTCGGTGGTCAGCGCTTTGGTGAGATGGAGGTCTGGGCTCTGGAAGCTTACGGCGCCGCCTACACCCTGCAGGAGATGCTCACCGTGAAATCGGATGACGTCGCCGGCCGGACCAAGGTCTATGAGTCGATCGTCAAGGGCGAGGATAACTTTGAAGCGGGCGTACCGGAATCATTCAACGTTCTGGTTAAAGAAGTCCGTGGCCTCGGCCTGAATATGGAACTCCTGGATGCGGAGGTTGAGGAGTAAGGGCGCTGCCCTTTCTCCCGTCCCCCCTTCCGCAAGATTTGAGGTAACAAATGAACCAGGAAATCACCAACAACCCGTTCAACCCGCTGACGCCCCCGAAGGTCTTTGACGAGATCAAGGTCTCACTGGCGTCGCCCGAGCGGATCCTGTCTTGGTCCTATGGCGAGATCAAGAAACCCGAAACCATCAACTACCGGACGTTCAAGCCCGAGCGTGACGGCCTGTTCTGCGCGCGTATCTTTGGCCCGATCAAAGATTACGAATGTCTGTGCGGCAAATATAAGCGGATGAAGTATCGCGGCGTTGTCTGCGAGAAATGCGGTGTGGAAGTCACCCTGCAGAAAGTCCGCCGCGAGCGTATGGGCCATATCGAACTGGCTGCGCCCGTTGCACATATCTGGTTCCTGAAATCGCTGCCGTCCCGCATCGGTCTGATGCTGGACATGACGCTGCGCGATCTGGAACGCGTTCTGTACTTTGAAAACTACGTCGTCATCGAGCCCGGTCTGACCGACCTGACCTACGGCCAGATGCTGACCGAAGAAGAGTACATGGACGCGCAGGATGCCTATGGAATGGACGCGTTCACCGCGAATATCGGTGCCGAAGCTATCCGTGAGATGCTGGCCCAGATCGATCTGGAAGCCGAAGCCGAGCAGCTGCGCGCTGATCTGGCCGAAGCAACCGGCGAACTTAAGCCCAAGAAGATCATCAAGCGCCTGAAGGTTGTTGAATCCTTCCTCGAGTCGGGCAACCGGCCCGAATGGATGGTGATGACCGTGATCCCGGTCATTCCGCCGGAACTGCGTCCGCTGGTTCCGCTGGATGGTGGCCGTTTCGCGACTTCGGATCTGAACGATCTGTATCGCCGTGTCATCAACCGGAACAACCGTCTGAAGCGCCTGATCGAGCTGCGCGCGCCTGACATCATCGTCCGCAACGAAAAGCGGATGTTGCAGGAATCCGTGGATGCTTTGTTCGACAATGGCCGTCGTGGCCGCGTGATCACCGGCGCCAACAAGCGTCCGCTGAAATCGCTGTCTGACATGCTGAAAGGCAAGCAGGGTCGCTTCCGTCAGAACCTTCTGGGTAAGCGCGTCGACTTCTCGGGCCGTTCGGTCATTGTGACCGGCCCGGAACTCAAGCTGCACCAGTGTGGCCTGCCCAAGAAGATGGCGTTGGAGCTGTTCAAGCCGTTCATCTACTCGCGCCTTGAAGCCAAGGGTCTGTCTTCGACCGTGAAACAGGCGAAGAAACTGGTTGAGAAAGAGCGTCCCGAAGTGTGGGATATCCTCGACGAAGTGATCCGCGAACACCCTGTCATGCTGAACCGTGCGCCTACGCTGCACCGTCTTGGCATTCAGGCGTTCGAACCGGTTCTGATCGAAGGCAAAGCCATCCAGTTGCACCCGCTGGTCTGTTCGGCCTTTAACGCCGACTTCGATGGTGACCAGATGGCGGTTCACGTGCCTCTGAGCCTTGAGGCGCAGTTGGAAGCCCGTGTTCTGATGATGTCAACGAACAACGTTCTGTCGCCTGCAAACGGCGCACCGATCATCGTTCCGTCGCAGGATATGATCCTGGGCCTCTACTATGTGACCCTGGAACGCGAAGGCATGCCGGGTGAAGGCAAGGTCTTTGGTTCGATCGAAGAAGTTCAGCACGCGCTGGACGCCGGTGAAGTGCACCTGCACACCAAGATCACCGCGCGGATCACGCAGATCGACGACGAAGGCAACGAAGTTCAGAAGCGTTACGAGACCACTCCGGGCCGTCTGCGTCTGGGTGCGTTGCTGCCGATGAACAACAAAGCGCCGTTCGAGCTGGTCAACCGCCTGCTTCGGAAGAAAGAAGTGCAGCAGGTGATCGACACCGTCTACCGTTACTGCGGTCAGAAAGAGTCGGTTATCTTCTGTGACCAGATCATGTCGATGGGCTTCAAAGAAGCGTTCAAGGCGGGCATCTCGTTCGGTAAGGACGACATGGTCATTCCGAGCGATAAGTGGGGCATCGTCGATGACACCCGCGATCAGGTGAAAGACTTTGAACAGCAGTACATGGACGGCCTGATCACTCAGGGCGAAAAGTACAACAAAGTTGTCGATGCCTGGTCGAAGTGTAACGACCGGGTGACCGACGCGATGATGAGCACAATCTCATCCTCGGATCGGGCAGAGGATGGGTCTGAACAAGAACCCAACTCGGTCTACATGATGGCACACTCGGGTGCGCGTGGCTCGGTCACTCAGATGAAACAGCTGGGTGGTATGCGCGGCCTGATGGCCAAGCCGAACGGCGACATCATCGAAACGCCGATCATCTCGAACTTTAAAGAAGGTCTGACCGTTCTCGAGTACTTCAACTCGACCCACGGTGCCCGTAAAGGTCTGTCGGATACCGCTCTGAAGACGGCGAACTCGGGTTACCTGACCCGTCGTCTGGTGGACGTGGCGCAAGACTGTATCGTTCGTGAGATCGACTGTGGCACCGAGCGTGCGATCACTGCCGAAGCAGCCGTGAACGATGGTGAGGTTGTCGCCTCGCTGGCCGAACGCGTGCTGGGCCGTGTGGCCGCAGACGATGTTCTGCGTCCGGGCACCGATGAGGTGATCGTGGCAGCCGGGCAGCTGATCGACGAACGTATGGCTGACACCATTGACGAAGCTGGCGTTGCCTCGATGCGCATCCGCTCGCCTCTGACCTGTGAGTCCGAGGAAGGCGTTTGTGCAACCTGCTACGGTCGTGACCTGGCTCGCGGTACCATGGTGAACACGGGTGAAGCTGTTGGCATCATCGCCGCGCAGTCGATCGGTGAACCCGGTACACAGCTGACCATGCGGACCTTCCACATCGGTGGTGTTGCGCAAGGTGGTCAGCAGTCGTTCCAGGAAGCCAACCAGGAAGGCGTTGTCGCGTTCGAAAACCCGCAGATTCTGGTCAATGCCGCAGGCGAAAGCCTGGTCATGGGCCGGAACATGAAGCTGGTGATCAACGACGAACACGGCGAAGAGCGTGCCAGCTTCAAGCTGGGCTATGGCTCCAAGCTGTTCGTCAAGGATGGCGCAACCGTTGCCCGTGGCGACAAGCTGTTCGAGTGGGATCCCTACACCCTGCCGATCATCGCCGAGAAAGCCGGTACTGCGAAATACGTTGACCTTGTTTCGGGCCTTGCTGTCCGCGACGAGACCGACGAAGCAACCGGTATGACCCAGAAGATCGTGATCGACTGGCGCGCCGCCCCTAAAGGCAGCGACCTCAAGCCCGAGATCATTCTGGTCGGTGAAGATGGCGAGCCGGTCCGCAACGACGCGGGCAACCCGGTTCACTATCCGATGTCGGTGGATGCGATCCTGTCAGTTGAAGACGGTCAGCAAATCGAAGCTGGTGACGTTGTCGCGCGTATCCCGCGTGAAGGTGCCAAGACCAAGGACATCACCGGTGGTCTGCCGCGTGTGGCCGAACTGTTCGAAGCCCGCCGTCCGAAAGATCACGCGATCATCGCAGAAGCCGATGGTTACGTACGCTTTGGCCGCGACTACAAGAACAAGCGCCGCATCAGCATCGAACCGGCTGACGAGTCCATGGAGACCATCGAATACATGGTACCCAAGGGCAAGCACATCCCGGTCGCCGAAGGGGATTTCATCCAGAAGGGTGAATACCTGATGGACGGTAATCCGGCTCCGCATGACATCCTGTCCATCATGGGTGTCGAAGCGCTGGCGGATTACATGATCGACGAGGTGCAGGACGTCTATCGCTTGCAGGGCGTGAAGATCAACGACAAGCACATCGAGGTCATCGTGCGCCAGATGCTGCAGAAGTGGGAGATCCTGGATTCAGGCGACACCACCCTGCTGAAAGGCGAACATGTCGACAAGCAAGAGTTCGACGCAGCCAACGAGAAGACCATCGCGCGCGGTGGTCGTCCGGCACAGGGCGAGCCGATCCTTCTGGGGATCACCAAAGCCTCGCTGCAAACGCGTTCGTTCATCTCGGCGGCGTCGTTCCAGGAAACCACCCGTGTGCTGACCGAAGCGTCGGTTCAGGGCAAGAAAGACAAACTGGTTGGCCTGAAAGAGAACGTCATCGTCGGTCGTCTGATCCCCGCCGGTACCGGTGGTGCGACACAAGCCGTGCGTCAGGTTGCGCAATCGCGTGACAACGTGGTCATCGAAGCCCGCCGGGAAGAGGCCGAAGCCGCCGCTGCCCTTGCCGCTCCGGTCATTGACGACGACATGGTTGGTGATGAGCTGGACGTGGTGGTCGACACTCCGGAAAGCCGCGAATAAGCGAACCTTTAGAACAATGAACAGGCCCTGCGGAAACGTGGGGCCTTTTCTTTTGGTCAAAGCCGTCGCCTTCGCCGGATGATGGGTGCCAAGCGCTGAGGGTTAAGACCAGAAAATCGAGCGCGAATACATTAAACGCACCTTTTGCCGATACGCTATGGATTGGTGGTGATGCAGTTATTGCCTGAAACGTTGAGGGTCTTTCTCGAAAATAGTCTCGGAAAAATAGTAATCTCAAAAATAATTTTTAATTTCAGTATTTTATACAAAATGACAATTTTGCGTTTCGGGGTCGAGTATTGACTTGTCATGCTTCGTCCGCGCGAATGTGCGGGACGATATTCGAGTTTTGTTTCAATGACCCCAAACATGAAAGGCGCCCTGTTGATGATGGGCAGCATGGCTGCGTTTACCATCAACGATACCTTGGTAAAGGTTGCAGGGGCCGAGGTTCCTTTGTTTCAGATGGTGGCAATGCGGGGTGTTCTGGCGACGGCACTTGTTTTCCTGCTGGTTCGCCATTTTGGGGCCCTGCATCTGAATTTTCCGCGCCATGACAAATGGCTTGTCGCCGCGCGATGCCTGGCCGAACTGTCGGCCACATTCTTCTTTTTGACGGCGCTTCTGCACATGCCGCTGGCGAATGTGACGGCAGTCCTTCAGGCCTTGCCGTTGACTGTAACACTGGGGGCTGCGCTGTTTTTCCGCGAATATATCGGTTGGCGACGGGTCGCTGCGATCGGGATGGGCTTTGTCGGCATGTTGTTGATCGTGCGGCCCGGCCCCGAGGGTTTTAGCGTTTTCTCAATTTATGCGCTGATTGCGGTGGCTTCGGTGACTGCACGGGACTTGATCACACGACGCATGTCCAGCCATGTGCCTTCGCTTGTTGTGACACTCGCAACGACTGTGACGATTACGTTGGCTGCAAGTGTCGCCACGTTTGTAACGGGATGGCAGCCCGTGCCGACCGAGGCGGGCATTTTGGTCGCCTCCGCCGCCGTGTTTGTTCTGATGGGATACCTGTTCAGCGTTATGGTGATGCGCGAAGGGGATGTGGGTTTTATCGCACCTTTCCGCTATTCCAGCCTGATCTGGGCACTGGGGCTGGGTTGGGTGGTGTTCGGTGACTGGCCGGACGCAATTACAATGCTGGGCGCAGAGCTTGTCGTTGGCGCGGGTCTGTTTACGCTGTTCCGTGAACGCGCCGGACAACGTCCTGTTCAATCGCGAAACGCGCGATAAACTCGCCTTCCTGTTCCGGGGTAAGGGGCAGTAACTCGGCGCTGTTCTTGCGGGCGTGGGGTGAGTCGTTGAACTGGTTCAGTGTGCGTACCCACATTGGCGCATCAGGATAGCTGATCACCGGCATGAAATTCCCCATCCGGTAATGAGAGAAATTCATGATCGTCAGGTCACACCCGCCGCGCACATACATGCCCAAACCCACACCGAGCAAAGGCTGAAACTTCGGCGCTGCCAAAATCCCATTGGGACCGAACCGTGCAAGAAATCCGCTGTTGTAGTCGATTGCGACAGCTTTATTTTTTTCAATCAGCCCTTTGCCGTCCTGCAGGGCAATTCGCAGCCGTTCGACGAAATCAACGGATACTGCATCGTCGTCGTCATGACGGAATTGCAGACAAGGCGCATCGGGGTTTTCACGTGCGGCGTTCAGAACCTCTTTCATGACGAGGCGCTGTCGCTTGGGCTCTCGGGCGATGATCCTGATTTGCTTCATACCCGTCGTCAAATCGTGAAGCCGGTCAAAGGCAGGCTTGGGCAGGCAATCACCTATCACGACCAGCAGTTGAAAATCCTCGTCGGTCTGTTCTTTGAAACAGGGCAGGGTGGTTGTTTCGAACAGGCGAAACCGCTCTTCCAGACGAGCGGGGTTATAGAGATAGGCGCGGCGCTCTTCGATCGTTTCATGTTCGATCTGAAAGCCGCCATAAGCAGGGTAAGAAAAGCGGCACAAGCCGATAACTTGCATGTTTCATCCATGAGGCGGGGCGTTGCCGGGGACTATGCCCACACGACCCGAAACTCGCAACGCCTGATGTGCTGGAAGTGCTGGGCAAACTGCGATAATTCAAGGCGAAGCCGTCAGTCGGGCACCAGATCAGGTGTGCTGTTGACACTTGGGCCGACTCCCCCTATTACGCGCGTCATCTCGGTACCGGGGGCCGCCCCATAACCGATTTCAGTAATGAACTGGTCAAGGCCCGGACAATTTTGCAGTTCGCGCCCTCTGATAACCAACCGCGACGTTCACCTCGGAATGGGAACGCTCGCGGGTTTTGCGCTTGTGGACGCATGAGTGCAGCAAAGTTTAACCGCACGCAATGCGCGTGCATGTCATGTGTGTTGCAAAACGGGGAAGAAACCGGAATGCCAACTATTCAACAGCTGATCCGCAAGCCGCGGCAGCCCAAAGTAAAACGCTCGAAGTCCATGCACCTGGAGCAGTGCCCGCAGAAACGCGGCGTCTGCACACGTGTGTATACCACCACACCGAAAAAGCCGAACTCGGCTATGCGTAAGGTTGCCAAGGTGCGCCTGACCAACGGGTTCGAGGTCATCTCGTACATCCCCGGTGAAAGCCACAACCTGCAAGAACACTCGGTTGTTCTGATCCGTGGCGGCCGTGTGAAAGACCTTCCCGGTGTGCGTTACCACATTCTACGCGGTGTTCTGGATACTCAGGGCGTCAAAGATCGTAAGCAACGTCGTTCGAAATACGGCGCGAAGCGTCCCAAGTAAGAAGGAGAGGCTGATATGTCACGTCGTCACGCCGCCGAAAAACGCGAAGTCCTGCCTGACGCCAAATTTGGCGACAAGGTTCTGACCAAATTCATGAACAACCTGATGATCGACGGCAAGAAGTCGGTCGCAGAGCGCATCGTTTACAACGCGTTTGACCGCGTCGAGAACAAGGTAAAGCGCGCACCGGTCGAAGTGTTCCACGAAGCGCTCGACAACATCAAACCGTCGGTCGAGGTTCGCTCGCGCCGGGTTGGTGGTGCAACCTATCAGGTTCCGGTCGAAGTCCGCCCCGAACGCCGCGAAGCACTGGCCATCCGTTGGCTAATCACCGCTGCGCGCGGCCGCAACGAAAACACCATGGAAGAACGCCTCGCCGGCGAGCTGCTGGACGCTGTACAGTCCCGCGGTACCGCCGTGAAGAAGCGCGAAGACACCCACAAGATGGCCGAGGCGAACAAAGCCTTCAGCCACTACCGTTGGTAATCCAGAGGCTTATCAAAAATGGCACGCGAATATCCGCTCGAACTATACCGTAACTTCGGTATCATGGCGCACATCGACGCAGGTAAGACCACCTGCTCGGAGCGTATCCTGTATTACACTGGTAAATCCCACAACATCGGTGAGGTGCACGATGGTGCAGCCACCATGGACTGGATGGAGCAGGAGCAGGAACGCGGCATCACCATCACTTCGGCTGCGACTACCACTTTCTGGGAGCGCACCGAAGACGGTAAAACCGCCGATACCCCCAAGCACCGCCTGAACATCATCGACACCCCCGGCCACGTTGACTTCACCATCGAAGTTGAACGTTCGCTGGCGGTTCTCGACGGTGCCGTCTGCGTTCTGGACGCAAACGCCGGTGTTGAGCCCCAGACCGAAACCGTGTGGCGTCAGGCTGACCGCTACAAGGTTCCGCGTATGGTTTTCGTCAACAAGATGGACAAGATCGGCGCAGACTTCTTCAACTGCGTTCGCATGATCGAAGACCGCACCGGTGCACGCGCTGTTCCGGTTGGCATTCCGATCGGCGCCGAGTCCGAGCTGGAAGGTCTGATCGACCTGGTCACCATGGAAGAATGGCTGTGGCAAGGTGAAGATCTGGGCGCAAGCTGGATCAAAGCTCCGATCCGCGACAGCCTGAAAGACATGGCTGACGAATGGCGCGGCAAGATGATCGAAGCGGCCGTCGAAATGGACGACGACGCGATGATGGAATACCTGGAAGGCAATGAGCCCGACGTTGAGACCCTGCGCGCCCTGCTGCGTAAAGGGACCCTGGACATCGCGTTTGTTCCGGTTCTGGGTGGTTCGGCGTTCAAGAACAAAGGTGTTCAGCCGCTGCTGAACGCTGTGATCGACTATCTGCCCAGCCCGCTGGACGTTGTTGATTACATGGGCTTCGCCCCCGGCGACGAAAACGAAGAGCGTAACATTGCACGTCGTGCAGACGACGACATGGCGTTCTCGGGTCTGGCGTTCAAAATCATGAACGACCCCTTCGTTGGCTCGCTGACCTTCACCCGGATCTACTCGGGCACCATGAACAAGGGTGACTCGATCCTGAACTCGACCAAAGGTAAGAAAGAGCGCATCGGTCGTATGATGATGATGCACTCGAACAACCGGGAAGAGATCGAAGAAGCGTTTGCAGGCGACATCATCGCGCTGGCGGGTCTGAAAGACACCACCACCGGTGACACACTGTGTGACGCGAAAGAGCCGGTGGTTCTGGAAACCATGACCTTCCCCGATCCGGTGATCGAAATCGCGGTCGAGCCCAAAACCAAGGGCGACCAAGAGAAGATGTCTCAGGGTCTGGCCCGTCTGGCCGCCGAAGACCCGTCCTTCCGTGTGGAAACTGATCTGGAATCGGGTCAGACCATCATGAAGGGTATGGGCGAACTTCACCTGGACATCCTGGTTGACCGTCTGAAGCGCGAGTTCAAGGTTGAAGCGAACATTGGTGCGCCGCAGGTGGCCTATCGTGAGACCATCTCGATGCCGGTCGAGCACACCTACACCCACAAGAAACAGTCGGGTGGTTCGGGTCAGTTCGGTGAAGTTAAGCTGGAAATCCAGCCGACCGAACCGGGCGAAGGTTATTCGTTCGAAAGCCGCATCGTTGGTGGTGCCGTTCCGAAGGAATACATTCCGGGCGTTGAAAAAGGCATCAACTCGGTCATGGATAGCGGCCCGCTGGCTGGTTTCCCCGTGATCGACTTCAAGGTTGCCCTGCTGGACGGTAAGTTCCACGACGTTGACTCGAGCGTTCTGGCGTTCGAAATCGCGGCCCGTATGTGTATGCGTGAAGGCATGCGCAAAGCTGGCGCGAAACTGCTGGAACCGATCATGAAGGTCGAAGTGATCACACCGGAAGAATATACCGGCGGTATCATCGGCGACCTGACCTCGCGTCGCGGCCAGGTGTCTGGTCAGGAACCGCGCGGCAACGCGATCGCGATCGACGCGTTCGTTCCGCTGGCGAACATGTTCGGCTACATCAACACCCTGCGTTCGATGTCGTCGGGCCGTGCCCAGTTCACCATGCAGTTCGACCACTACGATCCGGTTCCGCAGAACATCTCGGACGAGATTCAGGCGAAATACGCATAAGACGGTGCGCCGGGCTAAGGCCCGGCCTACCAAATACCCGTAGGCCGGGCTTTAGCCCGGCACCCGCAAATTAAGGAGGCCATCATGGCAAAGGAAAAGTTTGAGCGTACAAAACCGCACGTCAACATCGGCACGATTG
>NZ_WPZC01000005.1:0-237041 GCF_013031165.1 Ruegeria sp. HKCCD7251 | reverse complement strand
GAGTGCAAATGATCGCAAAAACAACTGAGCTGAATACGCGCATTTTTGACAACCTTAAAGTGACTGAGCATGTTGAAGTCCAATGTTATTATGTGGTTCGCATGTGTGAACCTGACGCTACTCGAATGTATTGATGGGTGATGTTTTTAAGAAACACAGTGAACAGAACGCAGATTTACTTAATACGCCGCACATACGACGGCGCTCAATTACACAACCCGGCTTTTCAACAAGTTAGAGTAGAGAACTAGTAGGACAATCCTCACAATTCCGGTTGCTCAAAAACATAAAGCCGCGATTTCTTGGCATCGTCTGTCAGGACATAGAGAAGCCCTTTGGTCTCATCGAGAGCGATTCCTTCGGGATGTTTAACTTCCTTTTGTTTGCCATCTTCTGTGAACGTCAAACTGATAGACTTTACGGACTTGGACTCTGGATTGTAGACGAAGATTTGACGGCCTTTGTCACTTACAATCCAAAGAGAACGTGAGGACGGGGACCATGCTAGGCCGCTCAAATCCAGTTCATCATCATCTACACGCTCGGAGATAAAACCTGCATCGCGGGCTAAAGGAATGATCTCAACAATTTCGTCTAGCGCTGGTGATACGACCATTAACAACCTTGGTTGTCCTTCAATGCCAATGAAGACCCGCCCCGATTCCGGGTCAAAAGCGATACCTTCGGGTCCCTTGTTTAATGGGTTGCCGACGAGTAATTCAGCGGCGGCTGAGTAACCTTTAAGAGATGTGAGAGGTATTGTTGTCAATTGAATGGGTTCGGTTGGGTGAATGACTAGAATTGATCGGTCAGTTTCCTGAAGCACCAAAATAGACCCGTCTTTTCGTGATGCGACGCCCTCCAGATCTGATCCCGCCAATGATGGCAGCTTGAAAGAGTTTCCTACTGCCCCGTCGATTCCAAGTAGGTGCAGTTTAGGTTCAGCGTCGCTTACTGACCATAAGAAGCCTTCGGCGTTGGACAGAGACAATCCGGAAGGCTCCGAGAAGCCTTCCGATTTGTCCGCCACCTTGAATGAGTCGATGAGAGTCAAACCTGGACTCTCGGCGTAGGCGAGCTCGATCCATGCCAGAAATGCAACAGTAGCGCTTGCAAAAGAAGCCAGTGTTCCAAGCTTGGGGAAGCACCGTGAAAACCCAAGTTCCGACCGAAGCAGCTTGTGTTCTGACATTGGATTTTCTCGCGCTTGGACCACATCCCTGTATCAGCGTTCGTATCACAGTCCGGATGCGATGTCCGAAGAATGCACAGTAATCTCTTTACCTGATCCCGCCTGTTGCGATTGAATTGAATAGGGCACGATGTGCTTTTGTTAAGCGTAACCCTTTGGCTTGAGCAGGAAGGAAGACAAGTTGAATACGACCCTCACATTTGTGACCGTGTTGTTGATGCTGCTGTTGCCAGGTGCTGCGGTGTCACAAGTCGACCCTGCGACGATGCTGGCCGGGGCTTCGGGGTCGGAAATTGTTATCGAACGCCGATGGACGCAGTTTCGCGGCAAACAGGAACTGTATTTCTTTACTCTCGATGTGATCGTCACGATCATTCTGGCTGGCTTGATCGTCTATCATCCGGTGAGACGTAAAGCCCGTAGAAGCGTCCGCGACATAGTTATGCCAAGGCTTTTCTTCCTGTATGCGCTTATCGGCATGGCGGTTGGTTTTCTGGTGGTTCAGCACGGGTCAATGATCGGTTTTGTCATATTTGGAATCGGAGCGTTGCTCAGGTTCCGCTCCAATCTCGATGATCCGGTGGACACTGTCGAAATGATAATCGTGACTGTTCTTGGTCTTGCGGTCGGTTTGGGCTTGCCGCTGATGGCCACACTAGTGGCGGTTGTTTGTTGGTGTTTCATTTGGCTCGGAGGGCGAAACAAGGGTGTGGAAATTTCGCTCAAAGCTTCGGACGAAGAGCACTCATTGAAAGTCACCGGAGCCATTGAAGCCATGGCCACAGAAGCTGGCTGGAAGCTGGTCAGAAAACACCACGTCCCCGGAAAATCTCGGGTTTCATTGCTTTTCATCACCTCAGGTGGACTTTCAGAAGCCCGAATAGAAGAGATGATAAACGATCTGGTCCCTGATAAAGTTGAGCTGAAACTCAACCTCTAGTCATTTCACAAGGTCTAAGCGTTTCAACACCGCATTCGGGGATCTGATCTCTTTCGGGAGCGACTTGAAGTTTACCGACCTTTCGAAGTCAGGGCCTCGATATACTGCTATCCCAAACTCTCCGTTCGGCTGGAACGTAACATGAGTGAAGCTGTGAGGTGATCTGGCGCTATCGCCAATAAGCCGCCGCGGACCACCTCCCAAACAAGCTTGAGAGACATAAGCCACACCATCTTTCCAACCGGGGTAGAAGGCATGATGGTGGCCTGACAGATGCAGAACGACACCGCTTTCCAAATAGATTTTTTCAAGTGTTGGGTCACCGATGATTTCGCGTTCGCGCTGGATCGCGAACGGCCAAAGTGGGAGGTGACTGAAAGTGACAATCGGGTCCCCGTCTGCACCCAGTTCCTGTAGCCGGTCCTGCTGATCACCGGATAGCGGGCCCAGGGTCGTTGCATCCAGAGACGCAAACGTGATGCCCTGCATCTCAAATGCGTAGAAGAACGGGTAGTCATCTGAAACCAGGAAATCGACGTCTGGTTTTCTCGGTGTCCATTCCTCTGCGTATATTTTTCTTTCACGCTCGAACCCACGGTAAGCGGAGGCATCATGGTTCCCAGGCGTGACCGCAAATGGAATGCCGGCAGCCTCTAAAGGATCTGATACGGCCTCGTGAAACGCCTTCCACATCTCCCTGACCTGTTTGTCGGACAAGTTGGGAATGCGCTGTCCCGCAACCATATCTCCGGTCGAAATAACCAGATCTGGATCAATCTCGATTATGCGCTCAATCGCTTTGTCGACGCGGGCATCGTATCTTACCGAACCATAGCTTCCGTTCAGATCCGATATGACGATAACATCCAATGCCGCCGCTTTGCAGGCGAGCAGAGCGGTCCAAATGAACACCGCAAAAAGAGCAGAACACCTACGGGTCATAACAGTCCACAGCCTCTACCTCGGTGTCGTTTCTCAAAAAGAATGCGATAGGATCCAAGTCGAACATCAATTCGCTATTTGAACAATTGTCCTGGAGGATGGATGTTGCCAGCGCAGTATTTTTGACAACTTGTGCAATCTGACTGTCTGACAACCCAAAGCTTTGCGACAACCAGCCGTAGACGGGACCTTGAGATTGAAGGTCATTATTCAATGCAACCAAGCGCCGATATGTGCTTGGAGAGAAGTGGCGAATTTTCTCCAGCATTTGAGTAGATTTTGCGAAGTTGGCGTATTCGACACGCCCACCAGCATCGTTGTCGTTTAGATTGCTGCGACGGATCAATAATGCGTCGTCGGGAACGTCTCCATCGTTTGGCTCATGGTGCTTGGCTTTCTTATGCTTCAGCTTTCCGTCTTCGACCCAATACCAATAGGGAGTGAAGTCTATGTTTCCTACGCGGTCCTGCTGGCTAAAGATGAAATCGAGGAGAACAATCTCGGTAAGTTCTTGCATCCAAAATGCCATCTGTTGGTCGCTGACATCGGGACCGAGATCCTTGTTGATCATCCGGTCTCTTCGACCTTCTCCGACGCCCTCTACAATGGCCTCTGGCAAGGGTTTTGAAGAACGCAAAGCCAAGAAAGCAGGAGTTTCCTGAAAATCGCGGTTCTGACCTTTCCCCCAACCAGATTTACGGGTGCCGTTGATTTCCGAGCCGTATCGATGCCCAGGGCTATCAAGCAGCACACCGTATATTTGCGTTCGATCTGCGGTGAACAGATCGTCGGTCGGTTGGTATGAGTCCGGGTCCGCATCTGCGGCTGCGAAGACCCGCCAGCCTTCATGGTTCATGCGCCCGCCGTGAGAGCCACCAGAAATCGCAAGACCAGGCTCGGCGACCTCGGAAAAATGCGTCTGGGCGTCCATGCTTCGCCAAACGGCGACTGGAACTTTTACAGTCGCGTCGAAATATCTGGAGAAATGATAGTAAAGCAGTGAAGACGTGGAAAAGGTTCCACTGGTGCCTTTCTGGTTCATGGTGGACTTGAATTTAGCCGCCCTGTCCTTAGCCAGATCTTTTGCCGCCTTCCCTTCCTTGCAAGCGTTTCTCTCGAATTCAGAACGGTTCCCCACGTAAGGTCCTTCCGAAATATCGTAGACTGCCATTCCTGGGCTGGTGCTCCAGGTTTTTGGGCAAATAGCAATTTCGGAGGCATAGAAATCGATCTCGCAATAGGCCGTTTCTTCCTCAAGATCGCTTTTCTTATACTCGCCCGTTGGAACTTTTTCGATCCGAATGCAGCGTTCAGTAACGCCGTTGGGACTATCAAATGTCGTGGCTTCACCGAGAACATCGTCGTTCGCCCACAAGACAGTGGGTGCAATTAAAGCAAGTGACCCCAGAAGATTGAACTTCATTTGGATAGTCCTCCCAATATCATTTGGGGCAAATCGCTGCCTGTTGCTCGTTGGAGATCTTCAATTTTGGGTCGACACTGAAGTTGGAAAATTTTGAGTCAATCCACTGGTCGCACCCGCCTGAACAAGGGGCTCCGTTTCGGGCATCATTCCAATATTTCTTGGCCCTTTCTTCTGTCCAACCGCAAAACTGAACGAGCGCCATCGCCGACAATGCACCTGAGGAATGAACGCCCCACATGCAGTGCACCAGAACAGGGCCCTTTCCAGGGTTTTTAATCACCTCGTGTATGGACGCCATGACAGCATCGGGTCGGGAGGATCTGGCGCTCTGATAGTCAAAGGATCCGTTTCCGCAGCTGGTGCGACCGTATTCAGTGTTTTTGCCGAAGTCGGCATAAAACCCTGTTGAAAACCCTTCACCGCACAGAGTTTCGCGTTGACCGTCACTTAGGCCTGTTCGATCCTTGTCGCCGCCCTTGAAACCGGATCGATACAGCACTCCGCTTAAGACTGGACGAAAGAAAGCGACACCATCAACGCCTCCGTCACCACCCTTTGACAGCATTTGACTGTTACTTGGACCGCCATTTCGACTGGTCACGTCAGAATTCGCAGCGGTTGCGAGAACACCAATGAATATGAGGGACGCCAAAAACCGCATGCCAACTCCTTTCTATTCTTAAACCTTTGATGCTCAAACTCTTGCGACCTAATAGTCTCTCGGAAAGGCTAGTTCACGACAACCATATCAAGTGGGCAGTTAGCTTTCCGCTGTGAAACTTTAGATGGGCCACACCAGATTGATGATAACGACGACTACGAAGTAGGCTAGAACAACTTTCCAGTTCCATTGGTGCTTGTTTTCTTCATTGATTACGCCGGCGTATTTTAATGCCAGGTTAGTGATTACTAGAGCGGCAATGATGACCGCCGCATGTGCCAGGTCGAATTGCAAGTTTGGGCTCCTTCTCTTGGATTTGGGATTGATGGAATTTTGTCAGCAGTCACTTGATGGCAGCATAGCTACATCTGAGTACCTTCCCTCGGATGTCGTGATCCGAGCACATGCACCAGTATCCTTGTTAAACCAGTACGAGGTCAGACCTTCGCTTCGGATGAGCTCAAATCCGAGCCTCTGGATGCCCATTTCAGCTTGGCCCGCTCTTGCCCCTTCAAATGACGAAAGATCGCTAGCGCTGCCTACAGTTGGTGCACTTGCATCCACCGATCCGTCACTCTCGTCGCATGCTGCAAGCGCAGTAATACACGCCGTGCCGATCACAAATAAGAACTTGGGTTTCATCTGTTTTTCCTAGCTTCTTTGGGAATACATTTCGGGGTTTCTGGTTGATCACCTATTCAATTCCGAAAATTACGTTGTAGCCGACGGAAGAGTTGCTGCGATTGATAACCTCCACAACATGATCACCAGATTGCCAAAGCTGCCCTCGATACTCCTTGTCCGCCGACATTAATCCCAACAGTTCAGAACCATCGGGGTTACGAATAACGTAGTCTAAGGAGCCATTTCGCGGAGCAACGCGGACGTAAAGAAACTGTTCGTTTTTTGCCCCGAGAAAATATTGCTGTGACGCTCCTGGCGCGAGTTCACCAACGAGTTCGGCGCCGGTGGAACCAGCATCGAATTTGACACGTTGGCTACCAGTAGACCCGGCGGCGCCTGCCATGGCTCCACCGCCATCATCCATCGCTTCGACAACCGACATCTCGCCGATGCTACCATCCTTGTACGCGATGCAGCGCCAAAGTGTTCCGCCTGCATCTCGTAGCATGACGAGCGTACCAGCTTCCGAGAACTGAGAGCTTTCAATCGTTCCGGATTGACCGTCTGGTCCACCAACCTGCCGCAAATGGTCGATACACGCGTCGTCGGCTTCTGATATTGCAAAAGCAGCTGTGCCCGCGATTGCGAACATGGGTGTGAGGAGCTTGAGTAAAACGAGTTTCATCAGATGGTTCCCTGTTGGCTTGTCCTTAGAGTTTTGTTCCGTGCAAAGCGAAACCTCACTTCGCGTCTCTTAACTTTGACAGAAATTCATCGCATGCCTGTGCGCTGCCGACGATCTCGCCCGTCGTTTCAATTCCTTGCAGTGACGCCATTTCGGAATTTACGCGGTTGAGGATCTGATCCGCTTGCTCGGCGGTGATCAGGTTCTCGGCTTGTGCTCCTTTCAATGTTGTGCAGACACCGGCGGACAAGCCTGTCGCAACGCCAACACCCACCGCGGCCCCGCCACCCAAGGTCATAGCCCCAACCACGCCGAGGACGAGCCCGATCACAACACCCAAGATCACTTTTCCCATGTTTTCCTCCCTATTGGTGAGAAAGAGTTCAGTCTTCACTATTGGCGCAAACTGCGTGCCCATCTACAAATCAAGACCAGCGCTAACAGGTTGAGCACAGGCGCAGTCGCCGCGAACCACGGCTTGGCGGACTCCGAAATTAAGTCCGCTACAAGTATCCAAGGCAATCCCAACGGTAGAAGGAACACTCCGGACAAAGGGTCTCGTTCCTGTCCCAACCAGCCAAATGTGCCCGTCAAAAATGCAACCATCGCCAACAGGTACAGGACCGCGAATACGATGATGGTGGTTCTACAAAGCAAGTCGAGCCTCAGCAGATCAAGCCAGTGCTGCGCAGCCGTTTTCAGCTACGCAGCAGACAGGTCACAATGCGCCTTCGTCGCCTAGGAACTCGATTCCAGCTGTTGCGCCATCACTGTAGGCAATGCAATTCCAAGGAGCACGATCCTCGCCTACGCCGACTGTGACCTGTGTTCCCGCCTCGCTAAACGCGGATGAGAGCACCACGACTTGCGAATTGTTGGTCGTGTTGGCTACATCTCGTAAACACGCCTGCTGAGCCGGCGTGAGTTCGGCGGACGCACTTGATGTACTCGTATCGTCGCAGGCCGCAAGCAGTGCGAAACATGTCGCGCCCGCAATCATCACCATCTTGTTGGTCATCTTCTTCTCCCTCTGGTTCCCTTGAAATTAGTGAAATTGGATGCGCTTGTTTGAAGCTCTCACTTCAGTGCAGCCAATAGAACATACCTCGATCCTGTGACTACCATTCCAAAACTTGCCGCGGGGGGCTTGGTCGGTGGAACGATATTTCGTTGACTATCTGGGTCGCCAATAACGCGTGATGGCCGCATGACGTCGCTGGCGAGAGCTAGAGCGAGCTTTGGAGAGAGGGCGAGTACGTTAAGTCTGAGCATCGCGTCCTCCCAGCGCTCAATCATTGTAAAGTGCCTTCCGACCGCCAGCACTCACTCTAGCAGTCGGAAGGGCCCGACAAATCGGGCGACAGCGACAACAACGGAGGTAAAATAAAGCTGTGTCGAATTCGCATGTTTGAATCTAGTTTTTAAAAAATCAACATTTTTTCCGCGCGCAAAATTCTTTACGCTCTCGTGCGATAGGCCTTTGCTTTCAAAAAAAGGTAGGTGCGAGCACCCGTGGTTGCGAGTGTGTTCTCCTGAGCGGCGAAGCGATTTGAGGCCGCATGGAAACTAAGAAAGGAGTGAAATATGGGATTCGGTGAAGCCGTCAAAACGTGTTTCTCGAAATACTTCCAGTTTTCCGGGCGGGCGATACGTTCAGAATACTGGTGGTTCTTCTTGTTTGTAGTTCTCGTGAGTGCCGCTTTAGCTGTGCTGGATACGATCATATTCGGGACCAACCCCGAAACAGGGCAGGGATCTCGGGTTCTGTCCTCTGTTTTCCAACTGGCCGTTCTCATACCTATGCTGGCCGCCGGTTGGCGGAGGCTGCATGATACAGGACGACCTGGCTGGTATTTGCTGCTGCCGATGGCGCTCAGCATTTCAACGCTCTTTGTTATGCTGGGTGGGGTGGCGTTTTTCTCGGTATTGGAGCAAGGGACCGAAAACCCCGATGCATTGCGAGGACCAGCGGCAGTCCTGGGTGTGACTGGTATTGTTGTTGTCTCAATCCTTCAATTGGTTCTGTCCGTCCTGATGATCTGGTGGCTGACACGACCTTCTCAAGAAGGCGCAAACGAATACGGCGAACCTGTTTACTGATCTGGCTGTCCGGGCAATTGGCTGGAACTTCTGCTGAACGACAGTGCGAACCGTAACTCAATGGGGAGAAAAAATGAGCTTAAAAACCATTTCCATTGGAATGCTACTGATGGCAGGAGCGACCACAGCATCAGCGGAGTGGTCGTTCAACTCCGGGCCTAATCCCAATGCATTTATTCAGACAGGAAACATGACGCTGGAACTTCAGTGTGACCGTATCCGCTTTGCACCGGCTGGATATGAGGACAGCCAGGACATTGTGGAGAAGCAAGGGCTCTCCATTCGTTTCTTGAAGAACGGCACCACCGAAGTTGGGGCATTTCAGGTTGGCGCAGAAAACGCTGCCGTGCAGATCGTCGACAATTATCCTGTCGAGGTTAGTTTCAATAGCCAGCAGGACTATGGTTTTGTACTAGACCAGCTTGCGGCCAATGCATCGGTTAATCTGTCGATGATTGATCAAGATGTCAGCTACGGAATTTTTGACTTGAAAGGTTCCAGCGCAGCAATTCGGTCCCTTCGTTCTGAGTGCGATTCAGAAGTTGGCCAAGAGACCTCTTACGAAGCGCCCGAAGGCATCGTCTATTGTGGTGGCGGAGCGAAAAAACGCGTGATCGAACCCGTAATTTTGGACAACCCGGACGGAGAGTGGGACGCGCGAGTAGCGGTTAACGGCGAGTCGATCAGAGCCATGACGGCCTACAGTTACTTCGGGAACTCTGAGCCGCCCGCTGGATTTGTCGTCGCCCTGCTTGGGGAAGACAGGTCCGAGTTTCTGATTTTTAGCGACGGCTCGGCAAACTGGCTGGAATATGGGGACTACAGGTATGATCAGTGCAATTGATACCTCCTTCCAACCAGCTTCCCAAATAGCGCGTCAGATGAAATGTTTGGTCGCCGGGATTGTGCTTGCTTCGGGCCTTGTTTGGACCTCACCAGCTGTTGCGGCTGATGTTTCGCAACTTCCGCCCGGTTTGCAGGCGAAGGTTGATCTGGCGGCACGAGCCTGCGCTGAGTTCAACAACGGTCAGTTTGACATAGCCTGGGGCGCGGTTGAAAGGGTCGATCTCGACGGAAATCTACAACACGACTGGGTTCTGAATGAGTCTGGTTTCGCGTGTTCAAGCGCCGCATCTCTTTACTGCGGTACTGGCGGATGCATGTCGCACTTCTTGATTGAAGAGGAGGTTCACTCCTTGCTCAATCGAGGCTGGACGGTCGTTGACTTCGGGCGTAAACGCATTGTCCTTGCAGATGTCCACGGAACCAATTGTGACGGAATAAACCCGACGCCTTGCGCAATAGCCAGTGTTTGGGATGCGGAAGCTAAGACGTGGCGCTCGTCTGCTGGCGATTGGGAGTAGACTTGAATCGGTGTGAGCATTAGAGCTCGCGAACTTACCATTCCGCGCGATACACCGGACGCAGCTTTATCTTCAAACAAACTCCGCTGTTGGCAGAAATGGTATTCGCCACGGGGATCGCACTTCGCGGGCTCTTAGGGAGTAGCGAGCAATTTTCTTTACGTGGACGATCTTTGAAAAAAGCCCCAGATTACGCGGGCGCCTCGCGAGAAAATAAGTGACGGGCTGAAGGGGTGCCAGGGGGTGGGTCAAAACCGCTGCGTTTCATTTGACGCAAGGCCTGCAAGCGACAAACCGTTGCGGACACCGATCCGCGACATCAGCAGTCTCGATCGCCAGATCGCGGGGCTCAGTGTCGTAAGCCTCTGAAATTTTGAACCCATGCGCTTCCAATCGTGCGGCAAGCATGTTCGCGCCTGCACACGGCTCCGAGATTTGTTCCTTCGGATCCAAATACGGCACTAGCCTGTCGGTCACGGACTCGGGCGTATCAACTTTGTCAGCCTTAATCAGTGTGTGGCCACGTTTGCTCATGCTGCACCACGCGGTGGAACAACATGTCGCTCACGAAAGGCATCAAGGCTTTCACGCGTCACTCGGCGAGCTCGCGGGCCAACCTTGTAAGAAACCAGCTCACCGCGGCGGATAAGATCCCAAATTGTGCGATCCGAGACTGCGATCTCGGCCGCGGCGTCAGCGATTCTAAGGTCAGGCTCGCGTTCCATAGTTACTCCCCCAATGCGCACTTGCGCGTAGATGGGAGCGAAGATCACTGTACGTGCAGATACCTGCAATGTAGCGGTGCGTTCTGGTTACCACTTTCCCATTTGTGGCAACGGATGGTAACCGCTATCCGAAGCGCTGGTCTCTTTCACGTGCCTTTCTAGCTATTGTATCCGCCTTCCAAGCATAGCGATTCGCGGGGTCTTTTTCGGCCCATTCCGCAAGCAGTTTCTCACTTCGCGCTAGTGCCCACCTTCGTCTGACACCAGGAACAGCCATTTGTTCGTCAAAGATCCCCAGCGCCACCTCTTCTGTTAATCTGGACTTTGACTTTCTGACTTTTTGGGACCCATCGAGACCTTTCCTGCGTCCCTTCACAAGCGTGGACTCTTTCTTCAGCGACTTGTGCAATTGGATACTTTGCTCATTGCGTATTGAGAATTCATGCGTCAATCGCCGATGATCATCTTCAAGCAGAGTAGCTAGGCGGGGTGCCATTAACTGAACGATTGCCCTTAGTGCATCGTGGTTATCGAGATCGAGCGGAAGTGCCTGCGACCAGCCATCTTTTGCGAAGCGATACGAGCCATCATCGTTGCGCCGGAGGTAAATACCACCGATCTCGAATACCTGGCTCATGCTCGCACCCCTACAAGCGACTTGACGTTGTCAGCCTCCAAACCCGTAAGATGGTCGACCCAAGCTTGGGTGAACCTTCGTGCGGCCTCGTTGTGCTCCGCGGAAACATATATGTGGTCTGATCCGTCTGCCGGCGGTGTATGGTTAGATAAGCGGTCGCGAATGTCGCGGCCTCCACCATTCTCAGCAACCCACGTCAGCGCCGCTCTCCGCGTCGCGTGAGATGTGAACTCTTCTGATATGCCGATCACTTGCCGCTTCCGAGCAAGGGTCCGGATCACCAGATGTTTGTCAGTCGGCCGATTGGCGTCTTGAACTGATGGGAAGACCAGGTGTGAGGCGGTCTCGCCCTCGCGATCCCGAAGTCGCTCCACGGTCTGGCGCGCAAGCATCACGACATGAGCCTTTCCGTTCTTCGAGCGGGCAGCGGGCAGCGTCCACGTGCCAGCATCCAAATCGATCTCATCCCACTCCATGGACGTCACCTCCCCAATGCGTGCAAATGTCTCTAACTGAATGCGGAGGATCTCACCATGTTGCCCCAATTGATCGAGGCCGCGTACGTAGTTGCGGATTTCACGCGACCCGGGAGTGTGTTGGCGCGGCTTCCGCTTCGGGAGCGTTACTGCCCCTACCGGATTGGGATGATCTGGCGGAAGCCACGTACCGTCCAATGTCGAGATTTTTCGCGTACGCCCACTGGCCACATTGAACATCGTCGAAAGTACCGAACGGACTTTCTCAGCTTCACGTAAAGCACCCGCATTCACGATGTTGGACAAGACCGCCTTGGCTACCTCGTGGTCAAATTCCATTGCGGGCAGTTCATCATAATACGGCACAATGAATTTTCCCAGGAGGCGCTCGTCCTCCCTCGACGACGATTCGGCTTTAGTCACCCGCGCGTAGTCAGAGATGTATCGTTTAATCAAATTGCCCATGGTTAGGGCGCTGGGAGATGCAGATGTAGCTGGCATTGGCACATTGCCTTCGAGCCGTTGAGAGCGTAGTTCGCGCCATGTTTCACGAGCGTCCGCCGTCGACATCTTAGGGTAGCGCCCGAACTGGAGTTCCACTTGTTTCTTTTTGTCGGGGTGTTCGTATCGGTAGATCCAGACTTTACCCGTGCGTTTGCCGTGACGCATCACCAGGCCAGGTCGATCCTTATCAACCAACTTACCGCCGATGGCTAGTTGGCGGTACTCTAGATCAGAGACATCTGTCACGCGTTCACCTGCTGCCAATGCAGCCGCCTTCCTAAGGGCCTCGCGCAATTCGCCTCGGACGCCCGTGTCCAACGCCGCTTGGATGTGATTTGAAGCAAGCTCACGTGCTGATAGGCTATTTTCAGGCATTGCCGGAGTTCCTTCATAGTTTGGCGATGTCGGGCTCAGTCGTTCCAGCGGCTGGCCACACCACAAAACTAAAGGTTCTTCCAGGTTTTTTCCAGATTTGCCTGCATTATTGCTCCGAAACCTGCACAAACTCGCACTCTGCATGCCATAAAAGAAAGACCGTAGCGCCCCTAAATTTCAGGGGTTTTAGCCTTATTTTCTTTATGTTTAGAGTGGTGAGCCGTGCAGGATTCGAACCTGCGACCCACTGATTAAAAGTCAGTTGCTCTACCAACTGAGCTAACGGCCCACTCTTTTGTCTGGATCTTCTCGATCCGTGGCGCTCTCTAAGGCATTTTCCCAACTGGGTTCAAGGCCTTTTTTGCACCTCGTTTCGCCAACAATTTCTTGCGTTTCGGCGTCCCGATAGGCGGCCTACTTAGGCAGGTGGCGCTGGGGGGTCAACCCCTTTTTTGAGGAATTTGCACTGCAGGCTGGATTCCCGTCCTGCGCAACGCTATATGCCCGCCATGCAACAAGATCCAAACACCGGTTTGCCCTTCATGAAGATGCACGGGCTGGGCAATGACTTTGTCATTGTGGACGCCCGCGCGCAGTCCGCCGAAATTTCCCCTGCGCTGGCAAAGGGAATCGGTCACCGGCAGTTTGGTGTTGGATTTGACCAATTGGCCGTTATCGAAAACGGCGAATCGGATGCGCATCTGGTCTTCTACAATGCGGATGGGTCGACTTCGGCCGCCTGCGGGAATGCCACACGCTGCATTGCGCGGTTTCTGATGGAAGAAACCGGAAAATTAGCCCTGACCCTGACAACAGAGCGCGGGACGCTCTACGCGCAGGATGCAGGCGACGGCCTGACGTCGGTCAACATGGGGCATCCTCAAACCGATTGGCGCGACATACCTCTGGCCGAGGATGTAGACACCCTGGAACTGCCAATCGAAGGTGGACCGACGGCCACGGGCATGGGCAACCCGCACTGCACATTCTTTGTCGAAGATGCCGACGCCATTCCCCTGACCGAGTTCGGCGCGCGCTATGAACATCACCCGCTTTATCCCGAACGCACCAATGTGCAGGTGGCGCATGTAATCCGACCGGATCACATCCGTATGCGCGTATGGGAACGGGGTGTGGGCATCACTTTGGCCTCGGGCTCATCGTCCTGCGCAACTGCGGTGGCGGCTGCACGTCGCGGCCTGACGGAGCGCAATGTACAGATTGAACTGGATGGCGGTACGATCTGGATTGATTGGAAAGACGACGGTGTCTGGATGACCGGCCCGACCTGCCACGTCTTCTCGGGTACCCTGACACCTGAGTTCCTGAGGACGCTTGGATGAGCATCCCTAAATTCACCACCCTGGGCTGCCGCCTGAACGCCTATGAGACCGAGGCGATGAAGGAGTTGTCGCAGCAGGCGGGCCTGTCGAACGCGGTCGTGGTGAATACCTGCGCCGTCACGGCCGAGGCCGTCCGAAAGGCCCGGCAGGAAATCCGCAAGCTGCGCCGCGAAAACCCCGATGCGCGGCTGATCGTAACCGGTTGCGCCGCCCAGACCGAACCCGAAACCTTCGCCCAAATGGACGAGGTCGATGCCGTTATCGGCAATACCGAAAAGATGCAGCCCGACACTTGGAAAGGCATGGCCGCCGATTTTATCGGCCAGACCGAAGCGGTTCAGGTCGACGACATCATGTCCGTGACCGAAACCGCTGGCCACCTGATCGATGGCTTCGGCACCCGCTCGCGTGCCTATGTGCAGGTTCAGAACGGCTGCGATCACCGCTGCACCTTCTGCATCATTCCCTATGGCCGCGGAAACTCGCGCAGCGTCCCCGCGGGCGTGGTGGTGGATCAGATCAAGCGGCTGGTGGACCGAGGCTATAATGAGGTGGTGCTGACCGGCGTAGACCTGACCTCATGGGGCGCAGACCTGCCAGCACAGCCCAAGCTGGGCGATCTGGTGCTGCGCATCCTCAAGCTGGTACCGGACTTGCCGCGCCTGCGGATCAGCTCGATCGACTCGATCGAAGTGGATGAAAACCTGATGCAAGCCATCGCCACCGAGCCGCGCCTGATGCCCCACCTGCACCTGTCGCTGCAGCATGGCGACGACCTGATCCTGAAACGGATGAAGCGCCGCCACCTGCGTGACGATGCTATCCGCTTTACTGAAGAGGCCCGCAAGCTGCGCCCAAACATGACCTTTGGCGCGGATATCATCGCAGGTTTCCCCACCGAAACAGACGCCCACTTCGAAAACTCGCTGAAACTTGTCACCGACTGCGACCTGACGTGGCTGCACGTCTTCCCCTATTCCAAACGCGGAGGCACCCCGGCCGCCCGCATCCCGCAACAGATCAATGGCTATGTCATCAAAACGCGCGCCGCCCGACTGCGCGCCGCCGGGGAAGCTCAGGTCGCCAAGCATCTGACCGCCCAACTGGGCAAAACCCATCACATTCTGATGGAAAACCCCACCATGGGTAGAACCGAGCAATTCACCGAAGTCACCTTCACCACCCCTCAACCCGAAGGCCAGATCGTCACCGCCACGATCACGGATCACACCGGTAGCCAACTCAAAGCCTGATCCGCGCTTCATCTGGCCAAAAATATCCCGGGGATGAATTGGCCGCAGGCCAAGAAGGGGCTGGCCCCTTTATCCCGCCCTCAACGAAAAACCCCCGCTACCGGATGGCGCGGGGGTTCAAATTTCTAGCTGTCGAAAACCTCAGACGGTCTTCTTGCCTTTTACACCAGCCCACAAACGCTTGTTCACAAGGTACAGCAGGACCGACAGAACAGACAGGAACAGCACGCCGACAAAGCCGGAATACTTACGCTCCATCATCTTCGGCTCGGCAGTCCACATCAAGAAGGCCGCAATATCCTCGGACATGGCTTCGACGGTGGCCGGATGACCATCCGCGAATTCTACCTGATCTTCGGACAGCGGAGGCGCCATCGAGATCCAGCCGCCCGGGAAGGCTTTGTTCTCATAAAGAACGGTGCCCGCCTCTTCCTTTTCCTCACCGGTGTAACCATCCAGCAATGAGGCGATGTATTCCGCACCACCCATACCTTTGAACAGTTGGTTGATCCCCAGACCATAGGGGCCGTGGAAACCGGCACGGGCCTTCGCCATCAGGCTCAGGTCAGGCGCGCCAACACCGTTGTTCGCCGGGAAGTGGTCAGTTGGGATGGCCGGGCGGAAATCGTCCAGCTCAGGATCGAACACTTCGAAGTTACCCGCCGCATAGGCGATGACTTCTTCTTCCGAATATCCCAGCGCTTCGAGATCACGCAAAGGTACATATTGCAGGCCGTGGCAGGCCGCACAAACCTCGGTATAGATCTGAAGACCGCGCTGAAGCTGATGCTTGTCCCAGGTACCAAACGGCCCTTCGAACGAGAAGTGGAAATCCTCGATATGCTGCTCGCCGCCACCTGCCGCGAAGGACGCAGCAGGGGTAAGAGCCAAAGCAAACGCGGCACCGATTGCAAGTTTCTTGAACATGTTTCCGGTCCCTCTTCTTACTCGGCCGGCGTGGCGTCGGCGTCAGCCTTGCCATAATGCGCGTTGAAGTCTTCTTCGATGGTTTCCGGCTGGGCATCGGGTTTTTCGATAACACCCAGGATCGGCAGGATCACGAAGAAATAGGCGAACCAGTAGGCGGACGCGATCAGCGAGAAAGTCGCATAAGGCTCTTCTGCGGGCATCGCACCCAGCCACATCAGGGCAAAGAAGTCGATGATCAGCAGGTAGAACCACCACTTGAACATCGGACGGTATTTGCCCGAACGCACGGTCGAGGTGTCCAGCCACGGGGCCAGCGCCATCGCCAGGATCGCACCGAACATCGCCAGAACACCAAAGAACTTGGCGTCGATGATGCCACCAGTGATGAAGCTGGCGAATTGCACAACCCAGACCTCACCGGTGAAGGCACGCAGGATCGCGTAAAACGGCAGGAAATACCATTCAGGCACGATGTGTGCAGGCGTGACCAGCGGGTTGGCCTCGATGTAGTTGTCCGGGTGGCCCAGATAGTTCGGCATGAAGCCGACAACCGCCCAGAACACGACCAGGATCACGGCAAGCGCAAACAGGTCCTTGATCACGAAATACGGCCAGAACGGCAGCGTGTCTTTCTCGGCCTCGGCTTTCGAACCACGGCGCACTTCAACACCCGTGGGGTTGTTGTTGCCGGTGGTGTGGAAGGCCCAGATATGCACGATCACCAGCGCCGCAATCACGAACGGCAGCAGATAGTGCAGCGAGAAAAAGCGATTCAGCGTGGCGTTATCCACCGCCGGTCCGCCCAGCAGCCAAGTCTGGATCGCGTCACCCACAAACGGGATCGCGCCAAACAGACCGGTAATCACGGTCGCACCCCAGAAGGACATCTGACCCCAGGGCAGAACATAGCCCATGAACGCGGTGCCCATCATCATCAGGTAGATCAGCATCCCGATGATCCACGTGATCTCACGCGGGGCTTTGTACGACCCGTAAAACAGGCCACGGAAGATGTGGATGTAAACCGCAACAAAGAACAGCGACGCGCCGTTCATGTGCAGGTAACGCAGCATATAACCGCCATTCACGTTGCGCATGATGTGCTCGATGCTGGCAAAGGCCAGATCAACATGCGGGGTGTAGTGCATCACCAGAACGATCCCGGTGACGATTTGCAGCGCCAGGCAAAACGCCAGGACGATGCCCCAGATCCACCACCAGTTCAGGTTCTTGGGGGTGGGGATCATGATGGTGTCGTAAATCAGGCCGACGATTGGCAGGCGGCTGTTCAGCCACTTCTCGCCGTTTGTCTTCGGCTCGTAATGATCGTGGGGAATTCCGGACATCTGGGTCTCCCTTAGCCGAGTTTGATGGTGCTGTTGTCCGTCCACTCAGCGGGCGGGACAGGCAGGTTTTCAGGCGCGGGGCCTTTGCGGATACGACCGGCAAGGTCGTAGTGCGAACCGTGGCAGGGGCAGAACCAACCGCCAAAGTCACCGGCATCGCCCAGCGGCACACAGCCAAGGTGTGTACAGACGCCCATCTGAACCAGCCACGCACCGGGTGCCTCGCCCTCGGGCGAGGGCATCACGCGGTTTGCGTCCGTCGCTGGCGCATCGGCCGGTTGGTTAAAGTTGCGTGCCAGCGGATCGGGCAGCGAATCAACGCCTTCGGCGTCCTGTTCCTTCGCCTCTTGGATCTCGGCACCGGTACGGTGACGGATAAAGACGGGTTTACCCAGCCACTTGACAGTCAGCTGTGTCCCCGGCTCAACGCCGCTTACGTCCACACGGATCGAGGACAGCGCCTGAACGTCTGCCGAGGGGTTCATTTGGTTGATCAGGGGCCATACGGCTGCACCCGTCGCAACGACACCTGCGCCGCCAGCGACGTAGTAGAGGAAATCTCTGCGGGTGCCTTCGTGGTCTTCTGCGTGGGACACGAGGTTTTCTCCGATTCCGGCGCCCGGAGGATACCGGGCAAACATGCATCAGCACCGCATCAAAGCGGCGTCTCATCGCGGCTATCTAGCCGGGAGAAATCGGTTCGTCCAGCGGTCATAGGCGCGCACTACGCCGCATCTGGGCATTCATGTCACAACGTAACCCTGAATTTTCAAGCCTCGGGGGGATTTTTGGCAGGATTCCCGCTGATCGTCGCGCGTTCGTCGAAATGTGATTCGGATCAGCAGGATGCGGTGACAACCGATGTGCACAAGGGTACCAAATCCGCTGCACCCCGCGTCGAATTGCAAAGTTTAGGCCAGAATTAGCCACAAAAATTCTACTTTTGCGTGATTTCGAGCGCCGTAAATATCAGATCAAAAATAGATATTCTCAAAATCCTTGAAACGCATCATTTCGATTGCACTTTTAACGCGAATGCATAAAGGCGCAGGGAAAAGCCACCGTTAACAGGACGCCTTTCATGCCAAACCTATCTGTACCCATTCTGACCTTTGCGCTGCTTGCGTCGACTCAGGCCTTAGCTGCCGGTGACCCGGCGCGGGGCGAGACACTCTATTTTCGCTGTTCGTCCTGTCACGCGATAATCAAGGACGGCGAAGTTCTGGTCAAAGGTGGCATCACGGGTCCGAATCTCTATGGCGTTGTGGGCCGGACAGCAGGAACCGAGAACGATTACCTGAACGGAAGCGAACGGCTGCCCGTTGGTCTTTTCACCGATGACATGATCCGATCCGGTCAGGAAGGCTTGATCTGGACCGAAGAGAACATCGCAGCCTACTCCAAAGACCCGATCGGTTTCATTCAGGATTTCCTGAACGACGAAAAAGCGCGCCCCAACATGAGCATCAAGCTGAAGGAAGGTGCTGAAGATATCGCGGCCTATCTCGCGACTTTCTCCAACTAACCCCTGGTCTGGTCACGCGTCGCGCATCAGCGTGGCCAGCCATCCCAACTCGACGCCGAGCCCGCCTTCAACCCGTTCAGCCGCCGCTTCGCGCGCCTCGTCGGGTTTGTTCTGGTTCAGCTTCCAGGTTCCCTGAATATCGTCGACATACATCCGGCAGGGCACGATCATCCTTAGCATGCGATCCAGCGCATCGGGCGACATCTTGTCAGCGGTCCATGCGGGCTTGGGTAAAAGCCGCTCTTCATAAAAGGCCGATTGTCGGTCCAAAAGACCCCGCAACTCGGCCTGAGGGCGCTTTTCAATCCGCCCAGTCAGATGCACGGCGACATAGTTCCATGTAGGAACCTGATCTGCCAGACCGTACCAATCCGGAGAAATATACCCATCCGGCCCGGATACCGCGATACGCCCAGCGCGCGGGGCGGTTAGGGTGCGCAGGATCGGATTCGACCGCACCAAATGCAGTTCGACCATTGAACCATCGGAACTCAGCAAAAACGGCACATGGCTGATCAGGGGTGCGTCATCAGTGGACAGCGCCAAAACCCCAAAGGCCCGGTCACGGGCAAAGTTGATGTGGCGGGTACGGTCTTCGGCGCGGAAAGCCGGATTTGGGTGCATGGCATCTCTCCTGACGGAACGACTTGCAGATTCGCTTGGTCCTTGGCAAGTTCTGCCTCGTTCTCAGGGCGGGGCGGAATTCCCCACCGGCGGTATGCGGGCCATGACCCGTAAGCCCGCGAGCGGCCCCGGAATCTTCGGGGTGACAAGCAGATCTGGTGAGAAACCAGAGCCGACGGTTACAGTCCGGATGGAAGAGAACGTGCAGCGCGCCAATTGGCGCGGCCGCTCGTGATCGCCTTGGGTGACGTGTCTGTTTACGAAGGAGATCACAATGACACACACCCGCTATGCTTTCGTCAAAGCCAACTGGCATTCCGATATTGTCGATCAAGCGCTGGAAGGATTCCAACAGCTTATCCCCGCTGATCAGATTGACGTCTTCGACGTGCCCGGCGCGTTCGAGATGCCGTTGCTGGCCCGCGACCTGGCCCAAACCGGCAAATATGCCGCCATCGCCTGCGCCGCTTTCGTGGTGGATGGCGGTATCTACCGGCACGACTTCGTGGCGCAAGCCGTGGTTGATGGCCTCATGCGCGCCGGACTGGATACGGGCGTTCCGGTTCTGTCAGTCTCGCTGACACCACACCAATATCAGGAAACCGACCACCATAATGCGATCTACCGCGCGCATTTCGTGGAAAAGGGCCGCGAGGCAGCGCAAGCCGCGCTCAAAATCAGTAAAACCCGCGCTGCACTTTTAGAACCGGCCTGACCCTTCTTCTGTTCAAAAATACTTCGGGGGAATCGCGGCTTGCCGCGATGGGGGCAGCGCCCCCTCCCCGCGCTCCAAACGCAAATCCGCTTGAGGCCCAAGGCTCTCCCCGCTAATCACAACCCTCAAAGGAGCACGCCCCATGTCGATGAACAGCTTTGGACACCTCTTCCGCGTCACCACCTGGGGTGAAAGCCATGGCCCCGCATTGGGGGCGACAGTGGACGGGTGCCCTCCCGGGGTCACCATTGACGAAACTATGATCCAGCACTGGCTGGACAAGCGGAAGCCGGGGCAGAACAAATTCACCACGCAAAGGCGCGAGCCGGATCAAGTGAAAATCCTGTCCGGCGTGTTCGAAGGCCAAACCACTGGAACGCCCGTACAGTTGATGATCGAGAATACCGATCAACGCTCCAAGGACTACGGCGACATCGTGGACAAGTTCCGTCCGGGTCACGCCGATATCACCTATTGGCAGAAATACGGCATCCGCGACTATCGCGGCGGTGGGCGCAGCTCCGCTCGCGAAACCGCATCGCGGGTCGCGGCCGGAGGGCTGGCGCGCGAGGCGATCAAACAGATCGCGCCCAACGTGCAGATCACCGGCTACATGACCCAGATCGGCCCGCACAAAATCGACCGTACCAATTTCGACTGGTCGCAGATTGAACAGAACCCGTTCTGGACCCCCGATGCCCAAGCTGCTGACGATTGGGCAGCCTATCTGGACGATCTGCGCAAGTCCGGCAACTCGGTCGGTGCAATTGTCGAGGTGGTGGCGCGCGGCGTTCCCGCTGGGATCGGCGCACCGGTTTATGCCAAGTTAGACACTGATCTGGCCGCCGCGATGATGTCGATCAACGCCGTCAAAGGGGTCGAGATCGGCGAGGGTATGGCTGCCGCTGAACTGACCGGCGAAGCCAACGCGGATGAGATCTTCATGGGTCAGAACGGTCCACAATACAGCTCGAACCACGCGGGCGGTATTCTGGGCGGCATTTCGACCGGGCAGGACATCGTGGTGCGGTTTGCGGTCAAACCCACTTCGTCGATCCTGACCACGCGCAAGACGATCACCAAGTCGGGCGAAGAGGCCGAAATCATCACCAAGGGCCGCCACGACCCCTGTGTCGGCATCCGTGCGGTGCCTGTGGGCGAGGCGATGATGGCCTGCGTGATCCTGGACCATTTACTTCTGCATCGCGGTCAGATTGGCGAGAACCGTGGACATATCGGCTGATCTGCGCCACCGGTTGCGCGGCATTGTCGTGCAACGCATGAAGACCGACCCGGCGCATGATCTGGCGCATCTGGACCGTGTCTGGGTGAACGCGCAGGCCATTTCGGACGAAACAACCAATATGCGCGTCCTGCTGGCGGCCAGCTATTTGCACGATCTGGTCAACCTGCCCAAGAACGACCCGGATCGCCACCTTGCGTCCCGTCGGTCCGCTGAAGAATCAGAGCCTATACTGGACAATTTCGGCTATACGCCCGAGGAAATCAAAGCCACGCGACACGCCATTGCAGCCCATAGTTTTTTCGCAAATATCCCCCCTGAAACCGCAGAAGCCTGTATTCTGCGCGACGCCGACAGGCTGGATGCGCTGGGGGCCATCGGTGTTGCGCGCAACTTCTCGGTTTCAGGCGCGTTGGGGCGGTCACTCTACGATCCGGCAGATCCATTTGCAGAATCCCGGTCACTGGATGATCTGCATTTCTCGGTCGACCACTGGAAGGTCAAGTTACTGAAACTTCCGGCAGATATGCTGACGAAACGCGGCAAGGCCCTTGCCCGGAAACGTGCCGAACGTATGACCCGCTTCCTGACCGAATTCGCCGAGGAAATCGGCCATCCGCTTCCGTTGGACTGGTCGCAACTAAATTCCACACGTTGATCTTTGCCCGCCAAAGGCGCAGGGTCGCGCCGATGGCTGGCCCCCTAACGTCAAACAAACCACTTCTGGCTGTGGCGCTGAAACTCAGCGCCCTGGTTCTGTTCACGTCGATGCAGGCCCTGGTCAAAGCCTTGTCTGACACCTTCCCACCCGGAGAAATGGTGTTTTTTCGCTCGCTCTTTGCCGTGCCGGTCATCATAGGCTGGCTGGCCTGGCGCGGAGAGCTTTCGCAAGGCCTTGTGGTCAAAAAGCCCATGGGCCACTTCTGGCGCGGTGTTTTGGGCACCAGCGCCATGGGGCTGACCTTTACCGGCCTCAGTCTGCTGCCTTTGCCCGAAGTTACAGCCATTGGCTACGCCACGCCGATCTTCACCCTGATTCTGGCTGCAATCATGCTGGGGGAACGCATTCGCATGATCCGTATCGGCGCCGTGGCTTTGGGACTGCTGGGGGTTCTGATCATGATCTGGCCGCGCCTGGGCGGCAACAACATGGACACGGCCGCCACAATCGGGGCGCTGTGCGTGTTGGCGTCGACCATGGCGCGGGCCTTTGTGCAAATACATATCCGACAATTAGTTCAAGTGGACCATCCTGCGGCAGTCGTCTTCTATTTCTCGCTGACGGCTACCCTTCTGTCTGCGTTAACCGCCTTTTGGGGGTGGACGATGCCAACGCTGGAACAGACTCTAATACTGGTCGTTATGGGCCTAACCGGCGGGGTCGCGCAGATTCTGGTGACCACGTCCTACAAGTTCGGACAGGCCTCAATGCTTGCGCCCTATGACTATACCACGATGCTATTTGCCGTATTGATCGGGTATATCTGGTTCGATGAACTGCCGACGCTGGTAATGCTGGGCGGGGCCGCACTTGTGATCGCCGGTAATGTGGTTGTCATCTTGCGCGAGCGCCAACTTGGGATTGGACGCGAAAAGGCGCGTCAGGCGACAGATCCCAAAGCCTGATCTTTACCTTTTTCGAACTTCACCTAATTTGGGGCCAACACCAAATAAGGGTCCCAAGATGAGCGACGCAGAAGATCACAAGGAAAAGATGCAAAAGGTGCAGGCAAAGCACCGCAAAAAGGTGTCCGAGGCCGTCGATCCCGGGCGCGGGTTGGTGCTGATCAACACAGGCAAAGGAAAAGGCAAGTCATCTGCCGCCTTCGGAGTTGTAATCCGCGCGCTCGGATGGGGTCAGAAAGTCGCCGTGGTGCAATTTATCAAGGGAAAGTGGAAAACCGGCGAGCGTCGCTTTTTTGAAGAGCGCGATTTGGTAACCTGGCACACAATGGGTGAGGGCTTTACCTGGGATACGCAAGATCGTGAACGCGACATCGCCGCTGCCAATGCCGCGTTTGACAATGCACGGGCGCTGATGGCCAGCGGTGACTATGACCTTGTGGTTCTGGACGAAATCAACATCGCCTTGCGGTATGAATATTTGTCAGTCGAGCAAGTGATTGATGGGCTGAACGCGCGATCAGACAAGACCAGCGTATTTCTGACTGGCCGGGACGCACCGCAAGCCCTGCGCGACTATGCCGATCTGGTGACGGAAATGACCGAAGAAAAACACCCGTTCCAAGCTGGGATAAAAGCCCAGCGCGGCGTAGATTTCTGAGGATTAGAACCGCATTGCAGCCCCCGACCACTGGCCGGGGGAATGCAAGGTTTCGATCAGATCGCTTTGGGCTTGGGGTTCAGCGTGACGAACCACAGTTCAGCATCAGAGCGAATTGATCGAACGCTCACTTGCAAAACCGCCCAACCAAAGGGGTGATCTGCACCAGACCTCTAACCGTGGGCAAAGAAAAACCCCCGCAGTAGCGAGGGTTTTGGTTCTTTCAGGTTTGTCAGATCACGCGCGTACAAGCGACTCGTAATCCTGTGCAATCTCGCGCGTGATGTCCCCGACTTCGAACGTGTAGTCGCCGATCTGACCAACCGGGGTAACCTCGGCGGCTGTGCCTGTCAGCCAGCATTGTTCAAAATCAGCCATCTCTTCGGGCATGATATGGCGTTCGTGAACCTTGATACTCTTGTCTTTCAGCATCTGGATCACGGTCTGACGAGTGATGCCGTTCAGGAAGCAATCGGCCAACGGTGTGTGAACCTCGCCATCTTTGACGAAAAACACGTTGGCACCGGTCGCTTCGGCGACATAGCCCCGGTAATCCATGAACAGTGCGTCCGAACAGCCCTTGGCCTCAGCCTTGTGCTTGGAGATGGTGCAGATCATGTACAGACCCGCAGCCTTGGCGTGAACTGGGATGGTTTCGGGGCTGGGGCGTTTCCATTCAGCGATATCCAGCTTGGCACCCTGCATCTTGGCATCGCCGTAATATGCCCCCCATGGCCACACAGCCACGGCCATACGTACTGGGTTCTTGGCCGATGCCACGCCCATGTCATCACCTGACCCGCGCCAGACCAGCGCCCGGATATAGGCGTCCTGCAACCCGCTGGCTTTCAACGCCTCTTCCTTTGCAGCTTCGATCTGATCGACCGTATAAGGCATCGGGATATCCAATGCCTCGGCCGAAGCGATCAGACGTTCCGAATGCTCACGGCTTTTGAAAATCTTGCCGTTATAGGCCCGCTCACCTTCAAAGACGGACGAGGCATAGTGCATTGCATGTGTCAGGATGTGGACCTTGGCATCGCGCCATGGCACCAGTTCACCATCCAACCAGATGACACCGTCACGATCGTCATACCCCGCCATGCGCAACCTCCTGAATCGGGCTTGGTTTTTCAATTATTGCGCTAATTAAGTCCGAAGCGGACATAATGTTGCGCAAAAACTGCGATTCGATACCTGTCCACTCTTGGAATGTCAATAACGCTGACATAAACTCGGCCTTGAGTAACCAATGAGGCATGATATGTCCGACACCCGTCCCGCCCAGGTATTTGGCGGTGAAAGCCTGTTGTTTCTGACGGATGAACAACTGCGGCAGGGTATCGAAGCCATGTTCTTCGCGTATCGCGGTTTCACGGCGGACCCGGACCGCATCCTTTCAGAGCTGGCCTATGGACGCGCGCATCACCGGGCCATCCACTTTATCAACCGAGCACCGGGGACGACCGTAAATAACCTGCTGGCGATTCTCGGTGTTACCAAACAGTCCTTGAACCGCGTCCTGCGCACCCTGATTGACGACGGTCTGGTGGAAAGTCGCGTTGGAACAGTGGACAAACGTGAAAGACACCTATTCTTAACCGATAAGGGAGAGGAGCTGGAGGCCAGATTGTCCGAAGCCCAACGCGTACGGATGCGCGCTGCCTATAAGGACGCCGGCCCCGAGGCCGTTTCAGGTTTTCGCAAAGTGCTTGAAGCGATGATGGATGCTGATATGCGTCATGCCTATAAGAAACTGCGGGATACCACCTCATGAGCGATATGGACGCCCATCTGCTGATTGTTGACGATGACGAGCGCATTCGTGATCTGCTCAAGAAGTTTTTGATGCGGAACGGTTTTCTTGTCACAGCCGCGCGGGACGCCGCCCATGCGAGGCGGGTCTTGTCAGGCCTGGATTTCGACATGATCGTTCTGGATGTCATGATGCCCGGAGAAGACGGCGTCAGCCTGACCAAGGCGCTGCGAGAGACACACGCAACCCCGATCCTGCTGTTGACGGCGCGCGGTGAAACCGAACACCGGATTGCGGGGCTTGAGGCCGGGGCCGACGACTATCTGGCCAAACCGTTCGAGCCGAAGGAGCTGTTGTTGCGCATCAACGCAATTTTGCGGCGGATGCCCGAAACACCTGCACAGGAAACGGCAAGCAAAATCCTGATCCTTGGGCCGATCCGGTACGACGTGGAGCGCGGCGAGATGTGGCAGGGCGAAGACCCAGTTCGTCTGACCGCAACCGAAAGTCAGTTGATGAAGATTTTCTCGGCGCAGCCCGGAGAACCTATAAGCCGCGCCAAGCTGGTCGAAGATCTGGGCCGCGACAAGGGGCAGGCACAGGAACGCGCAGTGGATGTTCAGATCACCCGGCTGCGACGCAAGATCGAACAGGACCCAAAGCAACCCCGCTATCTGCAGACAGTCCGTGGGGCGGGTTATATGTTGGCCCCGGATTGATTTTGCCGCTGCGCGGCGATTTTATGCCTTCGGCGAGGATATTTTTAGCCAGATGAAGATCGGATCCTGATGAAGACTGCTCTTTTAACCCACGCGGATTGCCTTGAACATATGACCCCGGACGGACATCCCGAACGGGTCGCGCGGCTTGAGCATGTTCTTCATGCGCTGGAATCGCTGGATTTGGACCGAAGGACGGCTCCGCTTGCCGCGGATGATGACCTGCTGCTCATTCACCCCGAAAGCCACATACGGAGTATCCGCAGCAGCCGCCCGACCGAAGGATACAGGCAGATTGATGGCGACACTTTCATGTCGCCGGGTTCGGTGGATGCCGCGTATCGCGCGGCTGGTGCTGTTGTTCGGGCGGTCGACCTTGTTCTGGGCGGTGACTCTCCGAATGCATTTTGCGCAATCCGTCCGCCGGGGCACCACGCCGAGTCCGAGGCGGCGATGGGGTTTTGTCTGTTCGGCAATGCGGCGCTGGCTGCCAAACATGCGCTGGATCACCACGGGTTAAAACGCGTGGCAGTGGTGGATTTCGATGTGCACCACGGAAATGGCACGCAGGACTTACTGTGGGATGAGGCGCGTGCTCTGGTCATAACCAGCCAGCAGATGCCGTTGTGGCCCGGTACGGGACGTTCTGATGAAACCGGAGCCTACGATACGGTTTTGAATATTCCGCTGCCGCCTCGGTCCGGCGGAGCAGAGATGCGCGCAGCCTACGAAGCCCAAGCCTTCCCGCGGCTACGGGCATTCAAGCCAGAACTGATCATCATCTCGGCGGGTTTCGATGCGCATCAGGATGATCCTTTGGCAGAGCTTAACTGGTTGACCAGCGATTTTGCGTGGATCACGGCCGAGCTGTGCAAGATCGCTGATGAGTGTTGTAACGGGCGTATCGTCTCGACTCTGGAAGGCGGGTATGATCTGAACGCACTGGCCGAGGCCACACGTGCCCATGTGGAAGAATTGATGAAGGCAGCCCGATGACCGATACCCCTGTAGATCAGATGACATTTGAGCAAGCGATGAAAGAGCTTGAGGCCGTTGTTGGTCAACTTGAACGAGGCGATGTGGCGTTGGATCAGTCCATTGCCCTGTATGAGCGCGGTGCCGCCTTGAAAAAGCGCTGCGAGGACGAATTGAAGCGGGCTGAAGAAAAGGTGGCCGCGATCACGCTGGATGCGGACGGTCAACCAACCGGGACGACTCCTGTCGAAGGCCTGTAAATGTTTCAGGACATTCTGGCACGGGATGCCGCGCGGATTCAGAAGCAGTTCGATCTGGTTCTGGGCGGGCTGGATGATCTGGATGTGACCCATGCGATGGCGTATGCCACCGAAGGCGGCAAGAGGCTGCGTGGATTTCTTGTTCTGGAAAGCGCGCGGCTGCACGGTGTGGACCCGGCGCAGGCCATTTGGCCCGCAACGGGGATAGAAACGCTGCACGCCTATTCGCTGGTTCACGATGATCTACCTTGCATGGATGACGATGATCTGCGCCGGGGGCGTCCGACGGTCCATGTGAAATGGGATGAGGGAACGGCGGTTTTGGCCGGGGATGCATTGCAGACGCTAGCATTTGAGCTGTGCGCCCGACCCGAGGTCGGATCGGCCGAGGCTCGCGCAGAATTGGTACTGACTTTGGCCAAGGCAAGCGGTGTGCAGGGCATGGTGCTGGGTCAGGCGCTTGACATTGCTGCGGAAACCGCGAAATCGCCATTATCGCTGGATCAGATTACCCGGCTTCAGGCTGGCAAGACCGGTGCGTTGATTGAATGGTCGGCCTGCGCCGGTGCGCGTTTGGCTGGCGCGGATCCCGAACCCCTGCGCCGATACGCGCGGGATCTTGGACTTGCTTTTCAGATCGCTGACGACATCTTGGATATTGAAGGAGACGCGGCAATCGCCGGAAAGCGTCTTCAAAAGGATACAGAGGCAGGCAAGGCAACTTTTGTGTCGCTGCTGGGTCTGGATACCGCCAAAAGCCGGGCGGCCGAGCTGGTGGATCGGGCCTGCGACGCACTTGAAGGCTATGGGTCAACCGCGGAAACCTTGAAGGACGCCGCCCGCTTCGTTATTGCCCGGGACAGCTAAGCCAGGAACGCGCCAAATGTCAGATCGCCCGAACACGCCCTTGCTGGACCTCGTGAGCCGCCCCGCGGACCTGAAGCAGTTCTCGGACGCGCAGCTACGTCAGGTTGCGGATGAACTGCGAGCGGAAACGATCTCGGCCGTTTCGGTCACGGGCGGGCATTTGGGTGCAGGGCTGGGTGTGGTGGAACTGACCACAGCGCTGCACGCCGTGTTCGATACACCGCGCGACAAGATCATCTGGGACGTTGGGCATCAGTGCTATCCGCATAAAATCCTAACCGAACGGCGCGACCGTATCCGGACTTTGCGCATGAAAGACGGGTTGAGCGGCTTCACCAAGCGCAGCGAAAGCCCATATGACCCATTTGGCGCGGCGCATAGCTCGACCTCGATCAGTGCGGCACTCGGGTTCTCGGTCGCGCGCGATCTGGGCGGTGTCACGCCCGAAGGATTGGGCGACGCGATCGCCGTGATCGGCGACGGTTCGATGTCGGCGGGCATGGCGTTCGAGGCGATGAACAACGCGGGCCACCTTAAGAAACGCCTGATCGTGATCCTCAACGACAACGAGATGAGCATCGCCCCCCCGGTCGGCGCGCTGTCAAATTACCTGTCTCGAATTTATGCCGAGGCTCCGTTTCACGATCTGAAAGCGGCGGCAAAAGGTGCAGTTTCTCTGCTGCCAGAGCCTTTCCGCGAGGGCGCGAAACGAGCCAAGGAAATGCTCAAGGGCATGGCAGTCGGCGGCACCTTGTTCGAGGAGTTGGGGTTTTCCTATATCGGCCCGCTTGATGGTCACGATATGGACCAGTTGCTGCCAGTTCTACGCACGGTCAAAGCGCGCGCGACTGGCCCGATCCTGATCCATGTGCTGACCAAAAAGGGCAAGGGATACGCTCCGGCAGAGCAAGCCCGCGACAAGGGCCATGCAACGGCCAAGTTTGATGTCGTGACCGGAAAACAGAAGAAAGCACCGTCAAACGCGCCGTCTTATACCTCGGTCTTTGGCAGCACGCTGGTGGATGAGGCCGCGCGGGACGACAAGATCGTTGCCGTCACTGCCGCGATGCCGGATGGAACCGGCCTGAACCTGTTTGCCGAACGCTACCCCTCGCGCTGCTTTGACGTGGCGATAGCCGAACAGCACGGCGTAACCTTTGCTGCCGCGCTGGCTGCAGGCGGGATGAAGCCCTTCTGCGCGATGTATTCGACTTTTTTGCAGCGCGGTTATGACCAGGTCGTGCATGACGTGGCCATTCAGCGCCTTCCGGTGCGGTTCGCGATTGACCGGGCGGGCCTTGTGGGGGCAGACGGGGCGACCCATGCGGGGTCATTCGACATTGCCTACCTCGCCAATCTTCCCGGTATGACGGTCATGGCCGCCGCGAACGAAGCCGAACTGGTGCACATGGTTGCCACGGCAGCGGCTCATGACGACGGGCCAATCGCCTTCCGCTATCCGCGTGGTGAAGGGGTCGGGGTTGACCTGCCTGAACGGGGCGAGGTTCTGGAAATCGGCAAAGGACGTATGATCCAAAAAGGGGCGCGGGTGGCACTGTTGTCATTCGGCACCCGATTGGCCGAAGTGCAAGAAGCGGCTGAGGCTTTGTCAGCGCGCGGGATCACACCGACAATTGCGGACGCCCGGTTTGCCAAGCCTTTGGACCGTGACCTTATCCTGGACCTTGCGGCCAATCACGAGGCACTGATCACCATCGAAGAGGGTGCGATTGGCGGTTTCGGCTCTCATGTGGCGCAGTTGCTGGCCGACGAAGGCGTCTTCGATCACGGCCTGAAATATCGGTCGATGGTCCTGCCTGATATCTTTATTGATCAGGCAAGCCCGGCGGATATGTATGCCGTGGCGGGAATGAACGCGGAACAGATCGAAGCCAAGGTGCTTTCGGTGCTGGGCGTCACCACAATCGGTGAAAAGCGCGCCTAATCGGGCCAATCGGCAGAGCAAAAAACCGGAGCTTTCGGGCCCCGGTTCAATTCGCCCGCAAGGCGTCAGTAAATCTGACCTCCTCGCGTAGAAACTTCTAATCAGCTTGCGGGTTCGCCCAGCGCGTTCATCAGCGTGCCCAGATTGTGCTGGAACATAGCAAGGTAGCTGGTCGCGGGGCCTCCCCGCTCGGACAGCGCATCGGAAAACAGGCGTCCACCGATGACAATGCCGGTCTCCTCCGAGATTTGCTGAACCAGAGCGGGGCTGGTGATGTTTTCCACGAACAGAGCGGCTGCACCTTCGGCCTTCAGTTGGTCGATCAGGATGGCCAGATCTCTTGCGGATGGTTCCGCCTCGGTGTCGATCCCGACAGGGGCCAGGAAGGTCAGGCCATAGGCATCAGCCAGATATCCGAACGCATCATGCGCGGTCACGACGGTGCGGCGGTCCGCAGGCAAATCTGCCAACTTGGATTTGGTCTCTGCGTCCAGCGCCTCAAGCTCTGCGATATAGGCGTCAGCATTGGCCGCGATCTGATCCGCGTGCTCAGGCATCGCAGCTTTCAACACATCCGCGACATTGGTCACATAGACCACCCCGTTCGACAATGAGTTCCACGCATGCGGGTCGATTTCGCCGTCGACCTTGACCGGAATAATCCCATCGGTGGCGACGTGTACCGTGGCATCAGTACCCGATTCTGAAATGAGCGTGTCGGACCATGTTTCAAAGCCCAGACCATTGACAAAGATGATATCTGCCTTGGCGACAGCTTTGGCGTCGGCGACCGAAGGCTGATAGACATGCGCGTCTGCATCGGGGCCAACGATCGTCGTCACGTTGGCCAGATCGCCAACGACCTCTTCAACCATGTCCCCGAGGATCGAGAAACTGGCGACAATCTGGACGTCGTCCTCACCTGCAATGGCCGGAAATGCGACCAACGCAAACGAAGCCGCGGCGATGCCGGCATAGAGCGATTTTATAAGAGTCATTGTGCTTTCTCTTCTTGTTGAATCTGAGCAACGGGAATGTCGTTGGACACGACTGGTTTGCGGGCTCTTTTGCCAAAACCAAGTGGGCCGAAGATGGCCGAGACTAGGAAAATTCCGCCCGCGACCAGAACAATGGCCGGTCCGGACGGGGTCTCTGGGAACAGGTAAGACAGGGTCAGCCCGATCCAGCAACTGGACAGCGCAAAAACGAAGCCCAGAACCAACTGAGCTGTAATCGTACTGGCCCAGTATCGTGCCGCTGTTGCGGGCAGGATCATCAGACCAACGGCCATCAGCGTGCCCAAAGTCTTGAATGCGGCCAGCAGGTTCAGCACCAGCAGCAGCATGAACCCCTGATCCACCAGCCAGGGCCGCCGCGTTTGAGTTTCAAAGAAAACCGGGTCGCAGGTGCTGACAATCAAAGGCCGCAGAAGGAAGGCAAAGGCCACCAGCGTTACGGTCGCCACACCGCCCACCAGCAGCATCGACGCGTCGTCGATCCCAAGGATCGAGCCAAACAGGAAGCTTTTCAACGGAACAGCCGACCCCGCCGCAGACAGAATGAATATCCCAACCGCCAGCGCGATCAGATAGAGCGACGCAAGGCTGGCGTCGCTGCGCAGGATCGTTCTGCGCGCCAACAACGCCGTCAGCATTGCGACACCGACGCCCGCGATCAGACCGCCCACCAGCAATGACATGACTGACAGGCCAGCGGTCACGAAACCAATTACAATGCCCGGTGTGATCGCATGCGCCATCGCCTCGCCCGCCAGCGACAGACGCCGCAGAACAAGAAACGCCCCGACCGGAGCAACCGAAGCCGACAAGACGGTCGTGACCACGAAAGCACGGCGCATAAAGGCGAAGCCCCACATTTCGCTGAGCAGTTCAAACATGCGCGGGCTCCTGCGGTTTTGGGCTGGACCGGAACATCCAGGACGCCTGACTTTCGGACAGATACCCCTGCGCCACCAAACGGTCCGGCGTCAGTACATCATCCACCGGGCCATGCGTGGCCTCTTGCCCGCCAAGCAACAGGGCGTGGCTGCAATGGTCCAGCACCGAAGACAGGTCGTGCACCACCAACACGACTGAGCGTCCCTCGTCACGCCAGCGGTGAATAATCGACAGCAAATGCGCCTCGGTGCTTTGGTCAACGGCTGCAAATGGCTCGTCCAGCAGGATCAGCGGTGCGTCCTGCATAATGACACGCGCGAACAGGGCGCGCTGCAACTGCCCACCTGACAGCATGTGAATTGGGCGGTCAGCGATATCAAGAACACCGGCCTCGTCCAGCGCAGCGGTCATTCGGTCACGTGCCGCGTTGTCCAGCCCCGACCGAAATCCAAACCCGCGCCAGGCACCCATTGCCGCCAAGTCCCGCACGCGAATTGGGAAACGCCGGTCAAATTCCGTCATTTGTGCCAAGTAACCGATTTCGCGCGGGCGGCCCTTGGGCCAGTTCAGGCTGCCCGACAGTGGGTCAATCAAGCCCAATAACATTTTCACAAACGTGCTTTTGCCCGAACCGTTGGCGCCTAACACAGCCAAAGTTGTTCCCGCGTCGATATCCATCGTCAGTCGGCGGAACAACGTCAGATCGCGGTACCCAAGCGTCACATCGCGGATTTGCAGAACAGCCATCATCAGATCACCATGTAAATCGCAAGCCACAACAGCGCAGACAACACCAAGGCACCCGCGACCAGAACCGGCACGCTGAGCTCGGTCAGGCAGCGTCCGCGTTGGCCCACGGCATAATTCGAACGGCGCGTCATGGGGTTGCCTCGCAGGGCATAAGGCAAGCGCAATCAGATAGCGTCAAGGCGGCGATGTCCCTGCACATTCTGCAGGGCCTGAACTGACAGTAATGCAATGACACGCGCATCGCCTCCTTCATTCAGACGGGGGACAGGCGAGTACAAGACAACGGGCGGCACAACCGCTTGAAACATTGTCATCTCCCTCTGGGACACCCCGCCCAGGTTCTTAAATATTCGGATGGCAGGTCTCCTGACTTACGGGTCTACGCTTTCCCGATCCTTCCCAGACAAATGCCCAGTGGACGATCTCGGGTCGCTCACCGCCTACAGTTGCGGGGGCAGTCACGGACTTGACCCATTTGACCGGGTCGCACCGTATTCCCTTTTATCCCTTCCCGCAGACAGCGGTCGGGAACCATCCCGGCGACAAAATAGGAACCAGGTCGATTCGGCAAGGGTTCACAACCGGCCTTGGCAGTTGTACGCCGCTGCGCGGGGCGCGACAAAAGGAAGCCCGACCCCAAGACCACATGCACTCTGAACAGAGGTTCAATGCGAGAATAAACGCCATGTTGCGGTTTTCCTTTGGCATTGCCTCTCAACTTCGACCCTTCCGGTCAGGGTTGAACACCTGATCTTGAAGCTGTTTCGACTAGTGAAGGGCAAGACAGCGATCCAACTTGTCGAATCGTTTTTCTGAAACAGACGTTGAGACCCACTAAATTTGAGTGTTCGATATGCACCACCGCGGTTTGCGCTGTTACGATGCTCCGCGATTACCCAATTGCCAATCCTGACCGCAGCCCAGACTGGATTTATCAAAGTCGAAAACGCCATCGGCACCAAGAAGAATGGCTGAAAGCCTTGATCCCAAATCCTAATTTGCATCGAAATTGAGAAGGTGGTGCCTCAAGAGGGACTCGAACCCCCGACCTTGTCCTTACGAAGGACCTGCTCTACCAGCTGAGCTATTGAGGCAAACGCAGGACCGTTTAAACGGTCCCAAAGTGGCGTGCAAGTCTTGATCTGCCGGATTTCCTCCACCGAACAGGTGCTGCGCTTTCCAGCTTCAATTGTGAATTATTTGTAACAGCGTGGATCACGCGTTGCCGACTCATTCATAATTCAATATTTCATGAAATATGATAGATCAGATAACCGACCAACTTGCCATTCTTGGCCACCCGCAGCGCATCTCCGTGTTTCGCATGTTGATGCGACGATTTCCTGACACCGTCCCGGCAGGTGAGTTGGCAACGGAACTGGGGATCAAGGCCAGCACCTTGTCGAACTACCTGAACGCACTTCAGCGGTCGGGTCTGGTGACGCAGGAACGGGTGGGAACCTCTCTGCTCTATTCAATTGAAATGAAGAATGTGCAGCACATGCTGGAATTCCTGCTGAACGACTGCTGCCGTGGACGACCTGATATCTGTATGCCTTCAACACAAGGAACCAGGAAAATGACGGATCGGAAATTCAACGTACTTTTTCTGTGTGTGGGAAATTCCGCCCGCTCGATCTTTGCTGAATCCCTTCTGCGGACGTTGGGCGGGGATCGGTTCAACGTCTATTCCGCGGGCACGCAACCTACGTCGAAACTCAACCCCTTTGCCGTTCAGGTGCTGAGCGATAAGGGGCACGATACATCAGGCCTGCGCTCGAAACATATGTCCGAGTTCGCCACAGACGATGCGCCCGAGATGGATTTCGTCTTTACGGTCTGCAATCAGGCCGCCAACGAAGAATGCCCCGCTTGGGAAGGTCAGCCCATCAGCGGCCACTGGGGTATGGTCGACCCGGTCAAGACAACCGGCACAGAGGCCGAGCAAAGCCTTGCCTTCCAAAACGCATATGGTGCGCTGAAACGGCGGATCGAAGCGTTCACCTCTTTGCCGGTCGAAAGCCTGGATAGGATCGCATTGCAAACTGCCGTCGACGATATCGGCAGAACCCACGTCGAGGACACGAAATGACCACTTACGCGGTAAACGGCCTCGGCCGGATGGGAAAACTGGCCCTGAAACCCCTGCTGGAGAAGGGTGCCAAGATCGCCTGGATCAACGACGGGGTCGGTAACCCCGAGATGCACGCGCATCTGCTGGAGTTCGACACGGTGCATGGCCGTTGGGATGCCGAATTTACCTACGACGCCGACAGCGTTACGATCAATGGCACCCGCCTGCCGTTCATTGGCACCAAAGACCTGTCCGACCTGCCGCTGGACGGTGTGGATGTGGTGATCGATTGCACCGGCGTCTTCAAGACCGAGGCCAAGCTTGCCCCGTATTTTGCGGCGGGGGTGAAGAAGGTTGTTGTCTCAGCCCCGGTCAAGGATGGGCCTACCGCCAATATCGTGATGGGCGTGAATGAGGGCACCTATAACCCTGCTATGCATCACATCGTGACGGCTGCTTCCTGCACCACGAACTGTCTGGCCCCGGTCGTTAAGGTCATCCACGAAAATCTGGGTATCCGCCATGGCTCGATGACCACGATCCACGATGTGACCAACACCCAAACCATCGTGGACCGCCCCGCCAAAGACCTGCGGCGTGCGCGGTCGGCGCTGAACTCGCTGATCCCGACCACCACCGGGTCTGCCACAGCGATCACGCTGATCTATCCCGAACTGAAGGGCCGATTAAACGGCCACGCGGTTCGGGTGCCGCTGCTAAATGCCTCGCTTACCGACTGCGTGTTCGAGGTTGAACGCGAAACTACCACTGAAGAAGTAAACACCTTCTTCAAAGCTGCCGCCGAGGGCGAACTAAGGGGCATTCTGGGCTATGAGACCCGGCCGCTGGTCTCAACCGACTACACCAATGACGAGCGGTCTTCGATTGTCGACGCGCCTTCGACCATGGTGGTGAACGGAACGCAGGTGAAAATCTATGCGTGGTATGACAACGAGATGGGCTATGCGCATCGTCTGGTTGATGTGGCGCTGATGGTCGGGGCCGCGCTGTGACCGACCGGCCCGAAGGACTGTCGGCCTATATTGCGGTCACTGCAGCTTATTGGGCTTTCATGCTGACCGACGGAGCACTGCGGATGCTGGTGCTATTGCACTTTCATACGATGGGGTTCTCGCCGGTGCAGCTGGCGTATTTGTTCGTCCTTTACGAAATCGCCGGGATAGTCACGAACCTGGCGGCCGGTTGGATCGCGGCGCGGTTCGGCCTGACCTCAACGCTGTATGCAGGGCTTGCGCTACAGGTCGGGGCGCTGCTGGTGTTGGCGCAACTAGACCCTAACTGGGCAATTCCGGTCAAAGTCGTCTTTGTGATGATCGTGCAAGGCGCCAGCGGAGTGGCCAAGGATCTAGCCAAGATGTCATCCAAATCCGCCGTGAAACTGCTGGCCCCAACAACGGGCGGAGGACTGTTTCGCTGGGTCGCCATTCTGACCGGTTCGAAAAATGCGGTCAAAGGTTTGGGCTTTCTGCTGGGGGCCGGTCTGCTGGCAACGGTCGGCTTCATGTGGGCGACGCTGGCGATGGCCATTGTGCTGGCACTCATTCTGGTTGCGGTCTTTGTGTTGATGCCACCCGGCCTGCCGCAAGGACGCAAGGGCGCCAAGTTTTCCGAGGTCTTTTCCAAATCCGCAAATGTAAACTGGCTGTCTGCAGCGCGTGTCTTTCTGTTCGGCGCGCGGGATGTGTGGTTCGTGGTTGGTATTCCGATTTATTTCTACGCGGTCCTGTCCGACGGGACCGAAGAAGGAAACCGCGCGGCCTTTTTCATGATCGGCACCTTCATGGCCGTCTGGGTTATCCTATACGGAGCAGTTCAGGCCAGCGCGCCCAAAATTCTGCACGCATCCGAGCGGACCGAGGGCGACCTGATCCGGGCAGCCCGCAATTGGGCTTCGGCCCTGTTCTGTGTCCCGGCTGCATTGACGGTGGCTGTCCTGATGTCGTCGGGGCCTGAGGCATGGCTGACCGTGACACTGGTTCTTGGCTTACTGGTGTTCGGGGCGATATTTGCGGTCAATTCCTCGCTGCATTCCTACCTGATCCTTGCCTTCACCAAGTCCGAACGGGTCACGATGGATGTCGGGTTTTATTACATGGCAAACGCGACGGGCCGTTTGCTGGGCACTGTCCTGTCCGGCCTGACCTATCAGATCGGCGGCCTTCCACTGGTGCTGGGAACTGCTGCTATTATGGTAGCCTTGGCGGCGCTGACCTCAAGCAAGCTCACCGATCAAACGAATGAGGCGTACTCTTGAGCATTTTCGAACGCTACCTGACTGTTTGGGTCGCCCTGGCCATGATCGCAGGCGTGCTGTTCGGACTGGCAGCCCCCGGTCTGGTGGCATTTATCGCATCGGCTGAGTTCGCCAGCGTCAATCTTGTGGTGGCCGTTCTGATCTGGGCCATGGTCTATCCGATGATGGTCAGCGTCGATTTCGGCGCTGTCGCAGGGGTCGCCCGTCAGCCCAAGGGCCTTATCGTCACGCTGGTGGTTAACTGGCTGGTCAAGCCGTTCACAATGGCTTTGCTGGCAGTCTTGTTCTTTGACTACGTGTTTGCGCCGTGGATCAAACCAGAAGACGCCGCGCAATACACCGCTGGTCTGATCCTGCTGGGCGCGGCCCCCTGTACGGCGATGGTGTTTGTCTGGTCTCAGCTTACCAAAGGGGATGCGACCTATACACTAGTGCAGGTCTCAGTGAACGACCTGATTATGGTCGTGGCCTTTGCCCCGATCGTCGCGTTCCTGTTGGGGGTCACCGACATCTCGGTCCCGTGGCAGACCTTGGTTCTGGCAACGGTTCTCTACGTGGTGTTGCCCCTGATTGTCGGTCTGCTCACACGGCGCAAACTGGGCTCGCAAGAGGCCATTGACGCGTTCTCAGCTTGGGTAAAACCGTGGTCCGTGCTGGGTCTGATCACCACGGTGGTCATCCTGTTCGGCCTGCAGGGGCAAACCATTCTGGCCAAGCCGCTGGTGATTGTGCTGATCGCCGTGCCCATTCTGATCCAAAGCTACGGCATATTTGCGCTAGCCTATGGTGCGGCCTATGCGTTGAAGGTGCCCCATCGCATCGCTGCCCCCTGCGCCATGATCGGCACATCCAACTTCTTTGAACTGGCCGTCGCCGTCGCCATCAGCCTGTTCGGGCTGAACTCGGGGGCGGCCTTGGCAACCGTTGTGGGTGTTCTGGTTGAGGTACCGGTAATGCTGTCACTCGTGGCTTTTGCGAACCGCACGCGCAACCGGTTTCCGGATCCGGCGGTCCCGCACAAGGCATGACCCCGCCTAGAGCACCGAAACAAAAAACGGTTTGAGGTCGTCACCTCGTTCCAGCGACGCAAGAACAGCCGCAGCCGTATCCAAAGACTCGCGGATCGTGACGTCCATATCCAGATAGCGATAAGTTCCCAACCGGCCAACAAAGGTCACGTTCGCGGTCTTGTTAGCTAGCTCGACATATTCGCCAAGCAGCGCTTTTTCCTTCACCTGCCGGATCGGGTAATAAGGAATGTCGCCCGGCTGGGCCGCGCGCGAATACTCGCGATAACAGACCGACCCGTCATGTGTTTCCCAAGGGGCAAAGTGCTTGTGTTCGGTGATCCGCGTATAAGGGACGTCTTCTTCGCCGTAATTCATGACGGCACAGCCTTGATAATCCCCGTCATAGGTAAAGCGTTCAAAATCCAGCGTGCGATACCCGAGACGCCCAAGCTCATAATCGAAGTAGCCGTCCAGCGGCCCCGAATAGAAGACGTGGCCAAACCCCTCGGCCATGTTGCGGTCGAAGGTCGTGTTCAGTTTGACCGTGATCGAGGGGTGATCAAGGATATCCGCGATCATGTCGGTATAGCCGTTTTCTGGCATCCCCTGAAACTGATGGAAAAAGTAATTGTCGTCGTAGTTGAACCGCACCGGCAGGCGTTTAAGGATCGACGCAGGCAATTCGGACGGGTGACACCCCCACTGTTTGATCGTGTATCCTTTGAAGAACGCCTCATAGAGGTCGCGCCCGACGAACCGCATGGCCTGTTCCTCAAAGCTCTGCGGATCAGTGATTGAACTGTCGGCCTGTTCTTCGGTGATAAAGATATGGGCTTCGTCCGGGCGCATCGTCTTGCCAAAGAACTGGTTGATTGTGTGTAGGTTGACCGGCAGCGAAAAGACCTGCCCCCGAGAAGTTGTCTTTACCCGGTTCTTGTAGGGCAGGAAATTTGCATACCGATTGACATAGGCCCAGACCTCTTCGTCGTCGGTGTGAAAGATATGGGGGCCATAGACATGGACCATGACGCCGGTATCCGCGTCGCGCTGGGTATGGCAGTTGCCGCCGATATGGTCGCGGCTGTCGACAACTGTGATTTCGTGCCCTGCTTCGGCCAGTGCCCGACCTATCACGGCACCGGACAGTCCAGCGCCAACCATCAGGAAACGACTTGCTTTCATTTCAAAGCCTTCGTCTTCAAGTTTATCGTCGTCATATCAAGCGGCTTGATCAACTGCCGCCGTGCGATCTTGAGGACACCAGACCGCGCCTCGCCCGGATTGCGAAAACTCGACAGTTTTGACAACCACGCCCGGCACATGAGCCATCCCAGTTGAAGCCGACCTGAAACAGGCTGTCCGCCTTTCAGTATCCCGGCAAAAATAACAGGTACCGTACGGCGGGACAGATCGAACATTTCTTTTAGTACGGCCTCTTCTTCTTCCGAACTGAGATTGCCAGTCTCGGCCATGGCAGCTTTCAGGTTCTTGCCGACTGGACGGGTATGATGCATCGCGATTTCATCTAGAATCGCGGTTCGGAAGGCCCCGGCTTCGGCCCAGCGGCACCAGATGTAATCCAGTCCGTAGCCGCTCATGGTGTTTTCGAACAGCGGCAACGCCTTTTTCAGAATGTCCCGATGCATACATGGGGCCATGATCTCAATGTAATTGGTGTAACGCAGAACAAAGCCGGGGCACTGGCTAAACACAAAATGGGAAAAATAGCTGTCCGGGCTGAGAGATGGCTGTGCAATACGCAGTCCATAGCCACCCATGGCATCGAACAGCGCGTTCACCATTGACGCGCTTATGTCCAGATCATCGTCCGGCAGCCAGTAATAGTCGTATTGGTCCAGATTACGGTTCGAAAGCGTCTTGTACAGCCCGTCCCATTTACCGCCTTTGACCAAAACCGCTTCGACGCCGGGTTCGGGCGTAAATTCCGCATATGCTTCGTCCGAAAAGTAGCTGATCAATAGATCGTAGTTTCGGTCCTCATAGGGGATGTCCAGCCACCGGTGGTGAAGTGAGTTGCTGCCCGCACGGACAACCACAAGGCTATTCTTCATACGTGGGACCGGACCTGCTGTTCGGGGCGAAGCAAAGGACCCAGCCCGTCAATCATGTCTGGGTTCAGCGGGTGGCTCAACCGGCCATGCGTAAACTTGGCCTGATAGACAAGGTTGCGGACAAATCTTTCGACCGCCGAACCCGGCTTGGTCTTGCGACGGGCAGTTTCGATATTGCTGTCATGCGAATCTCGCTCGGCAATCATCTGCTTGCCCAAGGTCAGTATGGGGACCTTATGTTCCCAATAGAATTTCAGGTCGATATCGACAGGTCGCGCGATCGGAGCATCAACCTGCAGCAATCTGGCAGCCGCGCGCCGCCCAAGGATATAACCTGTAGTTCTGGGCGGCAGGATGTCAGACAGAACTAAGTTCTGATCGGCAAATTCCTTGATGATCTGCGCGTTCTTGCCCGGAACACCGTCCAGTTTGATCATGACGTCCTCAAAGCACTCGGGACATTCGGCAAGTGCGTTCAAAAAGGATCGTGGGTCACGGATGAAAGTGGCATCGTCTTCCAGAACAAGGCCCACACAATCTCTGGATTCAGCGATGTGCTGCCAGATCTGGCGGTGCCCAAGCGTGCAGGCCACTTCATTTCGACTAAGGGGGCGCTTGAACTTAGCGCGGTTCATTTCTTCATCATAAATGAGTTTCAGGTCTGACCGGCCCAGCTGTTCGCCCGCGATCGCATCCGAAAACTCATGACTCAATCCAAAGCGGGCCAGTTCTGCTTCGCAGAAACGTCGCCGCTCTACATCTTTTGGCAGGCTAAGGATAACGGCAGTGATCGACACGACTTTAATACCATCTTAATTTTCCGCGTTCCTAATACTAACATTTAAGCAGTAGAAAAGCGAAAGAACGAGCGTTTTTTTCGAAAGCTACGCTAAAAACCCACAGCGGCAAAAAACCGCGCAACTACAAGTACCTATCCAAAAGGCCAGAAAATCAAATTTACGCCCGCAAGCCTTGCGACCTGGCATGGATACAGGCAAGCGACGAAAAACAAAGAGAAAAAGTGCTGTTCGCGGCAAAAAAACACGCACGAGGCTTCAGAAATTATTGTTGCTTTTCAAATACTTAAAAATCGCAACGAATCACTCGAAACACCCCATCTTTCAAACGCCCTTGCCCGGCTTTATCGGATGCTGACAACAAAAACGTCTTCTCTTTTCATCAATGACTCTTGCCGACAGCTTTCCTGACACCTATCTGGCTGGGGCTATCGCCAAACAGTCAGAACAAACCGTTGGGTCAATTCATTTCATCTGCCCTTTAGAGAAGAACGGTTATAGGTTATCTGAGCGAGCGCACAGTTTCACGATCTGGAGAACGCAATGATTAAGCGCGCCTGGGACAAATGGCGGTCAGGCTATATGGGCCGCCTCATCAGCGAGAGCTTCTTTGCGCAAGGTGGACTATACGCCGTCGCGATTGTTGCGATGATTGCCGTGGCGGTGACGACCGCCGGATCCGCCTACATGATGGAATACATCGTCGATGCGATGACCAGCCCCGAGATGCGCGGCTGGGCTCATTTGATCGCGCTGGGCGTCATTGGCCTGTTTTTGGTGAAAGCCATCGCTTCTTACATTCAGGCGGTCTATCTGGCCCGCGCCGGGAACCGGATCGTGGCCGTTCAGCAGGAAAAGGTCTATCGCAAACTGCTCAGGCATGGCGTTTCTTTTTTTTCCGAAAATGAATCTTCCAACCTGTTGATGCGAACGACCAACGGGGCGCAGGCGGCGCGAAAGCTGATCGACGTCCTTGTCACCGGCTTTGTCCGCGACACCCTGACACTGGTCGGGCTTGTTATCGTAATGGTGTATCAGCAGCCGGTTTTGTCGGTGATGTTCTTTATCGTCGGCCCCATAGCGTTGATGGGCGTTCGCTACCTGTTGAAAAGCGTCCGGTCGATCATGCAGGCCGAGTTCAAGTCCCTGGCCGAGATCATCCGCGTTCTACAGGAGACATCCGCCGGAATCAAAGTGATCAAGGTGTTTTCGCTTGAGGACAAGATGATCAACCGGATGGATACTGCCATCCACAAGGTTGAGCAGCGTTCCAACGACATTGCGCGGCTTCAATCCATCGCCAGCCCGTTGATGGAGTTTCTTGCTGGTTTGGCCGTCGCGGGCGTCCTGATCGTCAGCACAATCGGACTTGCCGGAACCGAGCAGCCAACCGCCGGTCAGCTCATGTCGTTTATCACCGCTCTGCTTATGGCCTATGAGCCCGCAAAACGGCTGTCCAAAATGCGCGTCCAGATCGAAACTGCAATGGTCGGTGTCGGCTTGTTGTTTAGCCTGTTGGATCAGGAAGACACGATGCAGGAAAGCCCGGATGCCAAAGACCTTCTTGACGGTCCGGGTGAGATCGCATTGCGCAACGTGACCTTTGGGTATCAGGGGTCGATGCCGGTGATCGAAGACTTGAGCCTGACGTTCGAGGCACGCAAGACCACAGCGCTGGTGGGTCAGTCCGGCGGCGGCAAGTCAACGCTGTTTGGCCTGATCATGCGCTTCTATGACCCTGACGAAGGCAGTGTGGAAATCGACGGGCAGGACTTGCGAAATGTCAGCTTCTCATCGTTGCGACGCAAGATTTCCTACGTTGGTCAGGACACCTTCCTGTTTTCCACCTCGATCATGGAGAACCTTCGCTGCTCGGCGCCGGATGCAACAGATGAAGAGGTCATCGCGGCAGCGAAAGCCGCCCATGCGCATGACTTTATCAGCGAGTTGCCCAAAGGCTACGATACTCCTGTTGGCGAAAACGGCACCTTCCTGTCAGGTGGCCAGAAGCAAAGGGTCGCGATCGCTCGTGCGATCCTGCGCAAAGCCGAGATTCTGTTGCTGGACGAGGCGACAAGCGCGCTGGATGCAAAATCCGAGTCGTTGGTCAAAGAAGCACTGGATGCCTTGACCAAGGACGTCACGGTGATCGTGATCGCACACCGCCTGTCGACGATTCTGGAGGCCGACAAGATCATGGTTGTTCAGGACGGCGCTGTCGTCGAACAAGGCAACCTTGATGAGCTACTGCACAAAAACGGCAGTTTCCGCAGCTTGTTTGATGAGCAATTCAAGAAACGGGAACCAGAAGCCGAAGTGGCGGAATAAACCCGTTTGGCGCTGTGGATGCGATGGACCGTCCGCTAAGGTAAGCCACGCGATCGGCTTGGCCGCATCCCAATCAAACCCCTGTCAAAGGTCGAGTTCTACCGGGGCCACCTGTTGGCCCCGGAATTTCGCGATGCCGCCGGACAAGGTCACGCGGCGACGTTGATCACCATCTTTCCGAAATTACCCCCCTGCAGCAATTGGTTCAGAGCTTGTGGCGCGTTTTCGAGACCGTCGACCATGTGTTCCTTGTACTTGATCGACCCGTCTTCGATCCAACCCGTCATGTCGCGGGTGAATTCCTGATAAACCGACGGTGGGAAACTATCGAAAATGATGAAGCCCTGCATTTTGACCTTTAGCCGCAGCAGGGTTCCCATGATCGCGGGGCCCATATCCGGGCCTTCGGGCAGGCCGGTCAGGTTGTACCAGGCAACGATGCCGCACACCGGAATGCGCGCAAACGGGTTCAGCAGGGGCAACACGGCGTACAGGACTTTGCCGGCCACGTTCTCAAAATACACGTCGATGCCGTCTGGACACGCCGCGGCGAGCTGGGCTGCAAAATCATCAGCGTTATGATCAATGCAGGCGTCAAAACCAAGGTTTTCGACCACATGAGCGCATTTTTCAGCCCCGCCAGCAACGCCGACAACCCGACACCCCTTAAGCTTGGCGATCTGCCCAACCGTTGCACCCACTGGCCCCGCAGCAGCGGCAACAACAACGGTTTCACCCGGTTTCGGCTCACCGATTTTCAGAAGACCTGCGTAGGCCGTGTATCCGGGCATACCCAGAATGCCCAAGGCCCAGGACGGGTTCTGCGGCGTCTTGCCCAGATTGATGACCTGGGTTCCGTCAGAAATCGCGTAATCCTGCCAACCGCTGCCGGACAGAACGTAATCCCCCGCTTCATACCCCGCCAGGTTGGATACAACCACCTGACCCACAACCTGCGCTGTCATGACGCCACCAATGGCAACCGGTTCCGCGTAAGATTTGGCATCGTTCATCCGACCGCGCATGTAGGGGTCAAGCGACAGATAAACCGTGCGGATTAGCATTTCGTTTTCGCCGGGCGTTGGCACGTCCGTGGTTTCCATCCGCAGCGTGTTTTCGTCCGGCAAACCTACGGGACGTTCGTTCAGAACGATCCGGCGATTGGTATCTGCTGATTGTGACATTTTATCTCCCTTTGATCTCGGTTATTAGGTCAGGCGGCATATGCGTTGTCTGATTTTGACAGCAAAGTCAGATCAAGCGGCCTTTTTGGGCTGGCTCCGGCAAGGATGAGTGTTCCAGCCAAAATCCCAAGGTTTTTGACAAAATTCTGAACCTCATGCTGGCCTTGGACACCTTCAAAATTCCAAAAGTCATGCAGGCAAAAGTTCACTAAAAGGATATAGGCAACAAGGCCAAAACTGGCCGCGCGAACAAAACGATTGAACAGTAGCAAAAGCGCACCTGCAATGTTGGCAACTCCGGCCACCACCAGCAACGGCACTGGCGCGGGGACGTTATGCTGCTGCATCAGCGCAACATGCATATCAAATGCAGCGAACTTCATCAGTCCGGGGATGAGGAAATAGACGGCTAGAAGGCATCGACCAAGTGTTATGCTCATGATATTGCGACTTCCTAAATTACGTAATTGCAAATTTTGCTAAGGTTTCCAGCCTGAATCGAAAAGACGGGGCCGCTGTTCACCGCCCCGCTTTTTGATCACGAATTCACGGCTGCGATTAGTTTTTCCGCAGCGCCTTCAGATGAGGCCGGGTTCTGACCAGTGATCAGCAAGCCGTCCTGCAAGACATAGGGCGCCCAATCTTCACCACAGGAATATTCGCCCCCATTGCTTTTGAGCATATCCTCAACCAGGAATGGGGCGATTTTGGTCAATTCAACTGCTTCCTCTTCCGTGTTGGTGAAACCCGTAACGTTTTTACCGGCAACCAGCGGATTGCCGATGCTGTCTTTCACGTGTTTCAGAACGCCGGGCGCATGGCATACCAGCGAAACCGGTTTTCCAGCCGCATGGAATGCTTCGATTAAGGCAATCGACTGTGCGTCTTCGGCCAAATCCCACAACGGACCGTGCCCACCCGGATAGAAGACCGCATCAAATGTGTCATGGGCGACATCAGCCAGTTTAACGGTGTCTGCAAGTTGCGCCGTGGCATCGGCATCAGCTTCGAACCGCCGAGTCGCATCTGTCTGGAAACCTTCTTCGGCGCTTTTAGGATCAAGCGGAGGCTGACCACCCAGCGGAGATGCCAAGGTGATTTCCGCGCCTGCATCTTTGAAGACGTAGTAAGGCGCAGCCAGCTCTTCGAGCCAAAAACCGGTTTTTAGCCCGGTTTCACCGAGTTTGTCATGCGAGGTCAGTACCATCAGGATTTTCATGTTCTGCTTTCCAAGTTGGGTCAATTCAGTTGGATCGTGCATTCCACCTGCACCGCGACCGGGGGCACGCCCCCGCGTTCATCGCGGCAAAGAGGGTCTTGGGCGACTCACCTACGCCAAAATAGACCGGTCGTCTAGTAATTTATTTTTTAAATCCTTGGCCAAAAATTTTATACTTTTGCCAAATTTCTCAATTCTTGGTCGACCTATTGTACGTTCGCGGCTGGAGTATTAGACTATCCGTCTATCATGGAAGCAGACCTGAACCGGGTAAGAAGGCGGGGCAGATGAATACGCGATCTAACATTGTAACCGCTGGCCAATCCCTGATCGGTCAAAAAGGTTTCAGCGCCGTTGGCCTTGCAGAAATCCTAAAAGCTGCAGGTGTACCGAAAGGCTCGTTCTATCATTTCTTCGAATCGAAGGATGCATTTGGCGTGGTATTGCTGAACGAGTACTTTGAATCCTACCATGCAAATCTGGACCATCTCTTTGCGAAACAAGGGCTTACAGCGGCTGAGATGTTGATGCTGTATTTCTCGAACTGGCGCGAAAATCAGGGCCTTGAGGATTGCGAAAGCCGGTGTCTGGCTGTGAAGCTTGGCGCGGAGGTATCGGATTTTTCCGAACCGATGCGGCGCGCATTAAAAGATGGAACAGACGGCATCATCTCTCGCCTCGCAACTGTCGTCCGAGCGGGCGTGTCAGATGGGTCCCTTCGCGTGTCTCAGACCCCTACTGCTGTGGCAGCCAGTCTGTATTACTTGTGGTTGGGGGCCAGCATCATGGTCAAGATATCCAAGTCGCATGATCCATTTGACATTGTGCTGACAAACACACGGCAAACTCTGGGTATAGGCGCATCTAACTAGGGGATCTGCGCACAGTTCTGGGTCTGAGGGCGGCTTACCTTTCTGCGGACGATCCTGACCTAAGGGTGCACGCCAAGAGCGGTTAAGCACAACGCTGCAAGCCCACAAGCCATTGCAAAACTGGCGACCCCGGCAGGATTCGAACCTGCAACCTGCCCCTTAGGAGGGGGCTGCTCTATCCAGTTGAGCCACGGGGCCGCGCAAGGCTCTCTCTACCTGTGTTTTTTCTGGTTGTCATGGCCTTTGCACAACAGTTGTAAATTGCGCTCTGTTCACGCTACCATTCCACAAAACAACTACGCAGGTACCCCAGTGACGACAGATACAAAACGCCCGCTTACCCTTCGTGATGTCTCTGAGGCGTCCGGCGTATCCGAGATGACGGTCAGTCGGGTATTGCGAAACCGGGGGGACGTGTCTGACGCCACCCGAACCCGGGTCTTGGCCGCTGCAAAAGAACTGGGCTATGTGCCGAACAAAATCGCAGGCGCATTGGCATCAAGCCGGGTCAATCTGGTGGCTGTCATTATTCCATCGCTGTCCAACATGGTTTTCCCGGAAGTTCTGACAGGGATCAATCAGGTGTTGGAAGATACCGAGTTGCAACCCGTGGTCGGCGTCACCGATTACCTGCCGGAAAAAGAAGAAAAAGTTCTGTACGAGATGCTTTCGTGGCGGCCCTCAGGCGTGATCATCGCCGGGCTGGAGCACACGGACGCGGCCCGCGCCATGCTGGATTCTGCGGGCATTCCAGTGGTCGAAGTCATGGACACCGACGGTAAACCGGTGGACGCGATGGTCGGGATTTCGCACCGTCGGGCCGGGCGCGAGATGGCGCAGGCGATCCTTAAGGCTGGCTATGAACATATCGGGTTCATGGGCACCAAAATGCCGCTGGATCACCGGGCGCGTAAGCGGTTCGAAGGGTTCACCGAAGTGCTGGGCAAGCACGGCATCGAAATCGAGGATCGAGAGTTCTACTCTGGTGGCTCGGCACTGGCCAAGGGGCGCGAGATGACGCAAGCCATGCTGGAACGCTCACCTGAATTGGATTTCCTGTATTATTCCAACGATATGATTGGCGCAGGTGGCCTGCTTTACCTACTGGATCAAGGCATTGATGTGCCTGGCCAGATCGGCTTGGCTGGGTTCAATAATGTCGAGCTTTTGCAAGGTCTGCCGCGCAAGCTGGCCACGATGGATGCCTGCCGGTTGGAGATCGGGCGCAAAGCGGCCGAGATCATCGCCACGCAACTTGCCGATCCGAACGCCGAGGTCGACACCCGCGTGACCTTGACCCCCAAGATCAGCTATGGCGACACGTTGAAACGACGCTGACCTTATGGCGCTTCGTCAACTGGACAACCGAACAGCGCGGGCCGTGTTCATGGATCGACACGCCCTTCTTGAGCCGCCGACGGGCAGCGCCAAGGGGACCGCCCTTCTGGACCTGATTCAGCGGTTGGGGTTTGTGCAACTGGACAGCATCAACACTGTGGCTCGCGCCCATGACATGATCCTGTTTTCACGCAGGCCCAGCTATCGCGCGAAGAATCTGAAACACCTGTACGAACGCGACAGGGCATTGTTTGAACACTGGACCCATGACGCCGCGGTTATCCCCATGGAGTATTACCGGCATTGGCATCTCAGGTTTCAACGAGACGCGGATATGTTGAAGTCCCGGTGGAAGAACTGGCGCCGGGACGGGTTCGAACAGCGGTTTGAAACCGTCTTGCAGCATATCCGTGACCATGGGCCAGTGTCATCGTCAGACGTCGGCAAGGACGAAAAGAAAGGATCGGGCGGCTGGTGGGACTGGCACCCATCCAAAACCGCGCTGGAGTTCCTGTGGCGGTCCGGGGCGTTGACTGTGATTGGGCGACAGGGGTTTCAGAAACGCTATGACCTGACAGAACGTGTGATCGACGACCATCTTTGCCCTGGAAAGCTGCAGGTTGACCCGGAAGAAACCGTTGATTGGTTGTGCAATGCGGCGATGGACCGGTTGGGGTTTGCAACCTCGGGCGAACTGGCCGCATTCTGGGACACGGTAAGCACCACAGAAACCCGGGAATGGTCTAAACAGGCTCTAACAAAAGGAGAGTTGGAGGAAATCGAAGTCACCTGTGCCGATGGAAGGACGCGCAGGATGCTCTCACGGCCCGGCTCCGAAGACGTAAATCACTTGAACAAACCGCCGGGCCGTATCCGAGTGCTTAGTCCGTTCGACCCCATGCTTCGCGATCGTAACCGGGCGGAAAAGCTGTTTGGGTTTCACTACAGGATCGAGGTGTTCGTACCTGCCCCAAAGCGGACCTACGGCTACTATGTGTTTCCACTGTTGGAAGGTGACCGAATGATCGGTCGCATCGACATGAAGGCCCACCGCGACGACGACGCATTGCGAGTCAGCGCTGTGTGGCCGGAACGGTCCGTCCGTTGGTCTGCGGCACGGACGGGTCGTTTGGAATCCGAGCTCGACCGGGTGCGCAGATTCACCGATCTTGGCCGCGTAGAGTTTGCGGAAAACTGGCTAAAAGACGCTATTTAGGGTCTATTCTGCCGCAGAGAGGGTCAAGCTTATGGGTTGCAAGCCGTCAATCGTACCCGCCAGCCTGTCACCGGGTTGCACCGGCCCAACGCCCGCCGGGGTGCCCGTCATGATCAGATCACCGGGGCGCAGATGGTAATAGCCTGAAAGATGGCTGATGATTTCGTCGATCTTCCAGATCAGCTCGTGCAGCGTTGCGTCCTGACGCACATCGCCATTCACGCTTAGAACGATACGCTTGTCGTCATCCGGCGACCAATCCGCAGCGGGGGTCAGGGGGCCAAAGACTGCTCCGTTCTCAAGGTCCTTGCCCAGATCCCAGGGCCGCTGCTTGTTCCGCTCTTTTATCTGCAGGTCCCGGCGGGTCATGTCCAATGCGCAGCCATAGGCATACACGGCGTCTGCGGCCTCAACTCGGGACGCGCGAAAGACGGGTTTGCCGATCGCTACGGCCAGCTCCATCTCGTGATGAAAGTTGTCTGTCCCCGGCGGGAAGGGCACTGTGGCACCGGACAAAACCGCATTGGCTGCGGATTTCGTGAAATAGAACGGTGCTTCGCGATCAACCTCGTGGCCCATCTCGGCCGCATGCGCCGCATAGTTCCGTCCAACACAGAAAACGCGGCCCAACGGGTAAGGGGTCGAAAGCCCCTCGACCGGGATTTCAAGCGGTTTTGGTAGCGAAAACGGCATAGCGACCCCTTTATCTGGCAACAACAGCGCATCTTAGAGGACAAACCACTGGGGGCAAGCAGGTGAACCGCCTGTTGGAAATGACGTCCTAAGTTCAGATCCCCGTGAATGGGCTAAAGGTCATGCAGCTCGTTCAACAGGTCCAGCAATGCCTCGTGCCGCTTTTGGCCCAGTTGGTCTTTGATTTCTTCGGCAAGACGTATCATCACTTCGATATTGTCCTGAATAATCCGCTCACCCTGCGCCGTGACCTCGACAATCTGACGGCGCTTGTCGCCGGGATTAACCCTGCGCCGGATCAAACCCTTGGCTTCCAGTTTTTGCAATATCCGCGTAAGGCTGGGCAGCAGAAGACAGGCGCGCTCGGCGATACGTGTCGGCTCCTGCGGGCCTTCCTCTTGCAGGACACGCAGGACACGCCATTGCTGTTCAGTCACGCCTGCATCTGACAGCATTTTGCGAATAGGTCCCATGACACGCTCCCGCGCCCGCAGCAATGCTATGGGCAATGAGCGTGACGTAAGTGGAAAGTCATTGGGCATAAGGAATCTTGGACGAAATCTCATCAGACTGCAACTCAGCCGAAGTTTATTAAATACGCCTTATTTAGAGACTGTTTAAGATTTTTGATGAGCGCTAACGCGATGGGCTCAGCGCGAACCGTTATGGGCGGTGATCTGCCATGCGCTTTTGGGCTGGTCAAACTCGGAACCACTGGGAATGATGCTCTCAAGGTTCGATCGCCGCACTCGCCACATCACTGATGAAAAGGTTCCAACATGCCCGCCCCTACAAACACCTTTAAGCTGGCTTTGCAAAATGGCGACAGATTGATCGGCTGTTGGAGCAGCTTTGCCGAGGCCGTCACGGCCGAAATCATGGGTACGGCCGGGTTCGACTGGCTGGTGATTGACGGAGAACATGCGCCAAACGACATCCGGTCTGTGCGCGATCAACTCATGGCGTTGTCGTCCAGTCCCACCCATCCCGTTGTCAGGGTACCCGTGGGCGACACCGCATTGATCAAGATGGTTCTGGACGCCGGGGCGCAGACCATTCTTGTTCCCATGGTTGAATCCGCGCAACAGGCGCAGGAACTGGTGCGCGCCTGCCGCTATCCACCACAGGGCGTGCGGGGGGTCGGGGCCATGGCGTCACGCGCGACGATGTATGGAACGACCACCGATTACATCCAGACTGCGGACACCCAGATTTGCCTGCTGGTTCAGGTTGAAAATCGCGCTGGAATCGAGGCTCTGGACGAGATTCTGAAGGTTGAGGGCGTCAGCGGCGTGTTTATCGGACCTGCGGACCTGTCCACGGATATGGGCCATCAGGGTGACAGTACCGCACCCGAAGTCCGTGCCGTAATTGCCGATGCCATGACGCGGATCAGGGCTGCGGGCAAGGCTCCGGGCATTCTGGGCACGACGGACGAGGCCAGTCAGACCTATCTGGATATGGGCGCGCAGTTTCTGGCGGTTGGCATTGATGTCATGTTGCTGACCCGGGCTGCACGCGCACTGGCTGCGCAATGGAAAGGGAAATAATGCCTCAGCCCTGCATGGCGGCTGCCGCTTGCGCGTAGCCTCCGGATGCGCCGTCAATAAAATGAACGTGGTCGTCGCGCGTGGCCGAGGGGACAAAACAGGTCATCATCGCCTCATCTTGCGCATGCAGGCCATAGCGGATCTTTCCTTGTCCACGGGCCTGTTCAAGCATTATCCGGATTTGCGACAGTGTCGCCTCGTCGCAATCCAGTGTCATCTTCAATCCGTCGTCGAACTTCCGGTAATCCGCGTTACGGCTGACCATTTGTTGATAGTGTTCGGGCTGGAAGTCACCCATGGGTCGCCCGACCTTGAACAAGAGGTAAATCAGCAGATTTTGTGCCAGCAACCCAAGTTTTTGCAAGGTGAGATTGCGACCCCGTCGCGACACATGCGCGTCGATATCCAACCCCGGCGGAGGCCAATTCATTGGCGGGCCGTTCACAGGCACAGGATGTCCCGCCCGCTCTAACCCTTCTGAGGCGACCAGAACAGATTGCGCCAAATCCGCAAAATCGCTCTCGGTCGCTTGCGCAGTCGGCTCGATCACCAAAGACACGATCTGACCATGGGCCGCCCTGATGTTTGACCAGCGACAGGACAGGCCCGTTAGATCCGGTTGCGCGCCCGGTTCCGCGACAGGCACAGCAAACGCACCCGCTTTCATCTGCGCCTCGGCCCAGGCCAACCCACCCCCCGAGAACATGGCATAGTCCACGCCATCGGACGGCGCGTAGCGGGCGACACGCAAATCCCGATCCGACGCCCGGATTTCGGCAACGGGCATCAACGCGGCGCGCAAAGATATTCCGAATTCGTCCTCGGCCCAGCGCCGCAAGGCAGCCAACGTAGATCGGGCGTCGTCAGCCGCACTAGCGGGGACGGCAAACCCTGCGCCGTCGCCGCCAAACACATAGGGGAAGTCGCTGCCCTTCATGGCGTTGATCATGGCTGAAATAACCGCGGCGCCGACCATATTCACGGTCTTGTAGCGGCCTTTGGCAATTTCGCCCGTTGAATCGACAATATCCGCCACCCCGACGACCCAATTGTCAGGAAGGGCTGAAAACTGCACGGGGTCGGCAAGCCGGGCAAAGTCGCGCAGCAAAGGAAGACTGTCGTAAAACGCGGCCTGAGCGTCTTTCATAATCGCCTCGATCAGAAATCACCTCTTAGGGTAGTGCGATTGCGGTTGCTGTCCCGTGAAATCGTCACGACACACGTGCTTGTGTGCGGCGATTGTACGTGCCAATCAGGGGCGGTCAGCCGTTGGGGAAGAGGGGCGATACATGAAGGCAGGATTGGTGGTGTTGTGTCTGGGCTATGTGCTCAGCCAGTTTTTTCGTGCTTTCCTTGCCGTTCTCAGTGTCGATCTTGGCCGCGACATAGGGGCCACGCCCGAGGACCTAGCCTTTGCCTCGGGCCTTTGGTTTTTGATCTTTGCCGCCATGCAGCTTCCAGTGGGTTGGGCGCTGGATCGGGTCGGCCCGCGCCTGACGGCCGCCGCACTTTTACTGATCGGAGGTGCCGGTGGGGCTGCATTGTTCGCAATCGCTTCTACGCCCCTCCACGTTGCCATCGCGATGGGGCTGATCGGGGTTGGCTGTTCACCGGTCCTGATGGCGTCTTATTACATCTTCGCGCGTGAGTTTCCCCCGGCGCGCTTTGCGACGCTAGCCGCGCTGATGCTGGGTGTCGGGTCAGTGGGTAATTTGGTGGCCTCATATCCCACCGCACTTGCCGTCGAATTGATGGGCTGGCGCGCAACCATGTGGGTGCTGGCGTTGTTCTCAGGCGCGATTGCGCTGGGTATTCTGACCACCGTGCATGACCCCAAACGGGTTGAAACAGACCACAAGGGTTCGGTTCTAGACCTAGTGAAACAGCCCGCTTTGTGGGCGATCCTGCCGCTGATGCTGGTGGCCTACGCGCCTTCGGCGGCTACGCGCGGGCTTTGGGCCGGACCTTACCTGAGCGATATCTTCGCCCTCAGTACCACGCAAATCGGCACGGCGACGCTGATCATGGGGGCCGCCATGATTGCCGGGACCTTTACCTATGGGCCGCTCGACCGGATTTTAGGCACGCGGAAATGGGTGATCTTTGGCGGCAATGCGCTGGGGGTGATCGCTTTGTCACTGCTGTGCCTGTGGATCGACAACAGCGTCTGGGTGTCCATCGTATTGATTTCGGTCATTGGCTTTGTGGGGGCCAGCTTTCCAGTCATCATGGCGCATGGCCGCGCCTTTGTACCGCCACATCTTGTGGGCCGAGGCGTAACCCTGCTGAACCTGTTCGGGATCGGTGGCGTCGGCTTCGCGCAGTTCGTCACCGGCCGCATCCATGCGGCCACAGTGGACATCAGTCCAAGCGCACCCTACACAGCGATATTCGGCTTTTTCGCGGTCACGCTTGCCATTGGCTGCGTGATCTATCTATTCAGCCGGGACAGCGTCGATTGACGCTGAAACCGTCAGGAGCAACCATGTCCGACCCGCGCGTTATCGCCCCCAATCTGAAACGCAGGCTTTCAGGCGTAACGGCGACAATTGCGCGGTTGGTGCCGTTGCAAGTGCAGTGGATCGACATAGCCGCCACCGGCCCCGGCCTGCCTGACGACATTCCGCATATCCCGCTGAGCCGCCTGCCCTTTTTGTCGCGTAAATCCCTGCGTGTCTGGCATGCGCGCCGCAACACCGAGATGCTGTTGGGTCTGTTCCTGCGCAACATCCTGCGCCTGCGGTTGAAGCTGCTATTCACCAGCGCCTCGCAGCGCAGCCATTCGGGCTATACCAAATGGCTAATCGGCAAGATGGACGCCGTGGTGGCCACCTCGCGCAAGACCGCCGGGTATCTGGACCGGGACGCGCAGGTCATCATGCATGGCATCAACCTGCAGGATTTCACCCCGCCCGAGGATAAGGCGGCGGTTCGTACCCGCTTGGGTCTGCCGGATGGTCTGTTGCTGGGCTGCTATGGCCGCATCCGCCAACAGAAAGGCACCGACGCTTTTGTCGATGCGATGATCGAGCTGTGTGGCCAGTTCGATGACGTCCACGGCATCGTCATGGGCCGCGCAACGGAACAACACACCACCTTCCTGGCAGAACTGAAGGACAAGGTCGCGGCGACGGGCCTGTCCGACCGCATCCTGTTCAGGCCCGAAGTCACGGTCGACCAGATCGCCGAATGGTATCAGGTGCTGGACCTGTTCATCGCGCCCCAGCGGTGGGAAGGATTCGGCTTGACCCCGCTGGAGGCGATGGCCTGTGGCGTACCCGTCGTGGCCACCGATGTCGGAGCGTTCTCGGAAATCGTCACCGACCCTACGCTGGGCCGTATCATCCCGCAGGGCGACATCACCGCCATGGTTGAAGCCAGCGCCCAAATGCTGGAGAACCGCGATTCCCTCGCCAAATCCGGCCGCGCCGCCCGTGCCCATGTCGAACAGAATTTCGACATCAACGGCGAAGCAAAGACCCTTGTTGCCCTCTACGAACGGCTTCTGACCGAAAACTGAGGCGATGCGCCGCGTCAAATCAGTGTCATTGGGTGAAATATGCCCCGAAAACTCTTTTTTCTTTGCTGCAACGCGGCTATGAACGCGCGTCCTTAACTTTGGAGACATGAAATGGGCTATCGCGTCGTTGTCGCCGGCGCCACGGGTAACGTGGGCCGCGAAATGCTGAACATCCTGGCGGAACGCCAGTTCCCCGTCGATGAACTTGCTGTTCTGGCAAGCCGTCGTTCGCTGGGAACCGAAGTAAGCTTTGGCGACAAGACACTGACCACCCAGGACATCGACACCTTCGACTTCACCGGCTGGGACATGGCGCTGTTCGCCATCGGCTCGGACGCGACCAAAGTCTACGCGCCCAAGGCGGCCGCTGCGGGTTGCGTGGTGATCGACAACAGCTCGCTCTATCGCTACGACCCGGACATTCCGCTGATCGTGCCGGAATGTAACCCTCAGGCTATCCACGACTATAAAAACAAGAACATCATCGCCAACCCCAACTGCTCGACCGCGCAGATGGTTGTCGCGCTGAAGCCGCTGCATGACCGCGCCAGGATCAAGCGCGTTGTTGTCTCGACCTATCAGTCGGTTTCGGGCGCGGGTAAAGACGGCATGGATGAGCTTTGGGATCAGACCAAAGCCATCTACAATCCCACCACCGAGGTTGAGCCGAAGAAGTTCCAGAAACAGATCGCCTTCAACGTCATCCCGCAGATCGACGTCTTCATGGAAGACGGCTCGACCAAGGAAGAGTGGAAGATGGTTGTCGAGACCAAAAAGATCGTCGATCCGTCGATCAAGGTCACAGCAACCTGCGTCCGCGTTCCGGTATTCGTCGGCCACTCTGAGGCTGTGAACATCGAGTTCGAGGAATTCCTGGACGAGGATGAGGCCCGCGACATCCTACGCGAGGCACCGGGCATCATGGTGATCGACAAGCGCGAAGACGGCGGCTACGTCTCACCCATCGAATGCGCGGGTGATTTCGCCACGTTCATCAGCCGCATCCGTCAGGATTCGACCATCGAGAACGGCATCAACCTGTGGTGCGTGTCCGACAACCTGCGCAAAGGCGCGGCCCTGAACGCTGTGCAGATCGCCGAACTGCTGGGCCGTGAGGTTCTGAAAAAGGGCTGAGGTTCGGTAAACCTGATCAAGGCCTTTAAGACACACCCCGCCATGAAATTGGCGGGGTTCTTTTTTGAAAGAGAATTTATCTTTCCATCCTGGCGAGTTAAGCCGTTACCCTGCTTCTGAACTCATTTTGGCATGCAGGTGATCGCAGTAATGGTACCCCCAAGATCCTTCTCAAATGGTATTGAGATTGAAGACGTGGAAGGTGGCCTTCTCGTGCATCAATACGACGAGGCCTACATCGCGCGAAACTGGGATCTTACCCCACCCGTAGAGCATCTGATCGAAACGGCACTGACCAGTGGCTTGACCTGTATGATCCGAAACGATCATCCGCGCCGCAACGCGCGTTGGCCCAACCCGCGGGGCGTTGTCTATCTCGCCTTTTCACCATCCAGAGACAATCAGTGGTCTCTCGCTATTGATACATTTCCAGTCGCACGCGGCGACTATGGCCACGCCGTGTTCAACGGAAAGTACCATGAACAGTTTGTAGCGAGCGGCCTTTCCTTCGAGTTCGAGAAGCGCAACAAGACGGCAGGTCATCTGGTTGTTTACCGTGACAGGGTTATCCAGACACTCGAGCATCTGGCGGAATTTGATCACTCTGTCCTTTCTCTGAACCGAAAACCTCATACCGGCGAAGGATTTACTACTGAGTATGTCATCCAGCGCGAATTACTGTTGAACTGGTCCCAAACGCCGTGGAGCGCACGCTACGACGTTTATCAGGATGAATATCCGCTGGACGGCGGCCTGAATTCGCGGCGGATCGATATTCTCGCCCGAGACCGTTTGAATGGCGATTGGCTGATCATCGAACTGAAACGTGCCGAAGCCAAGCCGGCAGCAATACATCAGGTCTCGGACTATTTGCTTGCGCTGGGCAGGTTGGACAGCTTCGCAAATGGACAACTGAGGGGCGTCCTTGTTGCCGAACGCATTTCAGAGGATGTTCGATCCATAGGCAGGTCCGAAAACATAGACATGTACGAGGTCAGTTGGCCGCTGAAACTGAAGCAAGTGGGCTAGACACAGCCCGAAAGGATCGAAGGGCGAAAGACAGTGGCTGCGCCCATTCGACAGGCGCAGCCACCGCGATTACAACGCCTGCCCCTCCCCATCAAAAAACTGCAATTTCTCGGGCGCGAAATGCAGACCGATCTGCGCCCCGGCCTTGATTTCGGTATCTCCCCCAAGGCGAACGGTGACTTTTTCTTCGGTGCCGCAATCGACGATGATGAACATGTCGGCGCCAAGGTATTCGACAACCTCGACCACGCCGTCGCTGTGGCCTGTGCCCGGTTCGACCACGCTGATATGTTCGGGGCGGATGCCCAGCCGTTTCGCCTCGCCCGTCCGGTCAAATGGACCGCTGCCGCCGTTTTCCAAACGGAACTGATCCCCGGCCACGGTACAGGGCAGGACGTTCATCTTTGGGCTGCCGATGAACTGCGCCACAAACAGGTTGGCCGGGCGTTCATACAGCTCACGCGGCGTGCCGACCTGTGCGATCTTGCCGAACTCCAGCACCACGATACGGTCGGCCAGCGTCATCGCCTCGACCTGATCGTGCGTCACGTAGATCATGGTCCGGTTCAGACTTTGATGCAGCTTGGCAATCTCATAGCGCATTTCGACCCGAAGGGCGGCATCGAGATTGGACAGGGGTTCGTCAAACAGGAACGCGGTCGGGTCGCGCACGATGGACCGACCGATGGCCACGCGCTGACGCTGCCCACCGGACAGATCCTTGGGGCGGCGTTCAAGATAAGGCTCTAACTTGAGTACCTCGGCCGCTATTCCAACGCGCTCGGCGATATCAGCCTTGGATACACCCGCCACTTTCAGCGAGAACCCCATATTCTCGGCCACGGTCAGATGGGGGTACAGAGCATAGGACTGAAACACCATCGTCAGCCCCCGTTTCGAGGGCGGGTGGTCGGTCACATCCGCCCCGTTGATCAATAGCCCCCCGCGCGAGATATCCTCGAGCCCGCCAATCATGCGCAACAGAGTGGACTTGCCGCATCCCGAGGGGCCGACAAAGACGACAAACTCACCTTCTTGAATCTGCAGGTCGATCCCTTTGATCACCTGCACCTCGCCGAACCATTTCTCGACGCTTTTGAGTTCGATGCTGCCCATCAGTTCCTCCCTGCCCAGTGCAGCCAAACGGCAGCGGTCCATGTGAATGAATTGCCACCTGCGGGACCTCCGGTGAGCGGATCAAAATACTCGGCAAAGCCATGTCCGGCGATCAGGCGCGCGGTTTTCAGGCGCAGGGCTTCGGCTTCGACCCCGTGGCCCATTTCAGCCAGTCCAAAACCGGTCAGCATGTTCATGAATGCCCATGTCGGGCCGCGCCAGTATCGGCGTTCGTCGAATTTAGGCATGTGCGGGTCATAGCTGGGAATCGGATGCGGTACCGTGGTCAGAACCGTCTTGACCCGTTCCAGCATCCGGGCCGATTCAATTCCTGCGTACCAGCACAAATAGCTTGCGTTAGAGACACTTTCTGCCCATTCACCAGTATGCGCATCCCGCGCGTCAAACGCGCCCAGCGCCTCATTCCAAAGGGATCGCGCACCAGCCTCAAGCCGATCAATATCGGCGCTGAGACCGTCAGCCTCAAGCCCGAGATCATTGCTCACGGCCAGCAGATCGCGGGCAGCGCGCAGGGTGGTGAAGCTCATGGTCGGATCGGCCACGCGAAACGGATTCACCTCTAGCAGCTTCGCCTGATCCCATCCCGCCTCACGGCCGATATTCACCAGTTTGATGTAGCGGTCGTAGTCGTATTTCGTCGGACGGTCGGCGCTGTTGACATGGCTGGTATCACGGCGCTGATATTCACCCACGTCCGAGGCATCAATCGCCGCCATCGTATTGTCCCAGTCGGGGGCATTGTCGCGCCCGGCCTCCCACGGGTGGGTGGTGCAGACCGCGCCGTGGTCGTCCAGCCGCCACGTCATGATCCAACGTTGCCAGGCCAGCATTTTGGGGAACAGCGCCCGCATCCGTTCTTTGCCTGCCACCGGATCCATATCCACTACCCGCCGCGCCATTGTTGCCGCCAATGGAGGTTGAATGATCCCCGAAGACGGGATAGGCCCCGTTCCGCCCCACACGTCCGGTCCTGGAAAATAGCCCGGATCGGGCTTGTGAAACAGGATATGCGGGACCATGCCGTCCGCCCATTGACCCGAGAACAGCGTCTCAAGCTCAACCCATGCGCGGTTGATGTCGAACTCGGCAAAACCCAGCGCAGCAACCGCGCTGTCCCAGTTCCATTGGTAGGGATACAGTCCGCTGGTGGGGATCGTGTAGCCGCCCCTGTCATTGGCAATCAGGATATTGCGAGCCGATTCACTCGGCGTAGTATAGTAGTTCATGTCAGTCATCCTTTGACCGAGCCTGCCGTCAGGCCCTTGGTCATGAAACGTTCAAGCCCCAGAAACAGGGCCATGATCGGAACGGTGGCAATCACCGCGCCGGCCATCAGGTGTTGGCGGGGAATCTCCGAGGAGTTCAGCATCGTAACGCCTCGGGTCAGGGTGAATTTCGACGGGTCGTCGAGCAGCATGAAGGCCAGCAGGAACTCGTTCCACGCAATCATGAAGACATAAAGCGACACCGACGCCAGCGCAGGCAGGCTAAGCGGCAGGGTGATCTTCCAAATCACCGCCAGCCGCGACAGACCATCCATCAGACCGGCCTCTTCCACTTCGGTCGGCAGACCCCGGAAGTAACCTTGCAGCATATAGAGCGCGACCGGGATCGTGGTAACCGGGTAGATCATGACAATGCCCAGGATCGAGTTGCGCAGACCCGTCAGCGAAAACGCGATGTAAATCGGCAGCGCCAGAACGATCATCGGCACCATGTAAATCAGCAGGATCGAGCGTGAAAACGCCTTTTGCCCTTTGAACCGAAATCGCGCGACGGCATAGGCTCCGGGAACGCTGAACAACAGGGTGATGAACACTGTCAGGACCGACACATAGAACGAGGTCCACAGGTAAGTGCCGAAATTGAAGTCTCGGAAAAGCTCCGAATAGCTGCGAAACAGCGCCCAGCCTTGCGACAGGTCAACCGAGAAATCCAACGGGTTCTGCAATAGGGCCTGTTGCGATTTCAGGCTGGTCATCACCATGACATAGAAGGGGATGACGACAATGGCGGTGAAGAAAATATAGCCGAAGCCGGTGCAGAACCGGATCACGGCGTCTTCAAATTCGTGGCGGGTGAGCTCACCTAAGGGCGTGTCCCGCAGGATCGCCGCCAGAGACAGGTGCGTAACAATGGCCATGGCAAGAACCGTGACCAATACGGCCTGCAAAGACGTATCCGAGCCGATCAGGACCGGGCCAAATCCGGTCAGGGCAGACAAGCCCAACAGGGCCGAGATCCCCAACCGCGCCGGTGCGCGCTGTGCCGGAAACCGGACATAGACCAGCCCGGCCAAAGCCCCCCAGATCAGGCAGAGCAAGACCTGCGGGCGAAACGCTGCCCCGGTCGAAAACGACATGGTGATGGCGACAGTGGTGGCAATCACAACCAGCCAGAGCGCGCCCAGAACCGGGCCGGTGATATATCCTTTGCGCATCACAGACCCTCCTCTCGGCTGATGAAGCGGAAGAAGACAAAGCTGAAGGCGATCAGGCACATCAGGATCACAACGGCCACCGCTGCACCTGCCCCGATATTGGAAATCGCGAATGCCTGTTCATAGACATTCACGGTTAGGGTGCGCGTGCCCGCATTGCCGCCGGTCAGCAGGAAAATGTCGTCGAACTTGTTGAACGTCCAGATAAAGCGCAGCAGGAACAGCACCGACAGAATGCCCAGCAGTTGCGGGATGCTCAGCAGCCAGAACTTCTGGAAGGGCGACGCCCCGTCCATATCCGCCGCCTCATACATGCTGGAGTCGATGGACTGCATCCGAGCCAAAATGAAAAGGAAGGACAGCGGGAAATAGCGCCAAATCTCAAACACAGTGACCATGATCAACGCCAAAGGCCGCTCGCCGAAGAAATTAATTGGCTCGCTACTCAATCCCATTTGCACCAGCAACGCATTGGCCGAGCCTGAGAACGGGTCAAACAATGTAACCCACGTAAAGGCCACCGCGATCACCGGGGCGACGTAGGGAAACAGGTATAATCCCCGGATGATACCCTGCCCTTTGAAACTTTTGTTCAGCAACAGAGCCGCAAACAGGCCCATTACCAAGGCTCCGATGGTACCGAAAACCGTGTAGAACAGCGTGACCCAAAGAACGCCCCAGAACTCATCCCCGTCGAATACGCGAGCATAGTTTTCCAAGCTGAACTCGAAATTGGTCAAAACGCTTGGCCCGCTGCCGGTGACGCCGGGTTCGGACCCTTCGATCGCGTCTTCAAAGGCGTCAGGGTCTCCGTCCACGGTGACCGGAATTCGAATGCGTTCGCGCTGACCTCCTTCCAGAGTACCGAAATCACAGAACAAATCCGGCCCGTTCAGCACGCAAGGGGCCGAAACTTCGCCCACCGTTACACCATCGGGCAGTACATCTGTCACGGTCACGCCTTCTATGGCGATTTCCTGGCTTGAATTGCGCACGCGGTATTCGATCCGCAGATCCTCGCCTGATCCGCGCAGGCTTTCACGCACAACGGGCGCAGGCGGGCGCAGGTCAGACAGGGTGAACGGCTTAAAACTGATCCAAAAGATCGCCAGCAAGGGCAGGATCACCACAAGCGATACGCTGATCACGGTCGGGGAAAGCAACGCCCAGGCCAGACGCGCCTCGCGTTTGGCAAGCGCCCCGGTTCCGGTCGGTGGGGTGGCCGAAGACATAGGTGGACCTCAGAGGGTTAGGTGCAGCGGCGCGCACGCCGCTGCAGATACCGGTCAAGCAGGGGTCTACTGAACCTTGGCAAGTTCTTCGTTCATCGCGGCCACGGCAGCGGCGGCGTCGATTTCATCGTCGATATATTGACGCACGACCCGGTTGATGACCTGAGAGTTGATCATCTTGGACGCCAGCGAAAGCTGCCCTTCGGCCACGCCCCAACGCTGCGCAACGTCCAAACCGCCGACGATCTCGTCGATCATCGCCTGATCGTATAGCTCACCCAACGGGGCCTTGCGATCAACGCCCACGGGCAATTCCGCCCACGCTTCGGCAAAGGCCATCGGGTTGTCGGCGTTACCGCGACGCACCGGGAACTTGCCTTCGGGCGCGATGGACAGCGTCTGGGTATAGCCATCATCCATGGCGAATTTCACAAACTCCATCGCCGCGTCAGTATCGGCGTCATTGGTGATCCCGAAATACCGCACATCCCCCCATGCTGCGCCGTCCGGGTTGGATGGGCCAGAGAAGTTGGTCACAATCCCCGTTTTCGACGCCAAATCGCGCGAGGTCGGGTCATCGGTGATGGTGGGCGGCGCGCTGTCGCGTAGACCTGCCAGTTCATCCAGAATGAACGGCGACCAGATGATCATCGCGGCTTTGCCATCAAAATACAGCTCGCGCGATTGCTTCCAGAACAACTCACCCGGAGGCGAGGCTTTGGAAATCGCCTTGTAAAAGTCCAGAACTTCGGTGGTTTTGGCCTCATCCAGCGGCTGGAACCCATCCGGGCCAACGGGCGAAACGCCGTTGGCGAGGAAGACATGCTCCAACACCTGGCTCATGAAGTTTTCGTCAACCTTCGTGGCCGAGACAAATCCATACATTTCCGGCGGGTTGTGCAACTTGTCCAACGCAGCCAGAACATTGGCATAGGAACTTGGGGCTTCCAGACCAGCCTCGTCGAACAGGTCCTTGCGGTAAACGACCATCTGGGTCCAGCCATCAACCGGGACCGAGGCCGTTTCACCATTGAACGCCGCCATTGCCAGCGCCCCGGGGGCGAATGTGTTCGCGCCCAACTCATCGATCACCTCTGTTGCGGCCTCGGTATCCAGAATACCCGCCTCGGCCCAGGGCAGAGCGTATTGCAGTGTGTGATAAACAACGTCCGGCAGATCACCGGCAGCAAAGGCCGCGGTTGCACGCGTACCCAGATCGCTTTCGGTGACAGGGATCACTTCGACTGTCGTTCCCGTTTCAGCTTTGAACTGGTCGGCCATCTCCTGCTGCTTGGCCAGACGTTCGGGCTGTTCCTCGGTGGTCCAGAAGCGGATCGTATCCGCCTGCGCCGACAGCGCGCCAAGCATCACTGCCAGCGACGTGCCCAGCATCAGGCGGGACATCTTGGGTGTAAGTTTCATGATCGGTCTCCCCGGTTATGATTATTGTCAGTCTGTATTATGCGCGCCAGTTCCTGTGGCGTTCGTGTTGGCGGTCCGTCCGATCCACCCTCAACCAGGGTGGCTTCGGTCAGTTCGCGTAAACCTGCGGGGTCGTCGCCCCGGATTTGCCGGATCAGCATCGTCGCCAAACGCTGTCCGGCCATGTGTGAATCTACCGCAAAGCTGGTCAGAGCCGGGCGCGCGTACCGGGATTCGGGAATGCCGTCATAGCCAATGATGGACACGTCACGACCGATCTCAAGCCCCAGATCCTGCGCGACCGGGTAAAAGCCCAAGGCCGCCAGATCGGTGGCAAAGACAATTGCTGTCGTGGGCTGTTCGACCTGCATCAAGGCCATGGCCTGCGCAGCGCCTTCATCCCGTGTTCTGGCCCCGTCCCGGATCAGGTCGGGGTCCAAGGGCAATCCAGCCTCGTGCAGACCTTCGGCATACCCATCGCGGCGCAGGTGGCTGTAGTTGAACTTGAGGTCACTGCCGACATAACCAATGCGCGTATGTCCAAACCCGGCCAACCGCAAAACCGCCTTGCGCATCGCCGTTTCACCGGCGATATCGAACCAAGAGGTTTCCTCCCACGTGTTCGGCTGCCCATACCCGGTACGGCCATACAGGATGTGGGGAACCCCAAGGCTGCGCAAAAGGCCGATCCGGGCGTCCTTGACTGCGGTCCGGGGCAGAATGAAACCATCCGCCTTGCGTTCTTCGAACAATCTGCTGAGGACTTTCAACGTGTCCCGTTCCGAGGTCGCGGTCGAAATCGTCATCGTCCAGTCAAGGTGACTTGCAGCCTCGCACGCACCAGCCAGAAAATCCTGCAGGAACGGGTTGTGACGATCAGGTTCGTCGCTGTTCAACACCATCGCAATCGCACGAACCTGCCCGGTACGGATGGCCTGCGCATGGCTCAGAGGTCGATAGCCCAACTTGCGCGCCGCCGTTTCCACCCTTGCGCGGGTCACAGCCGAAATATCAGAATACCCGTTGAGCGCCCGCGACACAGTGCTTTTAGACAAGCCCAGATGCGCGGCCAATTCATCAAGCTTGACGCGCCCAGAAACCGAGGGGCGATCTGCGGTGTCCCGCGGCCGATGTGAAAGATTCGCTGTCATTGATTGCAATTTTTTGTTCCGAAACCGGTTTCGGCAACGAAAAAGTTAAAAAAAGTGCAGAATGGCTATTTTTTTGGCTTCTTCTTATTGGGAAATCGCCCCGCTGGGCCGTCGCAAACGGACGAACGCCTTTAATTTAACCAATCAGGATTGCGTTTGAAGTAATGTCCCAGGTGGTCGGACCACACAATTTACGTATCGACCGACCTGAATCGGTTCAGGCTGGGTGCGGGACGTTGGACAAAAAAGGGCGCGGAATCGGCAACCTGATCCCACGCCCGTCAAATTGAAAGAACCTTCGGCGGTTTAAACGACGACGAACTTCTTCGCCTGCGGATCATAACACTGCAGTCCGCCTTCACCGATATCGGTCCACAATCCATGCAGGCTGAGCGAGCCATCCTCGACCGCCGACGACACAAACGGGAAGGTCATCAGATTTTCCAACGAGGCCACAACCGCCTGCCGTTCAAATTGACGCGCTTGCTCTGCCCCGTCTTCGACATCAGAAACAAGTTCGTATTTCGGCTTCAGGATATCCATCCAGCGGCCAACAAAGCTTTCTTTCGCTTCCAACTGCGGGGCCTGTCCCTTGCACATGTCAATGCAACCCTGAACCCCGCCGCATTGCGAATGGCCCAGCACGATCAGATGCGCCACTTTCAGCGCAGTTACGGCATATTCGATTGCCGCGCTTGTGCCGTGGTGGTCACCGTCAGGGGCGTAAGGCGGAACAAGGTTTGCGATATTGCGGTGAATGAAGAACTCACCCTGATCAGCCCCGAAGATCGAAGTGACATGAACCCGACTATCGCAGCACGAAATCACCATGGCGCGCGGACGCTGTCCCTCTGTAGCAAGACGGCGATACCAGACCTGGTTCTCGGAATAAGTGGTGGCTTTCCAGCCATGATACCGTTTGACCAGATAATTCGGCAAAGGCTTGGCATGATCCATGTTCGTGTCCCTGATTTGTTCGCTGTGGGCTGCTCTAGCCCGAATTCGAGGAAAATTCGAGCAATTATCCCTCAGGAACGCAAGGTTTTGCAAAGAAGTTCTCGGTCAAAGTCGCCTTGTACCGTGGGGGTATAGTGAATTGGGGAATAAGTGGTGGAAAATATAATCACGCTTGAACACAAAGAAACTGTCCGACTGGACCCGGACCGGGTGAACGGGTTGTATCGGCAGCTTGGAGAAAAGAATGCACTGGACGTGTTGTGCCGCACGGTCGAGGAGCTGGCCGTTCGCCTGTCGAATTGCGAACGGTTCTGGCGGCAGCGCGATTGGACCGGGCTGCGAAAATGTTCGCGGTCGTTGGTGGCGATAGCCGACCAGGTCGGCATGACAGCACTGGCTGATGTCGCAGATGACGTCGCCCGGAACGTAGATGCAGGAGATGCGGTCGCCACGGGCGCCACCCTGTCTCGTCTGATCCGCGTGGGCGAGAAATCCCTGACGGTGATCTGGGATCAGCAGGACCTTTCTGTCTGACAGGGGCTTGCAGATGGAATGTGGGCGGCTAGGCTGGGCGCAAATCGAACCAGCCGAGTTACCCATGACCCTGACCTTTGCCTCGCCCTCAGACAATTCTGTCCCGCTGCACGTGATCGCCCAACCCGATCTGGATGATTGGGTAAAGGATCAGCCTGATGCCGTGCAGAACTGGGTCACGAACAACGGGTTTACGGGGGCGATGGGCCAGACCTTGTTGGTTCCCGGAACGGACGACGCGCCGCTTTACGCTTTGGCGGGGTATGGCAAACCCGCAGGCCGCGCCCGCAAGCGTTTTCCACTGGCGGCTGCGGCAGAGGCTCTGCCGAAAGGCACCTATCACATCGCTTCGGGCGTTCCCAAGGACGCTCTGGAAACCGAATGCTTTGGCTGGTTGATGACCGGATACGCATTTGACCGCTATGCCAGTCAGTCGCCGGCCAAAGCCCGGCTGGTTGCCCCCGACGGCATTGATGCCGCGCGTCTTGAGGTTCTGGCCAAAGCCGAAGCCCTGATCCGGGATCTGGTCAACACCCCCGCGTCGGATATGGGGCCAGAGCAATTACAGGCCGCCTCCGAGGGCCTCGCGCAGGAATTCGGCGCATCCTGTTCGGTGATCGCAGGCGATGCGCTGCTGGATCAGAACTTTCCGATGATCCACACGGTTGGCCGCGCTGCCGCGCAGGAACCGCGGCTGATCGAGATGAACTGGGGCACAACAGGGCCAAAGCTGACCTTGGTCGGTAAAGGTGTGTGCTTTGACACGGGCGGTCTGAACCTGAAACCCGGCGCGTCGATGGGGTTGATGAAGAAAGATATGGGTGGTGCCGCCAATGTTCTGGGGCTGGCCCGTATGATCATGGCGCTGAAGCTGCCGCTGCAACTGCGGGTTCTGATCCCCGCTGTCGAGAATTCGGTGTCCGGAAACGCCTTTCGGCCCGGCGACATCCTGACCTCGCGCAAGGGCCTAACGGTCGAGATCAACAATACCGACGCCGAAGGTCGCCTTGTTCTGGCAGACGCGCTGGCGCTTGCGGACGAAGGGACACCGGACCTCGTGATCTCGATGGCGACGCTGACCGGGGCTGCGCGCGTGGCGGTTGGAACCGATCTTGCGCCCTATTTCACCGACAGCGACGCCGCGGCAGACGCGCTGACCCGCGCGGCGCGCAAGGCCGCCGATCCGGTCTGGCGCATGCCGTTCCACGACCCGTATGAAGGGTTGATCGAGCCGGGCATCGCCGATCTGGACAACGCCCCGGCCGGTGGGTTTGGCGGTTCCATTACCGCCGCGCTGTTCCTGCGTCGCTTTGTAGGCGACAGCCGTTACATGCATTTCGACATCTTCTCATGGCAGCGCAGCAACGAACCCGGTCGCAGCAAGGGCGGGTTTGGCCAAGGGCCCCGCGCCTTGTTGACGGCCTTGCCCGAGATGCTGGACCTATGACACGCCAACGCATCATCCAACCGGTTACCGACCTGTTGCGCGAGCCGGACGGTCCGCGCGACCGACAGTTGCTTTTTGGTGACGCTGTCGAGCTCTCAGAACGGGCAAACGGCTGGAGCCGGGTCATCGCAGAAAAAGATGGCTACGCGGGCTGGGTCCGCTCGGAACAGCTTGGCCCGGACCTAAGCGCAACGCATTGGATCACGGCACCAGCCACCCACGCCTATGCTCGGCCAGACATGAAAAGCCCCGACCGGACCTCTTTGAGTTTTGGAAGCAGGGTTGCGGCCACGTCCGAGGTAAATGGCTTTCTGGACACCGAGCTTGGGTTCATCCCGACCGTTCACGCCAAACATGTGGGCGTTCCGCTGACCGATCCTGTTGCAGTAGCCGAACTTTTTCTGGGCACACCCTATCTTTGGGGCGGAAACAGCCGGTTCGGGCTGGATTGTTCAGGACTGGTTCAGGCCGGGCTGCTAGCCTGCGGACAACCCTGCCCAGGAGACAGTGGCGATCAGGAACGCGAAGTTGGTCATCTGCTGCCGCAGGGCACCCCTCCTCAGCGCGGCGATCTGCTGTTTTGGAAAGGGCATGTGGCCTGGGTTTATTCCGAGGATATGCTGCTGCACGCCAATGCTTTCCACATGGACGTGACGTTTGAGCCAATGGAACAGGCGATCACGCGCATTCTGGAACAGGGTGACGGGCCGGTGACGGCCCATAAGCGGCTCTAATCAAGGTCAACTGAACGGATCAGCTTTCGCTCAAGCACGCGCAGCACCGTGCGCAGATCGTGGCCGCGTTTCAGGATTCGGCCATCCATGCCCACGACCGAATACATCCCTTGTTTCTGTCGAAGCCGGGGGTGTTTCTCGACCCGATAGATGGGATGTTCCGCAGTTCGGCGAAAGATCGAAAACACGGCCATGTCCCGCAAGTTGGAAATACCGTAATCGCGCCATTCTCCGGCGGCGACCATCCGGCCGTAGACGGACAGAATATGGGACATCTCATGCCGGTTAAACGCGACGGGCATCTGGGCCGAGTTTGCAGAGAACCGGCTGGGAGGCTGCATGTTCATACCCCAAGCCTTGCCGGAAAACGCGTCTGAATCAAGTCCGGCGACACCCGGGTGTGATATTTTTGGATCGCTCTAACGCCGCTGACCAACCTGTTGACAGATCAGGATGACCGGCAACAGCCCCACCGCCAGGATGACCAGAGAGGGGACCGCAGCCCCCTCGAGCCGTTCATCCGAGGCCAACCGATAGGCCTGCACCGCCAGCGTATCAAAGTTGAACGGGCGCATGATCAGGGTCGCGGGCAGTTCTTTCATCACGTCCACAAACACAATCAGCAGCGCCGTCAGCAAGGACGGTGTCAGGATAGGAAGATGAACCCGGCGCAATGTTCCCAGCGGGGTTTGCCCCAAAGACCGCGAGGCCGCGTCCATGTTGGCATGAACTGTGCTTTGCCCACCTTCATAAGCGCCGAGCGCCGCCGCCAAGAACCGCACCATATAAGCGGCGACCAGCAGCCATATTGAGCCCGTCACCAGCAAACCCGTCGAAACATCAAAGGTCGCCCGCATCCAAGCATCCAGTGCATTGTCGAAACTGGCAAATGGCACCATCAGGCCCACCGCAATGACACCTCCGGGCACCGCATAGCCCAACCGCGCCATGTACCCCGCGCCAGATGACAACCGCCCGGGGCGCAACCGCTGAAAGAATCCGACGGTGATCGCGGCGCAAACCGTAATCACGGCGGCAGTACCGGCCAAAGTCAGCGAGTTCTTAATGAAGCCGATATAGCGGCGCGACAGCAGGTTCTGCTCTGACTCCAGCCCCATCTGAATCAAGATGAACACCGGCAGCAGGAAGCCCAGAAGAACCGGAATGGCGCACAGCGTAAAGCCCGCAGCAGCCTGCCAGCCCTTTAGCCGCGCCGAGGGCAGTGACGCATGACTTTTCCCTGCCTGATAGTATTTCGCCTTACCGCGCTGCATCCGTTCGGCCACGGCCATGACCAGCGCAAAACCCAGCAGGCACAAGGCCAACTGCGCGGCGGCAGCGCGGTCTCCGATGGAAAACCAGCTTGTGTAGATACCGGTGGCGAATGTTTGCACGCCAAAATAGGCGACAGTGCCGAAATCGGCGATGGTTTCCATGATCGCCAGCAGCACACCCCCCGCAATTGCCGGGCGCGCCATGGGCAGCGATACGTGCCAGAACGCCAGCCAAGGGCTTTTGCCTAACGCCCGCGCCGCAAGAAAAGCCGTGGCGCTTTGCTGAAGGAACGCGGCGCGGGCCAGCAGGTAGACATAAGGATACAGCACGAGGATCAGCATCACCGCCGCACCCTCGGTCGAGCGTATCTCGGGGAACCAATAGTCGCGCGGCCCCCAGCCGGTCACATCGCGCAGGGTGCTTTGGACAATGCCGGGGTGATCCAGAATGAACGTATAGGCATAGGCCAGCACATAGGCCGGAAAAGCCAGCGGCAACACCAGCGCGATTTCCAGGAACCGAACGCCGGGAAAGCGTGTCATGGTCACAAGCCACGCAGCACCGACACCGATGGCAAACGTACCAATCGCCACCAGAACGACCAAAATCACCGTCGTAAGCGCATAGCGCGGCAAAACGGTCTGCAACAGGTGCGAGATCGTATCCGTTCCGCCCGTTGCAGCCGCCAGAACGACGGCGAGCATCGGCAACAGGCAAGCGGCCGCAACAAGACAGGCGACCGTGCCAACCAGCCGGGTACCAAACGCGCCGTGGTTGCGCGTGCCATGTTCTGAAACTTCTATGTCGGCCATGATCCCGGCTTGTAACTGGCGAATGCGCAGAGTTGGCCATTAATCGACCAAAACGCTAAGAAACACCAGTCTACAGGGGAACAAATCTGCGGCACAAACTGCCGCAGACTTTATTCATAGACCCGCTGATCCTCGATCACCAAACCATCCTTGGGCAGCGAACCGGGTTCAACAACCTCGATCGCGCCTTTTAGCTTCAGCACTTCGATCACGGATTTGGCATAGGTCATGTCATCTCCGCTGGGGCTTTCAATCTGAACGGTCATTGTATCCATCTCGCCCTGACGGGCTGCGATGACACGCGCCTTTACGATCTCGGCGTGTTTGTCGACCAGCGCGGCCACCTGTTCAGGACGCACGAACATGCCCTTGATCTTGGTCGTCTGGTCGGCACGACCCATCCAGCCTTTGATCCGCGCATTTGTACGACCGCAGGGCGACTGGCCGGGCAGGATCGCCGACAGATCACCGGTCGCGAACCGGATCAACGGATAATCGGGGTTGAGCGAGGTTACGATCACCTCACCCACTTCACCCTCGGCCACAGGGATGCCGGTGCCGGGGGTCACGATCTCGACGATGATGTGTTCGTCCAGAATCATCCCCTCCATCGCAGGGCTTTCGTAAGCGATATTGCCCAGATCAGCGGTGGCATAGCATTGCAGGCACGAAATCCCGCGATCCGCATATTCCTGACGCAAGGATGGGAACAGCGCGCCGCCTCCCACAACAGCCGTAGCGAATTGCAGGTCCACACCCATCTCATCCGCTTTATCCAGTATGATCTTCAGATAGTCGGGCGTTCCGGCATATGCGGTGCAACCCACATCACGCGCGGCGGTCACTTGCAGCTCGGTCTGGCCGGTGCCTGCGGGCAACACGGCGGCGCCCACGGCCCGCGCGCCGCTTTCAAATATCATGCCGGCAGGCGTCAGGTGATAGCCGAAACAGTTCTGCACGATATCGCCCGGCCCCACGCCTGCCGCGTGCAGGAACCGGCCCATGCGCCACCAATCGGGATCGGTGTTGCCCGGTTCGTAGATCGGACCCGGAGACTGAAACACATGATGGAAATGCCGCGCCGGAGTGACCGTGAACCCGCCGAACGGAGGTCGCTGAGCCTGTGCCTGCGCCAGTTCAGATTTGCGTAGAACCGGCAGTTTGACCAGATCTTCGATGGTTTTCACCGCATCGGTATCCACCCCGGCCAGATGAGCCTGAAACCCCGGCGCGGATTGGGCGCGTTCCAGCTGAACTCGCAACCCTTGCGCCTGATCGGCTGCGCGCTGATCGGCTGATCGGGTTTCGAGTGCGTCGTAGTAAGTCATCGCCAGATCCTCCACCCGCTCACAACCACCTCTTGCGGCGGCGGTATGAGCGTACATCTCGGAAACTTTTTCGGCCTTCATCGGACATGCCCAGATAGAACTCTTTCACGTCCGGGTTTTCACGCAACTCATCGGCAGGACCGTCCATAACGACACGGCCCGATTCCAGAATGTACCCGTAATGGGCGAACCGCAGAGCAACGTTTGTATTCTGTTCGGCCAGCAGGAAGGACACGCCCTCTTTTTCATTGAGATCCTTCACGATGCCAAAAATCTCTTCGACCAATTGCGGGGCCAGCCCCATTGAAGGCTCGTCCAGCAGGATCGTTTCCGGCCGCGACATCAACGCCCGGCCCATGGCAACCATCTGCTGCTCACCGCCCGAGGTATAACCCGCCTGCGACCGGCGCCGTTCAGCCAGACGCGGGAAGTAGGTGTAAACCAGATCAAGGTCTTTCTGGACCGCAGCCTTGCCGTCCTTGCGGGTATAAGCTCCGGTCAGAAGATTTTCCTCGACCGTGAGGTGTTCGAAACAGTGACGGCCCTCCATCACCTGAATCACGCCTTTTTCAACCAGATCCGCCGGATCGCTTTCATGCACGCTTGCGCCGCGATACTTGATCGACCCTTTGGTGACTTCGCCCCGTTCCGAATGCAGCAGGTTCGACACCGCCTTGAGCGTCGTCGTCTTGCCCGCGCCATTACCACCGAGCAGAGCAGTAATACCGCCTTTGGGAACGGTCAGGCTGACACCCTTAAGGACGAGGATCACATGGTTGTAGATCACCTCGATATTGTTGACTTCAAGCAGGGTTTCCGCCTGCACGTCAGTGGTTTGAGCCGCATCCAGCATCAGCGCGTGTCCTCGTGCGAGTGTTGGGGTCGGGACGGCGGTCTGCCGCCGCCCCGGATTTCAGTACGTCGGATCAGCAGCGCGATCCGATGTTGTTTTCCGACGCATAAGCGCTCGAGTCTTCGTCGATCAGCGGACCGATCACGTCGCCATCGGTTGCCTTGAACTCGGAAATCAGGCTCCAGGTTTTGTTGGCCGCATCCCATTGGGTCACACCAACCAGAGCGTCCCCGCCGTGGTTCTCACACGAGACCGAGAATGCCGGACCAAAACCAGGCAGACCCAGTTCGGTCATCTTGGCTTCGTTGATTTCCAGCGCCTCCATACCGTCGCGCATCATCGCAGGGGTGATGTCGGCAGTACCGTGGATTTCCTGCGCTTTCTTGGCAGCTTCGGCCGCAAGCATCGCGGCATAAAGACCACGGTTGTACAGAACCGTACCGACCTGATCGCCAGCACCGGCAGCTTTACCCGCATCGACGACATGCGTCTTCAGATCGTCAAAGACCGGGAAATCCGTGCCCACGTTGTGGAAGGTCAGCGCCTTATAGCCGTTTGCGGCCTCGCCCGCTGGCAGCACATCGTTTTCAGAACCGGACCACCAGATACCGATGAAGTTTTCCATCGGGTAACGGATGTTGGCAGCTTCCTGAACGGCCACCTGGTTCATGACACCCCAGCCCCACATCAGAACATAATCGGGGCGATCACGGCGGATTTGCAGCCACTGCGATTTCTGTTCCTGGCCCGGATGGTCAACCGGCAGGGCGACAAGCTCAAAGCCATGCTTGGCCGAAAGCTCTTCCAACGTGCGGATCGGTTCCTTGCCATAGGCCGAGTTGTGGTAGACCAGAGCAATTTTCTTGCCGCTCAGGTCCCCGCCATTCTCTTCCAGCAGGTAGTTCACCGCGCCCGAGGCACCATCCCAATAGTTTGCAGGATAGTTGAACGTGTGGCTGAACACATCGCCGTTCTTGGCGGACGTACGGCCATAGCCCATCGTGTGCATCGGGATGCCGTCTGCCGTGGTCTTAGGGATCAGCTGATACGTGATACCGGTCGACAGCGGTTGATAGACCAGCGCACCTTCGCCCTTGGTCGATTCATAGCATTCCACACCTTTTTCGGTGTTATACCCTGTCTCGCATTCAATCACCTTCGCCGGAACGCCACCGATCCCGCCGTCACGTTCGTTCAGCAGGGTAAAGTAATCCGCATACCCATCCGCAAACGGAATACCACCCGCCGCGTAAGGTCCGGTACGGTAGCTGAGTGACGGGAATACGAGATCGGCCATAACCGGTCCTGCCGCCATTACGGCGCCCAGCGCCACGGTTGCCAATTTCAATTTCATCGGGTTTCTCCTCCCTTGGTTGGTCCGATGTTGGGTTCGGGCTTTGCACCCGTTATCTGATTGGGCCTGCCCCTAGTGCGGGAATGGCCAGAGTCTGAGTTTCTCTTTGGTGACGCGCCACAACTGCGCCAGCCCATGTGGTTCCAGGATCAGGAACATGATGATCAGCCCACCGACGATCACCAGCTGCAAATGCGCCACGATATCCGTGGGCCAACCCAGCATATCCGCGCCAACCACTTTCAGGACCACCGGCAACAGCACAAGGAACGCCGCCCCCGCAAAGGACCCGAAGATAGAGCCCAATCCCCCGATAATGATCATGAACAGAACCAGGAACGATTTGGTAATGCCGAACACCTCGCCAACCTCAACCGCGCCGAGGTAGACCGCAAAGAACAACGCGCCCGAGATGCCTACAAAGAATGAGCTGACAGCAAAGGCGGTCAGTTTCGCCTTTAGAGGGTTCACCCCGATGATCTCGGCCGCGATATCCATATCGCGGATCGCCATCCACGTACGCCCGGTAGTGCCGCGTGTCAGGTTGCGTGCGATCACGGCGCAGACGGTCAGAAAGATCAGGCAGAACAGATACGTGGCCCATGCCGGAGCATTCGGTCCAGTGATGATGATCCCGAACACATCGCGTTCCGGTGCGTTGATCTGACCCGACGCCGAGTAGTTGTAGAACCACGGCACCCGGTTGAACAGCCACACAAGAAAGAACTGCGCGGCCAGCGTCGCCACCGCCAGATAGAACCCCTTGATCCGCAACGATGGAAGACCGAACAGAACGCCGACAATGGCCGTGATACCACCTGCCAGTATGACATGGATAAACATGCTGACGTCAGGAAAGGCCGTCATCAGCTTGTAGCAGGCATAAGCCCCCACCGCCATGAAGCCGCCCGTACCAAGGCTGACCTGCCCGCAATATCCAACCAGAATATTCAGGCCGATCGCCGCGATCGCGTAGATCAGGAACGGCAGCAAAAGCGCGTTAGCCCAGTAATCGTTGATGATGAACGGTATGATCCCGAACGCGACCGCCAGAACCACATAGTACCGATACCGGTCGAACTTGATCGGGAAAGTCTGGCTGTCATCCACATAGGAAACTTTGAAGTCTCCGGCTTCACGATAGAACATGTGTCACTTTCCCCATTGTTCCTGCGCCCGGTTCCGGGCTGCGGCGTCCAGTTGATTGGACCCTTTTGCGTATCCGCTCGCCTCTGACGCGCGCACCAGTTTCATGTAGGCCATGATGCCCGTGACCAGCCCGGCAAAGGCAAGGATCGCAGCGACAACCAGTTGGGTTGCGGTCAGATCGTCCGAGGTGACGGCGATATAGCCAAAAGCCCAAAACCCCGACCACGCGATCACATTGATGATGGCAATCATTTTCTGCATCGCTACACCCTCTCGATGATCTTCTCACCGAACAGACCCTGCGGTCGGAATACAAGGAAGATCAGCGCCAGAACATAGGCGAACCAGTTCTCGGTCGCGCCACCGACCATCGGGCCGATTGCGAATTCAAACAGCTTTTCACCCACTCCGATGATCAGCCCGCCCACAATCGCACCGGGGATCGAGGTAAAGCCGCCCAGCATCAGCACCGGCAACGCCTTAAGCGCGATCAGCGACAGCGAGAACTGAACGCCCGACTTGGTGCCCCACATGATCCCGGCGACCAGAGCGACAAACCCAGCAACCGACCAGACCATGATCCAGATGAAGTTAAGCGAGATTCCCACCGACAGCGCGGCCTGATGATCATCCGCCACCGCTCGCATCGCCCGACCCTGCTTGGTGTATTGGCTGAACACCACCAGCGCGGCCACCAGCAGCGCCGCAATCAAGGTCGCCACGATGTCCAGGTTGTCGATGAAGAAGCCATAGCCAAAGATGTTGAACGTGGTCTCGTCGATCCACAGGTTGATGCCTTGTGGCAGGCCAACGTCCAGGGTCTTGATCTCGGATCCCCACATCAGGTCGGCCACGCCTTCAAGCAAATAGGCCAGACCGATGGTCGCCATGAACAGAATGATCGGTTCCTGACCAACCAGATGGCGCATGACGAACCGTTGCACCGCCCAGGCAAGGAACACCATCACGGCCATGGTCAGCAGGATCGCCAGCAACGCCGGGACATTCCACCCGAAATAGTGGATATGCGTCCCGAAGATCGCGTTGATCAGATGCGCGAACGGCACTTGCCCATTCATGATCCCGACAAGGGTCATGGCCGCGAACAGGGCCATAACACCCTGAGCATAATTGAAAATCCCCGAAGCCTTGTAAATAAGCACAAAGCCCAGTGCGACCAGCGCATACAGAACCCCGGCCATCAGGCCATTCAGGATGACCTCCATCGCGAAAATCAGCTGATCAGGCATGTTCGCCCCCTCTCATGTCTGTCAGTTGGTCAGTCATGGCTCACCCCCAAATAGGCGTCGATGACTTCCTGGTTGTTGCGCACCTCGTCCGGTGTGCCGTCCCCGATCTTCTTTCCGTAATCCATCACGACAACCCGGTCGCTCAGATCCATCACCACGCCCATGTCGTGTTCGATCAGGGCGATGGTGGTGCCGAACTCGTCATTCACATCCAGGATAAAGCGGCTCATGTCCTCTTTTTCCTCGACGTTCATGCCTGCCATCGGTTCGTCCAACAGCAACAGCTTGGGTTCGGCCGCCAACGCACGGGCCAGCTCTACGCGTTTTTTCAATCCGTAAGGCAGGCGCGACACCGGAGTTTTCCGGATGTGTTGGATTTCAAGAAAGTCGATGATCTTCTCGACCGCCTCGCGGTTTTCGGTTTCTTCCGCCTCGGCTTTCCCTTTCCACAGCGCCTGCTGGAAAATGTTGGTCTTCATGTAACCCAGCCGCCCTGTCATGACGTTATCCAGAACGCTCATGCCTTCGAACAGGGCAATGTTCTGGAAGGTTCGCGCAATCCCCTGTTGTGCCACCTCAAAAGGCCGCATCGGAGGGCGCTTCGCCCCGTGAAACCAGACCTCACCCTCTTGCGGGACATAGAACCCCGATATCACGTTCAGCATCGAGGACTTCCCCGCGCCGTTCGGGCCGATAATGGCGCGGATCTCACCTTCGCGGATGTCGAACGAGATATCCTTGATCGCGACCACACCACCGAAACGCAGGGTGATATTCTTCATCTCCATCACCACGCCGCCGATCTTGCGGCCATCCTCGGTGACATATCCTTCGGAACTATCCAGCATCAGTCACTCCCTGACTTGCGCAAAAACGGGACGGAGGGCGGGGCGACGACCGCAGGTCGAGCGGCGCTCGAACGGCCCTCATTCCGCCGCCACCTTGTGCTGTGCCGCCGGTACAACCGCTGCGTCGATGATTTGCAGCGTAGCGCTGATCGACCCTTTGCGCCCGTCCTCATAGGTCACTTCGGTCGTCGTCGAGACATTGGGCGAGCCATCATAGAGGGCGGCAATAATGTCGTGGAACTTCTCCTCGACGAACCTGCGCCGCACTTTGCGGGTCCGGGTCATCTCACCATCATCGGCGTCCAGTTCCTTGTGCAGAACCACAAAGCGATGCACCTGACAGCCCGACAGCATCTCATCGGCCGCAACCGACTTGTTCACCTCTTCCACATGGGCCTTGATGGTCTCTAACACACGGGGATGGCTGGTCAGTTCCTGATACGACGCATAGGCAACGTTGTTGCGTTCTGCCCAGTTGCCTACCGCCATCAGGTCAATATTGATGAAGGCCACGCAACGATCCTTGCCGTTTCCGAACAGCACAACCTCAAGAATATCAGGATAGAATTTCAACTTGTTCTCGACATATTTAGGCGCAAACATCGATCCGTCGGCCATTTTGCCCACATCCTTGGCGCGGTCGATAATCCGCAGATGGCCGCTGCTTTCCTCGATGAACCCGGCGTCCCCGGTCGCGACCCAGCCCTCGGCATCCTTGGTGGAGGCGGTCGAATCCGGGTTGTTGTAATACTCCACAAACACGCCCGGCGAGCGGTAGTGAATCTCGCCACTGTCATCGACCTTCAGCTCGACCGCGGGTGAGGGCACACCAACCGTATCGGCGCGCACTTCGCCATCGGGCTGCTGGGTGATGAACACCGTGGCCTCGGTCTGGCCATAAAGCTGTTTGAGATTGATCCCCAACGAGCGGTAAAAGTCGAAAATCTCGGGCCCGATCGCCTCACCCGCCGTATAGCCCACCCGGAACCGCCCATAGCCCAGCGTATCCTTGAGCGGGCCGTAAACCAGCATATTGCCCAGCGCGTATTTCATCTTGTCGCCAAAACTGACCGGCTTGCCATCCAACAACAGGCCACCGACTTTTTTGGCGTGGGCCATGAAATTATGGAACATCTTCCGCTTCAGGCTGCCCGCGTCCTCCATGCGGATCATCACATTGGTTAGCTGGGTTTCGAAAACGCGCGGTGGGGCGAAGAAATAGGTCGGCCCGATTTCGCGCAGGTCGGTCATCATTGTGTCGGCACTTTCAGGGCAGTTCACGCAGAAGCCGCACCAATAGGCCTGACCGATGGAAAAGATGAAATCACCCACCCAGGCCATGGGCAGATAAGAAAGAATATCCTCATTCCGTGTCAGGTGGTCGAACTCAGAGGAATTCTTTGCGCTTTCGATCACGTTACGGTTCGACAGCACCACGCCCTTGGGCTTTCCGGTCGTACCCGAGGTATAAAGCATCACGCAGGTGTCGTCATAGGTGATCGCGGCGATCCGCTTATCCAGCTCGGTGTCGAACCGTGCGTGTCCCGCGCCGCCTTCGGCCATAATGTCGTCCAGCGCGTTCATCTGGGAATGGTCGTATTTCCGCATCCCGCGCTTGTCGGTATAAAGGATGTGTTTGACCTGATGCAGGTTTTCCTGAATCTCGATGACCTTGTCGACCTGCTCCTGATCACCGCAAACGACGTATTTCGCGCCGCAATGTTCCAGCACATAGGCCATCTCTTCGGCGACCGAGTCCTGATACAGAGGCACCGGTACAGCACCCACCATCTGAGCGGCTACCATTGACCAATAATGCGCCGGGCGGTTTCGCCCGATCACGGCGATATGGTCACCCTTTTCCACGCCGATTTCCAGAAATCCCAGCGCCAGTTTACGGATTTCAGCGGCGGCCTCGGCCCAGGACCAGCATTGCCAGATCCCGAATTCCTTTTCCCGGTAGGCCGGGGAATCCCCGAACTGCGTCGCATTGCGGTGTAACAGCGCCGGAAGAGAGGTCATCCCTTCAGCGCCCGACTGCGTCTGAGCCAATCTCTTTCTCCTCCCTATCCAACCCCTCCCTTGGGTCGGAAATGGCGGGTCCGGTTCAGACCCGGACACCACTGCCCCTATGACGGGACACGAGGACGATCAGCGGCAAGTTTTGCCTGATGTTTTCTCAATTCTTACGAATTGTAACAGGGGGGTGCGGTACAGCGCTCAGACATATCTCTACCCTTGTCGCCGCAAGGCTGAAGAATGTGTCAGGAATTTCAAGATTATGTCGAATTTCCGAGCCAATTCCCACTTAACCAACTGAATAAATTAGGTCATTGGGAAATTATGAGGACACTTTATGAAACGCATTGTTCTTTCGAGTATCTTGTTAACTGCTGCTGCGGGCTGCGCTCCTGAACCCGTTCAAATGGCTGCTCCATTTCATTACAACGGGAATTACTACATGGCCGGAGACAATGCCTGTGCAAGGGTGACACAAGTCGCTAAAGGAAGGGTCATGTGCACAAACAAGGCTGGTAAAATACCGGATACCGGGATGCGATGACCGACCAGCAGTTACAGATGTATAGGCACAATCAATTAATGGCACAGCAGAGACGCGCTCAGGCCGCTGCGGAACAGGCCGCTCTCATGCAGCAGATGCAACACGCCTCGAATTCCATTCAGTTATCAACGCCGCAGTATACGCCAATGCCTGCTCCGGTAGTGGCGCCAATCAGCATGCCCGGTAGCAATACTATTTCTTGTATCAGTGTTTCGGACGGCTTTTACACAAACTGCCGCTACTAAAATCACGTAGTTAAGAACCCGTACCGCTGTATGCAGGTCGTCTATCCTTGCGGGCCCGCTAAATTAGTTGGCCCGTGATACTGTGTTGGGAATCTACAACCAATCCCGCAAAATTGGGATCAGCGGCACATCCGCAGCTGGCATTGGGTAATTCCGCAACTCATTCGCACGCACCCATTTCAACGCCTGCCCTTCTTTCGACTGCGGTATCCCCTCCCACTTGCGGCAGGCAAAAAGCGGCATGAGCAAATGAAAATCGTCATAGCTGTGGCTGGCAAAAGTCAGTGGCGCAAGGCACGAGGCCCAGGTGTTGATCCCCAGTTCTTCCTCCAGCTCGCGGATCAGGGCGGCCTCGGGGATTTCGCCGGGTTCGATCTTTCCGCCGGGGAACTCCCACAAACCAGCCATGGACTTGCCCTCCGGGCGCTGCGCTAGCAGCACCCGGCCTTCGACGTCGATCAGGGCGACAGCCGACACCAAAACGGTCTTCATGAACGATAATCCGCGTTGATCTCGATATAGCCGTGGGTCAGATCGCAGGTCCAAACGGTGGATGCGCCCTCGCCCAAACCCAGATCGACCGCGACCACCAAGTCTTGGCCTTTCATATAAGCGGCCGCGTCTTCCTCGCGGTAGTCAGGGCTAACCCAGCCTTTCTCGGCCACCAGAATATCGCCGAAAGAAATGCTCAGCAGGTCGCGGTCGGCGGCGGCACCGGATTTCCCGATGGCCATGACCACGCGGCCCCAGTTGGGGTCTTCGCCCGCAATCGCCGTTTTCACCAGCGGTGAGTTGGCAATCGCCAGCCCATGCACCTTGGCATCCGCGTCCGAGACCGCGCCAGTCACACGGATTTCCACGAATTTCGTGGCCCCTTCGCCGTCGCGCACCACCTGCTGTGCAAGGTCCAGCATCACAGCCTCAAGCGCCTGCGCAAAACTCGCGTTGCCAGTGGCATCCACACCCGAGGCCCCGGTTGCACATAACAATAGGGTATCCGAGGTCGAGGTATCGCTGTCCACGGTGATACAGTTGAAGGTACGATCCGTTTGCGTGCCCAGCATCGACTGCAGCGCCGATTGCTCGACCAAGGCGTCGGTGAAGATGTAAACCAACATCGTCGCCATATCCGGCGCGATCATACCAGAACCCTTGGCGATCCCCGCAATAGAGACTGTTTTTCCATCAATCTCAACCTGCGCCGAGGCCCCCTTGGGGAAGGTGTCGGTGGTCATGATCGCCCGCGCAGCATCCTCGATCGCGTGGCGGCTGAGGCCCGATTTCAACGCTTCAAGCTGGGCGGTGATCTTGTCATGGGGCAGCGGCTCACCGATCACGCCAGTTGACGAGGTGAATACCCGTTCCACCGCAACACCAGTGGCTTTGGACACGGCTTGCGTCAGCTCGGTCACCGATGTCTGGCCGTGATGCCCGGTGAACGCATTGGCATTGCCTGAATTCACAAGGATCGCCGCCGGGCCATCGCTGGCCCCGCCGATTTTGTCCTGACAATCCAATACGGGTGCCGCGCGGGTGGCCGAGCGCGTGAACACCCCCGCCACCGAGGTACCGGGATCCAGCACCGCCAGCATCACATCGGTCCGGCCCTGATAGCGCACGCCCGCTTCAACCGTGGCAAAGCGCACCCCGTCAATCGCGGGCAATTCAGGAAACGCCGCCGGAGCCAGCGGCGAAACTTTGGTGATCGTCGCCACGGTCGCTTACTCCTGAATCAACTCAATCTGACGAACGACGTCGGGGCTTACCCCTTCCAGTTCGGGCCGCTCGATCTGTGCTGCCTCAGTCAATTCTTCGATACGAGCCTGAATCGCTTCGTTTTGAACCGTCTGTGTCAGTTCATCGCGGATGGCATCCAGCTCCGGGGCTTCGGATTTGCGTCTGTCATTCAATGTCACGACATGCCAGCCGAACTGGGTTTGCACCGGGTCGGAAACCTGACCTCGCTCCAGTTCCAGAACAGCGGCCTCAAACTCGGGCACCATCTGGCCTTTGCCGAACCATCCCAGTGAACCGCCATTGGGTCCCGACGGGCCTGTCGATTTCTCTTTGGCCAGTTCAGCAAAATCCGCGCCGTCATCAAGCTGTGTCTTGATTTCCTTTGCCTCGTCTTCCGTCGCCACAAGGATGTGGCTGGCGTTGAATTCATCCTCGCCCTCAAACTGCGCATACTGCGCGTCGTAGGCAGATTGGATGGCTTCCTCGGTAACCGCATCCTCGACCAACGCATTCACGGTCTGAACTGCCAGCAACGACCGGGTCTCATTCGCCAGCGCAAGGGCGTTCAATTTCGTCAGCGCTTCCTGCTGCTGTCCCAGCAATTGCTGCTGAACCAGTTGCTCGATGATGAAGTCGTACAGAATATCGTCTTCAATCTGCTGATAGTTGGGCGGCAGGGTCGCAACAGTGGCGATGACATGGCCCAAAGTGATCTCGTCCCCGTTCACGCGGGCAACAACCGTACTGGCATCAGGCTGTGTTTCGGCGGCCAGCGGCAGGGCCATCATGGCAGTCAGGGCCAGAGATGGCAGAAAAGTGAAGCCTTTGGGCATTGAATCATCCTATTTCTTTGCCACGACGGGGCGCAGCGTTGACACTCAGGAACCTGCCGCTTACATCGCTTTGAAGCCTTGGACAGGGCCGCCTTTCACCCCCCGTATCTATGGGTTGCGCGCAAGGTGGGCAAGCCTGTCGCAACCAAGACAAGAACAGATTCGCTGGAGTGAACATGCTGGGACTCGGAACGCTCGCCAAAAAGGTGTTCGGAACACCGAACGACCGCAAGATCAAGGCGACCCGCCCGCTGATCGAACAGATCAATGCGCTGGAGCCCGAGTTCGAGAAATTGTCCGATGAGGGTCTGATCGAAAAGACTGCCGAGCTGCGCAAACGCGCGCTGGACGGCGAGAGCCTGGATGCCCTTCTACCCGAAGCCTTTGCCAATGTCCGCGAAGGGGCCAAGCGCGCCTTGGGTCTGCGCGCCTTTGACGTGCAGTTGATGGGCGGGGCCTTCCTGCATCAGGGCAACATCTCGGAAATGAAAACGGGTGAGGGCAAGACGCTGGTCGCCACTTTCCCCGCTTATCTGAACGCACTGACCGGCAAGGGCGTTCATGTTGTTACGGTGAACGAATACCTGGCCAAGCGCGACTCGGAATGGATGGGAAAGGTGTTCGGCGCTGTCGGCATGACCACTGGTGTTATCTGGTCGGGCCAGCCCGATGCCGAGAAAAAAGCCGCCTATGCCTGTGACGTGACCTACGCCACCAACAACGAACTGGGCTTTGACTATCTGCGCGACAACATGAAGGCCGATCTGGCCGAGATTTATCAAGTCCACCACAATTTTGCGATCGTGGACGAGGTTGACTCGATCCTGATTGACGAGGCTCGGACGCCGCTGATCATCTCGGGCCCGTCACAGGATCGGTCCGAGCTTTATACCACGATTGATGCGCTGATCCCGTCCTTGCAGGACGACCATTTCTCGTTGGACGAAAAATCCCGCAGCGTGACCTTTACGGATGAGGGCAACGAGTTCCTCGAGCAGCAACTGATCGCCGGCGGACTGATCCCCGAAGGCCATTCGCTGTATGATCCTGAAAGCACCACGGTTGTTCACCATGTGAATCAGGGCCTGCGCGCGCACAAGCTGTTCACGCGCGACAAGGATTACATCGTGCGTGATGGCAACGTAGTTCTGATCGACGAATTCACCGGCCGTATGATGCCGGGCCGCCGTCTATCGGAAGGTCTGCATCAGGCCATCGAAGCCAAGGAAGGTGTGCCTATTCAGCCGGAAAACGTGACGCTGGCCAGCGTGACCTTCCAGAACTATTTCCGTCTGTATGACAAGCTGGGCGGTATGACCGGCACCGCGCTGACAGAGGTCGAAGAATTTCAGGAAATTTACGGTCTGGGCGTGGTCGAAGTTCCGACCAACAAGCCGATTGCCCGCGTGGATGAAGACGACCAGGTTTATCGCACCGCTGGTGAAAAATACGGCGCGATGATCCAGGAAACAAAGGAAGCGCAGGAACGCGGGCAGCCCGTCCTTCTGGGCACCACCTCGATCGAAAAGTCTGAGCTTCTGAGCCAGATGCTGACGAAGGAAGGTGTCGAGCACAACGTCCTGAACGCGCGCCAGCACGAGCAAGAGGCGCAGATCGTCGCCGATGCAGGCCGGTTCGGTGCCGTCACCATCGCCACCAACATGGCGGGCCGCGGCACCGACATTCAGCTTGGCGGCAATGTCGAGATGAAGGTCCTGCAGGCGTTGGCTGAAAATCCCGAGGCCGACCCTGCCGAGCTTCGCTCTGCCGAGGAATCCCGCCACGCAGAAGAGAAAGATAAGGTTCTGGCTGCAGGTGGTCTTTATGTCATGGCGTCCGAACGCCACGAAAGCCGCCGCATCGACAACCAGTTGCGCGGCCGTTCCGGCCGACAGGGTGATCCGGGCCGCACCGTGTTCTACCTGAGCCTTGAGGATGACCTGATGCGCATCTTCGGGTCGGAACGTCTGGATAAGGTCCTGCACACGCTGGGCATGAAGGAAGGCGAGGCAATCATTCACCCTTGGGTGAACAAATCGCTGGAACGCGCGCAGTCCAAGGTCGAAGGGCGCAACTTCGACATGCGCAAGAACGTCCTGAAATTCGACGACGTCATGAACGACCAGCGTAAGGTGGTCTTTAGCCAGCGGCGCGAGATCATGTCGTCGGATGACCTGTCCGAAATCGTGTCGGATATGCGGGAACAGGTGATTGACGACCTGATCGATGAATACATGCCACCAAAATCCTACGCCGATCAGTGGGACACCGAGGGTCTTCATGAGGCGGTCAAAGACAAGCTGACCATCGACGCCCCCGTGCAGGACTGGGCAGCCGAAGAAGGCGTAGATGACGAACAGGTGCGCGAACGCCTGATTAATGCCTCGGACGAGATGATGGCGCAGAAGGCCGCAGCCTTTGGCCCCGAGAACATGCGCAACATCGAAAAGCAGGTGTTGCTGAACACGATCGACAGCAAGTGGCGCGAGCATCTTCTGACGCTGGAGCATCTGCGCTCGGTCGTGGGATTCCGCGGTTACGCCCAGCGCGACCCGCTGAACGAATACAAGAACGAAAGCTTCCAGTTGTTCGAAGGCATGTTGGACAGTCTGCGGGAAACTGTAACCCAGCAATTGTCGCGCGTCCGACCGCTTACCGACGAAGAACAGCGCGAGATGTTGGCGCAAATGCAGGCGCAGCAGGCACAGGCGCAACAAGCCGTCGATCAGGCGGTGGATCAGGCCGAAGCAGAGGCCGAGGCAGAAGCCTCGGGTGATGCGCGCCCCGGCTTTGTCGAAGATGACCCTAGCACATGGGGCAACCCGTCGCGCAACGACAGATGCCCCTGCGGATCAGGGAAAAAGTTCAAGCATTGCCACGGTCGTCTGACCTGACGCCGACGTAATTCAGACACAATGAGTCCGTTTCACGGCCACATATTGGCCGTGATTCATCTCCAGTATGCGACTCGCTCCTTCAACTGGGGAGGGTGTCTTGTTTGTAATTAAGAACTACGTGACCACCGGGGGCACGGTCGCCTGCGCCCTTGCGATCGGTTACCTGATGCAGAATGGATCACCTGCGCAGCCGAACGGTACGCAGACCGTTGTCAATGCGACCGCAATGACAGACCAGGCTTCGATCATCGCCGGGCTGGAGGATATTGTTCTGACCTCCTCGTCTCCAGCCACGGACGCGACCCAATCCAGAAAATCCCTGCAACCCAACCGTTCGGCCCCCTCAGAACCGATGGATTGCAATCTAAGCGCGCGGGCGCATGCCGTTCCGGGTGCAGCCGCCGCGCTGACTGTCAGGGCGCCCTGTCACGCCAATCATCGGGTTGACGTGCTGCACAGTGGCCTGACCGTGACGCAGATGACCGACGAAAACGGGCGGATGGAGCTGACGCTTCCGGCGTTGTCCGAATATGCAATCTTTCTGATCTCGGTCGACGATCAGAATGGTACGGTCGCAACCACGCATGTCCCGGACCTGAACCAATACAACCGGATTGCCCTTCAGTGGACGGGCGAGACCGATCTGCAAATCCATGCCCTTGAATTTGGGGCAAGCTATGGCGGCGCGGGTCATGTTTCCTCTGATCCGAATGCGCAGGGCGCGGGCAATGTCGTTACTCTTGGCCATTCCGGTCTGGAAAGCGCGCGCAATGTCGAAGTGTATTCCTTTCCAGCCGCTCAGATCAGCCAGTCAGGGTCAATTGCCCTGACGGTCGAAGCCGAAGTGACAGACGCCAACTGCGACCGCGATCTGAGCGTTCAGTCCTTTGAATTGCGCTCGGATCGCCGGCTGACATCGCGCGAGATGACGCTCAACCTGCCGAATTGTACACAAACGGGTGAGTTTCTTGTGTTGAATAATCTGATCGAAGACCTGACAATCGCCGCAAATTAAACGCAGGCAGGCTCGATCTTCTTATGACCTTTCTTCGTGTGGCGGTCGCTGCACTTATTTCGCTGACGCTATCCAAAAACGTGTCCGCGCAGGATATCACCCTGACATCCCACGACGGTAAGGTTGAGGTTGTCGGCAATCTGCTTGGCTTTGATGGTGAGTTCTATCGGGTGGACACTCCGTTCGGAACGCTGACCGTTGATGGATCAGGCGTCACGTGTGACGGCCCAGCATGCCCCAGCCTGACTGATTTCGTGGCAGAGGTGCGTTTCTCAGGCTCGTCCGTGATGGCCGAAAAAGTTCTGCCGGCACTGATCACAGGTTTCGCCCGGCAAGAGGGGTTGCTGGCCACGTCTCATGATTCCGAGTCTGGCAACCTCGTGATCGAGCTGCAGAAAACGGGTCGGAATGCACCGCTGGGGCGGTTCTTTTTCAGCGCAAACAACACAGGGCAGGGTTTTGTCGATCTGACCAATAACGAGACCGACATCGTGATGGCCCTGCGCGAAATACGCGATGATGAGCAAACCGCGGCAGAGGCGGCTGGTCTGGGCGACCTGACCCACGTGCGCCGGTCGCGTGTTGTGGCATTGGACGCGCTGGTCCCGATCGTTGCAATGGATAATCCCGTGCGGCAGATTTCCCCATCCGATCTGGTTCGGGTTTTTGCCGGAGAGATTATGAACTGGGCCGAATTGGGGGGGCCGGATGCGCCGATCTCAACCCATTTGCCTAGTGCTGGTTCAGGACTGGCCCAGATTGCCGAGGACCAGTTGTTTGTGCCATCAGACGCAGCCCTGTCGGAAAGCGTGGTTCGCCATATTCACAGCGGTTCGCTTGTGCAAAAGGTGGCAAAAGACCCGTTCGCCGTCGGGTTGGCAAGTCAGGCTGAACTGGACACTGTTCGTGCGCTGCCGTTGACCGGGGGGTGCGGTCATGCGCTTTCTGCCACGCGGCAGACTATCAAGACCGAGGATTATCCCCTTACTTCGCCTATGTTCCTGTATCTGCCCAACCGCCGCCTGCCCCGGATCGCAAGGCAGTTTCTGGCCTATACCCAAAGCGATGCGGCACAGTTACAGATCCGAAACTCTGGTTTTGTCGATCAAGCCCCGGAAATGATGCGGATCGGGTTACAAGGGGATCGGCTGGCAAACGCCATAGCGTCAGGCGGCCCCGAGGTCGGGCTGGACGAATTGCAGCGCATGATCGAAACGCTGCGTCCCCTCTCACGCTTGTCACTGTCCTTTCGGTTTGAGGCGGGGTCGTCCCGGCCTGACGCGCAATCGCGGTCCAACATACGGCAACTGGCACAACAGATTGAATCCGGGGCATTCGATGCGCGCAAGCTGACCTTTGTCGGGTTCAGCGATGGCGACGGTCCCGCCGCAGGCAATGCACGTATCGCCCTGCTGCGCGCGAAAACGGTTCGCAATGCAGTGGTGGCAGCCGTCGAGACCACGGTGCCAGACAGCGTCGAACTGAATGTGGATGCATTTGGTGAAGCGATGCCAATGGCTTGCGATGACACGAATTGGGGCCGCAAGGTCAATCGCCGGGTCGAGGTCTGGGTCGAGTGACAGCTACAGATACCCTTCGGAGCGGAAACTCAGCTCATTTGATTTTCCGATGATCAGATGATCGTGCAGCGTCAGCCCTAAGGCTGTGCACGCATCCTGAATTCGGTTTGTCATGTCGATGTCCGATTGCGACGGCGTCGGATCACCTGAGGGATGGTTATGCACAAGGATCAGGGCCGAGGCGTTTAGCTCAAGCGCGCGTTTGGCGACCTCGCGCGGGTAGACTGGCACATGGTCCACCGTGCCCTTGGCTTGTTCCTCATCCGCGATCAGCACATTCTTGCGGTCCAGAAAGAACACCCGAAACTGTTCAGTCTCGCAGTGCGCCATGGTTGTGTGGCAATAGTCCAGCAAAGCATCCCAGCCGGAAATCACGTGCCGGTGCATCACCCGCGCCCGTGCCATCCGGTGGGCGCAGGCTTCGAGTATCTTGAGGTCGGTGATCACCGTATCGCCCACGCCTTTGATCTGCCGCAGCCGTTCTTCTGGCGCAGTCAGAACGCGGTTGAAATCGCCGAATGTGTCCATGAGGGCACGCGCCAGAGGTTTAATATCCTGCCGAGGGATCGCGCGGAAAAGGACCAGTTCCAGCAACTCGTAATCCGGCATGGCAGCCGAACCGCCAGCCATGAACCGTTCGCGCAGCCGCTTGCGGTGATCCTTGATATAAGACGGCAACTTACCCGTCGGCAAAGGTTGCCCCGGGGCTTCGTCAAAGTCGAACAATGAGGGGGCTTCGGCAAAGGCATCCTGAGTCATACTCAAAGATTGGCTCAGAATCAGTTTCTGAATGGTTAACGCGCCTCGCCCGCCATGCGCGCAGTGGCCCGTCGGACAATCAGGTGCAAAAGGATGGAAAATACCCCCAGCGTCAGCATCGCAGCAAACATCAGATCGGTTTTGGCGCGCCCATTGGCCAACAGCATCAGATAACCCAACCCTTGCGAGGACCCGACCCATTCGCCGATCACCGCCCCGATCGGAGCATAAACGGCCGCCAGCCGCATCCCCGAGGCCAGCGACGGCAGCGCGGCGGGTATACGAATGTGCCACAACACGGCGCGGGGGCTGGCCTGCATGGTGCGCGCAAGGTCCAGATACCCTTGTGGCGTCCGCATCAGCCCGTCAAAGAAGGAGGACGTGATCGGGAAGTAGATGATCAACACGGCCATGGCGACCTTGGACCACAACCCGTATCCCAGCCACAGGGTCAGTAAAGGTGCCAGCGCGAAAACCGGCAAGGCTTGGGTAAAGACCAGCATCGGCTGCACCAACACCCGCGCCGCGCGTGAATTGGCCAGTTGCAGGGCGGTCAGAACCCCCAAAACCGTCCCAAAGGCCAGACCGATCACCACCTCAACCGCCGTAATCCACGTGTGTTCCGCGATGATCCAGCGATTCTGCCACCATGTCTCGGCAACTAAAGCAGGGCCGGGCAGGATGAATTTCGGCAACCCGGTCAGGCTGACGATCGCCTGCCAAAGAACCAGCGCAAACACGGTTGCAGCAAGGGCCGACAGGATCTTCATGCAGCCTCTCTCAGCAGTCGCAACAAAGCACCCTGCGTTTCCAGCGTTTCCTGATCATCCACATGGCGCGGCGCAGGCGCGGCAGGGGGATCGCATGAGGTCAGCCCCTGCGGTGTCATCACCACAATGGATTGACCCAGCCGCGCGGCCTCGCCCGGATCGTGGGTCACCAAAAGAACGGTCCTGCCCTTCAGCGCATCGGCGGCAAGGTCCTGCATATCGGCTCGTGTACGCGCATCCAGGGCCGAGAACGGCTCATCCAGCAAAACGATGGGCCGATCCTCCATCAGGGTTCGCGCCAACGCGACCCGCTGGCGTTGCCCCCCAGACAGTTCTGACGGTCTCTTGGCCATGTGATCCTGAAGCCGCATCCGTTCGATCAAACGGTCCCTGCGTTCGATATCGGGTGTCTCACCGCGCAGCCGCGCGCCCAATGATACGTTCTGCGCAACTGTCGCCCACGGCAACAACAGATCGTCCTGCGCCATATACGCGACGCGATCCGCCACGGTCTGACCATCACTTGCGGTAATTCGGCCATCAAAATCCGCACCCGTATCAAGCCCTGCGATCAAACGCAGGACTGTGGTCTTTCCAACACCCGACCCCCCCAGCAAACAGGTCCACTGTCCCGACCCAAGGGTCAGGCTAAGCGGCGCGAACAGCGTCGCTCCGTCAATGGTGGCCGTGCCGCTTATGGTTAGATCGGGTGCAGGGGTCATGGTGTCAGGCCCATTTGCCAGAAATTGACCTCTAGCTCTGTGGCGGTTCGGAAGGTCTGGCACAGCCTGTCCCACCGGGGCGAAGTTTCAAAATCCGGTCCAATACGTCGTATTAGAGCCTGATCCAGCAACGTTCCTACCGCCTTGCATGCCTCTTGGTAGTCCGGGCCTGCATAGGTGTTGATCCAGTCGCGATAGGTCTCCGACGTGGCCTCGATCGCCAGCCGTGCTCCGATCTCGCCATAGCCCATCACGCAGGGCGCTAGGGCCGCTAGCAGATCCAGCAAATCGCCGCTATAACCCGCCTCGAGCACGAACCGCGTATAGGCCAAATTCTCGGCACGTTCAGGGGTGGCGAACAGTTCCTCGCCCGAGATACCTTCGGCCTCGCATATACCAATATGAAGCTGCATTTCCTCGGCCACCAGCGCGTTCACGGTACCGACTGCAGTCAGCATCTCGGAATGGGTTTCCGATTTTACCACCGCCAAGGCCCAGGCACGAGAAAAGTGGATCAGAAACACATAGTCCTGACGCAGATAGTGCAGGAACGCGTCACGCGGCAGGCTTCCGTCCTTCAGCCCTTCGACAAAAGCGTGGCGGGTATAGTCCCGCCACGGCCCTTGCGCCGCCTCGCGCATCAGCGCGAAGGCCTTGCCGTACTCGCTCATTGCGCAGTCACGTCGATGGTGATGTCGCTGACCGGGTTGATGCTGTCGATCATGCCGCTGTCCTTGAGGAATTCCTCGAACCGAGCATACCGGCCAGCGTCAAAACCCGCCGGACGCAGCGCAAAACGGGGCAGAGTGTCGACCCATGCGCGTGCATTCAGTTCGTCCTGCAGCTCAGGCGACGTGGCGGCGAAAATCTCCCAGCTTTTTTCGGGGTTGTTGACGATGTACTGGGTGGCTTTCTCGGTCGCTGCCAGAAAACGGGCGATCATGTCGGTGTCCATCTTGTCGGGATTGGCGACATAGATCAGTTCATCATAGGGCGGAACGCCTTCTTCCTCGATATAGAAGCAACGGCCTGCGACGCCTTCGATATCCATCTGGTTCAGCTCAAAGTTACGGAACGCGCCGATCACAGCATCGACCTGACCGGTCATCAGCGACGGCGACAGCGAAAAGTTGACGTTGATCAGCTCGATATCGTCCAGTGCAACACCATGTGCGTTCAGCATCGCGGTCAGGATCGCCTCTTCCACGCCTGCGACCGAGAATCCGACCTTCTTGCCCTTGAGATCGGCAAGCGATTTGATCGGGCCGTCCTCAAGCACCAACAGACAGTTGAGCGGCGTCGCAACCAGAGTGCCCACCCGCTTGAGCGGCAGCCCCTCGTGGATCTGCAGATGCAGTTGCGGTTGATAAGACACGGCCAATTCCGCCTGACCCGCAGCAACCAGACGCGGGGGCGCAGACGGGTCCGCTGGTGGGACGATCTCGACCTCAAGCCCCTCATCTGCGAAGTAGCCATTTTCCTGAGCGACGATGATAGGACCGTGGTCGGGATTGATGAACCAGTCCAGCAGCACGGTCATCTTGTCCTCGGCCCATGCAGGCGCGGCGGCTAGCAGAGCGATGGCTGTGATCAGCTTTTTCATGTCTCGCGTTTCCTTCTGTTCACGAGGTTGCGGCCGCGACGAGGACAATCTCGCCGGACCAATCCGGTTGTAATTCTTCGGCGGCGCGCCAGGCGCGCAAACCTGTGGCGCAGCACAAAGCCAGTGTTTTCTCTTTGTTAGGCTCTGATTTTAACGCGTTGAGCGACAGGCGCTGCGCATTCGGATGCACGGGTTTCGGTGCTTCGTCTTCGCCGCGTAGTTCAACGATCAAGTCGTCCTCGGTCAGATCGCCCGGGGAGACAAATCTGAAATGCCGATCGGGCTCGGGCGCATTGTCAAAGCGAAAAGTGGTGCTGCGCAGGGTTCGCGCGTCGAACTGAACCATCTGACCCAAGGGCGAGGGGTCCAGCCCCAATATCAGGTTCAGCGTAATTTGCGCCTGCATCGCACCGATCATTCCCACAACGGGCCCCAAAACGCCCGCTGTTGCGCAACTTGCCCCATTGTCCGGCGCATCCGGAAACACAGCGCGCAATGACGGGGCACCGCCGCAGAACCCGCAGACATAACCCGACAGACCCAGAACCGACGCGGTGATCAGTGGTTTTCCCGCGCCAAAACACGTGTCGGACAGGATATAACTGGCGGCGTAACTGTCAGCACAATCCAGAACCACATCTGCCTGCGCCACCAAGTCGGCTGCGTTTTCCGTTGTTAGGGCCTGTTCACTCGCAATTACGTTGATCTCGCCATTCAACGCGCGGCACCGTTCAGCAGCGACCGCAGCTTTGGGCCGCCCACAATCCGCTTCGGCAAACAACGTCTGGCGGTGCAGGTTTGACAAGGCAACCGTGTCACCATCTACAATCGTGATCTGCCCGATACCGGCACCGGCAAGTAGGGGAAGAACCGGTGCCGCCAGACCTCCGGCGCCAATCACGATAACCCGCGCGTCGGACAAGCGCGCCTGACCTTCGGCCCCGACTTCGGGCAACAGGGTTTGACGCGCGTAACGGCTCATCGCGTGACCTCGATCCATTGGCGCACGCGGGCTTTGGGGTCGGCGTTTAGGGTGATATCTGTCACGACCGAAACGATATCCGCACCCGCCTGCAATACGCTCTGTGCACGCTCCACACTCATGCCACCGATACCGACAAGGGGAATGTCGCCTACCCGTGCCTTCCACTCTGTTACGCGCGGCAAACCCTGCTGTTCCCATTTCATTTTCTTCAGAATCGTCGGGTAGACAGGGCCAAGCGCCACATAATCCGGGTCCATCGCCAGAACACGCTCCAGCTCATCATCGTCATGGGTGGACACACCCAGCTTCAACCCAGCCTTACGGATGGCTTTCAGGTCGGCATCGTCTAAATCCTCCTGACCCAGATGAATCCAGTCACACCCCGCATCAATGGCGGCCTGCCAATAGTCGTTCACTACCAGCACCGCGCCGTGTGCTCGACAGAGGTCCAGTGACGCAGAAATCTGTTCCCACACCACCTCATCCGGCTGATCTTTGATCCGCAACTGGACCAGTTTGACGCCCAGCGGCAACATGCGGCGCAACCAGTCGGAGTGATCGAAAATTGGGTAAAACCGGTCCAGCGTCATGACAGAAACGCCTTTCCGATCACTGGGGTCGAAGGTTCAGCCATATCTCGGGCCTCGATCGGATCGGCCTCATGCGCCAGTTGCCCCGCCTCGATCGCCAACATCATGGCCCGCGCCATCGCCGCCGGGTCGCCCGCCCGCGCCACGGCTGTATTGAGAAGCACCGCGTCATACCCCAGCTCCATCGCGTGTGCCGCGTGACTTGGCAGGCCGATCCCCGCATCAATCACCAACGGGACATCAGCAAACTCGGCGCGCAGCGCGCGCAGCGCGTATTCGTTGTTCAGCCCGCGCCCCGACCCAATCGGCGCGCCCCAGGGCATCAGCACCTCGCACCCGGCCCCCAACAGGCGTTCTGCCACAACCAGATCGTCAGTGGTGTACGGGAAGACCTGAAACCCATCTCCGGTCAGGATGCGGGCCGCCTCGACCAATTGAAACACATCCGGCTGCAGGCTGTCGGTATGGCCTATCAGTTCAAGTTTGATCCACTTGGTATCAAACACCTCGCGCGCCATATGCGCCGTAGTCACGGCCTCTTTAACGGTATGGCAGCCAGCGGTGTTGGGCAGAACCAAAACGCCAAGGTCGCGGATAATTTGCCAAAACGTCTGCCCGGCACCAGATTCGCGCCGCAAGGACACGGTGGCGACCCCAGCTCTACTTTCCCGAAATGCTTTTTCTAGTATTGCCGGGCTGGGATACTGCGCAGTCCCCAGCATCAATGGATTCGGCAGTTTGGTGCCATAGAACGTCTTCACCTTCAGCCCCCCTGCATCGGCGCAACAACTTCGACCCTGTCGCCGTCAGTCAGTTTATGGGCGACGCGTAGGGTCGACGGTACAAAGTCTTCATTCACCGCCGTCGCGACACGACCAGTAAACCCGCATTCCAGCAACAAGTCCGACAAGGTTTCGGCGCGCACCTCGCGTGGTTCACCGTTAAGCACGATCTTCATCGACCATCTCCGAATGTTTGTTCTCAAGCGCCAGATCAGCCACACCCTGCGCAAGTGCCGGGGCCAACAGGTAACCATGACGATACAGCCCGTTCGCATAAATCGTATGCCCCAGACGCCGAATGCGCGGCAGGTTGTCGGAGAAAGCCGGGCGCAGATCGACACCGATTTCCAGCACCTCCGCTTCTCCGAAGGCGGGGTTCAGCGCGTATGCGGCGCTTAACAATTCCAACATGGACCGCGCGGTGATGCGGCTGCTGTCCTCAGATTCGATCATTGTCGCGCCCAGCATGTAGCCGCCATTGCCGCGCGGCACGATGTAAAGCGGCATCCGCGGGTGCAACAGGCGTACGGGCCGAGACAGGGTAACGTCAGGGCACCGGATCACAAGCATCTCACCCTTGACCCCACGAAGGTCATGCAATGTCTCGCGCGCGTGCAAACCCCGACAATCAATGGTGTTTTTCAAACCAGGCGGGGCAAGTTTCTGATGAAATACCACACCCTCTGATTGCAACCGCCGATACAGGTCCAGCAGCGCGCGACGCGGATCCAGATGCGCCTCGTTCGAAAAGAACAGGCCCTTAGGAAAATCCGTTAAATCAGGCTCTAATTCGACTATTTCCGGCTGATCGACGTCCTTAAATCCATGCGTCCGACGCGAGAACCGGCGCAGATCAGGCAAATCTCTTGAATTGGCAACAACCAGAGTACCGCGCCGATGTACCACGGTGCGCGTGCCCCACCATTCCAACGCGCCTTGCCCCAGGCGCAGCACTGGTTCCTCGGCATTTTCATACTCGCACCACGGAGCCAACATACCGCCAGCCCACCAGGAACACCCATGCGCACCCGGAGGTCCGCCGGGGTCAAAAACCTGTACCTTCGCGCCACGCGACACAAGCTCGCTGGCGACGGTCAAACCGGCAACACCGGCCCCTAAGACCGACCAAAGCGTCATGCCGTCCACACCCGATGAAAGTGATGAACCGGCCCGTGGCCCTGTCCGATATTCAGCTCATCCGCCTTAGCGATTGCCCCCTGAAGATACTCATGCGCCTGCGCGACCGCATCGGGCAGTGCAAGACCTTTGGCCAATCCCGCAGCAATCGAGGATGACAACGTGCAACCGGTGCCGTGCGTGTTGCGGGTCTCAACACGTGGGGCTGTATATTCGCCAACAACGCCCGAAGCGTCCAGCAGTACATCGTGGCAAATATCCTCTACGCCATGACCGCCCTTCATCAATACGGCCTTTGCCCCCAATGCACACAAGCTACGCCCCTGATCCGCCATTTCCGCAGGAGACGTAGCCGCTGCGCTGCCCAACAGACACGCAGCTTCCGGCAAATTGGGCGTCAATACCGAAGCGCGAGGTAAGAGCACATCCCGCAAGGTTTGGACCGCGTCCTGCGCCAACAAGGCATCCCCCGACTTGGCGACCATCACGGGATCCAAAACAATCGGACCTTCAAAAGCTGCGATGCTGTCGGCCACGGTATGGATAATCTCAGGTGTCGCCAACATTCCAATCTTGATGGAACCAACCTTCAGATCAGTCAGAACAGCATCAATCTGCGCGGCGATAACCTCCAGCGGTATTCCATGCACGGCGGTCACCGCACGGGTGTTCTGCGCCGTTACCGCCGTAACAACACTCGCGCCAAACACACCCAGCGCCGACATCGCCTTAAGATCGGCCTGTATTCCGGCGCCGCCGCCGCTGTCCGATCCTGCAATTGTCAATGCAATAGGCGCCATTTGGTTGCTCCAGTTCAGTAGGGGCAACGGTGGCGTGGATAACGTCAGTAAACTGTACGACCGTTCCCTCCGCCGGTATTGCCCGGATCAGGTTCGATGGGTTGGCGCATTTGCACCTCTCAGCCCCATGATCAGGGCACCCCAACGGTTGGCGCAGAACATCTCAGGCGCGGTCGGATTAATCAAGAGGATTCTGCGAGGCTCTGCCTCGCGCTCCGGGATATTTCTGGCCAGATGAAGAACGGATCCCCTGCTTCATCTGGCTAAAAATATCCCGGGGGAGTCGCCCGAATGGGCGGCGGGGGCAGAGCCCCCTGACTGAAGGCTTCAGCCCTTCATCCCGTCCCAGAACGATTTCACTGAAGAGAAGAAGCTTTTGGATTCGGGATGATTGTCTTCGCCCAAGTCGTCGAACTCTTTCAAAAGCTCTTTCTGACGGCTGGTCAGGTTCACCGGTGTTTCCACCGCCAATTCGATGAACATATCGCCGACACCGCCACCACGCAGCGCAGGCATACCCTTACTGCGTAGACGCATCTGTCGGCCCGACTGACTTCCAGCCGGAATCTGCACGCGACCACGGCCGCCGTCGATCGTCGGCACCTCGATCGACCCACCAAGCGCGGCCTTTGCCATGCTGACGGGGACGCGGCAATAAAGGTTCACGCTGTCACGTTCGAACAGTTTGTGATCCGAAACCTCGACAAAGATATAGAGATCACCCGGAGGGCCACCACGCAACCCGGCCTCACCCTCGCCTGCCAGACGAATGCGAGTGCCGGTTTCAACACCGGCAGGGATGTTCACGGACAATGCGCGCTCTTTTTCGACGCGGCCTGCGCCGCCACAGGATTTACAGGGATTCTTAATGATCTGGCCAAGGCCCGAACAGGTCGGACAAGACCGTTCTACCGTGAAAAAGCCCTGTTGCGCGCGGACCTTGCCCATGCCGGAACATGTGGGGCAGGTTGTAGGCTCGACGCCACTTTCCGCGCCCGAACCGTCACAGGCGGAGCAGGCAACTGCAGCGGGGACGTTGATGGTTTTCTGAAGCCCCGAGAATGCCTCTTCCAGCGTCACGCGCAGGTTGTAGCGTAGGTCTGATCCACGTGCAGCACGACGGCCGCCGCCGGCCCCGCCACGCTGACCACCCATGAAATCACCGAACAGGTCGTCAAATACGTCAGAAAATGCGCTGGAAAAGTCGCCCTGACCAAACCCACCACCGGGACGGCCACCACCACCCATGCCGTTTTCAAACGCGGCATGGCCAAAGCGGTCATAGGCGGCCTTTTTCTCGGCATCTCGCAGAACGTCATAGGCTTCGTTCGCTTCCTTGAACTGCGCCTCGGCATCCGGGTTGTCCTTGTTGCGGTCGGGATGCAATTCCTTGGCTTTCTTGCGAAAGCCTTTCTTGATCTCGTCCGCTGATGCGCCCTTTGATACGCCGAGCACATCATAGTAGTCGCGTTTTGACATCAGTATTTCCTTCTGCCTCAACGTAATCGGGCCGGCCCGACAACCGGACCGGCCCGAATTGGCCCGGTTACCCGTTAGTTACGCTTGTCGTCGTCCAGATCTTCGAACTCGGCGTCGACAATATCATCATCGCCCGGCGCTGCGTCTGCCGCTGCAGGCTCATCCTCACCTTCTTCGGCTTGCGCCTTGTAAATGGCCTCGCCCAGCTTCATGGCCGCTTCGGTGACGTTCTGGATGCCCGACTTGATCTTGTCGGCATTCTCGGTTTCCAGCTCGTCTTTCAGCGCGGCAATCGCCAACTCGATGGCTTCGATGGTGGTCGGGTCGACCTTGTCGGCATGCTCTTCCATCGACTTCTCGGTCGAATGGATAAGGCTTTCCGCCTGGTTCTTGGCGTCCACCAGCTCGCGGCGTTCCTTGTCGGCCTCGGCATTTTCCTCGGCGTCCTTGACCATCTTTTCGATGTCCGCGTCGGACAGACCGCCCGAGGCTTGGATGGTGATCTTCTGCTCTTTGCCGGTGCCTTTGTCCTTGGCCGAAACCGACACAATGCCGTTGGCGTCGATGTCAAAAGTCACCTCGATCTGAGGCATACCGCGCGGTGCGGGCGGGATATCTTCCAAGTTGAACTGACCCAGGATCTTGTTGTCCGCAGCCATTTCACGCTCACCCTGGAACACGCGAATGGTCACGGCGTTCTGGTTGTCCTCGGCGGTCGAAAAAACCTGAGACTTTTTCGTCGGGATGGTCGTGTTGCGGTCGATCAGACGGGTGAACACGCCACCCAGCGTTTCAATACCCAGCGACAGTGGGGTAACGTCCAGCAGAACCACGTCTTTAACGTCGCCCTGCAGAACACCGGCCTGAATGGCGGCGCCCATGGCAACCACTTCGTCTGGGTTTACGCCTTTGTGCGGCTCTTTACCGAAGAATTTGGTGACCTCTTCGATCACTTTCGGCATCCGGGTCATACCACCGACCAGAACAACCTCATCCACGTCGCCAGCCGACAGACCCGCATCTTTCAGTGCAGCCGCGCAAGGCTTCATCGACTTCTTGATCAGATCGCCCACCAGCGATTCCAGCTTGGCACGGGTCAGTTTCATGACCATGTGCAGCGGCTGGCCGTTGGCGCCCATCGAGATGAACGGCTGGTTGATTTCGGTCTGCGAGGTCGAGGACAGTTCGATCTTGGCTTTCTCGGCAGCTTCTTTCAGACGCTGCAGGGCCATCTTGTCTTGCGACAGGTCGACGCCATGCTCTTTTTTAAACTCATCCGCCAGGTAGTTGACGATGCGCATGTCAAAGTCTTCACCACCCAGGAAGGTGTCGCCGTTGGTCGACTTGACCTCGAACAGGCCATCGTCGATTTCCAGGATGGTCACGTCGAAGGTACCGCCACCAAGGTCATAAACCGCGATGGTTTGGGTTTCTTCCTTGTCCAGACCATAGGCCAGAGCGGCCGCTGTCGGTTCGTTGATGATCCGCAGCACTTCCAGACCAGCGATTTTACCAGCGTCTTTGGTAGCCTGACGCTGTGCGTCGTTGAAATAGGCTGGAACGGTGATAACCGCCTGCGTGACTTCCTCACCCAGATAGCTTTCGGCGGTTTCCTTCATCTTGCCCAGAGTGAACGCCGAGATTTGGCTTGGGGAGTACTTTTCACCACGGGCTTCAACCCATGCGTCGCCATTGCCGCCATTGACGATGGCATAAGGCACCATTTTCTTGTCTTTTTCGACTTCTGCATCATCCACACGACGGCCGATCAGACGCTTGACGCCAAAGATCGTGTTGTCGGGGTTGGTGACCGCCTGACGTTTTGCAGGCTGACCGACCAGTCGCTCATCTTCGGTGAAGGCGACGATCGAGGGCGTGGTCCGCGCCCCTTCGGCGTTTTCGATGACCTTCGGCTGCGAGCCGTCCATGATGGCCACGCACGAGTTGGTGGTTCCGAGGTCAATCCCGATTACTTTACTCATATGTTCAATCCCTTTCTCTTCAAGGCGATGTCCGAGGTCCGGACCCGTTATGGCACCCGCCCCCGATCTGATTTGCGCAATAGCCCTACACCATCACGCGTCCCGGCGTATATAAGGGCGGGACCAAAAGCCTGCAAGCGGTGTAAATCGCAGGTTTTCGGGATTCTGTGGCCTTTTTTCGCAAGGTTTTGGCAAGGATTGAGGATTCTGCGATGGCGCGGCTGATTTTGCGCGATTTCGACATCAGAAAAGCCTATCTGGACAGCACTGAACAAACAGGGCTGGTCGAGGTACTGCGCCCGATTCTGAAGTCCGCGCCTTTGTTCCGGCCTGTTACGCCCTCGGGCAAGGAAATGTCCGTTCGCATGACCTCGGCCGGATCGTTGGGTTGGGTGACAGATCGCGCGGGCTACAGGTATCAGTCGCAGCATCCCAAAGGGGTCAGTTGGCCGTCAATCCCCGAACCCATTCTTGCAGTCTGGCGCGATCTGGCCAGCGCGGAACGTGACCCGGATTGCTGCCTGATCAACTATTACGGCGAAAATGCCCGAATGGGGCTGCATCAGGACAAGGACGAAGCAGATTTTTCCTGGCCGGTTCTCTCAATTTCGCTTGGCGATGACGCCTTGTTCCGCATTGGCAACAGCGCCCGAGGCGGCAAGACCGAGTCGATCTGGCTGAACTCGGGCGATGTCGTGATTATGGGTGGCCCTGCGCGCCTGACCTATCACGGCGTGGATCGCATCCGGTTCGGGTCATCCAAGCTGTTGCCGAAAGGCGGAAGGATCAACCTGACCCTTCGCGTAGCCAGTTAGCGGCGCGCGTTCCAGCTCTGCGAGATTTGCTGGCGCGTGTAGAAAATTCCCAACAGACCAATCAGCAACAGCGTCAAGCCAACCCAGATTGGATATTCCCAGTTGGTGTTGCGCGGAAAATAGTTCCGAAACACAAATCCGCGGCACTGGTCGATGATATGAAACAACGGGTTCCACGCAAACATCGTCAACATGAAACCGCCCAGCGCGTTTGCCACGAACATCTTTCCCGAAAAGACCATGTTCAATCTGCGATAAATCGTGCTCAGAATCGTCGAAGTCGTTGGAAACCACGGCTTCAGGGCCATGAACACCACACCTACAGCGCACCCCGTGAACCAGGCCAATATCAGCATGTAGAACGCACCGCCTGGATCTTGAACTTCCAACGGGGCAACGACGACTATGTAACCGAACAGGATCACAAAAATAGATACCAACTGCGTATAAAGCGTTCCAAACGCGGCAGCCAACAGAACCACCATCATGTTCATCGGCGAATGCAGCATCATCGGGTTGTCGCCGGTACCAACACCGGACACTGCACCAACCGCTTTGACATGTGTGAGGAACAGAAAGATACCCGACAGCAGAAACAAAATGAACTCACCCCGAACCTTCGCAACGCGGGTCCCAAGAAAGGACATTATCAGGTAAAAGACAGTGAGCAGTGCCAGAACCTGAATGACATTCTTCACAATTGCGATAATTGCGTTGGAATGACCCGCGCGGATGTTGCGCACGACGGCGTGAAACACCAGTTCAGCCGTTGTGAACGCGCCACCCAAAAGGGTCTGATTTCGCTTAAAATAAAACACGCGTGCGTCGTTTCCTGCCCAATCGCCTGTAAACTGTCACGAAATTCTTGCCGATCCGTAACTGGCACATCATAAGGCCGACAGAATATTCAATCAACAAATCACAGGAACGGAGCATTTTTGTGACGTACGACGCCCTTATCCCCGTCATCCGCCGATTGGCTTTGGAAGCTGGCGACAAGATCATGGAAATCTATAATTCGGATGATTTCGACGTGAAGGTCAAATCCGACTCCAGCCCAGTGACCGAAGCTGATGAGGCCGCAGACGCCCTGATCTCGGCGGGTTTGCGCGACGCTTTCCCGAATATTCTGCTGGTGACCGAGGAACAGGCAGACTCGCACTCGGAAAAAGGCGACACGTTCCTGATCGTCGACCCACTGGACGGGACCAAGGAATTCATCAACCGCCGCGGCGATTTCACCGTGAACATCGCACTTGTTGAAAATGGCACGCCGACCCGAGGTGTGGTCTATGCCCCTGCCAAAGGACGCATGTTTTACACGCAACCCGACGGACAATCGGTTGAGGAAACCGGCGCGCTCGATAAGGACAATATCGGCGAAACGACCTCGATCTCAGTCTCTAAACCGGACAATTCCGCACTTTTGATCGTGGCTTCGAAATCACACCGGGATCAGGCGACCGAGGATTACATCAATAAGTATCAGGTGCAGGACAGCAAAAGCGCCGGCTCATCGCTGAAATTTTGTCTGGTGGCAACGGGTGAGGCCGATCTGTACCCCCGCGTCGGCCGCACGATGGAGTGGGACACAGCCGCAGGTCACGCCGTTCTGGCAGGCGCTGGCGGTAATGTGGTTCGCTTTGACGACCATACACCTCTGACCTATGGCAAGGACGGCTATGCAAACCCGTTCTTCATCGCCTACGCTCCGGGTGTTGACCTGAAGGAAGCCTGATGTCCGTTCTGATCGCCATTCCCGCCCGCTATGCCTCGACCCGCTATCCGGGCAAACCCCTGGTTCCCCTGACCGGAGCAAGTGGCAAAGCAATGACCCTGATTGAACGGTCATGGCGCGCGGCCTGTTCCGTATCCGGTGTGGACAAGGTGGTTGTCGCCACCGATGACGACCGCATCCGTGACGCGGCCGAAGAATTCGGGGCCGAAGTTGTCATGACCTCGGAATCTTGTGGAAATGGCACCGAACGCTGTGCAGAAACCCACGCCAATCTGGGCATGGGCTATGACATCGTGGTCAACCTACAGGGCGACGCACCGCTGACCCCGCATTGGTTCGTCGAAGACCTGATCGCAGGGCTGCGCGACGCACCAGATGCAGGCGTCGCCACACCGGTTCTGCGCTGCGACGGTGATGCGCTGAACAGCCTTCTGAACGATCGCAAGCACGGGCGCGTCGGCGGCACGACCGCCGTCTTCGCCGCAGATCACAGCGCCATGTATTTTTCGAAAGAAGTGGTTCCCTATACCGCCCAGACCTATGCATCGGCGGACGACACCCCAGTTTTTCACCACGTCGGCGTTTATGCCTATCGTCCCGATGCTCTGGCTGCTTACCCCACATGGCCCGTTGGCCCGCTGGAACAGTTGGAAGGTCTGGAACAACTGCGCTTCATGGAAAACGGGCGCAAGGTTCTTTGCGTCGAGGTTGAAGCCAAGGGTCGTCAGTTCTGGGAACTGAACAACCCGCAGGACGTGCCGAAACTGGAACAGATGATGGCCGCCATGGGGCTGGACTGACCGCGGTGCATATCAGAAATAATCGGCCTTTCTGGGCGGCAAGACAAATTGGACTTTTGAATGACTAATATTCTTGTGACCGGCGGTGCCGGCTACATCGGGTCGCATGCCTGCAAAGCGTTGTCGCAAGCAGGATACACGCCTGTGACCTTTGACAACCTGATTACCGGTTGGCAGGACGCTGTGAAATTCGGCCCCTTTGAACAGGGCGACCTATTGGACCGCGCCCGGCTAGACGAGGTTTTCGCCAAATACCAGCCCGCCGCCGTGATGCATTTCGCGGCCCTCAGCCAGGTGGGTGAGGCGATGTCGGAACCGGGCAAATACTGGACCAACAATGTCACCGGATCGCTGTCTCTGATCGAGGCCGCCGTTGCCGCCGGGTGCCTGAACTTCGTGTTCTCATCGACCTGCGCCACTTATGGCGAACACGACAATGTCGTGCTGGACGAAAACACGCCGCAGGAACCGCTTAACGCATATGGTGCATCCAAACGGGCGATCGAAGATATTCTGCGCGACTTTCAGGCAGCGCATGGTCTGAACCACGTGATTTTCCGGTATTTCAACGTTGCAGGCGCGGACCCTGACGGTGAGGTGGGCGAATTCCACCGCCCTGAAACTCATCTGATCCCGCTGATGCTGGATGCCATCGACGGCAAGCGCGACGGCCTGACGGTGTTTGGCACCGACTATGACACACCGGACGGAACCTGCATCCGCGACTATGTCCATGTCTGCGATCTGGTCGATGCGCATGTTCTGGGTCTGAACTGGCTGGAACAGGACAAGGGCAGCCGCGTGTTCAACCTTGGGACAGGCAGCGGATTTTCCGTGATGGAGGTTATCGGACATTCCACGTCCGTCACCAATCGCGACGTGCCCTATTCCATCGGACCGCGCCGGGCCGGGGACTGCACCAAGCTGGTCTCAGGGTCGGTGCGCGCCGGTGACGAACTAGGCTGGGCGCCGAATAGATCTACGTTAGAAACGATGATTGCCGATGCGTGGCGCTGGCATCAAAACGGCCATTACGAGAAATGAGCCCCCTGTGACCGGTACCGAGGATATTCTGCCGCCCCTTTCATGGGTGCAGAAGTACCGGCTGCGCCTGAAACGACGGCGGCTGTTGTGGAGATCATTTCGCAGCCGCCGCCAGTTGACTCCGCTATTGGATCGAACCCGCGCGATCAAACCGGGCGACATTCTGGCCTTTACGACCCTTCGGAGCGAAATTACCCGCCTGCCCTGGTTTCTGCGGCACTATCGGGCCTTGGGTGTGGATCACTTTCTGATTGTGGATAACGGCAGCGAGGACGGGTCGGTCGTGTTTCTTTGCGACCAGCCGGACGTGTCGCTGTGGCAGACGCATGCCGGCTATCGCGATGCGCGGTACGGGCTGGACTGGCTGACCTGGTTACAGATGCGGCATGGGCACGAGCACTGGACGCTAATGGTGGATGCCGATGAGCTGCTGATCTACCCAGAGCATGATACGCAATCCCTTCATGATCTGACGTCCCTTCTGGACCAACAGGGTCGCGACGCGTTTGGCGCGCTGATGCTGGACCTTTATCCCAAGGAACAGCTGGGGGTTCAGGGCTATGAACCCGACACTGACCCAACTGCAGTTCTGAGCTGGTTTGACCCCGGTCCTTACCGCGCAAAACGGCAATCTCCCTTGGGAAATCTATGGGTACAGGGCGGCGCGCGCGAACGAATGTTCTTTGCCGACACGCCGCGGCAGTCCCCGACATTGAACAAGCTTCCTCTGGTTCGGTGGTCCCGGCGGTATGCTTACGTAAATTCGTGCCATTCGGCTTTACCGCGAAAATTGAACGCCGCCTATGACGGTCCAGATGACAGCAGACCGTCGGGCGTATTACTGCACACCAAGTTTCTGCCCGAGGTGATCGAGAAATCGAAGGTCGAAAAAACCCGGCGGCAGCATTTCCATAACCCCGATCAGTTCGCGGACTATTATGACGGGATAATTAATCGCCCCTTAATGTGGACACCTCAGTCAGAGCGTTACACAGGCTGGAGGCAACTGCAGCAGCTTGGGCTGATGGGCAATATTGATTGAAAATTCGGCCTCTTCGGCTAACGGCTTGTAAATGCGTTGCCTCGATAGATGGAAAAGTGGCATAATCCGATAATGACCCGGCACCACTCTGGCTGATCCAGGCCCCGGGTATGCTCGCGTAAATCAAAAGGTAGGGCAGTCACGTGAGCCTGTTAGATTCTTACCGAATGAGATTGCGGCGCAAGCGCCGTATATTGCGCTGCCTTAGAAAACGGCGTGATCTTACGGCCGTTTCGACGAAAACACAGAATATCAAACGGCGTGATGTCCTGTTGGTGAGCGTCGTGCGAAACGAAAAAATTCGCCTGCCATTCTTTCTGGAATATTACCGCCGTCTGGGGGTCAATCACTTTTTGTTCGTCGACAATGACAGTGATGACGGAACCGGCGCATTTCTAGCCGATCAACCGGATGTTTCAGTCTGGCGGGCTGATGCAAGCTATAAGCGGGCTACGTTCGGCATCGACTGGTCGAATTACCTGCTGCGCAAATACGCGCATGGTCATTGGGTTCTGACAGTCGACCCGGATGAGTTCTTTATTTACCCGTTCTGCGACACCCGCCCGGTGCGGGCATTGACCGATTGGCTGGACGGATGCGCCGTACGCAGTTTTGGCACGATGCTGATCGACATGTACCCGCGTGGCCCTGTTGAAGCCGAACCCTACACTGAGGGTCAGGACCCGTTCGAAATCGCCCGCTGGTTCGACTCGGGCAACTACATGATCACAAAGAACCACGACTACGGAAACCTGTGGATTCAGGGCGGCCCACGCGCGCGGGTGTTTTTCCGGGACAACCCATCCAAAGCCCCCGCGCTGAACAAGATACCGCTGGTCAAGTGGGACCGGCGCTATGTTTATGTCAGTTCGACCCACTCTCTGCTGCCGCGCGGCCTGAACCAAGTTTATGACGAATGGGGCGGCGAAAAGACCAGCGGGGCGCTGCTGCATGCCAAGCTGATCGACACTTTGGGAGATAAGGCCCGCGAAGAAATGGAGCGCGGCCAACACTATCGAAGATCGGGGGAATACCGCGCCTATGCTCAAGGGTTGGAAGACCAGCCCGTCTTTTGGTGCGACTGGTCCGAGAAATACATCAACTGGCGGCAGCTCGAAATTCTGGGGCTCATGTCCAAAGGAAACTGGGCATGAGCAAACTTGGCATCGTCATGCTAGTTCATTCTGCGCTGCACCGGGTCGAGCAGGTTGCGCGCCATTGGGCCACCGCCGGGTGTCCTGTTGTCATTCACGTCGATCAAAAAGTCTCGGACAAGGCATATTCCGATCTGGCCACATCCTGTGCGGACACGCCGCTCATCCGATTTTCCGAGCGACACACGTGCCAGTGGGGTGGGTGGAGCATCGTGGCAGCCTCGCAATCCGCGGCCGAACTGATGCTGGACGCGTTCCCGGATGTTCACCACGTTTACTTGTCGTCGGGTGCCTGTCTTCCACTGCGACCGGTTTCCGAACTCGTTGACTATCTTGCGGAACGTCCACGCGTGGATTTCATCGAAAGCGCAACCACTGCCGATGTTAGCTGGACCATCGGAGGGCTGGATCAGGAAAGGTTCACGCTGAGGTTTCCGTTCTCGTGGCGCAAGCACCGCAAGCTGTTCGATCTGTACGTCCGGCTGCAACGAGCGCTTGGGATGCGGCGCCGCATCCCCAAAGGATTGGTGCCACACATGGGCAGCCAATGGTGGTGCCTGACCCGTCAGACGCTGTCCGCCATTTTGCAGGACCCCAAGCGCAAGGTGTATGATCGGTATTTTCGCCGGGTCTGGATACCCGACGAAAGCTATTTTCAGACATTGGCGCGCCTTTATTCGATCCAAATCGAAAGTCGGTCACTCACCCTGTCCAAATTCGACTATCAGGGGCGCCCGCATATCTTCTACGACGACCACCTGCAGCTTTTGCGCAGGTCTGATTGCTTTGTGGCCCGTAAGGTCTGGCGCGACGCGGATCGACTGTATCAGTCCTTTCTCGCCGATCAGGCTGGCACAATGAAACCAGCAGAACCCAATCCGGGGAAGATCGACCGCGTATTCTCAAAGGCGGTCGAGCGCCGCACACGGGGACGGGACGGGCTGTATATGCAAAGCCGCTTTCCCCGTCATGGCAGCGAGAATGGCCTGACCTGTTTCCCATATTCCGTCTTTCAGGGCTTTGCTGAACTGTTCGAGGATTTTGAGCCTTGGCTGACTGAAACAACAGGCGGGCGCGTGCACGGCCACCTTTTCGCACCCAGCCGGGCAGAGTTCTCGGGCGGAGAAACCATCATAAACGGCGCATTGAGCGATTGTGCGAAATTGCGGGACTATAACCCGACCGCCTTTCTATCCAACCTTGTCTGGAATACCCGAGGCGAGCGGCAGTGTTTTCAGTTCGGGCCCCGTGATACACAAAAGATCAACTGGTTTCTGGCGCGTGACAAGAATGCCCAAGTCTCGGTGATCACCGGCGCATGGGCCATCCCTCTGTTTCGGTCCAACCTGAATTTCTCGGACATTCGCAACGAGGCCGCCCGGCTTCAGCAGATCGAAACCAAACAGCTTGAGGTTTTGAACTCGGTGTGGACCAAGGCGCGGGTTCGAACGTGGTCTCTTGCGGAATTTGTTGAAACACCGATGGAACCGCTTCAGACGGTGGTCGGCGAAATAGGCATTCAAAACCAAAGCCATCTCACACAGACCCCGACCATGGTTGACCTTTCGGGATTTGGCCAATTCCTGCAAAACCTCAAGAACCAGGGGATGCATCCCTACATGATGGGCGACTTTCCGTCAGACGACGTGTTCGGAAAACAGGTCAGGCCATATCCAAAACCTTATTTGGTGCGATAACCGGATATGAGCCAAAAATTCGACTATTTCGTTATTCTTGCCGCCATGCGCACGGGCTCAAACCTGCTGGAGGCCAACCTGAACGCATTGGACGGGGTCACCAGCCACGGCGAGGCGTTCAACCCGCATTTCATAGGGCGATTGAAAACCGAAGAACTGCTGGGCATTTCGATTGAGCAGCGGGACCAGAATCCGACCGACCTGCTGGACGCGATCCGCGAAGCGCCTTGTGGCCTGAATGGTTTCCGCTTTTTTGATGGCCACGATCCACGCGTGTTAGAGCCTGTTCTAAGCGATCCCCGCTGCGCCAAGATTATCCTGACGCGAAATCCCTTGGACAGTTTCATATCGTTGCAAATTGCGCGGGAAACCAAGCAGTGGCAGCTAAAAAACGTGAAACGCAGGCGTGAGGCCCGCATCGAATTTAAAGTGGTCGAGTTTCAGAAATACCTGGACCAACAGCAGAATTTCCAACTTTTGCTGCTTCATCACCTGCAAGACTCGGGTCAGACCCCATTCTACATCGCGTATGACGATTTAAATCGGCTGGAATCGCTGAATGGTCTGGCAGAATGGCTGGGTGTTGCCGGGCGGCTTACGGAACTTGATGACACGCTGAAACCTCAAAACCCCGAGGCGACCCAGTCCAAGGTCACAAACCCGGATCAGCTTGAGCGTGACTTGTCCCAAGTCGACAGGTTCAATCTGTATCGCACCCCCAATTTTGAACCCCAGCGTGGTCCGGCAGTAGCCAACTACGTGGCCGCGCCGAACACACCACTGATGTACCTGCCTGTGCGCGGAGGGGTTGAAGCACAGGTTTCGCAATGGCTGGCTGATCTGGATGGGGTGGACATGGATGCCCTGATCACCAACCAGAACCGAAAGCAGGCACGGAGGTGGATGGTTTCCCATCCCGGTCACCGGAAGTTCACCGTGCTGCGCCATCCGTTGGCCCGTGCGCATTCCGTTTTTTGTTCTAAAATCCTAAGCACCGGACCGGGTTCTTATCTGAAGATCCGCAATATGCTGCGCAATCGGTTCAAAATTCCCATTCCAGGCCAATTGCGCAAAGACAACTACCCTATCGACCAACACCTAGAGGCATTTTCCGCTTTCTTGCAGTTTCTGCGCCAGAACCTTGCGGGTCAGACGCCGGTTCGCGTTGACGGAATGTGGTGCAGTCAGGCGCAGGTGTTGGAAGGAATGGTGTCATTTGCCCTGCCCGATGTGATCCTGAGGGAAGAAGAACTGGCATCAGCCCTTCCCAATCTGGCCCGGTCGCTGGGGCACGAAACCCCGCTGGTGCCAACAATAACCGACCCTGACAGCCCTTACACGCTAGGCGAGATCTACGACGAAGCGCTCGAAACGCTGGCGGCAGATGCCTACCAGCGCGACTATATGCAATTCGGATTTGGTGCGTGGAAACCTGTTAAGGGCGCAGAGTGATCAGCGTACCGCGGTTCACCATTGCGTAGATTTCTTCAATCTCTTCATTCTTGACCGCAATGCATCCGGCCGTCCAATCCGGCGTCTTTTTCGCGCGTTTGCGTTCAGATCGCTTGTTGGGCTGGCCGTGGATAAAGATATCGCCACCGGGATCAACGCCTGCTGCCTTTGCCTGTGCAACGTCATCCGAGTTTGGGTAAGAAATCCCGAGGGACAGGTGATAACTGCTGTTGGGATTGCGGCGGTCGATCAGGTACGTGCCTTCGGGCGTGCGACCATCACCGCGTTTGGTCTTGGTCCCCGCGGGCGCAAAACCCAGATCCACCTTGTATTCTTTTAGAACGTGTTCGTTGTGCAGAAGATACATCTTCCGCGCACTTTTGTTGATGACCAAAGATGTCACTTCTGGTCCATCATATGTCAGAAATCTGGGGTTTGCCGAGGCGCAGGCCGAAAGGCCCAGCGTTGCCATAGCACCCAATCCAAATGCTCGACGATCCATGTTTCACTGCCTGCCGTTTTGTTTTTTTCAGGATTATGCCAGAAATCCGAAAAACTGAAATCACTTTTTGATGTTCGACTGCTCAATTAAGCGACGTTCGATGGATTCAAGGCGCTCTAGCACCTCATCGCGGTAGGCATCGGTCTTTACCTCATCCTCGGCGTGGTGGGCATCTTGCATCGAGTTCACGATCAAACCCACCAGCAAGTTCACAACGGCAAAGGTCGTGACCATGATGAATGGCACAAAGAAAACCCACGCATAGGGATAAACCTGCATAACCGGGCGCACGATGCCCATCGACCAGCTTTCCAGCGTCATGATCTGGAATAGCGTATAGGCTGACAGGCCAAGATCGCCGAACCAGTCCGGGAAAGACTCCGAGAACAGCTTGGTCGAAATCACCGCGCCAATATAAAACAGGATCGCCATCAGAAGGAACACACTGGCCATGCCCGGCAAGGCTGAAATGAACCCTTCGACCACCCGGCGCAAACGGGGCGCAACCGAAATCACGCGCAGCACCCTGAGAATACGCAGCGCCCGCAAAACCGACAGGCTGCCCGCACTGGGCACAAGGGCGATGCTCACAATCAGGAAATCAAAGTTGTTCCACCCGTTCTTGAAAAAATTCCGCCCCGTGGCAATCAGCTTCATCGAGATTTCGGCAACAAAGATGGCCAGACATAGCTGATCCAATGTCACGATCACCGGGCCTGCCAGCTCCATCAGGGTCGGAGATGTCTCCATCCCCAGCAGGACCGCATTGAACAGGATGACTCCGGTGATGAAATGGCCAAAAGCCGGGGCGTCGATGATTGTCTGCAGGCGTTGGGTGATCCCCATTCGGGTGCTCTCCTGTCAGGGTTATGAGTTCAGAGTAAAGCGGGCGGCAAGTTCGACATGTGACGACCACCGAAACTGGTCAACCACTTGTACCCATTCAAGGGTGTAACCCGCGTTAACCAGCGTTTTTGCGTCACGGGCGAATGTAACCGGGTTGCAAGAGACATAAGCAATCACTGGGCGTTTTACCTGCGCCAGCTCGGACACCTGCGCCTCGGCCCCTGCGCGCGGCGGGTCCAGCACGATCGCGTCAAAATGCCTAAGTTCATCCGGCATCAAGGGTCGGCGGAACAGGTCGCGCGCCTCGGTCGTTACCCGCTTCAGCCCTTTAGCCTTGCGCCACCCCTGATCCAGCGTGGCCGACATTTCGGCCTCGCCTTCCACTGCGTGAACTTCGGCGGTCTGCGCTAGTGGAAGCGAAAAGGTACCGCTGCCTGCGAACAGGTCGACAACGCGCTTTGCCCCCTCGGTTGCCTGCAAAACAGCCTGTAATAGAGCCTGTTCGCCGTCCTTGGTGGCCTGCAGAAACGCGCCGGGCGGAGGTACGACTTCGGCCGTCCCAAAGCGTTGAACCGGCTGCTGCCGCGTGGCGATAACCTCGTCATCCCAACTGAGCCGTGCAAGACCATGGTGTTCGGTCGCCTGCGCAAGGGCCAGCTCAAGCGGGCCGTCCAATGGCTTGCCGCCTTTGACTGCCACGTCCAGACCACCCTCGGACAGGGTCAGCGTCACGGCCAGAACCCCTTTTCGGCTGCCCCCCAGCAGGGCCAACGCCTCGGCCACCGGGATCGCGGCGATCAGGTCGGGATGCAGCAAATGGCAATCCGGGATTTCGGAAATCGTATCGGATGCGCGGCCATGGAACCCAGCCAAAGTGCCCTTTTTCGTGCGCCGCACAGCAACGGTTGCCCGACGCCGGGACCGTTCGGGTGAGGTATGGATTGGGCGCATGTCCGCTTCGATCCCCTGCGCATCCAGCGCCTTGCGCACAATTTCGACCTTCCAGTCGGCGACAAATGCGTCTGATGCATGTTGCAGTTGGCATCCACCACAAGACTTGTAGTGGCGGCACGGCGCCTTGACCCTTTGATCCGAGGGGGTTTCGACCCGGACCTCGGTCAAAAGCTGCCCGACAACGGTGCCGCTGACCGCTTCTCCCGGCAAGGTGCGCGGTGCAAAAACGGGGCCTTCGGCAATGCCATCCCCCTGATGACCAAGGCGCGTTATGGTGAATGTCTGCGTCATGATCCGCCTGATACCGGGGCTTTGCCCGCAACAAAACCCCTTTGACACCGTCACGGTCGGGTTGAACATAAAAACGCCGCCGGACCACCCGAGCCAATCAGCTAAAAGCTATTCCGCAGCCTCTGCTTGAATGAAGCCACCAGACTGACGATGCCAGAACCGTGCATAAAGGCCGCCCTGTTCCAGCAGATCGTCATGAGTGCCGGATTCGACAATGCGCCCCTGATCCAGCACGATGATCCGGTCCATCTCTCGCAGCGTTGAAAGCCGGTGTGCAATCGCAAGGACGGTCTTGCCCCGCATCACGCGGTGCAGGGCGGCTTGGATCGAGGCTTCTACCTCGGAATCCAGCGCAGATGTCGCCTCATCCAATACAAGGATCGGCGCGTCTTTCAGGATCGCACGCGCCAGGGCGATCCGCTGGCGCTGTCCCCCGCTGAGTTTTACGCCACGCTCACCCAGATGGGCATCATATCCTGTGCGACCGTGGGCGTCCTGCAAGCCAAGGATAAATTCGTGCGCCTCTGCCTTTTGTGCCGCGGCGATCATCTCGGCTTCTGTGGCATCAGGACGGCCATACAGGATGTTTTCACGCGCCGAGCGGTTGAACATCGCAGTTTCCTGCGTGACCATACCGATATGCCTGCGCAAGCTGTCCTGTGTCACTTGACGTACATCCTGACCGTCGATGCGAATTGTGCCCTTTTCCCCGTCATAGAGCCGCAATAGCAAGGAAACCAAAGTTGACTTCCCTGCCCCGGAAGCGCCGACTATGCCCAGCTTCTCACCCGGATATACGGTCATATTCACATCGCTTACACCGCCGACATCGCGCCCATAAGCAAAGCTGACATGGTCAAACTCGATCCGACCGTCCTGCACCTGCAGATCGGACGCGTTTGCTGTGTCCACAATCCGGTCCCGTTTGGCGAGAGTCATCATTCCATTCTCAATCTCACCGACATTCGCATAGAGGCCCATCAGCGTGAAACTGACCCAGCCTGTCATCTGGGCAATACGGATAGAAACTGCGCCCGCCGCAACGATGTCGCCTGCCGTTGCAATTCCCGCCTGCCACAACCAGATCGTTGCGCCCATCAGCACAACCGGCAGCACACCTGCCAGCGTCATCAGAATGAACCTGAAACTGGCAGACAAACTACCGAACTCCAGCGACCGTTCCCGCAGGTCGACCATCGCATTGCGGGCAGCCTGATCTTCGTAGGCAGAATGCGCAAACAGCTTTACGGTCTTGATGTTCGTGATGGTGTCGACCACCTGCCCCGACACCATCGCCCGCGCCCCAGCCCGCGCGGCCGAGCGTTTGCGGATGCGCGGCAAATACCAGCGGATAAGCAGGAAATAAACGGCGAGCCAAGCCGTGAAGGGCAGCATGACAAGCGGATGAATAGACCCTAACAAAAGGAGTGAACCTACAAGCGAGGCGAGGGCAAAGACGATCGCACTGATGGTCTCGGACACGACCGACGCCATCGCATTCGAAGTTTGCATCTGCTTCTGGGCGATCCGTCCGGCGAAGTCGTCGTCGAAATAGGTGACGGACTGCCCCAATGTCCAACGGTTCAGCTTGGCCAGAACCAGCGGCGTGATATTGGGCATTACGATGTAATTGTTCGACAGTGAGGACAACCCGAACAATGCCGGGCGCAACAGCATGAAAAAGGCAACTGCGCCGAATATCATCCACATGTTGCTAGCGGTCAGAAAGCTCTCGGGCCCGCCTGCGGTTGCAATGTCGACCACCAATCCCAGAATCCAGGCAGTTCCGGCCTCCATCGCGCCAGCGGTTGCGGAAAAGAAGGCCGCGACAAACAGCATGGGCCACGCGCCGGACAAGCACCAGCGAATGAACGCCCCCAGTGTTTGCGGCGGGGGCGTTTCGATGTTTTTGAACGGATTTATGAGGTCAGCGATCCTCATTCCGCGGCCTCCGGGTTCAGGAAGCCCCCAGATTGCCGCGCCCAGAACTGGGCGTAAAGCCCACCATGGGACAACAGCTCGGCATGGCCGCCTTGCTCTACAATTCTTCCGTCGTCCATGACCAGAATGCGGTCCATCTGGGCAATGGTACTCAGCCGGTGGGCAATGGCGATCACGGTTTTACCTTGCATCATGCCGTAAAGAGTTTCCTGTATCGAAGCTTCGACCTCGGAATCTAGGGCAGATGTCGCTTCATCCAACAGCAGGATCGGCGCATCCTTCAGGATCACACGCGCCAAGGTCACCCGCTGACGTTGCCCACCAGACAGTTTCACTCCGCGCTCACCCACATGCGCGTCATAACCCGTGCGCCCTTGTGGGTCTTGCAGATCAAGGATGAACTCATGCGCTTCGGCCTGTTTGGCGGCGGCGATCATCTGAGCCTCGGTCGCGTCAGGACGACCATAGAGGATGTTATCTCGGACCGAGCGGTGCAGCAGCGCGCTGTCTTGTTGCACCATGCCGATATGACTGCGCAAACTGTCCTGCGTGACCTGCGCGATGTTCTGACCGTCGATCAGGATCGCACCCTGCTCGACGTCATAAAACCGCAAAAGTAGCTTTACTAGGGTCGATTTCCCGGCTCCGGACCGCCCGATCAGACCGATCTTTTCACCCGGCTGAATGGTTAGATTGACGTGGTCCAAACCCCCGGTCTTGCGCCCGTAATGGTGGGACAGATCACGAATGTCGATCTGACCATTGGACAATTGCAACGGTTTGGCGCCCGGCACATCCAACAGATCAATGGGTTGCGCAATCGTCTGCATCCCCTCGGCCACAACACCAAGCTGACGGAAAAAGCTGGTCAGCGCCCACATGATCCAACCGGTCATCGCGTTCAGCCGCAGAGTCAAAGCGGTAGCCGCCGCGACCACCCCAACCGAGGCGCTGCCCTGCATCCATAACGCAATCGCCCAGCCAACAACTCCGACAATCAACAGACCGTTCAGTGTGACCAGAACCGCATCCATGATTGTGAAAATCCGCATCTCGATCTGGAAGGTTCGGCGTGTTTCTTCGATGGCTTCGCGGGCATAGTCCAGTTCCTGCGCGTCATGGGCGAACATCTTGACCGAGTGGATGTTGGTGTAGCTGTCGACCACCCGCCCCGTCACGGCAGACCGCGCATCGGACGCCGCCTGCGACGCGGGACCTACCCGAGCAACCGTCCAACGAACCAGCAATCCATACAGGACAAACCAGACCAGCAGTGGCAGCAAAAGGCGCGGATCAGCCGCCATAAGCAGCACCGCCGCCCCGATCAAATAGGCCAGCGAGAAAGAGATCGCGTCAAAGACCTGAAACACCGCTTCGCCCGCTGCCGGGGGCGTTTGCATGATCCGGTTGGCGATGCGGCCCGCAAAGTCATTCTCGAACCAGCCCACGGACTGACGCAGCACATGTTTATGCGCGCGCCAGCGGATAAGGGTGCCAAAGTTCGGCAGAATCGTGTTGTTCAACAACAGCACATCCACGACATGCAACATGGGCCGCAGCAAAAGGACAAAAAGGGCCATCAGGATCAGTTCAGTCCCGTGGGCCTTCCACACCTCGGCCGGCGGTCCGGTCAACAGGTCAACTACGCGACCCATATAGTAGATCAGCCCGACCTCAACTGCCGCTACGATGACTGAAATCAGCCCCGCCCAGAAGAATACCCGATAGAACGGCTTGGAGTATTCCAACATGAATGGCCACAACCGCGTGGGCGGCGTGTCAGCTTCCTTGTAGGCGGCAAAAGGGTCAACGAGGTTTTCGAAAAAGCGAAACATGGAGAGTGCTCCGATTGAGCAGAAAATTGGTCATGCGAAGAAAGATGGCGCTAGAACACCACCCCAACGGGTCAAGGTGTCCCGGCTTTAGCCGAACCAGATCCCGTAATACATTCGCATCCCTCCATTTAAGTGACAGGCGAACGTAAGCACAAAGACTGCGACTTGTCATCCCTTTTTGAGACTACGCCTCAGCCGCTCAGCAAATCGTCGCGGGTCAGCACGAAACCCGAAGCAATCCAGCGGGCCTCAAGCTCGGCCAGTTTCCGGCCCAGCGCGGGGCCGGTGAATTCGGGGATCAGGTCTGACGCGGTGATTGGAAATTCGGCTTTGGCCCCGGCGTGAAGGTCGGTGCGCATCTCCTCGGACCAGGGCTGTTCGAAAAAGGCGCATCTCAGAAGCACTTTGTGCAGACCGCTTTCCTCGCCATATCGGAACCCAAGCTCTGCGGTAGACGCGTTCCCGCTTGCCTCATCCCGCATCTGAGTAAGTCGCTGAAGCTGCGCCTTGCTCAGGCGCAGGGTCTTTGCAATTTCGGGCGTCGCAATCGCGGCGAGCCGCCGGATGGGATCTGGTGCGGCGCCTGCCTGCTGCTCCAACATAATCAGTGGCGCAAGGGCCCGATCATCTGCACCCGGCACAAGTTGCGCCAGAACGCCGACGCTGCGCATGGCTGCGACAGAGGGTGCAGGATCGGGGGCACCCAGCAATTTCAAAAGCTCGGCCCCGACACGTTCGCGGGACAAATCCGACAATCCGTCCAAATTGGACGCAATCGCCGCCAGAGCATCCGCGTCAAACCCAGCCTCTGCATCACCATACCAAGCGTGGAACCGAAAATAGCGCAAAGACCGCAGGTAATCTTCACGGATGCGGTGTTCTGCGGTTCCGATGAAGCGCACCCGCCGTGCCCGCAAATCCGGCAGGCCATTCAGTGGATCCAATACCGTCCCGTCAGGCTGCGCATAAAGTGCGTTCATGGTGAAGTCCCGGCGTGCCGCGTCCTCTTGGATATTGTCCGAGAACGCCACAACCGCGCGGCGGCCATCAGTTTCGATGTCACGGCGGAAGGTGGTGATCTCATGCGGGACGCCATCACAGACCACCGTGATCGTTCCATGATCAATCCCGGTTGGGATCGCTTTCAGCCCCGCGTTTTGCGCAAGCTCGACAACCTGCTGCGGGCGGGCGTCCGTCGCAATGTCGATATCGGACACGGCCGCGCCCAAAAGCGCATTTCGCACACAGCCACCGACAAACAGCGCCTGCGCCCCGCCGTCCGTCAACACCGCGCAAACCTTTTGTGTCGCCGGATCGGAAACCCAGCTTTCGGAAATTTGCGTCATTCGCTCACCCGCGCGGCCAGACCCCGTAGCATGCGGGCCGTCGCGCCCCAAATATAATAGGGACCGAACGGCACCGTAAAATAATACCGTTTGTGACCCCGCCAGCGACGCGACTCAATAATGTAGTTTGCGGGATCAAGGACATGCGCCAGCGGGACCGAAAACACCTCATCCACTTCGCCCGGTTCCGGTACCGGCTGAAACCTGTCCCGCAGAATGGCGAGTACCGGGGTGACCGTGAAGGATGTCACTGTCTCATGGGTCGGCAAATGGCCCAGAATGTCCGGCAGGTCCGGAGGCAAACCGATCTCCTCCCGCGCCTCACGCAGGGCGGTGGCCGTGACATCGGCGTCACCTTTGTCCTGCTTGCCGCCCGGAAAGGCAATCTGACCTGGATGATGTTTAAGCGCTGACGAACGCTTGGTCAGGATCACACGCGGAGTGTTTCCGACAACGGAAACCGGAACCAGAACCCCCGCCGGGCGCAGCTTCCGACCTTCCGGCAATACAGTGTCGGGGTTCAGGTCAAAATCACTTGACCCGTCGCCGGGGCGGCTCAGCGCCGCCCGCAGCACGTCTGTCGGATCAGGGCCGGTCAGCATCAAAACCGACGGTGCCGGGATCCAGCACGTAATGCGCGCCGCAGAACTGGCAGTCTGCGGTGACTTTGCCCTCGGGCGTCGTCATCTTTTCAATGTCCTTCGCCGAATAGATCGACAGGCTCTGCCGCACGCGATCTTCAGAGCAGGTACATCCGAATTGCACCGGCTGGGCGTCATAGACGCGGGGCTGTTCTTCGTGAAACAAGCGCACCAGCAAGTCGGTCGGCGCGGTTGACGGGCCGATCAGTTCCAGATCCTCGACCGTATCCAGCAGGATATTCACGCGGCCCCAGTTTTCACCTTCCTCGCCATCGACCAGATCGCTGGTGGTCAGAATGTCTCCGGTGCCTTCGCCCGTTGCCGCAAACGGCGAGGCTTTGGGCATATGCTGCAGCATGATCCCGCCCGCGCGCCAATGTTCGCCAACGCCCGGTTCGGTCGATTTTCCAAAACTCAGCGAGAACCGTGTCGGCAACTGCTCGGACTGGGCAAAATAGGCTTCGGCACAGGCGCTGAGCGACCCGCCGGCCAAGGGAGTGATCCCTTGATAGGGATGCGTACCTTCGCCCTGGTCGATCATGATCGCAAAATACCCTTCGCCCACCTGATCGAACGGGCTGGCATCGGTCAGCCTGTCCCGATCAAAGCTGGCATAAGCCCGAATGCGCGCCGGTTCGCCTTCTTCGGTGGGCGCATAGTAATCGGTGGCAATCATGCGAACGGCGCCCTTGGACTGTACCTGAAGGGACAGCTTCCAGCGCAAGGACACCGTCTGACCGATCAACGCGGTCAGCAGGGCCATCTCAGCGACCAGAGCCTCGACCTTTTCGGGATAGTCGTGTTGTTTCAGGATGCCATCCAGCACCCCGTCCAGACGGGCCACGCGGCCACGCATGTCCGATACATCGAGTTGAAAGGGCAGGACGGTATCGTCCCACGCGATTTTGGTTCCAAGAGACATGGGGTTTCCTTACACGCCACAGGTTGGCATACCGCCAGCATATAGGTCGAACAATTCGGGTTGTAAGGGGCAATACATGATCAGACGGTTCGGTGAAACCCCACAAGCGGGTCGTAAATACATACGAAGGGTCGGCGTTTACGCGTTGTTGCCCCGGGGTCGGCACCTTTTGCTGACTTGTCAGATGGAACCCGGCCCTGATCTGCAATTGCCCGGCGGCGGTATTGATCCCGGCGAATCGCCTATAACGGCCCTTCACCGAGAGGTTTTCGAAGAAACAGGCTGGCTGGTGGCCAATCCACGTCGTGTCGGCGCATTTCGCCGGTTCGCCTATATGCCGGAATATGACTTATGGGCAGAAAAGGTCTGTCTGATCTACCGCGCTCGTCCCGTCCGCAATATCGGCGCCCCGACCGAACCGTTTCACGAAGCGTTGTGGATGTATACTGCAGACGCGGTTGAGATGTTGGGCAATGGCGGCGACCGTCATTTCGCCAGTTTGCATCTGGATACGCTCTAGGGCCCTCCGTATTCGAAAAATACGGCCGAGACATCGTCATCCATGCTGCTGCCGGGGGCCATGGCTTGGGTCAGGTCTCGAAAGATGTTGTCAAGAAAATCGGACCCTGCGGCACCCTTGGTGCATTTGATCGCCATTTGACGCAGCCCTTCTTCTTCAAGCAATTGCCCATCCGCCATCGTGCATTCCGTAAAGCCGGCGGAATACAAAAGAAGCCTGTCGCCGGGGTTCAGATAGGTTTCAATCCGCTGAAAAGACACGTCCGGCAACAACCCGATTGGCAGCCCGCCTTCGCCCAGAAACGCAGTTCCTCCATCCTGACGAAGCACCAATGGGTGGGGATGGCCCGCCTGCACCATTTTCAAGTGCCCGTTGCGCAGGTCGATGATCCCATAGACCATGGTAAAGTATTCTTCGATCCCGGCATCCGCCATCAATCGGGAATTCAGGGTCTCGGCGACCTTCTCGGGCTGCAACAGCGCATAGAATTTATCGAACCGCTTTTCCATCGCTACATTCTGGTCGAAATGCTTGCTGGACAGATACCCGCCCAGCCGCGCTGTCATCATGGCCGAGGTGATGCCGTGGCCCGACACATCAATGCTGTAAAATCCCAACCTGTTCACACCGGGTGAGAACATGCCGACAAGATCGCCGCCGATGTGACCGCAGGGTTTCAGCAACAGGCTGACTCGGGAATTCCCGAAGCTGCGCGTCAGTTCCGGCACCAGAGATTCCTGAATCTTGCGGGCCTGCATCAGGTCTTTGTCGATGGCGTCATGCGCCAGCTTCAGGTCTTCCAACGCTGATTCAATCAGGCGATTTTTCTCGGACAACTCGCGCTGCATATCCAGAATTCGGGCGCCTGCTGAAATACGGGCTCGCAATTCGTCCGCCTCGAGCGGCTTAATCAGAAAGTCGTCTGCCCCGGCGTCCAGCCCGCGCGCGACCTCTTGCTTTTCGCTCTTGGAGGTTAGCAGGATGAAATAGCTGTACACCTCTCGATTCAACGACCGAAATGCCCGACAGAATTCCAGGCCGCTCATCCCCGGCATGACCCAATCGCTCAGGACCAGGTCCGGCGATTCCTTTGCGCAGATTTCCAGCGCGGCAGCGCCATTATCCGCCTCAAGAACCTGAAACCCCCATTTCTTGAGCGAGGCCACAAGAATGCGCCGCTGAAGTCGGCTGTCATCTACGACAAGCACCTTCTGGATCACTCCAAAATCCAACTCTGACCTGGCTTCTGCTTGACTGACCTCTGCCACCCGAATCCTCTGCTCCCTAGCTGCACCCCCCGCGCAAAAAGACCGTAGGCTTCGGCTATTTAACATCAGGTGAAGGTTGATTTTTGCGTCGCTTAACTTGCCCTTTACCGGTACAACGCTACCAAAATCATGTCGCGGTTTTGTTTTGGAGATTTCGGGCATGATCAACTGGTCCAGGGTCAATCAGTTGCGGAACGAAGTGGGCAGCGCCGAGTTTGGCGAGGTCGTTCAGATCTTTCTGGACGAAGTGCAAGAAGCGATCGACCGACCGGAACAGGACACGTTACGGAAAGACTTGGAACAAAACCTGCATTTTCTCAAAGGCAGCGCCCTGAGCCTTGGGTTTGACCACTTCTCAAGGCTGTGCCAGGACGGTGAGCGGTCGGCGGCCTCTGGCCAAGCGGTCGAAGTCAACCTGCCTGAAATTCTGACCGCATTTGAAGAATCTCGCACCCGTTTCCTGACCGAAAAGGCGCAGAACCTGACTTAGATGACAAACTGCGCCAGCGTTTCGTCGTCTGTTATGTCGGTATAGGTGAATCCTGCCTCATCCAGATGCGCGAAAAGACGTGCAAAATTCTCGGGCTTCCGGGTTTCGATGCCGATCAGGACCGAGCCGAAATTGCGCGCGGATTTCTTCATATACTCAAATCGGGCAATATCGTCGTCCGGGCCAAGGATATTCAGAAATTCCTTCAACGCGCCGGGACGCTGCGGCAAGCGCAGAATAAAGTACTTCTTCACGCCCGAGTAGCGCTGCGCCCGCTCTTTCACTTCGGGCAGACGCTCAAAATCGAAATTCCCGCCCGAGGTGACGCAAACCACGGTCTTGCCGCGAATGAAGCTTTGCACGTCAGCAACCGCCTCAACCGCAAGGGCACCCGCAGGTTCCAGAACAATGCCTTCGACATTCAGCATTTCAATCATCGTGGCACAGATGCGATCTTCGGACAGGACCAACACATCCGAAAGATGGCGTGACTTGAGCAATTCAAACGGCTTGGCACCAATCCGACCAACCGCGGCGCCGTCAACGAAATTGTCTACGTGATCCAGCGAAACCGGGTGACCCGCCGCCATCGCCGCATGCAGGCACGCCCCACCTTTGGGCTCGACAAACAGGCAATGCGTTCGATCGCCAAACCACGTCGCCACACCTGATGACATTCCTCCACCCCCAACCGGCAGGATGACGTGGTCTGGGACGTGGCCCAGTTGCTCTTCGATCTCAACCGCAAGGGACGCCTGCCCCTCGATTACGTCCTCATCATCGAAGGGTGACAGAAAATAACCGCCCTGCTGCGCACACCACTGTTGCGCCGCTGCCAGAGTATCATCGAAATAGTCTCCAGACAGATGAACTTCGATATTGTCGCCGCCGAAGATGCGGGTTTTTTGAATTTTCTGCTGCGGCGTTGTCACCGGCATGAAGATCACACCGCGCACGTTCAGGTGTTTGCACATGAACGCCACACCCTGCGCATGATTGCCTGCGCTGGCGCAGACGAAAAGGTCATGCCCCTTTTGCTTGCGCATGGCGTTGAACGCACCGCGAATTTTATACGACCGCACCGGGCTTAGGTCTTCACGCTTGAGCCAGATATCAGCCCCATAGCGGTCAGACAGGTGGGCATTCCGCTGCAGGGGCGTCGGCGGAAAAACCGATCGCATTTCCTGTTCGGCGGCGCGGGCACGGGTCATTAAGTCACTCATGACGGATTCACTGCCGCATCACCGCCGAAAGCGCAAGGAATACATATGTGTACGAGCGGCTAGGTCAGTTCACGCTTTTCGATGAACACACCGAACATCGTGGTCAAAATACTGACATTGATCAGCGGCAACACCAAAGTACCGAAGAACAGGGTCAGCAAGATGCCCAGCAGGGGAATGAACGCGAGCGCGGTGAACGCAAGCTGCACCAGAAACTGAAACAGAAAGTTCACGATAAGAAGCAGGATGATTGCACCGCCCATTCCTTGTGTGCTGTTCCATGCATCCCCAAGCGTTACTGGATGGCCAATCGCAGCCGCTGGCAGAATGATCGAAAGGCGATAGAATGCAACGATCAGAAAAAAGGCGAAAGCGACCATTACCACCAAAGTCAGTGCGCCAGCTCCCATCGCGGCCATAACCATGCTTAGCGGCAAGAAGGCAAGGCCCATCAGCAGGCCCAACAGCAACACGCGCCCAAAATACGCGAGAATCCTGTCAAACCGGAAAGTCGGGAAAATACCGTGGGGGTATTCTTCCAGCAGGATAAAACGATGCCAGGACACGGCGATCCAGAACATCGTGATTATTCCCACGATGGCCACGCTTGCGACGAAGAACACCAGCGATCCGTATGACGTTCCCGGTGGCAAGGTACCGCTTTCCGGATCAAGCTGATCCCAGGGTATATCCAGAACCATAAACAGCGCGACGATGGCGGCGGTTGCCGCAAGTGCCGGCCCAAAGGTAATTTGCAGAACCTGCTTAATATTTCCAAAAACCATTCGCACGGAATGCACAAAAATCTGCCAGCCCAACATCGTAAAAACTGCCCTTTCAACCAATCCTTGTTCTCTATCCGTCCGTTTCACCTGAAATCGCTGCCTGCGTCAACGCAGATAACTTGCCCCCGCTTTCAAAACCCGTTAGGGGCCAATCGTTCTACGCATAAAGGGAAGTCAGATGTCCGCGCCCAAGAAAGTTGTTCTGGCCTATTCCGGTGGCCTTGATACCTCGATCATTCTGAAATGGTTGCAGACCGAGTATGGCTGCGAGGTCGTCACCTTCACCGCCGATCTGGGTCAGGGTGAGGAACTGGAGCCTGCCCGCCAGAAGGCCGAACTGCTGGGGATCAAGCCCGAGAACATCTATATCGAAGATATCCGCGAGGAATTCGTCCGCGATTTCGTCTTCCCCATGTTCCGCGCCAATGCGCAGTACGAAGGTCTGTACCTGCTGGGTACGTCCATTGCGCGCCCGCTGATCTCGAAACGTCTGGTTGAGATCGCGGCTGAAACCGGTGCCGATGCCGTGGCCCACGGCGCAACCGGCAAGGGCAACGACCAGGTTCGTTTCGAATTGGCAGCCTATGCTCTGAACCCTGACATCAAGGTCATCGCGCCGTGGCGGGAATGGGATTTGACCAGCCGCACCAAGCTGTTGGAATTCGCCGAACAGAACCAGATTCCGATTGCTAAGGACAAGCGCGGTGAGGCTCCGTTCTCGGTCGATGCGAACCTGCTGCATACCTCGTCCGAGGGTAAGGTTCTGGAAGACCCCGCCGATATGGCGCCGGATTACGTCTATCAGCGCACCGTCCACCCCGAAGATGCGCCGAACGAACCCGAATTCATCGAAATCGGCTTTGAAAAAGGCGACGCAGTCAGCATCAATGGCGAAGCGATGAGCCCGGCCACCATCCTGTCCAAACTGAACGAATATGGCGGTAAGCACGGCATTGGCCGTCTGGACCTGGTCGAAGGCCGTTTTGTTGGCATGAAGTCGCGCGGTATCTACGAAACGCCCGGCGGCACCATCCTGCTGGAAGCGCACCGTGGCATTGAATCCATCACCATGGACCGCGGCGCGATGCACCTGAAAGACCAGTTGATGCCGCAATATGCTGAGTTGATCTATAACGGCTTCTGGTACTCGCCCGAACGCGAAATGCTGCAAGCGGCCATCGACAAGAGCCAGGAACACGTAACCGGCGCCGTGCGGGTGAAACTGTACAAAGGTCTGGCCTCGACCGTGGGCCGCTGGTCGGATCACTCGCTCTACTCCGAGGCGCACGTCACCTTCGAGGAAGACGCGGGTGCGTATGACCAGACAGATGCGGCGGGCTTTATCCAGTTGAACGCCCTGCGTCTTAAACTGCTGGCAGCCCGCGACAAGCGTTTGTCCAAGTGACCGAAGACGACGGCATCGGTGATGAGCTTGATCTGTTCATCGAAGCGCAGGACACGGTTTGGTCCGACGTCCTGCGCGAGTTGAAGCAGGGGCAGAAAACCAGCCACTGGATGTGGTTCGTCTTTCCGCAACTGGCCGCGCTTGGCCGGTCCGACATGGCGCAGCTATATGGAATTGAAGATCTGGAAGAGGCGACCGCCTATCTGGATCACCCAGAACTGCGCAAACGCCTGACGGAGACAGCGCAGTTGATGCTGATGCACAAAGGGCGCGACGCCACAGAGATTCTGGGCGGGATAGATGCCAAGAAACTGCGATCGAGCATGACGCTGTTCTCATCCGTACCCGACGCCCCGCCGGAATTTCTGGCTGTTCTGAACGCATTCTATGTCGGTCAGCGGTGCGAACGCACTGTCCAGCTTTTGCAGGAGTCGTAAGCAATGGTTCTCGTGGGGTCATCCTTTCTTGGCTAAGCAGTTTAGCTTACGCACAGGTCAACCGAGGAGAGATACCATGTTGCAATCAATTGCGGACGACATTCAGAAAAACCTGGTTGGCAAAAGCTTCGAAGGCTCGTTGAAGTTCGATTGCGGCGATGACGGTGTGATCGTCCTGTCTGACAATCAGGCCACCACACAGGATCGGGAAACCGACTGCACCATCCGTATTTCGCAAAAGAACCTGACCAAACTGCTGACCGGCAAGCTGAACCCGATGACAGGAGTGGCTTTGGGCAAGCTCAAGATTTCGGGAAATATGGGCGTTGCGATGAAAATAGGGCAGTTGCTCGGATAAACTCCTCTCACCAGCGCGTGACAAACGATGTCAGGTGATTGCGTCGGGCAAAAAGACAAGGCAGCTTAATCTCAGAAGGAGACCTGCCATGACCCGCATCGCTTATCTCGACTACGTCAAACCGACGCTTCTTTTTACTCTGATCGCAATTGCCGCTCTGTTGCGAGCGACCCCGGCACCCGCCGCGGGAACCGAAACCCTGACGGTAGCCGGCGGGTGTTTCTGGTGTGTCGAATCCGACTTTGAATCCGTGAAAGGTGTGACAGGGGCAGTTTCCGGATTTACCGGCGGCAAAACCGCAAGCCCTACGTATGATCAGGTCTCCAAAGGGGGCACCGGTCATTACGAAGCCGTCCAGATCACCTTTGACCCATCGGTCGTTTCCCGTGAAACGCTGTTGAACCTCTTTTTCCGGTCCGTAGACCCTACCGATGCCGGAGGGCAGTTCTGTGATCGGGGGGATAGCTATAGAACCGCCATTTTTGTCTCTAATGCAGGCGAAAAAGCTTCTGCTGAACAGGCCAAGGCAGATGCACAACGCGCGCTGGGGCAGACCGTGGTTACCCCGATCCTGCAGGCTGGCACGTTCTATCCTGCCGACGCATATCATCAGGATTACTACAAAGGGTCCAAGCTGGTTCTCACGCGGTTTGGCCCCAAACGCCAACACAGCGCATACAAGGCTTATCGCAAAGCCTGCGGCCGGGACGCCCGTGTCAAACAACTTTGGGGCGGCGACGCGCCATTTGCCGGATCCTAATCGAGCTTCGCGTCCCGGACCTCTTTCAAATCCGGGATGACATCTGCTGTACCGTGCCGCGTGACCATCAGGGCCGCGGCACGGTTTGCTTGGGAAATCGCCTGCGGGATCGGCATCCCGCGATCCATCCCGGCCAGAACATAGCCGGTAAAGGTATCCCCCGCGCCGGTCGTATCCACAGGCTGCACTTTATAGGCCGGGAAATCCGACGCCGCGGCGCGGTGATGGTACCGCGCGCCTTTTGATCCCAAGGTGACAATTACATGCTCGACCTTCAAATCCGAGACCGATTGACCGGTGGCTTGACGCAGTTGATCGGCCTCAACTTCGTTCAATATCAGGAAATCAAGATAGGGCAGCACGGCCTGCACCGCATCGGCCTGAAACGGGGCTGCGGCATAGCAGACAGTCAAACCCATCTCACGACCCATCTTCGCGGCCTCAACCTGAAGATTGGTTTCGTTCTGCATCACCAGCAAATCACCGCGCGAAGCTGAAGACAGCGCCTGCCCCAACTGATCCTGCGAGATTGCGTGGTTCGCCCCCTGAAACAGGATGATGTTATTCTCACCTTCGGCATCCACGGCAATGATGGCGTGACCTGTCGGCACGTCGACCTGGGCGATATGGCGTGTGTCCACGCCATATTCCGTCAAACGATCCAACGCCCAGCGCCCATCCGACCCCACGGCCCCAACATGCGCCACCTGCGCCCCGGCCCGGGCCGCAGCCACGGACATGTTCGCGCCTTTGCCGCCCAGAAAACGATCCAAACGGTTGGCCGAGAGCGTCTCCCCCGGCCCGGGAAGGTGCGGTACGTCGTAAATCATGTCCGCGTTGATCGAGCCGAGGTTCCAGATCGTCATCGCTTATCCAATGTCACAAGACGCCAGGATAGCCATGTTCAAGATGTCATTCGCCGTCGAAACGGTCGAGCAGATCTGAATCGGCTTGTCGACACCTGACAGGATCGGACCGATGACCGTAGCACCGCCCATTTCCTGCATCAGCTTGGTCGAGATCGACGCCGAATGGCGCGCGGGAACGATCAGGATATTTGCCGGGCCTGTCAGACGCTGGAATGGATAGCTGGCCTGTTGATCCACATTCAGGGCTACGTCGACGGTCATCTCGCCCTCATATTCGAAATCAACGCCACGCTGGTCCAGAACCGCAGGCGCACGGTGCATTTTTTCAGCCCGCTCCGACATCGGATAGCCGAATGTCGAAAAGCTGACGAAGGCCACGCGCGGCTCGAGCCCCATGTGGCGCGCAACGGCGGCCGAGCGCTCAGCGATATTGGCCAGATCATTCTCGTCAGGCCATTCATGAACCAGTGTATCGCCGATCAACACGATCCGCCCCTTGTGCAATAACGCCGTTACACCAGCCGCGCCATGCGCCGCGTCCGCGTCGAACACGTGATTGATCCGGTCCAGAACATGCGCCGATTTGCGCGTGGCCCCGGTCACAAGACCATCGCCATGCCCATGCGCAAGCATCAGCGAGGAAAACACGTGACGGTCCCGCGCGGCAAGGCGGTGAATGTCCTTGCGGTCGAAACCCTTACGCTGAAGCCGATCGTACAGGAAGTTCGAGTAGGTCTCGAGATGCGCGGTATTGGCAGCGTTTACCACCTCAAGCTCACGCACGGCATCGCCCAGACCGGCCTCTTCCAGCTTGGCCTTTACGTCATCGGCGCGCCCCACAACCAGCGCCTTGCCAAAGCCCGAACGCTGATAGGTGACAGCCGCGCGCAGCACGCGGGGATCGTCGCCCTCGGCAAAGATCATCCGGCTTTGCGCCTGACGCGCCCGCGCATTAAGGCCCCGCAGAATGCTGGCGGTCGGGTCCATGCGGGACTTGAGGCTCAGCTCATAGGCATCCATGTCGATGATCGGACGCCGCGCGGCCCCGGTATCCATACCGGCCTTAGCGACGGCAGGTGGAATACGGTGGATCAGGCGCGGGTCAAACGGCGTAGGGATGATATAGTCGCGCCCAAAGGTCAGCGATTTGCCATAGGCCATCGCAACCTCATCCGGCACATCCTCGCGCGCCAGGTTGGCAAGCGCGTGGGCACAGGCGATCTTCATCTCATCATTGATGGCGCGGGCATGGATATCCAGCGCGCCGCGGAACAGATAGGGAAAGCCCAGAACATTGTTCACCTGGTTCGGATAGTCGCTGCGCCCGGTGGCAACAATGGCATCAACACGAACTTCGTGCGCCTCTTCCGGGGTGATCTCGGGGTCGGGGTTGGCCATGGCGAAAATCACCGGGTTATCGGCCATCGACGCAACCATATCCTGCGTCACGGCCCCTTTGACCGACACGCCCAGAAACACATCCGCGCCCTTCATGGCTTCTTCCAGCGTGCGCAGTTCGGTCGTGATCGCATGAGCCGATTTCCACTGGTTCATACCTTCGGTCCGACCCTGATAGATCACGCCCTTGGTGTCACACACGATGCAGTTCTCGTGCCGCGCGCCCATTGACTTAAGCAGTTCGATACAGGCGATCCCCGCCGCACCCGCACCGTTCAGAACAATCTTCACATCTTCGATCTTCTTGCCCGAAATATGCAGCGCATTCAGCAAGCCCGCCGCACAGATCACCGCTGTACCATGCTGATCGTCGTGGAAGACGGGGATATCCATCTCTTCCTTGAGGCGCTGTTCAATGATGAAGCACTCGGGCGCTTTGATGTCTTCAAGGTTGATGCCGCCAAATGTTGGCCCCATCAGGCGGACCGCGCGACAGAACTCATCCGGATCTTCAGTGTCCAGTTCGATGTCGATCGAGTTCACGTCGGCAAAACGCTTAAACAGAACGGCCTTGCCCTCCATCACCGGCTTGCCGCCCAGCGCGCCCAGATTGCCGAGACCCAGCACAGCCGTCCCGTTCGAGATCACGGCGACCAGATTGCCCTTGTTGGTATAGTCATAGGCAGTCTCGGGTGCTTCGGCGATAGCTTCACAGGGAACGGCCACGCCAGGGCTATAGGCCAATGACAGATCGCGCTGCGTGGTCATGGGAACGGTGGCCTGCACCTCCCACTTGCCGGGGGTGGGGTCCAGGTGAAAGGCCAGCGCCTCTTCTTTGGTGATCTTCGCTTTGGGCATCTTATCGGTCGTTTCCATGAATTCGGGGCTGTTGCGTCATAGCGCAGGCGAGGCTGCGCCTCAACGACAATACGTTTTCACCTTTCGTCGCGGTTGGGGGATTTGTAAGGTCGCCACCGGAAGACGCCAAAAGGGGGCCGCTTTTGTCCACAGTCACGCCAATGATGGCGCAATATCTTGAGATCAAAGAGGCCCATTCAGACGCCCTGCTGTTCTACCGCATGGGTGATTTCTACGAGATGTTTTTCCAGGACGCGGTGAATGCCGCCGAGGCGCTGGACATCGCCCTGACCAAACGCGGCAAGCACAATGGCGAGGATATCCCCATGTGCGGCGTTCCCGTTCATGCGGCCGAGGGCTATCTGCTGACGCTGATCCGCAAAGGCTTTCGCGTGGCTGTGTGCGAGCAGATGGAAAGCCCGGCCGAAGCCAAGAAAAGAGGCTCTAAATCAGTGGTTCGGCGGGATGTTGTGCGTCTGGTGACGCCCGGCACACTGACCGAGGACGCCCTGCTAGAGGCCCGTTGCCACAATTTTCTGGCCGCCTACGCCGAGGTTCGTGATGAAGCCGCGCTGGCCTGGGCCGATATTTCGACCGGAGCGTTCCACGTGATGCCTTTGACCTCGGTCAGGCTTAGCCCCGAACTGGCGCGGCTTGCTCCGTCCGAGCTGATCGTGGGCGACGGGATGGAGCAGGCGTTAAATGAAACCGTCCGCGATCTGGGCATTTCGCTGACCCCGATCGGACGCGCCAGTTTCGACAGCACTGCGGCGGAAAAACGCATCTGCGGGTTGTTTCACGTGGGCGCTTTGGATGCGTTCGGGTCATTTGGGCGCGCCGAAGTATCGGCCATGGGCGCGCTGGTCGACTATCTTGAGATCACGCAAAAGGGCAAACTGCCCCTGCTGCAAACGCCGCTCAAGGAATCCGAGGACCGCGTGGTGCAGATCGACGCCGCCACGCGCCGGAATCTGGAGCTGACCCGGTCGCTCTCCGGTGGGCGCGCCGGATCACTGCTGTCAGTGGTTGACCGTACCGTAACCCCGGGTGGTGCCCGGCTGCTGGAACAGCGTCTGTCCAGCCCGTCCCGCAATCTGGACGTGATCCACGCCCGGTTGGACGCGGTAAGTTTTGCCGCCGAAGACAGCCTGACCACCTCGGACTTGCGCGAGATCCTGCGCAAAACCCCTGATTTGGACCGTGCCCTGTCGCGCCTGTCGTTGGAGCGCGGAGGCCCCCGCGATCTGGCTGCCATTCGCAATGGGCTGACACAGGCGTCGGCAATCGCTGATTTGTGCGAAGGTCAGGATCTTCCGGTCCCGCTGGCGACCGCAGTACAAAACCTTGTCGGCTTTGATGATCTACTGAACCTGCTGGACGAGGCGCTTGTTGCTGAACCACCCTTGCTTGCGCGCGATGGTGGCTTCATCGCCCCCGGTTTCGACGCCGAACTGGATGAAGCGCGCACACTGCGCGACGAGGGCCGATCCGTCATCGCGGGTTTTCAGCAGAAATATACGGAACACACCGGAATTACGTCGCTGAAGATCAAGCACAACAACGTGCTGGGCTACTTCATCGAAACCACGGCCACTCATGCCGAAAAAATGCTGAACCTACCGTTCAGTGAAACCTACATCCATCGTCAGACGACTGCGAACCAAGTCCGGTTCACCACGGTAGAACTGTCCGAAATCGAAACCCGCATCCTGAACGCCGGAAATCTGGCTTTGGAAATCGAAAAGCGGCTCTATCAAAGGCTTTCTAGCGAAATTCTGGCCCTCGCGGCCCGCCTCAACCAAGCGGCCCGAGGGTTGGCCGAACTGGATCTGACTACTGCTCTCGCTGATCTGGCGCGCGCAGAAAACTGGTGCCGTCCGCAGGTCGACAATTCGCGTGCATTCGGCATAAAAGGGGGTCGCCACCCGGTTGTAGAACGCGCGCTCCGCCAGCAATCAGGCGATGCCTTCATAGCCAACGACTGCGACCTGAGCGCCGATCAGGGTTCAGCGATCTGGCTGCTGACTGGTCCCAACATGGCCGGTAAATCAACCTTCCTGCGCCAAAATGCCCTGATCGCCCTGCTGGCCCAAATGGGCAGTTACGTTCCCGCCGAACGGGCCCATGTCGGCTTAGTTAGCCAACTTTTCAGCCGAGTAGGAGCGTCAGACGATCTGGCGCGGGGGCGTTCGACTTTCATGGTCGAAATGGTGGAAACCGCCGCAATCCTCAATCAGGCCGACGACCGCGCGCTGGTGATCCTCGACGAAATCGGGCGCGGCACCGCCACCTATGACGGCCTCTCCATCGCTTGGGCCACACTGGAACATCTGCACGCCGCCAACCAATGCCGCGCGCTGTTTGCCACCCACTACCACGAACTCACCGCCTTGGCCGGAAAACTCGAAGGCGTCGACAACGCCACTGTCGCTGTCAAAGAATGGGAAGGCGAAGTCATCTTGCTGCACGAGGTTCACAAAGGCGCCGCCGACCGATCTTATGGCGTGCAGGTCGCGCAATTGGCCGGGCTTCCCGCATCCGTGGTCGACCGCGCCCGCGTCGTGCTGGACCAATTGGAAAAAACTGAACGTGAAGGCGGAAAGCAAAAGGCATTGATCGACGATCTCCCCCTATTCTCAGCCGCATCACCCCCGCCGCCGCCCGCGCCAAAAACCTCACCAGTCACGAATATGCTGGACGACATCCTGCCCGATGAACTGACACCCCGCGAAGCGCTCGACCTGATCTACAAACTGAAAGAGGCGGCCAAATCCTGACCACCCCTTCTTCTGTTCAAAAATACTTCCGCCGGAGGCTTGGCCTCGCAGAGGTCAATCAGCTTGCAGGTGTTGAAGAAACGCCCACCTGCGCCGGACGCAGCAAACGGTCGTGCAGCATGAACCCCTCAGCCGAGACCTGAATGATATCGCCAGCCTTGGTGCCCGGAACAGGGGCCTCGAACATGGCTTCGTGAAGATTGGGATCAAACCGGTCGCCGACTTCGGGTGTGATCACCTCGATCCCGTGTTTCTGGAACACGTTCGTCAGTGCGCGCATGGTCAGCTCGACACCTTCGATCAAACCGGCAGCAACCTCTTTCTGCTCGTCGGTTGCGGCCTCAAGCGCACGTTTCATGTTGTCATATACCGGCAGCATATCGCGCGCCAGCTTGGACCCGCCATACTGCTCTGCATCCCGACGCGCTTTGTCGCCCCGTTTGCGCGCGTTTTCTGCATCAGCCAGTGCGCGCATGAACTTGTCCTTGAAATCATCACGCTCAGCGCGCAGGGCATCAATTTCCAGCGCCTCTTCACTGATTTCAGCAAACTCCTCGGCCAACTCTTCTGCCTCGGCTGTTGCGATATCGTCCAGAAAATCTTCGTTTTTGGGTTCCGCCATCTCTTACCCTCTAGCTCCGGTCGGAAATAAGCTTGCCGACCAGTTGCGCCGTATAATCCACGATCGGCACGATCCGTCCATAGTTGAGTCGTGTGGGTCCAATAACCCCGACCGCACCGATTATCTTTCGATCAGCGTTCATATATGGAGACACCACCAAAGAGGAACCCGAAAGTGAGAAAAGTTTGTTCTCAGAGCCGATAAAAATGCGCACACCCTCGCCTTCCTCGGTCAATTCAAGGAATTCGGCAATATCGCGCTTACGTTCCAGGTCATCAAACAAGGTGCGGATTCGATTCAGCTCTTCCGTTTGACCGGGTTCATTCAGCAGATTCGCGCGTCCACGCACAATCAATCGCGCTGAATCGCCTCCGTCTCCGTCCCAGGCGGCCATGCCGCTCTCGATCATCTCGCGCGCCAGTACGTCGATTTCCTGCTTACGGGCGTCAATCTGCGTCTGCATCTGCCGGCGGACTTCGCTTAGCGTTCGCCCCTCGATCAGCGCGTTCAGAAAATTCGCGGCCTCTCGCATCGAACTGGGTGTCTGTCCCGGCGGAGGAGTAAACAGCCGGTTTTCGACAGTTCCATCAGCAAAGACCAGCACGACAAGGGCGCGGTCATGAGCCAGAGAAACAAACTCGATATGCTTGATCTCGGATTCCTGTTTGGGCGTCAAAACCAATGAGGCACCATGGGTGACATGTGACAAAGCCGATCCCACACGATCCAGCATACCGCCCACATCGCCTTCGTTAGAGCCTAAAGTCTCATCCAATTTCTGCCGATCATCTGCCCCCAGATCGCCGACCTCAAGCAGCCCGTCGACAAACATCCGCAGTCCTTGCTGCGTAGGAATCCGCCCCGCGCTGACATGGGGGCTGTCCAACAGGCCCAGAAATTCCAGATCCTGCATCACATTGCGCACGGTCGCGGCGCTGACTTTTTCCGACAAGGTGCGGGTTAGGGTGCGGCTGCCCACCGGTTCTCCGCTATCCAAATAGCTTTCGACGATCAGCCGGAAAACCTCACGCGACCGGTCGTTCATCTCGTTCAGAATTTTGCTCGCTTCGCTCATCGGCGGTCCCCTGCTGGATCATCATTAAATCGCAGGCAAATGAAAGGTCAATCGGGGTTGCATCGTAACGCCACGGGGCGGTATCCCCAACCCAGCAAACAAAGGATTTTCCATGCGACCCTCAGGACGTAATCTAGACGAAATGCGCGCTGTTTCCATCGAGACAGGTTTCACCAAACATGCCGAAGGTTCCTGCCTGATTAAAATGGGCGATACCCATGTGCTGTGTACCGCCACGATCGAGGACCGCGTGCCGCCCTTCATCAAAGGCTCGGGCCTGGGTTGGGTGACAGCGGAATACGGGATGCTGCCCCGCGCAACCAACACACGGATGCGGCGTGAGGCGGCAAGCGGCAAACAAGGTGGCCGCACCGTGGAAATCCAGCGCCTGATCGGCCGGGCGCTACGCGCTGGTGTCGACCGGGTTGCTTTGGGCGAACGTCAGATCACCGTCGATTGTGACGTGATCCAGGCCGATGGCGGCACGCGCTGCGCTTCGATCACCGGGGGCTGGGTCGCGCTGCGTCTGGCTGTGAACAAGCTGATGAAAGCGGGTGATGTAATTTCTGATCCGCTGGTCGATCCCGTCGCTGCTGTGTCCTGCGGCATCTACGCAGGTCAGCCGGTTCTAGATCTGGACTACCCCGAAGACAGCGAAGCAGGCGTTGATGGCAACTTCATCATGACCGGCTCGGGCAAGCTGATCGAAGTGCAGATGAGCGCTGAAGGTTCCGTCTTTAGCCGCGCGCAGATGGACCAGCTGATGGATCTGGCCGAAAAAGGCGTCGGTGAACTGGCCGCCACGCAAAAGGCCGCCACCGCATGACCCGCAAGTTCGACGGTGGCAGGCTGCTGGTCGCCACGCATAATAAAGGCAAGCTTGAGGAGATGGCGCATCTGCTTGAGCCCTTTGGCGTTACCGTGGTCGGAGCGGCAGAGATGAACCTGCCCGAACCGGACGAGACCGAGGATACATTCGTCGGCAATGCACGCATCAAGGCGCATGCCGCCGCCAAGGCCACCGGCCTGCCTGCCCTGTCGGACGATTCAGGGATTACCATTGATGCGTTGGACGGCGCGCCTGGTGTTTACACCGCCGATTGGGCTGAAACCGGTAATGGCCGCGATTTCCTGATGGCAATGACCCGCGCGCATGATGAGCTGGAAGCAAAAGACGCCCCGCACCCCCGCGCCGCTCAATTCCGATGCACTCTGGTACTGGCCTGGCCCGACGGTCACGACGAAGTGTTCGAGGGTATAGCCCCGGGCCATCTTGTCTGGCCGATCCGGGGTAAAGACGGGTTCGGTTATGACCCGATGTTTGTCCCTGACGGCCACGATATTACGTTTGCCGAAATGGATCGCTGGGAAAAGAACAAGATCAGCCATCGCGGCCGCGCGGTTGAGATGTTCGTGAAGGGCTGTTTTGGCGGATGATTGGCGCAACGGGGGCTTTGGCCTGTATGTGCATTGGCCCTTTTGCGAGGCCAAATGCCCCTATTGCGACTTCAACAGCCATGTTTCCAGAAATATTGATCAAAAACAATGGCTTAATAGTTACTTAAGCGAATTGAGACGCTCCGCCCTGGAAACGCCAGATCGGGTGCTGAATACGATCTTTTTTGGCGGTGGTACGCCGTCCTTAATGCATCCAGACTCCGTAGCCGCCATTATTGATGAGGCCCGCAGCCTGTGGCGACCTGCCAATGACATGGAAATCACGCTTGAGGCCAATCCCGGTTCGGTTGAGGCCGGGCGGTTTGCTGCCTATCGCGACGCTGGGGTCAACCGGATCTCGATGGGTGTACAGGCGCTGAATGACGATGACCTACGCAGATTAGGTCGAATCCACACGGTCGCTGAAGCACAGGCAGCGTTTGATATCGCCAGAACTTGCTTTGACAGAGTCAGCTTTGACTTGATCTACGCCCGCCAGCACCAATCCTTGGCCGCTTGGCGTGCTGAACTGACCCAAGCTTTGTCCATGGCCGTCGACCACCTGTCCTTGTATCAACTGACCATCGAAGACGGCACCGCTTTCGGCAACAGATATGCCGTTGGGAAATTGCGCGGCCTGCCCGAGGATGACAGCGCAGCCGACATGTATCTTGCAACACAAGAAATTTGCGAAGCCCACGGCCTGCCTGCTTATGAGGTTTCTAATCACGCCCGACCGGGGGCAGAAGCCCGGCACAATCTGATTTATTGGCGCTATGGCGATTACGTTGGCATCGGTCCCGGTGCCCATGGCCGAATAACGCTTGGCGATAGAAAACTGGCGACTGAAACCCACCTGATGCCGAACACTTGGCTGGACGCTGTGCATAACGGCAGTGGAGAGCGGGAAAGAACCGAGCTTTCAAATCAGGATCAAGCAGTTGAATACCTTATGATGTGCCTAAGGCTAAAGGAAGGTCTATATATAGATCGTTATGAAACCTTATCTGGTTCTTCATTGCCGCAAGCAAAATTGGACGATCTGAGTGCCATCGGTATGATCGAACAGGTAAACGGACGGGTCATCGCCACCAAAGACGGGCGTGCAGTATTGAACTCCATAATTCGCGAATTGTTGGGATAAGACATGCAATACGTCTGGGCGGCATTGGGATTGTTGAGCGTTGCACTTGCCGTCGTCGGCATCGCCCTTCCATTGCTACCGACCGTTCCGTTCCTGCTGTTGGCCGCTTTTTTCTTTGCACGCTCGTCTTCCCGGCTTCACAACTGGCTGATCACGCACCGGGTCTTTGGCCCGATGATCCTGGATTGGCAGAGTTCCGGTGCCATCCGTCCCGCAGCAAAAAAGGCGGCAACTCTCTCGATTGCCGCCGTTTTTGGAATTTCGATTATTCTCTCAGTCCCGAATTACGTGTTGGCAATTCAGGCGATTGTCTTGGGGGGCGTTCTAACCTTTATCTGGACCCGGCCTAGCGGCTGAGCTTTGCACAAAGATCGTCAAGCTGGTCCAGATTTTCATATGTCAGAACGACCTGCCCGGTTTCTGTCCCAGACTTGTGGTTGATGGCCACTTTCATCGCCAAGATAGCAGAGAGGTCTTTTTCAAGCGCCCGCGTATCGGCGTCTTTACCTGCATCCAGATTTCTGGATTTCTGCGTAGCTTTAACCGGGTCGGCCTGCTCTTTTTTAACAAGCGCTTCGGTCGCACGAACCGACAATCCGTCGCGTACCACGATCTTCGCCAATTCAGAGGGGTTGCTTGACGTAATCAACGCCCTTGCATGCCCTGCAGAAAGCTTACCTTCGACCACCAATTGCTGAACATCCATCGGCAACGACAGCAAACGAAGAAGATTCGCAATGTGACTGCGGCTTTTGCCAAGGGCCTCGGCCAGCTTTTCCTGCGTGTGCCCGAAACGATCCATAAGCTGCTTGTATCCGGCCGCTTCTTCGACAGCATTCAAGTCAGCTCTTTGAATATTCTCAATAATCGCAACTTCCAACACTTCGGTATCGTCGAAATCACGAACAATGACAGGAATATCATGCAGTTGCGCCATTTGCGCAGCACGCCAGCGGCGCTCACCCGCGACGATCTCATAGTCGCCTTCCGCAATCTCGCGGACGATCAGCGGCTGAATAATACCCTTTTCCTTAACCGAAGCAGCAAGTTCATCCAGTTGTTCACGCGAAAAGGTACGGCGCGGCTGATTTGGGTTTGCATGAAGTTTTTCGATCGGAACCTTCATGTCCGCACGCCGCGGTTCAGATGGGCGCAACCCTTCTGTTTCCTGCGTTACGTCGGCCATCAAAGCCGATAGACCGCGGCCCAATCCCCTAGGTTTTGTTTTCTTAGCTGCCACTGGACCCTCCTACTGCCACTTATGCGGCTTTCTTGTTCTTGTGCATGACTTCGCGCGCCAAATGCCGATATGCCATCGCCCCCAGAGATCCGGAATCATATTGAAGTACAGGCAATGCGTAAGACGGCGCCTCACTGACCCGCACATTTCTGGGTATTTTGGTTTTAAATACCATCTCGCCCAGATTGTCACGCGCGTCTTTTTCGACCTGACGGGACAAGTTGTTGCGGTTGTCATACATCGTCAACACAACACCTTCGATCCGCAGGTCCGGATTGGCAGTTTGGCGGACCTCGCGAATGGTCAGCATCAACTGGGACAAACCTTCCAACGCGAAGAACTCACTCTGCAATGGAACAAGCACAGAATGCGCCGCGACCATCGCATTGACGGTCAACAAATTAAGGGACGGTGGACAATCTATCAGGACATAGTCCAACTTGAACTGGTCAACTGACGTTTGCCGCAGCGCGTCGTGCAGCAGATAGCTTCGCTTTTCGTTGGAAATAAGCTCAATATCGGCTGAACTCAGGTCGACTGTGGCAGGAACCACGTATAAGCCGCCAATTTCAGTCTCCTGAATGACGGCTTCCAACGGGGCGTCGTCCAATATCAGGTCGAAGGTTGTCCAATCCCTGTCTTCAACGCCCAGACCTGTTGACGCGTTGCCCTGAGGATCCAAATCAACCACAAGAACGCGGCATCCGGCTTCGGCCAATCCCGCTGCAAGATTTATCGCAGTCGTCGTCTTCCCAACCCCACCCTTCTGATTGGCTACCGCAATAATCCGGGGCCCTGAGGGACGAGACAGATCAACCACGTGATACTCCTTTGATTTTAAGGATAACGGCCTGAGGTTCAGTTAAACTTGTAATCGGCTCGGCTTGGAAATTCCATTCCTTGCGCGCGTCTTCCAGTTCTTTTTTCCACGTTGCGCCTTTCGGCAACAGAGCCGTTCCAGAACTGCCTAAATGCCTGTCACAAAAGGACAATAAGACCGTCAGATCTGCCAAAGCACGGGCAGATAAGACATCCGCATCCAAGGGATTCACGATTTCGATTCGTTTGGAAACAACGGAACACTTTGCACCACATTCCCTTGCCACTGTTCGCAGAAAGGCGGATTTCCTTTGATCGCTTTCTACTAGGGTAAACTGCGCATTCGGATTCTCTTGTATTGCCATAATCGCGCAAACCATTCCGGGGAACCCTCCCCCGCTTCCTAAGTCTGCCCAATTCCGAAAGGATTCAGCGCAACGATACACCTGGACAGAATCCATTATGTGCCGCGTCCAAATTTCGGCCAGACTGTTTCGGGAAACCAGGTTAATTTTCGGATTCCATCGCTTTACCAGCTCGACATATTTGGCCAGACGCTCAAATGTTTCACGTGAAACATCCAAATCGCCAAATTGCACGTCACTCATGCCTTGCGGACCTTTTGTTCACGACGCAGTTTCGCTAGAACAAGCGTCAAAGCGGCCGGAGTAACTCCTTCAACGCGACTAGCTTGCGCTATATTCTCTGGTCGCGCATTCGACAACTTTTGCTTCATCTCTGAAGACAAGCCATCCAGAGCGAAATAGTCGAAATCCCTTGGAATTTCATGAGATTCGTCGCGCTTCATAGCTTCGACGTCCCTTTTCTGGCGCGCAATGTAGTTTGCGTACAGGGCATCCCTTTCAACCTGCTTCTGGATTTCAGGATCTGTATCCCCCAAGCTTGGAACCAGTGGTATAAGATCCCCAAACGAAACATCCGGGAATGCGAGAATAGCCATCCCATTTCGCCTATTTCCGTCCTGATTGACGCTGATACCAACTGATCGCATGTCTTTTGGGGTATAGGTCCTGTCCATCAGAATGGATTTTACCGCCGTCAATTTTTCCATCTTGTCGGAAAAGTGGCGCTCTCTAACGTCCCCTACGCAACCGATTTTCAAGCCAATCGGTGTTAACCTTTGATCTGCATTATCTGCGCGTAACGACAGTCTGAATTCCGCACGGGACGTAAACATGCGGTAAGGTTCTGCTACTCCGCGCGTCGTCAAATCGTCTATCATTACACCGATATAGCTATCTGCACGCGTGAAATGAACCGGATCCCGATCAAATGAAAACAAGGCGGCATTCAAACCGGCGACCAAACCCTGTGCCGCGGCTTCCTCGTATCCAGTGGTACCGTTAATCTGCCCCGCAAGATATAGGCCCGAGATTTCCGGAACGGACAGGGATGAAGTTAAAACGCGCGGATCTACATAATCATATTCAATCGCGTAACCCGGTTGCAGTATTTCTGTATTCTCTAGCCCCTTAATGGACCGGACATATTGAAGTTGAACATCCTGGGGAAGCGATGTCGAAATCCCATTCGGGTAGATCGTATGATCATTAACACCTTCAGGCTCAAGGAATATCTGATGAGAGTCCTTATCGGAAAACCTGACTATTTTATCCTCAATTGAAGGGCAATACCTTGGGCCAACCCCATCAATATGCCCCCCGTACATTGCTGAACGGCTTAGGTTTTTCTCAATAATTTCATGCGTTCGCGCATTTGTATGCGTTATACCGCAAGAAATTTGGGGGGCCACAACAGACTTAGACAGAAATGAAAATAATGTAGGTTCATCATCTCCATCCTGGCGCTCCAGATCGGACCAGTCGATCGTGCGGCTATCAAGTCGGGGCGGAGTACCTGTTTTCAATCTTCCCAACGGAAGCTGAAAACTGTCTAAGCGTTGCGCTAATTTAACTGACGGATTGTCCCCCATTCTTCCGCCAGGGCGGGAAACGTCTCCAATATGTATCACACCCCGAAGGAACGTACCGGAAGTAAGTATGACTGCCTTGGCTCGAATCTCGGAACCATCTGCCAATCTGACTCCGCGCACGCTCTGCCCTTCCATCAGAAAATCGACAACTTCGCCTACCACAATCGAAAGACGTGGCTGGGCGTCGGTCTCTTTCTGCATCGCTGCGCGATACAACGCGCGGTCCGCCTGTGTCCTCGGCCCTTGAACTGCGGGTCCTTTGCGCCGATTCAACAGACGGAATTGAATTCCGGCTTTATCCGCTACACGGCCCATAACTCCGTCCAGGGCATCAATCTCTCTCACTAGGTGACCTTTTCCAAGGCCTCCAATCGCTGGATTGCAAGACATCACCCCGATGTCAGAAGCAGACAAGGTGACAAGCGCCGTTTCCGCCCCCATGCGGGCAGATGCATGTGCAGCCTCGGTTCCGGCATGACCCGCGCCGATAACAACAACATCAAAGTCTGAATGTTTCACGTGAAACACTCCCTATTTTCCCAGACAGAAGCTTGCGAAGATTTCATCCAAAAGATCTTCCACGCCTATTCTACCGACCAATGCCTCTAGCGCACGAATGGCTGTGCGCAATTCTTCGGCAGCGATATCATACAAGTCCGGGCCTGATTCCAGAACAGACATTGCTGCACCCAACGCCTCCTGAGCATTATTGAGCGAAATACGGTGCCTTTCGCGGGTTGCAATACCATAACTTGTGGCACGGCCACCCAATATACGCGATATATCGGAGATCAACTGATCCAAACCCTTACCAGTTTTACCTGATATCCCACCTTCTATATCATCCCTGAGGTCAGCCTTCGGCAAAACCTGAATATCACCGTCGCGCACTGAAACACCCAAAGACATCGGGTCCTCGGTCAGGAATACCCGTAAATCCGCGGCCTCTGCACGTTTAATCGCCAATTCGATTCCAAGGCTTTCAACATGATCTTCGGTTTCGCGAAGCCCGGCTGTGTCCAAAAGCGTGACTGGCAACCCCTCAAGATCCATTCGGACCTCGATCACATCGCGGGTCGTTCCGGCATATTCCGACGTTATCGCCGCATCTCGCCCGGCAAGTGCATTCAGTAAGGTGGACTTCCCTGCATTAGGAAGGCCGACAATTGCGACTTCGAACCCTGAGCGAATACGCTCCGCAATCCGAACTCCGTCGGCTTCGCGTTGCACATCAGCCATGACACCAGTGACCAAAGAACGGACTTCGGGCGTAACATCCGTCGGAACCTCTTCGTCAGCGAAATCAATGACAGCTTCCAAAAGGGATGCGGCGCGGATCAGATCACGACGCCAGCGTTCTGCAAGGGAACCCAGTTCGCCGGCTAATATTGTCTGTGCCTGTTTGCGCTGCGCTTCGGTTTCGGCATCAATCAAGTCGGCCAAGCCTTCGACCTGCGTCAAATCCATCTTGCCGTTTTCAAGCGCGCGACGCGTGAATTCCCCCGGCTCTGCAAGCCGCAAACCTTCAGTATCGCCAAGACAGCGCATCACCGCATTCACAGATGCCATACTTCCGTGAACCTGCAACTCTGCCACATCTTCACCGGTAAAGCTCGCAGGGGCCTGGAATGTTAGTACCAGACCCTCATCCAGAATTGAGCCGTCAGTTGCAAACAAGGCGCGCACACGCATGCCGCGGGCTGGCAGAGTATCCCTGGTTAATGCAGCCGCTGCGGAATGCGCCAAAGGACCAGAGAGGCGGATGACCGCCACCCCGGCTTTGCCCTGCGCGCTGGCCAAGGCGAATATCGTATCCATTCGAAGGCCTCGCGTCAGTTAAGACCTGTGTCAGGTGTTCATTGAATCGAAGAACTCGCCATTCGTCTTCGTCTGCTTCAGCTTGGATAGCAGGAACTCGATCGCGTCGGTCGTACCCATCGGGTTGAGGATACGGCGCAGAACGAAAGTTTTGGCTAAATCGCCCTTGTCGACCAGCAAGTCCTCTTTCCGGGTACCGGATTTAAGAATGTCGATGGCCGGGAACACGCGCTTGTCGGCAATTTTGCGATCCAGCACGATTTCCGAGTTACCGGTGCCTTTGAATTCTTCAAAGATCACCTCATCCATCCGGCTGCCGGTGTCGATCAGCGCGGTGGCGATAATGGTCAGCGAACCGCCCTCTTCGATATTCCGCGCGGCACCAAAGAACCGCTTGGGCCGTTGAAGGGCGTTCGCATCAACACCACCTGTCAGAACCTTGCCCGATGATGGTACCACTGTGTTAAACGCCCTACCAAGTCTTGTGATCGAATCGAGAAGAATAACAACATCTCGTTTGTGCTCGACCAGACGCTTGGCTTTTTCGATCACCATTTCCGACACGGCCACGTGGCGCGTTGCGGGTTCATCAAAGGTCGAGGATACAACCTCACCCTTTACCGAACGCTGCATGTCGGTCACCTCTTCCGGGCGTTCGTCGATCAGCAAGACGATCAGATAACATTCGGGGTGGTTCTGCTCGATCGAGTGCGCGATGTTCTGCAAGATCACTGTCTTACCCGTCCGCGGGGGCGCCACGATCAACGACCGCTGGCCCTTACCAATCGGTGCCACAAGGTCGATGACACGAGCAGATTTATCCTTGATGGTAGGATCCTCGATCTCCATCTTCAGACGCTCTTCTGGATACAAGGGCGTCAGGTTGTCGAACAGGATCTTGTGCTTGGCCTTCTCGGGCTCTTCAAAATTGATCTTAGTAACCTTGATCAGCGCAAAATAGCGTTCGTTGTCATCAGGTGCCTTGATCTCACCTTCAACCGTGTCGCCGGTACGAAGCGAATGCTGGCGGATCATGTCGGGTGAGACATAGATGTCGTCTGGACCCGGCAGATAGTTCGCCTCGGGCGAGCGCAGGAAGCCGAACCCGTCCTGCAAAACTTCCAGAACGCCGTCACCACCGACAGTCCAACCCTCATCCGCGCGTTCGCGCAGAATCTGGAACATCATCTCGCCTTTACGCATGGTCGAGGCGTTCTCGATCTCCAGCTCTTCGGCCATTGCCAGAAGGTCTTTGGGGCTTTTGGCTTTTAGGTCGGCCAGATTCAGAGTTTCATTGGACATGATACAAACCTTCACCGCTGTCAGCGCGGCACGAAGTGGAATTTCAGTACGGAAGAGACGCCGCCCGGACGGGCGTGTTGACCCCTACATAAGCGTGGCTTCAGGTGGAGTCAAACCACCTGTCTGACCCTTATACGCAAAAAAGCCCTCAGAACTTCAGAATGACCGCCAGAACGATGATCACCATCAAAACGGTCGGAACCTCGTTCATCATGCGATACTGCCGCCCAGTGAGCTTATTTTGCCCCTCAAGGAAGTCTTTGCGCCGAGCCATCAGCCAATGATGAAACCAGGTCATACCAATCACGGATAAGCCTTTGACCCAAGGCCATGCAAAATCCCAACCGACGATACCCGGTGTAAACACCATGATCAGGCCACAGACCCAAACCACAATCATTGCGGGACGCATGATCACACGCAGCAGCTTTTCTTCCATTTCAAAGAAGATTGCCTCAGCCCCTTCGACAGTCTGTGCTTTTTCGACGTGATAAACGAATAGTCTGGGCAAATAGAACAGGCCCGCCATCCACGAGATCACTGCCATGATGTGAAGAGACTTCACCCATGGGTAAATCGTGAAAAGAAAATCCGTCATCCTGGCTCCGAAGATTACTCGGAACCCTCCCTAATAAAAAAATAAGAAAAGAAAAAGGAAGATGGTTTTGTAGGGTGAACAAAATCAGTGGATTACTTTTTTACACATCTGTTTTCCCCAGGTGGATAGAATCCGGTTTAGATGCAGTGATTCTGTTGAGGGAATAAATTTCACAACAATTACAGTAGGTTATATATTAACCGAGTATGAATTGCTGGGGATAAGTCTTTGGGTAACCTTGGAAAACCGGGTTATTCCTGTTCTTGGACTTATCCTTGTCCCTGCTGGATACCATTCGGGCGAATCCGGGAAGTTTGGCGTGGAAATCCCGGGCTTGCGTGTCAACTGGAAAACCATACAAACCATCCCGGAACAGTTAACGGTTTACTCAAGGGGTTTTCCACATGTCTGTCCCCATCATTCTGGCCTCTGGGTCGTCGATACGAGCGCAGCTTCTCAGGAACGCGGGCGTGCCTTTCACCGTGCAAACCGCGCGTGTGGATGAAGAGACAGCCAAACGGGCATTGCTGGCCGAGGATGCAAGCCCGCGCGACATTGCGGATATGCTGGCCGAAATGAAAGCACGCAAAGTCAGTGACAAATTTCCGGGTGCAATGGTGCTGGGCTGCGATCAGGTGCTGGATTTCGACGGTCGGTTGCTGTCCAAACCCGAAACGCCAACGGATGCACTGTCGCAACTCAGGGCGATGCGTGGCAAGCGACATATGCTGCTGTCTGCCGCTGTGATTTATCAGGACGGGGAACCCATCTGGCGACATGTGGGTCAGGTTCGATTGCGGATGCGGATGAGCTCGGACGCATATCTGCGAGATTATCTTGATCGCAACTGGGACAGTATCCGGCACGCGGTCGGGGCATATAAATTGGAGGAAGAAGGCGTGCGTCTGTTCGCAACCATTGACGGAGACTATTTTAACGTCTTGGGTATGCCCCTATTAGAGCTGTTGAATTTTCTGGCGGTCAAAGGGGTGATTGATCAATGAGTGAAGGCCGTATTCCTCTGGCAGGTGTGATTGGACACCCGGTTGCGCATTCAAAATCCCCGACCCTTCATGGACATTGGTTAAAATCCTATGGTCTGGCTGGGCACTATATTCCAATGGATGTTGCCCCGGATGATCTTGAAGTTGTCCTGCGCAGCTTACCTAAGGCTGGGTTTGTAGGGGCAAATGTAACGGCACCCCATAAAGAAGCGGCCTTGCGATTGGCGGATAACGTATCGGATCGGGCGCAGAAAATCGGTGCTGCGAACACGCTGGTCTTTCGTGAAGATGGCGCGATCCATGCCGACAATACCGATGGCTACGGATTCATGGAAAACCTGCGCAGCGGGGCACCGGATTGGACGCCGGGCGATGGTCCGGCCGTGGTGTTTGGCGCTGGCGGAGCTGCGCGCGCCGTTTTGCAAGCATTGGTCGAGGCCGGAGTGCCTAAGATCATGCTGACCAACCGAACACGGACCCGGGCGGATAAGCTGAAGGACGAATTCGGCCAAACCATCACCGTTGTCGATTGGGTGCAGGCCGGAAATGTGGTCGAAGATGCCGAGCTGGTGGTCAATACGACGTCACTTGGGATGCAAGGGCAGCTTGAGCTGCGGGTCCCTTTGGATGGGTTGCAGCCGGGTGCTGTTGTCACTGATCTGGTCTATGCGCCGCTGAAAACCCATCTTTTGCAAACGGCCGAAGAAGCCGGATGCACGGTCGTGGATGGGTTGGGTATGCTGCTGCATCAGGCCGTTCCTGGATTTGAAAGCTGGTTCGGGGTGCGGCCCGAGGTGAATCTGGATTTACGCGCGGCTGTTTTGTCATGAGTTTCGCGCTGGGTCTGACCGGCTCGATCGGGATGGGGAAAAGCACGACGGCCCAGATGTTCGTCGATGAAGGCTGTGCGCTATGGGATGCGGATGCCGCGGTACATAGACTCTATTCAAGGGGTGGAGCGGCTGTTGAACCGATGCAGACGGCTTTTCCAGACGCAATTGTTGATGGGGCTGTCAGTCGTGATGCGCTGAAACGGATCATTGCGCGGGACGTATCCGCCTTAAAACAGATCGAGGAGATTGTTCACCCGCTGGTGGCGGCGGATCGGGCTGCGTTTCGGCAAAACGCGACCGCGGATATACTGGTTTTTGACATCCCTTTGTTGTTTGAAACCGGGGGTCATGTAGCGATGGACGCCGTGGCCTGTGTTTCGGTACCTGCCGATGAACAAAAACGCCGGGTGATGGATCGCGGCACGATGTCCGATGCGCAGTTTGAACAAATCCGCGCCAAGCAGATGCCGAACGAAGAAAAATGCGCCCGGTCAGATTTTGTGATCGTGACAGACAGTCTGGACCATGCCCGCGCACAGGTGCAGGATGTGGTCAAACAGATACGAGCGGGGCTGGCAGATGCGTGAGATTGTACTCGACACCGAAACCACGGGGTTCGATCCAGAAAGCGGTGACCGGATCGTGGAAATCGGTGCGGTTGAACTGTGGAACCACGTCGCCACAGGCGAAACCTATCACGTCTATATTAACCCCGAGCGCTCTATGCCTGAAGAAGCCTTTGGTGTGCATGGCATTGGCCCGGATCTGCTAGATAACCCGCGCCCGCCGGAAAAGGGTGAGGTGACGCTGAAGGACAAGCCGGTTTTCGCCAAGGTCGGTCAGGGATTTCGCGATTTCATCAAGGATTCGAAACTGGTCATTCACAACGCCTCGTTCGATATGAAATTCCTGAACGCCGAGCTGAAATGGATGGGTCTGCCCCCGATCCCGATGGATCAGGCGCTGGATACGCTGGCGATTGCGCGCAAACGCTTTCCCGGCTCACCTGCTTCTTTGGATGCGTTGTGCCGCCGGTTCAATATCGACAACTCGAATCGAGCGCTGCACGGGGCGCTGCTCGACTCCGAAATTCTGGCCGAGGTTTATCTGGAACTGATCGGGGGGCGACAGCCGGATTTCGGATTGTCGACTGCGGCATCCTCATCTGTGGGCGGCGGCGATGAATGGCGCCCAACAGCGCGCCCAAATGCGCTGGCGTCCCGTATTACCGAAGACGAACGCGCCGCGCATGATGCTTTCGTGGAAAAACTGGGCGAAAACGCATTGTGGACCCGCGCCTGAGAAACATCCCGGCGCGGGTCCGGAGCTTTAGGCTTCGGTTTTCTGGGCTTCGGCTTGGCGACGCATCAGTTCGTTGCGGTACAGGCTGACAAAGTCGATGTTGTCCAGATTTACCGGCGGGTAACCACCGTCGCGGGTCACATCGCTGACGATACGGCGCAGGAACGGGAACAGCATCCGGGGGCATTCGATCATAAGGAACGGATGCAGCTGATCTTCGGCAACACCTTCCACGTGGAACAGGCCGCAATAGTCCAGCTCACACAGGAACAGGATGTCTTCCAGACCCTTGGCCTTGGACTTGAGGTTCAGCTTGATCGACACTTCGTACTGATGGTCTGCCGGTCGCTTTTTCGCATCCAGATTGACCTGTACGGAAATCTCGGGCTGAACGTCGCCCGATACGCCCTTTTGGGCCATCACGTTTTCAAAAGACAGGTCACGGATGAATTGTCCCAGAACGCGCATCTGGATTTGCGGGGCGGCCTGGGCCGCGGTGTTTTCTTTGGCGTCTTCTTCGGCCATGGATCTACTCCGAAAATAAAATTCGTCACTGCTTAACAAGTTGGGGCAGACACCTCAATGCAGGTCACGGCCCTTCGACCCATTTCGAAGGCTTTGATGGGTCCTGACGCGGGCGAACTTCGGTAAATTCGCCGTCAATCACGTCGTCTTGTTGAAACGGATCAGGCCCGGAGCGAAATTGCGTGCCGGTTCCCATCTGAAACTGCGTGATGGTGGCTTTGGATTTAAGGTACCGGAATACAGCAACCCGGACGCCGGGAATTAGCAAAGCAAAACCAACGGCATCGGTGAAAAACCCCGGCGTCAGTAGCAAAACGCCCGACAGCAGGATCATTGCGCCATGGGCCAGCGGCTCGGTCGGGTCGTCCAGTTCAGCAAAGGAACGTTGCAGGTTTTCCAGCGCCATGCGACCTTGTGTCCGTACCAAAACAGTGCCCAAAACGGCTGTCAGGACTACAATGGCAAGCGTTGGCCACAGGCCGATCAAGCCGCCAACCTGAATGAACAGAGCGATCTCGATGATCGGGACCAATAAAAAAGCCAAGAACAGATACATTTGCGCTATCCTTTACAGCAGGGCGGACTGTGGACTTGCCGCCTTGTGTCACCTACATAGTGGCTTGAGGCCGCGTACACAAAGTCCCGGCACTAAAAAGAGAATGAAATGAGCGACAACCCAATGATCCAGTTGCTGGTCCTGGCCGGAATTGCCGTTTTCCTGATCCTTCGCTTGAAAAGCGTTCTGGGCACGCGTGAGGGGTTTGAAAAACCCCCGGTTCAGCAGCAACCAGAGGCGCACAAGTCGCGCCGCGACTTCGAGGTGATCGAAGGCGGCCCGGATCACGACATCACCGACCACGTCGCCGAAGACAGCGAACAGGCGCAAACCCTGACTGCGATGAAACGGGTCGAGCCTAGCTTTTCTGTCAGTGAGTTCGTTCAGGGTGCGCGTGGCGCTTATGAGATGATCGTCATGGGGTTTGAAAAGGGCAATCTGGATGAAATACAGCCCTTCCTGTCCGAAGAGGTGTTCGACACGTTCGTATCCGTAGTCGCTGCCCGCGAAGATCAAGGTCTTACGATCGAGGCTGAATTTATTGGCGTGCGCGAGACATCCTTGGCAGATGTGAAGTTCGACAAGGATACCAACCAGGCCGAGATCACCATGAAGTTTGTTGGTGAGCTGACCTCGGTCGTGCGTGATCGCGGCGGGGACATCATCGAAGGCAACCCCAACACCGTCAAACGCCAGAAGGACAGCTGGACCTTTGCCCGCGTCATGGGCGCGGACGATCCGAACTGGCTGCTTGTCGCCACGGACGCATGATTGCTGCGCTTCGGTCGTTTTTGCTGGGGGCTGTGATGGCAACCTCTGTCAGCGCCGAAGCGACGCGTTCCATACTGACCTTTGACGATCTTGATGGCTGGGCCGAGGATGACCACGGCGCAGCCCTTTCGGTTTTTCTGAATACATGCGGTGATCTGGACGACCCTGACTGGCGTGCGCTGTGCGCCGTTGCCCGGGCCTATGAATCTGACGCTGCCCGATTGTTCTTTGAGCTGTTTTTCCGTCCTGTTCTGGTCGAAGACGGCAAAGATGCCCTATTTACCGGCTATTTCGAGCCCGAGCTGGATGGATCTCTGACCCGATCCGAACGTTTCAGATATCCGATTTACAAGATGCCACCAGAAGCACGCGCCGAAGGTCCGTGGCTGAGCCGCCGCGAAATTCTGACCGGCGATAGCATGACCGGCCGGGGTCTGGAGATTGCCTGGGTCGATGACCCGGTGGAATTGTTCTTTTTACAGATTCAGGGCTCTGGCCGTATTCGTCTGCCGGATGGGGGCGCGGTGCGCGTCGGGTATGGCGGGGCGAACGGCCACCCCTATCGATCTATCGGGTCGGAACTGATCCGTCGCGGAGCGTTGGGTGCGCATCAGGTCAGCGCGCAGATGATCCGGGCTTGGGTGCGTAAAAACCCCGAAGCGGGTGCCGAACTGCTGTTCCACAATCCGTCATATGTGTTCTTCCGCGAAGTAAACCGCGTCGCGCCAGAATTGGGTCCCTTGGGCGCAATGAATCGGTCTGTCACCACACTGCGCAGCATTGCCGCTGATCCGGCCTATACGCCTTTGGGCGCGCCGGTTTGGGTTGAGAAAAACGGCAAAACACCGCTACGCCGATTGATGATCGCGCAGGACACAGGCGCCGCCATCAAGGGCGCCCAACGTGCAGACATCTTTTTCGGCACCGGGGATGAAGCCGGGGAAGCTGCCGGTCGATTAAAGGATTCGGGTCGAATGGTGCTTTTGCTGCCGATTCAACGCGCTTATACGCTGTTGCCGGATGAGTTCTGATGACACGCCGTAAACTGACCGCGGAAGAAATTGAGCTGTGGCGCAAGGTGACCAATCAGGCCGAACGCCTGCATCCCGAAATGCCTCAAACTGTGCATCCGACGACGTTGCCCAAACCCAAGCCAACCAAAACGCCCAAGGTGCGGATTGAGCGGTTCGAGGTCGGGCAGAACGCCTTGGGAAAACCTGCGCGCAACGCGTTGAAGCCCACGGTGACAGAAAGCCTGCGCGCGACGCCGGTCCAGATGGATACCAAGGCTTTCAGCCGCATGAAACGGGGCAAGCTGAAGCCAGAGGGCAAGCTGGACTTGCATGGAATGCACGTGGATACGGCGCATCCAACATTGATCCGGTTCATTCTGTCAGCGCAGGCATCAGGCAAACGTCTGGTTCTGGTCGTAACCGGAAAGGGCAAGGACCGTGATGAGCCCGGCCCCATTCCCACACCGCGTGGTGTTTTGCGCAATCAAGTGCCGCAATGGTTATCCCTGCCACCCTTGGCGCAGGCTGTTCTGCAAGTGACACCTGCCCATGTCAGCCATGGCGGTGACGGGGCCTTTTACGTGTATTTGCGCCGCGTTCGTTAAAGGGTTTGAACGGCTCTTGCGATGCCAAGGCGCGCAAGGACACTGACCAGTACGAAAAAGCCTCCGATCCACAGAAACTGGATGTCCAGCGGCACACCCAGATCAATCATCACGCCGGTCAACCCCGGCCCGATGGCTGATCCCAGAACCATGACCGCCGTTGCCATCGCCTTGATCGCGCCGATATGCCGGGTGCCATAGAATTCGGCCCAGAACGCGCTGGGCAGGGTGCTGTTGGCACCAACTGTCAGCGCCAGAAACATCAAGGCCAGCGTTGCGCCCCCGATCGACGATGTCATCCCCACGATCCCAAACCCAACGGCCATAGGCAGTTGATAAAACGGCATGATCCTAGCCGTGCCCCATTTATCCAGCGCCCAACCCGCCGCAAAGATCGACAACATGGAAACGCTGGTGAAAATCGGAAACAGGGCAACCAGTTCGATATGCTGCCAGCCCTTCGAGCCCGCCAGATGAACCTGATGAAAGAAAAAGGCGGTGATAAAAGCAGACGGGCCCAGCAAGGCCGGTGCCATGAACCAGAACAGCGGATGAAAGATCGCTTCTTTCCGGGTCCAGTTACGACCTTCCATTCCCGTTGCCGAATATTCGCTGGACAGGCTTTGCGGGGTTCTTTCCTGACGAAGCAGCCGTAGCAGCGCAGGGATCCCCAAAAGGGTGACACACGCGGCAATCACCCAAAGCCACCGCCAGTCCAAGAAGGCCATGGCAGCCACAAAAGTGACCGGCAGCAACGCTTCGCCCACCGAGAAACCCACCGACGCGATCGCCAGCGCCTTGCCCCGTGTGGCGGTGAACCATCTCGCCATGGCCACCAGCGCCAGATGGGTGCTCATCCCCTGCCCAAACAGACGCAACAGAAACACCACAACAGGCAGCAAGGCAAGCCAGGCATTCACCGCCATCGCCAACGCTGCCAGTGCCAGACCTGCCAGAACCGCCGGGCCCAGAACCCTTACTCGAAAGATGTCGGTCAGCCCTCCGGCCCAGATCATCACAACGGCCGATATGGTGGTTCCAAGAGAATACAAACCGCCCCACGCGCCATGACTCAGACCAAAAGCGGCGCGGATTTCCGCAGAAAAGATCGAAATGAAAAAGGTCTGCCCAAAGCTGGACATGAAGGTCAGCAAGACTCCGGCACTTAACCATGTTGCATTGTCCCGAAGATATTGCCCCAAACGGAACCGCGTCACGGAGAGCTGACCCGCGCCTGCCCCGTTTCGCTAAGAACGATTTCAGTTGCCCCCGTCGGGTTGCGAACGCTGTTGGGGGCGATCACATCAAACCCGCGACCGTCCGGGTCGAAGGTTCGGCTCACCCTTCGAGCGGAATTGATGATGGCCAAAAGCGCGGGCGACGTCGCGGCCACGAAATGCGAGGAATCCGCATCCTTGTTGAACGCCGTCGTGTCCAGAATGCTGATCTTGTAATCCGCCAATGCATCAACGGAACTGATATTGCCAAGGCGCTCACCTTGAGTGGTGCCGCGCAGCCGGGCCGAAATGTTCAACAGTTTGTCTTTCCGCGACACCATCACGATGAAAGGGTCCGGTGGCGTTTTGATCGTATCCATTTGCGACCGGAACAGATCGACATCCAGATCGGGGGCAATCAGAACGACACCTTCGATATTCTTGCTGGCCCAACCGGGTTCGCGCAATTCGGCCTGTCGCATCATCTCCATCGTCAGGGCCGTACCCATGGAATGCGCCACAAGAATAACGCGCCTTACACCCATTGCCTTAAGCTGTCGCACAGTCTGCTCCAACCCGTCGCGCGCGAACAGCATACTGTCCAGATCATAGGCATATCCCGCACCTCGGGCCTGACTGGGCCAGGAATACACCATGATCGCGCCCGGAATGTTGATGTCACGGCTTAGCTGGGCCGCGCGGAACGTGGTCTCGAACTGGGTTGTGTTATAGCCATGGATAAAGATGGACACCTCATCCTTGCCCCCCAATCGCGCCTTCATCTCACTTGGACCTTGCAACTCATCCACACCGGCCATGACGAATTGCTTCTCGGGGTTCGGATTGGCATATGAAAAATCAAGGGTCCCGGGTGTGTGATTGGGCGGGATCGAAACCGTCATTTCCAGATATTGCAACGCCTCGCCCCGCTTAAATCCATAAGAACCGTCCGGCTCCCGCGCACGCGTTGTCGTTGCAAAAACGGTTTCAGGGCTTCCGACGGACAGCGCAGTTGGCACCGTCTCGGATATCGTACGGTCGACACAGGCGGTTAGAGGCACCGCCAGCAGGAAAATGAAAAAATAGCGCAGCAAAGGATTGGTCCTCGGGACAATATGCGCCCACGCTATCTGATTTTCGCCTCAGGTCCAGCGGTGCCGTACAGAATGACCGGCGGAAACCGGCTGGACCTATTACAAGACGTAACGGCTAAGGTCTGTGGACTTGGTCAGCTCACCCAGATTGTCATCGACGAATTGCGCGTTCACCGTGATCTTGGCCCCGGCCTGATCTGGGGCGGTGAAGGACAGTTCTTCGAACACACGCTCCATCACCGTGTACAAACGCCGCGCACCGATGTTTTCGACGCTTTGGTTCACGTCCGCCGCGATTTTGGCCAAGGCCGCGATGCCATCGTCGGTGAAGCTGACCGTGACCTCTTCGGTGCCCATCAGGGCGGTGTACTGGCGGGTCAGGGCGTTGTCTGTCTCGGTCAGGATACGCACGAAATCCTCTTCGGTCAGCGCGCGCAGTTCAACCCGGATCGGCAGACGGCCCTGCAATTCCGGCAACAGGTCCGAGGGTTTGGCGATGTGGAACGCGCCCGAAGCGATAAACAGGATATGGTCGGTTTTTACCGCACCGTGCTTGGTGCTAACAGTCGTGCCCTCAATCAGGGGAAGCAGGTCGCGCTGTACCCCTTCCCGGCTGACGTCGCCGCCGCGTGCATCTGATCGCGCGCAGACCTTGTCGATCTCATCCAGAAAAACGATGCCATTCTGTTCGACCGATTCCAAAGCCACGCGGTTGACGGTTTCATCATCCAGCAGCTTGTCGGCCTCTTCCCCGATCAGCGCGTCATAGCTTTCGGCGACAGTCATCTTCTTTTTGACGGTCCGCCCACCGAACGCCTTGCCGAAGATGTCGCCCAGATTCATCATACCCATCTGGCTGCCGGGTTGACCGGGAATGTCGAACATCGGCATCGGGTTCGCGCTGTCGGACAACTCCAACTCGATCACCGTATCATCCAGCTCGCCCGCTTTCAGTTTCTTGCGGAACATCTCGCGCGTGCCTTCACGGGCATCGGTGCCGGCGATGGCTTCGATCACGCGATCTTCGGCGGCCTGATGCGCCTTGGCTTTGACGTCTTCACGCATAAATTCGCGGGTCTGGATAATCGCGGCATCTGCCAGATCACGCACGATCTGTTCCACGTCGCGCCCGACATACCCAACTTCGGTAAACTTGGTGGCTTCGACCTTGATGAATGGCGCGCGGGCGAGTTTCGCCAGTCGGCGGCTGATCTCGGTCTTGCCAACACCGGTGGGGCCGATCATCAGGATGTTTTTCGGATACACTTCATCCCGAATGTCATCGGTCAGTTGCTTGCGCCGCCAGCGGTTGCGCAGCGCGACGGCGACCGCGCGCTTGGCATCCTTCTGCCCGATAATGAAACGGTCCAGTTCCGAGACAATCTCGCGCGGGGTCAGGTCGGTCAAGGCGCAGTCCTTTCGGTCGGCATATGGAAACTTGGGCTTAGGTAATCACCGCTGGATCGAAAACAACAGCGGCAGCGTTGGTTAGCAATGCCCTATCCGGTTTGCAAATGCTTTCCTTAGGTGAAACGCACCCCCTCTGATACAGTAATTTCAAGGTGTTGAGGGTCAGGAGCGCGCGGATGACGAAAATTGCCAAGATCACCCTTCTGTTCGTGGTGTTTGTGGACCTGCTTGGGCAGGGGCTGGTTTTCCCGATCATCAACTCGCTGATCATGGAGACGAAATCCAACTTCCTGCCCGAAAGCACCGCAATGGGTATGCGACATCTGTACTATGGGCTGGTGATCGGTTGTTTCTTTCTGTCCTGGTTTCTGGGTGTTGTGTATGTCTCGAAAGTCTCAGACTCGATCGGGCGCAAGAACGCATTGCTGGTCTGTCTGGGTGGAGCGTTGGCAGGCTATGCGCTGACCATTACGGCACTGTATCTCAACAGTCTGATCCTGTTGATTATCGGCAGGTCGATTACGGGCTTTACGGCTGGGAACCAACCTATCGCACAGGCGGCAATGATTGACGGCAGCACCGACGCCGCCGACCGCGACCGCAATATGGGGTATATCATCACCGGTGTCAGCTTTGGCCTTGTTGGAGGACCGATCATCGGCGCCGTCCTGTCCGATGCCAACCTTCTGGGCAGTTATGCGACGCTGAAAACACCGTTCTACGGGGCCTTCGCTCTGGTACTGATTGCGATTTTCCTTGTGATGTTCTTTTTCAAGGACACCCGCACGGAACGCGCAGCCTTTGTTTTTCGCCCCCGCGATATCACCGACAGCCTGATCGCGGTCCGTACGCATCCGTTGGTTCTGAAAATCTTGCCGGTCTATGCCTTGTTCATGATCGCGAATGTCACCTTCTATGTCTTCGTCGACAATTTCCTGACATCAGCATGGGGCTATGGCGTGATCGGCGGAAGCATGGCGATGGTGGTCATCGGCTTTGCGCTGGCCTTCTCAAGCACTTTCCTTGTGAAACCGGCACAAGAAAAGTTCAGCAAGCATCAGATCATCTACACATCGCTGGTGGTCATGGTGATCTGCGGCTTTGGATTTGCCTTCAGTCCCAGCGGTGTGCTGAGTTACATCCCGGTATTCTTCTTCTATTTCTTCTTTGGCGTGTCCTACCCAACCTTGCTGGGCCTGTTTTCCTCCGCCGTCAGCGAAACCGATCAGGGTTGGGTGATGGGCGTGACCACGGCTGTCTTCTGTCTGGCCGGAGGGATCATGTCCCTGATCGGCGGCGGGTTGATGAGCATCGACATCCGCGTGCCCTACTACATCGTCATCCTCGCCGCGATACTGGGCCTGATCGGGATGCACCTGCGGTGGAAGGGTAAAGAGATCAAGGCGTTACTGGCCTGAGATTTCCTCAACCGTCAGGTTGCCATTGGTATAGACGCAGATATCGGCGGCAATCGCCATTGCCTCACGCGCCACCGTTTCGGCGGGCTTGTCGCTGTCCATCATCGCGCGCGCTGCGGCCAGAGCGAAATTTCCGCCGGATCCGATGGCGGCGACGTTGTGTTCCGGCTCCAGCACGTCTCCTGCCCCTGTGATCACCAGCAGATCCTTGCCATCCGTGACGATCAGCATCGCCTCAAGCTTTTGCAGGTATTTATCCGTCCGCCAGTCTTTCGCCAGTTCGACCGAGGCGCGGGCCAGTTGGCCTGGCGTGGCCTCCAATTTGGCCTCCAGCCGCTCCAGCAAAGTGAAAGCATCGGCTGTTGATCCGGCGAAACCCGCGACAACCTCGAACCCGCCTGGCGACAGGCGGCGCACTTTCCGGGCGGTGCCTTTGATCACGGTTTGACCCAGGCTGACTTGACCGTCCCCGGCAATCACCACTTGGCCGCCTTTCTTGACGCCAATAATTGTCGTGCCGTGCCATCCGGGAAAATCGCTGTCTGCCATGGAAGCCTCCGTTTTGTCTGGTCCCCTATATGGGCCGGGCGCGCGTGCAGCGCAACAGTTCACAAACCGCTTAAAAGATATGCATTAAATGCAATTCGGGGTTACCAGACTAGCAATTGTGAGTCTCAGGCAATGCTCCTACATGAGCCTTACAACCGACACGAGGTCGGCTGTTTCAGTCACAAGGAAATGCGCAAATGGCAACTACTGCAAATATCCATGCGCCGCTCGGAGCAGCTACCATCCTGCATGTAGTGGACGCGATCTACGGAACATTCGAAAAAGCGGCTTTGTGGAATGAATCCCGCAAGACACGCAAGCTTTTGTCGAACCTGAGCGACGCCCAGTTGGAAGATGTCGGTCTGACTCGCGCGGAAATCGAGACGATCTGACCCGCACGATCATTACAAGAATAGTTGAGCCGCTCAGACTTGGGCGGCTTTTTCTTTTTCAGGATAATTTGTATCGGTCGGAAAGATCCGGCAGAAACGCCTCGACCGCAGCGGTGGCCACCACATGCCGCGTCCCGTCTTTGTCGTCGATATCCAGCCCGCCCTTTACGGCACGTACCTTGGCCCGCCCGCGTGGAAGATCTGCAGCGACCTGATCACAATCCACAGCTTCGGGATCTTGAACACCGATTGTCACCTGAACGCGCATCTCGTGGTGATCCACGCCCAGCTTGGAAAACAGCGTGATCGACGAGTGATGCAAGGCGTCTTGCACGGCCCGTCGTGCGGCCTTGGTGTAATCCTGTCCATACAGATCGTTGCCAGTACCCATTTCCAGAATGATACGTTTTTCGCTCATGTCGCAGGCTCCATGTCGAACGAGACTATAATGGCCGCGTTTGCGATGACGGTGCGCCCCTCGGCGTGGGGTTTGTCGATATTCAGTCCGCCTTCAGTGACAGTCACATTCGGCTGACCATAAGGAAATACGGCTTTCAGTGCCTCCTGGTCCACCTGATCGGGCTTCTGCACCCCGATTTCAGCATCAATGATCATTGCCTCTTTCGGGAAATCGAACAGTTCTGCCATGTTGACAGAGTTGTGCCAAAGCGCATCCTTGATCGCACGCAGAGCGGCCTCGGTATAATCCTCGCGGCGCAGCGAGGTTCCCATTCCAAATTCAACAAGAACCCGAGTTTTCGTCATGTGCCCTCCCGGCAGAAAGAAAGGCGCCCCGGTTGGGACGCCTTTGAAAACAGTCTGTCCAATCAGATCAGATGGACTCGTCAATCCAGCTTTGCAGCGCGGCTTTGGGCGCGGCACCTGCGCGGTTCGAAACAACCTGACCGTCTTTGAAGATGAACAGTGCCGGAATACCGCGCACGCCCATGGCGGCGGCTGCGTTCGGGTTGCTGTCCACGTCTACCTTGGCAATCTTGACCTTGCCCCCATACTCAGTGGCCAGCTCTTCCAGAGCGGGGCCGATCTGTTTACAGGGGCCACACCATTCGGCCCAGAAATCGACAACAACGGGGATGTCGGAATTCTTGACTTCGGCGTCAAAGGTATCATCGGTTACGGCTACGGTCGACATATTCTGTCTCCTGAATGGGGAATGCTTGGTCACTGAACCTAGGTGCGGGGTTTTCCAAGGTCAAGGCATCGGCGCACGGGCCAGTGCATCCGTCACAAGATCGTGTGGCAACCACATCAGCCCGGCGGTTCTGGTCCAGAGGATTGCAGTTCGGATATCCCGGTCCGGATAGATCCGCGACAGGGCTTGTGCATAAGCGCCCATCTGACGCAACAGCCCCTCAGGGCAGGCGTTCGCATCCTCGGGGATTGTGGCATTGGATTTGAAATCAATGGCTTGCACAGTATCGGCCGTGACGATCAACCGATCTATGACCCCGTGCATCCGGTGGCCGTTCAGGTCGGCGGTAATCGGAACCTCGGCCAGTGCGTCCGGACCAAATATGTCCTGCAGATGTTCTGCAGTCAGGACTGTATGGGCTTCGTCAAACAGCTCTTTTCGGTCCATTTCCTGCATATCGGGAAGAACGCGGGCGCAGAGCTGCGGCCAGTTGTCCCGTGGCACCGACGGCAAATGCTCAAGCAGCAGGTGCAGGCGCGTGCCGCGAAGTTTGGCTGCGTCTTCGTCCTGACCGCTGTCACCCGGCAACGCCTTAGCGCCACCCAGATCCGATGGGCTGATCGTTTGTTGCGCCGGGGACGGGGTTGCAGCCGCAGTTAGAAACACGGCAGGCAAATCGGCGTCTTCAACAGGTGCCTCTGCATGAGAGACAAGCGGCAAGCTGGTCCAGTCTCCATGTGACAGCCTTAATGTATCAGACCCCGGCTCTTGAGTAGCCCCTGCCCGGCCCATCGCGGCCTCAACCATCTGATACCAAATGGTTCCGTCCTTTCCGACATCCCCAGCGGCCCCAACGATCAGCCATTTCTCTGCCCGTGTCAGCGCAACGTAAAGCAGCCGGAGGCGTTCATTTTCCTCCCGCGTTCGCGCCTCGGTCCGGGCCTGCGCGATCAGGCTGGGGGACGCATCTGAGGGAACCTTCCACAGTGGCGTGTCATCGGCCACCATGATTTCGGCATCGCGCGGGGCTTGCCGCTTGCCGGTATCCGGCAGGATGACAATCGGTGCCTCAAGACCCTTGGACCCATGTACGGTCATCACGCGGATCATGTTGCCCACGCCGCTCATCTGCCGCTTGATTTCCAGATCATCTGTCTGCATCCAGACCAGAAAACCCGTCAGGCTGGGTATATCCGTCCGCTCATAGGCAAGCGCCTGAGAAAGCAAGGCGTTGATGCCATCCTCAGCCTCGGCCCCCAACCGGCCCAGCAGGTTTCGCCGCCCGTGATGGCGGGTCAAGATGCGTTCGATCAAGTCATATGGGCGAAGAAAGTCGATCTGGCTGCGTAGGTCATTCAGCACGGCCAGCGTTTCGGGAAACTCTTCGGCGCGGTTGCGCAGCGCTGCCCACAGGAATTGTTCCTGCCGTCGATGCGCCAGATCGAAAATCTGCTGCTCGGTCCACCCAAATAGAGGAGATTTCAGCACAGTGGCCAGCGACAGGCTGTCTTCGGGCGTGGCCAGAAAACTCAGCAACGCAGCAAGGTCCTTCACGGCCAACTCCGCGCCGACCTTCAACCGGTCGGCCCCAGCGATTGGCAGGCGCAATGCTTTGCAGGCTCGGATGATCTCGGCAAACAGATCCGAGCGGCGCTGCACAAGGATCAGAAAGTCCCCGGGCTGCACCTTGCGGCGAACGAAAGTACCGGGGGTTTCACCGTCCTCGGGGATCGTTTCGCCAGTGTCGATCATCGACTTGATCGAATGGGCTATCTTTTCCGCAAGAATGACAGTGTGATGCCGCGCACCGGGGCGGTCTACCGGATCGGTCCAGTCGGCTTCGTCATCGTCGGTCACCTTTTCGATCGCAGGCCAAAGGTCTACGCGACCCGGCAGGCTGGACTTGAACGCGCGGTGCAGGGCTTTGTCCTGAAACCCCGCCTCGGCGTGGCCTTCAAACAGGATATTCACCAAAGACAAGATCGCACTGGACGAGCGGAAGGAGTATTCCAGCTCTAAACTCTCCAATTTAGAGCCTGAATTGATCAGTCGCCGCCCAAATTCCTGCTGCATCCGGTCAAAGGCTGCGGGATCGGCCCCCTGAAAGGAATAGATCGACTGTTTCTTATCCCCGACCACAAAGATCGTGCGTTCGACCCCGGATCGGGCCCCCTCCCCGCTGGTAAATTCCTGCGCCAGCTTTTCAACCACGTCCCATTGATCTGGGCTGGTATCTTGCGCTTCGTCCACAAGAATATGGTCGATGCCGCCATCCAGCCGATACAGCACCCATTCTGCGACCGCCGGGTCGTTCAGCACCCGCCGTGCGCGCAGGATCAGGTCGTCGAAATCCAGCCACCCACGCAACTGTTTACGACGTTCATATTCGGGCAGGAAAGCGGCGGCAAAGCGATGCAGTACATGGGTCTTACGTGCGGCAACCAAGGCCAAACGCAGCTCACGCGCGGCCTCGATACGTAACATCAGCGCCTCAAGCTGGGGCATTCGATCAGCCAACGCGCCTTCGCGCAGCGCCTTGGTCGAGAAGCTGTTAACCTTGGCCGAGAACGGCTCTTTGGCCCCTTTACCGGTCAGAAAGACGTTTTCCAACATAGGCAGACTGGTCAGCCGGGACTCGGTGAATGCCGCCAGTTTCGCCGCAGTTTTAGCGTTGGTTTTTCCGCCTTCGGAAAGCGCAGGCAGGATTGACTGAATTAATTCAACTTCTCCACCTAAAAATACTCGCTCCAGCAGCGCGTCTTCGTCAAACCCTTCGGGCAGATCAAATCGCCTTTGAATTTCCGCCCAGTCTAGCGCCTGCGCAAACAAGTTGCGTTTTTGGGTGATCGCGGCCGTCAGATTGTCGAACCCGGTATCTGTTACAAACCGGGCCACGTCTTCGATCAAAGCGGCTTGCGGTCCTTCTGCAAAATCTTCAACGATTTCCTCGCGCAACAGGGCGGCGGCACGGTCTTCCATTTCCGCGAATTGCGGGCTGACCCCGGCTTCAAGCGGAAATCGACGCAGCAATGAGGCGCAGAAAGAGTGGATCGTCTGAATCTTCAGCCCGCCCGGTGTTTCAATCGCGCGCGCAAACAATGTTCGCGCCTGCGCCAGGCGACCGGAATTAATTGCGCCGGGCACACCCAGTTCCGTCAATTGCGCGCGCAAGGCGTCATCGCCCAGCATGGCCCATTCACCCAGCCGTTTGAACAGACGGTTCTGCATCTCGCTGGCGGCGGCCTTGGTGTAGGTCAAGCACAGGATATGCTGCGGCTGCACACCATCCAGCAGCAGGCGCGCAACCCGGTCCGTCAACACCCGCGTTTTGCCGGAACCCGCGTTCGCCGCAAGCCAGGTCGATGCATCGGGCCGTGCGGCTTGCACCTGCCGTTCGGTCGCGTCGTTGCGGTGGCTCATGTCAGAACCTCCGGCGCAGAGTCGCTGGTCCGATCCCATTCGCCGAAGCGGGCAAGATGATCATAGTCGCCGACATCCGTATCTTTGTGCAGCATCCTCCGCGCCGTGAAGCCCTGATCAGGCTCTAAATATGCGGAAATCAGTTCTCTTAGCTCTGCAATGACCTTATCTGGCGGTTCTTTTGCCAAGGGCGCAAGGACCTCTTTATACGTTCCGCCCATCCCCACAAACACGGCCTCGGCCACGGGCAGCGGATTCAGCCCCTCGATCCCGCCTTGTTCGGCGATGGCTGCCTCGATCAGCAATTGTTTTTCAAACTTCGCCTGCTGGCTTTCGCTCGGAGGTGCGCCGGTCTTGTAATCTATCAGACGCACCGCACCCCTGCTGTTCAGGTCGACCCGGTCGGCGCGGCCCACGATGGCGAAATCCAAAGGAGCAAGAACAAGGTTCATCTTGGCCTCAAACGAAACCGGCCCCCCATCCCCGTGCCGAGCAGTTTCTGCGCTGAGAAAGTCATCCGCGATCCGGTCTAGCCGCGCTAGCCACAGTTTGCGCGCTGTCGGCCACGCGACGTGTTGCGCAACCAGGTTTTCGGCGCGTTTCAGGAAATTCTCGCGTGTCAGCAGGGCTGTATCCAGAACACTGTCCTTGACGAAATGCTCCAGAATTTCATGAATCACGATCCCCCGTAGCAAGGCATCGGGGGCCTGAACCAACGGATCAAGGGGCCTCAGGCGCAGCACGTGCTTAGCGTAGATTGCGTATGGATCACGGATCAGCCGTTTGATTTCCGTAACGCTCAGGCGGCGCGGTCGCGCAGCGACCGGCGGACGCGGAGAGGGACGCGGCGCGGGTTCAATCCGAGGTGCAGCTTCAAGCTGTTCCGACCAGCGCAGCCATTTCCTGCCGCGGGCGCGCATCTGGGACAGCGCCTCGCGGCCTCCCTGATCCGGTAACCCCTGCAGCAAGTTCGTCAAACGGTTCAACCAGCGGGACGGTACGGTTTCGGCATCATCAGACCGGGTTGCGCGCGTCAGCCACACTTCGGGCGCGCCGATCGCCTGTTGGAAATCATGCGCCGACAGTCCAATCCTACGTTCCGGAAGCAATAGGCCGACCTTGTCGCGCATCTGCCGGTTCAGCCACGGGTCAGGCGCTGCGGCTTCGGGCCAACTGCCTTCATTCAGTCCGCCCAAAATCAGCAGATCGGCCCCCTGTACACGCGCCTCAAGCGTGCCCCAGATCATGATATGCGGATGTGGTGCGTCCCTGTCGCGGACCTCTTCTCCCGCCAGCAAAGCGCCAAGTAGATCCGCAAAATCACGCGCATTCATTGACCCGCCATGATGCGCTTCTGCCTCCAGCGCGCTTAGAACGGACTGTGCCTTTTGCCCGGCGTTCTTGTCCCACAGCGTACCCGCGTCCCCTGCACTTCCAGCGGAAATGCTTTCGGCCAGATCGCGCAGCCGCGCCGCCCAATCTGGCAGTGCAAGCTCCCCACCGATCTGTTGATCGCAGAAATGGCGTACAAGCCACTGCATCCATGCGTTTAGCGCTTCTTTTCGGATAGCAAAATCGGTCAGGCTGCGCCCGTCCGGAAACGGCGGGCCATTGCGACGAAGATCCAGTTCAAGATCCCGCGTATGCAGCAGATGCGCCCCCCGATCGCCACCGTCATGGCACAGGGGGTGTTTCAAAAGGGTTAGCAGAGCTTCGCCGTCCAACCGCCGTGCAAACAGGTTCGCAACGTGCCGCAGGAATCGGCCGGGCGGCGATAACTGCAACGGAAGGCCTGCGCTGTCATCGGGCAGGATGTCCCAGCGGTCCAGCGCTGCGCTGACCTGACGCGTCAACATCCGGTCCGGGGTTATCAGGGCAGCGGTTTGGCCCGATTCCGCAGCCTCGCGCAGGCGCAGGGCAATCGCTAAAGCCTCGGCGCGCGGAGATTGGGCCTCGACCAGAGTCAGGTCTGCAGCCGCGCTGTCCAGATCAGTAAGTTGCGGGCCTTCGGACATCCACGCATCCGTGATCGGCGCAGGACGCAACGCCAATGAAACCAGCCGGTTACGGGCAGGGGAAGGCGGGGTATCCTGTGTCCATGGCCTGATCTGATCGGGTTTTAACCCAAGTTGCGCCATCAGTTTGCGGAACCGGTATTGTGGGTGATCTTCTGATGTCAACGCATCATCCAGATCTGTCCAGACATCGGCGGGCTGATCGAAGTCGAACCCGGGCAGGATCAGCGCGCCCTGCGGCAACCGCGCGACAGCCTCCATCAGCATCAGAGTCGTCCCCCTTGATCCCGTGGACCCGGCAAGAACAACCGGATGTTGCGGCGGTTCCGCCGTCCAGCGGTCGATCAGGTTCAGGACGACGCGCCGTTGTCGGGCCTGCATGTCCAGCGCATCCGCCCCGGTGTCGACGAAACTATCCGCGATCCCGATAAACGCCTGTGCCCGCGCCCAGTGTCCGGACAGATCGCTGATGTCCAGATTCCGGATCGCGTCAGGTGACACACCTTCGCCCTGCATCTCATCAATCAAAGCGGCCAAGCTGTCGGACAGGTCAAACACGGATGACCGCGCCGCCAAGTCCGGCTGCTGGTCCAGCAGCTTGGAAACCAGTTGCGTCAGTTCCAGACGCCGCCGCAGGGGCGGGATTGCGGGCGGAACCTGCGCCAGATCAACACTTTCACCCAGATCGGTGATCAGCGACAGACGTGGCAAAAGGCAGGGTGGGCCTTGATCAAACAACTCTCGTACACGCCGGGCCATCCTTCGTGTGTTGACCACCAGTTGCACGCGGGCGAGGGCCTCGGGCGTGGTACCTTCGTGGCGGGCCTGCAGCCCCCGAACCAGCGCCTTGGGAAAGTCCGTACCGGGTGGAACCGCAAAAACGCGGGGTAGGGCGCTAGGCTCAAACACTTGCCAAAAGCTCCTCGGCGAGGGCGATCCCTTCGGGCCTTCCGACATCGCACCATCGGCCTGGATAAGACAGGGCAAACAGGCGGTTCTGACTGTGCATCTGGTCCCATAACAGGTTTAAAGAAAAAGACTTTTGCTGAAAATTCATCAATCCATCTGTCTTGGTGATTTGGATTCCGCCATAGATCAACCCCGGCCCACGCGTAATCCGGCCTGACGCGTCGGCGGTGAAATCTCCTGTCCCCATATATCCAATGGTCCGAGTGACGGGCACACACATCAACAGGGCGTCCATTCTGTCCGGGTCCCATGCGTCGCGCAGCAGCGCAAGTGGGTTCGGCCCGGCCCAGATCGCATCCGAGTTTGCCGTATATACGGGTTCTGTGCCCAACATCGGCAGGGCCGCGCGCAATCCGCCACCGGTTTCCAGAATCTCGGCGTCTTCGCGGGACAGTAATACACCCTTGGGGGCCAGATGCGCCTCAAGCTGATCGGGCAGGTAATGAAGGTTTGCGACAATCCTTTTGGGGTGAACGTCGTTGATCAGGTCCAGCGCATAATCAATCAAGGGCCGACCCGCGACTTCAATCAGCGGTTTGGGCGTCGTGCTGGTCAACTCGCCCATTCGGGTACCAAACCCGGCTGCGAACAGCATGACGGCTTCGGGAGTTCGGGTCATGCCTGTCTGAGCCTTTCCAAAGCCTCGGGTGTTGGGGCGGGTAGGGAGCGTCGCAGCAGATCGGCGACTGAAACCAGCGCCGGGTGTTCCAGATCGCGCATCAGGTGGGCCCAAGTTGCCGGGATCAGGTCAATATACTGGGGCTTGCCGTATTCTGTTGCCAGCCGTGCAAACACCCCCAGAATTCGCAGGTTTCGCTGGGCGCCCAAAACGGCATAGGCCGTGCGGAAATCGTGGTCGTTGACACCCGTTTCTGTGATGTATCGTGTGATCATCCGCATCTCGGTGCCGGGTGCCACGTCGCGACGAACGTCCTGTAGCAGGGACACCAGATCATACGCCGGATGACCCAGCATAGCTGTTTGAAAGTCCAGAAGGCCGACGCGCTGAACCCCTGTGCGATCCGGCAGCCAGATCAGGTTTTCGGCATGATAATCGCGCTGGATGACTACCTTCTGGCCAGACGTTTCGGTGTGCAGGATATCGGCGAACCGATTCTCAAAACGGGCCCGCATATCTTCGTCATAAGCCCCCTGCACGGCTTGCGCGTATTTTGTGAAGGACAGCGCGGCCAGCTCGGTCATCAGGGATGGGCCGTAAGACTGCAAAGACAAGGTCGGCGCGTCGTGCAATGTGATTAGAACATCCGTGGCGGCCTCGTAGAGTTCACGCTCTTGCTGCGGATGGTGTTCGAGAACGCGCGCAAACAGATCGTCGCCCAGATCCTCCAGCAATAAGAACCCGAACTCTGTGTCTTCTGCATAGATCTTGGGTGCGCTCAAGCCAACTGACCGCAGGTATTCGGCCATGCGCACAAAAGCCTCCACCGGTTCAGCCCGACCTGGGGGGGAATCCATCAAAACAGCCGTATTTCCGGAATCAGGGTCCGTCAGGCGTTCGTACCTGCGGTTTGACGCATCGCCAGCCAAAGGCGCGCGCCGGGCATTTGCCCATGGCGTTTGGGCAATCAGGGCTTCGGCCAGAACCGCCCGGTTCGTCATGAGCAGGACTCCAACTTTTCTGACCATCTCGGGTCTGACCACGTCAGGGTCAGCATTCGTTTTTCCATCATATTAGGGTCTGTTTCGAACGTTAGTGTGAGGGCATTTTCAGGCCGAAGCGGACCCAGCTTGTCGGGCCATTCGATCAGGCAGATCGACGTGTCGAAGGCTTCAGTCAGGCCGAGTTCTTCAACCTCTTCTACCGCGGATAGGCGATAGAGATCGCAGTGCCAGATTTCGGCGGCAGCTGTGTCGTACACCTGTACCAACGTAAATGTTGGTGAGGGCACATCTTCCGGAATTGTCATCAATGACTGGATGAGGCTGCGCGCAAAATGCGTTTTACCGCTGCCAATCTCGCCCTCAAGCAGCACAATGTCACCGGGCAACAGTTTTGAGCCCAATCGAGCAGCAAACCCGGCTGTTTCTTCTGGGGAATTCAGGTCAATCGTCAGCGGCGCAGTCGTCATGGCGCCACAATGACCCTGTGTCCGGTTGGCTGCAACCCGGTTCAGGCGCTGATCTGTTGTATCTCGGCCGGACGGATAACCTGGGCGTCCGTGGAAAAGCGTATGATTGTGGCCCCGTTGTGCAAAGGACTGACAGTGCAGGTCAATGAAGTGCCGTCACGCATCCTCAAATCACCGCTCCATTCGGCGCGGTTGTCGCGCATTTCGACGAAATCGCGAATTTCGCCCAGGATGGGTGTTGCGGCGCATTGTGTCTGCCACCCGCGCGTCACCTCCAACACAGAATCCGAGTCAAACCCGGTATCCGAACTTTCCCCCCAAAGCTTTTGGTAAGCATAGTTTGTAAAGGCCAATGTTCCGTCATCGCCAAACACGGCGATCGCGTCGGCCAGTTTGTCCAGAATGGATTGCATCAGGTCCATTTCCGAACGGAAGCGGCGGGTCAACGTGATCTCGGCCGTGATATCCTCGAACAAAAAGGCCACAGCACCATCCGGGTGCGGGCGTCCGCTGACCGAGTAGACAGAGCCTGACGGCAAAGACCATGTCTCTTGGTAATTTCCGTCTTCGGCTGCCTCAAGAAGATCGTTCATCTGACTGCGCCATGTCCGGTAGTTCTTGGGCTCAGGCATCATGTGCTGGTCGCGCAACCTGTCAAAAAAGCTGGACAGGCTCGGGCGGCAACTCAGGAAATCGGGGGGCAGGGTGGTCAGGTCGATCAGGGCCGGATTGAACAGCGCCAATTGACGATTGCGATCAAATATCGCCAGCCCGATTGAAAGCTGGGCAAATGTTTTGGTCATGGTTTGTACGAATTTGCGTTGGGCTGTCTCAGCATCAACAATTGCGTTGATGTCCACCGCATAGCACAGATGCCCCTCGGGATGGTCTACAAGGGTCAGGTCAAACCACAGCTTGTTTTCACTTTCCTCGGGTGAGATTGAAACCCGTGTCTTCGTGCCTAGACGCGTGTCTTCGTCTGATCCGGGAAACAGCGACGCCGTGAGATCGGTATCAGGGCCGCGCACCTTGCGCACCAATGAGATATAGGCCGCATTGCACCACCGTACATTGTCCTGATGATCCAACAGCCAGACCGGGTAGGGCGCCCGATCCATTGCTTGACGAATGGGATCGCTTGCATCCCGGTGAATGGTTTCCGGGCGTTCGGCGTCGTCGCGCAACTGAACCCTGACGATACCGTCGATCCATTCACACAGAACATCACGATTAACGGTGCAATCAATTGCCGGGACAACCAGATTTCCTTCCTTTTGAATTGGGTCCGGGGTTTCCGGAAAGGTTGGAAAGTCCCGTTTCAAAGGGCGGCGCAGGTCGGGCCAGTGCCGGACCTCTTCAAATCCGTCCAGCGCAATATCGGAATGGCTGATCAGGCGGTCCCCGTCGAACAGAAAGACTGTGTCAAATAAGGAGGATGGTGACGAAAGACCAAAGTTGTCGCCGCTGTGTCTGCGGCGGGGCAACAACCAATGGCCGGCGGCACTGGCAGAAACCAGGCTGATAATGGCCAGAATGATCCAGTCGACCATGGATGCTCCGCAACAGAAATGATCGTTTCAGATTATGGTTACCATTGGTTAACGGGGTCTTAATTCAGATCTGAAAGCGCTGGTTTGCACCGGACGGGACGGGCGTGTCACCGATCTGGGCGTCCACCAGTTTGCGGGGCCATGCGACTTTGACGATCGCGCCCCGGTGTTCGGGATTGTCGGACAGGTTCTGATAGGGATCCGAGCCGTTGGCGAATTCCAGTTCAGCGCCGCTTCGCTCCAGCAGGGTTTTGGCGATGAACAGACCGAGGCCCATGCCTTCGTATTCTGGCCGTGCGCGCTGTTCGGTCTCGGCGCGGCGACGGCGCATGAAAGGGTCCCCGATCCGGCCGATCATGTGTGAAGGATAGCCGCGCCCATCATCCATGATACCGATCGAGATCTGATCGGGTGTCCATTCGGCTTCGACCCAGACATTTGCCCGAGAAAAATCCACGGCATTCTGGATCAGGTTTCTCAGCCCGTGGACGATCTCGGGTTTTCGCAGGATTGATGGCTGCTGCACGTCGCCTTCGCCTGCGGGGCCTTCAGTGAAATGAACGATCTTGCCGCGGTTGATATGGGGTTCGGCCGCTTCGTGAATGACGGTGGACAAAGGTGCCTGCCGAAGATGCAGGTCGTCTTTGCCCGCACGCCCCATGTCCCGCAGGATGTCCCTGCAGCGATTGGCCTGCTCACGGATCAGGGCGGCGTCGTCCTTCAGATCGGGGCGGTCATCCAGTTCCTCGATCAGTTCCGAACTGGTCAGCTTGATCGTGGCCAGAGGTGTACCCAACTCGTGCGCGGCTGCGGCGACAACACCGCCCAGATCGGTCAGCTTCTGTTCTCGTGCCAGTGCCATATGGGTGGCGGCCAGCGCCTCGGACATGGATTGCACCTCTGAACTGACGCGGTGGGAATAGGCACCAATAAAGACAATGGCGATCACAACCGCAGCCCAATTGCCGAATAGCAGCATGTCGGGGATTTCAAGCACCTGCCCAGTTTCGGTGCGCAGCGGCAGGTGGAACTCGACAAGCAGCGAGGTCAGCGTAATGGCCACCGCTCCCACGATCAGGGTCGAGCGGGTGCTCATTACGTTGGCCGAGATCGTCACCGGGCCCAACAGCAGCAATGCGAAGGGGTTGTTCAGGCCGCCGGTCAGATATAGCAGGATCGCCAACTGCATCAGGTCGAACAGCACCATCAGGAAGTTCTCGAACTCGGTCAGACGCTTGTTTTGCGGAAACAGCAGAATCGCAGTCATGTTGCCCAGAACCGACACGCCAATGGCGAGATAGCACAGCGTCAGCTCAAGCTGCAGGTCGAAATACTGCTGCGCCACAGTGATGGCGGTGAACTGGCCGATAATGGCAACCCATCGCAACAGAATAAGGGTACGTAGGCGAATCCAACTGCTTCGTTCCTGACCGCGCCATAATGTGATGTTGGAATTTGCCATTGGTCGATTATGTCCTGTTGCATAGGCTGCTCATCTTGATAGGTGTCCGGGCGGAAACGATCAACAACCCCTTTTTCTTTCAGGAAGCCCGCCATGATCCGTCTGTATGCCATTCTTGCAACCGTGGTTCTGGCCATAGGCGTTGGTACCATGTGGCTGCTGACAAGAGGTGGTGGATCAGATGACAAGTTTGCACAATGCCGCTCCAGCCAAATTGCCGGCGGGTCGGCGGCAATCGGCGGGCCGTTCGAGTTGATCAACGGTGCGGGTGAAACGGTTACCGACGTGGACGTGATCACCGAGCCCACGTTGGTTTATTTCGGCTACACTTTCTGCCCGGATGTCTGTCCTTTTGACATGTCACGCAATGCCGAAGCTGTCGACATTCTGGCCGAACGCGGCCAGTCGGTGACGCCATTGTTCATTTCAATTGACCCGGATCGCGACACGCCCGAAGTGATGAGCGACTATGCGTTCAATCTTGGCGGAAAAACCATCGCCCTGACCGGATCGCCCGAGCAGGTCAAGGCGGCCAGCCAAGCTTACAAGACCTATTACAAGGCGCATGACAAAAGCGATGAGTTCTATTTGGTCGACCACTCGACCTTTACCTATCTGGTGACGCCGGAAGACGGATTTATCGAGTTTTTCAACCGCAACGATACGGCTGACCAAATGGCGGATAAGGTTGGCTGCTTTCTGGACCAGCTATAGCCGACGACTCTGCGCCGCCGGAACTATTTTTCTCTACATGCACATATTCACATAAAAAACACGCATGGTTGCTTGCTTGATTGACAGTCGCCCTACTGTGCGACGAAATAGTATTATGTCTAAGAACGAGTGACTTGCCGAACCGAACGTGACGGCCGATCGGGAAATGTAGTGATATGGGTTTTATATTTTATAATATCAGCGAGGTGACGGGGTTCACCGGTAGCGGCACTGCTAATCTGGATATCTGGACAACCTCAGCGGACTTAAGCGACCCTTCTGTAACAACGGTCACTGGCGACTTTGATCTGGACAACAATTTGGATGGGGTTGGCGGGAGTGAAGCGCAAGACGGTTATGTCTTCAATTTACCTGTAACCCCCTACGGTACATTTGTTACGAATTCCACAACCGGTGAATTCACCTTCATAATCGACCGGGCTGCAGTAATTGCATCCGGGTCTGATCAGGTTGTCAGCTTCACGGTTACAGGCAGTGATGCTTCTGGAGCCAGCGATACAGACACCGTTGTCATCAACCTGCTCATCTGCGTGTCCCGAGGCACGCTGATTGCGACTCCGGCTGGCGAGCGCCCGGTTGAGGATTTGCTGATCGGGGACGACGTTCTGACGGCGGATGGCCGGACGGAACAAGTTCGTTGGATCGGCAGTCGCTGCATTGATGCGGCAGAGTTGGATCGAAACGATAGCCTGTTTCCAGTAAGGATAAGGGGCAACGCCTTTGGCCACGATGCGCCTAATGGCGATCTTTTGGTTTCTCCCCAGCACCGAATTCAGGTTCAGGACCCCTTGGCAGAGATGCTGTTCGGCCATCCGGCAGTTCTGGCCCCCGCTAAAGGCTTGCTGAACGATTCAACGATAACTGTCGATCGTTCGGTTGCTGAGGTCGAATACTTCCATTTGGCGTTCGATCAACACGAAGTCATCGTAACCAACGGGCTTGCAACCGAAAGCTTCCACCCCGGCCCGACCAGCTTGGACGGAATTGATCGGGATGCCGCCAATGAGCTGTACGAGATTTTTCCCGGCCTTAAGTCCAACGCCAATGAATTTGGCCCCTCAGCGTTGCCCGGCCTCAAGCCGTGGGAAGCGGCCTTGCTCAGTAAATCTTCGAAAGTGGCATGAAACAGATCCTCGATGCCTCTGGCAAACCTCTTCCGCGTGAAGAAGCACCCGACCCAAAACTTTTGCGCGCTTATGGCGACGCAATGTTTCTGGCCTTTCGCAGCAGCTATCACAATCGGATGACTGTTGCGAACCTGCGACTGGCGTTTGAACCGCCGCTTGTACTGGGCCAGTACAGGATATTCCGGTTCGATGAGGTTCCCCGCGCGATCTTCACCTGGGCCTTTCTGTCGGAAGACGCGGAAAAGAAACACATTCGGGGCGAACCGCTGATGCCGGAGGATTGGAAAGCCGAAGGCGGGCGGATGTGGGTGATTGATCTGATTGCCCCATATCGCAAACTTATGCCAAGCATATGGAACTGGGCCATGATTCCGGGAAATGTCAGCGATGAAGGGTTTCGTTTCTGTCGACATCAGACCGAAGACAGGAACCGCAAGATTGTGGACATCGACTTTGGCCGTCGGGGTCGCAAGCAGCGTATTCTGACGGAAAAGGACTTCGTCTGACTTTGCGGAATGGGAATGGTTAACAACGCCGAACCTAAACAAATAACGAAGGCCCCTGTCGCCAGGAAAGACACACTCTGAAACCGGAAATCAGTATGATTGAATACAAACCAGATGAAGATGTGGGGTCGCTTGAGCACTGGCCTTTCGACAACCCCGAAAGCGACTATGTCATCAAGTCGGGATCACCCACTGTTTTCGGGCGGATGGATGCCGGTGGGTCAGGCCATACGATGCGGGCCGGTATTTGGCGCTGTACGCCCGGCGTGTTTGAGTGCACCGAACAAGGTGATGAATTGATGACCATTTTGTCGGGCAAATGCCAGTTGACGGACAAGACCACAGGTGAGGTCAGCACCCTGTGCACAGGAGATAGCCTTTTCATCCGCGATGGCAGTCGCGTGGAATGGAACGTCACCGAAGAGGTCACCAAAGTTTTCTTCGGACAAAAGCGGGACGGCTATTAACAATTCAGGCATCTGCCAAGAGGCCGAATCCGGCAACAGTAAGGTGATATCGGGCCTATCGGATTGAGTTTGAACGCTAATAAAGCTGTCTGATTCCGGACTGAACTCCTTTCGGCCCAATCAGGATCTAAATGGGCTTTCTAGTTTGCGCTTTCGCAGTTTTCACATTTTAACAATCTGAAAAATATAGAACTTTTTCAGGACCGAGAATGCGCAATCCATTTGGGTGGACCTTCTCACCCTGTGCAGAATTTTGACTTAATGGCAAAATTGTGTTCATAATCTGTCTTGCTCCGTTCATTTTTGGTTCATTTTCGGTTAACTTTGCAGTAACGAATCGAAAGATTTTTCAGTGTTCTGGCCTCACCAAATCGTGTGAATGCGCCCAGAGTTTGTGAGTGTTGAAAATGGTTAAGACGTGTATTCAGCTTCCCGAGGACTCAATTTCCGAGTCAAAATCAAAAGAAAACTATCTGGACAAAAACAGCGTCCGCGATCTGTTTTCGCGGTTTCGCCAAGAGTCTGAAGGCGCGGTTCTTATCCTGCTGGCGATTTTCCTTGTCCCCATGATGGTGTTCATCGGGCTTGCCATGGAGCTTGCGCTGACGGAAGACATTAGGGTCAAGCTTCAGAACACATCGGATTCAGCCAGTCTTGCGTCGGCGGACCTTGAACAGGTTCTGGAACCTGAAGATGTGGTAAACGACTTTTTTGCGAAAGCGGGACTAGGCGATAATCTTCGGAACGTCACTGTTGTAAACACCGCCACCGAAAGAACGGTGGCGGTTGAATCGGATGCCTTTGTTCCAGCTTTGCTGACAAGGTTGGCTGGGCGCAACGGTTGGGATGTACCGGTTGTTGGCGCCGCGACCGAGTCCCGCCGTGATCTAGAAATCGCAGTTGCACTGGACAATTCGGGTTCGATGTCCTGGGCACCTGGATCGACCAGCGGACCTGCCGCCAACCCGTCGCGCATGGACCTGCTTATTCCTGCAGCCGAAGCTTTCGTCGATGCGGTGCAACCGAAACCTGGGCAGCCGGGCACGACGACGATTTCACTTGTCCCTTTTGCCACACAAGTCTCTGTGGGTGAGGATTTGCTGAACAACTTCACGGTGTCGGCTGAACATTCGACATCGCATTGCGTGACGTTCAACTCCACCGCAGACTATACCACCACGGCCGTTCCGACGAATACGTTGCTGAATCGAACGGCGCATCACGATCCCTCCAGCACGGGATGGAACCTGAGTACATACAACACGGTTTGCCCAACGGATTCAGCACGACGCGACATCGTTGCGTGGTCGGAAGATCCGGATGTTCTGAAAACCCGTATCCGGGCGATGCAGCCTTATGGCTACACATCCATCGAGATGGCAGCGAAGTGGGGCGCTGCAATGCTGGACCCAACCATGCGTCCGGTCTTGTCGTCCTTGTCGGGAATGACAGGCTATGAACACCTGTCTGGCCCTGCAGGGCGCGGGATGCCTTATGATTTCGATAATCCCGACGCTATTAAGTACCTGATCGTGATGTCTGATGGTGCAAACACTCTTAACTTCGATATCAGACCGCCCTATCGCGAGGGTAACTCGCCGCTGTTCCGTTTGCCGGGCACGAACAACTATAGCTATTACCGGAACCGCCCCGGAACAGGTCGGGATTTCTATCGGGTTTCGGGCGATTTTTGGAGCTTCACACCCGGTAGCGGCGCGGTACAGATGACTTGGCCTGAGGTTTGGGCCGATATGCCGGTGGACAGGTTCGTGGACAGCATCCTGTCCGAGGCAGACACCAGCCGAAGCGCGAATGGTCACTATAATCGGATCGTGCGGACCCGGACGGGTACGTGGAAAAACAACCGTACCTCTGCCATCTGCCAAGCCGCCAAGGACAATGACGTGATCGTCTTTACGATCGGAATGGATACCTATGGTCAGGGCGATGCAACTTTGGCTGACTGCGCGTCCTCGCCCTCGCATTTTTACGATGTCGACGGGTTGGACATTGATGATGCCTTTGCGTCCATTGCGCGTCAGATCAACAAACTGCGGCTTACGCAGTAATTCGGCAGGGGGATTGATCTGATGACGCGATACCAGACGATAGCCTATGCAACCAAAACGCCCGATGGGACATCGGCACAGCGCGACGGAGCCTTTTCCGGTATCGCCCGGCGATCGCGACGCTGGTGGCGGGACGAAGACGGTACGACACTGGTTGAATTCTCTGTTTGTCTGCCGCTGCTTCTGCTGTTTCTGTTCATAACGCTCGAATTCAGTTACTTGATCGTGCGCCAAGTTGCATTGGATCGCTCGACGGACGAAACCTTCCGCGAGCTGCGGCTGGGGCTGATCTCTGATCCGACGCACGAAAAGGTAAAGACCGCCATTTGCGCCAAATCTCTGGCGCAAGTGTCCTTGTGGGATTGCGACGAAAATCTGCTGCTGGAGGTGCGTCAGGTCGAGAAGTCGGATTGGGAATTCAACCTTAATGGCCGCGCGAATTGCCTGAATACATCGCCCCCGGAAGGATATGAGCCGCCGATCGACTTCACAGAAGGGACCGAAAATCAGTTGATGATCGCCCGCGCGTGCCTTGTCCAAAGGTCACTTTTCCCACCTATGCCGATGCTGGCATCGCTTCGGCGCTACGATGACTTGGGCAATTTCGCTCTTATCTCACGGTCAGCCTTTGTGAACGAGCCTTTTTGATATGTTTGTTTTGTATAACGAGTTTAAGTTCAGGTTGCGGCGCGCAATAGGCCGTTTTGTACGCGACACAAGCGGTGCGGCCCTTGTCGAAATGGGGTTTGCCTTGCCCATTCTGATCCTGCTGACGACGGGTGCGTTGGTGGTGCAGGATGCGGTTCGCATGTCCTATTTGCGGTCTAAGGCGACCTATACAGTATCGGACATGATCAGCCGCGAAGATACCTTTATCGACGCGGATTACTTTAATGGTCTGAACAGCGTTTTCCGATATATCGTAGGGCCTCAGCATCCCAGCGAGCTGCGGATTTCTACGATTGAATGCACAGCGGATTGCCAAGATGAGGCCCAGCGCGTGCTAGAGTTCTGTTGGTCGCATCCTTCTTCGGGATTGTCAGCGCTGACCAATGATCAGATCGCGAGTTACGAGGCGCGAACACCACTCTTTTCCGAAGGTGACACGCTACTTATGACCGAAGCGTTTTTGGATTATACGCCCTTGTTCGGCGACTTCATTATGTCGCCCCAAACCTACCAGACCGTCGCGTTTACCCGTCCACGGATTGCCGGACAGATCAAGTTTGATACCGGCGCTGTGGATACAGATGGTAACACAATCGTCAGAGACTGCTTTAACAATTAAAGTGCAACATAAGATAAACTGTGCACGACTTTGCAGGCGGGATTGCCGCAATGTGCCGGGATATTTTGGCGCTGGTTAAGCGACTGGCTTACGGGTCAGATACTCTGCTGTTAAACTCGAAGACATGTGTGAAACAGTAGAACGCTCCCGCTGGCGTCATGGTCAAAAAACTAGAAAATACGGTTGTTTATTCGCCTTGTGGTTCACGGCGTGGGAGGTATTGGCCTTGCCTTCCAAGTGTCTGCGAAAATACTTGACCATGCGAGTGGGCCGGGGCGCAACCGGCCTGTGATCAGGGGCGGATGACTTTCCGAGTTGTTCGTCGAAGACCCGCGAGACTCTACTACTCAGGGCCTGTTTGACCTTTCTCATGGCGCTGCTATTACTCATAAACTAGCCAAAGGCGTGAAATAGCGGAAAGAACGGAATATGGCGGACAGCTCTAACCTGGATATCGGCCCGGATAAATCCCTGCTTCTGGTGGATGATGACGAGCCATTTCTGAGACGTCTCGCCAAGGCGATGGAAAAGCGCGGTTTCGAGGTTGAGACCGCAGGCTCGGTCGCGGCAGGCCGCGCAATTTCTACCGCCCGTCCACCGGCCTATGCGGTTGTGGATTTGCGGCTTGAGGATGGCAATGGGCTGGACGTGGTCGAAGTGCTGCGTGAGAAGCGCCCCGACAGCCGCGTTGTGGTTCTGACCGGTTACGGCGCCATCGCCACGGCTGTTGCTGCCGTCAAAATTGGCGCGACCGACTACCTGTCGAAACCCGCCGACGCCACTGACATCACCAACGCTCTGCTGACAAAAGACGACGAACTGCCTCCGCCCCCCGAAAACCCCATGAGTGCGGATCGCGTGCGGTGGGAGCATATTCAGCGGGTTTATGAGCTGTGTGACCGCAATGTCAGCGAAACTGCCCGTCGCCTCAACATGCACCGCCGGACGTTGCAGCGGATTCTGGCAAAACGCAGCCCGCGGTAGTGGTCACAGTTTCTTGACTTGTTATCTTTCGTCCCTTTGGCAAAGTTTTCGCTTTGGGACATCAGTTGCTAGACAGGGACCTTACAAATGATCGGTTACGTGACCATCGGCGTGTCGGATATGGAGCGCGCAAAGAAATTCTATACCGACCTTTTCTCGGATCGTGACGCGAAGGTGATTATCGACGCGGGACGCATCGCCTTTATCGGCAGCAAGCCCGGTGAACCTATGCTGGCTGTTTGCGAGCCCTATGACGGGGGCGAGTGTTCGGTTGGTAACGGCAGCATGGTCGCTTTTGCCGCTCAGTCCAAAGAGGAAAGCAAGGCGTTGTATGACAAGGCTATCAGCCTTGGTGCAACCGACGAAGGCGAGCCCGGTCAGCGTGTGCCTGACCGTTTCTACGGGTCGTATGTCCGTGACCCGGATGGCAACAAGCTGTGCTTCTTCGTTTTCGGCTAAAGCTGACGTAACAGGGCTGCGTGCCGTTCCGTGTACGCCTGTCGCACCTCTACCGGCGGGCGTAAGACGATCTCCAGCCCCTCCATTACAGTCTTATCTGGGCGGCCAAAGAACTTGGTCGCCTCTGCCTCAGAAAACCCGGCGATCTGCGTGGCCTCCATCCAGGCGCTGATCTTGTCGGCCTTTTTGATCTGTCGCTTGATCGTTTTGGGCACAGCGGCGGGCAGTCCGAACCGGATGTGGATCGCCGCCGCCAGCCTGTCATCCAGCGCGCCGTAATCCGGGCCGACTGCGGATTTGACCGGTGAAATCATGTCCCCAATCACATATTCAGGCGCATCATGTAACAAAGCGGCAAGCTGCCATTTAATGGGTGCTTTGGGGGCGATCCGGCGAAAAAGCGCCTCGACCAGTAGGGAATGCTCGGCAACCGAATAGGCAAAATCCCCTGCGGTTTGACCATTCCAGCGCGCCACAAACGCCAGACCGTGCGCTATATCTTCGATTTCAATGTCAACTGGCGTCGGATCCAGCAGGTCCAGCCTGCGACCGGATAACATTCTCTGCCACGCTCTGGGTTGTGTTGCCATTATACCATGCCCGATTTCAACAGCGGCGATTGCGCAGCAGTTTTGTGGTATGGTTTACCTGTCAAGATCACCAGCTGCCAACTTTTTCTTGAGCGATCGTGCTTTGAACAAGTGCGCGGTGATACCGACATCTAGTACCGAGGGGGGCGCATGCTCCTCCCGGTGTGCCCCTCTCGATCGTAACACGTATCGAAAGGAGCTTGCTATGTTCAAGCGTTTGTTTGGAATTGCACTGGCCTTTGGAATGGCCGCCACCGCCCCTCCGGCTTTTGCCCAGAAAAGTACGTGCGCACAGCGTGAACACGTGATCGCCAAGCTTCAGGACAGCTACTCGGAACAGCTGGCCTTTGGCGGATTGCAGAAATCGCGCGGCTCGCAATCGGTGATGGAGGTCTGGACCTCCGAGGAAACGGGAAGCTTTACCGTTCTGGTGACGCATGCAAATGGCATCAGTTGCATCGTCTCTGTTGGCACCGACTTTTTCGAAGCCATTCCCAAGATCAAGGTAGACGGCACGCCAAGCTGATTTAGGCGTTAACAATCCCGTTTCCGGCCATCTGCGTTGCCACGTCCCCAAAGGGATGTTAGGGGCAACCCGGACCAAGATTTACCGGAATGGAGTACCTGATGGCCGGGGACTATATCGTCAAAGACATTTCATTGGCCGGGTTCGGCCGCAAAGAGCTGGATATTGCCGAAACCGAGATGCCGGGTCTGATGGCCCTGCGCGCGGAATACGGTGACAGCAAACCTCTGTCCGGTGCGCGTATCGTTGGCTCGCTGCACATGACCATCCAAACCGCTGTTCTGATTGAAACACTGGTGGCGCTGGGCGCAGATGTACGCTGGGCGTCGTGCAACATCTTTTCAACCCAGGACCACGCCGCTGCCGCGATTGCCGAGGCGGGTATCCCCGTTTTCGCCATCAAGGGTCAGACGCTGGAGGAGCATTGGGATTATCTGGACAAGTCCTTCTTGTTCGACCAAGGCCCCAACATGATCCTTGACGATGGCGGCGACGCAACGCTGTACATCCTGTTGGGCGCACGCGCTGAGGCCGGCGAAGACATCATCCCTGTTCCGGGTTCGGAAGAGGAAGAGGTGATCAAGAAACAGATCGCCAAGCGTATGGCCGCCAGCCCCGGTTGGTTCGCCAAAATGCGCGATCAGATTCAAGGCGTGTCCGAGGAAACCACCACCGGCGTGAACCGTCTGTATCAACTGGTCAAAGATGGCCACCTGCCGTTCCCGGCGATCAACGTGAACGACAGCGTTACCAAGTCGAAGTTTGACAACAAATATGGCTGTAAGGAATCGCTGGTCGACGGTATCCGCCGCGCCACCGACACGATGATGGCCGGTAAGGTTGCCGTGGTCTGCGGTTACGGCGACGTGGGCAAAGGCTCGGCCGCTTCGCTGCGTGGTGCGGGTGCTCGTGTGAAAGTCACTGAAGTTGACCCGATCTGCGCACTGCAGGCTGCGATGGACGGCTTTGAAGTCACCCTGCTGGAAGACGAAGTTGCTTCGGCTGACATCTTCATCACCACAACCGGCAACAAGGATGTGATCCGCATCGAGCATATGCGCGAGATGAAGGACATGGCCATCGTCGGCAACATTGGTCACTTCGACAACGAAATCCAGGTGGCCAACCTGAAGAACCACAAATGGACCAACATCAAGGAACAGGTGGACATGATCGAGATGCCCTCGGGCAACCGTCTGATCCTGCTGTCCGAAGGCCGTCTGCTGAACCTCGGCAACGCCACCGGTCACCCTTCGTTCGTGATGTCGGCATCCTTCACCAATCAGGTGCTGGCCCAGATCGAGCTGTTCACCAAGGGTGATGAGTACGAGAATAAAGTCTATATCCTGCCCAAGCATCTGGACGAAAAAGTCGCCCGCCTGCATCTGGACCGTATCGGCGTGAAGCTGACCCAGATGGACAGCGAGCAAGCCGCCTATATCGGTGTAAAACCAGAAGGCCCGTACAAGCCGGAACATTATCGCTATTGATTTCGGCGATAACGGAATTGAAACGGCGGCCTGTCAGGTCGCCGTTTTTTTTGTGCCTGATATTCAGCGCAAGGACGGAAAGAAATCGCCGCGACCTTCGGGCGTCAGGTCCAGTATATTCCAAAGCGGCCACGCGGTATCAATGTGCCGTGGGTGCCAGTCGCTGGGCTGGAAGAAAAGCTCAGAACTCCAGAAATGGCAGATTCCGTCCTGTGTACGTCGAAAGACGTTCAGGATTGGCAATTGGCTTCCGTCTTCGGCTTCGGCCAGATAGTCGCGCTGGTACTCGGTGCCCAGCGCGGACAATAGCGGCAGTTCATGCCAACCGATCTTTGCTTGTAGGGCTGTTAGCTTTTCCGGTGTATTCTGGGCAACCACGGCAAAACTGATCTTCTTTGAAAGGTGCGCAATCTGCCCGTTCAGCCCGTCCAGAAAGGCCGAGCACATCGGGCAGGGTAACTCTGCATTTGGGCCGTACATCAACGAATAAATCGCAAGCGTATCATGTGAACCAAAGAGCGAGGACAAAGGCGCATCATCGCCCTGAAGGTTTCGGAACGCGTAATCCTGCGGAATCTGGCCACCCGATGGAAGTTTGCGGCGCAGATTGGCGACATCTTCTATCTTGGCGCGCAATTCTACTTCGGCGGCCAGCAGGCGGTTTCGCGCCTCGCGATACGCGGGGCTTTCGTTGGGCAAGGAAACGGTCATGGCACCCTCCTGATTCAATAATTTAACCTATATGTTAAATAATGGATGATTTGAAATCAAGGTCGGGTTTTCTTTGCGGGGAAAGCCGGTGATTTTTCCCTTTGTTCAATTCCGTCTGCCCATTACCGTGATTGGGGTGATGGGGAATTTGAAATCTACCCAAATCAGGAGATGACTATGGGAAAGCGCGATGAGCTGATTACCAAGTATGCAGAGGACCTGAAATCCAAATGCGGCATGGACGCGGATATGGATTTGCTGACCAAAGTCACCATCGGTTGTGGACCGGCGATCTATGACGCTGATGCGTCAACGGTTGCGGCCACTCAGGAAGGTGAGCTTGAAACGGTCAAGAACAACTTTTTGATCAAGAAACTGGGTTTGTCCGATGGTCCGGAACTGATGGACGCGATCAACAAGGCCCTGGACACCTATGGCCAGTCCGAGCGCAATAAATATCGCGCAGTCGTCTATTACATGCTGACCAAGCATTTCGGGAAAGAGTCGGTTTACGGGTAAGCGTCCGCGCCACGGTCGCGCCCGCCGTACTAAAAGGGCGACTTAAATTTTAGATACTTGAGGTTTGAACTGCGCCCAAACCTTCGGCTAATGTCAGGGTGTGACCAGGACGGTCAGAACCAGACATTTCCATACGCGTGTGGTGAGTAGGGAGCACGCGGGGTAGGGAAGGTTCTGCATCCGTCAGAGCCTTCCCTTTAATTATTCCGCTTGCGTCTGACCCAGATCGCAGATCACTTGCCATTCCGCCTCGGTGACCGGTTGAACGGACAGTCGCGAGTTCTTGACCAAAACCATATCGCCCAGACGCTCATCCGCTTTGATGTCGTCCAAGGTCACCTGCGCCGTGAATGGACGTACCGCCTTGATGTCCACACATTCCCAGCGGTCATCATCCGTGGTGCTGTCGGGATGGGCCTCGGCGCAGACTTCGACGATGCCAACGATCGCCTTGTCTTTTTGCGAGTGGTAGAAGAACCCCCTGTCGCCAACCACCATCTGGCGCATGAAGTTTCGCGCCTGATAGTTGCGCACGCCGTCCCATTCTTCACCTGCGCCCCCTTTGGCGACCTGCTGGTCCCAACTCCAGGTCGAGGGTTCGGATTTGAACAGCCAATACGCCATCAGCCCACAACCTTTTTCCACGCGATCAGGTCAACCGACTGGAACAGACCGGCCTTGGCATATGGGTCATTGTCTGCCCAGGCTTGGGCGGCAGCCATGTCCTCGACCTCGAGAATGATCAATGAACCGATCATCGCGTCACCGTCCAGCAAGGGCCCAGCCTGTGCGACAACGCCGGTTTCCTCGATATAGCCGAGATGCGCGGCGCGGTTGTCCAAACGGGTTTGTAGGGCGCCGTCCTTGTCGCGGGCGATAAGGGCAATGAGCATATTATTCCTCCTTCAGGGGTCGGTTTAGCAGGGATTGAATGGCCTCGGGCACACTGTAGGCGCCACGGCTCAAGTCTGCCACTGTTGCGCTTATGGGCATATCCAGCCCTTCTTGTGTCGCGATGTCGGACATCGCACGCGCTGTAGCGACGCCTTCGACTGTGGTCGCAGTGTCGAAAGGCAGATTTCGACCCAAAGATAGGCCAAAACGGTAATTTCTGGACAACTCGGACGAGCAGGTCAGGACCAGATCGCCCAGACCAGACAACCCCATCAGCGTGTCGACCTGCGCGCCTCGCATAAGCGCAAATCGCTGCATTTCAGCAAAGCCCCGCGTCAAAAGGGCGGCACGGGCGCTGTCACCCAGTCCCGCACCGATGGTGGCCCCGCATCCGATGGCTATCACATTTTTTAACGCTCCGCCCAGTTCGGCTCCGGTGACGTCGGTTGTGCGATACAGGCGCAGGTTGGGCGTTGTCAGGGCGTGCTGCAATTGTTGGCTCAGATTTTGATCGGCACAGGCCAGCGTCAGGGCGGTCGGCAGCCCGCGCGCGATGTCGTCGGCGAAACTCGGGCCGGTCAGCAAGGCCGGACGCGCATCTGGAACAACCTGTTGAATGACCGAGATCGGCCCAAGCCCAGTTGATAATTCAATGCCTTTACAACAGGCCACCAAAGTCTTGCCCACAAAAGAAGAGGCGTGATCCAACAGGGCCCCGCGTAGTTTCTGCATGGGCACGGAAACCAGCAGAATCTCGTTCGTTGCTGCCTCTGCGATGTCAGAGGTAACGGTGATCGCGCTGGGCAAGGACACGTTGGGCAACCGCGCCGTGTTTTCGCGGTCTCTTTGCATCGAACGCGCTTGATCCACGTCGCGTGCCCAAAGTGTGATTGGCCCATTCCCGGCTAACGAAATCGCCAACGCTGTCCCAAAGGCACCGGAACCCAGAACGGAGATACTCATGCCTTGGCACCTTTCTTACCGCTGCCCAGCATGGCAGGGCTGGTTTGGTCCAGAGGCCAGCGCGGACGTGCGGCCAGGTCCAGTCCGTCGCGGGCACCGGTGCGAAACCGCTCGATCCCGGCGTAGGCGATCATTGCGGCATTGTCGGTACAAAAACGCAGCGGAGGTGCGGTAAAGCGGGCCCCGTTTTCGGCCGCAACAGTCTCTAACGCGGATCGAATGGCAGAATTGGCCGCGACCCCGCCCGCAACGGCGATGACGGGATCAGGCGGGCTTTGTTGCAGATAAAGGTCGATAGCCCTGCGGGTCTTCTCAGCCAGCGTGTCCACGACCGCTTGTTGAAACCCGGCACACAGGTCTGCCCGATCCTGACGGGTGAGCCCACCTTTCTCCGCGGCGATCTGGTCGCGCATTCGCATAAGGGCCGTCTTCAATCCAGAGAAAGACAGGTCGCAGTCGGGCCGATCCAGCAAGGGCCGGGGAAAACGGAACCGTTTCGGGTCACCTTTGCGCGCTTCGGCTTCGACCGAAGGGCCGCCGGGCTGCGGCAGACCCAAAAGCCGCGCGGTTTTGTCGAACGCTTCGCCGGGTGCATCGTCAATCGTACCGCCCAGCCGCGTGAACTTTTCCGGTCCATGGGCGATCAGATACTGACAATGCCCACCCGACACGAGCAGCATCAAGTACGGAAACGCGATCCCGTCTGTCATCCGAGGGGTCAGCGCGTGACCGGCCAGATGGTTCACTCCGATCAGGGGCAGGCCGGTTGCAGCGCTGATGCCCTTGGCGCACATGACACCGGACATGACCCCGCCGATCAGACCCGGACCTGCGGTAACGGCAACGGCGTCGACGTCATCCAGGGTCATCCCAGCGGATTCGAGCGCCTGCAACACGCAGGTATCCAGTTTTTCGGCATGGGCGCGGGCGGCGATCTCGGGGACGACGCCGCCAAAGGCGCTGTGCAGATCCGCCTGGCCAAAAACAACCGATGACAGCACCTCGGCCCCGGCGCCATCACGTTGGCGCACGACTGCGGCGGCTGTGTCGTCACAACTGCTTTCCAGCCCGAGGACAGTAAGTGTTTGCACCATTGGCCTGATCCGTTACACCTTGATTGCAAAGCGGGGTATCACCCTGCGCGGATGCAAACAATCCCAAGGCCAGGGGCACCGCCGTTGTATTTGTTGATGACCCGCCCTCGCGCCGCCTCGGAAAGGTTCGTTGCGCAATTGCCAACCCGGGTCAGGTCACGGGTTCAGGTCATCTATTCCCCGATCCTCGAAATCAAGCCCTTGCCGGTTCAGGTAAACGACACGGATGTGCGCGGTCTGATATTTACGTCGGCCAATGCGGTTAATGCCGCGGCGTCTATGGGCGTGGATCGCGCTCTGCCTGCTTATTGTGTTGGCCCTGCAACCACTGGAACGGCCAAAGGTGCAGGATGGCAGGCGCAGATGGTGGGCCAGACTGCCGAAGAACTGGTTGCCGCCCTGCTGCAAGCCAGACCCGACAGCCCGCTTCTGCATCTGCGCGGAGAACACACGCGTGGAAGTGTCGCTGAACGGCTGACCGAATCCGGCCTGACTGTGCGCGAACTGCCCGTGTATCAGCAGCGATTGTTACCGCTGACATCCGAAGCCGAGGCCGCCACGTTCGAAAAAGAGCCCGTAATTGCCCCTATTTTTTCACCCCGAACAGCGCGACATTTTGCCGACATCTGGCATGGAACGGCACCCTTGATGCTGGCTGCAATCAGCGCTGCCACAGCCGAACCCCTTTATTCCTTGGGCTCTGAACGCCTGAAGATTGCCAAGGAACCGACTCCGAAGAAAATGCGGAAAGCCATTAAAAAGCTTGTGAAACATGCGTTGCGGGTTGAGGGCGACGAGGCCACAGATTAACTTAGTTGGGTCTGTAGTTCAGGTCATTTCGGATTCGATAAAGGGAATATTGCGTTGGCTGGTAGTAAGAAAACCGATCAAAAGCCGGTGGATGACCCCAAGGTCGACGACGTAGCCGATGCTGCTGCGACGGCCGAGGAAACACCGGTTGACGAGGTTAAGCTCGTAGAAGAACCGGTTTCCGAAGCCGAAGCCGAAGCCGAAGCCGAAGCCGAAGCCGAAGCCGAAGCCGAAGCCAAGCTTGAACGGTTCAAGGAAAAAATTGCTGAGCGCAACACCAAGAAGCGTGGTGGGTTTTTGCCCGCGTTGCTGGGCGGCGTATTGGCCGCAGCCATCGGGTTTACAGTTGGTGACAGCAACATGTTCTCATCCGACGGGTCAGATCAGATCGCGGCGTTGGAGGCCAAGCTAGCCGAACAGGCCAGCCAGATTGAATCCCTGACCAAGTCGGTTTCCGGTGGCTCGGAACTTGCCTCAAAAGTCGATGCGTTAACTGGGCAACTGGCCCCTATCACCGCTGATCTGGATACCGTTAAGTCCAGTCTGGCGGGATTGGCCGAGAAGATTGAGCCGCTGACCGCCCGGTTGGGTGAGATTGAAAGCGGGGCCTTGACGCAGGGCGCGTCACCCGAAGCAACGGCTGCGTTTGAAGCAGAGTTGAAGAAATTACAGGATTCTCTGGCCGCCCAACGTGCAGAAGTTGAAAAGATGGTGGCAGACGCGCAGGCGCTTAAGGCGAAAGCCTCGGCCGAGGCGATGGCCGCAACAAATGCCGCGATTTTGTCCAAGCTGCGGGGTGAGCTGGACTCGGGCCAGCCTTACCCGGAATTGATTGCCGAACTCTCGGCCGGTGGTGTTGACGTGCCCGAGGCTTTGAGCGCCGCGGCGGATAAGGGTGTCGCAACTCTTGCGGAGCTGCGCGAGTCGTTTGAACCGTCTGCGCGCGCGGCGCTTGCTGACGCACGAGAGGCTGACAAAGGCGTCGGACTGGTTGCCTTCCTGCAGCGCCAGACGGGCGCGCGTTCTGTCACGCCTCAGGATGGGGATGGCCCGGATGCAGTACTGTCCCGTGCGCAGGCCGCGTTGTCAGACGGTGACGTGTCCGGCGCGTTGAATGAACTCAAGTCCCTGCCAGAGGCGGCAAAAGCTGCGATGGCCGATTGGGAACAGGCGGCACAAACGCGGGTTGCCGCGGTCGACGCCGCAGATGCGCTATCCTCTGGCGCGAACTCGAACTGAAGGACCTGCCATGCTGTGGTCACTTTTTAAGATTCTTGTTTTTGTAGCGATTGTCGGCTTGCTGGCTGTGGGCGCGGGCTTCCTGATGGAAACCAGTGGTGGCGTTCAGATCACCGCAGGTGGAATGGAATATACGCTGGGTCCGTTACAATCGGTTATTGCGCTGGGCGTGATGGTCTTCGCGATCTGGCTGTTCTTCAAATTGCTGACCCTGCTGATTGCCACGCTGAAATTTCTCAACGGTGATGAAACCGCGTTATCGCGGTATTTCGACCGCAGCCGGGAACAGCGTGGGTATCAGGCATTGGCTGACGGGTTGATGGCGTTGGCCTCGGGTGAAGGCCGCGTTGCCATGAACAAGGCGAACAAGGCTGAAAAACTGCTGAACAAACCTGAACTGACGAACTTGCTGGTGGCGCAGGCCGCCGAGATGAACGGCGACACCAAGAAAGCGTCCGAGACCTATCGCAAGCTGGTCACAAATAACGCCACGCGCTTTGTGGGTGTGCGCGGTATCCTGAAACAGAAGCTGGCCGAAGGCGATGATGACACCGCCCGCAAGCTTGCGGAAAAGGCACTGGCGATCAAGCCGCGGCATCAGGAAACACAGGATATTCTACTGGGTCTTCAGACCAAGTCGCAGGATTGGGCCGGGGCCCGGTCTACCCTGACCGCCAAGCTGAAGGCCGGTCATTTGCCGCGCGACGTGTACAAGCGTCGCGATGCGGTGCTGGCACTGTCCGAAGCCAAAGGGATTCTGGACGAATCCGCAACGGTTGAACAACGCGAACACGCGATTGAAGCCAACCGTTTGTCCCCTGATCTGGTACCAGCGGCAGCAATGGCCGCGCGCGCGTATATCGAAAAGGGCAAACCACGTTCGGCAACCAAGATCCTGAAAAAAGCGTGGGAGGTTCAGCCCCATCCCGATCTGGCCCATGCCTTTGCTGAGATCGTTCCGGATGAAACCTCAGACGAGCGCATCAAGCGCTTTACCGCGCTGACCCGTGTGCACCCCGAAGATATTGAAACTCGCCTGATCCTGGCTGAATTGAACATCGTGGCCGAGGATTTTCCCGAAGCCCGGCGTGCGCTGGGTGATGTGGTCGAAAAGCAGGGGGATGCGCGGGCCTATACTCTGATGGCCGCAATTGAACGCGGCGAGGGCGCATCGGACGCGGTTGTGCAGGGGTGGCTGGCCAAAGCCCTGAATGCGCCGCGCGGACCGCAATGGGTCTGTGACAACTGCCATGACATTCAGCCCGAGTGGGCCCCTGTCTGTCAGAACTGCCACAGCTTTGACACGCTCAGTTGGCAAACACCGCAAACGCCCGAGATCGCCTCGGCCACCGGGGTTCACATGTTGCCGCTGATCGTGGGTGCGCTTGAGGACAAACCCGAGCCAGTGGTTGACGAACCGGAAGCAGAGGCTGAGTCCGAGGTGATTGAAATGGAGGCTGAACCCGTGCGCCCAGATATCGAGCCTGCAATCGAAGAAAAGGTCTGAGAGCGCGGTTCAAAAGACCCTTTAGAACCCTGTTACCCTTCAAGTGTCGTTGGGCCGATACGTCCAGCGGTACTTTGGCGGGGTCGGACCCTTGTTTCGGCCACCCTGCTGAGTTTGCTCCCAAGCGTGTGCCAGAATGCCGACAGATCGGGACAGGCAAAAAAGGCCGCGCGCCAGCGGTGCGTCAAAACCAAGCTCGGCATAGATCACCGCTGTGGCACCGTCGATATTCATCGGAACGGGCTTGCCTTTGCGCCGGGCCAGGTCCTCTTCGATGTCATGCGCTACGGACTTGTAGCGCCCGTCACAGGCACCTGCCTCAATCGCTTCGTCCACAAGATGCATTAAACGCGGGGCGCGCGGATCGGTTGGGGTGTGAAAACGGTGGCCAAACCCGGGCAGAATTTTCCCCTGCGCGGCGATCCAGTCATCCAGTGCCGGGCCAACGGCGGATGAGTGCGCGTTGACGAACTGATACAGGTTCACCGCTTGCTCACCAGCACCGCCGTGAACGTCACCCAGCATATTCACCGCGCTTGCCATGGCGTTGTTGAGCGGCAGACCGCACGTCACCGCCATACGCGCCGTAGCAATCGAAGGGGCTTGCGGCCCGTGATCCACGGCTGCAACCAGCGCGGTCTCGAACAATTTCAACTGTGCGGGGGATGGTCTGTCGCCGCGCACCATGAACCAGATTATTTCCGCAAAACCAAGGGTGCCGATAAGGTCCTGAATGGGTGTGCCCCGCAGGTCTATTCGTCCGGGTTCCATGTCGATGATGGATGTTGTCCACCAGTCGGCGACATCGCTCATATGACCCCCTCCTTCACCAATGCGTTGATTTCGTCACGAGTCAGGCCAAGCTCTGACCAGATCGCGACATTATCCGCCCCTAATTCCGGTGGCGAGGTCCGGGGCATTCTGCGTTGACCGTCCCTTACGACAGGGCTGCCGGTCAGTTTCAGTTTTTCGTTCTGAACTGGCAGAGTGCCAATCAATCCGCGGCCTGCAAGCTGTTCGTCGTCCAGCGCCTCGGGCACGGTCATTACCTGCCCGGTCGGGACGCCTAAGGCGTTCAGCTCACCAACCCATTCCCGGGCGGGTCGGGTGCGCAGAGTGGCTTCCAGATCGTCCTTTAGGGCGTGGCGGTTCCTCTTGCGATCTTCGCGCGTGGCATAGTCAGGGTTGTCCAGCAAATCGTCCCGCCCAAGGTGCCGGGCGAGCGCCTGCCATTGTTCGTCGCGGTTGGCCGCGATGTTGATCGGGTTATCCGCTGTGGCAAAAGTTCCTGACGGGGCAGACGTGGTGTTTTCGTTTCCATGCGCCCCCGGCGTGACGCCCCCGATCAGGTAGTTCGATACCACCCAACCCATAGTGGAGACCACGGCCTCGGACATTGCGATATCCAAAAACGCGCCGCGCGGCCTCGCGTTCAGGGCGGCACTGATTGCAAAGGCAGCCGTTAACCCTCCGACGGTATCGGCCAGCGGGTAACCGACGCGATAGGGCGCTGTATCGGCTGCTCCGGTGATCGACATGACACCGCTGATACCCTGCACGATCTGGTCGTAGGCCGGGTCTTTTTTGCGAGGACCGTCCTGCCCAAAACCGCTGATTGCGCAATAGATCAGGTTGGCATTTTCAGCGCGCAGCACGTCATAGCCAAGGCCAAGCCGGTCCATGACACCGGGCCGGAAGTTTTCGACCAGCACGTCGGCGGTTTGCACCAGCTTCTTCAGCAAGGCTTTGCCTTTGGCGGATTTCATATCCAGTGTGACGGATTTCTTATCCGCGTTTTGTGCAAGAAAACTGATGCCCATCCCGGCCGTGTTGCGGTCTGGGTCAGCGCCCAACACCCGAGCAAGGTCGCCGCCCTGGGGACGTTCGACCTTGATCACTTCGGCGCCCATCAGGGCAAGCTGATAGCAGCAATACGGGCCTGCCAGAACATTCGTCAGGTCAAGAACCCGTATCGCTGCCAGCGGCTCAGTCGCCATCGGCGATACCGGCAGCCCGCGCCCGCGCGCGGCGCGCGCGATAGCTGGGCAGCAGCACCAGCAGCGCGGCGATGACCAGCAGGCCCAGCGTCATGGGACGTTCCCAGATAAACGCGATTCCGTCATAGAGCTGCATGGACCTTGCAAAGTTGTCCTCCATCATTCCACCGAGGATGAACCCAATCAGAAGCGGGGCCAGCGGATAGTCGGCAAACTTCAAAGCTGTGGCGCAGACGCCGAAGCCAACAAGGATCAACAGCTCGGTCGCATTGTTCTGCCCGATATAGGCCCCCATCAGGGTAAAGAACAAAATGAACGGGATCAGGTAGTTGCGGGGAACCGACAGCACCTTGGCGATGTAGGGGATCAGCGGCAGGTTCAGGATCAGCAGGACAAGGTTACCGATGAACATCGACATAATCACCGCCCAGAAGATCTGCGGTTCGTCCAGCATCAAGCGTGGGCCGGGTGTCACGTTCAAGGCAATCAGCGCGCCCAGCAGGATCGCAGTTGTGCCGGAACCGGGAATGCCCAGCGTCAGCAGCGGAACGAATGATCCGGTACAGGCGGCGTTGTTTGCTGTTTCCGGGGCTGCCAGACCCTTGATCGAGCCTTTGCCGAATTCTTCCTGTTCCTCTTTCGGGGCAATGTTGCGCTCAACAGCGTAGCCAAGGAAGCTGGCGATTGTCGCGCCCGCGCCCGGCAGAACGCCGATAAAGAAGCCTTGGACGGATTGGCGACCCACGACAGGTGCGATAGCCTTGGCTTCTGCCTTGGTAATGCGCAGGTCTTTGATCTCGCCTTCATCACCTTTCAGATCTTTTGGCTTCAGGACCAGAAACAGCGCCTCGGGCAGGGCGAACATGGCCATGGCCAGCGTGATGAACCCAAAACCGGATTGCAGGTCCATAATCCCCATGGTGAAACGGGGTAGGTTGAACAATGCGCCTTCGCCTACGGTTGCCATGATCAGCCCAAGAACGGTCATGATGACGGCCTTGGCGACTTGCCCGCTTCCAGCAAAGGCAGCGATGGCCGACAGACCGACAACCATCAGCGCGAAATACTCGGCTGAATGGAACAAAAGCGCCACTGATGAAAGGGCAGGGGCAAACACCATCAACAGCACGGCACCCAGCGTGCCGCCTGCGAAACTGGCGATCGCGGCGATTGTCAGCGCCTTGCCTGCTTTGCCTTGTCGCGCCATCGGGTAACCATCGAAACTTGAGGCCACCGTCCCCGCGACCCCCGGCGCGTTCAGCAGGATCGAGGATGTCGAGCCGCCAAAGATCGCGCCATAGTAAACCCCGGCCAACAGGATCAGCGCGGCGGACGGGTCGCCCATCGAGATCGCAACCGGGATCATGATAGCGATGATCGACATGGGTCCAAGACCGGGCAACATCCCGATGAATGTGCCGATCAGACATCCCGCGATGACCATCAGAAGGTTTTGGATTGAGAATGCCGTTTGCAGGCCGATCAGAAGTCCTTCAAGCATGTCAGCCTCCGAAAAAGCCCGGCAAGGGGCGCATGTAGATGCCAAGAACTTCCTGAACCAGATACCAAACAGCGCCCGTCGCAATGAAGGCAACAGGCAGCATGATGTGCCACTTGCGCTCGCCCAGAATGAATGAGCCAAGGATCAGGAATGCCGACGTCGAAATCAGGAAACCGACAGGACGCAGGCACAGGGCATAGATCACCATCAAAGCCAGCAGCATCAGCGCCTGATCCAGGTGGTATTCGCCCAGACGCCGATAGTCGATATCGGCCTCTTTCACCTCGGACTTTTCAAAGCCCAGCAGGATGATCGTTGTGGTGATGATCCCCAGAATGGACAGCACTTTGGGAAAGGTGCTTGGCCAGATGGGATTTCGTTGCATGAAAGGGGGAAGGCTACTGTCCATCGTGAACCAGGCGGCGTAGCCATATGTTAAACAAACACCCAGCAGAACGAGCGCAATCCAGCGATCCAACGCCATGATGCCCCCTCCTATTTTGTTGTCTTTGGGGAGGCAGAGCGGCGGTCCGCTCTGCCAGTTTTCAGTTAGAGGAAGCCCAGCTTCTTCATCAGATCACCGATCTGCTGTTCCTGCTGCTCAAGGAACGTCTGGAAGTCAGCGCCCGAGTTGTGGATGTTCACCCATCCGTTGCGCGCCCGAACCTCTTCCCATTCAGGAGTGTCGTACATCTTGGCGATTGCGTCTTGATATGCCGCCAGCTTGTCTTCCGGCAGGCCGGGTGCTGCGAAGAAACCGCGCCAGTTGACGAAGGTGGTATCAATACCCTGTTCCATCATGGTCATCGCATCAGGAGCGGCGTCAACGCGTTCTTCCGCGGTTACGCCGATGATCTTGACCTCACCTGCATTTGCCAGATCGACGGCTTCCGAGAAACCGGTCGACAGCGCCGCAATCTCACCGGACAGCAGGGCTGCCATGGCTTTGCCACCTGCGTCATAGGGGATGTATTTCACGGCCAGAGCGTCTTTGCCTGCCGCTTCCATCACCATAGCCGCCACCAGATGGTCCATACCACCCGGAACCGAGCCACCGCCGATTGCCGTCCCTGCGGGGTCAGCGTCAAAGGCAGCCAGCAGATCGTCCATCGAGTTGATGGGGCTGTCCTTGCCCACAACAATCGCCGCATAGTCGCCGATTGTGCCCGAAACCAGAGTCAGGTCGCGGAAGTTATGTGGGAACACGCCGGTCAGCGAACGGATCACGATGGGGGTCGAGTTGACCATCAGCGTGCCGTGATTGCTGTCGGCGTTTTCGATTAGAAAGCCGATGGCCTTGCCGCCGCCGCCACCTGACATGTTTTCGTAGGATGCGGTTCCGACCAGACCTGCGTTCGTCAGCGCTTCGCCCGTGCCACGGGCCGTGCCATCCCAGCCGCCGCCAGCGCCACCGGGAATCAGAAAGTGGATACTGTCTACGACCTGATCTTCGGCCAGCGCCGGACCGATCAGGCCGATAGCGGCCACAGCTGAGATTAGGGCGCGACGGCCCAGTTTGAATGTCGTCATGGTTTCCTCCCGTTTGACAACCGGCCGCATGGCGGCTCAGATTGGACGGAACAAAAACACACCAACCTGACATCAACCTGTCACGCGGCAAAATACTGTTTGGGCCCGATGAAATTTCTGCTTGTCGAAGACAATCTGGATCTCGCGAATGCGGTCAGTTCGCGCATGCGGCTGGACGGCCATGTCATTGACCATGCAGCGAATTTGGAAGACGCTACCGCCTTTGTCGAAACCGAAGAATACGACCTGATTCTGTTGGACATCATGCTGCCGGATGGGGATGGCCGGGACTTTCTGAAACGGCACCGGGCCAGCCGTCTGGACACGCCGGTGATCGTTTTGACTGCGCGCAGTCAGGTTTCGGATCGAATCGGTTCACTTGATCTGGGGGCGGATGACTACGTGACCAAGCCGTTTGATCATGCCGAGCTTGAGGCCCGCTGCCGCGCCGTCCTGCGCCGGAAATCCGGCAGCGCCAAATCCACGATCGAGATCGGCGGTGTCGTGTTTGATCCTGTGGCCGGTCATTTAACCGTGGCCGGGGAAACCCTTTCGCTGCGCAATCGGGAACTGCGCATGATGGAGCTGTTCATCAACGCGCCCGGCCACGTGTTTTCGAAACAGAAACTCGCTGACAGGCTGTTTTCTTATGATGACAGCGTGACGGATAACGCGATTGAGGTTTATGTCGGTCGCCTGCGCAAACATCTTGAGCCTTCGGACTTGAAGATAACCACGCTGCGTGGTCTGGGTTACAGGTTGGACCATGACCACTAATCCCAACGTTTCAGGGTCGCTCAGAAACAGGCTTGTTCTGACCCTGATCGGCGGTGCAGCGGTTCTGGCCGTGTTGTTGTTCTTTGCGGTTCGCAACTATGCCGCACAGGTGGCCCAACAAGGTCAGGACAACATCCTCGAGGCGTCCGTGACGTCCATTCTTGATGCCGCCGCGCTGCGGGATGGGGTGCTGGAGGTGGATATTCCCTATGCCGCGTTCTCGATGCTGACTACCCCAACCGATGATAGGGTGTTTTATGCCATTTATCAGGACGGTGTGTTTCTGTCCGGCTACGAAGATTTACGGCTGGCAGCGGCCCCAGCCCAAAGCGATTGGTCCTTTACATCCGGTGAACTGCGCGGCGAACGCATTCGACAGGTCAGCGCAAGCCGAACGCTTGTGGGGCTGGGCCGGCAGACTGAAATCGAAGTTGTACTTGGTCAGACGCAGGACGCACTTTCACGGACCCTCGACCAGATCTCGCGCAATGCCGCATTTCTGGGGCTGGGGTTCTTTCTTTTGACGGCGGCGCTGTCTTTCTGGATCACGTCGACCACGATCGGACAGCTTAACAAACTGACGACATCCGTCACGCGGCGGGGTCCTCAGGACCTGAGCCCTTTCAAAAAGCCGGTGCCACGGGAAATGGCACCTTTGGTCATGTCTCTGAACTCTCTGATGGGGCGCTTGGATCAATCGCTCAGCCAGTCCGAGGATTTCATCGCTGAGGCCGCACATCGTGTCCGCACCCCTTTGGCAACCGTGCGGTCTTATGCCGAAGCGACGCTGCACCGTGTTGAGCGCAAGGAAAACCGCGAGGCGCTGCGGGCGATGGTGCGGGCAATCGACGAAAGCTCGCGCGCGGCGGGGCAGCTTTTGGATCATGCCATGATTACATTCCGCACGGACCACCTTGTGCGTGAGGATGTGGATTTGGTCGAATTGATCCGTGACCTTGTTCAAAGACTGACACCAATCGCGGAAATGAAGGAGCTGTCTTTGTCCATGACAGGTGATCCTACGGTCCCCTATTCCGGCGATCCGATTCTGATCCAGAACGCGGTGCGAAACATGATCGACAACGCGTTGAAATACGCTCCGTTGGACAGCACGGTCGAGATTGAGATTACCGGAAAGCCCGAAATCAAGGTGAGCGATTCCGGCCCCGGTTTTCTTCCTGAAGAGATTGAGACACTGACCCGCAGGTTCGAACGCGGCAAAAACGCGGCCGGAACAATCGGCTCGGGTCTGGGGCTGACGATCGCTCAGGACGTGGCGATTGCACATGGCGGCACGCTTGTTCTGACAAATCAGCCATCGGGGGGCGCATGCGTTATCTTATCGCTTTAGTTCTGCTTGTCCTGCCTGGACTCGGATGGGCCGACGATTGGGAAGATCAACTGATCTTCAACGAAGGTGCAGACGGTCCGCGCCTGCGCGTCATTTCCAGCACGGACACGGTATTGTTCGCCCCTTTGATTGATGGATTTGTCGCACAGAACCCCAATATCAGTGTCGAATATCTTGTATCGGGAACTGCGGATATCAATCAGCGCGTCCGCGCCACGCCGGATGCCTTTGATATTGTCGTTTCAAGCGCGATGGACCTGCAGTTAAAGTTGGCAAATGACGGGTTTGCCCTGCCACTAAAGGATATCGAGACACCATCGTGGGCCCAATGGCACCAAAGCCTGTTTGCCTTTACGACCGAACCCGCGGCCATCGTGATCAACCGCGCAGCGTTCGAGGGTCAGGACATTCCGCAGACGCGTCAGGGCCTGATCGAGGCGCTGCGCAAACGGCCCGAAGAGTTTCGGGGCAGGATCGGAACCTATGATGTGCGCGACTCGGGTCTTGGCTACCTTTTTGCTACTCAGGACGCACGTGCGTCCGAGACATTTTGGCGCTTGATGGAGGTCATGGGTGGCCTTGATGTGCGCCTGTATTGCTGTTCCGGCGAGATGATCAACGATCTTGCCGATGGTACAATTCTGGTGGCCTACAATGTCCTTGGCAGCTATGCCGCCGTTCGCGCCGAGCGCAAGGATGCCCTTGAGGTGATTTTTCCGACCGATTTCCAAACGATCATGATGCGCACCGCGCTAGTGTCCAGGGCGACTCAGCAACCGGACGCGGCCGAGGCTTTTATCCAGTACCTTGTCGAAGAAAAGCCAGTGGCGCAGGGCAGCCAGTTATCTCTTCCTCCGCTCATGTCTCAGGGTGAGTCAACGGATCATGAGACAATCGGGTTGAATCCGGCCTTGCTGACATTTCTGGATGATTTGAAACGAAAAAAGTTTCTGTCTGCGTGGGAAAATGCGGTCATCCAGTAGGCGCGCCGTTGTAACCATGACGTGCGCATGAATGGTTTGTTTTCCACCTTTCAGCCAATTGTCCCAATCAAATCCGTTTGCTAACGTCGCCCTCGCGTCGAGGAGGGCGCGTAAACCGAAATGCTGGACTATTCGCATAACGCCTGGCTTGTGGCTGCGTCGTTGGCCGTGGCGCTGATGGCGGGCTTCACTGGCCTATACCTTACGCATGGCGCGTCCAAGTTGGATGATCAGAGGCGCAAGATTGTTGTCGCTCTGGCTGCGGTGGTTCTGGGTGGCGGGATTTGGTCGATGCATTTCGTGGCCATGCTGGGCCTGCAACTGCCTATCCTATTCTATTATGATGCGCTGATCACACTGATCTCGGCTTTGGTGGCGATCCTTATGGTCGGTCTGGCGCTGTTGCTGCTGCATTTCAGGCCACGCTCGGAGCAAACGATTGTTGGCGCGGGCGTCATCGTCGGCCTTGGCATCGTGGTGATGCACTATATTGGCATGGCTGGGATGGAGCTGTGCCGCCCGGTCTATAACGCCTGGGATGTTGCGATCTCGACCTTGGCCTCGGTGGGGCTGTCGGTGGTGGCAATCTGGGTAGCTTATGACAACCGCACCCAGCGCAATATCCTGCTTGGTACGGCTTGTTTTGGGCTGGCCGTGTTTTCAATGCATTTCGTAGCCACCGGCCTCACGGATTTTGTTGCCAGTGACAGCGCCGGCGGTGCAGGTCCCGCGCTGAACAATCAGGTTCTGGCGATGGGCGTGACCGTAGCCGTGTTCCTGATCTGCGGTGCCTTCCTGCTGACCGGCGTCAGTTTCCTTGAGCCGGCTGTGGCGGAGCCTGCGCCTGCCCCAACCCCGGAACCCGAGCCTGCGGTGCTTCGGGCGGGGGTTCCGTTTGAACGGGAAGGCCAGACCTTTTTCGCCGAACCCGCCCGTATCGCCGCCATCCGTGCCGAAGGGCATTACACCGTCTTGTACATGGGTGCGGAAAAGCTGTTCTGCCCGTGGTCGATCACCGAAGCAGAATCCCGACTTGCGCCCGACGGCTTTCTGCGCGCCCACCGCAGTTATCTGGTGAACCCCAAACATGTCTCAAGTTTCGAGCGGCACAAGGACAACGGCACCTGTTACTTTGACGATGTTGATGCTTTGACCAAGGTCCCTGTCAGCCGATCGCGACTTTCTGATATTCGCGACGCGCTGGGCCTTTGATCGCAACTCGTGCAGCCCATTCGCATTTCGTGAAACAACCTGCGCGCCCCGTTCCCCTTAACTGGAACGGCTGATGTGACCGTTCTTTCCTTACCCTAGGTCCCCCAAGGCATATCGCTTCGGACCCAGGGAGGAAAAATATGATACCAGCCGGTTTTGAGTATCACCGGCCAGGCGACATCGCCTCGGCCATCGGCATTCTGCAGGAACACGGAGACGAGGCGCGCGTGATCGCGGGCGGACACAGCCTGATCCCGATGATGAAGCTGCGTATGGCAGAGATGGGCCACTTGGTCGACCTTCAGGCCATTGATGAGCTGAAGGGCATCCAGATCGGGTCCGACACCGTCACGTTGGGCGCGATGGTCACGCAGCATGAGCTGATCACCCATGACGATCTTGCCGCCGCTATTCCGCTGATCCGCGAGGCGGCGTTGCAGATCGCCGATCCGCAGGTGCGGTATATGGGCACCGTCGGTGGCAACGTGGCCAATGGCGATCCAGGCAATGACATGCCGGGGTTGATGCAGTGTCTGAACGCGACGTTTGAACTGTCCGGTCCCGATGGCAACCGCAGCGTGGCCGCGCGCGAATTCTATGAGGCCGCGTATTTCACCGCGCGCGAGGATGAGGAAATCCTGACACGTATCTCGATCCCGGTTCCGGGCGCTGGCGTCGGTCAGGCATATGAAAAGCAAAAGCGCAAGATCGGGGATTATGCGACGGCTGCGGCTGCGGTGATGGTGGGCAACGGAACGGCGTCGGTCGCGATGACCAACCTGGCTGACACGCCGATCTGGTCCGAAAGCGCAAGCGCCGCGTTGGCGGACGGTGATGTAAACGGGTGCGTCGCGGCGATGCTGGATGCGATTGAACCTGTGGCTGACAACCGCGGCCCCGTCGAATTCAAGAAACATGTGGCCGCTGTGATGCTGCGCCGCGCCATCGACCGCGCGCAAAACCGCGCGGGTTGAGGAGGGGATAACATGTCAAAAATGCACGTCAAACTCACCGTGAACGGGCGCGAGGTCGAAGGTCTGGCCGAGCCGCGCACGTTGCTGATCCATTTCCTGCGGGAAGATCTGAAAATCACCGGCCCCCATATCGGTTGCGAGACCAGCCATTGCGGCGCTTGCACCGTTGATATCGATGGCAAGTCCGTCAAGTCCTGCACTACCTTTGTGGCGCAGGTGAACGGGTCCGGTATCACTACCGTCGAAGGGCTCACTAACGACGATGGCAGCCTTGGTGTCTTGCAGGAAATGTTCCGCGAACATCATGGTCTGCAATGCGGCTTCTGCACGCCGGGCATGATCACCCGCGCGCATCGCCTGCTTCAGGAAAACCCCAACCCAACCGAAGAAGAAATTCGTTTCGGGATGGCAGGGAACCTGTGCCGCTGCACCGGGTATCAGAACATCGTCAAGGCAATCTCGGCCTCGGCTGACATGCTGAACGCTCAGAAGGAGGCCGCGGAATGAACGACCAAACAATGACCCCCGAAGAACGCGCCGCCAACCTCAAGGGCATGGGCAGCTCGCGCAAACGCGTCGAGGATGTGCGCTTTACCCAAGGCAAGGGCAATTATGTCGATGACATCAAGCTGGATGGAATGCTGTTCGGCGACTTTGTGCGCTCCCCCTACGCACATGCCCGCGTTGTCAGCGTGAACAAAGAGGCCGCCTTGGCTCTGCCCGGTGTGATCGCTGTTCTGACGGCCGAAGATCTGGCCCCGCTGGGCCTGCATTGGATGCCAACGCTGGCCGGTGACAAACAAATGGTTCTGGCCGACGGAAAGGTGCTGTTCCAAGGACAGGAAGTAGTCTTTGTCGTGGCCGAGGATCGCTATATCGCGGCGGATGCTGCGGAACTGGTTGAGGTCGAATACGAAGAACTGCCCGTTCTGACCGACCCATTCGAGGCGCTGAAGTCCGATGTGGTCCTGCGCGAAGACCTTGAGGGTCAGACCGAAGGTGCGCACGGGCCGCGCAAGCACCACAATCATATCTTCACCTGGGAGCAGGGCGACAAAGAGGCGACCGAGGCCATTCTGGCCGAGGCCGACGTAGTCGCTGAAGAGATGGTCTATTACCACCGCACCCATCCTTGCCCGCTGGAGACCTGCGGGTCGGTCGCGAGCATGGACAAGGTAACCGGCAAGCTGACGCTCTACGGTACGTTTCAGGCCCCGCACGCGATCCGGACGGTTGTGTCGCTGATCTCGGGCATTGCCGAGCATAATATCCGCGTCATCAGCCCAGATATTGGCGGTGGCTTTGGTAACAAGGTTGGGGCTTATGCTGGCTATGTCTGCTCGGTCGTGGCCTCAATTGTCACTGGCAAGCCGGTGAAATGGGTCGAGGACCGGATGGAAAACCTGATGTCCACCGCCTTTGCCCGCGACTACTGGATGCAGGGCAAGATCGCCGCCACCAAGGACGGCAAGATCACCGGTCTGTGGTGCCATACGACGGCGGATCACGGTGGCTTTGACGCTTGTGCTGACCCGACTAAATTCCCGGCGGGGTTCATGAACATCTGCACCGGGTCTTATGACATCCCCACCGCGTATCTAGCCGTGGATGGGGTCTATACCAACAAGGCTCCGGGCGGGGTGGCTTACCGCTGTTCCTTCCGTGTGACCGAGGCGGCCTATTTCATCGAACGCATGATTGAGGTTCTGGCGATTAAGCTGAACATGGACGCGGCTGAACTGCGCCGGATCAACTTCATCAAGGCCGATCAGTTCCCATATCAGTCGGCGCTGGGCTGGGAATATGACTCGGGCGATTATCACACCGCTTGGGATAAGGCGCTGAAGGCCGTGGACTATGAAGGTTTGCGTGCGGAACAGGCGCAGCGGGTTGAGGACTTCAAGGCAGGTAAAACCCGCAAGCTGATCGGTATTGGACTGACGCATTTCACCGAGATCGTAGGCGCTGGTCCGGTGAAGAACTGTGATATCCTTGGGCTTGGCATGTTCGACTCGTGCGAAATCCGCATCCACCCGACGGGTTCGGCCATCGCGCGGCTGGGGACGATCTCTCAGGGTCAGGGCCACGCCACGACCTTTGCGCAGATCATTGCCAGTGAGATTGGCCTGCCTGCGGATGACATCACTTTGGAAGAAGGCGACACCGACACCGCACCCTATGGTCTGGGGACTTACGGGTCCCGGTCTACGCCTGTGGCGGGGGCGGCGACCGCCATGGCTGCGCGCAAAATCCGCGCCAAGGCGCAGATGATCGCGGCTTATTTGCTTGAGGTCCATGACGACGACGTTGAGTGGGATGTGGATCGGTTCTCGGTCAAGGGCGCGCCCGAGCGGTTCAAGACGATGAAAGAAATCGCCTTCGCCGCCTATAATCAGGCGATCCCAGGGCTGGAGCCGGGTCTGGAGGCCGTCAGCTACTATGACCCGCCGAACATGACTTACCCGTTCGGGGCCTATATCTGCGTCATGGAGATCGACGTGGACACCGGCGAATGGGACGTTCGGAAGTTCTATGCGCTGGACGATTGCGGCACCCGGATCAACCCGATGATCATCGACGGGCAGGTTCATGGCGGCGTAACCGAGGCGTTGGCTATCGCGATGGGGCAAGAGATTGCCTATGACGAGATGGGTAACGTTAAGACTGGCACGCTGATGGATTTCTTCCTGCCGACCGCGTGGGAGACGCCGAACTATATCACCGACTATACGGTGACGCCGTCTCCGCACCATCCAATCGGTGCAAAAGGCGTCGGAGAAAGTCCGAATGTTGGGGGCGTGCCTTGTTTCTCGAACGCGGTGCATGATGCGTTCCGGCCCTTTGGGTTGGTGCAGAGCCATATGCCGCATGACCATTGGCGGATCTGGAAGATTGCCAATGGGTTAGGGATGCATGGGTGATTGGGTTCGGACCGGCCTGGGCCGGTCCGACCGGACGGAGGGGGCCAGCCCCCTCCGAACCTCCCCCGGGATATTTTTAGCCAGATGAAGAATGGATCCTGGTTTTGACTTTGAGTGATGTGCAGAACGGATTGGCCGCGCAGGGCTATGTTGCTGATGATCGGTTGGCAATGGCGCTGCACTTGGCGCAGGCGTTGGGGCGACCATTATTGCTGGAAGGGCCAGCAGGGGTTGGCAAGACCGAGGTCGCCAAGGCTATGGCCGCATGGCGCGACACGCGTCTTATTCGGTTGCAGTGTTACGAAGGGTTGGACGCCAGTCATGCCATCTATGAATGGAACTATCAGCGTCAGTTATTGGCCATTCGCGCGAGTGAAGCGCAGGGCGGAGCCAGCGAAGCACAATTATTTTCGGACGAGTATCTGCTGAAAAGACCTTTGTTAGAGGCTATTGGGGAAGAAAAACCACCGGTTTTGCTGATTGACGAAATTGACCGGGCGGATGAGGAATTTGAAGCTTATCTTTTGGAAATCCTATCTGATTTTCAGATCACGATTCCGGAATTGGGGACGATTAAGGCGCGGGTTCGGCCAATCGTAATCCTGACGGCAAACGGCACGCGAGACTTGTCGGACGCGTTGCGTCGGAGGTGCCTATACAGCTTCCTGGACTATCCGTCACGCGAGACGGAACTGGCGATTTTGCGGGCCCGGATGCCTGAGATCGAGGGCGCTTTGGCGCGGCAGATCATTGGTGTGGTGCAGGCGCTTCGGAAAGAAGACCTTGAGAAGACGCCTGGCATTGCTGAAATGCTGGATTGGTCTGCGGCTTTGGCCGGATTGGGCGTGAATGATCTGGCCCAGGCGCGTGATGAGGTTCAGGCAACGCTTGTCTGCCTGCTGAAAACTGCCGCTGACTATGATGCGGCCCCGCCCGAGGTGATGGATCGCTTGATTGGAAAGGTTGCGTAATGCAGGTCACGCGGTTTCCTTCCCGTGCTTCTGGATTTGCGGATCGCATGTCCGGCTTTGTGGCGCATCTGAGGATGAATGGGATGCGGGTAGGGCCAAAGGAAACAGCGGGCGCTTTGAACGCGTTGTCTTTGATTGACGCGACGGATGCGGGTCAGGCCCGGCGTGCTTTGTGCGCCGTGCTTGCAGGAGATGCCGAAGATTGGCGTCGGTTTGATGACTTGTTTGACTCGTATTGGTTCAACGCCGGGAAGCAACGGGAAGGGTCGGCCAAGTCTGCTCATGTTCGCGTCCAGTCGGCCAAACCGATGATCTGGCAGCAACAGGACAAGGCGCAGGACGCTGCGCAATCCGGAACAGATCAACCCACCACGCCGGATCCGGATGAGGGAGAGGCAGAGGGTATGGACGGCAGGCTGATCGCGACCCGAACGGCGAATCTGTCGCGTCGGGACTTGCGAGAGTTGATGGATGATGAGGCTCTGAATAAGGCCGAAAGGACCGCAACGTCGCTTGCCCGTGCTATCCGTGACCGCCGGTCGCGCAGGCGCAAGCAGGCGTCGAAGGGGCCGGCGCTGGACCTGAGGCGGATACAGCGCGCCAGTCTTGCACGGGGCGGAGAGCCGATTGACCTGTACCGTCGCACCCGCCCACCGCGTCCGATGCGCATTGTTGTGTTATGCGATGTCAGCGGGTCCATGACTGTCTATTCCCGCGTATTCTTGGCATTTTTAAAGGGATTGATCGGCAGCGGCACGGAGGCGGACGCCTATTTGTTTCACACGCGTCTGATGCGCGTCACCGATGCTCTGCGCGATCGCGATAGCCTGCGTGCGGCGGGGCGGCTTTCGCTGATGGCAGAGGGGTTCGGGGGCGGTACCGATATCTCGGGCAGCTTGGAGCGGTTCGTGTCAGGCTATGGTGCACGCGCGCTGAACGGTCGAACGATCGTGTTGATCCTGTCTGACGGGTATTGCAGTTCGGACCCGCAGGCGCTGGGCGCGGCTCTGGCGCGCATCCGGCGAAAGGCGCGGCGGATCGTCTGGTTGAACCCGTTGAAAGGGTGGGAAAACTACCAACCCATCGCGGCTGCAATGCAGGCGGCCGAGCCCTATCTGGACGCCCACCTCCCAGCCAATACGCTTGAAGCGCTTGCAGCGCTTGAAGCGCAATTCCGGAAATTGTGAAAGGAGCCCCATGGCAAATTTCGACATATTCGACACGATAGAAGAGCTTCGCCGGACAGGCGACGCGTTTTGCGTGGCAACGGTTTTACGAACGGCGGATGCGACCTCGGCCAAGGCGGGCGGCAAGGCGGCGATCACACGGGATGGGCAGATACTGGGCCATTTGGGTGGCGCGTGCGTTCAGCGGGCCGTCAGGACATCGGCGCAGGATGCATTGTCCAGCGGTGCGCCGCAGATGATCCGTATCAAACCTTCGGACAAGGTGGTGAGCATGACGGACCCGGATGGTGTGCAGACATTCAAAAGCGGCTGCCCCTCGGGTGGAACGGTTGATCTGTTGGTGGAGCCTTATCAACATGCGCCACGTTTGGTGATTTTCGGAGGGTCGCCAATTGCGTCCGCTCTTGCCGATCACGCGGCGCTGGCCGGGTTTCGGGTTTGCGTTACGGAAACGGGCGGGGCACATGCACAGTTCGAACCGGATTCTGTCGGCGATCTTGGATTGGAGGCGCGGGATTTTGTTGTTGTGGCGTCTCAGGGGCGCGGTGATGCTGTGGCGCTTGAGGCCGCACTGAACACACCGGCGCGGCGCGTTTCCATGGTGGCCAGCCGTCGCAAAGCGGACACGCTGATCGACAAGCTGGTGGCAAATGGGCTGGATCCGGCGCGTGCAGGTCAACTGAAGTCCCCGGCTGGTTTGGATATTCACGCTATTGATCCGCATGAGATCGCCCTGTCGATCCTGGCCGAAGTTGTGATGTGGCGGAACACGGACAAGACAAGAGAGGTGTCTGAGGATGAAAAGCTTGCTTAAACGCGTGCGGTCCCTGTGGCCGGCACGCGTCGAACAAACCCCCAAACAAGCCACGGAAACCGCACTTTTGGTTTTCCCGAGATGTTGTTGAACAAAGGAAGTATAAATGGAACTGTCTGACGAAATCCGCATCGCGGCCCCACGGGATGTTGTATACAAGGCGTTGAACACGCCCGAGATTCTGCAGGAATGTATTCCCGGTTGCGAAGAACTGATCCAGCATTCCCCCGAGGAGCTTGAGGCCAAAGTTGTCCTGAAAATCGGACCGGTCAAAGCGCGCTTTGCCGGGCAGGTCACGTTGGATAACTCGAATGCGCCAGGTGGATTTTCTTTGACCGGTGAAGGCAAAGGGGGCGCCGCTGGCTTTGCAAAGGGCGGGGCCGAAGTGACATTGACCGAAGACGGGGCCGAAACTGTGCTGGCATATACCGCCAAGGTCGATGTTGGTGGCAAGATCGCCCAGCTTGGCAGCCGGCTGATTGCTGGCACGGCCAAAAAGCTATCAGGCAAGTTCTTCACCAAGTTTGGTGAGGTCGTATCGGAACAGGCCGTTTCCTGACGGAATTGGGTTGGTCGGGTCAATTGCCCGGCCAATTCGGACGCAATTCAGTTGACCGTAGGCGCATTCGGCGCAATCACCGTAGTCATGGGCGTGATGCCTGTGGCAGGAGGCTTTGGTGAAAAACAGCGCGGTGCTGGAACAATTGGAAAACTGGATTGCAGTCCGCCCGAATGACTTGCAGGCGATCCGCCGTCTGGTCACACTTTTGGACATGTCAAATAGCGCGCAGGGTGTTTCCGGTGCATTTGGACGGGCCCAATCCAAGCTTGCATCTACACTGCCCAAAGACTGGCAACAGGCGTTTTTGGATCCGTCGGAATGTGCTCTGGCGTACAAAGGATGGCTAAATGTCCTGAAATCCGTAGGCATCAAACACGCGGTGCCGGTCGCTCAGGTATTTTCAGGTCAGGTCCTGAAGGTTCAGGGCAAAGTTCCTTATTGCGACGCGCGTTTGAAGTTCTTTGCAGAAACCAAGGTAATCCCGGCGTTGTGCCACGGTTGTTACAAGGTGCAGATTTTACCCGAATCGCTGGAAAAGATGATCCAGGCGTATCTGGTGCTGCTGAACCTCGACCTTCCCGGTGACAACACCAGAAAGTGCATGATCGAACTTCGCGACGGGATCAAATACCCGTACAAAGGCTACATCTATTGCAACAGCGCGGATGAGGCCAAAGCCTGTCTTGCCGCATTTGAGGTCAAGTTGGCGGAGTTCGGTGTGTCTGGCCTTCATCAGAAGATCTCTCACGGCTGTTCGGAATACGGGCTTGAGTATCCGGCGTTCAAGTATTCGGAAGACGCAGAGCAGACCGAATTTGAAGCGCCGAAGGATTGGGCCGCAATCGAAGAACAGTACTTAAAGGGCACGAAGTTACCCAAGCCGCAAATCAAAGCCTACACAAAGCCATTTATCAGTTTGCGTGACGTGTTCGTCTTTCGAACCTGGGCAAAATATGCCCAGTTGATCGGGGATGAAACGGTAACCCCCTACATCGCGCAGGGCGGTCCTGATTTACCAGCTCAGTTCGTGAAACGGGTCAAGGCGCAATCGGCGACACGAAACGCCGAACTGACAGAGCTTGCCGCGATGTCTCAAGGGGCGGCAGGCTGATCCAGAAAGGCAATACGGCCGTCTGATATAGTGGGGTTTTCAAATTTCGGGGGATTTGGTGCCCAGGAGAGGACTCGAACCTCCACGTCCATACGGACACTAGCACCTGAAGCTAGCGCGTCTACCAATTCCGCCACCTGGGCAGGTGTCGTGGAGGGGCGTTTAAGCCTACTGGCGGTGGGCGTCAACCAGATTCGGGAAGTTTTTTGAAAGTTTTTTGACGGACGCCCAAGGTCTGTGGAACAGGGCGCGGATATCCTGAATGCGCGGCGTTATTGCGCCTTGTTTGCTTGGGATTTGAGGGGTAGATCGTGTATGACCCATCAGCAGGAGCCCTCGCATGTCCAAACTGGTCACGATTTTTGGCGGATCCGGATTTGTTGGCCGATACGTCGCCCGGCGTATGGCAGGTGAAGGGTGGCGCGTCCGCGTGGCCGTGCGGCGCCCGAACGAGGCCATGTTCGTCAAAACTTATGGTGTTGTGGGGCAAGTCGAGCCCATATTGTGTAATATCCGCGACGACGCCTCGGTTGCGCTGGCGATGCAAGGCGCTGATGCCGTGGTCAACTGCGTGGGTGTGCTGAATGAGCTGGGCAAGAATGAGTTTGACGCAGTGCAGGCCGAAGGCGCCGAGCGCATTGCGCGGCTGGCAGCGCAGCAGGGGATAGCGCAGTTGGTGCATATCTCTGCGATCGGCGCGGATGCGGTATCAGACAGCCAGTATTCGCGGACCAAGGCGCAGGGTGAAGCTGGGGTTCTGGAGCATATGCCGGGCGCGGTCATCCTGCGCCCTTCGGTCATATTCGGGACCGAAGATCAGTTCTTCAACCGCTTTGCCGGTATGACCCGGATAAATCCGTTCCTGCCTTTGGTGGGTGCTGAGACTAAATTCCAACCCGTTTTCGTGGACGACGTGGCCCAAGCCGCCGTGAAAGGTGTTCTGGGACGGGCTCCGGCTGGCGTGTACGAATTGGGTGGACCAGAGGTAAAGACGTTTCGTGCGTTGATGCAGCAGATGCTGGACGTGATTCACCGGCGCCGGGTCATAATTGGAATGCCGTTCTGGGTGGCGCGGATCATGGCCGGAGTGCTGGACATCGTGAAATTCGTGAGCTTCCAGCTTTTCCCCAACAATATCTTGACCCGTGATCAGCTTAAGAACCTGCGGCGCGACAATGTTGTGTCAGAAGGTGCGATGGGATTTGCCGATCTGGCGATTGAGCCATCGACTTTGGAATCGGTGTTGCCCGAATACCTGTGGAAGTTCCGCCCCTCGGGTCAGTATGACGACATTCAAAACTCGGCGAAGAACCTGAAGATCTGATCAGCTATAGGCGATGATCAGCAATGCCGCGCCCAGAATGACCCGGTAGATTACGTAGGGTGTGAAGCTGACGCTTCGCAACAGGCGCATCATCAGGGTCAAGGCCAGCAGCGCCGCAATGAAGGAAAAGAGGGCGGCGATAGCCCCGTCAATGGCCAGTTGCGCATCTGCCTCGCGGATTACGTCGACCGACAGCAAGATCCCCGAGGCCAGAATTGTCGGGATCGACATCAGCATGGCGATCCGGGCACCGTCCTCTCTGGCATAGCCCAGATGCCGCGCGCCCGTGATGGTGATCCCTGACCGCGACGTGCCGGGTATAAGCGCCAATGCTTGCCAAAGGCCCATAATGGCCGCATCCCTGATGCCCCAGTCGCCGGCCTTTTTCGTCTGCGGTCCCTTCTGATCCATCCAGAAAAGTAACAGACCAAATCCCAGCATCGTCCACCCGATTACCGTCATTGAGCGCAGCGATTGGCTGAGGCCCGTCTTGAACAGGATCGCACCGACGATGATTGTGGGAATCGTCGCGATGATAAGGCCCATAGCCAGACGCGCTTCGGCAGAATCGATACGCCCCGTCAGGGCGCGCGGCAGGCCGGAGACCGCCTTCTTGACCTCGGACCAAAAATACAAAACCACAGCACCCAAGGTGCCGACATGGACAGCGACGTCTATGGCGAGACCCTGATCATCTAAACCCGTCAGGCTGGGCAAAAGGATCAGATGACCAGAAGATGAGATCGGCAGGAATTCAGTGATACCCTGAATTATTGCCGTGAGAATCAATTGAAAAAGGCTCATCGAATTGCCCGTGCCACCGTCACGTTTTTATTGTGCTCACTGGGTATAAGTGTGATGCGGAAAAGAAAAGAACACAATTAGGTCCGAATCGGAACTAAAAAGGTGAAGTTTTTTCACTCGGATGACTCCCAGCGGCAAAAATTTTGAAAATAGGTCAGTACAATTGACTTTTCATCCGATCATGTATCTCTTAAAGAAGGTCGACCAAGCCAATTCATGGAGTCTGACCCGTGGCCAAGCAACCGATGCTGAAATTTGTGCAAGTCGATCGCGCCATGCCCGAAAAGCGTGCCGCGGACACGCGCAAGGAAGACTTTGACGAAATCTATGCCGAGTTTGCCTCAGCCAAGGCCGAAGAACAGGCCAGTCGCTGCAGCCAGTGCGGTGTGCCCTATTGCCAGTCGCATTGCCCACTGCACAACAACATCCCTGATTGGCTGCGCCTGACCGCGACGGGCCGTTTGGAAGAGGCGTATCAGACCAGTCAGGCAACCAACACCTTCCCCGAGATCTGTGGCCGGATCTGCCCGCAAGACCGTTTGTGCGAAGGCAATTGCGTGATCGAACAGTCGGGCCACGGTACCGTGACCATTGGCACGATCGAGAAATACATCACCGACACAGCGTGGGACAAAGGCTGGGTCAAGCCTGTTGTACCGGGTGCGGAGCGTAGCGAAAGCGTGGGTATCATCGGCGCGGGTCCGGGCGGACTGGCGGCGGCGGATATGCTGCGGCGTGCAGGTATTCAGGTGACGGTTTATGACCGTTACGACCGTGCAGGTGGCCTGCTGATGTACGGCATTCCCGGCTTTAAGCTGGAAAAAGACATCGTACAGCGCCGCAACAATTTGCTGGCCGACGGTGGCGTAACGTTTGAGCTGAATTGCGACGTCGATGCCGCAAAGTTCGAAGAAATCCGTGGTCAGCACGACGCGGTGATAATCGCAACCGGCGTTTACAAATCGCGCGACCTGTCCATGCCGGGCAGCGGTCTGGGTGGCATCGAAAAAGCCATCGACTTCCTGACTGCCTCAAACCGCAAGAGCTTTGGTGACGATGTCGAAGATTTCGACAATGGCCGCCTGAACGCCGCTGGCAAAAAGGTTGTCGTGATCGGCGGCGGGGATACCGCGATGGATTGCGTTCGCACCTCGATCCGTCAGGGTGCGACCTCGGTCAAATGTCTGTATCGCCGCGACCGCGCTAATATGCCCGGTTCGCAGCGTGAAACCCAAAATGCCGAGGAAGAAGGCGTGGTCTTTGAGTGGCTCAGCGCGCCCAAGGGCTTTGCCGGCGACGACGAAGTCACAGGCGTGATGGTGCAGAAGATGCGCTTGGGCCAGCCCGACGCAACCGGCCGTCAGGCCCCCGAGGTGATCGAAGGCGCGGACTATGTCGAAGACGCCGATTTGGTGATCAAGGCGCTTGGCTTTGAGCCCGAAGACCTGCCCAGCCTGTTCGGCCAGCCCGACCTGCCGGTGACACGCTGGGGTACCGTCAAGGCCGCCTTCCAGACCGGCGAGACCGAAATGGACGGCGTCTATGCCATCGGTGACATCGTGCGCGGGGCCTCTTTGGTCGTGTGGGCGATCCGCGACGGGCGCGATTGTGCCGATGCGATCATCGACCGGTTCAACGCCAAGGCTGCAGTCGCAGCCGAATAGACCCAGCGATCAGGAGCCTCGAAATGCCCGAGTTGCAAGGCCAATGCATGTGTGGCGCGGTCACGGTGACCGCTACGCCCGCGCGCGATGCGCTGGGCGCGTGCCATTGCGACCAATGCCGACGCTGGACAAGTTCGATGCTGGTTACTTTTCAGGCCGAAGAAGGCTACGCCGCGCTTGGGCCGGTCAAGACCTTCACCTCGTCCGATTGGGCCGAGCGCGCCTTCTGCGCCGACTGCGGCTCGGCACTGTGGTACCGGATCACGCTTCCCGGTGAGATGCACGGACACACGCAAATCGCCGCAGGCCTGTTCCCAGATACCGGCCACACGCTGAAACTGGAACTTTATTTCGACAAAAAGCCCGAAGGGTACGCGTTCGCAGGTGAACGCCAGCAAATGACCAAAGCCGAGGTCGAGGCCATGTACGCCCCCTCGGAAGAAGGAGACAGCCAATGACCAAATACGATGCCGATTGGGTGCGCGCCGAAGAAGCCAAACGTCAGTGGATGGCCGAAAACGGTCTCTATTCCGAGGAGGAAGAACATTCATCCTGCGGCGTAGGCCTTGTCGTGTCTGTCGACGGTAAGCCGTCGCGTAAGGTTGTTGATGCAGGTATTGATGCGCTCAAGGCGATCTGGCACCGCGGCGCGGTGGACGCGGATGGCAAGACAGGCGACGGCGCGGGTATACATGTGCAGATACCCGTTCCGTTCTTCTATGACCAAATCCGCCGCACCGGGCACGAACCCAATCTGGATGAGCTGATCGCCGTGGGTCAGGTCTTCCTGCCCCGCACCGATTTTGGCGCGCAGGAAAGCTGTCGGACCATCGTGGAAACCGAAGTGCTGCGCATGGGCTATTACATCTATGGCTGGCGCCACGTGCCGGTTGATGTGACCTGTCTGGGAGAAAAAGCAAACGCGACCCGGCCCGAGATCGAGCAAATTCTGATCTCGAACTCCAAAGGCGTGGATGAAGAGACTTTTGAGCGTGAGCTGTACGTAATCCGCCGCCGGATCGAAAAGGCCGCCGCAGCTTCGGGCATCTCTGACCTTTACTTGGCGTCGCTTAGCTGTCGTTCGATCATCTACAAGGGCATGATGCTGGCCGAGCAGGTTGCGGTCTTCTACCCCGACCTGATGGACGAACGGTTTGAATCGGCTTTTGCGATATATCACCAGCGTTATTCGACCAACACCTTCCCGCAATGGTGGCTGGCCCAACCCTTCCGTATGTTGGCCCATAATGGCGAGATCAACACGCTGAAGGGCAACGTCAACTGGATGAAAAGCCACGAGATCCGCATGGCCTCGGGCACCTTTGGTGACTATGCCGAGGATATCAAACCGATCATCGCTGGTGGGTCGTCGGATTCGGCTGCATTAGACTCGGTTTTCGAGGTTCTGGTGCGCGCGGGCCGCTCGGCCCCGATGGCGAAAACCATGTTGGTGCCGGAAAGCTGGTCCAAGCAAGCGGTCGAGCTGCCTCAGGCCTGGCGCGACATGTATTCCTACTGCAACTCGGTGATGGAACCGTGGGACGGCCCCGCCGCGCTGGCGATGACCGACGGCCGCTGGGTCTGTGCCGGTCTGGACCGGAACGGGTTGCGCCCGATGCGTTATGTGGTGACCGGTGACGGTCTGGTGATCGCAGGGTCCGAGGCCGGAATGGTGCCGATTGATGAGGCCAGCGTTACCGAAAAAGGCGCGCTGGGTCCGGGGCAAATGCTGGCCGTGGATATGAAAAAGGGCAAGCTGTTCCGCGACACTCAAATCAAGGACAAGCTGGCCCGTGCGCTGCCATTTGGCGAGTGGGTCGGCAAAATCAACGATCTGGATGAAACGCTGTCGGACGTGACCGAAAGCGCGAAGTTCAGCGGCGAAGAACTGCGCATGCGCCAAATTGCTGCCGGTTATTCGGTTGAAGAACTGGAACAAATCCTTGCGCCCATGGCCGAGGATGGCAAGGAATCCATCGCCTCGATGGGCGACGACACTCCGTCTGCGGTTCTGTCCAAGCAATATCGCCCACTCAGCCATTTCTTCCGTCAGAACTTTAGCCAGGTGACGAACCCACCCATCGACAGCTTGCGCGAATACCGGGTGATGTCGCTGAAAACTCGGTTCGGAAACCTGAAAAACGTGCTGGACGAAGACAGCAGCCAAACCGAGATCATCACTCTGGGCAGCCCCTTTGTGGGCAACGCCCAGTGGGACAAGCTGGCAGAAAGCTTTGGTTCGCCGCTGGCCGAGATCGACTGTAGCTTTGAACCAGGTCGGGGCGCACTGAATGCCGCTTTGGCCCGCATCAGAGCCGAAGCAGAAGAGGCCGTGCGCTCAGGCGCGGGGCATCTGGTGTTGTCCGACATGAACTCGGGCGAGGGTCGCGTGGCGATGCCGATGATCCTGGCGACAAGTGCCGTGCATTCGCATCTGACCCGTCAGGGGCTGCGGACCTTCTGTTCGTTGAACGTGCGCTCGGCCGAATGTGTCGATCCGCATTACTTTGCCGTACTGATCGGTTGCGGCGCGACCGTTGTGAACGCTTATCTGGCTGAAGATTCACTGGCCGACCGCATTGATCGCGGCCTGCTGGACGGCACGCTGACTGAAAACGTTGCGCGCTATCGCGAGGCGATTGATCAGGGTCTGCTGAAGATCATGGCCAAGATGGGGATTTCGGTGATTTCGTCCTATCGCGGCGGCCTGAACTTTGAGGCCGTGGGCCTGAGTCGTGCCATGGTGGCCGAGTATTTCCCGGGCATGACCAGCCGGATTTCCGGCATCGGTGTCACGGGCATTCAGGCCAAGGCCGAGGAAATCCACGCCAAAGGCTGGGACAGCGGACTGGACGTTCTGCCCATCGGTGGTTTCTACAAATCACGCAAATCGGGAGAAACCCACGCGTGGGAAGCGACCTCGATGCATATGATGCAGATGGCGTGTAACCGGGCATCCTATGAGCTGTGGAAGCAGTATTCCGCCAAGATGCAATCGAACCCTCCGATCCACCTACGCGATCTGATGGACTTCAAGCCGCTGGGCAAGCCGGTGCCGATTGAAGAGGTCGAATCGATCACGTCGATCCGCAAGCGTTTTGTCACGCCGGGCATGTCGCTGGGCGCGCTGTCGCCAGAGGCGCACAAGACGCTGAACGTGGCGATGAACCGGATCGGTGCGAAATCTGACTCGGGTGAAGGCGGCGAAGATCCGGCACATTTCGTGCCAGAGCCGAATGGCGACAACCCGTCGGCCAAGATCAAACAGGTGGCTTCGGGCCGCTTTGGCGTGACCGCCGAATACCTGAACCAGTGTGAAGAGCTTGAGATCAAGGTCGCCCAGGGTGCGAAACCGGGTGAAGGTGGTCAGTTGCCGGGTATGAAAGTGACCGACCTGATCGCGCGTCTGCGTCACTCGACCAAGGGCGTGACCCTAATCTCGCCGCCGCCGCACCACGACATCTACTCGATCGAGGATCTGGCGCAGCTGATCTATGACCTGAAACAGATCAACCCGCGCTGTAAGGTGACGGTGAAACTGGTGGCGTCCTCGGGCGTGGGCACGATTGCCGCCGGTGTGGCCAAGGCCAAAGCGGATATTATCCTTATTTCGGGTCACAACGGCGGCACGGGCGCCTCGCCCGCGACCAGCATCAAATATGCCGGTCTGCCGTGGGAAATGGGCCTGACCGAGGCGCATCAGGTTCTGGCAATGAACAACCTGCGCGACCGCGTGACCCTGCGGACCGACGGTGGTTTGCGCACCGGGCGCGATATTGTGATGGCCGCGATGATGGGGGCCGAGGAATACGGCATCGGCACCGCTGCCCTGATCGCGATGGGCTGTATTATGGTGCGCCAGTGCCAGTCGAACACCTGCCCGGTTGGTGTGTGTACGCAGGACGAATCCCTGCGTGCCAAGTTCACCGGCAACGCGGACAAAGTTGTCAATCTGATCACCTTCTATGCGCAAGAAGTACGCGAGCTGCTGGCCAGTCTTGGCGCGCGCTCGATTGATGAGATCATCGGTCGCGCCGATCTGCTGGCGCAGGTCAGCCGGGGTTCGGCGCATCTGGACGATCTGGACCTGAATCCGCTGCTGATCACCGTCGATGGCGCGCAGGACATCGTCTATAACCGTGGTAAGGATCGCAACGCAGTGCCCGATACGCTGGACGCTGAAATCGTGCGCGATGCGGCGCGGTTCCTGAAAGACGGTGAGAAGATGCAGCTGTCTTACGCGGTGCAGAACACGCACCGCACAGTGGGCACACGGGTTTCCAGCCATATCGTTCAGAATTTCGGGATGCGAAACACATTCCAGGACGACCACCTGCATGTGAAACTGCAGGGGTCTGCCGGTCAGTCGCTGGGGGCCTTTGCTGCTCCGGGGCTTAAGTTGGAAGTGTCGGGTGACGCCAACGACTATGTGGGTAAGGGTCTGTCGGGCGGCATGATCGTTGTGCGTCCGCCGCAGGTCAGCCCGCTGAAGGCAGATGACAACACCATTATCGGCAACACGGTTCTGTACGGCGCCACCGACGGACACCTGTTTGCAGCAGGCCGCGCAGGCGAGCGTTTCGCGGTCCGCAACTCGGGTGCCAAAGTGGTGATCGAAGGCTGTGGCTCGAACGGATGTGAATACATGACCGGCGGAGTGGCGGTGATTCTGGGCAGCATCGGTGCTAACTTTGGTGCGGGCATGACCGGTGGCATGGCCTATCTGTACGACCCCGACGGTAAGGCGCAGGCGCTGATGAACATGGAAACGCTGGTGACATGCCCGGTCACGGTGGATCATTGGGAAGACCAGCTCAAAACGCTGATCGAAACCCATCAGGCAGAAACCTTCAGCCGCAAGGCCGCCGATATTCTGCAGCATTGGGATGTGGAAAAGGCCAACTTCCTGCAGGTCTGCCCCAAAGAGATGCTGAACAACCTCAGCTATCCTCTGACCCACGAGGCGGAAGCGGTTCCGGCGGAATAATTCGCAAGCATAGACAAACGAAGCCCGCGCGCCCTGTCGGCGTGCGGGTTTTCTTATGCTGGTGACGCCCCAGCCGTTTCAAACCGCGATCACTCGTCGTATAGCTGGGATATGGCAAAGAAAGCAGTCCGCAAGAAAAGCGGTAAGAAAAAGAAGGCGTCCAAGGCTAAAACGCCGATACTGATGCAGATTCGCCGCTGGGTTTTACGCGGCGCTTCGGGCTGTGTGGTGTTTTTGGTTGCGCTGGTCGCGCTGTATTCGGTGGTGAACCCGCCCGTGACTCATACGATTTGGTCGGAATGGCGCAGGTTGGGCAAGGTTGAACGCGATTGGGTGCCGATCGAAGAGATCTCGCCCATTATGGCACGGTCGGTCGTGGCGGCCGAAGATGCGAATTTCTGCCTGCATTGGGGCTTTGACGTCGAAGCGATCCGCGACGCGCTGGAGGATGGCGGATCACGCGGGGCCTCGACCCTGTCACAGCAGGTGGTCAAGAACGTGTTCCTGTGGCAGGGGCGTAGCTGGGTGCGCAAGGCGTTAGAGACTTCGATTACGCCGGTGGTCGAAATATTCTGGAGCAAACAGCGTATCCTTGAGGTTTACCTGAACGTGGCCGAGACCGGGAATGGAGTTTTTGGGGTCGAAGCAGCAGCCCAGCGCAATTTCAACATTCCAGCGTCAAAACTGTCCTCGGTGCAGGCCGCGCGGATTGCGGCGATCCTGCCGTCGCCGCGCAATCGGTCGGTGACCGATCCCTCGGTGCGTACACGCAGGCGGGCGGCCTCGATCCTAGATGGAGCGGCCACCATCCGCGCAGATGGTCGCGCGGATTGTTTCGAGGATTGAAAAACAAACCCTCTCGGCGCTAAAGCTGGAGGGTATTCACTGGTTCGATTGGAAGATCATGGCGCGTCTGTTTCACGTTCCCCTGTCCCCGTATTGCCGCAAGGTCCGGTTGTCGCTGGCAGAAAAGAAGATTGAGGTTGAACTGGTGGAAGAGAGATACTGGGAACAAGACCCGGATTTCCTGCGCCGTAACCCTGCGGGAAAAGTCCCGGTTCTTCGGCTGGATGGAAAGACCTTATCCGAGAGCACAGCCATCTGCGAGTATATCGAAGAGACCCGCCCAGAACCCGCGCTTTTACCGAAAACACCGGAAGACAGGTACGAGGTTCGGCGTCTGGTGGCGTGGTTTGATGACAAGTTTCATCAAGAGGTCACCTCGAAGCTATTGTATGAACGGGTGAACAAGAAAATCACTGGCGAGGGCTATCCGGACAGTAAGAACGTCAAGGAAGGTGCCAAGGCAATCAAGTACCATTTGGATTACATGGCCTGGCTGCTGGATCATCGTCGTTGGTTGGCCGGGGATCAGATGACGCTGGCGGATTTTGCAGCGGCTGCGCACCTTTCGGCGTTGGATTATATCTCGGACGTGGATTGGAATCGATCGGCGGCGGTGAAGGATTGGTATGCCAAGATCAAGTCGCGCCCTGCGTTCCGGTCGATACTGGCGGATCAGGTGCCGGGGTTTCGGCCTCCGCCTCATTACGCTGATCTGGATTTCTGATAGGGTAGCAGGGGGGCTGTCTGCCCACCATCGCGCCGGGGCGCGATTCCCCCCGAGGATATTTTTAGCCAGATGAAGAGCGGATCGGGTTTGAAGGACAGGTTGGTGGCGCAGGCCCTGAACGAGGGGTTTGTGTCCTGCCGTGTGTGCCGTCCGTGGGACGTGCCAGCGGTGCCCGCGCGGCTGGAGGCGTTCTTGCAGGCCGGGTACCACGGACAGATGGGCTGGATGGCCGAGCGAACCCATTGGCGTGGTGATCCGGCGGCTTTGTGGCCCGACGCGCGATCGGTGATCATGCTGGCTGAGAGTTACACGCCGGACCATGATTCGACCGAGGTTTTACGGCACGCGGAACGCGGGGCGATCTCTGTTTATGCCCAGAACAAGGACTACCATGATTTGGTAAAAAAACGCCTCAAACGGTTAGCACGGTGGCTGATCGCCGAAGCCGGAGGAGAGGTGAAGGTGTTCGTCGATACCGCACCTGTGCCGGAAAAGGCGTTGGGCCATGCGGCCGGGTTGGGGTGGCAGGGGAAGCATACCAATCTGGTTAGCCGGGACTGGGGGAATTGGGCTTTTATAGGGTCTGTTTTTACTACTTTGGATCTTCCATCAGATATGTCGGAGGTTGATCATTGCGGATCATGTCGGGCTTGTCTGGACGTGTGCCCGACCGATGCCTTTCCGAGGCCTTACCAGTTGGATGCCCGGCGATGCATTTCTTATCTGACCATTGAACACAAGGGTCCGGTAGATGAAGAACTGCGAGGGAAAATGGGGAACCGGATTTACGGCTGCGACGATTGTCTGGCCGCGTGCCCCTGGAACAAGTTTGCCGTCGCTGCAAGTGATCTGAGATATGCGTCGCGTCCCGAGTTGAAGTCTCCGCCCCTGGCGGAACTGGCCGGTTTGGATGACGCGGCATTTCGCGAAAAGTTTTCGGGGTCGCCCATCAAGCGGATCGGGCGGGATCGCTTTGTGCGAAATGTTCTTTATGCGATCGGGAATTCCGGGCTGCCGGAACTGAGGCCGATTGCGGCGCGACTGGTCGACGATCCTGATCCGGCTGTGGCCGATGCCGCGCGCTGGGCGGTGAAACAACTGGATTGAGTGCCGCAAACGGGGTGGACGTGTCGCTGCGAACCGCTACACCGATCTTCAGCGAACAGTGAGGAGGTCCCGATGGCGTTGGCTTTGGGGGTAGATACAGGCGGAACTTATACGGATGCAGTCCTTGTTCGGGATGAAAAGGACGTAATAGCATCGGCCAAGTCCCTGACCACACGGGCGGATTTGGCGATTGGTGTGGGCAAAGCTATTTCCACGGTGTTGCAGCGGGCGCAGGTATCGCCCGATCAGATCTCGATGGCGTCGCTGTCGACGACGTTGGCCACAAATGCGCTGGTCGAAGGGCAGGGTGGGCGTGTCGCACTGGTGTATATCGGGTTCAAACAGGCGGATCTGGACAGGCACGGGCTGAAGGATGCCTTGAAGGGTGATCCGGCCGTTGTGTTAAGCGGGGGACACACGCATGCAGGCGCTGAGGCGGCCCCGCTGGATATTGAGGCGCTTTTATCCTTTTTAGACTCACATTCGGGCGTGTCAGGGTTTGCAGTGGCGGCGCAGTTTGCGACGCGCAACCCGGCTCACGAACTGGAAGCTGCCCGGATCATCGCAGAAAAGACAGGCGCGCCGGTTACGTGTTCGCATCATTTGTCTGCCAAGTTGAATGGCCCAAAACGCGCCGTGACCGCCGTGTTGAATGCTCGGCTGATTGGAATGATCGACCGGTTGATCGGGCGTGCGCAGGATCAACTGCTCGACCTTGGTATTTCGGCGCCGATGATGGTTGTGCGCGGTGATGGCGCCTTGATGAGCGCAGAGCAGGCCCGGGATCGGCCGATCGAAACCATTCTGAGCGGGCCTGCCGCATCGATTGTAGGGGCAAGTTGGCTAACCGGGGCTGAAAACGCGTTGGTTTCGGACATCGGGGGGACGACCACGGACATAGCGTTGATCCGGGACGGAAAGCCGGCGATTGACCCGGCTGGCGCGCAGGTGGGCGGGTTTCGCACGATGGTCGAGGCCGTGGCCATGCGAACGCATGGGCTGGGCGGTGACAGTCAGGTGCACGTAAAGACTGAAGGCCTGGCAGGCGGTGTATTCCTTGGGCCGCGGCGGGTTTTGCCTGTCTCTCTGATAGCGGCAGAGCATCCCGAAATTGTTCATCCGGTACTTGACGCGCAACTCCGTGCGACAACGGTGGGAGAGCATGATACGCGCTTCGCGCGTCGCGTGCCTGGCCTTCCTGCCGAAGGACTGGGGCCGCGGGAGGATGCGTTGTTGGACAGGCTCGGGGATCGGGTTGTGCCACTGTCCGAGTTGCTGAAAACCCGGATGGAGAGCGGTGCGCTGACGCGGCTGGTGGATCGCGGGATCGTTCAGGTCAGTGGCGTCACCCCGTCTGATGCGTCCCATGTGCTTGGGCGACTGACTTCGTGGGACAGTGAAGCGGCGCGTAAAGCGCTGGAGCTGGTGGCGCGCAAGCGTGTTGGTACCGGGGATGTCTTGGCCTCAACACCTGAAAAATTGGCCGAGATGATCGTGAGCCAGTTGACCGAGCAAACCGCACTGACTTTGTTAGAGACTGCTTTTGCGGAAGAAATTGAGGATTTTGGGCTGTCTGCCACAGATCTGGCCCACCATGTTCTGACGCAAAAAGGGCTGGATCGGCACCGCGGTTTGCTGGCACTGGATGCAGCCCTGAATGTGGATGTGATCGGCCTTGGGGCGTCGGCACCCAGCTACTACCCAGCGGTGGGCGAGCGGCTGCATTGCAATATGGTCCTGCCCGAACATACCGATGTAGCCAATGCGCTTGGGGCTGTTGTGGGCCGCCTGACCTTGCGCCGGTCGGGGACTGTAACGTCACCGTCAGAGGGGCGCTATAGGGTACATCTTGAGAGCGGGCCACAGGACTTTACCGAACCTGAAGAGGCATTGGAGCTTTTACAGACAGCCCTGAAAGATGAGGCCGAAGGCGAAGTCCGTCAGGCGGGTGCCGAAGACATCCGGGTGATTGTCAGCCGCGATATTAGGACCGCACGAATTGAGGCGCAGGATGTTTTTGTCGAAGCGACCGTAACGGTCGAGGCCAGCGGTCGCCCGAGGGTGGCGTCAGGTTAGCCCCAGGCTTGGGGCTATCCATTATTCGGCAGCATCGCGTTTGGGCAGAACCCAGTCAGGGCGCGGGAAATGGCAGGTATAGCCGTTGGGGATACGCTCAAGATAGTCCTGATGTTCCGGCTCGGCGTCCCAGAAATCGCCAACGGGTTCGACTTCGGTAACGACCTTGCCGGGCCAGATGCCACTGGCATTCACGTCGGCAATCGTATCCAGAGCGATCTGATTCTGGGAATCATCCACATAATAGATGGCGGACCGGTAACTCATGCCAACGTCGTTGCCCTGCCGGTTGACGGTGGTCGGGTCGTGGATCTGGAAAAAGAACTCCAGCAGATCGCGATAGGTGATCTGCGTAGGGTCAAAGAAGATCTCAATCCCTTCGGCATGGGTTCCATGATTGCGATAGGTGGCGTTTGGTACGTCACCGCCCGTGTATCCGACGCGGGTGAGCGATACGCCGGGCAATTTGCGGATCAGGTCCTGCATGCCCCAAAAGCAGCCACCGGCAAGAACGGCGCGTTGTTCGGTCATTGGATATCCTCCAAATGGATCAGGTATTCTGCATAGCCTTCATCCTCCATGTCATCGCGATGGATAAACCGCAAGGAGGCCGAGTTGATGCAATAACGCAGCCCGCCATGTTCGCGCGGGCCGTCGGGAAACACGTGCCCCAAGTGGCTGTCCCCGTGTTTCGAGCGGACCTCGGTCCGGATCATGCCCAGCGTGCGGTCGGTGAACTCTTCCACATGTTCGTGCACGATGGGCTTGGTAAAGCTGGGCCAGCCGCAACCGGATTCATATTTATGGGTCGAGGCAAACAGCGGCTCGCCCGAAACAATGTCGACATAAATCCCCGGTTCCTTGTTGTTCAGAAGCTTGCCAGTGCCCGGGCGTTCCGTCCCGCTGTTTTGCGTGACGTGGTATTCCTCGGGTGACAGGGCAGCAATCGCCTCGGGGTTTTTGGTGTATCGGGTCATTGGTCCTCGGGACGTGTGGAAACTGGTTTGACCTAATAAATGGGGTTTGAGCGGCGAAAGCAAAGGGGGTTTTGCCTTCCTCGCGCAGATGTGCGGGTATCAGCCGGGTTTCGGCGCGGGCTGTCGGGAAAGCTGAACGGCCAGAATTCCCAATGTGGTCACACCAACGCCGACCGCATCCAGTGGTCCAAGTTTCTCACCAAGTAAGATTGCGGCGATTGTGACGCCGAAGACCGGGTTGAGGAAATGAAACGTGGCAGCCCGTGTTGCTCCGATCCTGTCCAGCAACAGGAACCATATGAAGGTCGCCAGCAGGCCGGGGAAAAGGGTTGTATAGGTAAAGGCCAGCGCCAGTGGGACCGTCGGGTGGATATAGATGGTTTCAAACAGCGGTGCGGCGGCAAACAGAACTGTGGATCCCACCAGCATTTGCAGGCCAACAATCATCATGAAATTCCCGCCCGAGGTTGCCCCGCGTACTGCCAGCGTCGCAAAGGCCAGTGCCAGCGCCCCAATGCCACAAAGCATCACGCCGAACATGTCGACCCCAGCGCTGATGCGGCTGCTCATGATCAACGCGACGCCGGCGAACCCTGCAAACAGACCAGCCACCCCCATTGGACGTAACCTGTCGCCCAGAAACAGCCAACTGGCCAGCGCCACCAGAAGGGGCATGGTCGAAGCGATGATCGCTGCAACCGAGGCTTCGACAGTCTGCATGGCATAGAAATTCAGACCCAAATACAGGGCATTTTGGCAAATACCGAACAGGATGGTTGCGTACCACTGTGATCGGGTCAGCCGCCAGCTTTGGCCCATGGCCCATGCAATCGCGACCCCAATCAGACCAGAGATCAGAAACCGAAGGGCCAAAGAAAACAAAGGTGAGGCATCCGCCACGATAATGCGTGCCGAGGTAAAGGCCGACGACCAGATAAACGCAAATGTCAGCCCCATGGCCATGGCACGCAGATCCACCGCCACTCTCCTTCGTTGATTTCGGGCACTGTTCCTTAAATCGGTAAGGGTCGCAAGATGTTGGGGCCAATCCTCGACCGCCAAGTTCGTACTAATGCGCTGTTCGGGAATTTGATTTCATAAGGATGCGCCATATTGCGAGGATAAGATTTGACTTCGAAATCGAAAATTTCCTCATATGTGATTTCTGCTTGCAAGCTGTAGGCGTTTGAACGGCTACATTCTGCAACTGCGGAAGAGGGAAGCACAGACAGCAGGCAAAACGACAGCGTGGCGCAGGAAAAAGCTCGGAATAGCATTTGTTGATTTCGTGGGTTCGGTTGTTGAAACTTAACCAAGTATAAGTCCGTACTTTGACAGCCTTTTGGCGCGACGAAATTAGAAAACACCTGTTGAAGCTGATACGAATTTCTTAATTGTGGAAATATGCGGGAAAAGAAAAAGGGCCCCCGAACGGCGGCCCTTGATCATTTCGCAGTGAAAGCTGGGTTCAGCCGTTCACGCTGTCCTTCAGAGCTTTCGCAATGGTCATCTTGACCACCTTGTCGGCCTCTTTCTTGAACTGCTCGCCGGTGGCGGGGTTGCGCACCATGCGCTCGGGGCGCTCGCGGCAGTAGATTTTGCCAACGCCGGGCAGGGTCACTGCACCACCGGCGGATACTTCGCGGGTAATCAGGCCGGTGATGGCCTCAAGCGCGCTGTTGGCGGCTTTCTTGTCTGTCCCCATTTCCTCAGCGAGAGCAGCAACCAGCTGAGTCTTTGTCATAGGCTTTGCCATTTCTTGGTCTCCTTAACGTGCCCGATAAATAGGGCCTCACCGCGTAACTGTAACGGGATATTGTGGCCGAACACAACGAATAGTAGCGCCGAAAACCCTAAAAATATGGGGAAAACGTTGCTTTTTTGCTTCAGAGAAAGGCTGTTTCGTCGAAAGAACGCAATTTCCGGCTGTGCAGGCGCTCTAACGGCATGCCGCGCAGATGTTCCATTGCACGTATTCCGATCGCCAAATGGCGGCTGACCTGCGTGGTATAGAACGCCGAAGCCATACCCGGCAACTTCAATTCCCCGTGCAGCGGTTTGTCTGATACGCATAGCAAGGTGCCATAAGGGACGCGAAACCGATAGCCATTCGCCGCTATGGTGGCGCTTTCCATATCCAACGCGATGGCGCGTGACTGGCTGAGGCGTTGCACGGGTCCGGACTGGTCGCGCAACTCCCAGTTGCGGTTGTCGACCGAGGCGACGGTGCCCGTGCGCATGATCCGCTTCAGCTCATACCCCTCAAGTTCCGTGACCTCGGCGACGGCCTGTTCCAAGGCCACCTGAACCTCGGCCAGCGGAGGGATCGGCACCCAGACCGGCAGGTCATCGTCCAGTACCTTGTCTTCGCGCAGATAGGCATGCGCCAGAACAAAATCGCCCAACGCCTGCGTGTTGCGCAGACCCGCACAGTGACCGACCATCAGCCAAGCATGAGGACGCAGAACCGCGATATGATCGGTGGCAGTTTTGGCATTCGACGGCCCGACCCCGATATTGACCAGCGTAATGCCCGACCCATCCGCGCGCTTCAGGTGATAGGTCGGCATCTGCGGCAGCTTCAACGGTTGTTCCAGAGTTCCATCCGCCGTGGTGATCTGCACATTTCCGGTCGATACGAAGCTGATGTAGCCGCTATCCGGATCGGCCAGTTGTTCGCGCGCGTAGTTTTCGAACTCGGACACATAGAACTGGTAGTTGGTGAACAGCACGTGGTTCTGAAAATGGCTGGGATCGGTTGCCGTATAATGGGCCAGACGCGCCAGTGAATAATCGACTCGTTGGGCGGTAAACAAGGCCAGTGGACCATCTTCGTCTTCGTGATCGTGAACGCCATTTACAATGTCGTCATTCGTGGTGGTCAGGTCAGGAACATCAAAGACATCACGCAGCGTGAAACCGGCCGCACCCTGATGGGGAACAACCAGATCCGGATTGTTCGCCACCGCGAAATGAACCGGGATCGGCGTATCTGAGGCTCCGATCGTCACCGGTTGATCGTGGTTCTTGATCAGCAGCGCGATTTGCTGGGTCAGGTAGGACCGGAACAGATCAGGCCGCGTGACGGTGGTTGCGTGCATTCCGGGCTCGGAAACATGGCCAAAGCTCAGACGGCTGTCGACCTGCGCATAAGACGAGGTCTTGATCCGAATCTCCGGGTAAAAGGCCCTGTATCGTTCGGTCGGGGTGCCTTGTTCCATCGCCTGGGCAAAGCTGTCGCATAGAAAGCGCGTTGCTTGTTCGTACAGTTGTTCCAGCCGTTCAACGGCAGCAGCCGGATCGGTAAATTTCTCGGCGCTGGGCACGTCGGGTGTTTTTATTATTGTCATGCAAGTGGTTCCAGAAGGTCAATTTTTTCAAATGTACGCACGTCGATCAGGCCGAGGTCGGAAATCCGTAACTCGGGGATCACGACAAGGGCCAAAAGCGAGTGCTGCATATACGCATTGTTAAGGTCACAGCCGCAGGCCTGCATCGCCTCGACCATGCGTTCGGCCTTGGCTGCCACGTCAGATGCAGGACTGTCGGACATCAGTCCAGCAATGGGCAACTCGATCAAGGCCAGTTCCGCGCCGTCCCGGAAAATGGTGATCCCGCCCCCGACCTCGGCCAGTCGATTTGCGGCCAGGGCCATCTGCTCGCGGTCGGTTCCCACAACGATCATGTGGTGGCTGTCATGCGCCACGGTGGACGCCATGGCCATCTTACCCTGATAGCCGAACCCCGAGACAAAGGCGTTCGTGACCCCTCCAGTCGCGCGGTGGCGTTCGACAAGCGCGATCTGGCAAACCTCACCTTCGCCTTCCACCAACCCTTCGATGATCGGCAATTCGGCCTTGAGCGCCTTGGTCGGCGCCTGATTTTCAACCACTCCAATCACGTTGGCCTGTACGCGATTGGCTCCGGCGGGCGCTGTGATCTCAAAATCAGCAGCGGCGAGCGTATGCCCCAGATGGACGGTGTTCCGTGCGGTCTCGGGCCAGTCAAGATGTGGGCAATTCACCGTGATTGTTCCGCCCTCGGCCACAACCTGACCGCGGGCGATGACCGTTTCAATCGGCAGTTCGGTCAGGTCTGAGCTGAGAATGATATCGGCCCGCCGCCCCGGCGTGATCGAGCCGATTTCTCGTTCAAGTCCGAAATGGGTCGCTGTGTTGATCGTGGCCATTTGCAATGCGATCAACGGATCGCACCCGCAGGTGATCGCATGTCGCACGACCCGGTTCATATGACCATCATTGACCAATGTCCCAGAGTGACAATCGTCCGTGCAAAGGATGAAGTTCCTTGGGTCCAGCCCTTTCTCGGTAACGGCCGTGATTTGGCTTTCCACGTCGAACCATGCCGACCCCAACCGCATCATGGATCGCATACCTTGTCGAACCCGCGCGATTGCGTCGGCTTCGCAGGTTCCTTCGTGATCGTCTGCCGGTCCGCCTGCCACGTATGCCGCAAAATCAGGCCCTAAATCAGGCGAAGCATAATGTCCGCCTACTGTTTTTCCCGCATTTTGCGTTGCTGCGATCTCGGCAAGCATCTTGGGGTCGCCATTGATCACACCCGGGAAGTTCATCATCTCGCCCAGTCCGATTATGCCGGGCCAGGACATCGCTTCGGCAACGTCCTGTGCGGTGATTTCGTATCCCGTCGTTTCAAGGCCGGGCGCAGACGGTGCGCAGGATGGCATCTGGGTGTAGATGTTCACGGGCTGCATCAACGCTTCGTCATGCATCATCCGCACGCCGTCCAGCCCCAGCACATTGGCGATTTCATGCGGGTCGGTGAACATGCTGGTGGTTCCATGTGGAATGACCGCGCGGGCGAACTCGGCCGGTGTCAGCATCCCTGATTCGATATGCATATGGGCATCGCACAAGCCGGGCAGCATGAAGCGACCGTTTGCTTCGATGATCCGGGTGTCTGGCCCGACGCAATGCGACGCATCTGGTCCCACAAAGGCAATGCGCCCGGATGCAATGGCAATATCGTGACCTGGCAGAACTTCGCGGCTGTGCACATTTACCCACGACCCGCCGCGGATAACCAGATCTGCGGCTTCGCGTCCTGCAGCGACAGCGATCAAACGGGGGGCGACTTCGGGCCAACTTGGGAAAGGTGTGTATTCCATGGCCCAACTTTCCTGAATGCTGGGAAAGGTTCAACCCCTGCTGAACAGCTATCATGAAACCGTCACGCAGCGCGTCAGCGCTGCCCGGCCCAACCAAAGAAGATGCCCCCTGTGGGCATTGCCGATGGGCGGGAGCGTTCCATCATGTTTGAAGATCGCTTTCAATCTCGCGGCGCACCCAATCGGCAAAGGCCAATGCTCCGGGTGTTTCTTCGGCCTGAGGCGACAGCAGTAGATAATAAGCTTCGGGCATTGCCGCGTGATGATCGAAAGGCGCGATGAGTTTGCCCTCGTCAATTAACCTGCGGGCGATGGTGTCATGTGTCAGGCACAGCCCACCGCCTGCCATCGCCACCGAGAGGCTGACCAGATAGGTCGTCGAGTAAGTGATGGGCGGTTTTTTCCAAATTAGACCCTGTTCTTCGACCCAGCTCTCCCAATTCGACAGCAGGTTGGAGCAATCGAACAACGGATGTTGCTGCAAAGTTTCCAGCGTAACCTGATACCCCGGCGCGCAGACTGGATAATAATGATCGGTCCTTAATAACTCGGTGCGTACCGTATCTGAGGGACGCAGAGAGTACCGGATCTCGACCGCAGCGCCTTCGGCCATTTCCCTTGGTTCCCAAAGCTCTGTGAAGATATTCAACTGAACCTCCGGGTGCTTCGCCCGAAATCTCGGAAGTCTTGGGGCAAGCCAGTTCACGGCGAAAGATATGTTGCTTTGAACCTGTACTGCGTTCTGCTGCGTGCCGGTGACGGCCTGTGTGCCCCGAACCAGAGTTCGAAACGCATCTCGCACAACCGGCAGGTAAGTAATTCCGGCTTCCGTCAGTTCCAGTGCGCGGGGCCTACGCAAGAATAAGGGCTGACCCAGATACCCCTCCAGCGATTTGATTTGCTGACTGACCGCGCTTTGCGTCATGTTCAGGTCCCGCGCGGCACCGGTGAACGAAAGATGGCGTGCCGCGGCCTCGAACGTGCGCAGCCACCCCAGAGGAGGAAGAGATTTCTGCATTGGCATAACTCAAGCATAAGTTTGACTAATGCATTACTTGCGTTTTTTTCGTTGGTCAAACATCCCCGGCGAAGGCAGGCTTTTTGTAGTTCGAATTCACCCGACAGGAGCCTGACATGAGCGTCACCAATCTGCGGCCCAATATCGACCACTGGTCCGAGCGCGTGAACCTTGCCGCGACTTTCCGGTGGACGGAACGGTTGAACATGCATGAGGGCGTGGCCAACCATTTCAGCTTGGCGGTCAATCCGGAAGGAACGCAATTCCTGATGAACGCCAACCAGATGCATTTTGCGCGGATCAAGGCGTCAAACCTGTTGCTTTTGGACGCGAATGATCCTGATGTCATGGCCCAACCCGGCGCTCCGGACCCGACAGCATGGGGTTTGCATGGGTCTATCCACCGGCGCTGCCCTCATGCGCGCTGTGTGATGCATGTACATTCCATTTTTGCGACAGTTCTCGCCTCGCTTGCTGACAGCACCCTGCCGCCGATCGACCAGAACACGGCAACCTTTTACGACCGATATGTGGTAGATGAGGAATTTGGCGGACTGGCCTTTGAAAGCGAAGGTGAGCGTTGCGCGGCCATGCTTTCAGACCCGAAAAAGAAGGTCATGATCATGGGTAATCACGGGGTGTTGGTCATCGGCAGCGACCCGGCAGATGCCTTTAATAGGCTCTATTATTTCGAGCGGGCGGCCGAAACATATATTCGCGCGCTTCAGACCGGTCAGCCCTTGCGCGTGTTATCGGACGAGGTTGCTGAAAAGACCGCGCAAGAACTGGACGACTATCCCGATCAGGCCGAAGCACATCTGCGAGAGATCAAATCTCTGCTGGATGCCGAAGGCTCAGACTACGCCACATAAGCAGGAGGCCGCGATGACCAACGCGTCTCAGGACCCCGAAGCCGCCCGGTGGCACTACCATCCTGACGGGCCGGTGGGATTGAACCCATTGTTCAGCTGGCCACCACGCCCCGCAGCCGTTTTGAAGTGGTACAGCGGCGCTTGGTTGCAGATCACGTCGCTGACGCTTTGCATGGTTCTGGCGGTGACGGCTTACGTGTTTTTCTTTCCTGCGTTGGAAACGATGCAGAGCTTCGCGCCCGGCTGGATGTTCCGCATCTGGTTGCTGAACATGGTGCCGCAGATTCTGGTCGCCGGCGGGCTTCATTGGTGGCTGTACATGCGCAAAGGGCAAGGCATGTATACGAAGTTCGATCGCCGGGACCTGACTCGCGACAACGGCAACTTCACATTCCGCAATCAGGTCTGGGATAACATCTGGTGGACGCTGGGCAGCGCGATGACGGTCGCCACCGTTTATCAATGGGTGATCTACTGGGCGATGGCGAACGGATATGTGCCGACCGTGACATGGGCCAGCGCGCCGGTCTGGTGCGTGGTGTGGATGCTGTTCATCCCGATGTGGTCAGGGCTGCATTTCTACTGGGTTCACCGGCTGGAACATCATCCGAAGCTTTATAAACACGTCCACGCGGTTCACCACCGCAACGTGAACATCGGGCCATGGTCGGGCATTTCGAACCACTGGTACGAGAACCTTTTGTACTTCACGACCTATTTCATTCACCTGATCGTGCCGTCGCACCCGCTGCACCTGCTGTTTCATACCTATTTCCAGCAGATCAGCCCGGTGCTGTCGCATTCGGGGTTCGAAAAACTCAGGGCAGGCGAGACGGATGCTGCCCGTGCCGGGGATTTCTTTCACCAACTCCACCACCGGTATTTTGAATGCAACTATGGAACGTCCGAGATCCCGTTCGATAAGTGGTTTGGCACGTATCACGATGGATCGGCTGACGCGACGACCCGAACGCGTGCCTTCAAGAAACAGATGTATACCTAACCGGCCCGCAACGTGCGTGGCGTAACGCCGAATTCGGCCCGGAATGCACGGGTCAGCGCGCTGGGATCGTCATAGCCTGACCGCAAGGCGACCTCTGCAATCGTCAGGTCGGTTTCGGTGACAAGTTTGCGCGCAAGGTTCAGGCGCAGGCGGCGGTAAACTTGCGCTGGGCCCGCGCCCAGTTCCGCGTGCATCCGAACGGACAGAGCTTTGTGTGATCGTCCAACGCGGCGGGCGATTTCGGTGATAGCCAGCGGCGTTTCCAGATTCTCCTGCATCAATGCCAGCGCCTTGTTCACGTATCCGCTGGTCGCACCCGCGCCACCGGAATGCGAGCGCGCGGAATTGCGGGTCATGAAAAGCTGCGCCACCTCCAGTGCCAGGGCTTGCCCGTGATCCTGCCCGATCAGGTGCAGGACCAGATCAAAGGCGGCCATAGCACCGGAGCAGGTGATGCGCTTGCGGTCGATGATGTAACGCTCGCGCCTTGTGTCGATGTCGGGGAACCGCTCGGTAAAGCTGTTCAGTTCTTCCCAGTGGATCGTGGCGCGGTGACCGTCCAGCAACCCCGCAAGCGCCATCAGCCAGCTTCCGGTGTCCAATCCGGCCAGTTTCGCATAGCGACCAGCAGAAGCGCGCAACCCGGCCAAGGTGCGCCATCCGCCATGCGCCCGGAACCCGTAAGAGGGCATGACGAACAGAATATCCCCGCGGGCATCTTGAAGCGTTTGGTGCGGTGCGACCTGCAAACCTGAAGAAGACGTCACGGGCGTGCAGTCCAGTGACAGAAAGTTCCAATCATACAGTTTTTGACCTGCAATCGTGTTTGCCGCACGTAGGGGCTCGACCGTGTTGGCGAGGCAGTGGTTTGAAAACCCGTCGAACAGAAGCACCCCGAATTGCTGCGGCGCAGAGGGCGATTTGGTCCATTTTTGCATGCTTCATGACTATTTCTGCATGACTGAAAGATCAACCCGCGTCAGGATATGTTCAGATTCAGACGTGGAGACTCCAAATGCAATACGGCCTGTCCGACGAACAAGAGATGATCGTATCGACCGTTCGCAGTTTCGTCGAAAATGAGATTTACCCGCATGAAGACATGGTTGAGCGCACGGGCGAGGTTCCGCAGGAGATCGCCAACGAGATCAAGCGCAAGACGATCGAGCTGGGGTTTTATGCCTGCAATTTTCCCGAAAGCGTCGGCTGCGCTGGCCTGAACCATTTGGAATTCGCACTGGTCGAGCGTGAACTGGGTCGCGGGTCGATGGCCTTGAACCATTTCTTCGGACGCCCGCAGAACATCTTGATGGCCTGCGAGGGCGATCAGATCGACCGCTATCTGATGCCCGCCGTGCGTGGTGAAAAGATGGATGCGCTGGCGATGACCGAACCGGGCGCGGGCTCGGACGTGCGGGGGATGAAGTGCGCTGCTGTGAGGGACGGTGGTGATTGGGTGGTCAATGGCACCAAACATTTCATCTCGGGCGCAGAACACGCGGATTTCATCATCGTCTTCATCGCAACCGGCGAGGATCAAACACCCAAAGGCCCCAAGAAGCGCATCACCGCCTTTTTGGTGGATCGCGGCACTCCGGGTTTCACGATTCGTGACGGATATAAGTCGGTCAGCCACCGCGGCTATAAGAACATGGTGCTGGATTTCGACGATTGCCGCCTGCCGGATGCGCAGGTTTTGGGCGAGGTCGATGGCGGGTTTGAGGTGATGAACACATGGCTCTATGCAACGCGGATCACCGTCGCCGCCATGTCGGTTGGGCGTGCGCGCCGGGCATTCGACTATGCGTTGGATTATGCTGCAACGCGTGAACAGTTCGGCCAGAAGATCGGTAAGTTTCAGGGCGTGTCTTTCCAGATCGCCGACATGATCACCGAGATTGACGCCGCCGATCTGCTGACCCTTGCTGCCGCGGATCGGTTGGATCAGGGATTGCCGGCCAACCGTGAGATCGCCTCGGCCAAGTTATACGCCTCGGAAATGCTGGCGCGGGTGACGGATGCGGCGATTCAGGTGCATGGCGGCATGGGTCTTATGGATGACTACCCGCTGGAACGGTTCTGGCGCGACGCCCGTGTTGAACGCATCTGGGACGGCACCAGCGAGATCCAACGCCACATCATCAGCCGCGATCTGCTGCGGGCGCTTGGCGCATGACCGCAGCGCTGACCCGTGCGCTAAACCCTGAATCCATTGCTGTGATCGGGGGTGGGGCGTGGTGTGCCTCGGTCATTCAGCAGGCCCGAAAGTTCGGGTTCAAGGGCGATATCTGGCCCGTTCATCCCAAGGCGGCTGAGGTTGCTGGGGAAAAGGCGTTCGGTTCACTGGAGGTGCTGCCCTCATCGCCTGATCTGGCATTCGTGGGGATCAACAGGCACGCCACAATTCAAACGGTTAAGGTTCTGTCCGCGATGGGCGCGGGGGGCGCGGTCTGTTTCGCCTCGGGCTTTACTGAGGCGCAGGCCGAAGATGACGCAGGAGCGGACCTTCAGGAGCAGTTGATCGCAGTGGCTGGGGATATGCCGATCCTTGGCCCCAACTGCTATGGGTTTGTGAACGGCTTGGATCGTGTGGCCGTATGGCCCGACCAACATGGAATGCGGCCTGTGGATCGTGGTGTTGCGATCCTGACGCAAAGTTCGAACATCGCCATCAACATGACGATGCAGCGCCGTGCCCTGCCGTTGGCTTTCATGCTGACCTGCGGAAATCAGGCCCAGACGCATCAGGCCGATATTGCCCTGGCTCTGTTGGACGATGATCGCATAACTGCCATTGGCGTGCATATCGAAGGTTTCGGTGATCTGCGCAAATGGGAGGCTTTGGCCAGAAAAGCGCGGGTTCGGGGTGTGCCGATTGTTGCGCTCAAGATGGGTCGCTCTGCCCATGCGCAGGCGGCGACGATCTCGCATACGGCGTCCTTGGCTGGTGGCGATGCCGGTGCGCAAGCTTTTTTGGACCGGTTGGGAATTGCACGGCTGGATGACATTCCGAGCTTTTTGGAGTGCCTCAAGCTGCTGCATGTGACCGGACGACTGGATAGCAACGGCTTGGGCACCATTAGCTGTTCCGGAGGAGAGGCCAGCCTAGCCGCAGATATGGCCACAAGCCGGGATGTGCATTTTCCGCCGCTGTCTTCGACGCAACGGGCCGAATTGCGGGATGCCTTGGGGCCGATGGTGGCATTGGCCAATCCGCTGGATTATCACACCTATATCTGGCGCGACGCGGCGGCCATGACGCGGGCATGGGCCGCCATGATGAGTCCAGAGCAGGGTTTGACCATGGCAATCGTCGACTATCCACACACGGACTCGACAGATTGGGATTGTGCAACGCAGGCTGCTTTGAATTGCGTGGCGCGTTCGGGTCGTCCATTTGCCGTGACAGCAACTTTGCCGGAATTGATGCCTGAGGACGTTGCCCAACGGCTGCTGGACGGAGGGGTGGTGCCGTTTGCAGGGTTGCATGAGGCACTGGCGGCCGTTGAAGCCGCCTCGCGATCATTCGACGCCCAAGCGGATTCTGTTCTGATGCCATCCTCTGCTGAAACGAACATTGTTCTGACCGAGGCAGAGGCGAAACTGGCCCTTGAGGAATACGGTGTACGAGTGCCGAAAAGCGTCGTGGCGCAGCCTGACGTGGCACGGCAGTCTGTAGAAAAACTGGTCGGTCCATTTGCGGTCAAAGGTGTGGGGCTGGCGCATAAATCCGACCAGGGAGCCGTTCGGCTGAATGTGAACCTTGAGGATGTGGACCGCGCCGCGTCCGAGATTGGAACGGCGGAAATTCTGATCGAAGAAATGGCGCCAAGCGGGGTTGCCGAACTGCTGATCGGCGTGACGCGCGATCCGGCCCATGGCTATGTACTGACGTTGGGCGCAGGTGGGGTTTTAACGGAAATTCTGAGGGACTCGGTGTCTTTGTTGATCCCGTCGTCCCGTCAGGCGGTTCACAAGGCGCTGAACCGACTGGCCTGTGCGCCCTTGCTGGCGGGCTACCGCGGCAAATCCGCAGCGGACATGCAGGCAATTCTGGATACGATAGATGCCGTGCAAGCCTATGTCATTGCTAATGCAGCCCATGTCAGCGAAGTTGAAATCAATCCGCTCATTTGCGGCCCCGATGGGGCGGTTGCGGTGGATACCCTGATCCGAAAGGCAAGCTCATGAATCCGGTCAAAACCAAGCGCGAGGGCGCGATCCTGCAGGTCACTCTGGACCGGCCAAAGGCAAATGCGATTGATCTCGCCACCAGCCGCGTGATGGGGGATGTGTTTCGCGACTTTCGCGACGACCCGGATTTGCGGGTCGCCATTATTACAGGGGGTGGAGACAAGTTCTTTTGCCCCGGTTGGGACTTGAAAGCAGCAGCGGACGGCGATGCGGTAGACGGTGATTACGGCGTCGGCGGTTTTGGCGGCCTTCAAGAGCTGCGCGATATGAACAAACCGGTCATCGCGGCCGTCAATGGCATTGCGTGTGGGGGTGGGCTGGAATTGGCCCTGAGCGCGGACATGATCATCGCCGCCGATCACGCAAGCTTCGCGCTGCCGGAAATCCGTTCGGGTACGGTGGCGGATGCCGCCAGCGTCAAGCTGCCCAAGCGCATCCCTTACCATGTCGCGATGGAACTTCTGCTGACCGGGCGCTGGTTCAACCCGGAAGAAGCAAAGAACTGGGGCCTGATCAATGAGATCGTGCCGTCCGATCAGTTGATGGATCGCGCTTGGGAGATGGCGCGCCTTTTGGCCAGCGGTCCCCCGCTTGTTTATGCGGCGATCAAAGAGATCGTGCGAGAGGCCGAGGATTCCAAGTTCCAGGATGTCATGAACCGGATTACAAGGCGGCAGTTGCCAACCGTGGATACGCTCTATGGGTCTGAGGATAATCTGGAAGGGGCGCGTGCTTTTGCTGAAAAGCGCGATCCGGTCTGGAAAGGACGTTAGACGCGCTCGAACAGGGCGATCAGGGCTGTGTCGTCCTTGTTTGGACCAACTGCCAGATCGCCATAAATGGGGACTTCGGACAGAGTCAGGTTCTGTATCTGACCCTGCGCCATCTTGTGCAAGGCTTCCGCGAAACCCAATTTCTCATAGTGCTGCGCATTGATGGACAGTGCGAACTGCGCCCCATGCCGGGCGACGCGTAGCAATGCAGGAAGAGCTTCTGGCCCAAGGTGGCCGTGGGTGAACGTGCCGGATGATACAACGCCGGAGTAGCTTTCGCGCGGCACGGGGATACCTTTGTTCAGATCAGCTTCGATCGCATCGCGGTAGATATCCTTGCGCATGGCGCGGTCCAGCATTTCGGCGCTGATATCTGTGGCGTCTATGGGACCCACGCCCAAACCGGCAAGAACGGCACCGCACAACCCGGTGCCTGCGCCGACATCCAGAACCGGACCCTGGCCTCCGGCGCTGACAAAAGCCCGAGCGGTGTGGACATGCAGTTGATAGTCCTCGCGCGCGGCGAACCCTTCGTCGTAATCGCCGGCCCATTCCGCATAGAGCCGCTTGTGATCCTCTGGAGACTCCAGCGCATAGGCGGCGTGCAGGTCGGGTGTTTTGGTACTCATGCCTAAAAGAAAGGCGCATTGAGGGATTCGAATCAAGTATCTCGGCACCCAAGCTTGCATCTGCCGAGATTGCAGATCATCAAGGGCGGCATGACAGGCACTCTTTTTTCGTTTGGTCACGGTTATTCGGCACAGGAAGTTTCCCGGCTGTTGAAGCCGAAGGGCTGGCGGGTTCTGGGCACCACGCGGGACCCTGCGCAGTCACCGGCTCTGAAGGCATCCGAGGCCGAACCTGTTGTCTGGCCTGGACAGACACCCGACCTGAACGGGGTCACGCATTTGTTGATCTCGACAGCACCAAATGCGCAGGGCGATCCTGTTCTGGCGGCCCTGCGGGATGAGATCGCAGCGTGCGCTTCGCAGTTCAAATGGGTTGGGTATCTATCCACCACAGCGGTTTATGGCGATCATCAGGGTGATTGGGTTGATGAAATGACCCCACCTGCACCAACGGCCGAACGCGGCAGGTGGAGGGTGCGGGCCGAGTCTCAATGGCAGGACATTCCGGGTCTACCGACCCATATCTTCCGTCTGGCTGGTATTTACGGACCGGGCCGCGGCCCGTTTTCCAAGCTCAAACGCGTTGGGATGCGTCGCATTATCAAACCCGGGCAAGTCTTTTCCCGTATCCACGTTGCAGATATTGCGCAGGTGCTTGTGGCTTCGATGGCGGCCCCAAATCCCGGCGCAATCTACAATGTTTGCGATGACGAACCCGTTCCGCCGCAGGATGTGATCGCCTATGCAGCCGAGCTGCAAGGCTTGCCCCTTCCCCCAGCCGTGCCGTTTGATGAGGCTGATCTGACTCCGATGGCCCGCAGCTTTTACAACGAAAACAAGCGTGTCAGAAATGACAGGATCAAGGATGAGCTTGGCGTGACCTTGCGCTATCCGAATTACCGGGTAGGGCTGAAGTCTTTGATGCAGGATGAATGAATTATGATAATTTTTAGTTATCACAATCATCCATAAACAAAACTTAAATGCATTGCTGGTCTTTGTTAGAACGGTTCTCGACAAGACCAAAGAGTCGCTCTTGCCTATCCCGCCTGCGCGAATTTTCACCGTGCGTTTAGGGTAGATAAAAACGTCATCTATATGTGTTCTTGATCGACCGAGTTTTTAACCGCGCAAGATTGCCGGAATTTAGCCAGGATTGGAGATCGACATGGACGGAAGTGATAACCCCAAGGCAGGCGGATGCCCTGTAATGCATGGCGCCGGAACCCGCTCGAACCGGGATTGGTGGCCGAACCAGTTGAACCTCTCGATTCTGCACCAGAACGCGCCAGCCTCGAACCCGCTGGGTGCCGATTTCGATTATGCAGAGGCGTTCAAGAAGCTGGACATGAAAGCGTTGAAGGAAGACCTCTATGCGCTGATGACGGATTCGCAGGATTGGTGGCCTGCTGACTATGGTCACTATGGCGGGTTGTTCATTCGTATGGCATGGCACAGCGCCGGGACATACCGGACCGCAGATGGCCGTGGCGGGGCGTCGACCGGGAACCAGCGGTTTGCGCCGCTGAACAGCTGGCCGGATAACGGCAACCTTGATAAAGCGCGCCGCCTGCTGTGGCCGATCAAACAGAAATACGGCAACCAGATTTCCTGGGCCGACCTGATGATCCTGGCGGGCAATTGCGCCATCGAATCCATGGGCGGCAAGACCTTTGGCTTTGCCGGCGGCCGCGAAGATATCTGGGCCCCCGAGGAAGATATCTATTGGGGGACCGAGACTGAATGGCTGGCCCCCACCGACAACCCGCACAGCCGCTATTCAGGCGAACGTGATCTGGAAAACCCGCTGGCCGCCGTGCAGATGGGCTTGATCTATGTAAACCCCGAAGGCCCGGATGGAGAGCCGAATGTCTTGGCCTCGGGCCGCGACATCCGCGAGACATTTGGCCGGATGGCGATGAATGATGAAGAAACTGTTGCCTTGGTCGCCGGTGGTCATACCTTTGGCAAGGCGCATGGCGCGGGCGATCCTGATCTGGTGGGACCCGAACCCGAAGCCGCCCCGATCGAGGAAATGGGCTTTGGCTGGATCAACAAATTCGGTTCGGGAAAGGGTGACGACACCACTACCTCGGGCATCGAAGGCGCGTGGACCGCGAACCCGATCAAATGGGACAATGGATATTTCGACCTGCTGTTCGGCTATGACTGGAACCTGACCAAAAGCCCCTCGGGTGCATATATCTGGGAGCCGGTGAACGTCAAAGAAGAAGACATGGCCCCGGCTGCTCACGACCCGTCCAAGAAGGTCAAGACCATGATGACCACCGCTGATATGGCGATGCGCATGGATCCGATCTATGGCCCGATCTCGAAACGCTTCCACGAAAGCCCGGACGAGTTCGCTGATGCCTTCGCCCGTGCCTGGTTCAAGCTGACCCACCGCGATATGGGCCCGCGTTCGAACTATATCGGCGAAGAAGCCCCCACTGAGGAGCTGATCTGGCAGGATAACGTGCCTGCGGTCGATCACGATCTGGTGGATGATGCGGATGTGGCCGACCTGAAAGCCAAGATTGCTGCGACTGGGCTGTCGGTGTCCGAGCTGGTCTCGACCGCGTGGGCCTCGGCCTCGACCTTCCGTGGGTCGGACAAGCGTGGCGGCGCCAATGGTGCGCGTATCCGTCTTGCGCCGCAGAAAGACTGGGACGTCAACGAGCCCATGAAGCTGTCCAATACATTGGCCACGCTTGAGGGCGTTCAGGCCGCGTACAACGATGCACAGTCGGGCAGCAAGAAGGTCTCGCTGGCGGATGTGATCGTTCTGGCCGGTGCCGTGGGCATCGAACAGGCGGCCAAAGCTGGTGGTCAGGATGTTGAGGTTCCGTTTACTCCGGGTCGTACTGACGCGTCGCAGGACCAGACGGATGTCGACAGCTTTGCCGTGATGGAGCCCGCAGCGGATGGGTTCCGCAACTACCAAAAAACCGACTATACTGTTTCACCCGAGGAACTGTTGGTTGACCGAGCGCAACTGCTGAACCTGTCTGCGCCCGAGATGACCGCGCTTGTCGGTGGTCTGCGTGTGATGGGTGCCAATTTCGGTGACAGCAAGCACGGTGTGTTCACGGATCGGGTTGGTACGCTCAGCACCGACTTCTTCACCAACCTGCTGGACATGGGCATCGAATGGAAGCCCGCAGGCAAGGGTGTCTATGAGGGTCGCGATCGCAGTAGCGGTGAGGTCAAGTGGACCGGTACCCGTGTCGATCTGGTTTTTGGCTCGAACTCGCAACTGCGAGCGCTGGCCGAAGTCTATGGTCAGGCAGATGCAGGCGGGAAATTTGTCTGCGACTTTGTCTCGGCCTGGAACAAGGTGATGAACGCAGACCGCTTCGATCTGAAATAATCCTGTAGCCTTTGAAGTGTCATGCGCCGTCCGAGTCTCTTCGGGCGGCGTTTTCATTGGTCCGACTCCCTGCGGCATACCAAGCTTTGGGTACGATTCCGTTGAGGTGCAATTCAAACCCTCTTAATCAATGCGCAATAAATGGGGTTTGCGGGGATAAGTTTGAAGGTAACCTGTTGTTTTTATTAAGATGAGCAGGTTTCCGCAGAGAAATATGAAGTTTTTTCAAAATGGGGGTTGCAGGTCCCAGACCTAATCCGTAAATACCCCTTCATCGGCGCTGCTGAGGCGGTGCTGACGGATCGGAGAGACGGTCGGACGGGCTGGAGA
>NZ_WPZC01000004.1:0-415615 GCF_013031165.1 Ruegeria sp. HKCCD7251 | reverse complement strand
GCGGATTTCTTGGATCAGACTTATGCCGTTTGATTATCGCGGTTTAGCCGACAGGGCCTTTCGAAGTTCCATGCACCGCACTAAAATCGATCCCCACGTCCACCAGACCATCGGGCCAGATCTGATGGGACAGCACAACAACGCGTTCGTCTTCAGCACAGGTTCGTTTGATGTCCACACGCATTCACTACGAAAGCTCAGATTACGATTGCAAACCAAGGGCAGACCAGAAGGCGCTACATTTGCTGAATTCTATTTCCAGCATGCGTTGTTTCGACCGTCTTGTTGATCCGCCGTTGGCGCGTTGTTGGGTTCTTGGCAATCTTGATCCAGCGAAGGACGTTGCGTCGATGAGAGGGGGGCAATTGCTCCCATTTGTTCAGGTCCAATTCACCGGTTAGATCGTCTGGCACAATCAGAGCATCGACGTCATCAAAGAAGTGCCATAGTCCTGACGCCTTACTGAATTTATGGATGCCTCTCCTGCGGGGTGCATTAAGCCTTCTTGCCTAAGGCGCTCTGCTCTGTCCTTGTAGCTTTTGGACCAAGCTTGCTGTTTTCGCGGGCCGATCAGTTGCACCGTCCGGTCTTCATCGATTGTAAATCGTCTTCCATCAATCCAACTATGCGCGATCAGCGCATCCAGCACCTCGTCCCGACTGACATATTTCTGCGGATGTGCCGCCTTCCACGTGATCAGGCGGACGCTATCACGTTGGGCAAAATGCGTGCTCAGCCACTCCCACAGTTGATCACGGGATGTGACCTCAATATCAGTCACGCGTCACCATAGTGTTCATGCTTGTGTCATGCGTCGCAAAAAAGTTTCAGCCGTCTTTATGTGTGTGCTCTTGGCCTCTGGCGACATCCGTTCAGCCGTACGGCACATCATCGCCCATCGGGGATTGCCAGCCAGTCTATCGCTGTGTTTCAGGATAAAGCGCCAATAAAGCCCGTCCCAAATATCGGCCCAGGGCCCTTTGCCCCAATTGCTCATTTTGCGAGCATAGTTTGAACCCGAAAAGTACGGTTTGGTGGTGATCAACCCGCCATCGGCATGCTGGCTCATCGCGTAGGCATTGGGAACCATCACCCAATCATAGCTGTCGACGAACATTTCCATGAACCAGCGATAGACATGATCCGGATCAATTTCGCACAGAAACATAAATCCACCCAAAACCATGAGGCGTTCAATATGATGACAATACCCTGTCTTGAGCACCCTTTTGATCGTGTCGTCCAGCGGATCAATGCCAGTGGTTCCGTCGTAGAAAGCGCGGGGTATTGGGCGGTGATGGCCCCAGTGATTTGTAGTGCGCATCGGCACACCCAGGCTCTCATAGGTCGCGCGCATAAACTCGCGCCAGCCAACGATCTGACGGACGAAACCTTCTACCGAATTCAGGGAAATACCCTTGCGATCCGCATGCGCCAGCGCAGCGTCCAAAACCTGTTTGGGCGTCAACAATCCAATGTTCAAGGCTGGCGTGAGAACGGCATGCCACAGCCAGCTTTCACCCGCAACAATGGCATCTTCAAAGTCGCCAAAGTGATCAAACCGCCGTTCCAGAAACTGCGCCAGCCAGTCGGACGCAGCTTTGTGTGATGTCGGATAGTACAACGTATCCAAACTGCCCAATGCTTCTGGAAAGTCAGCAAGTACGCTTGCTTTCGCGGCCTCATCAACCGCGTCATGGGAAGGCCAGTCGATCCACGGCAGGCTGCCCAGCAGCGCCTTGGGCACTTTCTTACGGTTTTCCTTGTCAAAGCTCCATTGTCCCCCCGCCGGTTGACCGCCGTCCATCAATACATTCAAGCGGCGGCGTTGGCTTTTGTAGAACTCTGCCATTAACCAGCGTTTGCGACCGGCAAACCAATCCTGATTGTCGGCCCGAGTGTTCAAAAAACCAGGTGATGACTGGAAATCGAGCGTGATATTGGTTCTGCCAGCCGCCGCCCGAAGGCGTTTTTCTGCGATGAAGTCTACCGGATCAACCATGATTATATGGCTGATGCCGCGGTCCCGCAGACTTTGAAACAGGCACAGGCATGCGCCCGGCTGCCGCTCAAAGGGCCAAATCGCGGCATTAAATCCCTTTGCGACCAAGCCATCGCGATAGCGCGTCATGGAAGCACGGTGCAGCCAAAGCTTTTGCTTGTGCATCGTGGCAGGATAAAACGCATCGCCAAAGAAAAGCGGGTCTTCGAAAAGCACAACCGCGTCGGGTCGGGCGGCCACACCGGGGTGGTGGGCAAACAATTGGTTAGGAAGTAGAAGCGCGGCAGTGGACACCGGCTATGGCCTTGGTTGGGTGGCCAGGTCTAATTGGCTCAAAAGCGATGGGATCTTCTTTCGAAGGCCAAAGAAGCCGGCCCTTGCATGAGGCCATGTCAAAGCGTCGTAAGGCCGAAGAATCCGATTCAAGGATAGGCCTGCGTCCCTCAAAAAGGGTTCCGCACGATCCAATCGTGACCGAGTGGGACCGACAGGCGTATAGGCTGTTGCAATGGTTGTGACACCAGCATTCCGTGCTGCCTCGATCAACGGACCACTCCAGTCTTCGGCGGACTGAGCAAACTTTCCGTAGGGTTCCAGGGCACTGTTCATCGCGCCCTTGGCAAAATCCTTTGCGGCGTCCCCCATCGGGTTTGGAGACCGACCTTGCGTCGCCAAAAGTCCGATCGCGGCAACAGGCGATGTCGGCATTATGCTTTCACCCGACAGATCATCCTCGGTCAACAGCAACAGATAAGGACTGTCTGGGGGTGTGCGCGGGTATGAAAGTGGAATGAGCGGGTGATCTACCGGCTCGGTTAATGGTTCTGCAAATTTGGCGAGGCCTTTTGGTTGAAACCGTCCTTCAGTGTATTTGGCAATATTATCAGGGCGCGCGAGGTAGGTTTTGCCTTTCGTGTGCAACCCGCCAACCCAACGCCAGCTCAGCGTGTTCGATGCGGGATCGCCATCCAGCAAGTGTCGCAAAAAGAAATCTGCCCCAAGTTGCCACGGTAAACGAAGCGTATAAATCCAAATTGAAGCGAACCACATGCGCGCATGGTTATGAAGGTAGCCGGTCGCCACCAGTTCCTGAGCCCAATGATCCAAACAGTCGATGCCGGTATTGCCGTTAACGGCTTCATTGAAGCGGATCACTAGGCCCTCGTCATTTGCTAGCTGCTCACAAGCGCTCAACAAGTCCCATTGATATAGTGCCCAGACGCTGGGCCTTTGTTCCAGCCAGCCCTTGAAATACGTGCGCCAAAACACTTCTTGCACGAACTTTTCTGCCACGTCGAAACTATGCGACGCTAGTACCGTTGCCAGAACCTCGTTCTCCGTTATCAAACGGTGGCGCAGCCATGGCGACAAAGCCGATACATTACTACGCCGCTCGGTCCCAAAATCGTAGTTCCGCGTACTTGTATATTGCCGACCAGCGCGGCCAACGAACTGCCTAAGCCTTTTCAGACCAGTAGTACGTGTAGGTTTGAAACTGATCGTTTCTTTCGCTTTTGCGAGTTCTGGAAATCTCTTGGTCATGCAGCCGACCTGCACTTTTTCGAGCAGTATTTCACTTCATCCCAAACGTTTTCCCATTTCTTGCGCCAAGTGAAAGGGCGCTGACAAACCGGGCAGATTTTTTGGGGCAAATAGACTTTCTTCCGCATTTTCATGACTGGTCCCCCAAAGGCAGGTCGAGTTGCTTTTGATCTCGAGAAGCCCTTGAGCCTCTTCGAGCACTTGGTCTTGTCTTTCGACTTGCGTGTTTTTTTGCGATGGCTCGTGCTTTGGTGCGAAACTCCGCACTTCGGCGCACGCCCCAAACCCGCTCGCGCGCGGCCTTGGCTGCCGCGAGATGGTCAAAAACTGGCTCTGGATAGAGCTTTCCAAGGATTTGTTTCGCGTTTTGAGCTTTCCAGGGTTCGTTGATGTGCTGATCCGCGATTTGGGATAACTCCGGCACCCATGTCCGAATGAACAACCCTTTTGGATCCTGATCATGGCCCTGCTTAACCGGATTATAAATCCGCACAGAATTAATGCCGGTAGTGCCTGATTGCATCTGTACCTGGTTCCAATGAATCCCCGGTTCGTAGTCAGTAAACATGCGCGCTAAATGCTCCCCCGGGGCCCGCCAATCCAGCCAGAGATGATAACTCGCCGCGGCCATCACCATTGCGCGCATCCGAAAGTTGAGCCAGCCCGTCGCTTGCAATGAGCGCATGCATGCGTCCAAAAACGGATATCCCGTTTCGCCGTTGGACCAGGCAGCCAAAAGCTCGCAATCTGGCGCTTTCGGTCGAAGCCCGTCGTAGAGGCGATGCAGATTTTCAAACTCGATCCGAGGTTCATCCTCAAGTTTCTGAATAAAATGGCAATGCCAATGCAACCGGCCCGAGAACGAGCGCAGCGATTTGCGCCAGTCCTTTGATTGCGGCGGCAATTGGCGTCTTTGCCTTTCAGTCGCTTGCGAGACCTCGCGCATAGAAAGCGCGCCCCAAGCCAGGTGGGGCGACAGCCGCGAACACGCAACGGCTCCCTCCAAAGGGCTGGACAACTCGCGTTGGTATCTTTTGCCTCGGTAGGTCAGAAAGCTGTTCAGCCGCTCCAAACCCGCAGCTCGTCCACCGGCTTGACGACCAACGCACAGATCATCCCGCAAGCCGAGGTCGCGCGCCGTGGGAATATACCCTGGTTCTATGTCGATTGGTTTAAGCGCAACTGGTGACGAAACAGGCAATGCCATAAACCTGTCCCACCGTTCCGCCCAGCCGTCACGAGACTTGAGCCTGCGAAAAACGCCGTGGTTTTGCACTTCGTGCCACTGCAAACCATGATCCCTGCACCATGCCGCGACCTGACGGTCCCGCTGATACGTCCAATTGTTCCCTGTTTCCTCGTGTGACCAAAGTACGTCGACTAGACCAGAATCCTTCAACTCGGATAGGACCGACACAATCTGCCCGGTGCGTACAACAAGAGGCTGGCCAAGTTCCCCAAGGTCTTTTCGAAGTCCGGCGATTGTCTCAGCAGCAAAGTTCCACTGCCGTGTTGACGCGTCGGGTTGCTGCCAAAACTCCGGTTCAACAACATAGAGTGGCAGAACTGGCCCGACCTCAGACGCTTGCGAAAGTGCCGGATGATCATTTACCCGTAAATCCCGTTTGAACCAAACGACTTGCACGATACCTCCGTTCTTCAAGTACTGTACGTATGGCCACAGAAATTGGATCTTTGTTTCAATAACCTCTCCACTTCGCTGTGGACGCGGCCTTTGCGAAGGCGCCATCGGCCTTTGGCACTTGAAGGATGGAAGTATCCGCGAACTCATTGATGAGCGTCTGGCCTGGAGAAAGAGACCTTGGCGAAAGTGACAAAGATTGGTGACGGCTCTGAGCCCTAAAACACCATACCGAGAACAGAGTTGGCCCAACTTTAATTTGTTTGAACTCTGATTTCTGAACACAGGTTAAAGAGACCACCACAACGACCTGTACGCCACCAAGCACCGTGGGCGTAATTGGCAGCGAACCCCAGAACATCTACCCCCAATGCATCGTTAATGGGAGAAAGCTAAATCTAAACCGAGTCATCTCGTTTGCGCATCGAAATCGGTAAATTAGGCTCATGCAGCATTTAGCCTCGTCGATCATTCGATACGGAAACCACTGAATTTATTTGATTGCTGTAGTCAATTTTTTGTGGTTGCGACTTTTAAGCTCTCTTCAGAAAATCGCGAGATAACTACAAACCTCGTGCACTATGCAAAAATTTTGCCTATACGCCTGCAATTCGAGCAAAACTGCCGTTAACTATAACTTGCGGCTTCATGGCGCATCTGTGTTCCACGACTGCCCCATTGTTTCTTTGGTTTTCGCGCTAACTCTCACGAGCGAACCGACGAAACCCAATGGGCAAGGTCAAACAAAATGCACAAAACGGACAATACTGAGTTTGCACTCACATCCGATGACGCCGATCAACCGCACACTACGGTGTACTACGATGGATCATGCCCGCTTTGCTCCGTTGAGATCGGGCATTATGCTTCTTGCAAGGGCGCTGAACACCTGCGGTTTGTCGACGTTTCAGAACCCAATACTTGTGTCGGTGCAAATCTAACGCGGCAAGAAGCGATGGATCGATTCACTGTGCGCCGACCAGATGGAGAACTTGTGTCCGGTGCGCGCGGGTTCACGGAACTCTGGGGCACTTTACCCAAATGGCATTGGCTGGCGCGTCTGGCAGGCTTACCGGGGGTAACGTCTCTGCTAGAAGTTGCATACCGAGTTTTCCTGCCCTTAAGACCGAAGCTTTCGAAGATCGCCTCTTGGTTCGGAGCGAAGCCGGTTAACAGGACAAGTTCGTCGACATGATCAACCGATACGATGGGCATTTCTAATAGCTGGATTGGCTCTTCAAAGACGTTCTCGAATCCGCGTTTGGCAACATTCGCGCCGTAGTCACACTTCGTCTTGGGTTGGTCACGCTGATCAGTGACGCAGGTTTGTATTTGTTCGGCTTGTTGGTTTTGAGTGAATTGGGCTAGGTCAGATGACGTACTTTTTAAGCAGCATCTTCACGGGCAGCAAGGCATTCAATCGAGTAGCCAACAGAAACATTCCCCCAATCTTTCGCTGAAGGTAAAGAACGTCCATTGGCACCTGGGGTGGGATATAGCCGACCTCGACCAGGGCCATACTCTCTTTGTTCAGGCGGAGGGAAAGCGTTCGGTCGGAGAAATCAAATTCATTCGCAGATAGAATTGCTTCGAAAACGCTGCGGATCATTCCGAGGATCCGGTCGTCAAATGGGCCATCACCTTCAATAAGCTTCAGTTGCATGGCAGCCTTACGAAGCGCCGCGCCGTCTTCAAGCAAACCGGCGCGCAACAGATCCACGTATCCATCTATTGCAGATGGTTGCAGTGCGCGTGCCGCGCCAAAATCCAAGAGTCCGATTTTTCCATTGGATGGGTTGTATCGGTAATTGGCAAAGTTTGGATCGCTCTGCATCATACCGAACTCAAAAACCTCGCGCAGCGTGAGATTGACCAAGGCCTCTGCGACTCGATTGCGTTCCTCGCTTGTCGCATCACTCACGGCCTCGATAGGGCGACCTTCCAGAAAGGACATCATCAGAACTTCTGGCGTGCTCCAATCTGCATAGAACTCTGGGATTTTAAACACTTCATCGCCCTGCAATAGGTCAGCAAAACAGCGCAGATATTGCCCCTCGCGTTCATAGTCCGTTTCTTCATGTAATTGACTGCGCGCCTCTTGGACATACGGAGCCAGATCAAAGCTTTGGGGAAGCAGACCTGACATGCGAATCAGAGTGGCAACGTTGGCCACGTCGCTGTCGATACTGCGCGCGATACCGGGATATTGCACTTTGATCGCCACATCGCGCCCGTCTTTCAATGTCGCACGATGTACTTGCCCAATGCTCGCTGCCGCTATGGGCCTAACGTTAAAATCTTTGAAGGATTTTCGCCAATCTGCACCCCAAGCTCGGTTCAGGACGTCACGCAATTGTTTCGGTGGCATGAAATGCGCCTGATCTCGTAAACGCGCCATGATGTCAGCCAGTTCAGGCGGCAAGACCTCACCTGCATCCATCGAAATCAATTGACCCACCTTCATCGCGGCCCCTCGCATGCGAACAAGTTGATCCGCGACTCGTGCTACGTTGCCGGGTGTCATCAACAAACCACGCACATCGGGTCGCGCACCGCGACCGATCTCTCTTAGGGCGCGTACTGCCACGTTCCCTGCAATGCCTGCTGTCATGCTGCTCAAACCGGCAACACGGACCAAACGGCTTGTAGGAACGGCCAAAGGGGTTGTCGAGGATTTAGGGTCCGTCATTAATCCTCACCAAAATTCCGTACCCGGAGCGCCTTTTATGCGACCCTTCAAGTTTTCGGTGACCCAACCTCCATAGAAGTCTCCGGGTTGCGGGATCACCCGGTACTCACCAACAAAACAAGCGTCCATAAGTCCGGCGTAGAAGGCGAGATAGCCCTTAATCCGTTCAAATTTGATGGTTGGTGCAGCATAACTCCACGCAGCTTTCTTAGCCGCAGCTGCCCCGCTCTGAACGTCCCAGTAGCTCGCAACACCCTTCCACTCGCAGAATGATCTACCCGAGGCCTTTGTCAGAACGGCATCAATGTCTTGCGGCGGAATATAATACGTGGGGGCGTGGTGGGTTTCGAGAACCTGAAACGCCTGATCGGTTTCCACGATTATTTGACCGCCGAGCTCGATCCGCACTCGATGAGGAACTGCCCGCAGCGCAGGTGGTCGCGGATAGTCTTGGACGTTTTCAGTTGTCCAACCTGTCATTTCGAACCTTGGTTATGAATCAGTTGTTCCATCTTCGAACTAGCGCGCCGACAGCGTTATTCTAGCGATAGAGCTTTCAGCGTATGGCAGGTGAACTTGCACCAAAATTGGGCTTAGTGTCAGCTTGGGACGGGCAACGTTATTTGACCGACTTTGCAGCCCGAACCGTCGAAATGAGTGTCCTAAATCTACCAGTTTGCCAATAGTTCGCCCATGCGCTCTAGGCCAAGGTCGAGGTTGGCAGCAGCACCTCCCCCCACACCCAGTCGGATGTGGTTCTGCATCCCGTAAGACGAACCCGGTAGTAGAAATGTCCGATAGGGATCGGCGAGCAAGCGTTTGGCGAACACGTCGCCATCAATCCCATCGAGCCGTGCCAAACCAATTAATCCAGCCTGCGGTTTGACCCAATCGAGGTTGGGCTGATCGGAAACAAACCTATCCAGGCATTCCAGCGTTTTCATCCCAGCTGCCCGTGCAGTTTTCAAAGCCTGATTATATCGGTCAGACCTCAAGGCGATTTCGGCGATGACTTCGCCGAGAATATTCATAATTTCGCTCGAGTTTTCCCGCAGAATAATAGCGTCCCAAATGAGATTTGAATCACGGCATATCATCCAGCCGGTGCGTAGCCCCTGGAGCCCCAGTGCCTTGGAAACGCTGCCCGTCGTGATACCCCTTGGATACAAACCAGCAATCGAAGGGGCACGGGACCCGTCCCACTCCAATCCCGCGTAAACCTCGTCAACAACCAGCCATGCACCTACGCGATCTGCGATTTGGACAAGCCTTTCCAGCTCTGCTTGTGTCATCAACTGCCCGGTGGGGTTATTGGGGTTGGTCATAAAGATGAGCCGCGTGCGCGCTGTTACTGCGGCCTCAACTTTGTCGAGCGGCAATACCCAACCAGCACTCTCTTCGCGGTCGACAACTTTTAGCGTCGCGCCAACTGCCTCTGCCAATACGCCCGCTTGTGGCCAGCCCGGGCGTTCCGTTACGACTTCGTCGCCCGGTTGGACCAATTGCATGAATGCAAGATAATTGGCTTCCGCGGCGCCGGCGGTGATCAGAACGTCGTCTGGCTTGCAAACATCAGACAAGCCGGCGCAGTCCAAAACATGCCGTCGTAAAGCAGGCAGACCCCGAAAGCTCTTTTGGTTCCAATCCAACCGCAGCGCTGGATCCAGCGCATCCATGAACTCACCCAAACGCGGCGACTCGGACAAGGAAAACCCAACGAAAGCTTCTGGATCCGCTTCCGTGGTATCCAGTAGGTATTGAAAAAGTGTGTGTATCTTGACTTTCATGCTCTACTCAAAATCTTTGTAGTCAATCAGGGAGAGAGTCTGTGCAAGCAGAGGGATTTGTCAAAGGGCGACCGATTGACCTTGTGGTTTTGGACTACGGGCTGTTCAAGGTCCATTCCACTGGCCGCATCATAGGTATCTGCGGGTTTCTGATCCGAACAGATTTGGGAGAAGCAATACTCATCGACACTGGATTTCCTGAAAAATACGCCATTGATACCGACGCCGCGGTCAAAGAAGATCGATTGTTCGAGTTTGGCGAGGTTCTGAAGTGCGAACCAGATAATCTGCCACGCGCACAGCTGGCAAAACTCGGGCTTATTCCGTCAGACATTACATTACAGATTTGTACGCACTCCCATATCGACCATATCGGTGCATTGGGCGACTTTCCAAACAGTCCCATTCTCATCTCCTCTGCCGAGCGAGCCTTACCTCGCCCCTTGTATTGGGGCGATATGCGGCCGATGGAATGGCCCGAGCAGGATTACCTGGTTATTGATGACGACGTAGAGATTGGGCCGGGTATCTTCGTTTTGATGGCACCCGGTCATGCGCCTGGCCAGATCGCGGTAATGGTCGATCTTTCGTCGGGGGCGATTTTATTGACCAGTGATGCGATTTCCCGACCAGCAGAAATCGACGAGAAGTTTGCCGGGTCTTGGGACGAAGATGCAGCAATTGCCAGCGCACAAAGGTTGATGCGTCTGGCATCCGAGCGAGATGCCTTTGTAATCTATGGGCATTGTCCAAAGCAGTGGGCTGTTCTGAAGAAAGCACCAGAAGTCTACAGCTGATCCCACCCCTTGGACCATTTTTCCGGAAAGTGATGTCGCACCAAAGAATTATCTGACGTCGCGCCCTTGGTTCAGAATAATCACATTCCCACTGGAAACATCCCCTGCCGGTGAAATGAGAAAACCAACCCAAGAGGCGATTTGCTCAGGTAGCATCGCATGACCATGTGGCATGGCACTAACGGCTTTATTCAAGACTTCCTCGGTCAAGACATTGAACAACGGTGTCTCAGTCATGGCAGGTGCCAGAGAATTTACACAGATTTTATCCTGTGCGTATCGACGGGCGAGATCTTTGGTAAGAGTATCCAACGCCGCTTTTGACGCGCGGTAGTGCGGAGGGTCGAACACATCGAAATTGTAAGCTCCGTTCGACGAGATATTTACAATCTTTTTGATGCCTTCGCGTTCCAACATCAACTGAACCGCCTGCTGGCAACAGTGGAACGCAGAGTTGAAGTTGATTGTCATCTGCTGTTCGAGTTCTTCGGGCGGAATGTGCGGGAAGTCAGACATAAAGCAGGTGCCCGCGTTGTTTACCAAAGCATCCAGACCGCCATACTCTGACCTGATACCATCAAACGTGTGAGCGACAGCAATGGGATCCGTTAAGTCAACGCAGATAGGCGTGAAATCCAAAACCAGTTCTGCCGCAAGTTCGTCTAGTCGCTCTTCACTGAGGTCCAGCCCAATCACATGAAACCCATTTGTCCGCAATTGGCGACAGATGGCTCGACCCATCCCTCCCGCAGCGCCGGTCACAACCGCTGTCTTCATGGTAACTCCTCCTACCTAGGTATGATTTGGGATACTTCGAATTAAGGAAGGAAGCTCATAACCTTTTTTCTGAAAGCGGCGAAGCCCAATTTCGTTTAATTCAATGCACGTCCGTTTTGGGCTCAAGCTAGACTTTGCAAAGTCCGGTTTCTGCGCATCGCTGACGTAGTACAGTCAGGATGCTGCGCAGCAGAGAATTGAAGCTTTGCCCGATAAAGCGGAAGTTGGCCCGAGCCATCTCAACATCCGATTTCGGTGTAGTGGGTAGCTCTCGAAAAGTCTTCGAGGTGCGATGCTCACCGAAGCCCGTCAAATTTGCGATGGACTAGTGTTGTTTCAATATTTGCGGCATGGGCCGGCACTTCTAGTGGTCTTGGTCTTTGTTCTACTTTTGCACGCTTATGCCTCCTGATTTTGGTCTTGCACGCTTATGCTTCACGCGTTGCACAGTTATGGTGTTTCATCAGATTTGTCACTCGTTAAGATCTTGTTTTTAAATAAGATTTTAACACAACCTATACGCGAAACCACCGATTCGTGCACGCTTATGCTCAATTTGCAAACATGGAACGACAGCAGGCGCTTGTTGTTAAATCTGGAGCGGTCTACCTGCATCAGGCCAGAAGTGCCGATGGCAGTCACACATTCGGTTGGAGATGAGCATGGCCGCTCGGTAAAACCGTGAGCATGGTTACCCTTTTTTGTGGTTTGCGAAGGCGAAACCCTGGAGTTTGGGTAATATCCACTAAAAAATGGTTAACAAAAGTTTTCACCGGTGTTTTTGGAGATATGCATTTTGAAGAACTTGGACGTCCGGCATAGTTCAAACTCGTCTTCAAGTTTGGCCATCGCATCGCTCGAAAACACATTGGCTCTGTAAGGGTCCATGGATTCCAACACGATGTCTACATCATCCAAGACAAGAGAATTAGCAGATGCTTCACGGTTCCAAGGCCAAACTGGATAGCTGACGACAGGTGGCGCTTCCAATGCGAATGTGAAGTCATACCCTCCACCGGTGGACACGATACGTTTGGATTGAACGTCCGGCACAGATTGAAGCAATTGAATGCCGTCCGCAAAAATAACATAGGAATCAGCCCCGCGCTCTGGATCGCCGTTCTTTCTCCGAGCGGCCAAAGCTTCTGATGCATTTGAAAGTCTTTCCTCCCGCGTATCCCCGGTTTTTTCTCCCGGCGAAAAATATGGCATCACATACATAGAGACAGGACCTTTCTCGATCAGGGAATAATCCTTCAGTTCAGAAGAAATCCGGACGTAATTTATCGAAGCGACCGCGCCTTGCGCAATGATCAGCGCTGCGAGAACCAAGGCCACTAGGTCCGACGAAGCGGAAGTGTCTGCGCTGCTCGCGCGAATACGATCCGACAAAAGCAGCAATACCACAACCAATATCGGCAGCAGTTTCAAGTAGGCATAACCATTCATAAAGAGGCTGGCGGCCAAATATCCGAGGGTGCATGTGGATAGTGCAAATATGAAATTTGACGTTCCAGTGGGGTCGTTGCGATAGAGCGTTAAACACTTTGACGCGCAAACAAGAAGTATTGGAGACGCCGCAAGAACAATGTAAATCCCGTGCAGGATGCGGCCCTGCATCCCCCCCGCAGCACTTCTAAAATCATTAGAAAATAGCAATTCAGTTGACTCGACCGTTCGGGTTAATGCGGGATCAAAGAGAAATATTGCTGATACAAATCCCAGAACAGTATAGAAAGAAATCTTCCTACCTCTGTTTACCCATACAGCCGGAAAATAGAACAGCGAAAACAGTAAGAAAGGTGTTTTCATAATCATAAGAAAAAATAAAACGCCGCCGCAGAAAAGGCTGACCAAAAATTCAAGAATTTTCGTTAATTTTGAAGCTTTTGTTGCAAAAACAGTCAGAAACATCATCAAACAGATCGCGATGTGGTTATACGCAAAGCTGTGGCTGATTGTATCTATAAAGCCATCTTCGATGCAATTAACACCGAGAATAATAGCGGCTGAACAAGTGAGAAGAATAATGGCGTTATCTATTGAGACGCGTCCAAGCAGTACAGTTGATCCAAAAATAAATGCAAAAAGGAACAGCAATACGTATGTGTAATCAATCGCTTTTAAAGTCGGCCCAAAAGAATTAAATGCCAAAACAATGAAAGAAGTGAAACCTCCACCATAATGATGAGGATAGTCAAGAACCGGGTGCAGCCCGTTGAACCCACGCCAGCCAAGATTTCCATAAAACAGTGTGTCAACAATGAAGCCATCGTCCAACAAGACCGGTACAGCGATTCTGGATAAGATAAATCCACAACAAATCAGCAAGCCAGCGCCAATTGTCAGAACGTTTAATTTAGTCATGCACTATACCAAAAAATGAAAATACCAGGAGATGAAATCGAGCTTTAGGTGCTCAGTAAAACGTATTCCTAGCGCAATTTGATAAACAAGCTTGATCCTATAAGAAGACCATTGGTTTTTGGGCAGTGTAGCCGCCATGCCATATTTCTGCGTTTGAATTGTCTCTTCTCAAGATCACGGAACCACGGACGCTACACGAAAAATTCGTTAGCTCTGAACTTATAACAGGGGGCATTGCTCGGAGGGTTTAGCTCCAAGCGCCTGCGGTCGCTCCATGTATGAATGAACTGGCTGGGGTGGTAGAAATCCTTGCCGTACAATGACTAGATTCGGCTTTTTGACGAAGCAGAAGAAACTGGGGCGGTTACTGGGGCATTTTCACCTCTAGAGAACCGCCCACCGGCGCTGACAGAACCGCCGACAACTGTTCCGGGTGCTGAAGACTGGTCGCTGGTGCTGGCGGTTGGGGGCGTCGAAGTAGACTGCAGCGAACGGCCGCATTGAGCCCAAAGCGGACCTCAGTTTTTGAAAGAAGTCGTAGTTCCGCAGTGCTGCACTTGCATCGTTTTTGCGATGCGCGGTATCGCTCGAGAGCTATCTCAACGAGTCGCCGAACGACATGCCAACGACTGTCAGCAGCAGCAGCGGCGACGGCGTTCTTGATGAGCGCGGCCGTCGTTTGCTGCTTCGCGTCGGGTTTGTTGGCCATCTCCATTGCCATTATCATCGCTATCATTTTTTTGGTCGCGTGATGTCAGGTCGTCGGGGGTCATGACAGCAGACCGGTCTCGATACGCTCGGCAAATTCGTGGAGTTGGGGGCGTAAAGATTTTGCATAGGCTTCGGTGATGTCACCCGTGCTATGACCCACCAGCATCTTAATCGCTACACTCGGTACGCCAATCATCTCAGCGGTGGAAATGTAGGTCCGCCGCAGATCATGCGGTGTGATGTCGCCGACGCCGATGCGTTTCAGGGCCTTGCGAGGGTCGCGGGCTGGCCCACTTCCCCGCACTGCCGGGAACACCCATTCGTCAGACGCGCCGCGCTGGGCGTCAAGGATGGAGCGCATTCCGGGCGTTATCGGGCGTTTGAGTTCCACGCCCGCCTTCATCCGCTCGGCGGGAATGGTGATGACATTGGCCCCGACTTCCATCCAGCGCAGATGCAGGATTTCATCGCGGCGACACCCCGTCAGGAACAGCATCTGCAAGGCACGATACAGAGTACCAGTCGGCCCGAGGTGAACCGCCAGACGCTCGGCCTCTGTCCACCACAGCGGGCGCTCAGTCGGTGTAAGCGCACCCTCGCGAGGAGGTGAGGGCTTAACCGCCTTGCGCTTGCCTGTTAGCTTGCTCACCGGGTTGGGAGATGGCTCCTGTCCTGCGGGATGGGCGTCGGCCCATGACTGCCACAGCGCCCGAACCGAACGCAGTGCGTTGGACGCCGAGGCCGGGGAAGTCACGCCCAGCATGCGGCGGTATTCGTCCCGCACCATCTCGGACGTGATGTCGCTCATCCTTACATCGGCGAGAAACATCCGTTTCACGGCGTACCCGTAGCTTTCGATGGTGGAGGCCCGGACATGTGGGTTTTCCTGCCCGTGGAATGTGGGCGCACTGTAGATGGTCAAGTCCACGAGGGCGCGTTCACGCGCGTCCATCGCCGCTCTGTCGGTTGGGCTGAGATAGGTGCCTGCGGCCAACTCAGCCATAATTGCCTGCGCTTTATCGCGGGCTGCTTCGATGGTGCCGGGTTTGGTCGCCGGAGTGAACTCCGCAATACTGATGCGGTGCAGCTTGCCCCGCACCTTCCGCTCGACACCCAGCATCCACGCCGAGGTCTGTTTGCGGCACACGAACCCGCGCAAGTCGGTGTCACGCAGCGTGACGCCGGTGGTGTCAGCGAATACCGTGGTCGCTCGAGTGAGGGTCTGCTTGCCGAACCGGAAGCGGCGCGGCTCCTCGGGCTGGGTTTCCGACTTGGGCAGGGGTACTACATTTGCAGACATAGGCGATGGTCCTTTCATCGTCTGGGTCAAGAACCCCGTTCCGAATGCAGTCGGGGCGGGGTTCGTTTTCAGAACACTTGACTGTCGACCCCAGAAATACGCTTAAGGCAACTCTGAGGCAACCAAAAGAATGACAAATGAGGGGTAAATGGGGTGAAGCCAGAGCAAAAATATCGAGAGCATAGTGCCTTTTTTTATTATTCTATGATACGGTAAGGGCATTCTAGGAAAAGGCGGTACACTGGACTACGAATCAAGGGGTCGGGGGTTCGAATCCTCCTCGGTCCGCCACTTGGTGATTTCCTCAAACTGCGATGATCTGCACAGAGTTCTTTTAGACTGTGTGATTTACGGCTTTTGCCGCGCGAGCGGGGCTTGTTGGATTTTCACGACTATCCCAGTTTGTACCTATTGAGTGGTAATTGCATGGCCCAAGACGTTGCAGTTCAGAGTTTTGTCTTCATACCCAACCCCAGATGAGTCCGAGATGTAATGGTCCGAGGGCGATGCCGACCCTGTGGGGGTCAAACATCGTGATCTTGCCTTTGTAACCTACGGCACAAACGCGACGACCAGCGGCCCCCATAGCGTCAGGAAAATGTTCGCAACCGCATAGGTCATGGTGAATGCTGGTGTAGGGGTCGAGTTCCCGGCCTTTTCTAACAGCGTGGCAAAACCGGGGTTGCCCGAGCGTGATCCTGTCACGACAGCGCAGGCCTCGATCGGGTTTTTAATCCGCAGGAAGTAATAATTGATCGGGAACTGAACGATCATGGGCATCAGAGTGACGACAACACCCAACAACAGCAGTATGACGCCATATTGTTGAATCGCTTCCAAAGCGGGTTTTCCAGCGTTCAGACCAACGACCCCGACGAAAACTGCCAAACCAAAGCTCTGCAGAAAATTCGCAGCCCCTTGGTTGATACCGCCAATCTTGGGTTGTCGAACACGCAGATATCCAATGATCAGCCCGGTCACGAGACAGCCGAGGCCCGAGCCAAGCGCGACTTTTGTCCCTGCAATGACAAAACTGATCTCACCGATCAAATAGCCGACCGCCACACCGATCCCCAGCGCGATGAAATTGGTGACCGAAGCCGAAGGGGGAACATATCCAGCCTCTTTAGCCACTCTGTTAAGGTCGTCCTTGTGGCCGACAATGCTGATTTCGTCGCCTGCTTGAATCACGGTGTTTTGCAGAACCGGTACGTCGTGACCAACCCGCGTGATCTTTGAGATATGAACACCGCGGCGTTGATCCACGGTTAGGGCTTCGCGGATTTCGGCCAGAGTCTTGCCCGCCAACTTGCGATTGGTGACAACGACATTGCGGCGTTCTTCGACAACGGTCAGTTCGGGCGGGTATTCGCCAATCTCACCGCTTGCGGTGCCCTCGAACTGGGTCAGGGTTGTGACCAGGCCAGATACGACAATAACGTCGCCTGCCGACACAACAATTTCAGGGGTCGGGTCCACCGGGACCCCATCGTGCAGCAGCTTTTCGACGATCAGATCACCGTTATAGGCGCCTTCGATCGCTTTGACCGATTGGCCGGAAACCGAGGCATCCGCATTTACTCGATAAGCGCGGGCATCGAAGCGGTTCATCGGAAGAAACTCGCCTTCTTCTAGTTTGCGGCCCCCGCCGCTGAGTTTCTGAGCAAGCTTGATTGCCTCTTGCCTCAGGTTGACGCGCATTATGATTGGAATAACGCTTACCGCCAAAATTGGGCCGATCGAGCCAAAGATGTAAGTCACCGAATACCCGACGGCGATGTTGGTTTTCAGCTTTTCAGCCTCGTCCGCGGCCAACCCTAATAGGTCTATCGCGTTTCCTGCGGTGCCAATGATTGCGGATTGGGTCAGCCCTCCGGCGGCCAACCCGGCGGCCAAGCCTTTGTCCAACCCAGCTAATCGTGCGACGACGATGACAAAGAACAGCCCCCAAAGCGTCATCATAAACGCGGCCAGAAGTTTCGTGAGGGCGGTTCGGTTCAGAGCCGCAAAAAACTGAGGCCCGCCATTGTAGCCAACCATAAAAATAAAGAGCGAAAAGAAAACGTTCTGAACGTCGGGACTTAGGTTGATGCCACCGATCTGGCCCACAAAAACTGCCACCAGAAGGGTTCCGGCGATGCCACCCAGTTCGAATTTGCCAACCCGAAACTTTCCAAGACCGTATCCAAGGCCCAGGCAAAGAAACAGCGCCATGATCGGAAATGCCCGAAGCTGTTCAGTAATCAATTCCATTATGAAATCTCCTGGGTCGTTCAAATGGTCCGTTTTGCTCAAGATACATAGCGTAACTATTATGACGACTGGCAAATTATGACGACCAGCGTCATGTGGATAAAACACCTAGAATGAGCTTGCATCAAGAACAGATTAAAACGGAAGAAACGGAAACGTCTTATTTTGAAAGGTAAATTCGCCTGTCATTCAAATTGGCGTTTTAGTTTTGCCTCCAAATCCGAAATACGACGAGGCTGCATTCCTGCCTACAGGTAGAAATGATCGGAATATTCAGGTGCAAAGCCTGATATTAAGCGATCCGGCCCGCAATTCGACCTAGCACAACGGCAGCCAACAAACCATTTCCGGAAAGATATCCGCTGTCCCCTTTGCCAGACACGCCAACAGCCGCGCCGCCGCCTGCGTAGAGGTTGGCGAATTTAGTACCGTCAGCTTTGAGAACGCGCGCACAGGAATCGACCCGCAATCCACCTTGGGTGTGAAACAAAGCGCCAGTAACGCGAACGCCTTTGTAAGGCGGTGCTAAAGGCGGCTGGTTAAAGGACCTGCCAAATTCATCCGTGTGACCGGTAGGAATGTCGTGAATGGTTTGCTCCAAAGCCGCAGACGGCAAACCCAGTGCTTTTGACAGGTCTTCGATGGTTTCAGCGGATTGAATTGCCCCTGAATTCTCTGCGCGCTTGAAATCCTCGAACTGGCGCGCAATCGCAGCGATACGGTCGTCGAAAATGGCGAAAGCCTCTGCGCCGGGCTGCGCCAGAACCGCACGGGCGGCTTCCGAATAGCCCTGCGCTTCGTTCCAGAAACGGTGGCCATTGCGGTTCACCTGTACACCGCCTTCGGTGATCACCGCCCACGTAATCAATATCCCATGAGGGTGAGCGACATTTCCGTGACCCTGATAGGCGCTTAAGTTCAGAAGTCCTGCACCAAGCCCTTCCCCCCAAACGATAGCCTCGCCCCGGTTGCCGCTGTGCCCGAACCAGAGCGCCTCTTCGATCTGGGGCATATGCGCGGACACTAAGGCGCGATTGCCACCGAAACCGTTGCAGGCAAGAATAAGCCGATCACATGCAATGGTTTCAACGGTTTCGTCCGGGCCAGTCACGGCAACACCCAAGATCCGGTCTTGATCCCGATACAGCGTTACCGTCCGTCGATTGCATATGATGTCTAAACCTTCACGCTCGCAAGTGCTGCGCAGGGCGTCGATCAGTTCTTGGCCCGACCGTGACGGCAGCCCGTGCATCCGGCGGCGCGAGTGACCGGGATAGTCGAAATCCGCGACAACCGAAAAGGGCAGGGCGTGGCGTTCAGACAGCCAGTCGATGACTTCGGCGGCGTTGCTGGCCAACAGATCGACCAGAGCCTGCTCGTTTTCGCCATGTGCCTTTGTCTGGATATCACGCGCAAAAAGTGCGGCATCATCCGTGATCCCTGCAGCCCGTTGAAGCTTTGTGCCTGCAGCCGGGATCAACCCGGCGGACAACGCGGTTGAACCGCTTGGAACTGGATCGGCCTCAATGACCAGCACGTCCTGTCCAGTCTCCGATGCCGACAGGGCGGCGACCAGACCACAAGCACCCGCACCGATGATCAGCGTGCCGGTCGTCAAATCGAACCGGTCCGGCGGAACGCTCTCAACCTTGGGTGTCATCATAGCGGGCCCCAGCTTCCAGCATCTCAGCAGTTCCGATGACTTTGTTCAGACCGCCGAAGTCGAACATGTTCTGGGCAAAGGGCTTGTTTGAACCGTTGACAGCCAGACTTTGATAGTATGCCTGAGCGGTTTTGGCCAAAGCTCGGACAATCCCTCCGGGGAAAATGACGATGGAATATCCCTGTGCCTCAAGATCGTTGGCGCCAAGTATCGGGGTTGCGCCGCCTTCGACCATGTTCGCCAAAAGGGGGACTCGCGGGGCAAATTGATCGGCGATGGATGTAAGTTGTTCGCGGCTTTGAGGGGCCTCGAGGAACAGAACATCTGCACCAGCCTCCAGATAGATTTCCGCGCGGTCGGTGGCGGCCTGATATCCCTCGACGGCGATGGCATCTGTTCGGGCAATGATCAGGGTGTCACTATTGGCGCGCGCGTCGGCCATCGCTGCGATTTTCCCAGCCATTTCCTGCGCGGGGATAAGCGACTTGTCCGACAGATGCCCGCAGCGTTTTGGATAGGTCTGGTCTTCGATTTGAAGCGCAGATGCGCCGGCGCGTTCATACAGGCGCATGGTTCGCTGGGCATTCAGCGCGTTACCAAAGCCGGTGTCAGCGTCGATGATAACAGGTAATGAGACCCGATCTGCGATCAGAGTCATGGTGTCTGCCATCTCGGACGCGGTGGACAGTCCGATATCGGGGCGGCCCAGCCGCGTGTAGGCAACGGCTGCACCGCTTAGATACAGCGCCTCGAAACCAGCTTTTTCAGCCAGCGATGCGGTCAAGCCGTCATACACGCCGGGGGCCACAAGAATTTCTTTGTTTTTCAGGCGGGACTTAAGGCTCATTTGGCTCCCTCCAGCCAGTTCATAATGTGATCGCAACTTCGCTGGTGTGTAACAGTGCCCAACGACAGGAGCGTTGCATCGTGAACCTCTTGCCGAAATGCGGCGCACCCATCTGTCAGCATAACGGTGTGGATATCCCGCAAATGGGCATCTCGAAGAGTAGAGGCCACGCCGCCATTGGTCACGATGCCCCCGACGATCAGGTTTTCGATGCCCAAAGCGCGCATCAGATATTCCAGCCGCGTCTGGTAGAAGGCCGAGTAGGCAACCTTTTCGATGACGAAATCGCAAGGTTGCAGGGTATCGACCAGACTGTGACCAAATCCGCCCGGCGCGAAGTCGCCTTTGGTCAGAAACGGGCGCAACTTCTTCAGATGCGGTGCAATCAACGGCTCGCCTTTGCGGTCCGGCACAAGTGTAAATTGCGCTGAAAAATAGCACCCGCCAGCGGCTTGCAGTTTTCGCGCCAAGGGGGCGATGCGTTCGGGAAGTGCCGCGATTTCTTGTGCTGACTGGCCTGCCCGGCCATAGGCACCTTTAGGATGGATAAAGTCGTTCTGAAGGTCGATGGTCAGCAGCGCCGTTTTGCGCGGGTCCCAGGTTTCTGGTTCGCTCATTCAGTCCTCCCCCAGTGGTTCGATGATCGTGTTGCCAAAGGAGTCTACGCGTCCTTGAAAATCCGGTTCGATCAGAACGGTCGTATCCGGTTGGGTCAAAATGGCTGGCCCTTTGATTACAGCGCCAACCGGTAAAGACAAGCGATCATAAATGGCCGTGTCATGCCAGGCGTTGCCAAAATGAACTTTGCGCGTCGACGAGGGCGCAATGCTGCCTTCCGTTGCCGGTGCAAGGGACGAAAGATCGAATTTCGGCCGCTTGCCCGTAACCGCGCTGCGCAGGTTCAGGATGCGTCGCACACCGTTTTTCAGCAGTCTTCCATAAGTGGCGTGATAAGCCGTATCAAAGGCTTGTTCGATATCGGCTTTGCCGGGCGCGGTCACCTTGCCGTCTGTCATCTTCACAGTCAGCGGAACCGGTACGGTATGTGTTTGACCCACGTAGGCCATGTCCAGCTCGAATGAAATCTCACGCCTGTCGAACGTCGTCCGTGAGGCATCAAGAAGCGCCATTCCCTGATCCACGTGTTCTTGCATGAACGCGCCCAAAGCAGCTTTGTCTAACTGCGCGACCAATGTGTTGATGGTCTGAACGAAGTCCTGCCGCATATCCGCGATCACGCAGCCCAGTGCCGAGGTGACGCCGGGATAACGTGGAACGATGGCGCGGGCGATCCCCACTTCGGCCAGCATTGCCCCGGCATGCAACGCGCCGCCACCGCCGAACGGCATGAAGGCAAAACGCTTGGGGTCAAAGCCGCGCTCGATGCTTACAAGCCGGATCGCCCCAGCCATACGTGAATTGGCAACACGCAAAATGGCCTCGGCCGCCTCAAGCCTCGTCAAACCCAAAGGTTCGCCGACGTGAATATCAATGGCTTTGCCAGCGGCCTCTACGTCCAGCCTCTCCAGTTTGCCACCAATCGGGTTGTCCGGGTCGATACGACCCAGCACGACATTGGCATCCGTTACCGTCGGGCGATCATTGCCAAGGCCGTAGGCGACCGGGCCGGGATTTGATCCTGCGCTTTCAGGGCCGATGTTCAGTAATCCGCCCTTGTCGACCCACGCTATCGACCCGCCTCCCGCGCCGATGGTCGTTATTTCGATCATCGGGTTGCGCACAACCATCCCGAAATCAATGGAGGTCTGGGCCGACAGCATCGTCTGCCCTTGTGAGATCAACGAAACATCAAAGCTGGTGCCGCCCATGTCCCCGGTGATGACGTTGTCAAAGCCCGCCGATTGCGCGATGTAGCCTGACGCAATCACACCGGCTGCGGGGCCAGACAGCGCCGTGCGCACTGGAAGGCGGGACGCGGTGTTGACCCCCATGACGCCACCATTGGATTGCACAATCATGAACTCACCATCGAATCCGCCGGATCGCAGGGCGTTTTCCAAGCGGGTCAAATAGCCCGAAACCTCGGGTTGCAGATAGGCGTTCAGTGCCGTGGTTGAAAATCGTTCGAATTCACGGATTTCCGGCAGGATTTCTGACGAGGCCGACACATGTGGATTTGGCCAGATTTCGCGTATGGCCGAGACAGCAGCGGCTTCGTTATCTGGGTTGGCATAGGCATTGGCGAACAGGATCGCGACAGCTTCGCACCCTTGTTCAAGCAATTGCTTTGCCGCTTTGCGCACGGCGTCCAAATCAACCGGCGTGCGAATGGTGCCGTCCGCAAGCGTGCGTTCCGGCACCTCCAGACGGTCGCGACGATCCACAACGGGTTCGAAATCACCGCGCAGCCCCCAAGTGCGCGGCCGATCCCTGCGGCGCATCTCCAACACGTCCCGCAAGCCCTCGGTGCAGATAACGCCCGTTCTGGCCCCTTTGCGTTCCAGCAGAGCATTCGTGCCCGCTGTGGTGCCATGTACGACAACAGAGATCTCGGATAGGTCTTCCTCCTCGCGCCCGATCCCGTCGAGAAACCCGCCCGACTGATCCGGGCGTGTGGTGGGAACTTTGGCGACGGTTGCGCTGCCGTCCGCTTCGTTCAGAACAAAGACATCCGTGAACGTGCCGCCAACGTCCACACCGATCATACGCCCGCTCATGGTGCCACCTCGCGCCATGCGGGGCCATAGTCCTGATCCGCCTGTTCGGCGCTTACATGTCCGCGTGCCACGTCCCGAGCGATCGCTTCGGGTGAACGGCGACCCGCAGCGCCATAACCCCCGCCGCCGGGTGTCTCTAGGCGCACCGCTTGTCCTTGCTTCAATTCGATCCCTCTCATTTTTGAAACCAGGGGCGGTGCCTTCCACCCATCGTCCTGTTCATAGGTGAAGACATTCATCGCCCCGTCGCCGCCTTGGGCGATCCCCTTTGGGGCGAACTTGCCGCGTTCGCCAAACAGAAAAGCCTGAGCGCCATTTTCTTCAAGTACTTCAATCTCATAGATGGCCCCAAGCCCGCCCCTATGGGTGCCCGCACCTGCACTGTCAGGGCGCAAAGCCCATTGACGGAACATGACCGGATAGGCGGCTTCTAGAATTTCCATCGGCGGGATCGTCGCCGTTGAGATCGGAGCGTTGCCGTGGTTCAACCCATCGCTTTCGACCGAGCCGCCGTGTCCCCCTCCGTAAAAGCTGAACATCACCCATGGCTGTCCGTTTGAGCGTTTCCCAGCAATGGAAAGCGCATTGATTGTCCCATAGGCATTGGCGACAACCCGATTAGGTGCGGCGTTGGCAAAGGCCGAGAAGACCACGTCGATCATCCGTAGAATAGTTTCCGTGTATCCACCTGTCGGGGCAGGGAACTTGGCCGATAACAGGCTGTCTTCGGGCACGATGACGTCGATGGGGCGCATTACCCCGGCGTTGGCAGGCAGCGCCGGGAAGACGTGTTTGATTGCCACATAGGCGGTCGCAACGGTCGTCGGCAGGGCAATGTTTACAGGCCCGGCGCATTGCGGGGATGAGCCCGTGAAATCCAGCACCATTTGATCGTCCTTGATCTCAAGCGCCAGTTTGATGCGAAGCGGCTCATCTGTGATCCCGTCATTATCGAGGAAATCCTCGGTCTCCCACCGGCCGTCCGGCAGTTCCTGCAACTCGGATCGCATCAGAGCTTCGGCCCGATCGCTGAGCGCCGCAAGTGCGGTTGAAACCGTGTCAGCCTCGTATTCATCCAGCAGCTCGTCCATTCTCCGGACCCCAAGATCCAAAGCGCCCAGTTGCCCGTTCAAATCACCCATCGCCGATTGAGGCAGGCGGGAATTCCGTAGAAGAATGTCGATAATGTCCTGATTTATCTCGCCCTTGCGCGCCAGCTTTACTGGCGGCAGAACGAAGGCTTCCTGGAAAACTTCGGTCGCAGCGGGGTTATAGTTTCCAGGCACAGCGCCACCCACATCATGCCAATGCCCAACCGACGCGAGATAGCAGAACAACGTGCCATCGCGGAAATAGGGACGCACCAGACGCATGTCGGACAAATGCGTGCCGCCGATATGCGCATCGTTGAAGATATAGATATCACCGTCTTCCAGATCGCCGTCCGAGGCTGCCTTTTCGATCACTGCTTTCACCGCAAAGGACATCACCCCCACAAAGATCGGCAAACCGGATTTGCCCTGAACCAGAGTGTCGCCTGTCGTCGCCGAATAAAGCCCATGACTGGCGTCATGCGCTTCGGCAATGATCGGGTTGAAAGCCGCCCGAAACAGGGTGGCGTCCATTTCGTCGGCGATCTGCTCCATGCGGCCTGCAAGAACAGAAAGGGTGATAGGGTCAATTTCGCTCATGCCTGCGCCCTTGTTTCTGCGATATCGTTCCAGACATCCTGGCGTGTGATCAAATCGTTCTGTATCTCGAACCGGTCAATGAAGCGGATGCCTTCGAATGGTGAGCCGTCAGTCCATTCACCGGATAACGTACCCCTGCAATAAACGATCGCGGCCTCACCATCGCTTTGCATGGCATCGAACCCGTCGTAGGTTTTTGCGATGCGGCGATACCGGGTGGCTGCCCAGTTTCTGAGATCCCCCAGATCACGCATGGGCGCGGTTCCGGGAAATTGCATCACGAAGTCCGGGCTTAGCCTTTTGCGCGCGCTTTCAACCGCGCCTTCGCCCATATCGGATAGAAACGCACGCACGATATGTTCGGGGTCGTCTTTCGCCCGGGCGGGCTGCCGAACCTTGCCGCCACGATAGTAGTTTTGATCGGATATGTCGTGGATCAAGACGGTCACAAGGTCTGGCGCGGCAGGCACTACGAATCGCACTGCATTGGTCAGCGCCACGCCAAGTCGTTGTTTTTCTTGTGCGCTATAGCCCTTGAACACATGCAATTCGACAATCGGCATGCAAAAGCTCCTCCGGTTATTGTATTATCTGTAATACAGGTTTGAAAATAATTGTAAGACTATTTTTCGAGTTGCAATAATACTAAAGCTTGCTTTTTAGAGTTCCGGTTCTACGATTGGAGGCGCTGTGAAAGGGGAATCATCGGGTGAACAAGATCAACGCGGCCAATCTTCCGGACGGGACCAAGGCGCAACGCGTCTATCTGCATCTGCATGATCAGATCACCGAAGGGCAGCTTGCGTCAGGGGAAACTTTGCCCGGTGAACAGCGGTTGGCTGAAAAGTTCGGGGTCTCGCGTGTCACAATTCGGCGGGCGCTGGACGCGCTTTCTCGAAATGGTCTGATAGAACGTCAGGCAGGTAGCGGCACCCGGGTTTCGGGCCAATCCACCCTTGGGGCACCTGCTGCGATGGACTTCAACACGCTGATGCCGCAACTGGTTGAAATGGGGCACAGCACCACCGCGCGGCTTTTGTCCTTTTCATACGGCAAGGCGCCGGAGGTGGTGGCATCGGCCATGGGGCTGCCGAGTGACCAGCAGGTGCAGATCGCTACGCGCGTGCGCCTGACTGATGATGTTCCGTTTTCACATCTGACGACCTACGTACCCGCTTCGATTGCGCAGAACTATTCGGAAAGTGACCTCGCAACGACACCGCTTTTCAAACTGCTGGAGCGCAGCGGCGTGCAGATCGAGGAAGCGCATCAAACCGTTTCGGCGACCTTGGCGGGGCCTGATGTGGCCGACGCATTGGGCATCGCTGTCGGCTCGGCTCTGTTGTCGCTCAAGCGGATCGTTCGGGACGTCGAAGGCAATGGGGTCGAATATCTTTCCGGCCTCTATCGCTCTGACATGTTTCGGCTCGAGATGCCCTTGGCGCGCGTGGGAACCGGCTCGGCCCGGCACTGGGAACCTGCGATCGGACGCAGCGAGGAGGTCGGGAAGTGAACGCACCGCGCACCATGCTCGACAAACTCTGGGCCTCGCATGAGGTTTTGAGGCGCGAGGATGGCGCGTCGCTGCTTTGGGTGGATCGACACTTTGTACATGAAGGGTCGCATCATGCCTTTGCCAAGCTGGCCGAGCGCGGCCTGCCTGTGGCTGAACCAGCCCTCACCTTTGCGGTGGCAGATCATTACGCGCCCACACGAAGCCGGGAACGGATTGCCGATCCAAAGATTGCACGGATGATCGAAACCCTGCGAAACAATGCGTCGGCTCACAACCTCAGGATTTTCGATCTGAGCGACCCTTCGCAGGGCATCGTTCACGTGATTGGGCCCGAGTTGGGCCTGACTTTGCCCGGACTGCTTATCAATTGCGGGGACAGCCACACATCCACTCACGGAGCATTTGGTGCGCTGGCGTTCGGGATCGGGGCGACCGAGGTTGCACATGTGCTGGCGACGCAGACGGTCTGGCAGCGCAAACCCAAGGCGATGCGCATCAACGTCGAAGGTCGTTTAGGGTTTGGTGTAACGGCCAAGGACATTGCCCTGAACTGGATCGCGCAACTGGGCAGCGGCGGTGCGCAGGGTCATGCGATTGAATACGCGGGGCAAACGATCCGGGATCTGTCGATGGAGGGGCGAATGACTCTGTGCAACCTCTCAATCGAAGGTGGGGCGCGGTTTGGCATGGTCGCACCTGACGAGGTCACGTTTGCCTATCTCGAAGGGCGCGAGTGCGCCCCTTCGGGGGCAGACCTGCAAAGCGCGCGACAGGTGTGGCGCGGTCTGGTCACGGACAAAGAGGCTGTTTTTGACCGCGATATCACCCTGGGCGCGGCTGACATTTCGCCAACTGTCACTTGGGGCACCAGCCCAGAGCAGGCCCTGCCTATAACGGCCAATATTCCCGCTCCGGACCCCAGCGATCCAGCCACGTCAAACTTGGCGCGTGAAGCATTGGATTACATGGGATTGGCACCAGGGCAACCCTTGGACGGTATCCCTGTGGATCAGGTTTTTATCGGCTCGTGTACGAATGGGCGCATTGAAGACCTTCGCGAGGCTGCTTTGGTTTTGTCAGGGCGCCGGGCGCGCGTACCGGGGCTTGTTGTGCCCGGATCGGAACGTGTCAAAGCACAGGCCGAAGCCGAAGGGTTGGACAGGATTTTCCAAGATGCCGGGTTGGAGTGGGCCGCGTCGGGTTGTTCAATGTGCGTCGGCATGAATGGCGACATCGTGGCCGAGGGCAAGCGCTGCGCATCCTCGACCAACCGCAATTTCCGTGGGCGTCAGGGACGCGGTGCGCGAACGCATCTGATGTCCCCGGCGATGGTCGCTGCAGCGGCCGTAACGGGCACAATCACAGATGTCAGGCCGCTTATTCAGGGCAGGGCGGCATAATGGCTGGTTGGAGCACACAAAAGGGGCACGCCTTGGCGCTGGCGATCGACAATATCGACACGGATCAATTGATCCCGGCGCGTTTCATGTCGGCCCCACGCAGCGAGGGATATGGCCAGTATCTGCTGCACGACATGCGGCGGGGCGATGACGAACAACTGTCCGCAGATTTTCCGCTGAACCGTCACGAAGGGATCAGTATTCTGGTCGCCGGGCATAACTTTGGCAGCGGGTCGTCGCGTGAGGCTGCGGTTTATGCGCTGGTCGATGCGGGCATTCGCGCGGTCATCGCGCCCAGTTTCGGTGACATCTTCGCCAACAATGCGATCAACAACGGCCTGCTGCCTGCGCAGGTCGATGCCCAGAAGGTGATGCAGCTACAGCACGCGTTGAAGGATGCCCCGGCCCAGGTTTCGATTGACTTGCCCGAAAGCCGACTGACCCTCGGGGACATTACGGTGACCTTTGAGCTGGACGAAGGATGGCGTGTGAAACTGATCAACGGCTGGGACGACATCGACCTGACCCGGCAGCATATGCAGGCAATCGGCGCGCATAGGAAAAACCGCAACAAGGCCGCCCCTTGGGCGTGGCCGAACAAACCGAATTAGGACACGTCGCGTGAAGACGGCGCAATACGGGCCAAGCGGCCTGAAATGGGGTGAGACCAAAAAATGCCCCTTCAACAAGTGGAGGAAGACTTATGAAAATGAACTCATTGGCTGGCCTGTTGGCAGGGGCCGTAATCGTCGCCGGAACGGCCAAAGCAGAAGAAACAATCTCGGCCGTTCACGCCTTTCCTGAAACGCTGATTTATACCCAAAGCTTTCTGGACTTTGTCGACAAAGTTAACGAAGCGGGCAAAGGGGTCATCCAGATAGACGTGCGCGGTGGTCCGGAAGCCATTGGCATGTTCCAACAACCCGATGCGGTTCGCGACGGTGTCGTCGACATGGTTTATACCCCAGGCTCGTTCTATGGTGGCGCGCTGCCCGAAAAAGACGCGATGGTCGCCTCGAACCTGACCGCTATTGAAACCCGCGAAAATGGCGGAACAGAACTGATCGACCAAATTCATCAGGACAAAATGGGCCTGAAGTACCTTGGCTGGTTCGACAGCGGCGTCTGCTACAACCTTTGGACTCGTAACGAGCCCAGCTTTGATGCCGACGGCAATCTGGAAGTCGAAGGACTGAAGCTGCGCGGCAACAACGTCTACAACGCCTTTTTCACAAACTACCTTGGCGCACAGGTGATCGACCTGCCAACTGGCGAGGTTTACTCGGCGCTGCAACGTGGTGTTGTTGATGCGACGGGCTGGACCCAGATTGGCCTGATTGACCTGAAATGGAACGAGTTCCTGAACTTTCGTATCGAGCCATGCTTCTTCTCGACCGATCTTGGCGTCATCGTGAACCTCGACCGTTGGAACTCGTTGTCTGAAGAAGCGCGCACGATCCTGCAAGACGTCGCGATCCAACACGAAAAAGACAGTGTTGAAGCCCTTCGCAGCAAACGCGACGAAGACTTTGCGGCCCTTGATGCAGCGGGAATGACAGTTGTCAGTCTGGAAGGGGAAGCAAAGGCAAACTACCTTGCAGCGGCCCGCGAAAAGACGTGGGAGCGTATGAAAGGTCTGATGGCCGAACAGCCCGGCGGCACTGATAACTATGATCGCCTGATCGAGCTGTTCTACGATCTCGACGCTGCAAACTAAGTCCAAAGACAGGCCCGTTCTGGTTGGACGGGCCTATAACATTTTTGGGGCAAAGCAGGCGGGATGATGAAAAGGATCTATGACGCAGTGCTGTTTGGCATGGCCATAATCGCTGGTCTTTTGCTGGTTTGGCTGATGCTATCCGTCATCACGTCAGTTCTGATGCGAAATGCCGGGCTGCAACCCTTTGCTTGGCTGTTTACGTCTGCAGAATACGGGCTGTTGTACATGACCATGCTGGGCGCGCCTTGGCTGGTACGGGAAAAGGGCCATGTCCACATCGAACTGGTGACAGCGGCGCTGCCGATTGGTTTGCGCCGGATTGTCAGCCGTTCGGTGGCTGCCGCCTGTGTACTGGTCTGCCTCATCCTTGCCTGGCAAGGGGCCGACTTGGTCCTGACGAATATCGAACGCGGGGACTATGACACCCGCGCTTACTATTTCCCCCGATGGATGCTGACGATCGCCTTTCCGCTTTCGTTTGGAATGATGGCGATCGAATTTTCGCGCTTTGTCTTCGGACCCGAGCTGATGCACAGCGGAGAAGCAGGGATACACGAATAATGGAATGGTACGAAGCGCTTGCCCTGCTGCTTGGGTCAATAGTGTTCCTGATGGCCATTGGAATGCCTGTTGCGCTGGCGTTTCTTGCGGCCAACATTCTGGGCGCCTGGATTTTCATGGGGGGTGAACGGGGGGTTACGCAACTGCTCAACAACGGGCTGGGCGCGTTGACCAAATATGCGCTGATGCCAATCCCGCTGTTTCTGTTGATGGGAGAGATCTTCTTTCACACAGGGTTAGGTGGGCGCATGTTCAGCGCGATAGATAAGCTGTTGGGCCGCCTGCCGGGGCGGCTGAGCTACGTAACGGTTCTGGGCGGCACCGCGTTTTCCACGTTGTCGGGGTCGTCAATGGGCTCAACCGCGCTTTTGGGGTCGCTGATGGTGCCTGAAATGAACCGCCGCGGTTACAAGTCGTATATGAGCATTGGACCAATATTGGGAACGGGTGGCTTGGCGATCATCATACCGCCTTCGGCGCTTGCCGTTCTTCTGGCCACGCTCGCACAGATAGACGTGGCGGCCTTGCTGATCGCGGGCGTTATTCCGGGCCTGATACTCGCCTTCTCTTACATTGGTACGATCTGGCTCCAAACACGGTTGGACCCCAACGCGGCTCCGGCCTACGACGTGGAGCCTATGTCTTTGGCATACCGCCTGAAACTGCTCATGACCGAGGTCGTGCCGATGGTTGGCGTCATGGTCGTGATCATCATCTTGATGATTAAAGGTTTTGTCACCCCGTCCGAGGCCGCAGCATTTGGCGCATTGGGCGTGTTGATCCTGGCCGCCATATTCCGCTGCCTCTCGTGGGAGGCGATCAAAAAGTCGGTCATCGGGGCCATCAAGGTTACACTGATGGCCTATCTGATTGTCTTTGGCTCGGCCACGTTCAGTCAGCTTTTGGCATTTTCCGGAGCGTCACGAGGATTGGTGAACTGGGCCATCGCATTTGAACTTGCCCCGTTGGCCATGCTGACCGTGATGTTCGCTGTCTTGCTGCTGCTTGGCATGTTCATGGAGCAGATCTCGATCATGTTGCTGACCGTGCCAATCTTCTTTCCACTGGCGCAGACGCTTGGGTTCGATCCGATCTGGTTCGGCCTGATCATGTTGCTTTCGCTTGAAATCAGCTTCACCACCCCGCCATTCGGGTTGTTGCTGTTTGTTATGAAAGGCGTCGCGCCGCCGGGTACCACAATGCGCGAAATCTATACATCAGCTTTCCCGTTTATTTTCTGCTCGATCTTGTTGGTGGTTCTACTGATCGCGTTCCCCGGCTTGGCATTGTTTCTGCCTAGCTTATGAGGCTGCCACGACCAGTAAGCCGCCACAAACGTACGATGTATGGTTCTGCACGGGTCGTCAGGCGCGTTGGGCCGCAAGGCTGCGTTTCTCTGCGCGTCCGCCGACGATGATGGCGCTTATCAGGACGATGCCAAAAAATGCTGAAACTCCGACAAAGGGGCCCCCTATGGCTGACGCAATGCCGGTTACAGCCAAGACAATAAGCAACGATAACGACGGTCTTTTGTTCATCTCGATATCCTCTTTGCGTTTGTCACTTCACTTATTGTTAAGTGGTTCGTCCGGTCGCCTGAGGCTTGCGAGGTTGCGCCAAAATTATATGAGTTCCCGTCTAATCACGCCGCGCCCATACGCACCGGTGTTGGCAAAACTGCGTATAAATTTGGCGGCGGGGCGCAAGCCATATCGCCGGGCATCAGCCACATATTCGGCAATCCTGCCGGATGGCGTGGCGATATCGTCCGCTGAGGGGAGTTCGGTAGGATAAGGGGGTGCGGCCCGCAGCTAACGTACCACGCACTCACAGCCGTTGCGGTGCCCCCCCTTAGTCAACCAAAACGGATGAAGCCTGCGATGTTCGCCCGTGGAACTTAGCCATTGCGCATCTCAACCAATGTCAGAGTGTCCGAGAACGGATCATATGCGCAAAAACCGGGATCCAATTCAGTTCCCGAAGGGTCTTGTAACCCGATGCTGATCAGGAATCCTTCGTGGCTGATGTGACGTTCTTCGGTTCTGCGAAACGGAATTCGATACCCTGCGTCGTGCCACATGATTTTGCATCTTGTACCCAGGGCCAGCTCTGGGTCTGTAAAGGCGCGATGCAATTGAAACAAGAAGGCGCAGACGAAAGACAGCACCGCCAATCCTGTCAGTATCTTGAATTTGTGCTTCAAACGAAAAATCCTGTCTGTCTCAAGGCGTTACGCACACGGCCAAAAAACGCGAAAACTGAAAATCTTACAACTGGCCATAACTTACCTCAGGATGCGCTTTGTCCAAAGCCGTTAATTTGGGCTTGTTTCCAAAACCCAGCCAACCACGAATTCAACCGTTAATCTGTTGAACGGACAAAGTAGAAACTGCGCCCGGTGTTTTCAGCCCGCGAAGGTCGAGACGCCATAAATCCGTTTTTGATCATCGGGATGGCAAGGCATTCGCTCATCTCCGCAGCGAACCATACCAAGTTCCGATCGCTGAGCTGCCAAAGGTTGGGCAGCTTAGTGGGTGAATATCAGCGACAATGTCCCCACTAGGATCAGGCTTAGTGCCCAAACCAGATCCAGATTGAACCAGCTTTTCGACAGAAACCTGAGGCCTAGCCAATGATAGACGCCAAAGGCAAGCAGGCCGCCGGAAATAGTCATGGCTAAGGTGTGGGCAAGGGCAACAGCAACCGCAATTCCGGCATTTCCGGTCATCAGGTCAGACGCGGCTGCGTGACCTGCATTAGTGGCAACTGTTCGGCAGATTCCCAGATAGATCGGAACCAGCATCAGGCCCGCTCCATGCGCCATCGCAGCCAGAAATGACCACAGCACAAGCCTTGTCGGAGGCACGCGCGCAAGGAAGCGCGGGTGGCGGCGATTGAAAAGCAGGTAAAGGCCCAGGCCAATCACAAGGCACGACGCGGCAATCTGGATTTTTCGCTGCCACTCGGCCAGAAACAGCAATGCGGCAAAGGGAAACAGTATCGCGGCCATCGCCAGAAGATGCCCGGTTGCCAAGGCGAGCAGCGCCTTGAGCAGACTGTTGCCGCTTTTGTCCATCAGTGCCGCAGACACCGCCAAGGGCCAACCCATACCGGGGTTGACCCCGTGATATATGCCCGAAGCGACAACAGCCCACCAAAGGGCTGCTGCCGTATCTAATCCGTCCACGTGTCAGACAGACGGGTAGCAGAAACTGTCGGTTGAACAATCGCCGCCCTCTAGGCGGATCTGGTGGCTGCGATACCCCTTTGGAAAAGTAACATAGAAGTCTTTGTCCAGCTCCAAACCGCCATTTTCGCCGACATTGGCCATCACCATCTGGCCGCCCTCGTCATCGGGGTAGAACTGGTCGTCCCATGTCGAATACAACGAATTGGTCCAGTAGACCCGCTTGCCGTCACGACTGATTTCGACCATCTGTGGACCATAGGCAAAAGCCTTGCCGTTGGGGTGTTTCGTCCCACGCGCAATCCCGCCCAGCTCAACCTTGCCAGTCAGTTTGGGTTTCATTGGGTCGGATACATCATATTGGTGCATTTCACCCTGACCCCAACATGCGACGTAAAGGTACTTGTCATCCAGGCTCAGGTCGATGTCGGTTACCAATGGCGGCACGGCCTCGAACCCCTGCAACAGGGGTGGAAGGTTTTCGGCCTTTTCTGGCCGGGGGTCGATCGTGATCGTTTTCTTCGCCTCGAACGTGCCATCGTCCTTCTGCCACCACGTGAAAATCGAACCCTGCAGGTTGGTCGTATCCACAACGACCCCGCAGAACCCATAATCTTTTGCCGGATCATGCGCAGGCCGGATTTCCAGCGCCATCTGGTGGTTTTCGCCAAGGTCGATGGTCTGGACGTTGCGGCGTTCGCGCAGGTTCCAGAAGTGAATTTTGTGACCGTATTTGTTGGACAGTAAATCCTCGGCCACGATCCCGTTTTCGAATTGTGGGGGCAGGCCCCATTCCGAGCTCACCATGTAATCGCGCGGAAGGTTCCACCAGAAGTCGTAGTGCTTGGTTTGCTCACCCCGGTCCATCTCGTATCGGCCGAGGATTTCGAAGCTTTCACAATCCATGATGAAAATGCCGGGTGGTCCGTCTGTGCCGTCTTTGCCACCACCCCCAAGCGTCGAGACATAGATACCTTCGGGGCCGCAATGGATTGTATGCGGGCGCGAGTATCCTGTCTTGGCAAACACCTCTTCGGGTTCGATGATCTTGTGGATTTTCGCCTTGAGCGGCTCTTTGACGTCGATCACGTAGATGCGTGAGGATCGAATGCCGGGAATGATCAGGTAACGGCGCTCAAGAAAGGCGTGCCCGGTCAGGGGGGACAGCGCAGACGAGCAAGCGTTCCACCCGAAATGATGAAACTCATCACCTTTGTTGGGCATAATGAGTTTGTGAACAATCTTGCTGTAGGTTTTGGAATTCGGATCAACGTCGATAACTGCTAACCCATCCGGTTTCGAACCGTCCGGACTGAGCATCAAAGTAAAGGCTAGCGTTTCCGCCGGAGCCTCCATTGCAAGTTTAGGGGTTGCGTGAAAAGTGGGATCAGGTCTCAAGTTCATATCTGGCTCCTCCCAAAGCGTGGGCGCCTGACCAAAATGGGTTGGCCTGTTAGCGCCCAATCCAGAGAATGCCACATAATCGAGATTCGTTAAATCTGTGGCGGCGGCCAATGCCCGACCCCGTTAATTGGCTTGTTGTTTAAGCCTGAAAATCTCGGCACCCGGCAGACCCACTGAACCAAGTGCTGACCCAAGGCGAAACGATTACAAATCAGGGGTGGTCCTTCGGTTTGGACAGTCGCAGGATTAGGTTTGCGGCAATCGGTGCGCCAATGATGACCAGCACAATTCGCGTCAGGTGGTGCGTGATGACAAACCCCAGATCCGCGCCTGATACAATCGCCAGCACCGTCATTTCCGCCTGCCCGCCGGGCGCGAAAGCAAGGAATGCTTCGACCGGACGCCCCAGGCCCAAAGTGGTAACGATGGCTGTGAACCCTGCCGCCAAGACCGCAAGCACTACGACATAGGCGAAACCAGCGGCGACAACGCGCTGAAGCTCTCGCCAAGTGACGCCAACGAATTTCACCCCGATGGTGCAGCCGATAAAGAACTGCGCCGCCAAGATAGCCTCGCGTGGGGGGCGCGAGTGTATGAAATCGCCCAGCGACAACGCGGCTGTCAAAATCATGGGGCCCAGAATGGACGCGCCGAACAACCCAATCCTCTCACCCCCTTTCCAGCCTACAACCGCGGCCAGAACCATTAGCAGAACCTCGTGAATGGGTAGCTCGCTGGCGGGTTGCCCAATGGGGTTTGTCAGGTCCGCATCGTAGAAAACTGCCAGGAAAATAGGGGCCAACGTCACGATGATCAGAACGCGCGTACCGTGGATCAGGGACAAGGTACGCGGGTTGGCCCCGGCTTCGGTGCCGAAAATGATCATGTCCTGAAGGCCACCGGGCATGGCGGCATAGAATGCGGTTGTGGTGTCAAACCCCCATAGCTTGCGAAAGAACGGCACACCAATCAGGGCGATCAGGAGGATGAACAACGGGATCAGCATGATCGAGGCCGCCATTTTGGGCAGTTCGGCAAACAGGCTGGGGGTGATCGACGCGCCGACTGCAACACCCAGAATTGTCCGCGCCGCAACAGAAACCTGTCCGAAGCCTTCCATCGGCGCATGGGCCAGAGCAGCCATCAGGCAAGCTGTCATCGGGCCGAACAAAAACGGCAGCGGCAGGCCCAAAACCCAAAAGACCCCTGTGCCAAGAACCGCAAGGCCAGCGGTCACGAACCGCTTCATCAGCAGAGAATGAAAAATGTCTTGATTGGCCAACTCTCGTGTTCCATCGGCATTGACTCATTTTGTATCCATATGTATACAATTGGACGCAGCATGCAAGTACAGGCGTTATGAGCATTCAGGACGATCAGATTAAGCCCGGACCGCAGGGCAGCTCTGCCTATCAATCCCTGCTGGATGAAATTCGCGCAGGGGCTTTGCTGCCGGGGGATCGTCTGCGCGAGATAGAGTTGTCGGAACGGCTGGGCGTTAGCCGCACCCCTGTGCGGGAAGCGATCCGACAGCTAGAGGCGGATGGGCTGGTTACGCATGTTCCGCGTCTGGGCGCGACGGTCCGCAGCCTCGACTATGCCGAAGTGATGGAGCTGTATGAGATGCGCGCAGTGCTTGAAGGGACTGCGGCGCGACTTGCTGCGCGGGCTGCCTCTGACATTGAGTTGGATGAGCTGGACGTTCTCAATGACCGGCTGGCCGAGGCAGGCACAGGGCCGGATGCCGTGCGGATCAACAAGATTTTCCACGCCACGTTGTTGGATGCGGCAAAGAACAGATTTCTAACGAAATCCACATTGTCCTTGCAGAAGGCGTTGTTGATTCTGGGACCCTCACAGCTTTTGGGCAGTGAACGGGCCGCGTCAGCCGTGGCGGAACACCGGCGCATAATGGTCGCGTTGAAAGCACGCGACGGTGCTGCGGCAGAATCTGAAATGCGCGCTCATATCCAGGCGGCGCAACGAATGCGCATCCGCGCGCTGCAGGAGCGCGACCGGGCAAAGGACCAGGATTTATAAGGCCGGGAAAAGCTAAGCGCCACTATTGGTCATAGAGGTCGGGAACCAACCCTTCGGACAGTCTTTTCAGAATGTCGGGTGCGGTGCCTGCTTGCTGAACCGGGCCGTAATAGACATCATATGAGCCGCCAAGCTTAGCAATCAGCTCTGACACGTATCGCAGAGACGCGACTTTGCGCCCAAACTCGTCGTTGCCCCCACTCAGGACCCCAGCCAGACGGCGCGTCCGGTAGTAGTGCCGAGAGTTGCGCATGTTTGCCGATGCGGGAACGATTGGCGCCCCGGCCTCTGCTGAAACACGGGTTACCCCGGTCCTCCAGGGAGGTTCGACCAGACGGTCACCTTTCAAATACGGAACCCGGCCAGAGCCGAACACGAGCAGGGCGCCGTCTTTCTTAAGGTGTTGCAACATTCCGGCACGGGTCTGTCGGGCCGTCAAAACCCTGTCCTTTTGATCCAGATCCACCGGGACGATCAGATCGCGGCCCAAAAACCTTTCAGCTTCGCGCCCGGCGACAACCTTCAGGTCCGCGCGATGGTCCTGCAATGCCCCCGCATGGGCAAGAAAATCGAAGGTCCCGATCGGATGGGTCGAGGCGATGACGACCGGGCCTTGAGTCGGAATATTCTCAAGCCCGTGCGCGCGTATCGTGGTTCCGTGGTTCATCTGCAAAACCGCGCGCACCAACTCTGGCCCGGTGCGTTCACCAAGCTCCGACAATATCTCTTCGGTTTCTTTCAGGGCAAAGAAAGCCTGACCAGTCGTGGTGCGGTTGATCCAGTCAACGCCCTCCATCAGGTACCGCAAGATCCTTAACCTAAAGTCTGCTCCAACTGGAATGCGCAGACGGGCGCGCAGTAAGTCATCCACCGGATTATCATTATTGTCGTTGCCCAAGGCGCGCCCAAATCATTGTAGTGTCGTGATCACGACGCTTACACGTATTCGGTTCAACTGCACAACCTTGCGAAAGTCTACAGGCTGTTCAACTCCGGACACCGTGAGATTATGGGGGCTGGTTTGACGGGCGAGGAAGTCGCCCTTTCAGATCGTTTTCGGTGAGGTCCAAACATATCATGCTAATGCTGCGCCTTTGCTATCTTTGGCAAGTTGCAAGGCTTCAAGGCGGCCCAGTTCCTCTAGGGCACGGCCATGATCACCTGTATGGGCCAGCGCTTTCTGATAGGCACGAAGGACTGATCGTGGACGCCAAGGCAACGCGGCCTGAGATACCCACGCACGCAAGACCGGAGGCAGGCGGTCAAACTCGCGCATCGGATTTTCGGCGCGGCGGCGCTTTCTCAGTCTCGTCTGGCCAAGATTTCGCGGCATCAGACGTCTTCCTCGATGTCAAAAATGGGATCGAGCACCAGAACAAGGCGGGTCTCACCTGTTCCCGCAATTGGTGGCGAGCGATGCAGTAACCCTGACGGAGGGTTCTGTGGCCAAAGCGTGCCACGCATAACTATGGGGGCACCGGTTGCCACGGTAAACACGCGGTCTGGGTCAAGGCCATCCTTTGACATACCGTATTGCGTGCCTATCCCGCGATAGGTGCAGATCAGGCGCGCGTATAAGGCATCTATGTGGAATTTCCTGCAGGCATTGGTGTTGATCGCGTCTAGGCAAAGTCGAAGATAGGGTGCGCGCATCATCTCGGCAAACCGCGTGGCGAGGTCTGAGATGCATCCTCTAACCAAGTGCGTTCTGCACCTTCGTCTATCCCCGCCATGTTGCACAAGTGACTCAGGGCGTCCGGAACGGCCCTGAGGGCGTAGGACTAGCCGCGCTTTGGGCAGATGCGATGGGTCCAGGGTGTTGATCCATGTCTGAAATTCCGGCGCAAGTTGACGGCGCCAGATAGTCGCCGCGCACCCCGGCATTTCGATTTTGGCCAATCCGTCCGGCTTATCCGATACGCCCACTCCGACGGCTGCGCCGTTCAGGTCGGTGCGATGATAGGTCATGCGGCATCCTCCACTCGGCGCCACAGCGGAAACGGGTCAGGCAAGTCAGATGGAAGGGCATCCGGCCCGGGCGCAACGGCCTGAGATAGCAGGCAGGATTCAAGACGGGACTTGAGGGATGGCCAGTCGATACCTGCACCGATAAACACAATCTCTTGCCGCCGATCGCCCCAAGGCTCGACCCAGTGTTGTTTGATGTAGTCAAGCACTGACGGGTGATCAGGCCATCTGGTATCGGGCACGGACGCCCACCAAGTTCCGATTGGCTTCACGCTGGACAGAGCGCCAGCAAGGGAAAACTCAGCCACCCACTCGGGACGGGTTGCAATCCAGAAATGACCTTTCGCCCGGATCACACCGGGCAAATCGCTATTCAGCAGCACCAGGATTTTCTCGGGCTCAAAGGGTTGTCTGGCGCGAAAAACATAGGACGAAACGCCATACTCTTCGGTTTCCGGCACGTGGTCGGCAAAACCATAAAGCTCCTTGACCCACATGGGGTGCTGATGCGCCATTTCGAAATCGAAAAGGCCAGTGTCCAGAATAGCATCACTGGAAACCTCGGATTGGTTCGTTTCGATGATTTTTGCATCCGCATTGAGGCTACGGATGATCTTGCGCGCTGCATCGGTGCGTTCCGGGCCGGCATCAGCAACCTTGTTCAGGATGACAACGTCGGCAAATTCGATCTGGTCGGTCAGTAGATGCACCAGAGTGCGATCGTCCTCGTCGCCAAGGGTCTCACCACGGTGGTGAAGGAAGTCGTGGCTGGAGTAGTCGTTAAGCAGATTCACCGCGTCAACCACGGTGACCATCGTGTCAAGGCGGGCCACGTCAGACAGGCTTTCACCGTCTTCATCGCGAAAATCAAAAGTCGCCGCGACGGGCAGGGGTTCTGAGATACCAGTGGATTCAATCAGGAGATAGTCAAACCGACCTTCCGCAGCCAGTCGCCGGACCTCGGCCAGCAGATCATCGCGCAGGGTACAGCAGATACAGCCATTTGACATTTCAACCAGAGTTTCATCGGTCCGGCTGAGTTCCGTTTCGGCCCGGATCAAATCGGCGTCGATGTTCACTTCGGACATGTCATTAACGATGACGGCGACACGCCGGCCTTCACGATTATTGAGAACCCGGTTCAGCAGGGTTGTTTTGCCAGCTCCAAGAAAACCGGACAGGACAGTAACGGGAAGGCGGGTATCAGTCATAGCTTAAAAACACTTCTTCTTTCGTGGTGGGTATGGGGCGACGGGTTCGCAACATGTTGGCGTGGGGTGGGAGGTCGTAATTTAGATAATGAAATGTAATAATGTAACGATATGAAAATGTAAACCACAAGCGCCTCGTGGATGTTTGCGGATTGGGGCTAAGTCCGTCGGTCTTTCGTTCGGTTTTAGGGCGAATTTGAAAACGTCAGCGGATCGCGATCACTCGGAACTTGGGCAAACACTCACTTGCGATGCCGCTGACGTTCAGCCCGGCCGAATTTTGAACTTCGGCCGGGCAGGGGATCAAAGGCAATCGGCCAGTGTTTGCGCCATGTTGCGAATGACTTGGGAGTAAAGCGCCGCTCCGGGCTCAAGATCAGAGCCGAGCGGGTCGATCACTGCGGTATTGGCGTCGGCACCATCCATCACAACCTCGACGATCCCAGGATTGAACTGCGGTTCGGCCAGAACGCATTTCACGCCTTCGTCCTTGATGCGCGCCTGAATTTCAGCAATGCGGGCCGGGCTTGGGTCGGATGCATCACCGATCGAAATTGCGCCAGAGGCGGGAAAATCAAACGCATTTTCAAAATACTGGTAGGCATCGTGGAAGACGACAAAGCTGCCTCCTCGGACCGGCTCGAGCGTTTCGGCGATCTCAGCAGACAGGGCCGCCATTTCTTCGCGCGCCGCCGCAGCATTTGCGAAATACGTACCGGCGTTGTCCGGATCAGCCGCAGATAGTTGAGCGGCGATCACATTCAGCCACGTATTTGCGTTCTCTGGCGACAACCAGGCGTGCGGGTCATGGTCCCCATGCGCGTGACCATCGTGGTCGTCATGCCCTTCGTGGTCATGATCATCATGGGCATGTTCATCGTCATGGCCTTTGGTTTCAGCATGGTCGTCATGGTCGTCATGGTCGTCATGTTTGGCGTGATCGTCGTGATCGTGGGCTTCAAACAGGGCGTTCTCACGGAAATCCAGAAGAATTGTTCCATCCGTTTCCAACAGGGTCGTGACGGTTGCGCCGTCGGCAAGAGTCTCGACGGCCCCTTCCATCCACGGTGTCAGGTCTTCACCCATCCAAAATACCAAGTTGGCGTTTTGCAGCGCAGCAGCTTCTGAGGGGCGCAGATTGTATTCGTGCGGCGAGGCACCCTGTGAGATGATCAGGTCGGGCGTTCCGACACCTTCCATAACCCGTGCCACAAGCGAGTGAACTGGCGCGATGTCGACCGCGACATTGGGTACATCCGCCAAGGCCGTTCCGCCCATGAATGCAGCGGTGATAGATAGTGGGAGAAGCTTTCTGGACATCAGACCCTCTGTGTGATTTTATAACATTGCGAGCGACATACATGATATGGAATAACATGACAAGTGATACGCAACCCGAAATAACCGGCGATACGGCCCCGGTTGGGTTCCAAAAGCATGACCACAAGACTTGCGTTGCGGCCGGGTTGTCCGCAGCGGAAAACCGGTGCAAGGAAGAAGGACTGCGTCTGACGCCAGTCCGTCGCAGGGTTCTGGAAATGCTGTTGCAAGAGCATCGCGCGCTGGGCGCGTACGCGATACTCGACCGATTGCGCGAGGAAGGCTTTGGGTCACAGCCTCCGGTGGCCTATCGTGCGCTCGACTTTCTTGCTCAGAATGGGTTCGTGCATAAGATTGAGCGACTGAACGCCTTTGTTGCCTGTTCTCACCCGGGGGCCTCTCATTCGCCGGCCTTCATGATCTGCCGAAAATGCGACGCCGTGGCCGAGGCGCAATCCACTCCGGCCAAAGGTGTTTTGGGGGCTGCAGCACGCGCGGCGGGTTTCGAAATTGAACGAACGGTTGTAGAAGCCGAAGGGCTTTGCCCCGACTGCACCGAAAAGGCGTAGAAATGACCCTGATCACCGTTGAAAAACTCAGCGTAAGGTACGGTGCGAACACCGTTCTGCAAAATGTGGATATGGCGATTGAGGCAGGTGAGATCGTCACCATCGTTGGCCCGAACGGATCGGGCAAAACCAGTCTGCTTAGGGCCATCATCGGTGCGACAAATCCCTCTGCTGGCCATGTTTACCGGAAGCCTGGGCTGAAAATCGGCTATGTGCCGCAAAAACTGCATGTTGACCCGACATTGCCGATCTCGGTTGCAAGGTTCATGCGTCTGACGCACCGTGTTTCAAAAGATGACTGCGCTGCGGCGCTGGCGGCGGCAGGTGTGCCGGATCTTTTGAAGCGCCAGATGTCCCAACTGTCCGGGGGCCAGTTTCAGCGCGTATTGCTGGCGCGGGCTTTGATCAATCGTCCCGACATCCTTTTGCTGGACGAAGCCACGCAAGGTCTAGACCAGCGAGGCTCGGCCAGTTTTTACCAGCAGATCGAGGCGGTGAGACAGGAAACCGGTTGCGCCATCCTGATGATCAGCCACGAGCTGCACGTTGTGATGAGTGCTTCGGACAGGGTGATCTGCCTCAATGGTCATGTCTGCTGCGAGGGGTCGCCTGCCGTCGTTGCTTCGGCACCAGAATACCGCGCCCTGTTTGGAACAGGCACCGGTGGCGCGCTTGCCCTGTATCGCCACGAACATGATCACAACCACGACCACTCTCACGAAGCGGCAGAATAATGCTTGATGATTTTATGACGCGGGCAACGCTCGCCGGTATTGGCGTGGCAATTGCAGCCGCCCCCCTTGGGTGTTTTGTGGTCTGGCGGCGTATGGCTTACTTTGGCGATGCCACCGCTCATGCTGCGATCCTGGGTGTTGCGCTGTCGCTGGCTTTCCAGATGTCGGTCTTTCTGGGCGCATTGGTTGTCGCGCTTATCATGGCGTTGGCCGTCACATTGCTGTCCGGTCGCGGTTATGCCATGGATACCCTACTTGGAGTTATGGCGCATTCGTCGCTTGCCTTTGGTCTTGTCGCGGTGTCGTTTTTGTCGGGCATTCGCATCGACCTGATGGCCTATCTTTTTGGTGACATACTGTCAGTTTCGCGCACCGATCTTGTCGTGATCTGGGGCGGGGCCGCGCTGGTCGTCGCGTTGATCGTATGGCGATGGTCGCAACTGCTGACCGCTACGCTGAACGAAGAATTGGCCTACGCCACCGGGTTCGACCCCAAGCGCGAGCAGTTGATCCTGACTTTGTCACTGGCCGTTACGGTTGCTGTCGCGATCAAAGTTGTAGGCGTGTTGCTCATTGCCGCGATGCTGATCATTCCGGCGGCGGCCGCGCGCAGCCTGGCGCGATCTCCGGAAACGATGGCATTGATTGCCGCGGCAATCGGGGCTTTCTCGGCCGTAGCAGGACTGCGCTCAGCTTATGTGTTTGACACACCGGCGGGTCCCTCAATCGTCTGCGTGGCCGCGGTTTTGTTTGCCGGTTTCAGCCTCACGGGGTGGCGGTCGCGAAGCGGGGTGTAGGACAATTATACTTTGGATTGGTCAATGGGGTTTTGCGTCTGCCAAAAATTGATTGGCTGCCACAATATTGTCGTTGACCTGACATGTGATCTCGGGCACTCGTTCGGATGATGGTTCCCGATGGTGCGCCCAAGGGATGAAAAGGGAATACGGTGAGGCCGCCATTTTGCGCCAAGTCCGTGACTGCCCCCGCAACTGTAAGCGGTGAGCGACGCCAACAACCCACTGGCCCAAGTGCCGGGAAGGATGGCCGAGCATCGACCCGCAAGTCAGGAGACCTGCCATCAAATGTTAACCAACTCGGGGCGGGGCGTCCTGAAAGGAGGCTTTGATGGCACGAGCACATCGTGTTTACATTTCCGGCACTGTCTGCCCGCGCTTTGAAGCTGGCGGAGGAACCCATGCCGTCAGCGCCTGACCATTTTCTTCTCATCTGCAAAACGTGCCAGGGTGAGGCACACGCGCAGGGCTTGTCCGACGCGCTGTTCGATCGTTTGCCAAATGGTTTTTCCATCCGCATGGTCGATTGCATGGCTGGATGCGCGCGGCCTGTGACTGTTGGACTTCAGGCAGTCGACAAAGCGCAGTACCTTTTTGGTGACATTCAGGATACGCAGGATATCCAGGCACTGACAGAGTTTGCCCACCAATACCAAAACAGCGCAGATGGCTGGGCCAATGCGACCGAGCGTCCGGAAAAACTGTTCACAAAGACACTGTCCCGCATGCCCCAAATTCAAAAAGGGGTGTGTCCATGACCAACCCAGCTATTTTGGTTGCGCGTGATCTGACCCATCAGGTTCTTAGTGGCGATATACTGCTGCAGGGGGTCTCATTCACATTATGCGAAGGCGCAATCCTTGCAATTGCCGGGCCCAACGGGGCAGGCAAGACGACGCTTTTGAATCTGTTATGCGGCGCGCACGAGGTGAATCAGGGTGATGTTCTGGTCAACGGACGCAGCCTGAAACAGATGTCCGCACGGGATCGGGCGCGGACGATCGCCGTGGTCAGTCAGCAGGAGTTCCCGGATGGCAGGTTGCTGTTGCGGGATTATGTGGCGCTGGGCCAGATTCCGATCCGTGCAGACCGCTCTGCCGAGGAACACGCCGCGGATTTGGTCAGAATCCTGAGCCTCACCGGGCTTAGTGCTTTGGCCGAAAAAAAGATGGCCGTTCTGTCCGGGGGGGAACGCCAGCGCGCGCATATCGCCCGTGCTTTGGCCCAGAATCCTACGCTTTTGTTTCTGGACGAACCCACCAACCATCTGGATCCAGACACGAAGGGGCGGATGCTGTCGCTGGTCGCTGAACTGGGTATCACTGTGGTGATGATCCTGCATGATCTGGTGATGATCCCAGAATTTGCCACTCATGTGGCATTGATGAAAGATACACGGCTGACTGGTTTTGGGCTGGTCGCCGATGTGCTGACCCCGGACAGGGTTAGTGACACGTTTGGCGTCGATTACCTGTGCTTTCACCACGAAGGGCGCGTGATCCCGGCGCTGGATATCCGAAAAACCTCGATAACAACTTATGAATAGGAATATTTCTGAATGAAACAGATCTTGTCTGTGGCGTTGACCACCGTTTTGGCAGGTGGTGCCGTCGCGCACGAAGTCACGGTTGATAATTGCGGTGCGCCGCTGGTGTTCGACACCCAGCCCGAGCGTCTGGTTGTGCATGATATGAACATGACCGACATGGCCTTTGCGTTGGGTCTGCAGGACAAGATCGTGGGTCTGACCGGCATCACCGGCTGGTACAAGACCAGCCCCGAGTTTGACACGCTGCGCGGTGACATCCCCGAGCTTGCGCCGAAATACCCAACTGTTGAGAACCTTGTGGCGGTAGAGCCTGACCTGTTCTTCGCGGGTTGGTACTATGGGATGAAGCCGGGGGGCGACGTGACGCCCGACACGCTGGAACCCTTTGGCATCAAGACAATGATCCTAACGGAAAGCTGTGTGCATCTGGACAAGGACCGTCCCGAGGCCAGCATGGACCTGTTGTTTGATGATGTGCTTCGTCTGGGCGAGGTCATGCATGTTGAAGACAAGGCCGAGGTTCTGGTTTCCGGCTGGAAAGAGGAACTGGCAGCGATCCAGGCGCAGACTGCGGACCTGCCAAAACCCCGTGTTTTCCTGCTGGATGGACCAGCCGACGCGCCCTTTACCGCAGGTAAATTCGCCATCCCTGACGCGATGATCGCTGCAGCTGGTGGTGCGAATGTCACTCATGACATGGACACAAGCTGGGGCCGCACCTCGTGGGAAGCTGTGGCAGCTTCGAACCCCGAATTTCTTGTGCTGCTGGAATATCAGACCGGCAACGGCGCGGAAGACACGTTCAAGTTTCTGCAGGAACACCCCGTGATGTCGCAGACCGACGCGGTAAGGAACGAGCGCTGGATTGGCCTACGTTACGAAGAACTGACCCCCGGACCCGCAAATATCGCGGCGATTTCGAAAATGGCCGACGCGATGCACCCGGGCCTGAACTAATATGGGCCGTTTTGGCCTGACACTCTTGCTTGGGGCGGTTGTTGTGGCCGCCCTTTTGCTGGTTTCGACCATTTACGGCACGACGCAAATTCCAGCCGCGGTTGCGTTGGATGCGGTGATGCTGGGCAACGGCATGGCGGATGGCGAGGTGTCGCCGCTGCACCGCATTGTCTTTGACCTTCGCTTGCCGCGTGCATTGTTTGCGGCCGTGATCGGTGCAGGGCTGGGCGTTGTCGGCGTAGTGCTTCAGACCACAACACGCAACGACTTGGCTGATCCCTTCCTGTTCGGCCTTTCGTCGGGTGCGGCGGCGGGTGCGGTTTTCGTCATTACGGTGACCGGCGACATCCTGGGATTCTGGACGCTGCCGCTGGCTGCATTTTGTGGCGGGCTTGTCGCGTCGGGAATTGTGCTGGCACTGGTTCACGGGTTGCGCACCAGTGCGCCGGAAAAGCTGATCCTTGCGGGGTTGGCAGTTTCGTTTCTGTTTTCGGCGATCACGAACTATCTGATATTTGCGGGCGACAGTCGCGCCGCGCACTCGGTCATCTTCTGGATGCTGGGTGGACTGGGTCTGGCCCGATGGGAGACATTTCCGCTGGTCTGCGCCGGGATGTTTCTGATCTTGATGTATGCCCTGTGGCGCAGTCGCTGGCTGGATGCGCTTTTGACCGGCGACTTGACGGCAGCGACGCTGGGCGTTCCGGTACAGGCATTGAGGTTCCGCATGTTTTTTGTAGCGGCACTAGCGACCGCCGTTTTTGTTTCGGTTGCGGGGGTTATCGGTTTTGTCGGGCTCATGGTGCCCCATATCGCACGTGGGATCGCTGGGCCTCTGCACAACCGTCTTGTGCCCGCTGCCGCCATCGTCGGGGCGGCTTTGCTGACCGGTTCAGATATCCTCAGCCGCCTGTTGCTTGCGCCTCAGGAACTGCCAGTGGGTATTGTTACCACCTCGATCGGGTCGGTTTTTGTTTTTCTTTTGTTGTTTAAAACAGCAAGGGACACGAAGTGACGAAGGCACTTTTGTCTAGGTCGAAAAGTTTGCCTGCAATCTCGCGATGAGCTTCCATTGCCAGGGGGCTGCGCTAGGCGGCCCCCTCGGTCACGGCGACGGGAATATTCAGCCCCCCGATTTGCGCCAGCAGGTCAACGACCTGATCCACGCCCTTGCGATGCCGCAGCGAAGTGAACACGAATGGGCGACCGTTGCGCATCTTCGTCGCGTCTCTGTCCATCACCTCCAGCGACGCGCCAACATGCGGGGCCAGATCGGTCTTGTTGATGATCAGGACGTCCGATTTGGTGATCGCAGGACCGCCTTTGCGCGGAATCTCTTCACCCGCGGCCACGTCGATCACATAGAGCGTAACGTCCGCCAGTTCCGGGCTGAACGTGGCAGACAAGTTGTCGCCACCGCTTTCGATCAGAACGACCTCGACGTCGGGGTGACGCGCCTGCATCTCGGCAACAGCCGCAAGGTTGATCGAGGCATCCTCGCGAATGGCCGTATGCGGGCAGCCGCCGGTTTCGACGCCGATGATCCGGTCCTGCGGCAGGATTTGCATCCGCATCAGCGCCTCGGCATCTTCGCGGGTGTAGATGTCGTTGGTGATCACGCCAACGGATACCCTGTCGCGCAGCGCTTCGGACAGGGCGGCGGTCAGAGTTGTCTTGCCTGCGCCAACAGGACCACCGATGCCCACGCGCAGGGGGCCGTTCATTTTGCTCATGTTCGGAACATCCTTGAATATTGAGTTTCGTGTTTCATCGACGCGACATCTGTCAGAAACGCCGTCGACCCCAGATCATCCAGCCCCAAGGTCACAGCGCCCGTCGCCACATGCTGACACAAAGGCGTTAGATCGCGGATCATCCGCTGCCCTTCGGTTTGACCCAACGGTACCAAACGCGTCGCACACGCGACCAGATTGGACATGAAGGCCTGCAGGTACATCTGGGCCGTCAGGGCGAGCGGCAAGCCCTGTCGCTGTGCAGCGTATCCCACGGCGACCGGGTAGGTCAGGGTGCCCAGCTCCACCGCCCAGACATCTGCGGTTATGCCGCAAAACGCCTCTCCCAGCAGTCGAGTTTCCATCAACCGCTCGGACGAGGCGCAGAATGCGCGCGCAGCCTCATCCACCTCGGACAAGGAGGTGGTGGTCTGTGCCGAATACGCGGCTGAAAGAAATATGCAATCATTCCGGCCAGAGCCGTATTCGATCACATCGGCAACCCACTCCTTTGTGTCGGCGGCGTTGGCAACGCTGCCGCACTCGATCGCCCATTCCAGACCGTGTGAATACGCGAACCCTCCCACCGGATAAGCAGGCGAGAGCCATTGGGTCAGCGTCAGGATATCTGTGTCAGTGGGCGTGGCCATGGGTCCTGCCGTGGCCATAAGCACCACCTTCGGGGGTAAAGGGTTCCTGAACCTCACGCACCGTTGCGCCGATTTTCAGCAACATGTCGCGGATGACGTGGTCGATTTGGATCAGCAGGCGGTCCGCTTCGACCTGACAGGGTGTGTGGCGGTTGCCGATATGCCACGCGATGCGGGTCAGGTCGGGGGCCGTGACTTCCAGCAACGCTTCTGGCGCGGCCTGGATTTCGACCTCGCGCCCGTCGTCAAGGATCAGGGCACCGCCATGATCTAGCGAGGTTGTTTGTGACAGATCAATCAGAATCTGCTCACCGCTTTCACAGGTCAGCACTTTGCGGCGCAGAAAGCGATCTTCATAAGTCAGTGACAGGTGGTCGGCGGGGTCACCATGCGTATGGTCGGAATACTGCCGTGCCGTGCAGAGAAGAGCTGTCATGCGGTTGCCCCCCCTGCCAAAAGCCCGGTCAAAGCCAGATTGAATCCGCGAAGACGCGGTGTGGGATCCGGTCGCGTGTCAACCCGAGCTTGCGCAAGTCTTCGTCGCTGAGGGATTGAAGAAATCTGATCTGCTGAACGCGCGTTTGTGCGTCTGCCATCCGGATAAGAAACGAATAGATCGACGTCCCGAAGGATGCGATCAGTCCGGGTAGCGAAACGCGCGGGGTGGTTTGCGGTGCTGAATGTGCCATGTGGACCTTCAAACTTGTTGGTCCTCCCTTGGTCTTCATGATGTGTCATGTCGGCCTCGTTTTGTAGTAGATGTTTGGTCATGGTTGCGTTGCATATGCTGCAACGCAGCATGTCTCAGAACATGAAATAGCGTTGCGCCATGGGCAGAACCTCGGCGGGTTGGCAGGTCAGCAACTCGCCATCGGCGCGGACCTCATAGGTTTCGGGGTCAACCTCGACCTGCGGCGTGGCGTTGTTCAGCAACAGGTCGCTTTTGCCGATATTGCGGGTGTTTTGCACCGCGACGGTTTGCTTGGCCAACCCCAGTGTATCACCAACTCCCGCAGCCTGCGCCGCGCCCGAGACAAAAGTGATCGCTGAATGTTCGACCGAACGCCCATAGGCCCCGAACATCGGACGGCTATAGACCGGCTGCGGTGTCGGGATCGAGGCATTGGGGTCGCCCATCTGCGCGCAGGCGATGGTGCCGCCCAGCAGAACCATCTCGGGCTTGACCCCGAAAAAGGCCGGGTTCCACAGCACCAGGTCGGCGCGCTTGCCTTCTTCGATGCTGCCGATCTGATGGCTCAGGCCGTGGGCTATCGCCGGGTTGATGGTGTATTTGGCGATATAGCGGCGCACGCGCATATTATCGTTCTCGCCAGTTTCCTCGGGCAGGCGGCCGCGCTGTTTCTTCATTTTGTCGGCGGTCTGCCATGTGCGGATTAGAACCTCACCCACACGGCCCATAGCCTGACTGTCCGAGGCGATGATGCTGAACGCGCCCATGTCGTGCAGGATATCCTCGGCCGCGATCGTCTCGCGCCGGATGCGACTTTCGGCAAAGGCCACATCCTCGGGGATGGATTTGTCGAGGTGGTGGCACACCATCAGCATATCCAGATGCTCTTCGACAGTGTTCACGGTGAAGGGGCGCGTCGGGTTGGTCGAAGACGGCAGAACGTGGTTCTCGCCGCAGATCTTGATGATATCGGGGGCGTGACCACCGCCTGCGCCTTCGGTGTGGAAGGCGTGAATCGTCCGGCCTTTCATGGCCCCCACGGTGTTCTCGACAAAACCGGATTCGTTCAGCGTGTCGGTGTGGATCATGACCTGCACGTCCATCGCGTCGGCCACCGTCAGGCAGCAGTCGATAGCGGCAGGGGTGGTGCCCCAATCCTCGTGTAGTTTCAGGGCGCAGGCGCCCGCGTTGATCTGCTCCTCCAGCGCGGCGGGCAGCGAGGCGTTGCCCTTGCCCGCAAAGGCCAGGTTCATCGGAAACGCGTCGGCGGCCTGCAACATCCGCCCGATATGCCACGGTCCTGGCGTGCAGGTGGTGGCCAGCGTCCCATGCGCAGGGCCAGTGCCGCCGCCCAGCATGGTGGTCAGGCCGGAATGCAGCGCATCCTCGATCTGTTGTGGGCAGATAAAATGGATATGGCTGTCGAAACCCCCGGCGGTCAGGATACGCCCTTCGCCCGCAATAGCCTCGGTGCCGGGGCCGATGATGATATCGACGCCGGGTTGCGTGTCGGGGTTCCCGGCCTTGCCGATCTTGGCGATGCGCCCGTCTTTCAGGCCTACATCCGCCTTGTAGATGCCCGAGTGATCCACGATCAGCGCATTGGTGATGACCGTGTCCACGGCCCCTTCGGCCCGCGTGGCCTGAGACTGCCCCATCCCATCGCGGATCACCTTGCCGCCACCGAACTTGACCTCTTCGCCGTAAAGCAGCGCGTTGTCGCCGGCGCCCCCGGTAGCAGCGGCACCCGCGCGTTCGGCGGTCAGGTCGCGTTCAACCTCGATCACCAGATCGGTATCAGCCAACCGCAGCCTGTCGCCGGTGGTGGGGCCGAACATGGCGGCATAGTCAGAGCGTTTGATTGTTGCTGGCATCAGAGCGACCCCATGACCTTTTGATTGAACCCATAGATCTTACGCGCCCCCCCGATGGGGATAAGCGAGACCTCGCGCGCCTGACCGGGCTCGAACCGCACGGCGGTGCCGGGGGCGATGTCCAGACGCAGCCCGTGTGCGGCGGCGCGGTCGAAATCCAGCGCTGGGTTGGTTTCGGCGAAATGATAGTGCGAGCCGACCTGAACCGGGCGGTCACCAGTATTGGCGACCATCAGGGTGATGGCTGAGGCACTTGCGTTAAGGGTGATCTCGCCCTTGGCCGGGAACAGCTCGCCTGGGATCATTTGTTCAGCTTTACCATCAACGCGAAGGCGGCCAGCGCGACAACGGCCAGACCAACGCCCAGAGTGGCGTAATCCGAGCCATGCGCATGAATATGTGTTCCGTTATGGGCTGCCGCAGGGCCAGCAAGGATCAGGGCGGGGAAAAGCATACGGGTCATATCAGTGTTCCTTTCTTAGCGAATAGGGTTGTGAACAGTCACCAGCTTGGTGCCGTCTGGAAAGGTGGCTTCGACCTGAACTTCGTGGATCATCTCGGGCACACCTTCCATGCATTGCGCGCGGGTGATCACTTCGGCTCCGGCCTGCATCATATCGGCAACCGAGCGCCCATCGCGCGCACCTTCGACCACCGCGTCGGTGATCAGCGCGATCGCCTCGGGGTGGTTCAGCTTGACGCCTCGGGCCAATCGCTTGCGGGCGACCTCGGCGGCCATGGCGACCAGCAGTTTGTCTTTTTCACGAGGGGTCAGGTTCATGTCAGATCATCCAGCATCGGGGAAGCGTGTCATTGTTCAGCCGCCGCAGCACCGGCATCAGTGTTCGACGGAGGGTAAAGCTGTCTTCGGCAAGCACCCGGATCACCAGCAGATCGCTTTGGATCAGCGAGGCTCCGGCGGTGGAGGGTAGCATCGCGCGGATAGGGCCGATCTGACCCTCGGCAGTGGGTGAGGCAAAGGCGACCAGCGCCATCGCCCCCGCACCGCCCGCGATATGTGTCTTGGCCAGGTGGGCGTGCAGATCACCGTCGAACTGCATCGCGTCCATAAACAGAGGTGCGCCATCGCGCGCGATCTCAATTCGGTCTCGCAGGCGGATATTGGTCAGGGTCTCGCCCATCGCCATACGACCAAAGATCAGGGGTTCGACCATCAGGGCGGTGGCATCCGAGGCAAGGTCGATCTGCAACCGGCGATCCAGCGCGCTGCCGTCGAACAGGATGGTTTCCTGTGGCAGCCAGTTCAGCCGCGCGCCCGGAGCGACACTCAGGTGGTTCACGATCTGGCCCGAGGGGCCGGGTTTGGCCTTGTACGCGCGCTCGCAGGCTTGGGTGGTCAGGGTCAGGGTCGTGCCATCGCCCGCGTGGCCGCTAAAGCGGAATGCGTCCCCGCCCGTGATACCACCAGCGGTGTTCAGCAGCACCGCGTCCAGCGACTTCCCGTCGGTTCGGGGAAACAGGCACTTAAATGACCCCGATTGGCGAAAACCGTCCAATACCGACTTTTCGCCCAATTGCTTTGCACTTAGCCGAATCGCGCCCTTCGCGCGCGGCGGCATCGCGTCTTGCTTGGGCAATATGGAGGCATGTTGAGTAATGGCGCACCTGCGGAACCAGAAGTTATGCTGCTTGTTTCAACGTTTGCGCGCCGGAACTCTATTCTTCGACGTCGGTTTTCGTCGGTTTTCCGCAGTACGTGATTAATTTTTGGGCGCAACCTCAGGCGGCTGGTGAAAAAACAGGCAGATACGGCGGATTGTGAAAAATGATGGGCCCTGCATTTGCTAAATTCTCGGCGATGCAGAAACCGTATGGGTGCCCGCCGAGGAGATGACCCGGGGGTGTGTGACGGCTGCGCGAATTGGACCTCGGACACAACCGCCACACGGAACGCAACAACAGTTGCGGGGATCAGGTAGAAGAAGAGTGTGCGTCTGCGCAAGCCCTCTCTCCCGGCCCCGCCCAGGAGAATCATATGACATCTCTCAAATCCACGCTCGCCGGATCACTTGTCTTTGCCGCCATGGCGACCGCTGCACTGTCTGCGGAAGACACGATAAAAGTCGGTGTATTGCACTCGCTGTCAGGCACCATGGCGATTTCGGAAACCACGCTGAAAGACACCATGCTGATGCTGATCGACCAGCAAAATGCCAAGGGTGGCCTGCTGGGCAAACAGCTTGAGGCCGTGGTCGTTGACCCCGCATCCGACTGGCCGCTGTTCGCGGAAAAAGCGCGCGAGCTGCTGACCGTACATGAGGTGGATGTGATCTTTGGCAACTGGACGTCGGTCAGCCGTAAGTCGGTTCTGCCGGTGATCGAAGAGCTGAACGGCCTGCTGTTCTACCCTGTTCAGTATGAGGGCGAGGAATCCTCGAAAAACGTCTTCTATACCGGCGCCGCGCCGAATCAGCAGGCGATCCCTGCGACTGACTATTTCCTGGATGAGCTGGGCGTCGAGAAATTCGCGCTGCTGGGCACCGACTATGTGTACCCGCGTACCACCAACAACATTCTGGAAAGCTACCTGAAGGGTAAAGGCATTGCGGACGAGGATATCTTCGTCAACTACACCCCGTTCGGTCATTCCGACTGGTCCAAGATCGTGGCGGACGTTGTCGCGCTGGGCGCGGATGGCAAGAAAGTCGGCGTGATCTCGACCATCAACGGTGACGCGAATATCGGCTTCTACAAAGAGCTGGCGGCTGCGGGCGTTTCGGCGGATGACATCCCTGTCGTGGCCTTCTCGGTCGGTGAAGAAGAACTGTCGGGTCTGGATACCGCGAACCTGGTCGGTCACCTGGCCGCGTGGAACTATTTCCAGTCGGCCGATACCGAAGCCAACGCTGAATTTATTGAAACTTGGAAAGCCACCATGGGTGACGAGCGTGTGACCAATGACCCGATGGAGGCGCACTATATCGGCTTCAACATGTGGGTGAACGCCGCAACTGAGGCTGGCTCGACCGAGGTCGACGACGTACGCGCCGCGATGTACGGGCAGGAATTCCCGAACCTGACTGGCGGCACGGCGGTTATGCTGCCGAACCACCACTTGGCGAAACCGGTTCTGATCGGTGAGATTCAGGAAGATGGTCAGTTCGACATCATCAGCGAAACCGAGGTTGTGCCGGGTGATGCCTGGACCGACTTCCTGCCGGAATCGGCGGTTTTGATCTCGGATTGGAAAGAACTGGGCTGCGGTATGTACAACACCGAGACCAAGACCTGCGTTCAGACGCTGTCGAACTACTAAACCAGATGCAAGGCGGGTGTGATTGCCCGCCTTGCGCATAAGACACCTCGGGTTTCTCTACATGTTACGACTATTCCTTGCGGGCCTCGCAATTCTGTGCGCCTGCCTGACTGCCAACGCGCAAGAGGGCGGTCTGCAACCGATCCTGCAAGAGCACCAGGAGATCATCGCCAAAAGCTCACGCAAGACGATCGGACCTGCGATTGACGCGATTGCCAGCAGCGGTTTGCCTCAGGCGCAGGTGATGCTTGAGACTTGGGCCGCCAAGAATGTGTGGATGCGCAAGTCGGATGGTCTGTTCTTTGCCGGTAAAAAGGGTGAGGGACGGTCTTATGAGCTGACCGATTTCGACACCGGCGAAATTGTTGGCACGTACGAGAAATCTGACCTGAAACAATTGAAGCCCAATAGCGGTATCCGCGCAATGATCGGGACGGCCTTGGTGCAATTCCAGCTGACCGACCCGGACCGTGCGAAACGCGCGGCCGCGTTGCAATCTATACAACGTGATCCTGAAGGGGCCTTGCTGGCCCCCCTGCGCGCGTCGATTGAGGATGAACCCGACGAGGCGTTGAAGGCGCAGAAACAGCGGCTGGAGCGGTTGCTGACCATTGGTTATGACGAAGACAATGCAGCGCGCGTGGCCGCGATTGAGGACATGTCTGGCGATCTGGGCGTAGATGTCCGCGCGGCCTTGAACCCATTGGTCGTGACCAAGCTGCAAACGGCTGCGGAATTGCCCTCGGATGAGAATATAGCGACCGTGCTGGAGCCCGGATCAGACGTACTTTCACGAGATGCGGCCTATGACCTGCTGGTTGCCAGCGATCTGGCCGCCCCGCGCATTTCACCGGACGATATCCGCTCTGCACTGGCCGCGCATATCGACGGTGGCCGCGTCGGCGACGTCCCTGTCGCGCAACTGAATACAGACGCCACCCGCACACAGGCTTATGCGGCACTGGCAGAAACCGGACTTGTTCCTGCGCTGGTCACTGAGGCCGACATCGACTCCGCGCTGGTCGCGCATGTTTTCTTTGAAACCTACGCAGAGCCGTCGCCCGAAGTGACCTCCGCCGCCGCGCAAGCGCTGGAGCAGATCGAGCTGAAGGTCGGCCTGAACCAGACGCTCGATTTGACGCTGGACGCGATCTCGCTGGCGTCGATCTATTTCCTCGCGGCCATCGGTCTGGCCATCACCTTCGGCGTGATGGGCGTGATCAACATGGCCCATGGTGAGTTCATCATGATGGGCGCCTATACCGGCTACGTCGTACAGCAGTTCATTCCAGACCACACGTTGTCGATCATCGTGGCGATCCCGATGGCTTTTGCCGTCACCTTCGCCATGGGTGTGGCGATGGAGCGGTTGGTGATCCGCTGGCTCTATTCCCGTCCGTTGGAAACGCTGCTGGCAACCTTCGGCATCTCGATCGCGCTACAGCAATTGGCCAAGAACATCTTTGGCACGCAGGCGCGTCCGCTGACCGCGCCCGGCTGGCTGGACGGGGCGTGGGTTCTGAACGATGTGGTCTCGATCAGCTATATCCGCATCGCGATCTTCGTTCTGGCGATGATCTTTCTGGGGCTGTTCCTCTACATCATGAAACGCACCCGGCTTGGGCTTGAGATGCGCGCGGTGACGCAGAATCCGCGTATGGCCGGGTCGATGGGGATCAATCCGGGGCGGGTGAATATGCTGACATTCGGCTTGGGCTCGGGCATCGCCGGGATTGCGGGCGTTGCGATTGGGTTGTTCGCCAAAGTCACGTCCGATCTGGGCAGCGACTATATCGTGCAGAGCTTCATGACCGTGGTCGTTGGCGGTGTCGGCAACATTTGGGGCGCACTGGCGGGCGCTGGCATGATCGGCTTCCTGCAAAAAGGGATCGAGTGGATGAACCCGTCGAACACCCTCGCCGCGCAGACCTACATGATCATCTTCATCATCATTTTCATTCAGTTCCGGCCAAGGGGCATCATCGCCCTCAAAGGCCGCGCGGCGGGGGATTGAGCCATGGAACGCAGCTTTGTCGCAAAGAATCCCTCGGTGCTGGTCTTTCTAGCTATCCTGTCCCTGTTCACTTTGGGCGTCACTGTCCTGTCCGAAGGGTTCGGGATCGGCGTGATCTCGACCAGTTTCGTCAAGACACTAGGCAAGACCCTGTGCCTGTGCCTGATCGCCGTGGCGATGGATCTGGTCTGGGGCTTTACCGGGATCCTTTCACTGGGCCATTTCGCCTTTTTCGGACTGGGCGGTTACATGATCGGCATGTGGCTGATGTACGAACGCACCCGCCTGATCGTGGTCGAGTCTCTGTCGCAGGCCGATATCCCTCCGACTTCCACTGAAGTCGTGGACGCCATCGGTACGCAAATCTTCGGCGTCGTCGGATCGTCTGAATTCCCGCTGATCTGGGCCTTCTCAGATAGCCTGTTTCTGCAACTGGCACTGGTCGTGCTGGTGCCGGGCCTGCTGGCGCTGATCTTTGGCTGGCTGGCGTTTCGCAGCCGGGTGACGGGAGTCTACCTGTCGATCCTGACTCAAGCCATGACTTTGGCACTGGCGCTGTACCTGTTCCAGAATGACAGCGGTTTGCGTGGTAATAATGGCCTGTCGGGCTTGCAGAACCTGCCCGGCGTCACTGCCTCGCAAGACGTGGTGTCGATCTGGTTCCTCTGGGCCTCGGCGCTGGCCCTTGGGCTGGGATACATGCTGGCGGCATGGGTCGTATCGGGCAAGTTCGGCTCGGTAATCCGCGGCATCCGGGATAACGAGGCGCGGGTGCGGTTCCTTGGCTATTCGGTCGAGGTTTACAAACTGGCCGTGTTCACCCTGACCGCCTGTATCGCGGCCATCGCGGGCGCGCTCTACTACCCGCAGGCGGGCATCATCAACCCCGAGGAGATGGCCCCCATCGCCTCGATCTATCTGGCCGTCTGGGTCGCCATCGGTGGGCGCGGGCGTCTGTACGGCGCAGTCATCGGGGCGGCTTTCGTCAGCCTGCTCAGCACATGGTTCACCGGCGGGCAGGCGCCGGATATCCCGCTGGGGTTCTACACGATCAAATGGGTCGACTGGTGGCAGGTGCTGCTGGGCGTGTCCTTTGTGCTGGTCACGCTGTTCGCTCCGCAAGGGATCGGGGGGTTGTTCGACCTCAGGACCAACCGTCGCGCGCCACAGCGCCACGGCGCGGCCCTTGGGCCTGATGAAAGCGCATTGCGCGAAAAGGAGGCCACGGAATGAGCACTCTGCTAGAGGTCAGCGGCGTTTCTGTCACTTTCGACGGGTTCCGTGCCATCAACAACCTGTCCTTTCAGATCGGCAACGCGGAACTGCGTGCCGTGATCGGTCCGAACGGGGCGGGCAAAACCACCTTCATGGATATCGTCACCGGCAAGACCCGCCCTGACGAGGGCCGCGTGATCTGGGGCGAGAAATCCGTGTCCCTGCTGCGCATGAGCGAGGCAAAAATCGCGCAGGCGGGGATCGGGCGGAAGTTCCAGAAACCCACCGTGTTCGAAGATCAGACGGTGCAGGAAAACCTGCTGATGGCGTTGAAGAACAAACGCGGGTGGTTGGGCGTGCTGTTCTATCGCCCTTCAACGGTTGATCTGGACAAGGTCGAAGAACTGGCCGCCGAGATCGGCTTGAAAGATGAACTGACCCGCAAATCCGGCGAACTCAGCCACGGACAGAAGCAATGGCTTGAGATCGGCATGCTTCTGGCGCAGGAACCGCGCCTGCTGCTGGTCGATGAGCCCGCTGCCGGGATGACGCCGCAGGAACGTGAGCATACTACCGACCTGCTGGTGCAGGCCGCGAAAACCCGTGCCGTGGTGGTGGTGGAACACGATATGGAATTTGTGCGCCGTTTGAACTGCAAGGTCACGGTCCTGCACGAAGGCGCGGTTCTGGCCGAGGGGTCTTTGGACCACGTGACATCAAATCAGGACGTCATCGACGTCTATCTGGGGCGCTAGGCGATGCTGACACTTAACGATCTGACCCTGCATTACGGGCATTCGCAAATTTTGAACGGCATCTCGATGCAGGCTGCACAAGGCGAGGTGACCTGCGTGATGGGCACCAATGGTGTTGGCAAGACCAGCCTGATCAAGGCGATCTCGGGGACGCACCCACGATCCGGCGGGCAAATGGTGCTGAACGGAGAGGAGCTGGGCATCCTGCCTGCGCATCGCATGGCATGGAAAGGTGTGGCGTATGTCCCTCAAGGCCGAGAGATTTTCCCATTGCTGACCGTGCGTGAGAACCTGGAGACCGGATTCGCCTGCCTTCCAAAAACCGAACATCACATTCCCGATGAAATTTTCGAGCTGTTCCCAGTGCTCAGACAGATGCAGAATCGCCGGGGGGGTGATCTGTCCGGTGGGCAACAGCAGCAACTGGCAATCGCACGCGCTTTGATCACCAAACCAAAGCTGCTGCTGCTGGATGAGCCGACCGAAGGCATTCAGCCAAATATCATCCAACAGATTGGAGAAGTCATTCGCCACCTTCGCTCCAAAGGTGAAATGGCAATTGTGTTGGTCGAACAGTATTTTGACTTTGCTTATGACCTTGCTGACCGCTTTGTCGTGCTGAGGCGTGGTGAAATCCTGATGAAGGGCAGCAGGCAGGATCTGTCGCGCGAGCAAGTCCTCCAGGGTGTAACTGTCTAAACTAAATAGATTTTATTATTCTGCCCCGCCTTGCGTATGGGAGGCGGGTTTTTCTGTGATCGCATTAAAGATTCCTTAAGAATCATGGCGCGACTCACCTGACGAGGGCCGAATTTAGGACACAAATCTGCCCCAAACGAAAAAAAATTCCCGTTATACGGGAAAACTTTTGCGTTTGTGGGGAGGTTTGGCAGCTTTCCGCTTGGTATCGATTTGTTAACGGGGATGTCTGCCTCGTGAGTGCGGATTTCGCACGTTGTTAAAACAGTCTGGAGTAAAAGTTATGTCGAATTCCATTCGCAAAATTTTCCTGAAACTGCGCAAAGACGAGCGCGGCGCGACCTTGGTCGAATACGGTGTTGCACTGCTGGTTGCGATTATCGCCGGTGGCACATTCCTTACGTCCCTGGCGACCCAAACGAACTCGAACTTTAGCGACGCTACTTCGTCGATCCAAACTCGCTAAGTCGCGTTGGTTTGTGCGTCTTTCGCACTCTAACAATAATCTGGAGAAAAAATCATGTCGGAATCTATTCGCAAGATTTTCCTGAAACTCCGTAAAGACGAGCGTGGGGCCACTTTGGTGGAATACGGAGTCGCTCTGTTGGTTGCAATTATCGCTGGTGGTACATTCCTAACCAGTTTGGCGAGCGAAACGAACTCTAACTACACTGACGCCACAACAGCCGCCGCGACGCGCTGATTCAGGGCGACATGAGTTCTTTGAATAGCTAACTCCCCGCAGGCTCTTGTGGGGGGTAGCACCCAACTTAATCAGTAGCGTCAGTTTGATTACCGTTTTGTAAAGTTACACAGCAATTCGCCCAAATCTGACTGCCAAAGCCGACTTCGGAAATTGGAGGGCAAAATGCGAGTTAAATCATTTTTGATGACAGTCTTCGGGGTCGCCCTGGCGGGGGGCGCGGTATTCTGGGCCCAAGACCAGCTTGAAAGAAATCAGGCAGCCGCTGTCGATAACACCATCGTTCGCGTAGTTGCCGTGGCAGATAACATTGCCTTCGGTAGCCCGATCGAAAGATACAAGCTTACAACGATTGAATGGCCGGCCGACTCTGTTCCGCCGGGCGTGTTCACAAATTTCGACGACGTCGTACCCGCTCAGGGAGGAGAGCCGCGCCGCGCGAAACGTGCCCTGGCGCAGGGAGAGCTTCTGTTGGCATCCAAAGTCTCGGGATTTGGCGAAAAAGTCACGATTGTTCAGACAATTGGTGAAGGCAACCGCGCGATGGCGATTAACGTCAACGCGCAGACCGGCGTTGGTGGCTTCGTCACCCCCGGCGATTTTGTCGACATCGTTCTGACCCGTGGCAGCGATGATACCCTGCGTGCGCTGACCATCCTGCAAAACATCCGGGTTATTGGTGTTGACCAGAAAACCGATGAGGAACTGGACCAGCCAGGAATTGCCCGCACCGTAACGGTCGAGGTGACACCGGATGAAAGCCAACGCCTGGCGCTGGCGCAGAAAGCCGGTCAGCTGAGCCTGTCCCTGCGGTCGCTGGATGAGCTTGACGACAAGCCGCTGGAAACCGTGCGCCTGAGCGACATCCTGCTTGAAAAGTCACCGGTTGATGACGGCACGCCGCAGCCTGTGGTCAAGGTACGCCGCGGTATTACCGATGTCCAAGAGGTTCCGGTCGTAAACAACACTACAGAAGAAGAGACACCTGTCACTGATACGTCCAGCACCGTGAACTAAGGCGCGTCGAGTTTGTTCGGAGGGTTAATGATGTTCTCGTTACGTACTTTCAGGAAAGAAGAAGACGGAACCATCCTGGTCTTTGCGGCCCTATGTCTGGCCATGATCATCGGATTTGCCGCTCTGACCTTTGACCTTGGACGTATGGCGTCGACGCAAACTGACCTTCAGGCCTATGCCGACCACGTCGCCTTGGCCGCCGCCGGAGAGCTGGACGGAAACCCCGACTCAATCACTCGTGCCACAAATGCGGCGGGTGCGATGATCGTGGATAAACAGTTCTTCGCCGACGGTGACAAAACCCTGGATTCGGCAGCGGATTTCTCGCTCCGTTTCCTGACGGGTTTGCCCACCCCGGCAGCAGATCCTGACGACGATGATGCCGTAGACAGCTTTGTCACGACCGACCCGGCTTTGGCTGTCATGGTTGAAGTGACAGCGACCCCAAGAACTGTATTCATCCCGTTTGCTCGTGCGCTGGCATCTTTGGTGGGTGCAGCGACCCCCAACGAACAGGTCGATGCCCAGGCGATCGCAGGGTACACGTCTTACGCCTGTGACGTGACACCTCTGATGTTCTGCATCCCGCCTAACTGGTCGGCCAGCGACCCTGCGATTGTGGGGACGACGATCAAACTGCGTACCGGTGGGAACAATTCAGCTTGGGGTCCCGGTAACTTTGGTTTCCTTGATCCGACGGATTATGGAATCAACCCGCTGGGGCCCTGCAACGGGCTGACCGGGGCCAATCTTTACATTTGCCTGATCGCGGCAGAGGGCAACATAGGGCGTTGCGTTGCGCAGCGCGGTGTTGACACCGAACCCGGTCAAAGAAACGGGATTGGCAGCGCGATCTATAATTCCCGCTTCGATTATTTCTCAGGCACGATGAATAATCTGAAGAACAACCCCGACTATGCACCAGCGCCGAATGTAATCTCGGGTTGGAACCGCTCGGGCAATAGCAACGGCAACGGCACTGGCCCGAATTGCATAAACGGCCAGCCAGAAGTTTCGCTGGATACGCTTCCTTTGCCGCCAGATGATTGTTTCGTGGACGACTCCTGTAGTTTCCCCGGCGGTGGCGGTCGATTTGGTGACGGGGATTGGAGTGATGGCCGATCTGATTACCTGACCCAGAACTATGGCGTGGGCCTGGACCCGGACAACGAACTGCCAGCGCATTCGCAAACAACGAAGGTCAACGCGCTGAACGCAATGCCTGCATCGACCACGCGCTACCAGATGTATCTGGAGGAAATTGACCAGTTCGGCAGCGGCGATATCTTGGAACAACGCCAAGAGAACGGCCGCCCCCAATGTAACGCGCCTGCCACGTCAACTGATCCCGACCGCCGGACCTTTATTCTTGCTGCCGTCGACTGCGCCGCAAACAACGTACAGGGACGTGCAGAAGACGTCACGGTGAAAGAATACGTAAAAGGCTTCCTGATCCAGCCATTGGCGAACACCAACGGTACAGACTTTGACATCTTCCTGGAAGTTGTCAGCCAGGTCGGTGGTGACGGTCTGGGCGGTAACGAAGACGACGGAATCTTCCGCGACGTCGTGAGGTTGTACCGGTGAAACGTCTGATTGCTCATATCACGCGGCTCAAGTGCTGTGAGTCAGGCGCGCCTATGGTCGAATTTGCCATCATCCTTCCGGTTCTGCTGCTGTTCATCGCAGTTATTATCGAAGGCGGCCGGATCACCTGGATCCATCAGGCGACGGCAGGTGGTGTACGGGATGCGTCCCGCATGATTGCCCGCATTGCCCCGCTTGACTTGTGTAATGCCGGAACCGTCGGGACCTATGACTCGCTTGCGACCACTATCGTCACCAACCAGTTGGGTGGCTCGTCGATCATGCCGGGTGGGACGACTGTCGTGGATGTCACCCCGACCTGTATCCCCCGTGTGGGAACCTATCGGGTCAACCCGGCGTCTATCGTCGAAGTTACGGCCGAGGTTGAGATTGACTTTATCTTTGGTGGAATATTTGGCTGGTTCGGCAACTCGCTGACATCCATTACCACCGTGATTTCGGATCAAAGCAGGGTGTACGGCGTATGAGACAACTAGCCCATATCGCAAGGTTGCTTGGCCGTCAGGACCGTGGCGCGGCATTGGTCGAATTGGCCATCGTCATTCCAATATTCCTGTTCCTGATTTTTGGCGTCATCGACTACGGTCGCCTGTATTGGTCAACAACGGCTGCGCAGAAAGCGATGCATACCGCCGCGAGACTGGCAACCGTTGGTCCGCCTCAATGTGGCGCGCTGCCTGCGTCGCATGACCTGTCTGGAACTGCGCCGGGTGACACACGATTTGGCGCGTTGTGCCGCAGCGGGAATATCTGTGCGGTCCCCAACCTTCCGGCTCCGTGCACGTTGGACACGTCGACGGCCTATGGCGCGCGTATCTGGGACGAGATCGGCCCGTTGCTTCCGCCTGGAACGACGGCAGCCAATGTTCAGTTCACTTATTCGCATGACTCTCGGCTTGGATTCCTCGGTGGACCCTATACGCCGGTTGTCACAGCAGATCTCATTAATGTCGACTTCAATTTCGTGATGCCACTGGCAGGACTGGCTGCCTTGGCAGGTGGAGGCCCTGCGGTCACGTCCAATACCCCAAACAGTATTTCCCTTCCCGCCATGAGCACTTCGGTTCCTGCCGAAGACCTGGCTGTCGGGGCGGTAGAGTAAGGAGAAAGATAATGAGTGCTAAGCAGATTTCAGTATTGTTAATTTCGCCTGACGAACAAATCTATTCGGCGATCGAAGGATCCCTGGCCAGTCAGGATAACTGCACGTTCACCGGTCAGAAGGACACGGTCGAGGGTGCCAACGGATCGGCCGTCTCGCTGACCGCGCTGCATGATGTTGTGCTTTTCGACGTGGACGAGAATTCGGACGCCATGCTTGAGACCGCGCAATCCATCTGCGATGCCCGGATGCCGAACGCAATCATTATCGCTCTGGCCCCTGAAGACCTGCCGCTTGAAAAGGCGCGTCAGCTCACGAAGCTGGGCGTAGATGATGTTCTGCCCCGTAAGGCGATTAACGAAGAAATCGTTCCTCAGGTAGACGCAATCCGTGCCCGCCGCCAGGCTCAGTTGCCCGCTGTTTGGGGCGGTCAGGCGACTCTTGGCAAGGTCATTGCCGTAGCGAAGTCCCGAGGCGGGGTAGGGTCTTCGCTTGTTGCCGCGAATATGGCCAACGAACTGCAGTGCAAGGAAGGTTTTTTCAAGAAAAAGGCCGCGAACGACGTCGCCGTCGTCGATCTTGATTTCCAGTTCGGGTCCATCGCGGCCCTGATGGACGTCGAAGAAAGTGACGCGATGTGGCGGATGGCTATGGAAGAAAGCATCCCTGACAATGCGTTTCTGGAACAGGCCATGGTGAAAGCGCCCTGTGGCGTAGACGTTCTGGCTGCGCCGTCGCGCTATGGGCCGTTGTCTGCGATCAAGGAAGAGCAAATCTCGGCCATTCTTGATAGCCTGCGGCGCACCCATGACTACGTCGTCGTGGATTTGCCTCGTGCTCTGGTAGAGTGGATCACACCTGTTCTTGCTCAGGCAGACCGGTTGTACCTGGTCACGGACGTCGCGGTTCCATCGGTTCGGTCCGCCCGTAAACTGATGGACTTCTATCAAGCCGAAAATCCGGCGATTGATATTCAGCTTGTCGCCAGCCTTGAGAAAAAGCCGCTGTTCCCCGCCGCGCACCATCGGGCAGCGTCGAAATTGCTGGAAAAAGACTTTGCCTATTGGGTGCCCAAGGACGATCGCACAGTGCGTGAATCCGTTGATCGCGGCATCCCGCTGCAGGAGGTCTCAAACCGGGCACCTGCGACGCGCGCCATCAAGAAGCTGGCAGATGAAACCCGTATCGCAATGCCGCCTCGTGTCGGTAAGTGATCGGTCGCCATCTGTAGACGTGAATTAACAAGTAATAAGGGTTTGGAATATGTTTCGTGAATTTGACAGAACAGGTCGCACATCTTCTGGCGCAGCCAAGATTGTGGCTTTGGACACGAAGCAGGTTGCCGACAACCTGTCCGATTTTGCAGCATTTGATGCCGAGAAAAAAGCGAACCAGCAAGCAATGGAGCTGGAGCGCATTGATCTGAAGGCGCGGATGCACAACTCGTTGCTGGATAAGCTGAATCTGGCCGTCATCGACAAGGTCGAAGAAGAAACGCTTCGCGGCGAGATTGGGAAACACGCAACGGAACTTCTTCGTGCCGAAGGTCGCGCGATGCGCAGCGAAGAGGTCAAGCAACTGGTCGAGGAGCTGATGCATGAGGTTCTGGGGCTTGGTCCTCTTGAACCGCTGCTGGCCGATCCGACGATCAACGATATCCTGGTCAACGGGCATGAACAGATTTTCGTGGAACGTGCCGGTATTCTTGAAAAAACGTCGGCCCGGTTCCGTGATGAACGTCACCTGCTTAGAATTATCGACAAAATCGTCAGCCGCGTGGGTCGCCGTATTGACGAACGCCAGCCCTGGGTGGACGCGCGTCTGGAGGATGGCAGCCGGGTCAATGCGATCATCCGCCCCTGTGCGCTGGACGGCCCGGCGCTGTCAATTCGGAAGTTTGCACGCGTTCCGCTGACGATGCAGCGTCTTGTTCAGAACGAAGCCCTGAATGACAGTGCTGCGGCCTTGTTGCGCGGGCTGGTCGAAGCCAAGATGAACGTCTTGATCTCGGGCGGTACCGGTTCGGGTAAGACAACCATGCTGAACGCTCTGTCATCTTATATTGGTGCCCGTGAACGTATTGTAACGATCGAAGACGCCGCGGAACTGCAACTGCAGCAGGAACACGTCCTGCGCATGGAAACTCGCCCGGCAGGTCTGGACGGAACTGGTGCGGTGGCGCAGCGTGATCTGGTTCGCAACGCGCTTCGGATGCGTCCCGACCGTATCGTGGTGGGCGAGGTTCGCGGCTCGGAAGCCTTTGACATGCTGCAAGCGATGAACACAGGTCACGACGGCTCGATGACCACAGTTCACGCCAACACGCCCCGAGACGCTTTGGCGCGGGTCGAGCAGATGGTTCAGATGGGTGGGATGGAGCTGCCGCACACGGCGATCCGGTCAACCATCGCGTCGGCCATCAACTTTGTGCTGCAGCTGAACCGTATGTCTGACGGCACCCGTCGTGTAACGTCCATTGCCGAAGTTACCGGTATGGAAGCAGACGTCGTGACCATGCAGGACATCTTTGTCTTCAAGCGTCAAGGCAAGGACGAAAACGGCAAGGTACTGGGTAAGTTCGTTGCAACCGGCATTCGCCCCAAATCCAGCGATGTTTTGGCCGCGGCCGGCGTGGACTTGTCTTCGGTCCAATTCAACTAAGGAGGTCGGCTATGTTTGAGCAAATTCGGGCTTTCGTTGCAGACATCGACATCAACGCCATTTTAGGCCCAGAGTTGGAAGTGGCCGGGTTTGACGCCCAGTTGGTTATGGCACTGGCCATTTTCCTGGGTGCGCTTATTGCCTTTGAAGGAATACGGCAGTTTCTGAAGCGCGGTGAAAACCGCGAAGAGGCGATCAATCGTCGCGTTCAGATGTTGAACCAGGGTTCAACCGGAGAAGACGTTCTGAACCTGCTGAAACCGCAGGAAGCCAGACCGCTGCTGCGGAAGTTTCCTTTTGTCGGCGATTTGCCTGCCGCGCTCAAGGCGTCTGGTTTGAACATGGTTCCGGAAGTTTTTCTGATGGCCTGCGTCGCAGCGTTCCTGATTTGTGCGATCGGCGGGTCGATGGTGGCTAACCCTCTGCAGGTGGTCTCAATCTCAGCTCTGGTCTTTCTGATCGGACCGCTTCTCGCCTTGGGTGCTACGCTTCGTCAGCGTAAAGCCGCATTGATCAAGCAACTGCCCGATGCACTGGACCTGATGTCGCGCGGTTTGAAAGTGGGTCACCCTCTGAACGCAACCTTGCAAAGCGTCGCCGAAGAAATGCCGGATCCCATCGGAACAGAATTTGGCCTTGTCGTTGACCAAGTAGCCTTTGGTGAAGAATTGACGACAGCTATGAAGGCTATGGCGGACCGTGTTGACGAAGAAGACGTTCAATACCTCGCCGTTGCGCTGATGATGCAGCACGGCACGGGCGGTGATCTTGCGGGTATTCTTAGGACATTGTCCCGTGTGATCCGCGCGCGCATGTCTCTGCGCCGCAAGATCAAGGCGATTTCGGCCGAAGGACGGATGACCGCCTATATCCTTTCGTCCATTCCGGTTCTGATCGCGGTATTCATGACGATTATTACGCCCTCATATTATGGCGATGTAATGGACGCTCCGGCATTTTGGCCGGCAATGAGCGTTATTGCGGTGGCAGTCGTTCTCAATGCCTTCGTGATGTTCAAGCTCGTGAATTTCCGGATATAAGGAGCATTTACGATGGAATTTATTAGTTCACTTTTGGATGGTGGCTGGGGTACTCAGGCCTTGATCCTTGGCCTTGTTGCTGTTGGTGCCATTATTGCTTTTCTGGGAATTTCGTCATCGCTAAGCGAACGCTCTACAGCGGCCGAGCGTATGATGCCGAGCCGTCAGCGCCAAAACCTGGCCCGTACAATAACCAATGACCTCGAAGACGAGGCTCCGGTAGGGTTGAGCGCGGCCTTGATCCCAAGCGATGCCAGTGAACGCTTCGAAGTTGGGCAGGTTCTGGCGAAATCGGGCTTTCGCGGAAAGAATGCGATTGCGGGATATTACTTCTTGCGGTTGATGTTGGCCACGTCTCTGCCTTTGCTGTTCATCCTGTTGCTGAACTGGCAGCCCGCCAACAGTATCGGCAATTCCATCGGCAAATACATGTCCAGCTTGGACCTGTTGGAAATCATCCGTAATGTCGCCATTTTGTGCGCGATTGGTTTCTTTGGCCCCCAGTACTGGATGAACGCGCGCATAAAAGAGCGTAAGCGGCTCATGGAAAATGCCTTTCCCAACATGCTGGATCTTCTTCAGATCGGCGTCGAAGCAGGAATGGGCTTTGATCAGGCCCTTCTGAAGGTCGCTGTGGAAATGCAGCTGGTTTCGCCCGAAATGTCCGAAGAAATCTTGATTGCGCTCAGTGAAATTCAGGCCGGTCGCGACCGTGACACAGCGCTCATGCGCATGGCCCGTCGCACCGGTATCGAAGAGATGAGTTCCTTCGTAAGCGTTGTCCTTCAGTCGACAAGATTCGGTGTGCCGCTTGCGGCAGCACTGAACACATACGCCGAAGAGATGCGCGAGTTGCGCGAATTGCGGGCGCAGGAAATGGCGAACAAACTGCCGGTGAAAATGTCGGGTGTGATGGCCTTCCTGATGCTGCCAGCAATCGCTGGCCTAATCCTGACGCCGATCTTTATCCGCTATGCTGAAACGTTCGGGAACTGATCGTTAACCGGTCAGTTCCGCGACTGATATGGCGATCAGGACCAATCCTGCCGACCCGATTGCGATGCCCATTGGAAACTCACGTGATTGGGCGGTCGACTTGAAAAGAGGGGAAGTATCGCGCGCAAGACGGCGGAACAAGGCCATACCAACCAGACCGACCGCCATCGCAGCAGCAAACAAGAACAGGTAGTTCGGTATCTGGGTCGAAGGAACAGCAAGAAAGACGATGGGTAGCATCTTGGCGTCCCCCCCGCCAAGCCAGTTGATGGCAAACAGACCGAAACAGATCACAAAGCACGCCCCCGCGATCAGCAAGCGCAAAAGAAGCTCGTTCCATGCCAGAAAGGGTGCGGCAGCCACAAACAGGATCAGGCCCACAATGCAGTAGGTATTTGGAATCCGAAGTTGGGTGAAATCCGTCCAGGCCATTGCGACGAACAGCGGTGCGAACAGCCACAATGCCAGCCAATTTTGCCAGTCGGTGTCTGGCATCAAGCCCTTGCCTGATGCTGCTTTCCGTGCAGTGCTTCGCGTTCTTCGACTGAAACCAAACGTCTTGCCAGCATGTGAAAGTTATCCAGACCTGTTTTCGAATAGATATGCTTCAGATGCGTTCTAACAGTTGCTGGCCCAATTCCAAGCTCTGTGCCGATCCCTTGTGGAGAAATGCCGCGCGAAACCAGCGCGCATACGCGCCATTCAGCGCGGGTCAACCCAGCCGGGTTTCCTGTGCTTAGGATTGGAGTGTCCGTTGTGCTTTTCCGAATTGTCGACACTGTTTGGCGCGACAAAGCTTCGGTGACCAAACCCGGTCGACGGCTTTGGTAGGTTTCTGAAAGCTGCGGAGCGATCTGTTCAATGGCTTCCTTGAAACCAGGTTCGGGGGTTTGCCCGAAATGCAGCTCCAGAAAGTCGATCTCGCCCCCTTGGTGATCCAGGCAGACAAACAGAATGTCCTTAATCTTGCGATGAGTTACCCAATCGACAAGGACGGGTGACAAATCGCTGGGATCTTCACCATCCTCACGCAAGCTGAAAACAGAGGCCCGTTTCGGCATGTTGCGGAAAGGGCCCAATGCATCGTTGGCAAAGGACAAGAACAGCGGACGGCTGACGGCCGGATCACGCGTGTCCGCACGGGCGGCAACGCGATGCGCCCCCTTGTTGAGCCAGAGCCGGCTAATCACGCCGCAATCTGCACCGAAGGCTTCAACAATGCCTTTCAGCGCGGCGTCCAATACCAGACCACCCTGGCTCCAGTGAATGAAATTTATGATGGCTCTTGCGTGAAGCGTGTTAGGCAGCCACACTCCGCGATGAGCTTTCCCCCCATTCATGTCACACCGTTCCGTTACTCGTAAAAAATTACAGGTTAATGATTTATAAAGTCTTTTCACTTTTACCGATTCTACTCGGCCTACCAGAAATATCACTTGAAAATGAACCGAAAATTAATTTTTAACTAATTCGAGGGTATCGCTTGGAAGTTGTGACTAATTAGTCGCCGTTGCGACGACAATGCGTCTTTTCACCTTTCACTGTGTCTGGGATTGGGCCGGAAAGCAGAGGCAATTCCAGCCGTTTTGTGCTGGTGTCAGAAGAGTCTTTGAGTCGGGTTGATGGCCGTCGACTGCCATATCAGAGCGATGTTACGCATGTGGGTTTATGCGAGGCATTCGGTCTGTAAGTTTCAACCTGGTACTTCGTGGAGGGGTATTACAGTAAGTATGGACTCATGGTTTGCAGAAATATCGGGATGGGCCTGAATGCCGAGGGTGAGCATTTTTACTATTTAATTGAATGAAAATAGAGTCTAACGATCACTGGTGTCAAAACAGTTACAAAATATTCTTGTTTCTGTGTATTTGTTTACATAAGATTCCTTCGAAATTAATGGGTTGTTGTGAATTTTTCAGAAGCGCCTCCATACTTACTGCACGCAGAAATGCGATTTCGTCCGATGGAAGAGGAGCCAGAGGGCGGAAAATGGGAAATGGGAGGAATTAATGACCAATAAATCTGTCACACGCCGCGGCGTGCTGAAGTCCGGTGCCGTTGCGGGAACCGGTCTGGCCCTGCCTACGATCTTTACCGCTTCGTCGGCTGCTGCCTACACCAACGAACCGACAGGGTCCTCTGTCACTTTGGGATTCAACGTCCCACAAACAGGTCCTTACGCCGAAGAAGGTAATGACGAGTTGCTCGCGCAGCAACTGGCGGTTGAGCATCTGAACGGCGAAGGCGACGGAGGCTGTTTGAACACGTTTTCGTCCAAGGCCCTGAAGGGGAACGGTATCCTTGGCAAGAAGGTCGAGTTCGTCACCGGCGATACGCAGACCAAGTCGGACGCCGCACGCGCATCGGCCAAGTCGATGATCGAAAAAGACGGCGCGGTGATGATCAATGGCGGTTCGTCCTCGGGCGTGGCCGTTGCGGTTCAGGGCCTGTGCCAGGAAGCGGGCGTGATCTTTATGGCGGGTCTGACCCATGCCAATGACACCACCGGCAAGGACAAGAAGGCCAACGGCTTCCGCCACTTCTTCAACGCCTATATGTCAGGTGCAGCCCTTGCACCGGTGCTGGCGGCAGAGATGGGCAACGAGCGCCGCGCCTATCACCTGACGGCTGACTACAACTGGGGCTGGACCCAGGAAGAGTCGATCGTCGCTTCGACCGAAGCTCTGGGATGGGAAACGGTCAACACGGTGAAAACACCACTCGCGTCGACAGACTTCTCGTCCTATATCGCTCCGGTTCTGAACTCGGGCGCGGACGTGCTGGTTCTGAACCACTACGGCGGCAACATGGTGAACTCGCTGACCAACGCGATCCAGTTCGGCCTGCTCGACAAGGTTGCCAACGGCAAGGACTTCAAGATCGTCGTGCCGCTTTATTCCGAACTGATGGCCGCCGGTGCGGGCGAGAACATCAAGGGCGTTCTGGGTTCGATGAACTGGAACTGGCAGTTGCAGGATGAAGGCACCAAGGCCTTCGTGAAGTCCTTTGGCGAGAAGTATGGCAAACCGCCATCAAACTCGGCCCAGACTTGCTATGCGCAGACCCTGCTTTATGCGGATGCCTGTGAGCGTGCGGGGACCTTCAATCCCTGCGGTGTTGTCGAAGCTCTGGAAGATTTCGAGTTCGACGGCTTGGGCAACGGCCCGACCTGGTATCGCGGTGCCGACCACCAGTGCTTCAAAGACGTGCTGGTTGTGCGGGGTAATGAAAACCCGACCAACGCGTATGACACGCTGGAAATCGTTGAGATCACGCCACGTGCGCAGGTCGAATACGATCCCGAGCACCCAATGTTCGCCGGTGGCGAACTGGGTCAGTGCAACCCGGGCGCATAACCTGAGGTAATGGTCTGGCTGCCTGACGGCGGCCAGACATTTTCGGCAGGCATGATGGCCTGCTAAGCCACTCAATCTACGCTGACCAATCTCGAGGTGGGGCCAATGGACGCCATCCTATTGCAAATTCTGAACGGTCTGGACAAAGGGTCGGCCTATGCGCTTATCGCGCTGGGGCTGACGCTGATTTTCGGAACGCTAGGGGTTGTGAACTTTGCGCACGGGGCGCTGTTCATGATCGGGGCTTTCTGCGCCGTTACCCTGCAAAAGCTCATGAACCTGAGCTTCGTAACCCTTGACGAAACCCAGACCGATTTTCTGGGTAATCCGCTGAAAGTGGAAACCCCCTATGTTCAGGCGTGGTTCGGGCCCGAGGTCGGAGCGACCATCATCGACTGGTCCGTTCCCCTGGCGATCCTGTTTGCGATCCCGATCATGCTGTTGGTCGGATACGTGATGGAGCGTGGTCTGATCAAACATTTCTACAAGCGCCCTCATGCAGACCAGATCCTGGTGACCTTTGGCCTTGCCATCGTTCTGCAAGAGATCGTCAAGTATTTCTTCGGTGCCAACCCGATCCAGACCCCGCCACCTGACGCGCTGAGCGGTTCGGTTGATCTGGGCACCATGATCGGCTTCGATCCGAACGCGATCATCTACCCGATCTGGCGTCTGGTCTATTTCGGATTTGCCGTAGCCATCATTGGCGCTGTGTTCTCATTCCTGCAATTCACGACCTTTGGTATGGTCGTTCGGGCGGGCATGGCGGATCGCGAAACCGTGGGTTTGCTGGGCATCAATATTGACCGTCGCTTTACCATCATGTTCGGCATCGCCGCCGCGGTGGCAGGATTGGCTGGTGTGATGTACGGGCCGCTTAACCCGCCGAATTATCACATGGGTATGGATTTCCTTGTGCTCAGCTTCGTTGTGGTTGTTGTGGGCGGCATGGGATCGCTGCCCGGAGCGGTGCTGGCCGGGTTCCTGTTGGGCATTCTTGAAAGCTTTGCCTCGACTACTTGGGCCACGACCACGATACCGGGCATCAACCAGATCATCATCTACCTTGTCGCCATTATCGTGCTGCTGACGCGACCGCGCGGTCTGATGGGGCGCAAAGGCGTGATGGAGGAATAATCAATGTTGGGACTGAACAAAAAAGACACCAGCCTGCTGATCATCGTCGGCATCCTGACGCTGCTGGCCCCCTTCATCCTGAACCCATTCCCGTCGGACAGCGCCATGGCGCAGTTCAACGCGGGCTACCCTGACCTGATGCAGCGTTTTGTGATCTTTGGCATTTTTGCCATTGGCTTCAACATCCTGTTTGGCCTGACCGGGTATCTGTCCTTTGGCCACGCGGCCTTTCTGGGCGTGGGATCCTATTCGGCCGTTTGGATGTTCAAACTGCTCAGCTATAATGTCATTCCGGCCATCGCGCTGAGTGTCGTCGTCGCCGGGTTGTTCTCGCTTCTGATTGGCTTTGTCAGCCTGCGGCGTTCGGGTATCTACTTCTCGATCCTGACGTTGGCCTTTGCACAGATGAGCTTTGCTCTGGCCTATTCGGTGCTGTCGAACCCCAAGTTCAACCTGACCAATGGTGAAACCGGCCTTCAGGTCTATGCGGATGATCCGCAAATTCTGCAGGGCGCCAATGCGCCGGACCTGCCGCATTTGTTCGGCCTGCCCATGCGGGCGACCTATACGCTGGATGTGGGCGCCTGGAGCTTTGACTTCAACGCAGGTTACTACCTGTGTGCAATTGTCATGATGGTGGTGTTCTATCTGGCAATCCGCATCTTCCGTTCGCCCTTTGGCATGATGCTGCGGGCGGTAAAGTCAAACCAGCAGCGGATGAACTATACCGGTCTGAACTCCAAGCCATATACATTGGCGGCCTTTGTGATCTCGGGCATGTATGCTGGTCTGGCCGGTGGCCTGATGGCTGCGATGGACCCGCTGGCCGGGGCGGAACGGATGCAGTGGACAGCCTCGGGCGAGGTTGTTCTGATGACCATCCTTGGTGGTACCGGTACGCTGATCGGCCCGGTTCTGGGCGCGGGCTTCATCAAGTATTTCGAGAACATCTTCTCGAAGATCAACGACAACGTCCTGCACAGTTGGTTCGCTTTCCTGCCTGACGGTCTGGAAGACGCCGTTGTGTTCCTAATCCACCCGTTCATCGGAAAAGGCTGGCACCTGACCCTGGGTATCCTGTTCATGCTTGTCGTTATCTATCTGCCGGGTGGCCTTGTAGAAGGTGGGCAGCGCCTGATGAAATGGTTCAAGCGCAAAAAATCAGGCACCGACGATGCACCGTCGGGCAAGACTGAGCCAGCGGAATAAAGGAGGGCGATCATGGCAATTCTGCGAGTAAAAGACGTCAGTAAACGCTTTGGTGGCCTCAAGGCGCTGACGGATGTGAACCTGAACGTCGAGGAAAACTCGGTTCACGCCATCATCGGGCCAAACGGTGCGGGCAAGTCGACGCTGCTGAACTGTCTGGTGGGCAAGCTGATGCCGGATACCGGGTCGGTTCTGTTCGACAACAACTCGGTCCTGGGGCTTGAACCGTACCAGATCAATCAGATGGGCATCAGTCGCGTTTTCCAGACGCCCGAGATCTTTGGCGAATTGACGGTGATGGAGAACATGCTGATCCCGATCTTTGCCATGCGGGATGGTGCGTTTCGGATGCACGCCTATGAAACGATTGCCAATGAGAAGGACATCGTCGAACAGGCCGAAGCCATGCTGGAAGAGATGAACATGGCCGACAAACGCGAGATGCACGCCGCATCCTTGTCACGCGGAGATAAACGGCGGCTTGAGATCGGCATGTGCCTCAGCCAGAACCCGCGTCTGCTGCTGCTGGATGAACCCACGGCGGGCATGGCGCGGGCCGATACGAACAACACGATCGACCTGCTGAAACAGATCAAGGATGAACGCGATATCACCATCGCCATCATCGAACACGATATGCATGTGGTCTTCAGTCTGGCCGAGCGGATCACCGTTCTGGCGCAGGGGACGCCACTGGTCGAGGACACTCCGGAGAATATTCGCGGTAACCCCAAGGTCCGCGAAGCCTATCTGGGCGAGGCTGCGTAAGGAAAAGCTATGAACGAGAAACCTGACTTTTCAAAAAACGCGAATATGGCCACCACCGCGCCTGCCTTCCTGTCGGTGTGGGACATGCATTCCTACTATGGCGAAAGCTACATCGTGCAAGGTGTCAGCTTTAACGTGCATGAGGGCGAGATTTTGGCTCTGCTCGGCCGGAACGGGGCGGGCAAGACCTCGACCCTGCGCTCGATTGCGCGGGTGGGTGAGCCTGACGTGCGCCATGGCGAAATCTGGCTGGATCATCAACCGCTGCACAACATGACCAGCTACGAAGCGGCGGCCGCGGGGCTGGGTCTGGTGCCCGAGGACCGGCGGATCATCCCCGGCCTCACGGTCGAGGAAAATCTGCAACTGGCCCAGATCGCGCCTCCGATCGGGTGGTCACTAGAGCGGCTTTACGAGTTGTTCCCCCGTCTGGGTGAGCGCCGCAAGCAAGAGGGCGTGACCCTGTCGGGTGGTGAGCAGCAGATGCTGTCGATCGCGCGGGCCCTGGCCCGCGACATCAAGGTACTGTTGCTGGACGAGCCTTACGAGGGGTTGGCTCCGGTGATCGTGGATGAGATCGAAAAGACGCTGGTCCACGTCAAACAGCAAGGCATGACAACGATCATCGTCGAACAGAACGCTGTGCGAGCGTTGGAACTGGCGGATCGAGCTATCATTCTGGATACGGGCAGCATCGTTTTTGACGGCACCGCCAGCGAGGTGCTTGAGAACTCCCAACTGCGCGAAGAGTATCTGGCCATCTGACACAGGCCGAACGGCAAAATTGTTCAGTTCTGTTATGGCGGGATGGGTTTTCCATTCCGCCATTTTTCTATTGGCGAAACGGCTGCTTCCTACGAAATTTTCGTTTAAAAGTTGCGAACTAACAGGAGGTTAAAGGGGACTACGGGAAACCCCCTATATCTTGCCCCAGCGTAAGTGGTTAACACGGGCTTATCCAAGGAATAACCGCGGACATTACCACTTTTCCCCTGAGGGGCTGGCGACTTACCCCCTATGCTGGCCCCTCGCTTTCACGAGGTCGGTTGGCCCATCTCGTCCAGCACGTCGACTACAAGCGCGGCCAATTCACTGGCGTGGTCGTAGGCGCGCGAATGTGGAATTTCCGAAATTGGTGTTTTTCGATACCCTTCCGTAAACAATAGGAACGGCACCTTTGCCCGCTGCGCTGTTTCGGCGTCAACTTCACTGTCGCCGACATAGAGGCGCGGACCAGCGGACGTAACAGCATCAAAGCTTGCGTTCAAATGGGCAGGGTCCGGCTTGCGGACCAGCAGCGTATCTCCTCCGAACACGGTGTCAAAATGATGATCCAGCTTAAGTGCGCTTAGAATGTGTCGGGCAGGGGCCTCGGGTTTGTTGGTGCATACGCCAAGGACGCACCCCATTTCTTGCAGTTCTGCCAGGGCTTCGGCAACGCCGGGATAAGGAACGGTCCGGTCGCTGGAGGCCGCATTGTAGTATGCCAGCGTTTTTTGCGTCAGGTCCGCGTGGTGCGCTAAGGGAAGACCGCAGTGCAGGATCACCCGTTCGACCAGTTTCGGAAGGCCGTTACCGACAAACTGTTTGATCGTGTCCTGTGGCAAGGGCGCTGTGTCGGTGTCCTGCAGCATCTTGTTCGCCGCGGCAGCGATGTCGGGGATGCTGTCGACAAGCGTGCCGTCAAGGTCGAACATGATTGTTGCGGTCATCGAAAAATCCCCCATTTGATCGTCGCGAGACACCTATCTCCAACCGGAGCGCCTTGCAATTGAGGAAGGTCGATTAAGCATCCGATTATGCCTCTTGACATACCTGAGTAAATTTATCAGATTATCGGCAAGTCAGTCAGCAAACCCGGAACCGGGCCAGCCAGAAACTTGAATTGCGAACACAATCGGCCAAGCGCCAAGATATTCTGGAGTTGCCCTAATGAATATGCAGACACCAAACCCCGCTCAGTCCTACGCTGTGTCCATGTTGCCTTCGCACAAGGCCGAAGATCTGACCAAGGGAGGCAATCTTGCGTATATCGAACTGGGTGATCAGCTCTATACGTTGCGCATCACTCGCGCCGGTAAGTTGATCTTGACAAAATGAGCAGTCAAACGTCGCGCGGCGGGGCACCCGTCGGTCGCTTGGCAGATTTAAGCCCGATCGAGGCCGGTGCCGTAATGTACCTGCGTTTATGGAGCGATTGCGGCCAGTCACGTGCGGATGCGGCCAGTGATTTTCAGATCGCGTTGGGCGCGGATGTGGGACACGCGGCCATGATGACATTGGACAGGTTGTGTTCCCTATGCGCCCATCATGGACGTCGGCCCCTGATCCGGCATGGGTTGGGATGCTCGTGCCTGGGTGCGGATGAAAACTGTTTTGCCCAGATGATCGCCTCGGCCTCCGAAGGGGCGCGCGAGGACGCCATGATGATGGCATCGCTAATTGTGCGGGCGGATTTTGCCCCGGCTTTGGCTTCGCTATCCGAAGAACTGGGGCTGGCGCTGCGACGTATGACGTCAGCGGTCCCCATGCCGACGACTGGCCACCAACCCCCAGCGACCGTGCTGCACTAAGTGGCGGGCGCGTTAGACCCCGGCACGCTCCTCGCGCCGGGGTTTTTCTGGCTCAACAGCAGCCGCATCCGGCGTGGTGGTGATCATGGTCGCAGGCCGGGGCAGGGGCATAGTCGCCGACCTCGGTCAGCACATCGCGCAGCGCCCACAGGATCATGTCGACGTCATCCGCCTCGATCGTCAGGGGCGGGCGGATTTTCAGGATGTTGTCCTTGGGCCCTTCGCTGCCGATCAGGATGCGGTGATCGCGCATCCGGTTCTTGACGTATTTGCAGATCTCGGTGCCCTCGGACCCGTTGGGGTTGATCAATTCGACCCCCAGAAACAGGCCCATGCCCCGCACGTCGCCGACACAGGCAAAATCACCCTCAATCGCGCGCAGCTCGTTCATCAGCCGCGCGCCCATCACGCGGGCGTTGTCCTGCAACCCCTCATCATCGACGATGTCCAACACCTCTTTCCCGATCCGGCAGGACAAGGTTGATCCACCGAAGGTCGAGAAGAACTCGATCCCGTTGTCAAAGCTTTGCGCGATTTCCCTGGTCGTGACCAACACACCCAGAGGGTGCCCGTTGCCGATGGGTTTGCCCATGACCACAATATCGGGCAGCGCGCCCTGATGCTCGAAGCCAAAGTAATACTCACCCAGACGGCCCAGCCCGGTCTGCACCTCGTCGGCGATACACACCCCTCCGGCGGCGCGGATTTTTTCATAGACTGCGGGCAGATAACCCTTGGGCGGGATGATCTGACCCCCGACCGAAGGGAACGTCTCGGCGATGAAACCGGCAACGCCGTGCCCTTTGTCCTGCAAAGCGGCAATCGCAGGGTCCACTAAATCCGCGAACTTTGTAGCGCGGCCGGGATCGTCGCGCTTGAATGATCCGCGATAATCGTCGGCCACTTCGACCAGTTCGACCCAATCCGCCTGACCCACGCCGCCGGGCTTGTTGAACTTGTAGGCCGAGATCGCAACCGCCGCATTCGTATTGCCGTGATAACCGTGATCCGGCGTCACGATCCCCTTGGCCCCGGTATGCGCGCGCGCCAGCCGCAGGGCCAGTTCATTGGCCTCGGTGCCGGAATTGACGAAAAAACAGACCTCAAAGTGATCGGGCAGTTTCGACAGCACCTTGTCTGCAAAAGCGGTCTGTGCCGGGTGCAGATAGCGGGTGTTCGAGTTCATCCTCCGCAACTGATCCGCCGCCACCGCCTGAATTCGCGGATGTGCGTGGCCCACATGGGGGACGTTGTTATAGGCGTCCAGGTAAGGGCGCCCCCATTCATCGAACAGGTGGTGTTTCCACCCGCGCACCAGCATCACCGGGTCGTCATACGTCAGGCTGAGATTGCCGCCAAAGTGCTCGTGCCGCCCCTTCAGGATCGCCTGTTTGTCTGTCGGGCGATAGAACACCTTGTCATCGGGCAGGTTCAACAGGGCTGCGGGGTTCGGGCAAACCGCGTGCCACAGCTCCATCTCATCGGGATCACCAACACCTGGCCAATCATTCTGCATTCCGTCCGTGGTCATCGCCAGCTGGAAATGCACATGTGGGGCCCAGCCGCCGTTCTGGCTGGCATCCCCCAGACGCGCGAATGCCGCGCCCTGAGCTACGGGATCACCAGGTTTCAGTCGCTCGCACACCTCGGGGTCCAGATGACCATAGAGCGTATAGAACGCATCCCCCTCGGGCGTTTCATGATGCAGGATCACCACACCGCCGTAGTCCAGATGGGCGTCACGGTTCTCGACCGCCTCAACACGTCCGCTTAACGGTGCGTGTAGCAAGGTGCCCACCGGGGCAAACACATCCACGGCCAGATGTACCGTTCGCCGATCTGACGCTTTCCACGGCCCCTTGCGGAATCCCGGCTCGGCATAGATCAGGCGCGGCTCGTTGTAATAACCCAGCCACGGGCCCTCACCATACTCCTCGCCCACGCGCGCGGCCTCGGCCAAAGGCATGTCGAAAGGATTCTGCGGCCAGACACAGTTTTCCACCGACAAAGACCCCATCGGCACATCGGTCAAGTCTTGCCTGAACATTGGGGCAAACTGTCCGCGATGCTCATGCAGATAGGTAAGGACATGCTCGGCGCCGTCGGTGACAGGCAGCCCGCAGGCCACACGCAACCGCGCAGACATCAGGCCACCATTCATCGCCTTGTTCTCCAGGAACCGCCACGCCGGGGCCTGACTGATCGTAACATACGGATCATCAGGGTTTTCAGCCGCCATCAAGGTCGAGTTCACAACCGATACCGCCAGCCGCATCCGTAACAAAGACCAGATCAGGTCAACCTCTTCCGGACGCAAACGATTGGCCGCGTGATACCCGCGCACCAAAGCGGCCAGCGCATGTTCTGGTCTGGGGTGATCCAGAACGATATACGCCCCGGCAATCGCCAGATCGCACACGCGGGGGGCGGCACACATGTCGCCCAAATCTATCAGCCCGGATACGCTTTGGCGCTGACCCAGATCGCCTTCGACCAGAATGTTGTAATCATTGGCGTCGTTGTGGATCGCCTGTTTCGGCAACGTGGCAAGCGCAGCTGAGGTCGCTGTAAATTCGGCGCAAATCTCTGTCAAAAGCACCCGCTGCGCGGTGTCCGTAATCGCGTCCAACTTTTCCAAAATCCAGCCGGCCTGCGTCAGGTCCCACTTGAAGCTGGCCCGGTTCAACCCGCTATGCGAAAACCCTTCCAATGCGCGATCTGTTGCCCCCAATACGCGCCCCAGCCTGAGTATCAGGTCTTCGGATTTAGGCGCGGCCTTGGCGTAACATTGCCCCGGAAGGCGTTCCAGCAGCCACGCTAGACGCGGCGCACCTTCCTGATCTTCAATTTGTGGCAGTACCACACCTTCAAGATCTTGTATCACCTTCGGAAAGGGCAATCCCGGCGCAACGTGCGCGATGTGATCCAAAGCTTTGACCTGAAGGTCCACGAGTTCCTGCTCACATCCGGCGCGCATGACTTTGAGCACATAGTCCTGACCATTTGTCGCCTGCACCAGAAAGTTAAGGTCGTATTCGCCATCCAAACGGGTCAGTCGCGCATCCAGAACCCAATGCTGGCGCAATGCGCCTGTCCAGAAACCAATCAAGTCGCTCATTCGAATTCCTGTCCCGCGTTCAGCGGGGTCCTCTTCATCTGGCCCTAAATATCCTCGGGGGTGAATTGGGCCACGGCCCAAGAGGGGGCAGACAGCCCCCTTGCTTCATCCCAACGCGCGCAAACGCTTGATCAGGGACGAGGTGTCCCAGCGCCCGCCGCCCAGTTTCTGCACATCCTTGTAGAACTGATCAACCAGAGCCGTCACAGGCAGAGACGCACCTGTTTCATCTGCGGTGCTCAGGCAGATGCCCAAATCCTTGCGCATCCAGTCAACAGCGAAGCCGTGATCGAAATGGTCGTCCAGCATGGTCTCGTACCTGTTCGCCATCTGCCAGCTTCCTGCCGCGCCCTGGCTGATCACCTCAACCACCGACCGGCCGTCCAGCCCGGCTTTTTCGGCAAAATGCAACGCTTCACTAAGGCCCTGAACCAAACCAGCGATGGCGATTTGGTTGCACATCTTCGTCATCTGCCCCGCGCCGCTGTCGCCGATCCGGCGGCAGATTTTGGAATAGACCTGCATGATCGGCTCTGCCGTGTCATAGGCCAGCTGGTCGCCGCCGCACATGATTGACAAGACCCCGTTTTCGGCCCCCGCCTGCCCGCCCGAGATCGGGGCATCGACAAAGGCGATCCCACGGGTTTTGCCCGCCTCGTACAACTCGCGCGTCACCTTGGCAGAAACAGTTGTGTGGTCGACAAAAATCGCACCGTCAGACATCCCGTGAAACGCGCCATCTTCGCCGGTGCACACCATGCGCAAGTCGTCGTCATTTCCGACGCAGGACATGACGAACTCAGCACCTTCGGCTGCCTCATGCGGTGTCGCGGCCATTGCACCGCCATGCTGGGCAACCCATGCTTCGGCCTTGGCTTGCGTTCGGTTGTAGACGGTTACGTCGTGACCTGCGGCCTGCAGATGGCCGGCCATTGGGTAGCCCATGACACCCAATCCAAGGAATGCGACTTTTGCCATTTGGTGATCCTCTCTCATGCCCGGTTGGGTCGTTCAGCAGAGACAAACCAAAGCTGCGTGCAAAGGGCAACCCCGTGTTATGCTTTGCCTCCCAAATCTTGCAGGATTGGACAGTCGGGCCGATCATCACCCGCACATGCGTCAATCAGGTGTCCCAACGTATCGCGCATGGCGTTCAGGTCAGCGATCTTGGCCTCGACCTGGGCCAGATGCGCGCGCGCGACCTTCTTGACGTCGGAACTGGCGCGGGTGTCGTCTTCGTATAGGGCCATCAATGTGCGGCAGTCTTCGATCGTAAAGCCCAATGCACGGGCGCGGCCCAGAAAATTCAGCTTGTGTATGTCCTGACTGCGGAACCGGCGGTACCCGTTGTCATCGCGCAGGGGTTTGACCAGTCCGATGTCTTCGTAATAGCGGATCGTCTTTGCGGGTAACCCGGTCTGGGTCGAAACATCACCGATATTCATGGTGCCACCGTTTGCTGAGTTTCTGTGTGCTCTCTTTCAGGCAAAGTGGCCCGGACCCGGCGCAGGCGCAGCGCATTTGTGACTACGAAAACACTGGAAAGCGCCATTGCTCCGGCGGCCAAGGCTGGGGACAGCAATGGCCCGCCAAAGGGAAAAAGCACGCCTGCCGCAACCGGTATCAGCAAGACGTTATATCCAAACGCCCAGCCCAGGTTCTGCCGGATGTTCCGCATGGTGCGGCGGCTGATATCCATCGCGTTCGCCACACCGCGCAGATCACCTGACATGAGCACCACATCCGCCGTTTCAATGGCCACGTCGGTTCCAGTACCAATCGCAATACCAATATCCGCTGCTGCAAGCGCCGGGGCGTCATTGATGCCATCCCCGACAAAAGCCAGCGATCCAAACTGGTCGCGCAGGTCATTGATCGCGGCCAGTTTGCCGTCCGGCAACACCTCGGACGTCACGTGATCAATACCAAGTTTCCGGGCAAGCGACTGCGCCGTGCCGCTATTGTCCCCGGTGACCATCGCCAGATTCAGCCCCATCGCATGTAGCCTGCCAAGGGCCTCGGCAGTGCCGGGTTTGAGCGGGTCTGAAACTGCAATCATTGCGGCGGCCCTGCTATCGACAGCCAGGAACAAGGGGGTTGCGCCCTCGGCCGCGCGCTGGTCGGCGTCCTGTTTCAACTCTGACACATCCACGTTGTACTGCCGCATTAGCCTGAGCGACCCGATGATAATCTCTTGCCCGTCAACCAAGGCCCGAGCTCCCAAGCCTGTCAGTGACTGGAAGTCCGACGCATCGGGCGGTACCGCAGGCCCTGCGCGCGTGATCGCAGTTGCAATCGGGTGTTCGGATCGGGATTCAACCGATGCCGCAAGCCGTAGGGCTTGATCGTTGTCGAACCCGTTGGCCGTCACGATAGTTTCAAGTTCAGGGCGTCCCTGTGTCAGTGTCCCGGTCTTGTCCAACGCAACGACCTTGGCTTTTTGAAGCTGTTGCAGAGCATCGCCCTTGCGAAACAGAACACCCAATTCGGCTGCGCGGCCCGTGCCCACCATGATCGACGTCGGTGTTGCCAGCCCCATGGCGCAGGGGCACGCAATGATCAGAACCGAAACACCTGCGACCAAGGCCATCGGCAAGGCGGGCGCAGGCCCAAACAGCAACCAAGCCGCAATCGTTAGTGCTGCAACACCGATAACCGCTGGCACGAACCACGCGGTGATACGGTCGACCAGCCCCTGTATAGGTAATTTTGCACCTTGCGCCTGTTCAACCATCCGAATGACTTGTGCTAGAACAGTATCGGCACCAACGCGCGCTGCCCTTACCCGCAGCGCCCCAGTGCCGTTGATGGTGCCTGCCACGACCTGATCCGCCTTGGATTTTCCAACAGGGATCGGCTCACCCGTAATCATGCTTTCATCCACGAAGGACGTGCCTTCCAGAACTTCGGCGTCCACCGGAACACGCTCACCTGGTCTGATCTGAAGGATATCGCCCACCACAATCTCCGAGATCGGGCGGTCGATCATTGTGCCGTCCCGTTCCACCCTGGCCGATTTGGGTTGCAGGCCGATCAGCTTCTGGATCGCAGCACCAGTGCGCCCCTTTGCGCGTGCCTCCATCGCGCGACCCAGAAGGATCAGGACGACGATGACGGATGCCGCTTCGAAATAGACATTGGCGCTGCCTTCCGGCAAGGCGCCCGGCGCAAAAGTCGCGACAACCGAATACAAATAGGCCGCCCCGGTTCCCATGGCGACCAGCGCGTTCATGTCCGGGGACCTGCGCAGCAAAGAAGGGATGCCTTTCGCGTAAAAGACCCGACCCGGTCCAAGCAGAAGAAGAGTGGTCAGGCCAAACTGAATAAGGTGGCTTGTCTGAGTTCCAATCGTGGCGTGAACCCAATGATGAAAGGCTGGGATCACGTGCCCGCCCATTTCCAGCACAAAAACGGGCAGCGCCAGCATTGCGGCAAACAGTGTGGCGCGAGTCAGCGAATTGGCTTCCTGCGCCTTGCTGTGGTCTGCTTCACCGTCCTCTTGCGCGACACGGGCTGGATAACCCGCTTTGGTACAGAGGTCCGCCAGCGCCTGTGCGGTGGTTGCCCCGTCCACATACGTCACCGTCGCAGTTTCAGTCGCAAGATTGACCTGCGCTTCAACGACGGCTGGCTCACCTGACAAAAGCCCTTCGATCTTGCGCACGCATGAGGCGCAGCTCATGCCGGAAACATTCAGCGTCGTATGAGCAATAGCAGTGGGATAGCCCGCCTGATCCAGCGCGTGTGTCAGCGACTCAACTGGCCCGGAAAATGAGACCTGTGCGGTTTCGGTAGCAAAATTGACCGCGGCCGATGTGACGCCCGGAACGTCATCCAGAGCAGCCTCAACGCGACCAACGCAGGACGCACACCCCATTCCGGTGATTTTCAATTGAATTTTCTGCGGTGTAGTCATCCGACTCATCCCGAAGTGCTTTTCACCCTCTAAATGAGGGTTCCAGTCACGGGAAGGTCAAGGGGGTGCGAGTGGATATATGTGTATTTTGAAGAAGAATTAAGCCCCATCTGCCTTATCGCTTCGCGAGATGCTCCAGCAACAAAGAGTTGTAGGTAGCCGGAGGAGAAGAACGCACCGCTTCGGGAGATGCAAAAAAGCCTAGCATCAGAACTCCGGTCGACAGGGTGCAGCCAATCAGGCAAATAAAAGCGAAATTCAACGTGGAACGCGGCATGAACTGCTTCCTTGCTTACAGAACATAATCAGGACTTCCGGCAAGCCGTTTCAGGATCGGCTTGCCAGTTGCTGTTTCAGTTTCTCGTTTTCGGCCTGAAGCTGCGCCAGTTGTTGACCAAGCGTGTTCAGGTGGGGGCGCAGTTCCGCCTCGGTAAAACGTGGTGTGATGTGGCGCGGGCAATTCCAATCCAGCCCCTCGACCCGAATAATGACGGCGCGTTCTGCCACAGCATCGGCTTCATCGGGAAACAGGCTGGCTGCGGCGGATTCGCCTTCGGTGAACGCGACCCGCCCCAGAATCTTCAATCGGCGCTGGTTTGCATAATCCATCAGGATCATGGCCACCCGGTCGTTGCCGTCCAGATTCCCACGAGAAATATACTGCTTGTTGCCGGAAAAGTCGGCGTATCCAATCGTTGTCGGGCCAAACACTTTCAGAAATCCGGCAGGCCCACCGCGATACTGAACATAAGGCCAGCCGGTCTCGGACACCGTGGATTGATAGAACCCATCCCGGGCTTCGATAAACGCTTTTTCTGCGGGGCCAATCTCATGACCTTGCTGGGGGCCGCCCTCAAGGAACTTGGCATAGGTCTTGGCAGAACCCATACGTTCCTGATGGGCGCGAACGGCAGGCGTGAACATCAGTTCGGAAAATGCACGGGGCATGGGCTGTCCTTTCTACAGGCCGAGATCTGACAGGCCGGGGTGATCATCAGGCCGGGGGCCGCTGGGCCAGTGAAACAGCCGGTCTTCTTCCGAAATCGGCACATCATTCAATGACGCATGACGTTTAGCCATCCGGCCATCAGTAGCAAATTCCCAGTTCTCGTTCCCGTATGAGCGGAACCACTGACCGCTGTCATCGTGCCATTCATACGCATAGCGCACGGCAATCCGGTTGTCTGAATGTGCCCAAAGTTCTTTGATCAATCGGTAATTCAGTTCCTTCCGCCACTTTCGCGTCAGAAAGGCGTGGATTTCTGCATGGCCGGTAATGAACTCGGCGCGATTACGCCATTGACTGTCTTCGGTGTAGGCGGGCGTGACGACATCCGGATCGCGGCTGTTCCAGCCGTTTTCAGCCATCCGAATCTTTTGAATGGCGGTTTCCTGCGTGAACGGGGGAAGAGGGGGGCGTGTCATTCTGGTTCCTTTCAGGTCAATGAGGCCGCAAGCAATGCGATGGTCAGAAGAATGGGGACATACTGAGGTGAGAAGGGGCTGGCACGGCGTCTCATCTGGAAGCTCCAAAGGTTTACTGATCGGTACATGTTGTAATTGAAGGTGTACAGATCGGTAATGTTTGTCAAGTGTCACGTCGATATTTTTCTCGGGGCTGTATTGTAAGGTTCTTGTGTTACTTGAGATATTCCCCGCAGGTTTGGAAAGAGGTTGTAGCTTTCAGATCAAAATAATATGTACAGATCAGTCAAGGATTGAGCTAATAAATGCGCCCAAACAAACGAGATGAACTGGTCCGCAAGGCCCTGCAGGTCTTTTACCAAGACGGATTCCACGCCACGGGTATGGATAAACTGGTGGTGGAAACTGGCGTGTCCAAGACCTCGATGTACAAGCATTTCCGAACCAAAGAGGAATTGATCCTTGCTGCGCTGCGTTTGCGGGACGAGAACTTTAGAAACTGGTTTCTGCGTCGCATAGAAGAACTTGCCGACACGCCGGCTGATCAGTTGATCGCCAGTTTCGACGCCTTGGGCGAATGGTTCGAAGAGGATGGATTTCGCGGCTGCATGTTCATCAAGGCCGGTGCAGAGTTTCAGGACAAGACGCATCCGATCCATGTTCAGGCGGCCGAACATAAACGCCTGCTGTTGGAGTATTTCACCGATCTTGCACGCAGGGCAGGCGCGTCTGCCCCTGAGGCACTTGCCTGTCAGATTCTATTGCTGAAAGAAGGGGCCATCGTAACGGCGGTTCTGCTCAAATCCTGCGACCCGGCCCGCGAAGCCAAGGCCGCCGCAAAGGTTCTTCTGGAAGCGGCGTTGCTGAATTAGTTTCGGCCTGTTCGAATTCCTGAAATGACGTTGCGTTGTGTGTCTCTGCACGCATTGGATCGTTTGTCGGTGCAGATTACGGTGCGCAAAATTTGTTTTTGGGAGGACGCTCTATGTCTCTGATTTCTGCTACATCCGCTTGGGCGACAGAAGAACACAAGATGTTCGCTGAAATGGCGAGCCGATTTATGGCAGATGAACTGGTGCCGAATATCGAACGGTGGAACGACAACGGTGTTGTTGACCGGGAATTCTGGCGCAAGGCCGGGGATATGGGGCTGATGGCGGGTGCCATCCCCGAGGAATACGGCGGCGTTGGCGGCGACATTGGGTTTGACGCGATCACGATGTATGCGCAAACCTCACATGGGGACGCAGGTTGGGGGTATGGAATTCAGTCCATCGTGACCCACTATATTACTGCCTACGGAAGCGATGAGCAGAAACAAAAGTGGCTGCCCAAGCTGGCCTCTGGCGAAATGGTTGGCGCATTGGCGATGACCGAACCTGGGGCGGGATCTGACGTTCAGTCCATCCGTACAACCGCAGAAAAGGACGGGAACTGCTATCGCCTGAATGGCTCTAAGATTTTCATCACCAATGGGCAATCTGCCGACCTTATTCTGGTTGCGGCGAAAACCGACAAGTCCGAGGGCTCCAAGGGAGTTTCACTGGTCGCCGTCGAAACAGATGGCGCCGAAGGGTTTCGCAAAGGTCGCAACCTGAAAAAACTGGGTATGAAAGGCAACGATACGGCCGAGCTGTTCTTTGAAGACGTGAAGGTTCCGATGACGAACCTGATCGGGCCCGAAGAAGGGCAGGGTTTCTACCAGATGATGAAACAACTGCCGTGGGAACGCCTCACGATCGCCATCATCGCGCTGGGGTCTATTGATTACGCAATCGCCGAAACGGTGAAATACACGCAGGAACGCAAAGCCTTTGGGCAGCGTGTCATGGATTTCCAGAACACCCGCTTCAAGCTGGCCGAGTGCAAGACCAAGGCCGAAATTCTGCGCAGCTTTGTGAGCGATTGTATTGCCAAGCTGGAGGCAGGAACTTTGGACGCTGCGACGGCGTCCATGGCCAAGTATTGGGGGTCCGAGGCGCAAAACGAAGTCATGCATGAATGCCTTCAGCTTTTCGGTGGTTATGGGTTCATGATGGAGTATCCGATTGCCCGCCTTTACACGGACGCGCGGGTTCAGATGATTTACGGTGGCACCAACGAGATTATGAAGGAATTGATCGCCCGTTCGCTGGATACCTAGATCGAAAGAGGCTCTCCCGCCCGTCGTCGATGTTTCTGTCGAAACACCTACTCCCGTTGGGCATGGCAGGTGCGGGCCTTGCCCGCACCTGCCGCGCGCGTTGCCAACTGGCAGTTAAGTTGAAGGCGGCGCTGGCTTAGTCCGCGTCAGAGCTGTCGGTATCTGAAGCCGCAACCTGATCTTGCAGCCAGAGCCGGAATGACTTGAGCGGCTCAGGCTCTGCTCTGGATTGCGGCCAAACAAGGTAGAAATCGCCCAGACTGAAACCCGGACCGTCCCAGGCAAGGGCCAGTCGTCCAGACTTTAGGTCATCATCAACCAAATAGCTGGGCAGCAATGCAACGCCCAGCCCATGAATGGTTGCCTGGCACATTGTCGAGAACTGATCAAACAGCATTCCCTGAATGCCCGAAACCTCGTGCCCTTGAACGGCGAACCATTTCTCCCACGCGTCGGGGCGCGTTTCCAATTGCAGAAGGGGCGCTTTCAGCAACCACTCGATGTTGCCGTTCTGGTCGGGTAGCAGCGCGGGCGCGCAGACCGGCAGGACGTCTTCTCGCATGATGGGAAGGTAGTTGACGCCGGTCCAGTCTTTGCGGCCGAAATGGATTGCGGCGTCAAAGCGTTCCCTGTCAAAATCAAAGGGGCGCAGGCGTGTATTCAGGTTCACCGTGACCTCGGGGTGCTTGCGGGCAAAGTCCTGAAGGCGTGGCGCCAACCAGTGCATTCCGAACGCGGGCAGTATCGAAAGGTTCAGGGATCCGCCGGTCGGGTTGGCCTTTAGTTTCAACGAAGCCTGCGCCAACTGATGCAAGGTCGCGCGGGCCACCTGAACATATTCCTTTGCCGCAGGCGTCAAGTGAAGCCGCATATGACTGCGTTGGATGAGGTCGACGCCCAACTGTTCTTCCAAAGTCTTGAGCTGCCGACTGATTGCGCTTTGGGTCAGGGACAGTTCTTCGGCAGCGGCCGAGGCGCTTCCCAAACGATCCACGGCCTCAAGCGCCAGCAGCGAGGGGATCGAGGGCAGAAACCGACGAGGCGCAATCATATGATATTTCCTCATACCTTTTGAATGGAATATCACTGGCCTTTCGTGTGCGCCAGTCCGATACAGAGATCTGGGTTCACTTGTGGCGAAGGTGCCTTGGGGCCGGGCCGGATGGGATGTGTTGGCGGTGCAAGGTGCAACGGCGACTTTCCGTTGCCAAAACCGTGTGAAGCCTGTGACAAAGAGAGTATCCCATCGTGGATGCTGCTGCGAAACAGTTTTTGAATGAGGCCGCTGATGGATCGCGCTCAGATCGTTCACGACAATTTTCTGACCCGGGTCGCACAGGGGGATCTGCCAGACGGCCCATTGCCTTGCCCGGGGTTGAACAAGACAGACGCGGTTTCCCTGTTTCGGTCGCAGGTGCTTAGTCGGGCGTTGGACCGGACCAGCCGTGCGATGCAGAAGGCGGGGCAGGGGTTCTATACCATCGGCTCCTCGGGGCACGAAGGGATGGCTGCGGTGGCTCATGCATTGCGCCCGACCGATATCGCGTTCCTGCATTACCGCGATGCGGCGTTTCAAATTGCGCGTTCCGAGCAAGTGCCGGGTCAGCAGATAGCGTGGGACATGTTGCTAAGCTTTGCCTGCTCGAAAGAAGAGCCGACATCGGGAGGGCGGCATAAGGTCTTGGGGTCCAAGGCGCTGATGATCCCGCCGCAGACGTCTACGATTGCCAGCCACCTGCCCAAGGCGGTTGGCGCGGCCTATTCATTGGGCGCGGCACGGCGTCACGATCCCGAACACCGGGAACTGCCTGAAGATGGAATAGCGATGTGTTCCTTTGGTGATGCGTCGGCCAACCATTCGACAGCTCAGGGCGCGATCAACACGGCGGGTTGGACCAGTGTTCAGTCAACGCCGTTGCCTCTTTTGTTTGTGTGCGAGGATAACGGGATCGGCATTTCGGTGAAGACGCCCACCGGTTGGATTCAGGCGTCCATGCAGCACCGACCGGGGATAAAGTACTTCCAAGCCAACGGTTTGGACATTTTTGAAACTTTTGCCGTGGCTAAAGAAGCTGCTGACTACGTCCGAACCCGGCGCAAGCCAGCGTTTCTGCATCTGCGCACTGTGCGCCTTTATGGTCATGCCGGGGCGGACGTGCCCACGACCTATTTGACAAAGTCCGAAGTTGAAGCGGATGAAGCGAATGATCCTCTACTGCATTCGGTGCGACTGTTGGGTCAGGCAGGCGCGCTGACGCCCGATCAGGCGCTGAAGATTTACAATGACACCTGCGCCCGAACTGAGCGTATCGCAGCCGAGGCCGCTTCGCGCCCGCACCTGGCCGACGCGGCCGAGGTCATGGCAAGCCTGATTCCCCCAACACGTGCCTGCAAGCCCACCAATGGCCCAAGCGCCGAGGCACGCACGCGCGCGTTTGGAAGCGATCTACGCGCGATGGACGATCCCCAACCCATGAGCCGACTGATTAACTGGGCACTGACCGATTTGATGCTGGAGCATGGCGAGATTGTCTGTATGGGCGAAGATGTCGGTCGCAAGGGCGGCGTCTATGGCGTGACGCAAAAGCTGCAACAACGGTTCGGGCCGGATCGGGTTATTGATACGCTGTTGGACGAGCAATCAATTCTGGGGCTGGCAATCGGCATGGGGCATAACGGGTTCATCCCGATCCCCGAAATCCAGTTCCTCGCCTATCTTCATAATGCCGAAGACCAGATCAGGGGCGAGGCGGCAACCCTACCGTTTTTCTCGAACGGCCAGTTCTCGAACCCGATGGTTCTGCGGATTGCGGGTCTGGGGTATCAGAAAGGGTTCGGGGGGCATTTCCACAACGACAACTCTCTGGCCGTATTGCGCGATATTCCCGGGGTGATTATCGCCTGCCCTTCGACAGGATCGGACGCTGCGCAGATGCTGCGTGAATGCGTGCGGCTGGCGCGGGAAGAACAACGTGTTGTGGTGTTTCTGGAACCTATCGCGCTGTATCCCATGCGCGATCTGCACGAAGCTCAGGATGCCGGGTGGATGACGACCTATCCCTCGCCGGATCAACGCATCGCGATTGGAGAGGTCGGGGTGCACGGTGACGGGACCGATCTGGCGATCGTCACCTATGGCAACGGGCACTACCTGTCGCAAAAGGCGCTGCCTGCTTTGCGGGCGGCTGGGCTAAAGCCTCGTGTCATTGATATGCGCTGGCTTGCGCCACTACCGGCAGAAGCGCTGCGCGCGGCGACCAAGGGATGCAAACATATCCTGATCATGGATGAATGCCGCCGGACCGGAAGCCAGTCCGAGGCGTTGATGGCCTTTTTTGCCGAAAACAGCGCCGATACCCTTGTCGCACGGGTCGTGGCTGAGGACTGCTTTATCGCGACCGGCCCCGCCTATGCCGCGCCTTTACCGTCAGAAGAAAGCATCGTTGAAGCTGCGCTCAAGCTGACCGGAGGCCGATCATGACCCGCACCGCAGTTGTCATCTGCCCCGGGCGGGGCACTTATAATAAGCCTGAGTTGGGATATTTGCATCGCCACCACGCAGACCGCATGGACATGCTCCACCGGTTTGACGATCTTCGTGCTGAGGCCGGACAAGAGCGGGTAACTGATCTGGACGGCGCGGGGCGCTTTTCGGTCAGCAAATACTCGCGGGGGGATGTCGCCTCGCCTTTGATCTATGCGGCATCCTTATCGGATGCCTTGGATCTGGCTGACGATATCGAGGTGGTCGCTGTCACCGGGAACTCGATGGGGTGGTATATCGCCCTGGTCGTGGCGGGTGCGTTGTCGCCCGAGAACGGGTTCCGCGTCGTGAACACCATGGGGACGTTGATGCAGGATCACCTGATTGGCGGGCAGCTTGTCTATCCCTTTACAGATGAGACATGGAAAAACGATCCGGTCCGCAAGGCGGAGTTGCTGGCCGATGTCGCGCGGATCAATGCGATCGACGGTCATGATCTGGCATTGTCGATCGACTTGGGGGGTATGCTTGTGCTGGCGGGCAATGAGGTGGGGCTGAAGGCCTTTGAAACCTCTCAGCCTGTTGTCCAAAATCAGTTCCCAATGCGACTGGCGAACCACGCCGCATTCCATACACCTCTGCAAGCGCCAGTCGCCGCTGAGGGGCGGTCGCGCCTAGGGGTTGAACTTTTCAGCCAACCGACCCGGCCCCTTATCGACGGGCGGGGCAAGGTTTGGTGGCCGGGCGCTACGGATACGCAGGAACTTTGGGATTATACGTTGGGGCATCAGGTGACGGAGGCCTACGACTTCACCCGTTCCGTACAGACGGCGGCCCGCGAATTCGCACCTGACCTTTTCATAGTCACCGGTCCCGGCGCAACGCTGAGCGGTGCTGTTGCGCAATCACTGGTGCAGGCGAATTGGCGTGGGATGAAGGACAAGGCCGCGTTTCAGGAACGGCAGGACACGCAACCGGTCCTTCTTGCCATGGGGCGCGAGGACCAAAGGGCCCTTGCAACCGGCTGATGCAAGCTGGATGATCCGACCAATTTTCAAGGAGCAGCCCGTGCGCGACCATGACCAGTCCCTTTGGCAACAGACCTGCCGCGAACGGGTCGAAAGCACTGTGCTGACAAATACCCTGACCGTCGATCTTGCGGTGATCGGCGGGGGGTATACCGGCTGCGCGGCGGCGTTGACCGCTGCGCGTGCCGGGGCGTCGGTTTGTTTGCTTGAGGCGCAAGAGATCGGGCATGGCGGGTCAGGCCGCAATGTGGGTCTTGCAAATGCCGGATTGTGGCTGCCACCCGAGGATATCCGGGCACATCTGGGGGCAGCGTCAGGGGATCGCCTGATCAACCTGCTTGCTGTCGCACCTGCCGACGTCTTTGAACTGATCGAGCGGCACGCGATTGATTGCGAACCTGTGCGCAACGGAACCGTGCATTGCGCCCATTCCGGTGCGGGTTTGAAAGATCTGCAAAACCGCTACGCGCAGCAACGCGCAGTGGGTGCGCCGGTTGAGTTGTTATCCACCGATCAGACGCGCCAACGCACAGGCAGCGCGGCTTTCCACGGATCACTGTTTGACCCGCGGGCCGGAACCATTCAGCCGCTGGGCTATGTGCGCGGGCTTGCACGGGCTGCGTCCGAGGCCGGGGCGCAGGTTTTCACGCGCAGCCCGGTTCAATCGTTGACCCGTAGCGGGGATATCTGGGTGCTTGAAACGGAACGAGGCTCAGTGCGAGCCAAAGCCGTGATTCAGGCCACAAACGCCTATCATCAAAGCCTTGCGGCGTCGGCACCGGCTTATGTCCCCGTCTACTATTTCCAGTTTTCCACCGCCCCCTTGTCGGACAACCTGCGGGCCAGCATTTTGCCGGGCGGAGAAGGGTGTTGGGATACTGGGTTGATCATGACCTCATTCCGCGTCGATCAGGATGATCGGTTCATTATCGGTGCGATGGGTGATCTTTCACACGCGGGGAGTGGAGCGCACAGGCGCTGGATTCGGCGCAAATTGTCCGAACTGTTCCCGCAACTGTCCGACCTGCCGTTGACTGAGGGCTGGCATGGGCGGATCGCGATGACCTCGGATCATATCCCGAAGATCACCGAGATTGGCCCAAACGCGCTTTCTGTCCATGGGTATTCCGGGCGAGGCATCGGGCCGGGAACCGTGTTTGGCCGGTTGGTGGCCGAAAGCCTGTTGCGCGAAGATCCCGATCTCTTGCCCGTCCCGATGGTGTCGGAATACTGCGAAAGCTGGACCGGCCTGCGCCGCGCCTATTTTGAAACCGGCGCGGCGTTGACTCATTTTGTCAAAGCGCGGTTCTGAATTCAGACCGACCGGGTAATGCCGCCGTCAACGCGTATGTTTTGGCCCGTGATGTAACCCCCGCCTTCTGACGCAAGCAATGCAACGACCGAGGCGATCTCATCATAGCTGCGCCCATATCGGCCCATAGGAATGCGGGCGCGGAAATCCTCGTTCTCGGGCAGGCTGTCGATAAAGCCGGGCAGGATGTTGTTCATGCGGATATTGTCAGCGGCGTATTTGTCTGAATACAGCTTGGTGAAGGCGGCAAGGCCAGCGCGGAACACGCCCGAGGTTGGAAACACGGGGTCAGGCTCGAACGCAGCAAAAGTCGATATGTTGATGATCGAGCCACCGCCTTGCGCCTGCATGATCGGCGTCACCAGCCGCGTTGGCCGGACGGCGTTCATGAAATACACATCCATTCCCGTGTGCCAGTCTTCATCGGTCAGATCCAGAATGGGCGCGCGCGGCCCGTGCCCCGCGGAATTCACAAGCACATCTATGCGTCCCCAATGGGCCATCGCTGCATCGACCAGTTTTTGCAGGTCGTCTGTAGACTGGTTCGACCCGGTCACGCCGACCCCGCCCAGTTCATGCGCCAATGCCTCGCCTTTGCCCGACGAGGACAGGATGCCCACCTTGAACCCGTCGGCGGCCAAGCGGCGGGCAGAATCTGCCCCCATGCCGCTGCCGCCTGCTGTAATTAGCGCTACTTTCGTCATCTCAAGCCTCCGATGTCTAGTGCTCTAAAGATGCGCTCTGACTGGTGGTTTGACCAATCAGTTCTTCTGTCTTTATGCTGTAGAAAAACTACAGGATAAGCAAATGGCAGCCCTGCCCCCATTGAACGCGCTCCGCGCCTTTGAAGTTGCGGCCCGGCATTTGAATTTCCGGCTTGCAGCAGAGGAACTTGGCGTCACTCAGGGTGCCGTGGCGCAACAGGTCCGTGGGCTTGAGGCGCGACTGGCCGAAAAGCTGTTTGAACGTCTGCCGCGCGGTTTGGCGCTGACCGAGGCGGGTCGCCGTTTTCATGCGCCACTGCGCCGGGCGTTCAGGTTGATTGAAGAGGCCGTGGATGAATTGTCCTGCGATCAGCAAGTTGTTGTTTCAGTGACACCAAGCTTCGCTTCAAAATGGCTGGTGCCGCGTTTGCCAGATCTGACAGACAAGCACCCCGACATCTCGGTGAAAATTGATGCGCGGGAACGGCTGGCGGATTTCAAGGGTGACGGCGTGGACATCGCCGTGCGGCAGGGACGAGCGCCGTTTGGGGCGGGCCTGACATCAACCCCTTTGTTTTCAAATGCGTTCGTTCCGGTCTGCAGCCCCGAATTGGCAGGGGAGATCACGCGACCAGCGGACCTTTTGGACCACGTTCTTCTGAACGATACGCATGGGTTGTGGCCGCTGTTCCTTGAACGCCTTGGGCTGGTTGGCAAGCCTCGAGTTATGAGTTTCAGCCAGACGAGTCTGACCATTGACGCCGCTGCCTCGGGGCAGGGGATTGCACTGGCACATGAACCTCTGGTCGCGACGGAACTTGCATCGGGACGGCTTGAACGGCCCTTGTCGGATGTTCTGATCGAAGACCTTGGGTTCCATGTTGTCAGCCCGGCAAAACCGCGGCAGCCCGAATTGGTTGCGTTGATGAAGAACTGGCTGCTGTCTCAATCGTGAAGCGTGGCCGCTATGTTTTCTATTCGTCCCCGCAACCAGCGATGCGCGGGGTCATTGGCAAACCTCTGATGCCAGACCATGTAGATCGAGACCGGTTCACAGTGAAACGGTAACGGTGCGCAATCCAACGCGGCGAGGGCACCGTGCCTCATCAAGGCCGTGTCGGTTGAAATCAGGTCGCTTCCTTTCACAAAGGATGGGATGGCGTTGAAATGGGGTAAGGTGACCGTGGCGGGCCTGATCTGGTTTTGGTCCACACCCCGCATGACCGCGCGCGAACTGCGCCCGTCCGTGAACCGCACCTCGACATGTTCGGTTTCGCAATATGTTTTCCAATCGGTTGGCGGCTGGCGGCGGGTTCCGTCGTAATAGATCATCAGCGGGCTGCTGAGGACACGCTTTTGAAAGATGTCTGGCCCATCCGGTGGCAATGGGGACAGCATCAACTGACACCGGTCGCTGCGCAGCAGGTCCGGATCCGGTACGCCCGAGGGAATAAAGCCAAGCCGCAGTCTGATACCTTCGGAACGGACCAAGCGGAGCAGTTTGGGGAAGATCAACTCTCGCGGCATGTCGTTTGTGGCGATTTGAACGTGCAATTCCTCGGATAGCGGATCGAACGGGCGATCGTCGGTCAGCGCCCGCAATCCATCAAGCACGCCTTGCACCGGTTCTTTCAGGGACAGGGCGCGTTCGGTCGGTATCAGGCCTTGACCTGAACGAACAAACAAAGGGTCTCCCAGAACCTGCCTCAGCTTGGCCAGCGTATGGCTGATCGCCGATTGCGTAACGCCCATTCGGTCCGCAGCCTTTGAGACCGAGTTCTCCTCGAGTATCGTCAAAAAGACGCGCAGAACTTTGCCATCAAGGTCAGTGAAATCAATTTTGCTCATGCCGTCTATGATAATTCATGAATGGATTGGTGATCCATGACGATTTAGATGACGTTGAGCAAACAGGAGGCACGCGATGGGGATCCGCTTTTTCTCGGACAGGAACAGGCCGGTACATATGGGGTCGTACCCTTTGGAACGGCTGGCCCGGCAGACCGCGATGCCAGATATGTCTGGGGCCCGTCAAATGCCGGTTCTCAGTTTCCAGCGCCCTAATCAGCCCGAAAGCATCGTGAATGCGATGGGTGAGTTTCAGGCGATGATGGATGCGATCCGCGACGGGTTCGTGAACCCGGTGCCGTCCGATATACCCACAGATCCGACAGAGCGTGCCAACCACCTGAAGGCGTTTGGATATTTCAACGATGCATCCATGATGGGCTGCGGTCCGCTTCCCGCCGAGGCATTGCTGTCCGAACCCCGCCGCAACCCCGATATTGACCGTCTGGCCCATGCGTTGAAGACGCGCCAGACCAAGACGCTGGCGTCCGGCATCGACCTGATCATGGCCGATTTGAAGGAAAGCATGGAGGCCGAGCCGCGCCCCATGGACCGTCATCGTCATGCGATTGTCTTTCTGTACGAATACAACCGCGACCCAAATCCGGAAGAACCCGGGTCCGAGTGGATCATGAACGCGCAGGACCACCGCGCATGTCTGCTGGCCACCGAGAACGCGGTGGTCATCGCCAATTACATCCGCATTCTGGGGTTTGACGCGCGGGCGCACACGGTCATGTCGTCCGAGGTTGATCTGGGAAAGCTCGCCGTCGCGGCGGGCCTGTGTTCGGTCGAGGACGGAGAGGTCGTTGCCCCATGGCTGGGCAAACGGTTCGGGCTGGCTGCCGTGACGACCGAGATGGAGATCGCGCATGATCTGCCATTGGCGCCGATGGCCCGGCAGCCGTGGTTTCACACCCAAGGCCCCGCTTGGTGGCTGGGTACGGGGTTTGCCAAGAACGCGCTGAATCGCGACGCTTATGCCAAACGGCGCTATGTGGATGGGGCGCATCCGTTTGAAAAACTCAAGCGGGTCGACGCGCCCACCACGTATATTGACGAAGAAAACGTCGCCCGCGTCCCCAAACGCGCTGACATGTTCGCACGGGCGCAATTCGGAGATATGGGGAAAAATCTGCAGGACGCGGCGAAAGGCGGTTATTACGTTCGCAAAGCGGCCCCCAGTTTTGCGCAGCGCCGCGCGCTGGGCGCGTTTGTGTTGTTGCAGGATGGGGAAAGCGCGGACACTTCGCCACCAACCGATACCGCACGCAATGCCGCGAATATCAAGGCGGCAACGTATTTTCTGGGCGTTGATGCGGTGGGCCTTAGCCGCTGCCCCGAGTGGGCGTGGTACTCCCATGATGCGACGGGCGAGGAGATCAATCCGCCCCACGACCAAGCCATCAGCATGATCATCGACCAAGGCTATGAAACGATGGAGGGCGCCAGCGGCGATGACTGGATCAGCGTCGCGCAGTCGATGCGCGCTTATCTGCGGTTCTCGCTTCTGGGTGGGGTGATCGCGCAGCAGATCCGTAACCTCGGGTACAAGGCCCGCGCGCATACGGTAATGGATGGTGAGGTGTTGCAACCGCCCCTTCTGTTGCTGTCCGGGTTGGGTGAGGTCAGCCGGATCGGAGAGGTGATCCTGAATCCCTACCTCGGGCCGCGCCTGAAGTCCGGTGCGGTGACCACGGATATGCCGATGGCCCAGGACAAGCCGATTGATTTCGGCCTGCAAACCTTTTGCGAGTCTTGCAACAAATGCGCCCGCGAATGTCCCTCGGGCGCGATCACCGCCGGGCCAAAGCTGATGTTCAACGGCTATGAAATCTGGAAATCCGACAGCCAGAAATGCGCCACCTACCGCGTGACCACGCCGGGCGGTGCAATGTGCGGGCGGTGCATGAAGACCTGCCCGTGGAACCTTGAGGGAATCTTCAAAGAGCGTCCGTTCCGATGGGCCGCGATGAACATCCCTCAGGCCGCGCCCGCGTTGGCGAAACTGGATGACACTGTCGGCAATGGCGGCCTGAACGACATCAAGAAATGGTGGTGGGACATCGAAGTGCAATCGGACGGCGCTTACCGCCCGACCGAGCATCCGTTGAACCGACGAGACCTGCAAACCGATCTTGATCTGAAATACGAAGACCAGACGCTTGCGGTCTACCCCGCCTACCTTGCGCCGCATCCCTGGCCCTATCCTTTTGGCATGGACCGCGAGGCCGGGATCGCCGCGTATCAGGCAATGGTGACCGCAGATGAATACAAGGCCCGCAAAGCTGCGGGTGATATGTCGGTGATTCACCGCTACGCGATCGCGGGCGATGCTCCGGTGATGCGGGTTGAACTGACGAAGGTCGGTAAGATGACGGCGGATGTGACCAAGTACGAATTCTCTACTCTGGACGGCTCGCCTTTGCCGGAATGGACTGCTGGCGCGCATCTGGACGTTCTGGTCGCGCCGGAATTCCTGCGGCAGTATTCCATGTCCGGCGATCCGTCCGACCGCATGACCTATCAGATCGGTGTGCTGCGCGAGGATGACGGACGCGGCGGCTCGGCCCTGCTGCACCGGATTTTCAACGAGGGGCGCAAGGTCTTCATCTCGAAACCCATCAACCATTTTGAACTGGACGAAGGCGCGACTAAGAGTTTTCTGATGGGCGGCGGAATCGGAATAACGCCGATGATAGCCTTCGCCCATCGGTTGCACGCCTTGGGCAAACCGTTCGAACTGCATTATTCCGCCAGCACCCGCGCCGGGGCCGGGTATCTGCAGGATCTGGCGACGATGCCGTGGGCGGATCGCGTCCACTATCATTTCTCGGACGAGGGCACGCGCGCTGATCTGGATGCGATCCTGTCGGCTTATCAGACCGGCTGGCATGTCTATACCTGCGGACCGGATCGGTTCATGGACGGGGTGATGCAGGCGGCTGAGCGTAAGGGCTTTCCCGATGAGGCGCGGCATCTGGAGTATTTCTCGGTCCCCGAACAACCCGAATACGAGAATCACGAATTCACCCTGCGGCTGGCCAAGTCGGGCCGCGATCTGACTGTGCCCGCAAACAAGGACGCCGCGCAGGTGTTGAATGAGGCGGGTATACACGTGGATGTGAAATGCGCTGACGGCATCTGCGGGGTCTGTAAATGCGGCGTGGTCTCGGGTGAGGTCGAACACCGTGATTTCGTTTTGTCCAACAAGCAGCGCGAGGGGGCGATCATCCTTTGCCAAAGCCGAGCTGCGCAAAAAGATGGCGTGATCGAGATCGACCTCTGATCGGAAGTTTAGAAACGACATTTTGAATCGCAAAATTTGGTCGTTCCAGCCATGGACGCCGGGGCGGTGCTGCACTAACGTCCCCTGCGAACCCCAGTGAATCCTGATCAACAGGTGCGAGGTATTTTCATGGATTATCACAGTCCCGCCAGTTTCGCCGAGGCGTCGGCTCTAGCTGCAAACGCAACGGGCGTCACCCGCTTTCTGGCTGGCGGAACGGATGTTCTGGTGCAGTTGCGCTCGGAACTGGTCACGCCCGACACGCTGATCGACATCAAGAAAATCGACGGTGTCAGCGACATAACCCGCAACGCTGATGGAAGCTGGACGCTGGGCGTTGCCGCCACCGGCGCCGAGATGAGCGAACACCCCGAGCTTGGCCGCGACTGGCCCGGCGTGGTTGAGGCGATGGACTTGATCGGATCCACGCAGGTGCAGGGCCGCGCAACGCTGACCGGCAATTTGTGCAATGGTTCTCCGGCGGCGGATTCGGTGCCTGCGATGGTTGCGGCAGGCGTGACTGTGACGGTCACCAGCCCCGAAGGTGAGCGCGAGGTGGCGGTCGAAGACATCCCCACCGGCCCCGGCAAAACGTCGCTGGCCAAGGGCGAGGTTGTCTCAGCCGTGAATATCCCTGTGCGCGGGGACAATGCGGGCGACGCCTATCTGCGGTTCATTCCGCGCACCGAGATGGATATCGCCGTGGTCGGCGTAGGTGTCAGCCTGCGTCTGGATGGCGATACTGTGGTCGAGGCGCGTGTGTCGCTGGGCGCGGTCGCGCCAACAGTGCTGTTGGTTGAAGATTGCGCCAAGGCCATCATCGGTAGCACTCTGGACGATACCACGCTGGACGCGCTGGCGGCAGCGGCCTCTGCAGCCTGTAACCCGATTGACGATAAACGCGGCACGATCGCATTCCGCACCGAGGTCGCTGGCGTTCTGGCCAAACGTGCCGCGAAAATCGCCTATGCCCGCGCGAAGGGAGAAAAAGCATGAGTAAGCTCCACGTATCCACCACCGTGAACGGGGATGGGGTCGATTTTCTGTGCGACCCCCGTGAAACCTTGTTGGACTGTCTGCGCGACAAGCTGAACCTGACCGGCGCGAAAGAGGGCTGCGGAACCGGCGACTGCGGCGCGTGTTCCGTCACCGTCGATGGCCGTTTGGTCTGTTCGTGCCTGATGTTGGGTGCCGAGGCCGAGGGTAAGCAGATCGAAACCGTCGAAGGTATCGCGGACGGTGACGTGCTGCACCCGTTACAGCAGAAGTTCATCGACCATGCCGCCCTGCAATGTGGCATCTGCACACCGGGCATTCTGGTGGCGGCCAAGTCGCTGCTGGAAAAGAACCCCAACCCGACCGAGGAAGAAACCAGGTACTGGCTTGCAGGCAACCTTTGCCGCTGCACCGGTTATGACAAGATCATTCGCGCCGTGATGGAAACGGCAGAAGAATTGCGGGAGGCGTCGTAATGGCTCTGGACGATCGTAAGACAGAATTTACCTTTGTCGGCACTCGCCCGAACCGCCCAGACGGGTTGGACAAGGTCACGGGCCGGGCCAAGTTTGGCGCGGACATGTCAGCCCCGGGGATGCTGCACGGTGCGATCCTGCGCTCGCCCCATGCCCATGCGCGGATTGTGAAGATCGACGCGTCCAAAGCTGAGGCGTTGAAGGACGTCAAAGCCGTCGTCACCCGCGCCGATTTCGCCGAAGTGCCGTTCATGCCCGGCCTGGAAGGTGAGTTCTGGAATGTGCTGGAAAACGTCATGGCGGGGGAAAAGGCGCTGTATGACGGGCACGCAGTTGCGGCCGTTGCGGCGACATCGGCTCTGGCCGCGCGCGACGCGCTGAAACTGATCGAGGTCGAGTACGAGGTTCTGCCCCACGTCACTGACGTGGACAAGGCGATGGCCCCGGATGCGCCGGTCATCCGCGAAGGGGCTGCGGATTATTCCGTGCCCGAGGGGATGCATCCCAACGTCGTGCGTTATCACGAAAGCGGCCACGGCGATGTCGAGGCCGGGTTCGCTGAGGCAGATCTGGTGATCGAAGACAGTTTCGTCACCGAAGCCACCCATCAGGGCTATATCGAGCCGCACGCCTGTCTGGGCATGCTGGGCAATGACGGCAAGGGTGAGCTGTGGTGTACCACCCAAGGTCACTGGATCGCGCAAAAAACCTGTGCGGCGCTTTTGGGCATCGAAACCTCGCAATTGCGCGTCACCGCATCCGAGATCGGAGGCGGTTTCGGCGGCAAGACAACGGTATTCATCGAACCTGTCGCGCTGGCACTCAGCCGCAAGGCCAACCGGCCCGTTAAAGTTGTGATGACCCGATCCGAGGTGTTCCGGGCGACTGGCCCGACAGCTTCGGCGTCGATGGATATCAAAATCGGGATGAAGAAGGACGGCACAATCTCTGCAGCGCAGGGTGTGTTCCGCTTGCAGGGTGGGGCATTCCCGGGCGCGCCCGGCGACATGACCGCCATGTGCGCCTTTGCGCCTTACAACCTGACCAACGTCAAGCAGATCGGCTATGACGTCATGGCCAACCGTCCGAAACAGGCGGCCTATCGCGCGCCGGGTGCGCCAATGGGCGCGTTTGCCGTTGAGTCGGTGATTGACGAGCTGTGCAAGAAGCTGGGTCTGGACCCGGTCGATGTACGCCTGAAAAACGCGGCCCATGAAGGGACCAAGGCCAGCTATGGCCCGCGCTATCAGCGGATCGGTCTGGTTGAAACGCTGGAAGCGGCCAAGGCGCATCCGCATTATTCGGCCCCACTGAAGCCAGGGCAGGGGCGCGGGATTTCCTGCGGGTTCTGGTTCAACCACGGCGGCGAGACAAGCGTGTCGCTGGCCCTGTCCGAGGACGGCTCGGCGCAGTTGATGGTGGGGACGCCGGATATTGGCGGCTCGCGCGCGTCGATGGCGCTGATGGCGGCCGAAGTGCTTGGTATCCCTTATGAAAACATCCGTGTGACAATCGCGGATACGGCGACGCTGGGCTATAACGATGTCAGCCACGGTTCACGCGTGACCTATGCCAGCGGTCTGGCGACCATCAAAGCGGCGCGCCATGCGGTTGAGAAACTGAGCGAACGCGCGGCGGCCAAGTGGGGCATCCCCGTGGACGCGGTAAAATGGGAAAACGGTTGCGCTGTCCCGTCTGGCCCCAATGCCGGAGATTTCGATCCGATGCCACTGGCTGATATCACGGCCAATATGGGCAGCACCGGGGGGCCGATCTCGGGCCATTTCGAGGCGACGCCCGAAGGTGCAGGTGTATCCTTCGGCACGCATATTGTGGATGCCGAAGTTGACCCGGAAACGGGTAAGACCAGCATCACGCGCTATACGGTCATTCAGGACGCGGGCAAGGCTATCCACCCGACCTATGTGGAAGGCCAGTACCAAGGCGGCGCTGCACAAGGGATCGGTTGGGCGCTGAACGAGGAATATATCTATGGCGAGGATGGTCGGCTGCAAAACTCGATCTTCCTTGACTATCGCATCCCCGTCGCCAGTGACCTGCCCATGATCGACACGGTGATTGTCGAAGTCCCCAACCCTGGCCACCCGTTCGGCGTGCGCGGAGTGGGTGAAACAGGAATCGTGCCGCCTCTGGCCGCTATCGCAAATGCGGTATCGCAAGCGGCGGGCGTTCGAATGAAACAACTGCCGATGTCCCCGCCGCGCATTCTGGCCGCGCTTAGAGACAATGGTTGAGGTTCACCTCTGGTCTGGTCTTCGGTCTTTGACCGGGGGCCAGCAGGTGGTGGAGGTCGATGCCAAAACCACGGGTGAGCTGCTACAGGAACTGGTGCGGCTACATCCTCAGCTTCAAGGGCCGATAGATGCCGGCGTGTCCATCGCGATTGACGGGCGCGTTGTAGCCAGCGGTCTGACCGAGCCGATCCCTGAAGGCAGCGAAATCTATCTGATGCAAAGGCTGAGGGGCGGTTAGCCCTTCGGCGACCACGGCTCGCGCCCAACCATCCGGTCAGCCTCGGCGGTGATGTCGTTCATATGTTTTTCAAGGCTGAGGCGCAGCGCTTCGATCTGGTCTTCGGTCGCTTTGCGCGGAACGGGATTCGTCCATTCGCGGCACAAAAAGACGCCTTCGTTCCGCCACGGGCGCGGCATCAGTAGGCGATCCCAGGTTCCAGCCTCGCTTCCGTGTTTGGCTGAGAATGTGATGCCAAAGACCCGTTTGCCCGACGTGCGCGCCCAGATCAGGGGCACGGTTGAAGATACGCGTTCAGGCCCACGCGGACCATCGGCGGCGATCCCGATCGAGATACCCTGTTTCATCTTTCCAAGAACCTCGCGCGACAAGGCGACGTGGCGCTTGTGGCTGGACATGGCAATCGTGTCCATGCCGAACAGTTTCTGCACCCGGCCTACCATGCTGCCTGCACGTGCCGACGAGGTGATCGAACAGATGCGACCCTTGTCCAATGGAAAGAAATAGGGCGACTGCGTCAGTCGCTGATGCCACAGAACAACGATGACCGGTTCGCCTTGATCGGCCAGTTGGTCAAGTTCTTCGTACCCGATACGTTGCCACTTGGTATTGCGGTTGACCATCCGGATATAGCTTGCGATCCGCCGGGCCGCCCAGTTCAGAACGGCTTCGCTGTCGGCAATTTTCTTGCGGAGGTTCACGTCAGGCGTCCTTCTGTTGGCGAAAATGTGTCTTATAGAACTCAACGCCGCGCGCAACTTGTTTGTGAAATACATAACTGTGGCTGAATCTCAAAAAGCCTCTTGAGTCCGCCGCGCGGCTGGCATATCTGAGGCGCACCTTAGGGGTATAGCTCAGTTGGTAGAGCGACGGTCTCCAAAACCGTAGGTCGCGGGTTCGAACCCTGCTGCCCCTGCCATTTCCCTCAAAATCTCAGGCGAGCCTGTGCCGTCGGCACCGTAGCATTCTGACCAGAATTTCTAAATTTTCAGCAAATCAAGTAGTGTTGGTCGCGTTCTTGATGAGTTTTTGCTGTTTTGGGGGCAATCCATGCGTATTTTCTTTAAACAAAGCCTTGTTGCGTTCTGGTTCGTATGGTGGGCCTTTGCGTTCCTCACCGACTTTGTCGGTGGTCTGGAGCTGCTTGGGTACACGTCTACGCCGTGGTTCGATGGGCACAACTATCCGTTCCTGCAAAAAACACTTGAGCAGTTCGGAGCGACTCCGGCCGTGGATATCGCCTTGTTTGTCGGTATCATCGCTTGGGCTTTGATTGCGGCCTTGCTGTTTTTGATCGCAGTTGCAACGCCTTACCAGAACAAGAAGCTTTGGATCAAACGCGTGGATACGGCCTTTGTGGTGTCAATTGGCCTGTGGCTTGCGTTCTTTCTGTCTGACCAGACAGTCATGAAATTCGATCTGGAAGAAAACCATATGGTTCAGGGTGGTTTTCAGCTTTTGTGCTATCTGACAATTCACTTGTTGCCGGATTGAGGTAAAATTCAGCCGAGTGTCCAAACGCGGTTTCCACGGCTTTCCGAATACAATACTGTCGGCGGGAACTTGATCAGACGGATGGAGTCTCATGTCGCGCTTCGATGGCTATTTCCTGCGGCAACTGCTGATTCTGTTCGGCTTTTTCACCCTGGTTCTGGTGGGTGTATTCTGGATCACCCGGTCGGTCAGCCTATTTGACCGCGTGATCAGCGGCGGGCAGTCGGCAATGGTGTTTCTGGAATTTACCGCCCTGACCCTTCCCACCCTGATACGAACCGTGATGCCGATGGCGGTGTTCGCCGCCGCCGTCTATGCCACCAATCGTCTGAGCCGGGAAAGCGAACTTACGGTCATGTTGGCCACCGGGTCCAGCCCGTGGCGGTTGGCGCGTGCCGTGTTTCTGTTTGGGCTGATAACCGGGCTGATGATGGCTGCGATCAGTGTGTTCCTGCGCCCCGCGTCCGTTGATCAGCTTGAACGACGTCAGGCCGAGGTCGCAGGCGATGTCACCGCCCAGCTATTGAATGAGGGTGAGTTTATGCACCCCGCGGTTGGTGTGACGGTTTATATCGGGCGGATTGACCTGGACGGGACGCTGTACGAGGTGTTCGTCTCTGACCGTCGGGATGAGGATAATCCGGTCAGCTACTCAAGCAAAACCGCCTATCTGGTCAATAGTGGCGAGGGGATACACCTTGTGATGGTGGACGGGGTCGCTTTGCGGTTGACCAAAGATGGGCGAACGCTGTCTTCGACCCTGTTTGAGGACGCGTCTTATGACATCTCTGGGATGACAAACACCAACCGGATAAATAATCGCAGTCTCGAAGCCATTCCCACCCTCGAGCTTTTGCAAAGCCGGGACAAGATTATCGCGGCAGGGGAGTTCAGCGAAGGTGAGTTGATCGACGAACTGCATCAGAGGTTTTCGTGGATTGCCATATGCGTGGCTGTCGCGATGGCCGGATATGCCACTTTGATGTTGGGAAGTTTCTCAAGGTTCGGGCTGTGGCCGCAGATTTTCGGGGCGTTTACGATTCTGGTTCTGCTCGAGGGCGTTCGGGGATTTGTGTCACCTGTCGTGATCGACGATCCGGATCTGTGGATATTGCTTTACCTACCAGCGATTTTGGGCATCTTGATTTCATGCGTGTTTCTGTTGATCGCAGGACGCCCGCTTTTGCGGACCAGACGACGAAATGCGACACCAATGCCGACTGCGGCCTAGCTTGCTCCTCTAAGGTCTGTCACGCACCCCAGAACACTTTCCAGGGCAGGGCTGTTCTTCCGGGCGATCAGGTAAACAGGCAGCAAAAGGTCGCGCGAACCGATCACGCGGCATAGATCGCCAGCGTGTAAATACTCAGCAACGAGATATTCGGGGAAATAGCCGGTTCCGCCCCTCTTGAGGATATAGCGCAGGGCCATCATGCAGTTTCCCAGAAAGACCGATTGAGTCGACGCCTGTCGCGCGATTGACCGAATGTGATCCTGATAGACCTCGCCCAATTCCAGATTAACGAAGACGGGATCGTGCAGGTTGGTTGTTGCCTGAACCAATATCAACCGTTCTGGGACAAGTTCCTTACACTCAACCCGCGCATCTGTTGGTTTTTCATGTGTCAGCGCAGCGTCAAGTACATGGGTCGCCACGGCGTCGACCATGTTCAGATCGTGATCATAATTCAGCGTCAGCAGAATTTGCCCAAGACGCTGTTCAAAGCGCACCGCGAGGTCGACCAGCAAGGGGTCCCAAATGCTGAGTTGCGCACCTAACCGCAAAGCAATCCGGTTCTGTGTTTGTGCAGGCAGATCGCGGGATGCAAAGGACCAAAGCGACAGCATCTGTTCCGCATAGGGTCGGAATTGGCGTCCGAATTCTGTCAGCCTTGTACCCCCGGCACCGCGTGTGAATAGGGGCTTTCCGGTTTCTTCTTCGATCAATCGGATACGGGCGCTGACAGCCGTCTGGGTGATGTTCAGCTTGCGGGCCGCCGCGTGAAAGCCTCCTGACTCGGCAACGCATAGAAAGGTCTCAAGGGCTTTGGTTTGCATATTGAAAGTATTTTTTGATTGATGTGATAAAATCAATTCATTTTTTTGGGCAAGCAGTTTGCGCTAACCTCGCTGAACAAATCAGCCAAAGGACCGCGCGATGCTGGACAAAAGCCACAAACCCACCTGGACCAGTTTCGAGGAGGCGACCAAAGCCGACTGGGATGCCGTCATCGAATATGAAGAGGCCTATAACGCCGCTCTGCCCGACCGAATTCTGGATGCGATCCGCTCGCTGGACGAAGATTGGACGCCTTATCCGGTGAATCGCTACCAGCACAGTCTTCAGGCCGCGACCCGCGCCTATGAGGATGGCGCGGATGAGGAATTGGTCGTAGCGGCCTTGATCCATGACACTGGCGATATTCTGTCCCCCTACAATCATGGTGAGTTATCAGCCGCAATGATGAAGCCTTATGTCAGCGAAAAGACCTATTGGATTTTGAAACATCACTGTGTCTTTCAAGGGTATTACTACAATCATCATTGGGGCGGAGATCGTAATGCCCGCGACAAGTACCGCGACAGCCCGTACTGGGAGGACTGCCGCTATTTCTGCCACGAATACGATCAGAAGGCGTTTGACCCGGACTATCCGACCAAACCGTTGGAGTTCTTTGAGCCTATGTTGCGCCGCGTCCTGAGCAAGGGTGAAGGGCACATGGAACTGAATGAAACGTCCGAGGGTTAACAGGCTGCCATCAGTCGATAGACGATTTGTGCCGCGGTAAAGTCCCACGCTGCATTGCCGTCGGGGGCCAGCTCGACCACGTCGAAGCCTACGCATTTGCGGCCCTTCAGGGCGTGTTCGACCAGGCGCAGGGCTTGGTAATATCCAAGCCCGCCCGGAACCGGGGTGCCGGTGGCGGGCATCAGCGACGGGTCCAGACCGTCTACGTCAAAGCTGACATAGACCAGTTCGGGAAAATCCTCGGGCAGGTTGACCGCGTGGATATTGCCGGTGACCAACTCCTCGGCATCCACGTGGAAGACGTGGTTTTTCAGACGGCTTTGGGCTTCTTCGGTGGAAAAGGCGCGGACGCCGAATTGGGCCAGTTTGACGCCTTGCTCGGCCAGCAGGTGCATAACCGACGCGTGAGAGTGTTTCTCGCCCTGATACGCGTTGCGCAAATCGGCGTGGGCGTCGATCTGCACGATCCCTATGGGTTGGTTAAGCGCCCGTGCCACGCCCATTACCGCGCCGTAACTGAGCGAATGCTCCCCGCCCAGCGTCACCGGCACCTTGTCTGCGCGGATGGCGGCCTCGGTGCGTTGGGCCAGCCGTTCCATCACCTTGGGCAGCGGGCCGTCGCAGTCCAGCGGGGGTTCGGTAAAGATCCCCTCGACGCAGGGTTCGGCATGGCCGGTAATGCGCTCCAACTCATTGCTGGCCTCGATGATGGCTTCGGGGCCCTTGGCCGTGCCCGCGCCATAAGACACGGTGCGTTCGAGCGGCACGGGGATCACGCGAAAGCGGGCGGATTCGCTGCGTTCCGCGGCGGTGAGTTCGCTGTCGAGGAAGATGCTCATGAGAGTCTCTCTTTGAAGTCGTCATAGCCGAATTGCCGGATGATTTTCAGGTCGTCCGTATCGCTATTCCACAGGGCGATGGTGGGCAGGGGAACGCCGTTGAACGTGTTGGTCTTGACCATCGAATAATGCGCTTGATCGAGGAAGGCAAAACGCTGGCCGATTTCCAGCGGCTTGTCCCACGTGTAGTCGCCGATCACGTCGCCCGCGAGGCATGAGGGGCCACCCAGACGGTAGGTATGGCCTGTTGCGGCCTCGTCCATCAGGGCGGGGCGATAGGGGGCTTCGATCACGTCGGGCATGTGGCAGGTGGCCGAGATATCGGTGATCGCAAGACTCATGCCATTGGTCGGCAGGTCGAGGATCTCTCCGACCAGAATACCCGCGTCCAAGGCGACTGCCTCGCCGGGTTCGAGGTAGATGTCGATATTGTAGGTTTCGCGGATGGATTTGATGAAAGCCACCAGACCGTCCCGGTAGTAGTCATCACGGGTGATATGGTGCCCGCCGCCAAAGTTCAGCCATCTGAGCTGACCCATGAAGGGTTTGAGCTTATGTTCGATTGCCGCCCACGTGCGTTGCAACGGTTCGAACCCCTGTTCGCAGAGCGTGTGCATGTGCAGGCCATCAACCCCGTTCAAGGTTTCGGCGGTCAGTTGGCTGACCGGTGTGCCAAGGCGCGAGCATGGTGCGCAAGGGTCGTATTTCGGAATTTCACCTTCGGAATGTTCGGGGTTGATGCGCAGGCCGACCTGAACTTTGGCGCTTTCGGCCTTGCTCAGAAACCGATCCTTTTGCGCTGGAGAGTTGAAGATGATGTGGTCCGAAAGCGACAGGATCTCGTCGATATCCGCGTCCTTGTACCCGGCGCAGAAGGTTGCGACCTCGCCATCATATTCCTCGCGGCCCAGACGCGCTTCGTAGATGCCGCTGGCGCAGGTGCCGCCAAGGTGCTGGCGCACCAGCGGGGCCAGAGAGAACATCGAAAACGCCTTGAGCGCGCTGAGGAAATGCGCGCCTGACCGGGTGCCGATGTCGGAGAGGATGGTCAGGTTTCGTTCGACGGCTTTTTCGTCGACCACGAAGCAAGGGGTGGGGACGCGGTTAAGATCGAAATTACGGAAGGCACCGGCGTCTCCGGCTTGGGTGGTCATCATGTCGGACATGTCAGGCGTCTCCGATTGTGGAGAGGCCGGGGGGCCAGCCCCCCGGGCCCCCCGGGATATTTATAGCCAGATGAAGTTCCGGATCTAGAACTCGACTGGGCCGTCGAGTTCGTGGACTTGCCACGGGAGGCCGTGATTGTTCAGCATGTCCATGAAGTCATCCGGGTCGAGTTGTTCCATGTTCCACACGCCGGGTTCGCGCCAGTTGCCTTTCAGCACTTGTGCCGCGCCGATCATGGCGGGGACGCCAGTGGTGTAGCTGACGGCCTGGGAGCCGACCTCAGCGTAGCATTCCTCATGGTCGCAGATGTTGTAGATGTAAAAGGTCTTCTCGCCCGAGCCGTCCTTGGCTTGACCTGTGGCGATGTCGCCGATGCAGGCTTTGCCCTTGGTTTCCGCGCCCAGATCGCCGGGATCGGGCAGAAGGGTTTTCAGGAACTGGATAGGTATGATTTCCTTGCCGTCATGCATCACCGGGTCGATGCGGGTCATGCCGACATTTTCCAGCACCTTGGCGTGCATGATGTAGGCGTCACCGAAGGTCATCCAGAAGCGGGCGCGCTCGATCTCGGGGAAGTGAGTGCTAAGCGATTCCAGCTCCTCGTGATACATCAGGTACATGTTTTTGGGGCCGATGGCGGGGAAGTCGAACTCGACCTTGTGGGTCATGGCGGGGGAGTGTTTCCATTCGCCACCTTCCCAGTGGCGGACCTCGGCCAGCACTTCACGCAGGTTGATTTCGGGGTTGAAGTTGGTGGCGAATTCCTGATCGTTGCTGCCGCCATTGGCATCCAGAACGTCGATCTGGCGGATTGTCTCCAGCTTGTGTTTCTTCAGCCATTTGGCGAACACGCTGGTCACGCCCGGATCGAAGCCCGAGCCGAGGATGGCGGTCAGGCCCGCCGCTTTGAACCGCTCCTGATAGGCCCATTGCCAGTGGTATTCGAACTTGGCCTCATCCTCGGGCTCGTAGTTCGCGGTATCGAGATAGTGGATTCCGGCCTCGAGGCACGCATCCATCAGCACCAGATCCTGATAGGGTAGGGCGAGGTTCACAAGGATTTCAGCGCCGGTTTCCTTGATCAGCTTGACCGTATCTTCAACCTTGTAGGCGTCCAGTTCGGCGGTCTTGATATCCACGCCGACGCGATCCTTAACGGCCGCTGCGATGGCGTCGCACTTTGATTTTGTGCGGCTGGCCAGCGTGATCTCGGTGAAGATATCCGAATTCATCGCCATCTTGTGCACGGCTGCGTGGGATACGCCGCCGGCGCCGACAACCAGTGTTTTGCCCATGGTCTGTCTCCTTCTTATTCGTAATAGGTGTAGCCGTTAATCGAGTCGCGATAGGCGCTCATCAGGGTTTTGCGGTCCTTGGCTTGCAGAGTACCGGTCGAGATCGCCTCGTCCACCATTTTGCGGAAAGCGGCGACGCAGTCTTGCGGGTCGAATTCGACATAGGACAGGACCTGGCTGATCGTGTCGCCCTCTTGTTCATGCAGCAGGTCGAAGCCGCCATCGGCGCGCAGGTCGATGGTGACGACGTTGGTGTCGCCAAAGAGGTTGTGCAGATCGCCCAGCGTTTCCTGATAGGCGCCGACGAAAAAGACGCCCATGAAGTATTCGCCCTCATCCGGGAGCGAATGCACCGGCAGGCTGGGTGAGACCCCGTCGGCCAGAATGAACTGGTCGATCTTGCCGTCGCTGTCGCAGGTGATGTCGGACAGGACGGCGCGCCGGTCGGGGGTTTCGTTCAGACCTTGCAGTGGGACGATCGGGTGCAGTTGGTCAATGGCCCAGACATCGGGCAGGGATTGGAACAGAGAGAAGTTGCAGTGGTAGATATCGGCCACTTTCTCAAGCTGGTCATCCACATCTGTTTCCAAATCATCACTGGCCGCCAGCGCCTTGAGGCGGGCCATCAGGGATAGGTAGATACGCTCGGCGCGGGCCATCTGGCGCAGGTCGACATAGCCGCGTCTGAACAGCGCGCGCAGTTCGTTGCGATAGAATGTGGCGTCGTTCCAGCATTCCTGTAGGCGGGGTTTGCTGAGGTATCCGTGAACGGTTGCAAGATCAGCGACCATGTGATGATCGTCGGGTTCAACCTCGGGGCCGGTTGGGGCGTCGTAGAGCGTGCTTTCCAACACATTGAACACCAGCATCGAGGATGTAGCCACCACGGCCCGCCCGCTTTCGGTGACAAGCGTTGGGTGGGCGATCTCGGCCTCATCCATGGCATAAGCCACGGTTTCGACCACGTTGGCGCAGTATTCCTCGACCGTGTAGTTGATCGAGTTCTCGGCGGCTTTCTTCTCGCCCGTGTAATCCACGCCCATGCCGCCGCCGAGGTCCAGATGGGTCATCGGCACGCCTTCGCGCGTGAGTTCGGTGTAGTAGCGACACGCTTCGCCCACAGCACGGCGCACGTCGTTGACGTCCTGTACCTGACTGCCCAGATGCGAGTGTTGCAGTTTCAAGCAATGCAACAGCCCCGCGTCGCGCAGTTTGTCCACCGCTGCGACAAGTTGGTCAGTGTTCATGCCAAAGGCCGAGCGGTCGCCTGAGCTTTCTTCCCATTTGCCGCTGATCTGGTTGGTCAGCTTCACCCGCACGCCGATCAGCGGTTCGATGCCCAGCTCGTTATAGACCTTGATCACTGTGTCGGCCTCTTTCGGGCTTTCCAGAACGATCACGGTATTAAAGCCGATCTTGCGGCTGAGGATGGCCAGTTGGATGAACTCGGCATCTTTGACGCCATTGCAGACAATCAACGCCTCAGGCGCAAGGCGATGCGCCAGCGCCACAACCAGTTCGGGTTTTGATCCGGCCTCAAGCCCGTAATTGTACTTCTTACCGAACTCGACGATGCGGTCGACGACCTGCGCTTGCTGGTTCACCTTGATCGGAAAGACGCCGCGATAGGAGCCTTTGTAGCCCACGCGCGCAATGGCGTCGCGGAAGCTTTCGTTCAGATGCGCAATTTCATGTTCCAGATAAGAGGAAACCCGCAGCAGCATCGGGGCCTTGATCCCCCGATCATCCAGATCGGCCAGAATCCCGGGCAGGCTGATCGCGGCAGCGTCGGGCGCGAGCGGATTGCGCAGACCGATTTCACCCTGCTTCGTCACCTCGATCAGGTCTTTGCCCCATTTATCAACCCCGTAGATGGAATGCGGTGCGTCGGGCGTCTGTTTCAATCGAGTCAGTCCTTAACTCAGAGGGGAGCCGGTGTTTCGCCCGCCAATACGGTAGCTGTTTGATTCTTCCAAGTGTAATCTAAGGGGTGGATTTGCCCAAATTACGCCGGACGTCCCACGGGGATCAGGTGGTTGTCCCATTGGCAGTCCTGCCGGGCCGACGTTTTGACCGTCGCGCCCAGCGTTCCAACCGCGCCGGTGCCTGTGGTGTACACAAACCCGTCTCCGCCGGTGCCAAGTCCGCAGACGTCATCCAGTTCGAAAGCACCTATCAATTGACCGTCTTCGACACGAAATTGGTGCAAAGCGTTTCCGCGGGGACAGGTGATCGCGACCGATGCACCATCGCCGGAAAAAGCGATGCTGCCGGCATAGCCTTGCAACCTGCTTTGATACGCATTCGGGGCGGATAATAAGCGGATTTCGTCGCCCGGTCTGTGCAGGCCAAGCAGGGGCGGGTGTTCAATGGTTTGACCCTGCCATTGGGTCGCAAACCCAATCAGCCCGTCAGGCCGGACCGCCAGATGACGGATCGAGTTCTGGCGCAGCCCCGGCGGCAATTCGGCCTGTTCAAGCATGGAGCCGTCGAGGTCCAGATAGGTGAGGTTCGGCTGCATGACCGGCAGGTTCAGCTTGGTGCGGCCGGTGTCGGGGTGCGTTTCAATCCCTCCGTTGGCGATGACCAGTGTTTTCCCGTCCGCCATAAGGCGAATGTCATGGGGGCCGGTTCCCCCTGACGGAAACTCGCCCAACCGAGTATATTGTGCAGTCTCCCAGACACCGATCACGCCTTCTCCGGCTTCGTAGTCATTTTCTGTTGTGAATAGTCGGGTGCCATCCTGTGAAAATGCGCCGTGACCGTAGAAGTGTCTGCCGTCAGGCGCGTTTAACGCCGCGGTTTGCGCACCTGTTGTGCAGTCGATGATCACGGCAAAGGTCCCCGGTCGCCGCGCGAAGGCAACAGCCTGCGGGCGATGGGGGTGCGCGGCGGCGGCGTGGCCTCGGGCGGGCAAGATCAGTGAGAACAGAATACTTCCATCCGCCAACAAACCGACCAAACGGTGTGATCCATCAGGAAACAGGGCGGCGGCCAGATAGTCGGGCGCACCGATGGCCGCCCATCCTTGGGTGGGGGCAAGGCTAGCCGCAGCCAGTCCTGCCAGAAATCGGCGGCGGCTGGTCATACCTTAATCCCCATCTAATGCGTTGAATCCGGCATTGATGCCCAATGTCGAGCCAAGGTCACTAGTGGCAACCGACCGGAGTTCGTTGATCGACTGTTGCAGAGCTTCAACCCGCAATCGCCCCTGAGGTGTCGCGATGCCCGCAAGCCCCGGATCATCCAAACGCTGCGCGCGGTCGATGGCCTTTTCGAACGCTTTGGCCAGGTCGGTGTCAATCTCGGGGTGATCAGCCGACAATCGCGCCGCAAGATCCCGCAATGCGATCAGGGACAGTTCGACATGGCGCAACGAGCGTTCAGATCGCCGCGCCTCGGCACGCTTGGGCCGGGGGCGGTCTAACGCTCCTAATGGCCGCCCGAGGCGGGTGTTGGCCGTGAATTCCAACCCCGTGACAAGCGCCTTGTACAGCTCTTGCACGGCTTCACTGTCCGAGCGGAATGCGCTTTGGCCTCCGGGTTTGGTGATTTGACTTGCGTATGACACCCAATCCGCATCAATCGCATTGGCGTTGTGATTGATGTCGACTGCGATTGCTTGAACAAGGGCGCATCGGTACGGCTCGTCTTCGGTTTCCATGAAGGCGGGGTCGTACAGCATCATCTCCAGCGCAAAGAAACCGCGCCCGGCGACTGACGTCTCAGCAAATCCTTCGGGCGTTTCGACGGCGGAATCCCGAACTGCGATCAGACCTGACAGCGCCTTGGGTGTGAACCCTTTGGTATCGGGCCAGAACGCCAGCGCAAATGCCCGGTTGTCGGTCTCGGAGGGACCGAACCGCAAATGACTTACTGTAATCCAGCGATCAAAAGCAGCATGATAAGCCGCGCGCAATTCGGGAGATGTGGCTGCGCAATCCCCTTGCGCCGCGCTGCTAAGTGCGCCGGTTGCCTTGGACAAACGCGCATAGCCGGGCAGGATGTGCCCTTCGACCACGTCCGTCAGGATCGGCCCCCGGTCCTGAGCTGTTGCGGGCAAAGGAGTCATTAGAGCGCAAGCGAGCAGAACGGCACGCACTACAGGCTCTCCAAAAACCGGATGAGGGCCGCACGGTCCGCCTTGGGCAGCGTGACAACCTTGTCGCGTGCCACCTGAGCTTCGCCGCCATGCCACAGGATAGCTTCCAGCAGCGATTGCGCGCGACCGTCGTGCAGGAACTGGGTATGCCCCGAAACCTGCTCCGTCAGGCCAATTCCCCACAACGGCGGTGTACGCCACTCGCGGCCTGTCGCGCGGGACTCGGGACGGTTGTCGGCAAGACCCTCGCCCATGTCGTGCAGTAACAGGTCGGTATAGGGCCAGATCAATTGGAAACTATGCTCGGGCCGGTCTTCCAGCCGGTGCGTGACGTGTGATGGCGTGTGGCACGCGGCGCACCCGCTGTCGTGAAACACGCGCTTGCCGCGCAAAACTTCGGCATCGTCCACGTCACGACGCTCTGGCACACCCAGATTACGGCTGTAGAAAACGACCAGATCCATGCCCTGCTGGTGTATTTCAAACTTGCGATCGTCACCGTCTCCGTGCGGGGCGCTTACACATTCTGCCTGCAATTCAGTGCAGTCCCCATACGCTGCCGGGTACAGGGGACTTGAAATTCCGATGTCCCCGGCAAAGGCCGCAGCGGATTGCTGCGCAATCGTCGGCATACCAGCCTTATGCCCAAAGCGGCCCATCATCGGCGCGCCATATTCGATCGACCAGATGATATTCGGTCGGCCCGAAATACCATCGCCATCTGCATCGTCGGGGTCAGCCTTGGCGAGCAGGTCATCGACGGGGATCGCCTCAAGCAGTCCCAACCCGATCATCTGCGGTGCGACACGCGGGCTGAGCATCGCATCGGGGTGCAGAGGGCCATAGCCCAGATCAGCGGCCTTATACGTTGGTTTGCGCAAGACGACAGTTTCATCGCCCGAAAGCTTTATGGGCACGTCCTCGTAAGTGATGTCCAACCTGTATTCCGCCGGGTGACCGAGCAGGGACAGGTCCTGCATCTGTCCGCCGTAGTTCGGCTCGGGCTGTGTGGCGATGTAGTCTTTGATCTCCTGTATCGGATCCCCGCCGGGGATCGACACACGCAGAAACATCGAAATGGCGTTGTCATCCGGCCCATTCGGCGTGTGCCCCCGACCGTCCTTGAGGTGGCAGCGTTGACACGAGCGCGCGTTGTATAGCGGCCCCAACCCATCCGTAGCCAGGGTGGAGGACGGCGATGAGACCCAGATTTTTTTGAACAGCCCATTGCCGACTTTGAAGTCAAGTTCCTGGGCGAATTCCAGATTGCCGGACGGTTGGGAAAACGCATCCGCGTCGGTGCGCAGGCGCACGGTTGCTGCGCCCGCAGGTAGTTCTTCAAACCGTTGTGGGGCGTCGAAATCCAACGGAGTAGCCGTGACAGCCGCAATCCGGGATTTTTCGTCTTCGGTGGTGGGGATGACGTTTAAGTGCAGGTCTTGTAATTCGGCCGACAGGGATGGGGTCGTCGCACAAACGGCCGCCACCGCAAACGAAAGCTTACTCGCCTTCATCCATTTTCGATGCGTTGAGGTGTGCATAATTGGCCTCGCCGATCCTTTCAAACAGATCAAGCTGCGTTTCAAGAAAATCAATATGCCCTTCTTCATCGGCCAGTAATCCTTCAAACAGAGACATGGTGACGTAGTCCCCGGCGCTCTGACAATATTCGCGCGCTTCCTTGTAGAGGGCCCTGGCGTCGATCTCTGCCGCCAGGTCGCATTCGAGTGTTTCCTTTGGGGTTTGCCCGATGCGTAAAGGGTCCAGTTTCTGAAGGTTTGGATGGCCGCCAAGAAAGATGATCCGCTCGACCAGCTTGTCCGCATGCCCCATCTCTTCGATGCTTTCCTCGCGGCTTTTCTTGGCCATGTGACCAAGACCCCAGTCTTCCTGCAGACGATAGTGAAGCCAGTACTGGCTGACGGCCGTCAACTCATGCCGCAGAGACTTGTTTAGATATTCTATGACCTTTGGGTCGCCCTTCATTCGTATTCTCCTGTGATGCATCGGTGCGCAACGCACGAAGCTGCATTGGGACTTCCAGTTTGTCGCTGGACCGCATCGTGTCTAAGAAAAGCGGTATGCAACCGCCACAATCCGCAGACTTTCCAAGGGCATGGTAGATCTTTCCGGGCGTGATGACCGCGAAGGGATCAGCCGAGCGCATCCAGTCAATCGCTGATTGGATGTCGTGATCCGTTATATTTGTGCAGTGGCATACGATCATAACGACTCGGTGCTCGATATATTTCTTACTTAATTAGTAAGTTATTTACCTTTGGTCCAGAGTCAACTGGTGGGTCTGCGGGATCAAGGATGCCGGAGGCGTGGCAAAAGACGCGCCTCCGGCAATGCTTGAGTTACTGGAAAACAGCGTTTGGGTTGTCCAGACTGTCCGAGCCTTCAAACTCGATCTGGTCCAGTTCCAGAGCTGTGACGATCCGCTCGATCGTCTTCGTCTGATCGACCAGACCGTTAACGCCGCCCATGATCAGTTGTTCACCGCCTTCGTTGCCACGCTCGAGCATCTGGTCATAAGCAAACCCGGCCTCAGCCGTGGATTTCAAGCGCCCCAGCGCCTGCATTGTGTTCGCCAGCTTGATCTTCATCTCGGCGTCCAGTTTCGGATTGCTTGACGACACCAGATCAGACAGAGATGCACCGCTGACCGGGGTGCCGTCTATGCGGGTGTAGCTGCCCAGATAGACATTCTGGATACCAAGCCCGTCATAGTAATGGCTGTTGTGCGTGTTGTCAGAAAAGCAATCATGCTCTTCCTCGGGATCGTTCAGCATCAGGCCAAGGCGCATCCGCTCACCTGCCTGTTCACCGTAAGACAGCGAACCCATTCCGGTCAGAATGGCAGACACACCGGCGGTTTCGTCCACGGCCAGAGCGGCCCGCGCTTCGCCGCCTTCTTTCCATTGATCGGCCATCCAAGCCAGATGGCTGACCAGCAGGTCGGTGGCCGCACTCAGGTACTGCGCGCGGCGGTCGCAATTGCCGCCTGTGCATGCATTGCCCTGCACGTAGTCCGTGAAAGGACGGTTTCCTGCGCCAGAACCGTGGCCGTTCAGGTCCTGACCCCATAGCAGGAATTCAATGGCGTGATAGCCGGTCGCGACATTGGCCTCGATCCCATCCGCTTCGTGCAGAGTATCACTTAGAAGGGCCGGGGTGATCTCGGTGGCGTCAATTGTTTCGCCTGAAAGGTCGAAGCTGGGATTGGCGATCACGTTTAGCGCAGCGAATTCGTTTTCGTCGCTCGGGCCGCCATAGGACGCATCGACATAGTCGATCAGCCCTTCGTCCAACGGCCACGCGTTAACCTTGCCTTCCCAATCGTCGACAATGGCATTTCCAAAGCGATAAACTTCGGTCTGCTGATACGGCACGCGCGCTGCGATCCATGCAGCCCGGGCAGCGTTCAGTGTTGCATCTGACGGTTGTGCGATAAGCGCGTTCACGGCCTTCTGCAGGGACTTTGCCGCAATCAGGCTGTCTTCGTATTTCGCCTCGGCAATGTCGGCATAAGTGGTCAGGACATCGGATTTCGAATGAGTATCGCCCGCGGCAAACGCGGTCGCTGCGGTAAGGGTCAGGACGCTGGTGGCGGCAAATAACTTTGTCATCGGGGTAGAGTCTTCCATTGCTGAAACGGTATTTGGCGGGCATCACGACGCTTGCTAATTGATAACTGAGTGAAATAGTCAACAATGTCAACCTGACTTTTATTGTCGGATACTTTCCTCGTCGAAGCCCGCGCACTCCCCATATTTGGTGGGGTCTTGGGGGCTCGTGTTGTGGTTGTACGGGGTGTAATACAGATTAATTTTTTGAGGCGCAGAGCTCAGGTTGGGTGTTGCCGTGTTAAAGAAGTTTTTTGTTTTAGTTTTGGCCTTGATTACCGCAATCGCCGTGCCATCCACGCAGTCCAAAGCGTATGGGCAGGTCGGGTCAGGCCGCCTGAATATAGCAATTTCGGATGGGCAGATCACTTTGTCATTGTCTGCCCCCGGTTCGGAAATCATGGATCAATTGAGTGTCGAACAAGACAGCCAAACACGTGTGGCGATTGCAGTCTCGCGCCTGTCTGACCCGCTGGAATTGTTTCGCATGGCTGAAAGTGCAAGGTGCTTTGCAACCTCGGCCAATGTCACACTGCCGGGAAAACGCTTTGGCGTGATTTCCGACAAGGGCGGAGAAAGAGATCAGGCCAAAAATTCTGAGTTTCACGCCGATTATGAGATCAGGTGTCAGAACATGGACGCGTTAAGGGAAATCGAGTTCCGGTATTTTGATCGTTTCCCAAGCGCCAAGACACTGGCGGTGAAAATCACCGAAGCCGAAGGAATCAGCACACAGCAGGTAACCCGTACAACGCCGGTTTTAAGCGTAGCCCCCGCGCGCTGACTTTCGGTTCAGCGAGAATGGAAAAGGTTCCGAAATTCCTGCCGCATGCGCAGGCGTTCGGGGTATTCCTGCAGGAATGGTTGCGGAGGTTTGCCTTCCCAAACCTGCGCATAGACCCGCATCTTGTTGCCGCCGTAAATCTTCGCCAAGTCCTCGTTGCTGTAACCGCGCGTCCACAGGTCGTCAGTGATTGCGGCCAAAATCTTGGCAAGCTCTCCGTTGCCGGTTGCGCCTTTGTTGAAAGCGTCAATCATGTACCCACCATCGTCATACATGCTGGCATTGGCCGTCGCGAATTGCACCACAAGTTCGAGTGAGAACATGTCGTCAGTGGCGATGCCCACGTGATCAACGCCCACCAGTTGCACGTAATAGTCGATCATGTCCGCAGCTTGCTGGGGTGAGATATCCTCGGGCCAGATGCCGTCCATCATCCATTCCGTAAATGTGGGCGAGACATAGCCGCCCGACTTGGCGGCACGTAAGGCTTCATCGTCGGGGATCGCGCGATAGCACCCGCGCGCGGTGGCTTCTGGCGCGTTTTTGTACAGCCCGGCAGGAACCGAGTGGGTATAGACATACGGGACGCCGGGATAGGTCTCGTCCATGTAATCCATAGCATCATTGGCGGTTTTTGACCCGGTATGGCTAAGGTCCAGTAAGATCCCAAACCGCACCATTTCGTCGATGACGGACTTGCCCCACGGCGTCAGGCCAATGTCACGCCCGTTATACGCCGCCAGTTGCCCCGAACCGGTTCTGAAAATGTCGTTATAGGCAAGGATCATGCTTTTGATCCCCATGTCCTTGAGTAACGCCATTTTAGTCAGGTCGCCGTCCAGAACCGTGGCTGTCTGACTGTTCCAGATCACAGCCGTCTTACCTTGGGCATGGGCTGCTTCGATGTCGCGTGTTTCGTTCACGATCAGGTAGTTCTCTGGCTGCTGGGCCATCGCCGCCCGAAAGTGATAGTGCTGTTCAAGCAGCGCTTCAAAAGACATGCCCGCCGCCGCAAGCGTCATTTCGTGCCCGGTTATACCGTTGTCTCGGGCGCGTTCGAAATAGGTGTGAAGCTGGTCGTATTCCGTCCAACCTGTGCCATAGGGGCTGGCCAGCATACCCAGAACAATCGTGTCCTGAACAAATTGCTTGGCCTCATCAGAGGCGTCCCAGGTTTTGCTTTCCTCGCTGGCAAGGATCGGGGTACCCAAAGACAGAGCCAAAATACCGGCGGCGATCAATTTGTTCATCAGGATACTCCTTTGGGATAGGCGGATGTCAGAAGACGATGCGCGTGCGAAGGCTGAACAGGGCGATGCTGTCCTGATCGGGATTAAGCAGCGGGTTGGAAATGAATTGGGCAGACGGCGTGATCTGCAGCCCCGGCGCAATCGAGAACCGATAAAACGCTTCGAGCGTGATCTGATCCCCGTCCACGCCGCGCGCCTCGGCCCAGTTCAGGCCCAGACCGGCAAGGTCCGTATTGCGCCCATAATACCCGATACCGGTCGAGACGGATCGGTCGTACAAAGCTGCCGTTCCCTTAGAGGCACCTGCGCGAAGGAACGGCATCCACGTGTTGCCAACGAACCACGCTGCGGAAAAGGCGGCACCGTAGTCTTCGGCGCGGCTGCCGTCTTCTGCGGCGTCTGCATGCCAAAGGGTCAGGTGGACATTGTCGAAGTAGATACGATCAAAGGCAGAGGTATAGCCCAGTTCTAACGACTTAAAGAGGTTGCCGTCGCTGAACACGTTGAAATTCGGGTCGGACGGATCCGCGTTGGCGTCGGCGATGCTGGCCACCGCGTATAGGTTGTTGTTGAGTTTAAGCCCCCCGGCGATCCCCAGCCCCTGATTGGGGGTGTTGATCGTGGGGTTTGTGTTGAAGGCGAGGTTTTGAAAGCCGCCATAGGGGCTGACCAGCCCGTAGATATCAACGAAATCCGTCACGTCGATTTGCCCGACCTGCAGGGTCCATGCGCCGTTCTCGGCGCGCTGGGTCCAGAACAGATTGGTCAGCAGAAGCCCGCTATCGTTGAATGCGGTGCCGGTGATCGACAGCGCCCCCCCGTCTAGTCCCAGAAACTGTGGCGCGACATCGGTATAGCTGCGGCGATCTTCGATCTTGAAGGTCAGCGAGCCAAGGTCGCTTGCTTGCCAGTTCCCATAGAACCGCGCGATACCTCCGGCGGCTTCGGCTTCGCCCAGATCAGCATTCGTTGTCTGTCCAAGTGCGAGATAGTCGATGTTGAACCGAAAGCCATTCTCGGCAAGGCGATCTTTCCACGCAAACCAGTTCGGCGCGATATTGCGGGGAAAGTCTGATCGGTATTGCGGGTCGGTCAACCCGTCACCGGGCTCAAGCTCTGCGCCGACAGATGATGGCCCGGACAAACCCTGCGCCAGAGCTGCAGTGCCGCAAGACATGAACGCCAGTGACGCGCCGAGCATTTTGATCGTCCCGAACCCCTCGGGCCAGTGAATAGGCAAGCGTTACTCCAGCGTATTCTTGTAGATCACCCCGTCTTTCATGATCAGGCGAATGGTCTCGGGGCTTTCGGGACGCGGATCAGCGCCGAACCACTGATCACCGGTGCCAACGACGGAAAAATCCTCGAGCGGGTTGCCGTCGATCAGCAGGATGTCGGCATAGGCGCCTTCTTCGATCACACCCAATTTGCCCGCAGGGTAGGGGTTCATGAAATCGCCGGACAGGGCAACGATCTCACCACCTGTCGAGGTCAGCGTTGTCATGGACACGAAGGGGCCGAAGAAATCGTTGTTGAGCTTCTTCTCATAGGCAATCTGGATATTACAGGCTTCGACCGAGCCGACGCAGTCGGTCTGAAACCCGCGTTTGACAGGACATTCCTTCATGTTGTCGATATAGCCAGCAAAGGTCTCGGACGCAGACTTGGCCTTGGCGAGGCTGGACGGCACGCTGGCAACGGCGGGAATTTCCAACAGGCCGGGGTCGAATGCGGTCAGGTTGGTCGTGATGTAGGCACCTTTCTCGTTCATCAGTGCGGCGATTTCGCAATCAAAGGAAAACCCGTGTTCGATGCTTTTGACGCCCGCGTTGAGCGCATTCATGATGGCCTCTTTCCGGTAGGAATGTGCCATGACGTAACTGCCGTATTCACTGGCAACCTGCACGGCGGCCTCAATTTCTTCGGGGGATCCGGCCAGCAGTTGCCACGGGTCAAAGGCAGACACCACGCCGCCCGACTGCATATATTTCAACTGCGTCGCGCCCATCCGAAAGTTGTTCCGGCCAAATTTCTGAACGTCTGCAACGCTGTCAACTTCCTGTGCCATGTTCAGGCGGCTGAAATTCGTCGACGCGCCGGGTGGAGAGGTAAAGCTGGCGAAATCCGCATGTCCGCCCCGCGTGCCGAGAAACGCACCTGAAGGATAGTAACGCGGACCAAGTATTTGCCCTGAATCAATGGCCCGGCGCAGCCCTCCATTCGCGCCTCCGGCGTCCCGTACAGTTGTGAAGCCCTGCATCAGGTACATCTCGGCCATACGCGTGCCGTGGATGCCGAAATCCTCCCACGTGGCATTGGCTTCCATCGCGGGAATGCTTGGCCCCATCAGCATCAGATGCGCGTGCGTTTCGATAAACCCCGGCGTCAGGGTGCGGCCTTCACCGTCGATCACAGTGGCATTGGGCGCGTCTATCTGTGAGGTCGAGACAGCTTTGATCAGGTTCCCTTCGACCAGAACGTTTGCGTTTTCGACCCGTTGTTCATTCACGCCGTCGAAGACATGTACGTTGGTGAAAAGCGTTTGCTTGGGCGTGGCGTCCTGCGCAAAAGCAGCGCCCGAAAAAACGAGTGCTATGAGCAGGTTAATCTTGGAAAGCCGCATCCATCCCTCCTGATCAAGTTGGTTCTTATTCTATCATATTTTTGAATATGACGGGGATGCCCGCGCGGCGTCAACGATTTGAAAAGGGCGCATTTGCGTATGTCGAACAATGAGCGTCACGGTTCGATCACCCTTGACGGCGACCCGTGTTTGGGCCGCCGTCGGATGGCATAACCCTGTGCCGTTCAGGTCGGCAGGATATTATGATTGACCCTAAACAGGTTGCCGGGGTCGTACTTGCCCTTGATTTTGGACAGCTTGCTGCCGTTCGCGCCGTAGGCTCCAGCCATATGGTCGGCCTCATCCTCGGGCATGAAGTTCACATAGGCGCTGCCGGTCGCGTGCGGCTGCATCCTGTCATACAGAGTACGCGCCCAGTCGATGCATTCGGCGTCCTTGGCGGGATCTTCCCAACGTGTGTGCACATTCATTATGAAATGCGCCGACCGTTGTGGATAGGCCGTTGAATCTGCTCCAACCCGTGCCATCGCACCCCCGACATGGGCAATGAACACCTCGCACGCCGGATCCGGAAGCGTGGCAATGCCGTCCAGCAATCCCGTTATCGCATCCGAAGACAACGTTTCGAAATCGTGGCTTTTCCAATAATTTCGAGCGCCGGGTGTCAGAAGAGCATCGAAAGCAGCCTGCCAATCCACGAAGGAATGCGGCGAGATAACATCGACAATCGGATCACCCAACGCGCGCAACCCGGCGACGGCCTTTTCGCCATCCTCCATTGCACCGGCATAGCAGGCGGCAAAGATCAGGATTTCTCGTCCGTGCCACTCTTCCGGCAGGAAGGGTAATGGCGGGGCCTTTCGCATGACGCTCCAGACGGTCAGCTCGTCCGGTGATGTGTCCGCGATTTTGGCATATTCTGCCAACAGCGCAGGGGCGTTTTCAATGGGATGCACAATCAAGCCTGACAGGACCTCTGGCCCCAAGTCATGCAATTGAAACTCAAAGGACGTCACGACGCCAAAGTTTCCGCCGCCCCCACGGATCGCCCAGAACAGCTCGGGGTGACTGCTCGCGGATGCGGTGACAATTTCGCCCTCTGCCGTAACAACCTCAGCCGATACCAGATTGTCGATTGTCATGCCGAACTTCCGCGTGGTCCAGCCGAAGCCACCGCCAAGCGTAAGTCCGGCTATCCCTGTGGTCGAGTTGATACCGGTCGGAACGACAAGACCGTGGGCCTGTGTCTCGCGGTCCACATCGCCAAGCAGGGCACCCGGAGCGACCCGCGCAGATTTTGCAATCGGGTCAACGTGGACGGATCGCATATGCGACAGGTCCAGCATGACTGTTTCGTCCGCAACCGCGTGACCTGCAATCTGGTGGCCGCCAGATCTGACAGACATCACCAACCCGGCATCGCGCACGAAATTGACCGCCTTCTGAACATCGCTGGCGCCCAAGGCCCGGATCACGAAACCGGGGTATCGCTCGACCATACTGTTCCAGGTTGTTCTGGCTTCGTCGTATTCGGGGCTGCCGCGAAGATAGACGCCCCCCCTGAGCGATGCGCTAAGGGCATCGAGCGCGTCTTGATCAACCGTTACCATATCGCCGTGCAGCGACTTCAAATCAAACATTGGGATAACCTTTCATTTGCATAAAAGGTTTCTTGCGCTACTGCCCCAGTAATCGAAGTTCCACCTTTTCCCGGTGTTGAAGTGATTTTTGATCCGTAAGAGAACGGTTGGGCTTCAGGCAAAAATTCCGGGGTCGATCCTGTCGACCGGCGTAATGACGTCGGCTGGAATATTCAGCCTTTTGGCCGCCTTGCGCAGACTTTCTTCGTCCGGGGCTTCGTACAGGCAGTAGGTTTTTCGCTTATCCGCGCTGAGGAACGAGAAAATCCACTCGATCCCTTCTTCGTCGTTGATTTCTTTAATCTTGATCTTGTCGTCGTCTGTTACATCAAGCTGTTCTGCAAAATTTCTTTCGATAATGTATCTTGGCATCATGCTCCCCCAAGCATTTTTAAGGGGTCAAACGGCAGTTCCTTCAAGCTTTGACCTAAGGGAAACCATACTTAATTTTTGTGCCGTTGCCAACGCTTCCGCTTCCAGTTGAAATGCCCGGCGTATGTCGGTCGCGCGCCCTCGACGCCGCAGCGCCGAGGCAAAAGCCGCCTTGCTATGCGCAATCCAGGGGACCGAGGCCATCCGCGTGTCGATCTCGATTGCCTTTTCGAAAAGGCGCTCGGCCGCCTCCCAATCCGCCAGCAAAGCGGCAAGGCTGCCCAGACGCCGCGCTGCGGCACCGGCACACACCGTGGTTGCGCCTGCTGTAATCGTCAGCTCTTCGTAGGGTTTGAGAATTTCAAAAAGCGCTTCCGCGTGCCGCTTGTGTTCGACGGCGACGCTGATGTCAGAAAGGTAGGACAAGGTCGTCGTATACATCGCGTCGGGCGGCAAAACGAAATTGTTTTCAGCCATTTCGTTAAGAATACGTTCGGCCGGTTCCTTGTACCCAAGCTCGGCTGCGATCAGCCCGAACCCCGGTTTCCAAGCGACATCGCCGGGGCTTTCCGACATCAGCTTCTTGATGACTGGCGCCACTTCGTGCAATCGGTTCTGTTCGCGACGGATCGTGAACATCTGAACGCCATAGACGCCTTCGACATGCTCACCATGCGTCTTTCGGCCAATTTTGACGGCTTCTGTCGCGTGTTTCTCCGCCGCCTCAAAGTCTCCGTCCATTATGGCAACCATTGCGCGCGCATGTTTTTGCACCCAGTAAAGCTGTAGGTGATTGTCCTTTCTGGATATTTCGGTCAACAACTCAAGCGAGTGCTCCATGAGCTGGCGATCTGCCATTTCCGCACCCACAAACAGGCTTAGGGTTCTGTCGCGACCCTGATCAATGCTGCCAAGCTTTTCGGCAACTTTGTGCATTGCTTCTAGGTTCTCGCGCCAGTTACGTGCTTCGCTTTCCTTTCTGGCGACAAAGGGCGCGCCATAATGCATCATCATGACCGAAAACTGGGACTTGTGATCCCCAAGTTTCGCTGAAAGCTCCATGGCAAGCTGTCCATATCGGGAACCCTCGGCTAATTGGCCGACAAAGATATAGGCCCGTGCAAGCTGGCTTATCAGGCGGCAGCGGCGGGTTTCATCTTCTTCCGGCAGGGCGTCCAGAGCGTCTCTGCAAAGCTCTATGGCTTCGGCGTGTCGTTCGCTGGACATCATGCAGGAATCCGCAAAATGGTTGGCGGCATCCGCCGCCAATCCGATATCGCCAATCTGACAGGCGGCGTCTGACGCCTTCTTGAGAACCGCAATCCCTTCCGGCAACTCGCCAAGGCTGTCATAGCTTCTGCCAACAAGAATCTGCCCGACAATCGTTTCCACGCTGATCCCAGCGCCCATATTTTGGGCCGCCATAAGCGCCTCGCGCGCATTGGACATTGCCTCTTGGCTGGCGGACCGGGCAAGGGCCATTTCGGTTGCTGTGCGCCACTTGTCGAAAGCAGCGGCCCAGTCCTCGGCCTCGGATAAATGGCGGGCGACCAGTTCGGGCCGGCGTGCAATTTCGGCGGATCGTAGCGTATTCAGGGCCTGTGCGACATCTGCATGTTGTTGCCGCCGGGTAGAGCCAAGCATGGATTGATAGGCCGTGTCGCGGATCAGGGCATGGCGAAAGACAAAATGCCCACGGTTATGCCCGCTTTCGAAAATCAGGCCAGTACGGGACAACTCATCCAGACTTGTCTGAACGCTTGACTTGTCTTCTCCCATGGCAGCGCCCAGCAAGACCGGGTCGAACTCACGGCCAATGACCGACCCCGTCAGCGCAACCCGCTTTGCGGTTTGAGAAACGGCGTCCAGACGGGCCATCAAAGCACCCTTGAGCGAGGAGGGAATGGCGACGTTGTCCTGACCTCCGGCCTCTAGGATTGCGCGCGTCAGTTCCTCGACAAACAGCGGCACGCCGTCGGTTTTTTCGATGATCAGATTGATCATCTTCTGATCAGGCTCTGCCCCCGAGATATTGCGGATTAAATTCGCGACGTGAGCGGAATCGAAGCGCCGCAATTTCAGTGTTTGAACATGCGCTTCGCCTTCGCTCTTGCCCAACTCCCATTCTGGTCTGTGGGTAATCAGGATCATCAGGCGTAGGTCGGCACAGATCGTTTTGAACCGCTCTAACAGGGCCTGAGTCGACGGGTCGATCCAATGCGCATCTTCCACGCACAGGATCACGGGTCGTGCGTTCGACCGTATCTTGACCGTCTTGATCAGAGTTTGGATCGTAAGGTCGCGTTGTTCTTGTGGTGACAATTCAAGAATCTGTCGGGCCAGCGCACTGCGCGGGGCAACCAGAGCGGCGAAAACCGGCAGAACCTTTTCCAGATTCAGCCCGGGGCGCGAACTGAGCATGTCGCGCACACGTTCCAAAATTTGATTGTCGTCGAAATCGGGCTCGACACCTGCGTCTTGGGAAATTCGTTCCGTGACCGGATGGAAGGGACTGCTGGTCAGGTATGGAGAACAGTTCAGCCGGATAACGTCTGCCTGATCATCCGTCGTGCAGTCAGCCAGGAACTCTTCTGTCAGACGGGATTTGCCAATGCCCGGTTCGCCCGACAGAAGAACCACCTCGCCCTGTCCGTTACGGGCCCTTTGCCACGATTGTAGAAGGATGCCCTTTTCGTAGTCCCGCCCAATAAGGGCGCTGGTGCTTTCGTCCCCGTGGGAGGCCTTGAACCGGCTTTCGGCACTGCGTTCGGCCACCACCTCTAACAAGGTTCGGGGGTCTTTGAACCCTTTCAGATCCACTTCCCCGAGCGTTTCAAACTCAAAGATACGATGCAGGGCAGCTTCGGTTTCTTCTTCGGGAACGACAACCGTATTTGGTTTTGCATGTTCCTGAATCCGTGCCGCCAGATTGAGGGTCGGGCCGGTCATGGCGCCTTCCTCATAAGTGTTTTCGGTGACGGTGTCCCCGACCACGACATCGCCGCTTGCGATGCCCAGCCGTGCCGACAGTTGGTCCCCATCAGGTGTTCGAAGCTCTCTGACGCGGTTGATCGCATCCAACCCGGCCTTGACCGCGCGAATGGCGTGATCTTCGTAGGCGCGCGGCCAGCCGAAGAATACAAGAAGCCCGTCGCCCAGATATTTCGCCACGTACCCGCCATATCGACTGACGGCCCCTGCGACTGCGTCCTGATAGTTCAGCAATAAGATCCGCATGTCCTCTGGGTCCAGCCGGTTCGTCAATTCGGTCGACCCAACAAGGTCAGCGAACATAACCGTCAGGTGGCGTCGCTCGGCGACCGGGCTTGCGCTGTCCGATGTTTCTGGCACAGGGGGTGGTCGGGTGGGCCGGTCGATGGGGTCTGTGTCCACAGCCTTGGGCGCGGGCGCGTCATCGGGTGTCAGATCAGAGATCGCCGCCAACAGAATTTTGCGATGACCGAGGCTGACGCCTAATTCCTTCAGGTCTTCCGCGGTCAAAAGTGGCAAGACCCGCGCGTCAACGTCATTCTGGACAAAAGCGTCAACATACTGGTCCAGACCAAGACCGTTCAGCCAATTTTGGATCCCAACTCCCATCTTTGGATCATGCTGAGTTGTTGAATACTAATCAAGAACGTCGAGTCTGAACCTGTAGGTGGTGATGCTGACTTCGGTACAACAGGCAAATCCTCAAATCGACATGAGCCATTTCTTGAAAATTCTCACCGAGACCCGCTCCTGATCGCCGGGGCGACAGACGAAATACAGCCCACGGTCCAGTGGGACGCTGCTGTCATCCAGGCGGATTAGTCGGCCAAGTTCCAAGTCTCTGGCGGCCAGCAGGTTTCTTGCCAATGCCACGCCCTGTCCGTCAATAGCGGCCTCCAACAAAACGGCGCTATCCACGTATTTGACACTCTGTGACTTGATCCGCTCGGGGCTTAGCCCAACCTGCGCAGCCCAACTTTCCCATCCAACGTTGAAGGCGTCGTGCAAGAGCGGGAGGTCAGCAACCTCCTCGGCGTGCATCGGTCGTCGTTGTTTTTCAACAAGCGATGGCGCGGCGACGACAATCAACTCTTCTTGCTTTATTTGCTCGTGATACAGCTCGCCCCAGCCGGGCTTGCCGAAACGCAGGGCTATGTCGACCTCGGACCTGTCGAAGTCCGCATAGGCGTCATTTGTGTCCAGCAGCAGGGCGATACCCGGATGCTCCTGTTGAAACGAACTGAGCAATGGGACAAGCCATTTGAGCGCCAGAGATGTGGACAACGACACTGTAATCGACTGGCGATGACGAATCCGCTTTACCTCTGACACACCCAGTTGCAATGCGGAAAACGCCCCTCGCGTCGATTGATACAAGCGTTCCCCGGCCTTGGTCAGTTCGACTCCATTGGGACGACGATGAAAAAGCACCGCGCCAAGATGCAGTTCCAGTAGCTTGATTTGACGGCTGATCGCCCCGTGGGTGACGTTCAGCACATCCGCTGCCTTTGTCAGGCTGGAATGGGTCGCCGTTTCATCAAACGCTTGAAGGGCCCGTAGGTGTCTGAGATTTTCCCTCATGTGAGAATATCTAACATCAGGATACCAAAAACTCGATAGTACTGTTTCCTTTCCAGCAATTAGGCTGATTTCGTTTGAGTAAATCTCATAAGTAGCCTGCCTGAAGAAAGGAAAGATCATGCCCGAACTTAAGGTCGCCCTGATGACGGGAACCGGACAAGGTATCGGCCGGGGATGCGCCATTGAAATGGCGAAAGCCGGCTACAAGGTCTCGCTGATGTCCCCATCTAACCGTTCGGTTGAACTGGCAGAGGAACTTGGCGGTATTGGACGCAGGGGGTCCGTGCTGGATGTCGATGATCTGCAAGCAATGATCGACGACACCATAAGCAAGTACGGGCGGATTGACGCGATCGTCAGTAATATGGGCCACGGTGGGACGGTGCCCGAAGCCATCAAAACCGTCGGATTCGATCCGGATTTTGACGGGCCGCTGCTGGAGCTCAGCGATGCGCTTTGGCACGAAAGTTTGGACATGTACGTGCTGAACGTTGTCAAAATTGCCCGCATCCTCACGCCCATATTGATCGAGCAGGGCGGCGGTGCATTCGTCAATATCTCATCCATGAACGCTGTAGAGCCGCGTGCGCCTTACCCCATGAGCATGCTGCGCGGTGCCTTGCACAGTTTCTCGAAGCTGTATGGTGATCGTTACGCCCGGCACAACATTCGCATGAACAACCTGCTGCCCGGATTCTGTGAGAATGTGAACCTGTCCGATCGGGCCCGTCGGGAAATCCCCGCCCAACGGCCCGCTACCTTTGAGGAAATCGGGCAGGCCTGCGTGTTTCTTGCCAGCGACGCCGCGCGGTATATCAATGGTCAGAGTATACTGTCCGACGGTGGAATGAACCGGGCGGTGCGATAGCAAAAAGGCGGAGAAAGATGATTGTTACAGCACTTGCAGATATCCTTGAGACAGATCGGGACGTCTCTGGTCCCGGGTGGAGCAGCCGAAGGTTGCTGCTTGCCTCTGACGGATTGGGGTTTTCGCTGACGGACACGATCATCAAAAAGGGCGCTGTGCTTGAGCTTGAATATAAACATCATTTCGAGGCGTGCTATTGTATCGAAGGTAAAGGGCAGATCAGGGCGTTTGACGATGACACATGGCACACCCTTGAGCCATTCACCCTGTATGCGCTGGATCTACACGACCGGCATGTGGTGCGTGCGACAGACACGGACCTGCGGCTAGTCTGCGTTTCCAATCCGCCGCTAAGTGGACGGGAAGTGCATCGCAAGGATGGAAGCTATGCGCCCTTGGATCACGATGATGGCGGCGAGGTCTGAACAGCCCAACCAAGGATGCGATGTGCGGCGCAGTTTCAACTCATGCAACGCCCGAGCAGCGAATCCCAACACCTTTCGCAGGTGAATTTTCATCTGCTGTTATCCGGATTGTCACCCAGTGCACATTCCACGCAAAACCAACGGCGGGAAGTTCACGTACCTAACGGAAAATGAGGGGGATAATGGTAGCGGAGGTCCGTCTTGGACACAAACCCCACACATTAACACTCTGTAAAATATGCGTGCCGTGACCTTCAAGGGGTAAGCCGAAAGGTCAATTGTCGTAGCGGTGCCCTGACTGGCGAATTCGATCAAAAGAAATTCGCCTTTACCGCGGTGCCCTGCGTTGAAGGCCGTCGCTTTTGCGGCAAGGGGAATGTCCTACATAGCCTCCAAGGTATGCTGGAGGCCATTTCGAATGTGATCTTCCAACAGCCTCTTCGCCGTGTCGGCGTCTCTGGCCAGCGCGGCATCGAACATGCCCTTGTGCTCCTTGACGGCCTCTTCGCCGCGATAGGTCAGCACGAGCATCTGATACCGCAGATATTTGTCGTAGATAATCGAGTGCAGAGACAGAAGGTTCTTGGAGTTGCAGGCCGCGATCATCGCTTGGTGAAACTCCCAATCATATCGTTTCCAGGTTTCTTTCTCGGACTCGTCGCCCTTGAGAAGCTGCTGTTCCATCAGGTGCAGTTTGTGGTGTGCGGCAACGAGGTTGCCTTCCCAATCCGTGTCGCCATTCGCAATGGACAATTCCAACGCGTGGCATTCCAACAGGACTCGCAGCTCTGATATCTCGGTCAGGTCTTCTCGTGATACTGGTGTGACCAGGAAACCCCGTTGCTCGGGAGCTTCGACAAATCCGTCGCTGGCGAGCCTGTTCAGCGTTTCACGAAGTGTCGAAAGGCTTGCCGAGTAGCGTTCCTTCAAGGCGTCCAGCTTCAGTTTGGAGCCGGGTTGCAGCTCCCCGAAGATGATATCCCGCTTGATGCGCTGATAGGTGCTTGCACCTATCGTAGACGGCTGTTTCGCCATGCGTTTCACCCGATATTATCAGTTTCCTCGTTCAATTAGCATTTTTGAGAGACATCAGCAATCCAAACTGATGTATGTTAAAAATAAAAATATCATACATTATTGCGGAATCGCGAAAACCCCAATACGGTCGTGGCCAAGTTGGGCAAAGCAGCCCGATCGCAATCATCGGTTTCGGGATTTTCCAGACCCTCCGGAAGGAAGCAAAGTGTCTAAGAACTTTCGCATTGCCATTGTCGGCATTGGCCTTGTTGGACGCCGCCACGCAGACGCTGTCCGAGCGTTGCGCCATGTTGATCTCGTCGCGGTGGTCGACCCCAGCGATGAAGGTCGTGCTTACGCCGTTGAGCACGGAGTCGCATGTTACGCGACCCTTGAGGAAATGTTTGCAGACCAGGCGCCGGACGGAGCTGTTCTTGCGACCCCTACCACGCTTCATGTCGAACAAGGCCTCACGTGTGTTCGAAATGGGTGTCCCGTTCTTGTCGAAAAACCGATCGCTGTAGAAGCCACCGCTGCACTTGAGCTTGTTCACGCAGCGGAGCAGGCCAATGTGCCGCTGATGGTCGGACATCATCGCAGACACAATCCTCTGATCCGGTCGGCTAAGGAAGCCATTGCCGATGGGAAGATTGGAGATGTGCGCGCTGTCCATGCGAATTGCTGGTTCTATAAGCCAGACGAGTATTTTGATGCTGCGCCCTGGCGAAAGAAACCAGGTGCAGGGCCCATCTCGGTCAATCTGGTCCACGACGTCGATCTTCTGCGGTATTTGGCCGGAGAAGTCGTGACCGTTCAGGCTCAGTCGGCTGTATCCAAGCGCGGTTATGACAACGAAGATGTTGCCGGTGCTCTGTTGACGTTCGAAAGTGGGGCGATTGGGACCATAAGTGTGTCCGACAGCATCGTTGCTCCATGGAGCTGGGAGATGACGTCTCAGGAATATCCAATCTATCCTTCAACCACTGAGAGTAGCTACATGATAGGTGGCTCTCATGGTTCGTTGTCCGTTCCCGATCTTCGCCTGTGGAGTTACCAGAGTGAGCAAAGGGACTGGTGGACGCCAATCTCATCGACCGCGCTGAAGAAGGGGGCGTCTGACCCTCTTGTCAATCAGCTTAGGCACTTTGTTGAGGTAGCTCGACACGAAGCAGAACCGATTGTGTCTGGATGGGAAGGCTTCAGAACGCTTCAAGTTATTGAAGCTATTCAGAATTCCTGCAGAACAGGTGATACGGTCAGGATCAAAAACTTACAAAAAACACCAGTGGTAGGTATGACGGCAGTCTAAAATATCAGATATTTTGTAAAAAATCTTGCAAAATGTCCAAAATAGGTCAAAACTCTGAATCGCAAAAAAGAAGCATCATGATGTCTCAGGGAGGAGCAAAGTGATTACCAAACTTACCCGCCGGGCTGTTGTATCAGCCCTGGTCGCAACCGGTGTTCTGTTTAGCGCAACAAGTGGTGCGCTGGCGGAAGACAAAGTCCAACTTCGCCTCGCAACATCAGGGTCGGAGACCGATCAGCGCTCGGTCGCTATGGCCGAGGTTTTCGCGCCCATGGTCGCTGATTTCGCAAGCTACGAGCCCAGCTATAACGGAACCATCTTCGCCCAAGGCACCGAGTTGGACGCCATCAGCCGGGGTAACCTGGAAATGTCGATCACCTCGGCGCAGGAACTGGCACAGTTCTTCCCCGAGTTTTCGATCTTTACCGCAGGCTATGTCCACCAGGACGCCGCGCATCAGGTGGCTGTCTTCAATGATCCCTTGATGGATGCCTTCAAGCAAAAGGCCGAAGAAGAACTGGGCGTCAAACTGCTGTCGGTCATGTATCTGGGCCGTCGTCAGGTGAACCTGCGCCAGCCCAAGGATGAGCTGACTGTCAGCACTCCGGCTGATCTGGAAGGTGTAAACCTGCGGATGCCGGGCACAGATGCGTGGCAGTTCCTTGGCAAAGCGCTGGGTGCCGCCCCGACACCAATGGCGTTCTCAGAGGTTTACACAGCTCTGTCGACCGGTGCCGTTGACGGTCAGGACAACCCATTGCCGACCGTGGTTGATGCCAAGTTTTACGAAGTGACCAATCAGATCATCCTGACATCTCACTTGGTCGACTTGAACTATATCGCCATTGGCAAAGAGGTTTGGGACGGGCTGACACCGGAACAGCAGGCTAAAGTTCAGGAAGCAGCCGACGCAGCCGCTGAGTCGGGCCGTCAGAAGCAGCTTCAAAAAGAAGAAGATCTGGTCAGTTTCCTGAAAGAGCAGGGGATGGAAATCTACGAACCTGATCTGGCAGCCTTCCGCAATCAGGTACAGTCCATGTATCTGGATAGCGAATTTGCGGGTTCCTGGCCGGATGGTGTTCTGGACCAGATCAACGCGCTGGGCAACTGAGACCAGTAAATCGAGGGAGGGAGAACCACAATGAAAACCTTTATAAAGGGGTTCTCCCGACTGACCGAAGCGATTGCCGGCGGGATGCTGGCGGCAATCTTCCTGATCTTCCTTCTACAAATACTTCTGCGGTACTTCTTTACCCCCGCTGGCTGGACTCTGGAATTGATCGGCATCCTCTGGGTCTGGGTGATCTTTTTTAGCTGCGCTTTCATCGTGCGCGAGAGGGATCACGTGAAGTTCGACATCATCTACCTTTCGGTGCCGATGCGCGTGCGTCAGGTCTTTGCGATGCTGGCGGCCGCGGCGATTGTGGTCGGGATGCTCTACAGTTTCCTGCCGACGTGGGACTACATCGACTGGATGAAAATCCGCAAAACCTCGACTGTGCGCAATCCGTTCTCGGGTGAGAAGATACCGCTGCGCACAGTATTCTCGATTTACGCGGTATTCATGTTGGTCGTCGCAGCGCGCTACGCTTGGCTATTCTTCGACGTCATGCGCAATGGCCCCCCAAAGACAGAGTTGGAACTGGTTGTTGGGTACAACGTGGTTGACGACCATCCCCGTGTCGACGTCGAAGAGGACGAGGAAGTTAAGAAATGAGTTTTGAACTTCTTTCCTGCCTGCTCGCTCTCTTTCTTCTGGCAGGCATCGGGACACCTATCGGCTATTCCATTCTCTTGGCCTCATTGGTGTATCTGGGCACAGCCGGACTGGACGTAGCACTCGCAGGCGAGAAGATCCTGCAGGGCTTCTACAAAAGCACGATCCTGCTTGCCGTGCCTTTGTTCATCGTCGCCGCCAATATCATGAACGCGGGCTCGATTACGGACCGTCTGCTGAACTTCTGCGTCGCTGCGGTCGGGCGGTTCAAGGGCGGCCTCGGGCACGTCAACGTGGTAGCGTCTCTGATCTTTTCGGGTATGTCCGGGTCGGCTGTCGCGGATGCTGCGGGGATCGGCAAGATCATCATTGAGATGATGACCAAGGATGGCCGCTACAGCCGAGGTTATGCTGCCGCGATCACAGCGGCATCGGCCACCATCGGTCCGATCATTCCGCCCTCGATCCCAATGGTTTTGTACGCGCTCGTTTCCAAGGCCTCTATCGGGTCGCTGTTCCTGGCCGGTATTCTGCCGGGCCTGATCATGGGCGTCGTCCTCATGGCGATGAACTATTATCTGGCCGGAAAGCGGAACTTTGCATTGGAAGAACCTGTTCCTCTGCGCGAATTGCCGGCTAAAACCGCCAACGCGTTTCCGGCACTGCTGATGCCCGCAATCCTGCTGTACGGTATATATGGCGGCGTCACCACTCCGACCGAAGCCGCCGCAGTTGCTGCATTCTACGCTCTGCTACTGGCAGCGTTGTTCTACCGCGCGCTGACCTTCCGTGGCCTTTATCAAGTGTTCGTCGACAGCGCGCGCTCCTCCGCCGCCGTCGGGGTGGTCATTGGTGGCGCGTTCATTCTGAACTTCATCGTCATTCAGGAACAGATTCCACAGTCGATCTCGGCACTGCTGGAGGGTTCGGATGTTAGCCCGATTGTATTCCTGATCCTCGTAAACCTGCTGATCCTCGCGCTGGGGTGCGTGTTAGACGCAACAACGATCATCCTGGTGATCGTGCCCCTGTTCATTCCAACCTGCGAAGCGCTCGGGATTGATCTGGTGCATTTCGGAGTGCTGGTCGTCGTGAACTCAATGATCGGTTTGATCACGCCGCCCTATGGCATTCTACTCTTTGTGATCAATGCCGTGACGGACATTCCGCTGCGCGAAATCATCTCCGAAATCTGGGCCTTCCTCGCGGTTCTCATCTTCGCCTTGGTGATAATGATGCTGATGCCGGATCTGGTCCTGTGGTTGCCGCGTATGTTTGGATATCAGGGATAATGTGCCTGTCGGTTTCGACAACGTCGATCCCCGGTGATCTGGCTGAAAAGCTGAGTGCTATCGCTGACGCGGGATTCGGGGGTGTCGAATTACACGAACCGGATTTGACCGCTTTTGACGGACCGCCATCGCAAGTCCGCAAGATTGCATCGGACCTCGGCCTGAAGATATGCCTGTTACAACCCTTCCATAATCTTGAAGGCCAGCCCGAAGCCGGACGTGAGCGCGCCTTTGATCGACTGAAGCGCAAACTCGACCTGATGAGCGAGCTGGGAACGGAATTGCTTCTAATCGGGTCCGCTTTCGAGGCCGATGCCGCTGCGACCGAAGAACAGGTAGTAGCAGACCTTGGCCAGGCGGCCCAAATCGCTAAAGAAATGGGGATGCTTCTGGCCTATATGGGCTTGCCATGGTCGGATCTTATTCACTCGGATGAACAGGCGTTAGGCGTCGTTGATGCTGTCGACAGCCCTAATCTGGGGTTGGCTTTGAATTCCTTCTTCTCGCTTGCCGACGGATCCAAACCAGCCCGCCTTCGGGACATTCCCGGAGAGCGGCTGTTCCATGTGCAACTGTCCGATGCACCCCGGCTTGAGATGGATATACGTCGGCTCAAGCGGCACTTTGGGCTTCTGCCGGGGCTTGGGTCGCTGAACCTTGCGGGCTTCGTTCGCGTGTTGTCCCGCGCCGGATACAAAGGGCCTTGGTCGGTTGCACGCGTCAACGAAGCAGCTCCTCAACCCGGTGGCCGAACACTGGCCCGAGACAGCTACAGGTCGCTGGTGAACCTCCTGGATGAGGTATCCCGGACCGAGCCGGGAACCGATTTCGGCATCCCGGACCTGCCGGAACGCGTCTATGCGTCAGGCTTCGAATTCGTCGAATTTACAGCCGACGAAACAAGCGGCGCGCAGCTGGCAGATATGTTGTCAGCAATGTGTTTTCGAATGGAGCGAAAACACGTATCCAAGTCCGTCGAGCTGTGGCGGCAGGGCGCGATAAACATCGTTGTGAATACCGAAAAGGAAGGCTTCGCACATTCGGCATTTCTGGGCCACGGCCCCTCGGTCTGCGACATGGGGTTGCGCGTCAAGGACGCGGATCAGACGGTTCAGCGCGCGACCGCGCTGGGCGCGCCGAATTTCTCACAGCCGGTGGGGACCGGGGAACTGGACATCCCGGCCATCCGAGGTGTCGGCGGCAATGTCGTCCATTTCATAGATGAGAAATCCGATCTGCATCGAGTTTGGGACATCGAGTTCGAGCCAGTTGCCAAAACCAAAGCGACCCAGCCTGCCGGTCTGCGCCGTATCGACCATCTGGCACAGACCATGCGTCACGATGAGATGCAAAGTTGGCTGCTTTACTACATTTCAACTTTTGAGATGGCAAAGTCTCCTATCGTGAACGTCGCCGACCCGTCCGGTGTCGTGCAAAGCCAGGCTATCGAAAGTCCCGAAGGCGAAGTGCGCCTGAACCTGAACGGGGCCGTTGGGCGTAGAACACTGGCAGCGTCATTCCTTGAAGATGGGTTTGGGGCCGGTGTTCAGCACATCGCCTTCCAGTCGGACGATATTTTTGAAACGTCGAATCAGTTGCGCAAATCAGGCTTTCCCAGTTTGACGATTCCAGAGAACTACTACGCCGATCTGCAGGCGACCTTCGGATTGGATGACGATTTGGTCGCCCAATTGCGCAGGGGGAACATTCTCTACGATCGGGCGGCGGGTGCTGAGTATTTTCAGATATACAGCTGCCCCATCTTTAACGGCTTCTTCTTCGAAATTGTTGAACGCCGTATGGGCTATGCCGGTTATGGCGCGCGCAATGCACCCATTCGCCTTGCTGCGCAAAGCAAAACCCAGCCGTTGAAAGAGGTGCAGACGCAATGACCGCGCAGATGACAGACGATGAGCGCGCCGTTCGCCAATGGTGGCGTACCTCCATCATCGACATGAAACCCGGGCATATCTCTTTTCGTGGCAACGCCATAGAGGACCTGATCGGAAACGTATCTTTCCCGCAGATGATCTGGCTTATGGTGCGGGGCGATCTACCCAGCGACGCGCAAGCGCGCCTGTTCGAAGCCGCTTTGGTCGCAGGCGTGGATCACGGCCCACAGGCTCCCTCAATCGCGGCTGCGCGTATGGCCGCCACCTGCGGGGTAGGTCTCAATAACGCGATGGCGACTGCGGTGAGCATGCTGGGCGACGTGCACGGCGGGGCAGGAGAGCAGTGTGCAGAGCTGTACTATGATATCGCAGCTCGCATGGATTGCGGAGCATCGTTGAATGACGCAGTGAAGGACGGTCTGGACAGCTGGCGCGAGACCTATGGCAAGATCGTCTCGGGCTTTGGTCACAGGTTTCACAAACCTGTCGATCCACGCGCACCCCGATTGATGCAACTTGTTCGAGATGCGGCGGCAGAAGGCACAGTTTCTGGCCGGTTTGCCGATATCGGAGAAGAGGTTCAAGCCGAACTCGGTCGTCAACGAGGCGGTCGGCCAATTGCTATGAATATTGACGGCGCGACAGCTGTGATCTTCTGCGAACTTGGCTTTCCTGCGCCCTTGTCGCGAGGGCTGTTCTGCCTGTCCCGCTCGGTCGGAATACTCGCCCACGCTTGGGAACAGATGAACCAGGGTGGCCGCAACAAAGGGCCGATGCCCCCTAATTACTTACCCCTCTACGAAGACAGGAATGATGACACGTGAGACATCGAAATCCTTCCGGGTCGGCCTTATCGGCTGTGGTCGTATCAGCGATATTTATCTAAAAACACTATCCAAATTCTCAAACGTTGAGGTCGTGGCTTGCGCAAGCCTTGACCCTCCGGAAAGCCGCACCAAGGCAGATCAATACGGTATCGCCAAGGCCTGTGCGCCAGATGGGGTGTTTGACGATCCGACGATTGACTGCGTTCTGAATCTGACAATTCCGGCGGCGCATGCCGAAATCAGCCTGCGTGCGTTGGAGGCGGGCAAGCACGTCTATTCCGAGAAGCCGCTGGTTATGGATCGAACGGATGGTAAGACGATTCTGCACATGGCCTCTGAAAAGGAGCTACTGGTCGGTTGCGCACCCGACACATTTCTGGGCGGTCGTTGGCAAACCGTTCGGCGCTTGATTGATGAGGGTGCCATTGGCAAACCGACAGGGGTTTTTGCCCATGTCGGTACCCACGGGACGGAACGCCACCATCCCAACCCGGATTTCTACTACCAGGCCGGTGGCGGGCCCTTGCTGGACCTTGGGCCATATTACCTGACCGCCATGGTTTGCTGCCTTGGTCCGGTTGACCGGGTCGCCGGAATGGCGCGATGCACTTTCGACAAAAGGATGATCGAAAACGGCCCTCGCAACGGCGAATGGATGGACGTCGAGGTCGACACGCACTCCCTTAGCCTGCTGCAGTTCTCCTCCGGAGCTATAGGGTCGATGACCATGAGCTTCGACGTCTGGGACAGCGAAACGCCGCGGTTCGAGATCTACGGTGAAAAAGGCACCATCAGCATCCCAGACCCAGACCCGGTTCATGGTGCCAATATCTTTCAAGGGGATGTTTGGCTGAAAACGCGGGACACCTCGCGCTGGTCTCATCAGCCCCGTCCAACAGGTCGCGAGGACTGGCAAGTGGTCGAAAACAAACATGGATTCAATGAAGACAGCCGCGGGCTCGGCCTTTTGGATCTGGCCCTGGCGGCGCAAGAAGGACGCCAACCCCGCGCAAGTGGAGCGCTCGCCTACCACGTTTTCGAGGTCATGGACGCGATCGAACGGGCACCAAAATTTGGCGCCTATCAGACGATAGAAAGCCGTTGCGCGGCTCCGGAGCCTTTGCCGGTCGATTTCCTTAACGATGAGAGGAAGGAATTGGTTCATGACGATTGAGACACTCGACTTTGCTCAGCCATTCTTTCGCGTCCAGCACATAACTGACGAGCGCAGAATTTCTATCGAGGGTCGCGCCATCGTCCTTAACCTTGGGGGGCGAAATCTCTCTGTCGAGGATCAGACCATTGCACCGCTTTCCTCTGTGATCGTGCAAGACAGCACGCTTAGCGGCGTGGAACGTGCAGTCATTGTCCACGATTTCGACGCCCATGCCAATGACAACGAGTTGTTCGCATGGGTGAAAGATACATGGCCATCTGCTTTTGATGTTCGCCAAGAGGAGCGTTTACGCGGTGTCAGCCACTACATGTCGCCAAAGGTCTTTGTGGGTAACGTTGGGCTGACCATGTACCATTCCGGCTCGGTGCCGCTGAATGTCGGATTGCACAAGGATCATCCGTTCTGCCCGGTACCGGGGTTTCGCGAAGTGCATACACAAATCGTAGGCTTTGGGAAAATGCAGCAATGCCGTGAGCGGGATGTTGAATCCCTTTACCTCGAAGAATTCATGGCCCCCGGCACGACGCACAAACCGATGTATGACGCCGAAGGCAACTATCCCTGGCATCAGTACGAGACGATTACCCCCAGCATTTTCATGGCGGTGGAAATGCTGCCGGAAGGCGTACGGGTCCCGGAAGTGGAGGTTCAGAATGGCTGAGAGACTTTTACCCGAAGACCTGAACTTTGACGGACCTTTCCCCCGCCTGTCTCGCCGTTTGCGGCTGGGTGTTGTTGGCGGAGGACGGATCTCTGTCACGCAGGCAACGGCTGCGCGGATGACCGACCGGTGGGAGGTCACTGCAGGCGCGCTCAGTTCAGATGCCGCGCGCAGCAAGGCGCGCGGAGCTGAGTGGTTCTTGCCAGCAGACAGGTGCTATGCGTCCTTCGACGAGATGGCAAAGGCCGAGGCGGCGCGCCCGGATGGCGTAGATGCCGTCATGATCACTACCCCGAACCACGTTCATTTTGAAGTCGCCAAAGCGTTTCTGGAGGCGGGTATTGACGTGCTGTGCGACAAGCCCCTGACCAACGAAGTCGACGAGGCCGAAGGGCTTGAGGACATTACCACGCGCACGGGACACATCTTTGCTGTCGGCTATGCGATGTCGTGTTTTCCATTAATCCGTCAGGCCAAACAAATCGTGGCCGATGGAGGCATCGGAAAAATCAACCAAATCCATGTCGAGTTCATGCAAGACTGGATGACGCCCGATGATGTGGCTGATGCGCCCCACGTCAAATGGCGGCTGGACCCAAAGATTTCTGGTCCGACCAGCTGTGTCGGCGATATCGGCACCCATGCCGCGCATCTCGCCAGTTTTGTCTCGGGCCTGCCCTTGACCGACTTACGGGCTGAGTTTCATGTCTGCGGCGCGCCAAAGCCTTTGGAAGACACAGCATTCATGTTCACCCGCTATCAAAACGAGGTTCCGGGAACCCTGATGGCGACACGCCTTGCCCCCGGGAATCGGGGAGGGTTGCGGTTGCGCATATTCGGGAACGAAGGAGGTCTCGAGTGGGACCTGGAAAATTCGGAACAGCTGAAGTTCAATCGGTTCGGTGAGCCGGATCGTATCATCAGCCGAGGTCACGGGCATGGCATCGGCCCCGGCGCAGAACGTCTAATCCGGACCGCGCGCGGCTTCCCAGAAGGGATTATCGAAGCCTGGGCCAACCTCTATACGGAATTTGCTATGGCCGTAGCCGCGCGTCGGGATGGCGTTACCGTTCCGGATGATTGGCTTACTTATCCCAGTGTCGAACAAGGTGCAGATGGCGTCCGGTTTATTGGAGCCTCCGTGCGCTCTCACCAGTCCGGAGGTGACTGGGTCACTCTCTAAGGCTCTGCCAACAAGAATGAAAAACACGCCCGGGCAGTTGCCCGGGCGCTTTCATTTCCTGCTCAGTATTAAAAGTTGATATTTTAAAAAATATCAGATATTTTTTACTACGTGTGATGAATTTGAGATTCGCAGACACGTGGAGCTGCCGTTCATGGTGAAACCCGAAGAGGCTGGCGCAAGCCCCTCTCTCTATTCCTTGGCGCATCTGACGCTGATTGGCTGTACGCCGCCCGAGTTGGTCTATATCGCAGCGCGGGCCGGTTACGATGCCGTCAGCCCCCGCTTCATTCCGATGCATGTGCCCGGTGAATTCACTCAATCTCCAATCGACAAGGCACAGGTGCATGCCACCAAAACTGCTCTCTCTACCACTGGCTTGAAAGTCCTCGATGTCGAACTTGCGCGCATCACAGAAGATGTCGATCCGCGCAGTTTCGAGCCGTCGCTGGAGATTGGCGGGGAACTGGGCGCCAAGCGTATGATCATGAGCGCGTGGACCAACACCCGCGATGATCGTGACTTCCTGATCGACGTCTATTCTGAGACCTGCGAACTGGCGGCTCCGTATGGGCTAACAGTGGACCTTGAGTTTCCAAGCTTCTCCCGCTTGCGCACTCTGGATGAGGCGCTTGATATCGTGCGTGCCTCCGATCAGCCCAACGGCGGTATTCTGGTCGATACGCTTTACCTGCACCTCAGCCGCGTGGATTTGGGAGAGTTGCTACACGTCCCCTCGGACCTGTTTCACTTCCTGCATATCTCTGATTGCCTGCCCGGCATCGCCGATACGCGTGAGGGCATGATCCAGTTGGCCCGCGATGCGCGGCTATATCCCGGTGAGGGATGGATCGATTTCACCGGCATCATCGAACGGATGCCGCCCGTCGACTATTCCATCGAACTGCCCAACCAAAGCCGCGTTGCCGAGTTGGGATATGAAGAACACGCGCGTCGCTGTCTCAGCCACGCCAAGCGAACATTTGGCGAGGCGCGGTCACAGCGTCGTATGCCCGATGCTACAATTCCAAAACACCAAGAGGATCATCATGGGCAAAGAGCTCACTGAAAACGACCGCAACATGGCGGCAGATATGCTGGCACGCGCCCGCGCCGCCATGGCCGAGATCGAGGATTGGGATCAGGACAGACTGGACCGCCTGTCTCAGGCCATTGCGTGGTATGCGGGTAATGAGAAAACCTTCACGCGTCTGGCTCAACAAGGCGTGGACGAGAGCGGTATCGGAGATCGCGAAGGCCGCCCAGCGAAGCGCTTCAAGATTCACATGGTGCTGCGAGATGTCTTGCGCACACCCTCGACCGGCATCGTCGAGGTTGATGAGGAAAAAGGTCTGGTGAAATATGCCAAACCTGCTGGCGTCATCGCATCCCTGATCCCAATGACTAACCCAGCGATGACACCACCGGTGACCGGCGTTTCCGCCGCCAACGCCCGGAATGCGGTCATCTTCAGCCCGCACCCGCGAACCGCCCATACCACCTTTGAGATGGTCGAGGTCATGCGCGCAGCCTGCCGTGCCGCCGGTGCCCCCGAAGACCTATTCCAGTCGATCCGCAAACCATCGATCCCGTTAACACAGCACCTCATGGAGATTTGTGACCTGACTCTGGCAACGGGTGGCAAGCCGATGGTCAAAGCGGCCTACAGTTCTGGGCGCCCGGCCTATGGTGTCGGCGCGGGCAATTCGTCCATCGTCATCGATGAAACCGCCGATCTGGACATCGCCGCGCAGAACACTCGCATTTCAAAGACCTCCGACTTTGGGTCGGGCTGCTCGGCTGACGGCAACATCATCATCCAGCGCTCAGTTTACGACGATATGGTCAAGGCGCTTCAAGCCGAGGGTGGCTACCTGTGTTCGGATGAAGAGAAGGCCATGCTCGAAGCGGCCATGTGGGATGAAAAGGGAAACCGTACATTTCCGACCATCGCCTGTCCGCCGCAGCAAACGGCCAAGGTCGCCGGTTTTAGCATCCCCGAAGATCGCAAGTTTCTGATGGTTGAAAACCAGGGGCAAATCGGCCCGCAGCACAAGTTCTCCAAGGAAAAACTGACCACGCTGATGGCGCTTTATCACTTCGAAACGTTCAATGATGCGCTGGAAACGGTCAGCCAGATCTACAACACCGGGGGCAAGGGCCATTCCTGCGGCATCTACAGCCACAATGACGATCACATCGACCGGTTGGCACGTCTGGCTCCGGTCAGCCGTATGATGGTGCGACAGCCTCAATCCAAGGCCAATGCGGGTGCCTGGACAAATGGCATGCCTATGACCAGCAGCCTGGGCTGCGGCATCTGGGGCGGCAACATCACCAACGAAAACGTCACCATGAAACACATGATGAACTACACCTGGGTCAGCCGTCCGATCCCCGAGGATCGCCCCTCGGAGCCGGACCTGTTCGGTGAGTTCTACGGACAGGAGGTCGCGTGATGGACGGAGCGAAACTGGACGGCAAAACCGTTGCCGAACATATCGTTGACTTTCTCGAGCGCCGTGAGGTCAAGCACGTTTTCGGCCTGTGCGGGCACACGAACATTGCGGTTCTGGCTGCGCTGGCGGAAAGTCCCATCGATTTCGTCACAGTACGACACGAACAAATCGCCAGCCACGCGGCGGATGCATATGCCCGCGTGACGGGCAAGGCCTCGGTGGTGCTGTCCCATCTCTCCCCGGGGCTGACCAATTGCGCCACCGGGGTCGCCAACGCCGCACTGGACTGTATCCCGATGGTCGTGATCGCGGGTGACATTCCCACGCATTACTACGGTAAACATCCGCATCAGGAAGTGAACCTGCATGCAGACGCAGCCCAATGGGAGATTTACCGACCCTTCGTAAAGCGCGCTTGGCGCGTGGATCGCGCCGACCTGATGGCCGAGATTCTGGAAAAGGCGTTTCATCTCGCTGAAAGCGGCCAGCCCGGACCAGTACTGGTCAATGTCCCCATGGACATCTTTTCAGAGGTGATCCCCTCGGACAGTTTCGACCGTATCCGCGACAACACGCGCGCGCTCAAGAAACCGTCGGTTGACGACGAGACAGCGGGAGAGATTGTCGAAGCGTTGGCTAAAGCCGAAAACCCAGTCGCTTATGTCGGGGGTGGTATTCTTCTGGCACAGGCCAGCGAGGAGTTGCGAGAATTTGTTGAACATATGGGCCTTCCAGTCGCGCATTCCCTGATGGGTAAAGGCGCGTTGCGAGACGACCATCCGCTTGTACTGGGAATGACCGGGTTTTGGGGCACCGAATTGGTCAACCAGTCCTGCTTGAATGCGGACTACATCTTTGCGGTGGGAACCCGGTTCAAAGAGGCCGATTGTTCCAGCTGGTATCCCGGCTATACGTTCAACATTCCCGGCTCGAAGGTCATCCATATCGACATCGAACCGCAGGAAATCGGTCGGAACTATCCCACCGAGATCGGCGTCGTTGCTGACGCCAAGGCCGCTTTGCGCGCCCTCAACCGGGTCGCCCGCGAGATGTATCCGGACGGTTTCAAACGCCCCGCTCTGGAACAGAAGATCGCCGACTTCCGAACGGATTTCAAAGCGCACAACTTGGAAATGGCGGCCTCAGCAGCCTTTCCGATGATGCCCGAGCGTATTCTGGCAGATACCCGCAAGGCACTGCCCGAGGATGCCATCATCACCACTGACGTTGGGTGGAACAAGAACGGTGTCGGGCAACAGTTTGACATTTTGACGCCGGGTTCAATCCTGACCCCGGGTGGGTTCGCGACGATGGGTTTCGGTCCTCCGGGTGCGATCGGCGCGAAACTGGCGGCACCTGATCGTGTGGTGATCAGCCTTGTTGGCGATGGTGGTTTCGGCCAAAACCCGTCGATGCTGGCAACGGCCGTCGAACTCGATCTGGGCATTATCTGGCTGGTCATGAACAACAATGCCTTCGGAACCATAGCAGGTCTGCAAAAGGCGCATTACGGTCTGACCTATGGAACCACGTTCCCCGGATCAGCCGCCGCACCCACAAACGGACCGGGCTATGCCGACATAGCGCGAGCCTACGGCGCGGAAGGGCACAGACTCAGCGCTGCTGACGAGTTGTTGCCTGCATTGGAAGCGGCAATCGCCAGCGGCAAACCAACCGTGCTGGATGTGCCAATGATCAACAACCCGACACCAACGACCGGTCATTGGAACATCCTGGACATTTATTCGCCGGACAAGGATGTTTCTCACGTCGCGACCTGACGATACTGAGCGCGGTAAGCCGCGCCAGTTTTTTTCTTTTAATAGACCCAAGTCAGCCAACCCTTCTGAGAGCGTGCAGTGCCTCAAGAAGATCTAACTGGGTTTACAGCCCTAACAGCTCTCGATCTGAGTCGCGTGAGATACGTTCGTGCAGAAGCTTGAGCAACCGATCAGCTTTGTCTCTCTCAATTTCCTCGAGAAGCTTCAAAACAGCAGCGCCATAGATAATCTTTTTGCGCGTTTCATCGCGACGCCGTTGCTCGCTCGCCCGGGCCTGGAGGTCGCTGAGTCTCGCGCGCGCCTGTTCGATTTGTTGATCCAGGTCCGCCATTTCGTCCTCCCTTTTCAGTGGTCGAACAGGAAATACGGCCTGGATCCTGACTTCGCTCCCCTTGCGTGAAAACATAGCTCCGCCAGGCCGCCGTGTGAGCGACCGTCCGCATGCCCGCTGGGCAATGCGCGCAGTTACGCAAACTTGGGGTTTGCCTGCGCGCCTGCCGCGGACTTTTTTGTGCGGAGATCGGGTTGGGGCCCGATGTCCTTTACATGATACACCCCGCCAGCAGATTCGAAGTCATCCTGCATTCTCGTGCCGACGGTCGCTCCGCCGTCAAATCCGCCGCTTACACCGCGCGCACCACCTTCCGGGATGCGCGGGTTGGTCGACGGTTTTCGCCGGGCAGAAAGGGTGGCCTCCTGTCGCATGAATTGATCAACTGGACAGGAAACGCCGAGGAGCTCTGGAACGCTGCCGAGCGTTCGGAAGGTCGAAAGAATGCAAGAGTCATCCGCGAACTGCGCCCATCCTTGCCACGCGAGCTACCGCTTCTCGAGCAGGTTGGGCTTGTCCGCGGCTTCTGCCTCTGGCTTCGCGATGAATACGGCGTTGCTGTTCAAGCCGACATTCACGCGCCGCGTTTCTTGTGCCCTGAGGAAGAGAAACGGCACAGCGCGGGCAAACTCGAACTGACGCGAGAAGACAACGAGCAGAGGCTCTTCAATCCATCGAAGACCAACCTGAATTTCCACGCCCACATCCTGATGACAACGCGGAAGGTTGATAGGATCACGGGTGATTTTGGAGAGAAAACGCGTGTTCTTGACGACAGAACCTCAGGCCCCGGAGAAATCAAGCGTGTCCGCGGAGAATGGGAAAAGCGGACCAACGCGGCCCTGCGCAAGATTGGCTCCCACGCGCGGGTTGATCTTCGTTCGTATGCCGAGATGGCCAAGACAGGCGATGCACCGCAGGCGTCGTGTTCGGCGGGTTTATCGTGAGTTGATCATGTTGCGCGACACTTTGCGGGCGCGGCTTTTGCCTCGTGAGGGGCAACGCCGCTTGCACCCAGAGGCCCCCGAACAGGAAATTCACCAATCCCCCCCCCCACCAGAAACGACAAAGCCCCGACAAGGCGGGGCAGAGCGTGGGATATTGGGAGTTAGATCATAGGTGGGGATTTTCTTGCCGGGGCAGTTTAGGCCGCCATCGGTGCGTCAGGGTCAACGATCTTGTTGAGGTCCGACATCCGCCAGCGAGACGAACCGCCCAGTTTGATAGGTTCCGGGAAATCACCTCGTTGGATGTCGCGGTATATGCTGGCGCGTGACCGGCACAGAGTCGCGCAGACGGTCTTGATATCGACGAGTGAATCTTGGAGTGAGTTTTCGAGGGCGTAGGGCACTGTATGGTCTCCATTGTCAGGTTCGCGGCGAGGTCCGCGCGCCTGATATTGGACAAAGGCCAAAAATCCGAAATTTGGCGGCCAACTTTTTTAGCGGCAAAGTAAAACGCAATGTCGTCAAAACGTGTTGGCAATTGTGATTTGTCTGCTGAATGGCAGGCTTGTCGGATTTTCTGTTAGAATCTATAGCGCAGGAATGAGAATTTCGCAGCGCTCAGGAAGAGCGGCGGCCCTACGGACCTTTCGGGCTTTCACGGCGAATGTCCCAATGTCCGGTTGCGACACCTTCCGTCAGTTGCTTCGAAAACCCGATTGCGCAAGTTCTGGGTCGAGTTCAGTTGTTCCAGATGCAAGCTTGCTCTCGTCACCGAAAATCGAGGGTATAGGGATGACCATCAGAGAAAAGCTGGCTGCGAATGAATGGAAAGGCGAAATCTGCTTTAACATTGAAAGCCGCGAGCCCGAACGCGTGGTTGCCAAGATGCCGGTAACCGAATCCGCGAAGAATCCGTTCGGAACAATGCACGCTGGTGCCTTGATCTGGTTTGCCGACATCGCAGCGACCCTCTGTGCAATCGGCGATTTGGAAAGCATTGGTGAAGACGGGTCCGGTTTTCCACTCGCCGTTGATCTTCACACAGTCTTGTCGGGTAATGAAAGGACGGGCGATCTGATCGCAACATCCACCACGGTCAAACGCGGTGGCAAGCTCATTGTCATTCGTACCGAGGTTCGCGGAGAAACAGGGCGTCTGTTGATCGACATGACAACCACGCATCTTCGCGCCGGTTGACCAACTGGAAAGCACCCGCCCTTCTTGCGGCGGATGCATGTTTCCTTGCCTCAAACCGTCGTCAGAAATTCCGTCAACTGATCAATTATCGCTTCATCCGTACGTCCATTGGTGACGCAGGCCCGCAAAACCGGTTTGCCCTCGAACATCGCCTTGGAAATCCAGAAACGCCCATCTTCGTGAACCGCATCGACATAGCGTTGCACGGCGTCGTGCCCTTCCGGCGGAACCATGCAGCTTACCCCCATGAGAGACTGGTTTGCCTTTGTCCAACCCGCATTTCTAAGATTTTCCGTGAACCGGTTGGTCAGTCGGATGGTACGCTCGACATGGTCACCGTAGCCGTCCCATCCGGCGGCACCAAGGGCGAGGAACAGGCGCAATCCTACGAAGCGGCGTGACCACTGATTGGAATTCACATAGAAATCCTTGGCTGCCTCGCTTTCCGGCATGTAGCTGGCCGAGATACGGAAAACCTGTGCGGGTATGTCGGGGCGCGAGGTCAGAAACATGCCTGCGCCCATCGTGGTGGCGAACCATTTGTGGGCGTCAATCGTGATTGAATCCGCTTGCTCAATGCCGTCCAGTGCGGTTCGCCCTTCGGTGCTGGCGATCATCGCCCCACCCCATGCCGCATCGACGTGAAACCACATACCATGCTCTCGCGCCAGAGCACCGCAAGGTTTGAGGGGGTCGATCATCCCGGCATTCGTGGTGCCAACCGTAGCTACGATCAGGACCGGGACACAACCGTTTTTCGAATCCTCATCAATGGCGGTCGCAAGACAACTTGCGTCCATCTGGCCTTGGCCGTCAGTTGCGATCAATCGAACGGCGTTGCGCCCGATGCCCGCCGAATGCGCCATCTTCAACCATGCAAGATGGCTTTCCTTCGAAACGTAAATCGTTGGTTGGCCACCGAACTCATAGATACCCTTGTCGCTGTACTCCGGGCATTTGGCCTGCAAGGCACATAAAACAGCCGCCGAATTGGCTTCGGCACCGCCACTGGTAAAATGCCCTCCGGACCCCTTGGGAAGTCCTGCGCGTCGGGCCATTTCATTGATGACATGCTGTTCGATTTCGACGGCAGCAGGCGCATGAGAATACACACAGATTTGCGGATTGAACATCGACGCGATCCGATCCGCACATTCTGCGGCAAAGGTAGGTGCCGGATTGAACAGGCCAAGATATCCCGGATGAGTCATCTGCACACTGCCAGTATCGAGCGCATCAATCACCCAGTCCATCAGCGGTTCAAGATCTTCCGCCTGCTCAAACCGCTTGGATTTCAACTCCTCTAGCCAATCAGGCGTTAACTCCGCCGAGGTCGCATTGCGACTGGCGTAGTCACGGCGAGCCTGGTTGAGGCGCTCGGTCAACGCGTTTTCAGCGTCCATCAGATGGTCAAGGTTTGGAAAGAGTGCATCGCGTCCGTGCATAGAGAAATCCTGTGATTACTTTCGAGGGAAAATACCGACATTGAATACTTCCATCGACCCGAAACATGCGGTTTCTGCTTGGCACTATTGCAAAGCTCACGATCCCGATCCGGATCAACGGCGGCTTTTCGCGCATCACTTCAATATGAGCGGAGCGCAGCATTGGTCAAAAGGGCTCAGAGGCGTTGTTCGACGCATCCTGGTTAAATGGCTGTATTGGGTCTCCTACTACCTTGTGCAATTCAGAATTCTCGGTGATGTTCTCGGCTGTGAAACTTGCCTCTAAGTAAGGGAGAAGGGGCTAAACCTGCAGCCTGTTTGCCCTCTTCACCAAGCCATCGAGTGCCTGTTGGGGTTCAATACCTTTCCTCAGAAAATACCAGTCCACGTAGCCATCCAGATACTTCTTCGCAGGCCCCTTGAACGGGCGCAGGAAGTCTTTCATGCGCGAATGCAGTGCATTTACATTCTGGATGTGAAAGCTCTGCCCTATCTTGCGGGTGCCCGGTTTAGGTGAGGGCACCTCTGAGACCGAGTTGTCGACGCCCAACAAAGAAGTATAAGCTGAAAACGACCCTCAATCAGCAGGGCGGGTCATACCGGCGGTTCGTGGAGAAGACTGAGAATCTCGTAAAGAAAGATCCAACTACCAAAAATCCTGAATTAGAATTGAATCGCCGGGGGCAGTCCCATTGCAGTCCCGGCGATTAGATCGCAGGGAGGGTTTTGGTCGCCGATCGCAGTTCACTGATATTATTGGGGATTTTGGTAGCGGAGGAGGGACTTGAACCCCCGACACGCGGATTATGATTCCGCTGCTCTAACCAACTGAGCTACTCCGCCACGAGTGAAAGGCGATTTAAGGGAGGGGCCCGAGGGGGTCAAGAGGGAAATGACCCCCAAACCGGGATTCTTTTTGGCGGTGCTTCATCCTGTCTTGTCGGCGGCCTCGCCTTCGGCGTTTGCGGCCACCACAATGCGGCGGATAAAAGCAACGCAGGTTTCTGGGGCCGTAATTGGTATCATGTGACCCCGCCCCTCAAGTCGTTCGTCTGTCAGGCCAAACTGCGTCATGGGGGCGGCATGCGCCTCGGGCGACAGGATGGCGTCTTCTTGGCCGTACAGGATGCCGCCGGGGACTTTCAGATCCGGGTAACGCGCGACCTGCGTGTCCATGCTGTCGTCAATGCCCGCAACATCCTGTGACGCAGTAACGAAAGCCGTCGGGCGCAGACCCAAGGCACCACCCGCGCGATCCAGAAAATCTTCGGGCGCGGGCTCGGGGCCGAACACGATGCCCAGAGTATGAGGGGCGGTTTTTGCGGCCATTGGCACCGCGATCGTATTACCGATGAAGCTGCGCAGCCAATCCGTTCGGATCGCCAACGGTTTGAAGACGTCAGGTGGCCCCGGCATGACTTGCGTCAACGGAGCCAGCAGCGCCAGCGCCTTTGTCTTGCTAGGATTGTCTAGTGCCATGGCCAGTGAGACCGCTCCGCCCAGTGAATGTCCGACCAAGACGGCATTTTCCACGCCCTTGGCATCCAGCAACTCTTGTATCATCCGGCCCTGTTGGTGCAGTTGACCAAGATCGCCCGTGTCGCGTGTCGAATATCCGCAGCCGGGGCGGTCGACCGCAATGACATGGTAATCATCGGCCATCATGTCGACCATCGCATAGGTGAAATGCTGCAACTGCCCGGCAAGACCATGGATCATCACGATGGTCTGTTTTGCAGGATCGCCCGCCTCGACATAGTGAATACTGCCGCCTTGCACCGGTGCGATCTGACCCAGTTGCGGAACTCGCTTCAAACCATCCTGTGTCAGCTTTCGGGTCCAGAGATTCATGGCTCCGAAAAATGCCGCGATCAAAAGAACGATAATGAATAGGGTGGTCATCTCAATGCTCTCCACTTTGGGTCGGGACGACCGAGTATTGCTCGATCCCGGACCGCGCCATGCGCTTTTCATATTCTGATACGGTGCCGGGCCAGAGGGTTGTGTTGCGGCCCTTGGCATCCTGATACCAGGATGTGCACCCTCCGGCTTGCCAGACACTGTCTACGTGCCGGTCCTGCATTTCCTGCAGGAAAGAAGCCTGCTTTTCAGCATCCGGCGTGATGGTCTGGGTGCCATTGCTATTCATTTTGTCCAAGACACGCCCGATATGGCGCACTTGCGCCTCGATCATCAAAACGACCGAGTTATGACCCAGCCCGGTATGGGGCCCCAGCAGGATAAAGAAATTCGGAAATCCGGCGATAGCTGTGCCCAGATTGGCTTTCATCCCGTCAGACCACGCGTCCCGCAAGCTCAGGCCATTTGTTCCATTGATATTCAGAAATTCGACCGTTTCCGTGACATTGAACCCGGTGCCCCAGATCAGGATATCGGCCTTGGTACGCGTGCCGTCAGAGGCGATGATCTGATCGCCTTCGATTGCGGCCACACCCTGCGGTACGACCGTTACGTTGTCGCGTGCAAGGGCAGAGTACCAGTCGTTAGAACTGAGGATACGTTTACAGCCGATCTGATAGTCGGGCGTCAGCATGTCGCGCTGGGCTGGGTCCGAGATCGCTTTTTCCAGCGAATTGCGCCACATCTTCATAGCAAAGTTGACGGCCCCCTTTTCGCCGCGAAAGACTCGGTGGCGGTATTCGAAAACCAGATAGATCAGTTTGCGGCGAAGCCTAGGCAGTATGGGCAGGCGTTGATACAGGCGGCGCACCCACGGCGCGATCGGTCCATCGGGGCGGGGCAGTACATAAGGCGCGGTGCGTTGAAAGATCGTGACTTGGGCTGCCATCTTCGCGATCTCAGGGACGAACTGGACAGCCGAAGCGCCTGTTCCTACGACCGCGATACGTTTGCCTGTAAGGGAAACATTGTGGTTCCACTGGGCCGAATGAAAGCTGGGGCCGGGAAAGCTGTCTGCGCCGGGAATGTTTGGAATACTGGGAATATGCAGGGCGCCTATGGCGGAAACAAGAAACCGGGCCGACCAGAGCTGACCCTCGTGGGTTTCGACCTGCCAGCGCGCTCCGTCCCACCGCGCCGCCTTCAGGCGATGGTGAAAATGGCACAGGTCGTACAGCCCTTCGTCCTGTGCGACTTTTTGTAGATACGCCTGTATCTCGGCCCCGCCCGCATAAGCGCGGCTCCAGTCAGGGTTCAGATGCGTGGCCATGGAATACAGGTGCGAAGGCACATCGCAGGCCACGCCGGGATAGGTGTTCTCGCGCCAGGTCCCGCCGATATCGTCTGCCTTTTCAAGGATTGCGATTTTGGTGATCCCTCGCTTTCGCGCCTCGATCGCCATGATCAGACCCGAGAACCCCGCGCCAACGATCAGCATATCCGTTTCATGTTCCATGCGTCCGCCCCTCCCAAAGCGACCGTGGTGGTGCGATCAGGATATAAACTGCGCAGGCTCGTGGATAGGGTCCCGTAGGGTCAGGTGCTAATCCACGTGCTTTCTTTCACCATCGGTGCAGGAAGGGCAACTGACGCAGTTCATATTTCCGGTCGAGCAGGCTTAGTGCCACGCTAATCCAAAAAGTCCAACCGATGCACACGCCCATAAGCAGCCAGTCGCGCGTTCAAGGCGTCTGCCTCGGCTGCGCCGGATTCCAGTGCAAAGACAAAGGCGTGGGTCAAATAGAAACAGGTCGCGTCGATGTCCTGCGCGGCCTCACACTCGTCGGCGGCCATGGTGTAATAGCGGATCAAGGCGTCAAGATCATTGTGATCATGCGCCTCAAGCAACAGACGATCCAAGTCGGTCTTGTCCATTGGGTCTCCGTCGGGATCGGTCGGCGCAGGCCAACCGGTTCGTGGCTCTATTCCGCGCGACCGTTTTCGATCTGTGTTGCGACCCAGTGATGGAAGTTATGCGTCGGCCCGTCCATCGCGGGCGAGAAGCGGCCGCCGTCGAACAGAACACCGTGGCGGCCTTTCTGCATGCCTTCGACAACAAAGACGTCTTCTTCGAATACGGTCTTCCAGAGTTGCGCGTTTGAGGCGCGCAGGCCGTCATGCTGGGGTGTGTCTTCTATGCTTTTGGCATAGTACAGTTCGATATGCTCGACCGTGTTTTCCTGATCGACGGGTTCCAGCACGATTGCAAAGGCATGGTCGCGCTGCACGCCCAGCAGGACATTCGGATAGAGCGCCACATACTCCGCGCCCTCATCCCATTGGTCGCTGAGGCCTTCAAAGTCCTCGAAGGTTGCGCCGTCCTGATCGGTCAGTTGCCGATAGACCAGCGTGCCCTGACCGGAATAGTGCCCGCGTTCTTCGATATTGTAGTGATCCTCAAGCCGGGAATAGCTGTTCAGGCCGGGGTGGACCCACGGCAGGTGATAGCTTTCGCAATAGTTCTCGACCGCCAGTTTCCAGTTGGTCTTGACCTCCAGCTTGAACGAGGATGTCTCGCCGCCGTGATACACGGGCTGGTCAAATTCCTTCCAACGCTCCAGCAGAGCGGCATGGGCGTCCTCGAATGCAGGGGCATTGCCGTCCACGTTCACAAAGATCACGTCGCGCCAGACATAGGATCGAACGCGGACCAGCCCCAGGTTCTTGCGGTCAACATCTTCGTGGGTGTTGTCGCCGGGGCCGCCCACATGTGGGGTCGCGCGCAATTCCCCTTTCAGGCTGTAACACCAGCTATGGTAGGGGCAGCGGATCGCGCCGCCGATTTTGCGGGGGGTATCGACCAGAATCATGCCACGGTGGCGGCAGGTGTTCTGGAAAACGCCAACCTCTCCGTCGCGGTCGCGCACGATCAGCAGGGGCATTCCCAGAAAGTCGACCGGCTTGGCGTCGCCTTCTTCGGGCACATCCTTGCCGAACCCGATGCCGGACCAGTTCGCGTACAAGACCGATTTCCGTTCTTCGGCGAAAACGGTCGGGTCGATATAATGTTCGTTAGGCAGGCCGTTGGCGACATTTACATCGGCCAGAACGGAGGATAGCGGGCTATGCTTGTTCATCGGGCTCTCCTGAAGGTGTGCTGGATGCGCTTTATCTGTATTGGCGGAAGGGAAGGGCACCACACAACATCAGAAAACCTCATCAAAGAGTGATTTCACCTAAACCGAACCGTTCTGCACCTCTTGAATGATCCAGTTCTTCAGCGCGCGCGCGCTGTCGGACAGATCTTCATCGGGGCGACCGACAAGGTAGAACTGGTTTGGCGCGGTCAGTTGATGCGGACCGATTGTGACCAATTTGCCGGATTGCTGCATCGGCTGGATAAGCCGCTGCCACCCCAGCGCCAACCCAGCCCCCTTGCGGGCAAGCTGCAAGGCAACCGAATAGCTGTTTACGCGGGATTCAATTGGAATTGTGCCGTTAAACCCCAATTGCTGAAACCATTCGGGCCAGGTTGTCCAGCTACGGTCTTCGGACTCAAGGTGGATCAACCGCTCGGCTGCAAGTTGATCCAAACTGGCGCCGATCAGTCTGTCGGCGACCTCGGGGCTGGCGACCGGCACCAAATGATCGCGGAACAAAGGCGTATTTGTAAGGCTGGGATCACTGTCACGGCCATAGCGGATAAAGAAGTCAACTTCCGGCCTGTCGCGAAAGGCGCGGTCTTGAGACAATTGATCAACGTTGACCTCGGGCATGTCGCGCCAGAACCGGATGACAGCCGGGGACAGCCACAGGGCGGCAACGGCTGTGGTCGATCCCACCGTGACCTTTTCGACCGAAGCGCGATTCCGGATCGCGCCCAGAGTTTTCGAGATACGAGTGAAAGAGGATGACAGTGCCTCGTACAAGTCTTTTCCATCTTCGGTCAGATCAACGCCCCGGTGTTTTCGTTGGAAAAGGGCTGTGCCCAGATCGCCCTCAAGCGCCTTGATCTGGTGACTGACCGCGCCGGGGGTGACCGAAAGTTCCTCGGCTGCGTTCTTAAAGCTCAGGTGCCGCGCTGCGGCCTCGAACGCGGATAAGGTGGTCAACGGCGGGAGGTTATAGTGGCGTCTGGACATAATGGGTGGCAATCATCGGCGGGTTTTGGATTACTTTCATTCACCTCAGTATTGGCAATTCGACGGGTGAAAGCCAGTCAGCATCTTAAGAGTTTAGCGGATCGTTTTCTGGTCAATGTCGCTTCTTGCAAACAGATATCGCAATCAGTGACGTGCGTGGCCTGCGAATCCTCCAGTCTGGGGGCAAGATCGGAGGATTGCCCCATGAACATTCGCACCGCCACCCGCGCAGGAGGCCGTTCCGCCCGCCGCGCCCTGCGCACCGCGCCCAATTTCGACATGCTGCCCGGCCTGACCCGTGGCATCCCCTTGTGTGAGGTGATGGACGGCGCGCAGGTTGAACGCATCGACAACGCCTCAATGGATATTCTCGAGAATGTGGGTGTCCAGTTCCGCGATCCCATCGCGTTGGAGGATTGGAAGAGGGTTGGCGCCAAGGTCGAAGATGAGATGGTCTATCTGGATCGGGGTCTGGTGCGCGATCTGATCGCCACCATCCCCAACGATTTCACCTATCACGCGCGCGATCCGAAAAAGAATGTGCGGCTGGGCGGGCCGCATTCGATCTTTGTGCCGATGACCGGCGCGCCCTTCCTGCGCGACCTTGAGGATGTGCGCCGCAACCCGACGCTGGACGATCTGGCGATGTTCCACAAGCTGTCGCACATGCTGCCCGCGCTGCATTCCAGCGCCCATCACATCGTGGAACCCTATGATCATCCGATCAGCCAGCGCCATCTGCGGATAACCTATTCGTCGATGAAGCATTCGGACAAGACCTTCATGGGCATGACCACCAGCCCCAAAAACGCCGAGGACGTGATGGAGATGTGCGCCATCCTGTTCGGCGAGGATTACCTAGAGGATCACCCGGTCACCACCGGCAATTGTAACGGCAACTCGCCCTTGGTATGGGACGAAACCATGCTGGGGGCCTTGCGCGCTTTTTGCCGCCGCAAGCAACCGGTGCTGTGTTCGCCCTTCGTACTAGGTGGGGCGAATACACCGGCATCCGTTCCAGCCACCGTGGCGCAGTTGAATGCCGAAGCGCTAAGCGCACTGGCCTATACGCAGATCATCCGCAAGGGTGCGCCCGCGATCTACGGGCATTACTTGTCGACCGTCTCGATGAAGTCCGGTGCGCCGATGGCAGGCACGCCCGAGATCAGCCTGATGAACTTCATGATCGGCCAAATGGCGCGGTACTACGGCGTGCCGTGGCGTACCTCGAACACTTTGGGCGGTGCCAAGACCTTTGACGCGCAGGCCGGATATGAATCCGCCACCACGTTGCAGGCGGTGGTCCATGCAGGTGCCAACTATATATGGCACAGCGCGGGCTGGAATGAGGCCGGGATGCACTGTTCCGTCGCCAAGTTCATCGTCGATGCGGAACAATGCGCGATGGCCTATCGCATGGCCGAAGGGCTGAAATGGGATGATTTCGATCAAGCCTTGGCCGCTGTTCCCGATGTCGGTCCCGGCGGACACTACCTGGGCCATCCGCATACGCAGGACAATTTCCAAAGCGCCTTTTTCATGCCTGAGATGTTCGACAACAACTCGATCGAGCAATGGCAGGCCGAAGGCAGCATCGAGATCACAGAACGCGCCCTGACCCGGGCCAAAACCCTGCTGGCCGAATACCAGGAACCAAAGCTGGACGAGGCTAAGAACGAAGCGCTGCTGGATTATATCGCCCGACGGGAACGGGAAATCCCGGCGGCGGATGAGTTGAACCAAAGCTATTGAAAAGCGGTGGGTCCGTTCATTCGTCGCGGGCCCGCCATTCCTTCCATCGTAATACTGCATTCGCACCAAGCTCGCGAAAGGGCTGCGGGGGCAAGCGTTTGGGGGGGTGTTCTGCTTCGAAGTGCCGGGTGATGTCCGAGTTGTACCCGCACGCGCGCTCGGACGCTGCGATGCCTGTCAGCGTTCCGCGTGCGGTGCCCAGCCCGTTCTGGACGCAGCCGGAAAAGACACCCGGTTCGATCTGCCGCGCGACGGACACTCCGTTAAGGCTCAGGCACAGATGGCCTGCCCATTGGTACTGCATTGGCAGGCCTGCCAACTGTGGAAAACGCTGATCAAACTTGCGCTGCATGACCCGCGAGGCGCGTTCAAGATCGCGCGGCGTGGCGGCCATTCCGGGACGCAGCGCGGCGCAGGTCCGGGTAATGATACGATTGCCGCCCTGACCGGTATCTATCCGACGCATGGTCGTGCCCATCGGGTCAGACGGGGTCACACCCCAGCGCGGCTGACCGCCGATAAGGGCCATTAGATCCACGTCCAGCTCGGGCGTCATTGCAGCAAAGAGGAACAGTTGCATCAGTCGGTCGGTCTCGATCCCGAAGCTTTCCAGATGACCGTTTACGGTAAGGATAACCGCGCCCGTGCTGACCGCGCCACGCGCCGTTCGTACCTGCCACGCGCCGTCTTGTTTCTGAAACCCAGTGACGGCTGAGTTCTCGAACACCGCGACCCCATCCCCGACCAGCCCAGCCGCCAAACCGCGCACATAGCCCGCCGGTTGCAGCATCACCGTCCCCGGCGTGAAAAGACCCGAGCGATAGTGGCGCGAGCCGGTCAACTCATACATTTGCTGTGGATCCAGCATTTCACTGGTCTCGCCCAGACTGGCCAGATGTTGCGAGTAGCTTTTGTTATGCACGTGCCCGGCTGCGCTGGCGGCGCCGTTCACTTTGCCCGCCGCATCGAAATAGTTCGGGTCGATCCGGTATTGCTCGACGGCTTCACGCGCGAACGCAATAGCGCGGCGGTTCAATGCGATCATGGCCCTGTCATCGCCCGCGCCCGCATAATCGTCGGACGCCAGATCATGCGGCAGGTCGATCATAAAGCCTGAGTTCCGCCCCGCCGCGCCTTCGGCCACGCGCCCGGCCTCCAGCACTACGATCTTGGCACTGGGCTGCAGTTGCGTCAGACGCCGGGCTGCGGACAGGCCAGCAAATCCTGCGCCTACGATCGTGAAGTCAGCATTGATTTCGGCCTTCAGCTCGCGGGCCGAGGGCTGCGCCCCCAAAAGAACGCTCCACGCCGCAGGCCCACGGTGGAGGGGAAGGGTGCGGGCGGTGTAGCTGCTCAATCCACGGCCTCATCCGCGTCATCGGCCAGATCAATCCAGATGGTCTTTAGCTGGGTGTATTGATCGTGGGCGTGAACCGAGTTGTCGCGCCCGCCAAAGCCCGACTGTTTGTAGCCGCCAAAGGGCGTGGTGATGTCGCCCTCGCCAAAGCTGTTCACCGTGACCGTACCGGCCCGGATCGCCCGAGCGCCGCGAATGGCGCGTTTGACATTGGCCGTGAAGATCGAAGCACATAGGCCATACTCAGTGTCATTGGCAATCTTGATGGCCTCGTCAAAGCCCGAGACTTCGATCACCGACAGCACGGGGCCGAAGATTTCCTCGCGCGCCAAAACTGCGTCATTGCCGGGCACCTCAACCACCGTGGCCTCGACAAACCCGTCCTTGGCGGTGCCGCCGATCACGACATTATCGGCCTGTTCCAGATAGCCGCAGACCTTGGTGAAATGCCCCTCGCTGACCAGCGCACCCATATGCGTTTCCGGGTTCAGAGGGTCGCCGATATTCCATTGTTTTGCGTGATGGGCGATGCGTTCCAGCAGCTCAGTCTTCACGTCCTTATGCACGATCAACCGGGACGAGGCCGAGCAATTCTCTCCCATATTCCAGAACGCGCCGTTGACGATATGCGCGGCCACGCGGTCCAGATTTTCGGCATCTTCCATCACGATGGCGGGGTTCTTGCCGCCCATCTCAAGCACTACCTCTTTGGCGTTGCTTTCCGCCGAATAGGTCAGGAACCGCTTGCCGGTGACGGTTGAGCCGGTGAAGGACACCATGTCGATATCCATATGTCGCCCGATGGGCTCGCCCACCTCGGCCCCGCCACCCGGAACAATGTTCAGCACGCCGCGCGGCAGACCGGCCTCCATCGCCAGTTCGGCCAGACGCAGGGCGGTCAGCGTGGTTTCGGCCGCAGGTTTCACGACCACGGTACAGCCCGCCGCCAAGGCTGGCCCGATCTTCCACGCCAGCATCAGCAGAGGGAAGTTCCACGGCAGCACTAGACCCACTACGCCAATCGGTTCACGAACCACCATAGCGATGTGATCGTCGCTGGCGGGTGAGACCTGATCATAAATCTTGTCGATCGCCTCGGCGTGCCATTTCAGGCAGTGGATCGCCTCGGGGATGTCGACGGTTTCGCAGTCATAGATGGTCTTGCCGCTGTCGATGCTCTCCATCACCGCCAGCTCGCGGGCGTTGCGCGTCATCAGTTTGCACAGGCGGATTAGCACATCCTTACGGTCCGAAGGATACAATCGCGACCATCGGCCATCGTCAAACGCCTCGCGCGCTTTTTCGACGGCAAAATCTACGTCTGCGCCGCCGCAGGAAGCGATATCGGTCAGTTTCGCGTTGGTTGCAGGGTTCACCGTCTCAAACGTCTGGCCCGAGATCGCGGGGCGATAGCCGCCGTCAATGAAGGCCCCGGTGGGCAGGTCCAGCCTTGCGGCGATGGATGTGTATTCGTCCTTTGTCAGCAGTTCCATTGCCTTACCCCTCAGCCACAATGTCAGCGATTGTTTTCTTCAATACGCGCGTCACCTGTTCCAGCGCGCGCTTGTCATCCTTGTTCAACCCTTTCAGCGGGGGCCGCATCTCGCCCGCATTAATCCCGTTCATGGTTACGCCGTGCTTGATCGTCTGGATGAATTTGCCGCCCTGCTCCAAGACCCGCATCAGGGGCATCATCGCCGACATGATCCGGCGGCCCTTGGCAAAATCCCCCTCGGTCACGCAAGCCTGATACAGCGCCACATGCTCGGCAGGTAGAAAGTTTGATCCACCGCAAACCCAGAACGGAGCGCCCCAGGCAAAGAACTCCAACGCCTGATCGTCCATGCCACAGCCCAGTTGGATATGCGGGTAATCCCGCGCCAGCAGATGCACCCGGTTGATATCGCCCGAGCTTTCCTTGATGCCGCAGAAGTTTCGGCTGCGACCAACCCGGTCAAGGAACTCTTCTCCCATCATCGTGCCGGTGCGGTGCGGATAGTTATACAGCATCACGGGCAGGTCAGCGGCCTTGTCGATGGCCAGCGCGTTCAATGCGTTCTCGCGGTCGGTGGGCACCGCATAGGGCGGGCTGGCCAGCAGGATTGCATCCGCGCCGATCTCGCGCGCGCCCGAGGCCAGAGCGATCGAATCCGCCGTCAGCATCGCGCCTGTGCCGATCACCAGGGGAAGACGGCCCTTCAACTGCTGATGCGTGAACCGCGCCAGCTCCAGCCGTTCTTCGACCGTCTGGGCATAGTTCTCACCCGTCGACCCGCCCGAGATCAACCCATGCACACCGTGGTCGATCAGGTACTCGATTACCTGCGCCAGAGCATCCCAATTCACGGACCCATCGGCGTGATAGGGCGTGATCACCGGGGTATAGATCCCCTCAAACTTGAAAATCGGGTTCATTGCATCCTCATGCAGGTTTCGACAGGGGCGCGCCCATGGGCACATCCAACGCGTCGGGCATCACGAACAGTTCGATCTGATCGCGTGACAGGTTCCAGTGGTCCTCGGCCAACTGTGCAGCCGCCGCCTCATCGCCCGCCTCAATGGCGGCGATGATGGCGTCGTGCTGGCGACTGGCTTCAGACAGGTTTTCGGTCATCTTGGTGGTTTGAGGGCGATAGAACGTCATCCCGATCCGGGCGTGATCTATCAGCAGGCGGTTGAACGAGGGTAACAGATAGATATTGCCCGACATCTCTCCGGTCACGTCGTGGAAACGGTTATTGGCCAGGGCGCGGTCTTCGGCGGACCCAGCGCGCAAGGCCGCCTTGAACGCCTGCTGCGCATCTTTCAGCGCGTCGATCTGTGCCCTTGTCGCGTTCTGCGCCGCTAGTCGCAGAATGGCCCCGTAAACCATCGGTGCGGCCAGAAAGAAGTCGCGCAGGGTGGTATATGACATCTCGGACACCCGCGCAGATCGGTTTGTGCGCAGATCCAGATATCCTTCACCTGCAAGTTGCCGGAACACCTCGCGCAGAGGCGTGCGGGACAGGCCGAACGCATCGGACAGATGCGCCTCGTCCAGATCGGTGCCGGGCTGCAAGCGCAGGGTTAGAATTCCGACCTTCAGATGTTCGGTCAGCTCCGCTTTGCGAGATTTGGCGTCGTCCTTCATTCGGTTTCCCCCAGTCAAACACGATTCGTGTTGGGTCTTCCCTTTTGTATTCGAAAAAAATACAAATTGTATACACAAAAGAATCGTGCAGCATGAAACACGCCCAACTAGACGGATCACCCCATGCGCCAAACCCGGCACATCACCTTCATCCTGATCGAGGAGTTTTCGCACCTTGCCTTTTCATGCGCGGTCGAGCCGCTGCGGATCGCAAATCTCGTCAGTGAGGAACAGCTTTATGACTGGACGCTGGTTTCAGAGGATGGTGAACGCGCGGTCTGTTCCAATGAACTGGTGACATTAGTGCATGGCGGGCTGGACGATCTGCCGAAGACCGACCAGCTTTTTGTGTTGTCCGGCATCCATATGCGCAACCACGTCACCCGCCCTTTGCTGGCGACCCTACGCCGCGAACGGGCGCGGGGAACGGCGATCGGTGCCTTATGTTCGGGCGCATGGCTGCTGGCCGAGGCCGGCTTTCTGGATGGAATGCAGGCGGCAATTCATTGGGAATACCACGACGCCTTTATGGAGGCCTTTCCCGAAGTAAACCTTGTCCGTAGCGTTTTTGTGGCAGATGAAAAGCACATTACCGCGTCCGGCGGTACGGCCACAGCCGACCTGATGTTGCACCTGATTGAGCGCGACCACGGCGAGGAACTGGCCATCGCGGTGGCTGACCAGATGGTTTACAACGCCGTGCGCAATGCCACCGCAAAACAACGCGTTTCGTTGCAATCCAGAAACGGGATGCGTAATGCGCATTTGGCGAAAGCCATCCACATCATGCGAGACTGCATTGAGGCCCCCATGTCTCCGTCTCAGATTGCCGAAGACCTTGGCATTTCGACCCGGCAACTTGAGCGACTGTTTGGAAAATACCTGAATACGTCCCCCAAGAAATATTTTATGGAGTTACGTCTGGAGCGGGCGCAGAAATTGCTGTTGCAAACCGAAGCGTCGGTCACCGAGGTGGCGATGGCTTGCGGGTTCGAAAGCCCGGGCCATTTCTCAAGGGTGTATCGGTCGAGTTTCGGCGTCACCCCGCATGCGCAAAAAAGCAAGATCGATTAAGTCGCTATGATGGGGGAGCTACTCTGCCCTTGGGCGAGTCGGGCTGGGCAGGCGCTCACCCCCCTTAGTCCCGCTCGTACCCCCTCGTTAAAGTCTTACTGGTAAACAAATCCGCGGGATTGAACTGGTATAGGCGGTGAAATAGGCATAATTGGTACCAGATCATGTCCGTTTTGAGGACATTTTGCGCGGGAACGCCTGATTTTGTTGCACGGTTCAGCCGGTGCTTGGGGCGGGCCGCGTCACGGCGAAAACAAACTCAGAGCGGATATGTTTGCGTTAAACGCCCATTTGTGTCATTTTTGTAATTGCCAGAAATCGAGGGATTACAGCGAAATAAGGCAGAAAAAAACATTAGAATGAACTTTGAGTTTCCCATGTCCTCATCAAGGGTTTTTACCGGAGGGCTAAAATGAATTTTGAAACACAAGACGCCGCAGTGAGTTCAGCATCGTGCGGTGTTCCTACAAAAATGCGCGAACTTCAGATCTGTCAGGCATCCTCGGCGGCAGAAGCAGCGTTTGAACAGATTGCACGCGCTGCCTCTTTCGGTGCGGGTTTGACAGGTGAGTTCCAAAAACGCGTATTCTCCATTTTCCGGTGGTATTTTCTTTCAGCCTTTTGCACGCGCATGCTTTCAGAGTCAGTGCATCGGTTGGAGCATCAGACGTTGCAGGTATCTATGGATATCTACAGCGCCGTCAGCATGGTGCTGACGGAAAGCGAAATCGAGGAATCGATGGCGCTTGTTCGCACGGAACGCACCTCTTTGACATTGGGTCGGGCGAACGACATCGGTGCCAGAGGTCATACGGTTGGCTGGGTCGCTGCAGGTTTGCATGAAAAAGGTCGCGAATTTCCCGGTGAGATCGAGAATGCCCTGGCGGGTGCGCTGGCAGCGTCCAAGCGATTGAACTGACGCCATCGGCGGCAAGTGGCCCCGCTTACGCAGGCTGGAACCCTCACTAACAATCGGGCGGTTTGCGCTACAGAAGCGCCGGGCAGGGTTGAGTAATCAACATCCTACTCCCGGGCTTCTAACAGACCCCAGGTTTCGCCTCCAAAGCCGCCATTGAACAAAAAGCGGAATCTGGCTGACAGCATGTCGGCCTCGACTGCGGATGTCAGGCCGTCGCCCTTGAAGGCACCCAAGGAAAAGATGAAGTATAACTCTCCGGTGTCAGTAACTTGGCCGACACCTTCAGCCCGTTGTTGGTTTTGGTCGTCGGAAATAATCGTCCAGTGCAGGCGTGCATAGTTCTTCAGGTCTTCCTCGGCCTGAATCGAGAGGATTCCGTTGTAGCAGCACTGTTCTTCAACATAGGTGTTTGTCGCGTTATCGAAATAACCGTCGAAATACCCCTCCACAAAATACGTGCCGACGATCCGCTCAACGTCTTCGATGGGTTGCATTGTCATCGGGGCAGCCGTCTCCAAGCCTGAGTCTGGATTGCAGTCGCGGCTTTCAAGTGAACCGTCAGGCATGATCGTGTCGCACAGGATCGCGTTTTGCAGCGCTTTCTGGGCGACTTCAAAGTTCTTTTTCAGGGTTTCCTCTTTCTGAGCGTGCTCGGGGTCGTGGACTTCCTCGATAAAGCTGGCATTGGTCAGATCCGCGCCACTGAGATCGGTGCCCAGAAACGAAGTCCCGATCAGGTAAGAGTCATCCAGCAGCGCCCCTTGCAGATCAGCCCAGTTGAAATCGGCGCCATCCAGAAATGCCGCCTTGAAGTCTGCTTTGCGCAAAAATGTTTCTGACAAGTCTGCGTTTCGGATATCGGCGGCCCAGAAATTAGCGCCTTCCATGGACGAACCCCTGAAATTCGCGCGGCGCAAGTCTGCGGCCTCCAGATTGGCCCCTCTCAGAAAGGAACACCTCAGGATTGCACCGGTCAGCCCTGCACCACGCAATTGGGTATTCACCAGATAGGCGCCTGTCATTTCTGCGCCGATCAGGTTCGCGGAACTAAGGTTGGCCCCCCGTAGATCCGAGTTGACCAAAATGGCCGAGGACAGGTTGGCATTGCGAAGATCGGCTTCGCGCATGTCCACGTCGGTCAGTTCGACGGCTTGCAGATCCGCGTTGGCTAGGGACACCCCGATCAGTTTGGTATCCTCCAAGGAAAGAAACGCGCGATTATCAACTTTCGTCGTCGATTGCGGCGTACAGTCATTGTTTTGATAGAACGGGACGACTGTTGCCGGCTGCCTGTGAACAATGAGGTTGGCGTCTTTCAGAAACTGAACAACCAGACCCTGCCGTTCGCGGTTGATTTCCCGCATGATGGTCTGCGTCTTGGTTCTTGCGATCGCCAATACCGCCGGTCGGACCCAGACTTTTCCCAAGGACTGTTCCAACTGAAGCTCGCCGATCGCGTCGAAATACGCCTGCAGCGCGTTGGTCTGCAATCGGCTTTCATCCCTTTCGCGTTGCCGAAGTGTTTCTTGCTGCTGAATTTCGTTCTGACGTTTGACCGAAATATCGTTCAGCCAGAACCCACCCACCGCCAGAACAAAAGGCACGATCAAAAGGTTTAGGACATCCCACAGCGTGCGCCCCTGAAACCCCGACCAATTCGCACTGAGCGGAGCACCGCAAGACGAACAGGTTCCGGACGCTATATCCGTAAGCTGACCGCAATTCGGACATTTGGTCGTTTGGGGTGGCCGTTTCGTACCCATCCGTCGCTCTCGTCCTTCGGAAACAATAGTTTACTGAGACACGTGCTTTGGTGAATTATGCCACATTTTCGGAAACTCTGAAAATTTCGCCGAAAACGCGCTGGGACTAACACCAGCCTGTGACAGCGAAATAAGTATTTGATGCACTGCTAGGTCGGAAGATATCTGTCCAGCAGGGCATCGACCAACCCCTCTTGAAGCCGGTCACCGGTCGGCTGGTCCACGCGCAAAATGTCTTCGAGAATGATGAATTGTTCCATTCCGGTTGTCATGGAAAGCCGGTTTGCAAGATCTTCGAACTTTGAAGGGCCCAGAGCAGACCGAACAGGGGTAAGAGCCTCAGCAAAGGCGGCAACGCGTCTGGCCCCCCGCATCTTTACGGTTCCGTCCTGAAGCGATGCTTTGAAGGATTCTGACAAAAATTGGCGAAAATACGCCTCATGCGTGCGCGAGAATTCAAGGTAATACCGCGCCACCGCATGAACACGCCGCCGAACGTCCGATATCCCCTCAAGCAAGTCTGAAGTCGGCCTGACCTCCATGTCCAATGTGGCATCCAGAGCCAGCACCCCGGGATCGGAGAAATACCTGTAAACCGTGGCGCGGCTGATCTGCGCGTGTTCGGCCACTTTCGCCAGGGTTACTTCGGTGCCCTCGGACATGAGCGCACGCGCCGCCGACAAAAGTGCCTCGCGCGTTCGGTTTTTCTGATTTGTCCGTGTTGCCAAGTTCAGGTCCTTTTATGATGCACTTGTCTCATAAGTAGATATGTGTATCATAATGACATGAAGATTGAAGTAAAGGGAGTCGCCCGATGACTGAATCTCGTCCACGCACTTATCACCTGCTTGGTAATCTTTTGACCTTTCACGCCTTTCCGGCAGAGACCGGGGATCGCTATACGATTGTCGAGATCAAGACCGCCCCGGGTGCTGGCGCGCCGCCTAATCATCATGCGGGTGAAGACGAAAGTTTCTTCGTGCTGGACGGGGAGTTTGAGTTTCTTGTGGACGGTGAGACCATCAAGGTCTCAAGCGGTGATTTTGTAAAAGTGCCAGATGGCGCGGTTCACGCATTTACTTGTACTAGCGCCCAACCCGGTCGGCTGCTTTGCGTCAATTCTCCGGGCGCCATGCATGACACGTTTTTTACCCAGGCTGGCGAAGCCATGCCCGACGGAACAACCGAGATTCCGGTTATGGACGCGCCCCCTGACATACCGGCGATCATGGCTGTCGCAACCAGCGCCGGTATGACGATCCTGGCACCTGCTGACGCCTGATCCCTTTCAACTGCGCCTGACAAGGCAACAGAGATTTGCCTTGTCTTACCCGTTAGATGCAAAGCCTTTTGGCGCTTAGACACATGTTTCTGGCAGGGATTCATACGTAGACCCGCAGGGCGCTTGCCATATGCGCGGCAGTCCTGCTGTATCGTATGGTTGCCACGTCAACCGAGGGGGTTGCGGCGGGATCAGGGGGTGCGGCGCATAGCCAAAACACCAAGCACTCGCGGAGGCTGTGATGCCCCCCCGACCGTAACCACATTCAGACTTGGAAACCTATCTGGCCGCAATGCGCATGTCATTGGCGCTTTGCAACATGCTGCGTGAACTGCCTCCTTCCACATCATTTGGGTGATTGGAATGGAGATAGACGTATGGCGAATATCGAAAGACTGATTGAGGAGCCCACCTTGGATATGCTGAATGCAAAGATTGCGCAGATGTCCCAATATGGCTGGAAACCGATTGGTTGTCCGAAAAGGTCCAGAACGGGGTTTGTGCAGACTGTACAGCGGATATGTTGTATCTGTTGAATATGATACGGTCTCGCTAACCGAACAATTAGACCCGAATGACAAACCGGTACACCAATGTGGGTCGTAACTGGCGACGATGTGCCAGCGGTGGACGGAGGCCCGGAACGACTAATTAAGGAACCGAACGCCGATGAGGTATTCCGACATGGTCAAAAACCGATCTTGGCAATGCGCCACGGAATTGGCGATGGCCGGAGAACATGAGCCTGCGGGAAAAATCCTGCACGCCTACGGGTTGATGAAATCAGAAAGCGATGACCTTGAGACTGTCCTGCGCCTAATGCGCGAGGCGCGCGACGACGTGAAAGAACAGGGCAACAGTCAAAAGCCAAAGCACCTGGTTCTGCATTTCGAAGCACATTTTACGGAATAACCCAAACGGGGCTGACCAATTGCGACCAAAGCTGGATGCAGGAGGCGGCAAAACCTATCGATAAACAGCGTTTCACCCACGGGCGCCCAATACCGGCGAATTCAGTTTGCTAATCCAGTGTTCGACCGAATTTTCAAACAAAAAAATTTGGGGGCTTGATGGTGCTGCTGGAGAGAATTGAAATCCAGCCGATTTGATCCGAGCGCCTTGTTTTATGGGTGTTTTGGTGCCGCCAATTTGCATTGGATGTACCACTGGCATGAACCAGTAGTCAACGTCGCGCTGGATTGCTATCAGATGGAGACGTCAACGCGCAGCACCCATCAAAAAGGTAGTTAAATGAAACGCTTCATAAAATACGCTCTCATTGGCTCACTTGCCGCTTTAGCCGCGTGTGGTGGTACGATGCAGGGTGTCGTGCGTGGGGAGGGTACTCGTGTTCAGTTTCAGTATGAGCAAGGCATGGACCGCGACTTTTACACGGCTGTTCTGGATGGCGAAACATTCAAGGGCCAAGCCGTTCAAGCAAATGCCACCAGCGGTAGCGGCGTTGGTTTAGTCGATGGCACGGCAGTGCCGGTCTTTACATCCACAACAACGGGCAATCTCGTTGCTGTTCTATTTGGCGATAGAGGCTCGTCGATGCGCTGCAATATGAACAGTTTCCGCCCAAATTGATGAATGCTAAGCCCATTACCTAAGTCGCCTTTGGGCTCAGAGCAGCCATTCGCAGCGTTCCGTCTAACTGACCTCTTTGCGGACTTTGCAGCCATCCGCATTTTTACTCCAAAGGACCGTAGTCAGCCCAAACCGGACGTTCACAGTTAGACTTTGCAGTTTCCAAAACGCCAAAGAGCGAACTTTCGCACGAGGGCTACACCCGATACCAGTTTTCAACTTCTCGGGCGGCTTCTTCGGCTGTAAAAGTAGTCTCTACCTCTGCGATTGCGTACTTTACTTCGCCTGAGCTAGCACTGATTTCTAAGACGTTCGCATCTAGGTCATGGGCTGAACCGGCATTTGAATAAATTGTATCAACCCCAATTCTGATAGCGTTTCGGTGTTGCAGTAGGTGCTCAAAAAACCGCACATAAATCATCTCCTCGTACGGAGAATGACTGTCCGCTTCAGAGATCAAACCCAATTCTGCGACCTTGGCACACGTCAAACGCCAAGCCAGTTCCATTGTGGATGGTGGCGCGTCCCTGGCCTCATCAGGATGTTTAGGGTTCGCAAACGTAGACCTTCGAATAGCTTCGAGATTGGCACGCAAGCCCTTTGTGGGAACCGGATAAATGAATTTGGTTTCCTCTGAAGCTAAGGCAGGCTCAATCTGATCCGGCTGCGTCTGGATGAACTCTGAAAACCTGTTTCCGATGATAGGGACTTCACCGACAATCATGTCTGTGGGGTCGGCATGCTTCGCCAGCCATCGCGCCAGGGCTTTCCGCCCCCACAGCCCGGCTGCCTTTCGGATCAACGGATGAGTTCCATCCGAAACATCTGGATACTTTGCGAGTATGTCTTCGGTCTGAAACGCCGCGAGACCTGTATCCCAACGCATAATATGCACGCGACGTCCCAAGGAGACCGAAATGGATATCTGCTGACGCAACAGGAATGACTTTCCTGATGCTGGTAATCCAGTGAAGAAAACCATGCGGCAACGACGTGCAGCGTCGGCCAGGTGTCTTCCAATCTCAGTGTCCGCAAAACTGTCGATAGAAATTGCGAATCTCCTAGTTCGGTGTCGGCAATAGGCTGGAGCGGCGAGCGTTCACCACCTCCAAGATTGTTGCCCAAGAAATCCGGCGATTTCACAGATGAATTGTCAACCTAAATTGCCCCAAAGTGAATTTTGCCTCTCAGTTACTCTCTTAACCACCTAATAACTCGCCGGTCTCAAAAATTGACCATTCCGCAGCACACGCTTCTTGACGAGCGTGCGTCCTTGACTCTTCACAGACTAGGAACGACAAGTGTGTATTGGTAAAAAATTACTCGCTGCCGCGATGCTGCCGGTTACGATAATCCAATGGCCTTCAGACTAATTGTAGCATGTGCCTCAGCATAGGAACGGGTTCCGCTGGGGTCTTCGCTATGAGCTCGTTCCTCGCAAGCATTTGCAACTGTCACCTGACGTGCTCCAGTCATCGCGTGACCCATGAAAGAAGGCGCCGTATGAACAGCACATGGCTCTTAAATTGCGTGCTTGATGCCCGATAGATCAGGTCTCAGGCTCAGTTTCAATCAGTCGTTCATCGTGTTTACGCGCTGCATTCTTTGTCTGATCCCGACACTCTTGGTGTTGCTCTCAGGAACGCAGCTTCCTGCCCAAGTCGCAGGCAATGCCGATGGATCGGTTTGTGACGAAGGTTTCGAAAACAAGAACGGATCGTGCCAAAGAACAGACGTACCAGAAAACGCATATTTGACGGGTAGCTCCTATGGTAGCGGCTGGGAATGCAATCACGGTTTCCAGAATGTCGGAGAACTCTGTGAGGAAATAAGAGTTCCTGAAAATGCCTATCTTGCATCAACCGGAGATCAGTGGGAGTGCAATCGGCTGTTCCAGCGTGTCGGAGAACTCTGTGAAGAAGTGATGGCACCTCAAAATGGATACGTCGAAACCCGGTTTGGCGTGCAGGAAATACACTGCAACTGGGGATTTCGTAAGGAGAACCAGGATTGTGTTGCGATAAATGTCCCGAGCAACGGCCGCCTGACTGACAAAAACAGCGCGGATGGTTGGGTGTGCATCAGAGGTTATAGGGCAGCGGATAGCGGCTGTGAGCCCGTGGCAGTTCCACAGCATGCATACCTCGCGCCTGAAACTTATTCCGGATGGAAATGCGAACGTGGTTTTCGCGCAAACCGGGACAAGTGCGTTGCGATCCTTGTCCCTTCAAACGCTCATTTGAATCGAAGAGGTGATGGTTGGGAATGTAACCGGCCGTTCACGAGACAGAACGACCAGTGCACCGAAAATGTGCCGCGACAATAAGTTAGTGGAAACCAAAGTCGCCTGACAAATCCGGAAGGACTAAGCCGTGAACTATAACTCGATTGACGAAAACCTGGGTAAAAGTCTCAAAGCCGAAAAGGCGCGTCGCCGGTCCTACAGGATTAAGATATCTATTGCGTCAGCGGTGTGTGTTGTGGCGATAATTACCGTGGTGTTTCTCTGATGCGTAAAAATGCCCCTCAAGTAACTCTTCCCGGTTCAAAGATGTCAGCTCATGGTCTGGAACAAAGAGCATTTCAGGACCGCAGTGTTCGTAAGTCGCGGAACGCTGACGTATCAGGAGTGATTGAAGAAGAATTTGGAAAGTACTTGATTAAGGCTGGCGTTCTGAGCGGCAATAGTGTTGCACGGGCATTTCCTAAGCCACCGGCTAAAACGCAGGCAATGATTGCCGATGCAGTTGGCGAAACACCAGCATTGGCCATTGAAGCCTTAAAAGAAATTCTCGAAGAACGAGACAGGAAGCGAAGCGGTCAACGCCGTTTGGAGGGAAACTCCGGCACCTTCGTTCCCAGTGAAAGAGAATATGCAGAGGCATTACGCCAGATCAGGCTCACCCCTGCGCAGGTAACAATGCTCAAAGCATTTACAATCGCAGGCAAGGAAGGTCTGACTATTGGTCACTTGTCTCAGGCAGCCTGTTACAAATCGCGCGAGGCCTGCATCAAGGTCTTCAAGAAAATCGGACTATTAATTGCTGAATATCTGGAACTCGAACTTCCCGAAGCCGGATCGGCACAGAATGATGGCGCCGCCCAGGTCCTGGCCTTTTCTCACATCGAAAGTGACGATGAGCCAGCAACTTGGATCATGCATCAGGAACTGCGCGACGCTGTTCGTTCGGTTCTATGACGTGCGTTCCAGCGCCTGCTTTTGAAGCGAAACCCGAACCGGAACAAGTGCACGAAAGGTTGCTCACGTAGCTTATGTTGGAGAAAAGACCATATCCGCTTGAATTGATCTATGTACCTGTGAAACGTGCAAAAACACTTGATCAGCAAAAAGTGCTGACGCTGGCCGAAGATATTCTGAAGAACGGCCAGAAGACCCCGATCCAGATACGCTCGGACAACAAGAGGTTCGTGCTGATTGAAGGCCTTCACCGATTAGAGGCCATTCGCGCCCTAGGAGGTGATACCGTCGAAGCCTATCTGGTCCGCGCCAGACTACACTAAATACCTATTGGAATTGGCGTTCGACAAAGCCTCGGAAAATGTCAGCAGACGTTGACTTTTTTCATCCCAAAGATGCAACCGTGCGCAATGAAGGCTCTCAAATAAAGTAATACGCTGGCAATCTTCCAACTCAGAATGGTCACGCAAAACCTCGTTTAGCCGATAAAACGGTATGCGGCTGGCGAGATGGTGAACATGGTGCACACCAATGTTGCCAGAGAACCACCGCAGGATGCCTGGCAGGGCATAGTGAGAACTGCCATAGAACGCGGCGTTCTGAAGGTTCCAGCCCTCTTCCCGATCCCAAGTCGTGTGTTCGAACTGGTGTTGAATGTAGAAAAGCCAAATACCAATGGATGATGCGACAATCACGGTTGGCAGGAAAACACACGCCAACACCTCAAAGCCTCCGGCCCATAAAATCAGAGCCAATAACCCTGCAATTGCGGCGTTTGTTCCCATCGCACTTGCCCAATACAGCCAGCCCGACCGCATGAAGCCAACAGGTAAGCGGTATTGAATAAAGAACGTATAGATCGGCGCAACACCGAACAGGAAGACGGGGTTCCGGGTCAGACGATACGCGGCACGCCCGAACCAATTCCGTTTCAGGTATTCCTCAATGGTCAATGTAGGGATGTCACCCATACCACGCCGATCAAGGTTACCGGTTGAGGCATGGTGAATCGCATGGCTTTGCCGCCAAACGTCATAGGGAGTAACGGTAAGAACACCCAGAACCCGGCCGATCCAATTGCATGCGCGGCGACTTCTAAAGAAAGATCCATGACCACAATCATGCATGATGATGAAGATACGGACCAGAAATGCGGCATTCAGGATGGCCAGAAATATTGCGATCCAGACGCTGAATGACAACGCAAACCACGCTAGGGCCCATAGCGCGAATAAGGGGAAAACAGTGATCGCAAGTTCAAAAACACTGCGCTTCGCATCGGGCACACGGTACTGCGCGAGCACCCGCGTCCAGTCTTTAGGTTGCAACTTACTTGGTCTCCGACGGCTTATAGTCGCCCATTGTTCAAACGGGCACCCTTATGGGTGCCCGTGAAAGGTCAGGCGAGTGCCAGATTGGCGGCGCTTTCGCGTCCGTCACGGCCAGCTTCGACGTCGAAAGTAACTTTCTGACCGTCTTTCAATTCGCTAAGGCCGGAACGTTCAACTGCTGAGATATGCACGAACACGTCGCGCTTGCCATCTTCAGGCTCGATAAAGCCAAAACCTTTGGTTGAGTTGAACCATTTTACTGTGCCATTTGCCATGGTGGAAGTCTCCTAATACGTGCCGCCCGCATCATTGCGGCGACTCGGCGTGGTCGGTCTGAATCGAAAGACTGAACGCCGAATTGGGGAGACAGCAGGTCGAAAAAGAAAAACGTAAGCCTCGTGTATATGGACTTCGACTACGCACGATACAAGCCTTGATGCTTTGGCGGACAACAGAGAATTTGAGCCTGTCTGGCTTAGAACTAGGCAAGTAGAGGTGAAACCGTTGCTCTTCGATCCAAACTTGAAGGTGGCTTGGGTCAGCGGCACAGAAGACTAACGATCATTTTTGGGAAATTATCCTGCTGCATACGAGACAGCGATAAGCGTCCGTTTTGGTGCCTTGGCGAGACTTTGCAAAGTCCGCTTTCTGCGCATTGCTGCCATTGGGTCATCGCGCAGCATCGGTCAAAGTGGGCTCGAAGCAGCCATTCGCTGCAACTTGCTTGAACGTCCGAGTTGCGGACTTTGCGGACATCCGCATTTTTTCTCCAAAGGACCGCAGTTAGCCCTGAACCGGACGTTAAACGGGTGTCTATTTGCGAGTAGTTTTAAGTTAAAGTAGGCGTCTGAATCCTGCCTCAGTTTTTTGGCAAGTACCGATCCAACAGAGCGTCGACCAACCCTTCCTGAAGCTGGTAACCAGTTGCTTCGTCCACACGCAAAATATCTTCGAGAATGACAAGTTGTTCCATGCCCGTCGTCATGGACAATCGCTTCGACAGGTCGTCGATTTCCTTCGGCTTCATCAATGGGTGAACTGGCGCAAGTGCTTCCGAAAAAGCCGCCACTCTTCTGGCGCCACGCATTTTGACCGTTCCATCCTCAAGAGATGCCTTGAGTGATTCAGCTAAAAACTGCCGGAAGTGCGCCTCATGAACCCGAGAAAAATCCAGATAGTAACGCGCAACGACATGTACACGGCTCCTGACGTTATTCAGCCCCTCGAGAAGTTCTGACGTTGGAGTAACTTCAAGATCGAGCGTCGCGTCCAAAGCCAAGACACTTGGGTCAGAAAAGTAACGATAGACCGTCGCACGGCTGGTTTTGGCCCGTTCCGCGACTTTTGCCAGCGTGACTTCCTTGCCTTCTGACATCAGGTCACGTGCAGCCGAAAGAAGTGCTTCTCGCGTTCGGTTGATTTGATTTGTACGAGGCGCCAATCTCAATCCCCTTGTGATACACTTGTCTAATAAGAAGATATGTGTATCATAAGCTCAGTGTGTTTCAAGTAAAGGGAGTCGCAGCAATGACTGAACCTCGCCCGCGAATTTATCATCTTCTTGGGAACCTTTTGACCTTCCACGCCTTTCCCAGTGAGACAGGAAATCGTTGCACAATTGTTGAGATAAAGACGGCCCCGGATGCCGGTGCGCCGCCCAATCATCATGCTGGCGAGGATGAAAGCTTCTATGTGCTCGATGGTGAATTCGAGTTCTTTTTGAATGGTGACACAGTCAACGTCAAATGTGGTGACTTCGTTAAGGTTCCGGACGGAGCAGTGCACGCCTTTACATGCACCGGAGAGCGGCCTGGCAGGTTACTTTGCATAAACGCCCCCGGCGCGATGCATGACACTTTTTTTACTGAAGCCGGTGAAGCAATGCCTGACGGCACGACCGATATTCCGGCGCCAGATGGACCACCAGACATTCCGGCGATCATCGCCGTGGCAAGTCGAGTGGGAATGACGATCCTGGCGCCTGCGGACGTTCCCAGCTAACGAACGCGCGTGCATAGCTCCGGGTTGCGAAACGGAGGCTATAGAACAAAGCTTCCGTCGCACACCCTAACTTGTAATACTGGCTCAACCCGAAGCCGACATTCACGACGAGACCTTGCGCTTCTGGATAGCGGACATTCGCGGCGCTTTCCAAAAATGTCTTCTACGTGAACCAAAGCAATCGTTTAGGCGCAGGCGCGATAGCGGCATAGATCGTCTGCTATCAATGCTTGGTTGAGTTCGTTTTGGCGTGAGAACGCTCAACTCAGCATTCTTTCCGAAACGTCCTCAAGAAGGGTATGAAGATCGAACTCTTCGCCTTTCTCCGCAAGCCCTTTGTCATGTAGAATGAAAGACAGCCCGTGCACGAAACTCCACAACAAAAAACCACGGCGGCGAACTTCGCCTGTGATTCCCGGTTCACCGAGACACTTTGCTACCTCATTCAAAAGAATCCCGAAGCTTTGCTGGCCGCCTTCCTCCAGCCGGAGGTCCGCAATACGGTCAGTGAAGCCGCCAAATTTCAGTCTGAAGATCCCGGGCTCATTTAACGCGAAGGCAATATACTCCATTCCTATGGCAGTAATGCGCTCGGGAGATCCTTCAGGAACACCTACCAGCGCGGCAAGCATTTTGTCTCGGTGCCGATCCATTCCTTCAAGGACAGTGGCAACCAGCATTTCTGTCTTGTCTTTGAAGTGCTTGTAAGGTGCCGCGGTTGATACGCCCGCGCGTCTGCACGCCTCGGATACAGAAAAACTGTCCGGACCTTTTTCTTCAACCAACTGTCGGGTTGCTTCGATCAGTGCAGCGCGGAGATCGCCGTGATGATAGGCTTTCTTGCTGACGGAAAGACCAGCCGCTTGTCTGCTTGTCGGATGATTTTTTTCGGTGCTGCTCATGATCCAACATGTGCCAGATCACGTATCTCTTGTCAAAGTGAGAACTTCTAACATATGTTAGAGACGCTAACTTGATGAGGTCCCCAAATGCCGAATCCTGCAAATTCATCTACTGAAGCGACCAAACCGAGCCTACTTGCACATGTGTTGCGCGGCACTGTGCGCCTGGGAGTGACCGTCAGTTTTATAGCTGTTGCAGCGGCCGCCGTTTACTTTGGCGCATCCGAGCTCACCCGTAGAGCGGACGCTGTACCCGCACCGGATGCCGCCGCTGTGACACCCGTGTCCGTGACACCAATCACGTCCGAGAGCGCTTACACAGTCGACCGTGTATTCATCGGGCAGGTCGAACCTCAGCGTTCGGCAGATATCTCTTTCGAACTGAACGGGACGCTGGATCAAATTCTGGTGGATGAAGGTGATGAGGTTGCCAAGGGTCAACTTCTTGCGACACTGGACATCGCACTGCTGGAGGTCGAACGCGACCGTCTGACAGCATCACGTGACGCCATTGCAGCCCAACTTTCATTTGCAAAGAAAACAGTCGAGCGAAACGCGAAACTCATTGAAGAAGGCTTTACTAGTCAAGCCCGTTTGGACGAGGCCGTTTCTCAGCAGGATGAATTGCTATCCAGGATTGGCGAGTTAGATGCTGCCTTGCGTGATGTGACCGTTCGAATCGAGAAATCCAGTATCGAGGCTCCGTTTGCCGGTCAAATAACCGCGCGACACGTGGATGGCGGTGAAACTTTGCGCTCGGGCGAGTTGGTTCTGGGTATGGTCGAGGTCGTGTCGCCGCAGGTTCGGATAGGTATCCCTCTCGATGTTGATCCGGCGCTGCTGACTGACGTTGAAATCGAAATTGCAGGTCAAAGCTATCAGGCTGAGCTTGCAACTTTACGGCCCGATATTGACCCAGTGACCCGAACCCGCACCGCGCTGTTCGGTTTGAAGAACGCGCCGGACGTTGCTTTCGGACAAACCGCACGTGTGCATGTACTCGATCCCGTCCAAAGTGCGGGGACCTGGGTGCCTACAACATCTCTGAAGGAAGGAACTCGCGGGCAATGGACATTGCTCGTTGCCAACGCGCAAAAGACTGTACGCCTGGCGACTGTAGAAGTGCTACATGCCGAAGATGACCGCGTCTTTGTGCGTGGCGCGTTTCCGGAAGGCACCGTCTTGATTGATCAGGGGCCGCAGCGAGTCAGCGTTGGTCAGCGCGTTGTCTTCAACACTGGCGAGTAACGGAGCGGTTTGATGGAAACTCTTACCTTTCGTCATCCCCGACTGGTCGCCCTGATTATTTTAGTGCTTGTATCTGCAGGTCTGTCTTCGTTCCTATCACTTGGGCGGCAGGAAGATCCTACGATCACCAACCTCTTCGCAACTGTAACGACACAGTTCCCGGGTGCAGATCCAGAACGGGTTGAAGCGCTGGTGACTGCAGAAATCGAAGAAGAACTGCGTAAAATTGCCGAGGTGGATGAGATCAGTTCTGTATCCCGCTCGGGCGTGTCGGTTGTTTCGGTAGAGTTGCTGGAAACGCTAGATGAAGCCACCATTGAGCAGGTTTGGGCCGAGGCTCGGGACGCCGTTGAAGATGCGCGCCAGACTTTTCCCACAGGAGTATTGCCACCGGAATTCGATGCCGAGGGCATTTCTGCCTATTCTGCGGTCATTGCAGTTGCGGCCGAGGATCCAGACTTTCCGTTAACTTTGCTGTCACGTCATGCCGAAGCACTGGGCGACAGATTGCGTGCGATACCTGCCACGCGAGCAGTGGACTATTTCGGTCAGCCGAAAGACGAGGTGCTCGTAAGTGTGGATATGGACAAGGCCGCTGCGCTTGGGCTTGGCGCTGCCGAGATTTCCCAGCGGATCGCCGAAGCAGACGGAAAGGTTCAGTCTGGGCGGTTGCAATCTGATGTCGACCTGACCATCGGCGTCAGCGGAGAAATTGAGAGTTTGGATCGCATTCGGAGCATCGTCCTGCGTGAAAACGCAGGCGGTGCCGTGGTGAAGCTCGGAGATATTGCCAGCGTAGACCGTGGCGCACGCGAACCGCAGTCCTCAATCGCGTTTGCCAACGGAAAGTCCTCCGTTTTGGTCGGGATTCTGGCGCAGGACGGCGTACAGATCGACCGTTGGACAGGCTTCCTTCGGGATGAGCTTGATGCCGGCGCCGCGTCGGTACCTTTGGGCATGCAGGAAATACTGCTATTTGATCAAAGCCAGTACACGACGGATCGTTTGTCAGAGGTTGGGGTCAACATGGTCATTGGCGTGGCTCTGGTCGTGGCAGTTTTGTTTGTTACGTTAGGGGTTCGGGCAGCCGCGATTGTGGCTTTGGTTTTGCCGGTTGTCTCATTGGCGACCCTGGCGACGATGAACATGATTGGATTGCCAATCCATCAGATGTCTGTGACCGGACTGATTGTTGCCCTCGGACTGCTCGTTGACGCAGCCATCGTGATGACCGATGAAATCCGACGTCGTCTGCAGGATGGGATGGAGCGACTTGCAGCCGTGCGAGATGCTGTTCGCAGGTTGGCCGCGCCACTGCTGGCATCAACCGTGACAACGGCGCTTGCCTTCACGCCGATGATCTTGCTGCCGGGACCCGCAGGCGATTTTGTCGGCGCCATCGCTATCGCCGTGGTTCTTATGCTTGTCTGGTCCCTGGTTGTGGCCTTGACTGTGACTCCGGCGATTGCGGGCTGGCTACTGTCCGATCGCCCAGACGCAGGAATGCTGAGCCGCGGTATCAGCATCCCGCCACTTGCCCGTATGTTCGAGGCCTCAATTCGATTGTCTGTTGCTAATCCCGTGCGATCCATCGCGTTGGCATTGATCTTGCCGGTGCTTGGCTTTGCGGCCTTTCCAACGCTGACCGCGCAATTCTTCCCGGGCGTCGACCGCAACCAATTCTATATCGAAGTCGATATGCCGGGTGGAACGTCAATTGCCACCACCGAAGCAACCGCCCGCCAGATCGATGAAATGCTGCTGGCTGACGACGGCGTCAAAAGTGTCTACTGGACCGTCGGAGAGTCCGGCCCGGCATTCTACTACAACATCGTTGGAAACCGCTCACGCGAGCCTGGGTTCGCACAAGCTATGATCACGACCGACACGGCCGACGCCGCCGCCCGCCTTGTTGGTACGTTGCAGAGTCGTCTGGATACCGGCTTTCCTGACGCGCAGATCATCGTTCGCAGTCTTGTTCAGGGCCCTCCGGTCGACGCACCGGTTGAAGTCAAAATTCAGGGGCAGGACATCACGGTTTTGCGTGATCTGGGCGACCAGGTGCGTTCAGTCATGGCCAATCTCGATCTGGTAACCCAGGCGCGCGCCAGCGTGAACGGCGGCAACCCTCAAATCCGGTTCGAGATTGATGAGGTCAAAGCGCGTCTGCTGGGATTGGACGTTGCGGATATAGCTGGTCAGCTGGACACGGCGCTTGTTGGCATCACCGGTGGATCACTGCTCGAAGGGACTGAACAGTTGCCGGTGCGCGTTCGCTTAGGTGACGAGGTGCGGTCAGATCTAAGCGCGATTTTCAGTATGCCTATCCTACTGCCAAATGCAGCTGCGATATCTGCGACTGGAGCCTTCCCAGCGGTACCGCTGTCGGAATTGGCCAAGCCCGTGATTGAACCGGCAGAAAGCGTAATAACTCGAACGGACGGTACGCGCGAAAACACTATTCAGGCGTTTATCGTACCCGGTGTTTTGCCCGAAGAGGCATTGCAGGACGTACTAGAAGCACTTGATGCGTCCGGGTTTGTGTTGCCGCAAGGCTATTCGATGTCCTTAGGCGGCGACAGTGATGCCAGATCCAACACCGTGGGCAATCTGCTTGCCTCTGTTAGTTTGATTGTCACACTCTCCATCGCGACCATCGTTCTGACCTTTAACTCGTTCCGGCTGACCCTTGTGACCTTGGTCGTGTGCGTGTTGTCTGCAGGCCTTTCAATGCTGTCGCTGTCCGTTATGCAATTCCCGTTTGGAATAACGGCGATCATCGGGGTCATCGGCTCGATCGGGGTTTCGATCAACGCGGCGATCATAATTCTGACCGGGTTGCAACAAGACGTTGACGCAAGCCAAGGCGACCGAGCGGCCATGGCGCGCGTTGTGACTGGTTCAAGTCGGCACATCATCTCGACAACGATCACAACCTTTGGCGGCTTCCTACCCCTGATCATAGCTGGAGGAGCATTTTGGCCGCCATTCGCCGTTGCAATCGCCGGGGGCGTACTGTTGTCGACTGTCGTATCGTTTTATTTCACTCCGCCAGTTTTCGCTTTGGTGCGTCGTGGAAAGCTCGACGAACCGCCCGAGGTAAACAACCAACATTCCCAGCCTCAAGAAGCAATTGTCACCCTTGTAGCAGAATGAGGATTGAGACTACTTCGCCTTGCGAGTTGGTATGTTTCAAAGCCGTCGTTGTTCGAAGCAAGGTTCAATTTCTGCTATGGGCGGCACGCTGAACTCTGCAAAGTCTGGTTTCTGCGCTTTGCTGTCGTTAGCGCGGGCTGCAGCACCCGGTAACTTTGGGCTCGGAGCGGTCGTTCGCTACGCAGCGCATCAACAACTGCTGTGCGGACAAAGCGGTCGCTAGACTGTTCTGGGATAAGAAGCTAGATCATCCAAGCTCAACTGCAAAACTACTCAGTATTTCCACGTTTTTTGCAGTTAGTGCGAGATCGATCTCGGGGGTTATTCCAAACACTCAAGTATTGGTTTCAAGCTAAGAAGATGGAAAATATACGGCTTGCTGGCAGCGAACATTAGCGTTTGCCGCCCTACAACTAGTGATGGCGCTTGTCTGCCTTGAACGGGGCTAGGCTCTCTTGGAACTGCTCGATGAACTCAAGCGTCACTAGTGACGGTTGCTTCAAAATCGGACGCACAAGGGAAAGCGTATGTGACAAGAGCGGTTTGAACGGTCGGTAGCTCAATCCGTTGTCTGCATATTGGACGGCGTCCAACTCGCTGACCACGGAAATCCCGACACCTTTTACAGCCAATTCACAAGCCGCCGTGAACTGCCTGACTTCGATGTGGGAATTCAATTTGACGTTGGCGTTTTGAAACGCTTTTGAAAGCTGTCCAAAAAAATCGCTGTCGCGCCGTGTGTGAATAATCTTGGCGTTTGCAAGATCCGTGGGTGTCACCTCGGAGAGTTTTTCCAATTCATGCCCGGTAGGAAACACGCAAACTGTACGGACATCGATGTCTCTGCTTTCGACGGCCGGATGCCCGTTAAAGTTATCTGTGATTCCGAAATCATATTGCTCACCGATCATCCACTCGAGAATGCGTTCCGGTCTGTCAGGTTCGATCGTCATTGTTACACCTGGCCGATCTTCTAAAAACGTGGCAATGACGTTGGGAAGGTGACTGGTGGCGAACCCGGGCAAACATGCGATGCGGATGTGTCCCGCTTTGCGTTGGGTTATGTCTTGGCTAACGTCCGAGATCTGCTTCATCAATTCCAAAACGCGCTCTACGCTGGGTTGCAGATAACGCACCTCCTGCGAAGGAACTAAGCGACCTTCACGGCGATCAAAAAGTTGAAAGCCAAGCGATTTTTCCAGATCAGAAAGCAGTCGGCTGACCGCAGGCTGGCTTATCCCAAGATCCGTAGCTGCAGCGGTGACCGACCCATTTGTGGAAACTGCCATGAGCGCTTCCAATTGGCGGATCCTCAAAGTTTGACTCATACTTTGAACCTGGTTCGTTGTTTCTTAGTCAGTTTATAATGTAATGTTATGTTTTTCTCAAAAATTAAATGCTTGAATTATAAATTTGTAACGTTAACGTCGTGAAATCGTCATGTGTGCTGATTACGCGTTGCAGTTGGCATTCAACGAAGCATCAAAACTGATGCATGGGAGGAATCATGAATAAGCATTTTCTCGGCGCTCTTGCCGTAACCACTGCGTTGTCCCCCGTGGCGGCGATGGCGCAAACTGAAGTTCAGTTCTGGCACGCCTTCACCGGCCGACTGGGTGAGCTTGTTAAAGCGCAGGTCGAAGAGTTCAACGCCAGCCAGGATGAGTTCGTCGTGGTCGAAAGCCACAAAGGCAATTACTCAGAAACTCTGAACGCAGGAATTGCGGCTTTCCGCGCCGGTGAGCAGCCCCACATTCTAATGGTTTTCGAAGTGGGCACTGCAACGATGATGTCGGCCGAAGGTGCGATCAAACCCGTCTATGAAGTGATGGCTGAAAGCGGTGCGCCGTTCGATCCTGACGCATATATTGGCGCTGTCAAAGGGTACTATACTACAACGGACGGAGAAATGCTCTCACTGCCTTTCAACTCGTCCACACCGGTTCTGTGGGTCAATCGTGATGCCTTCGAAGCGGCGGGTGTTGATCCGGACACAGATCTATCGACCTGGGAAAAGGTTGGCGACGTGCTTGAACAGCTGAAGGCTGGCGGTGAGGACTGCCCGCTGGTGACCGCATGGCAAAGCTGGATTCACCTCGAGAACCTGTCCGCCTATCACGACGTTCCGTTCGCATCGCAGGACAACGGTTTTGCCGGTCTGGATACCGAGCTGATGCTGAACGGTCCGGCACAGGTCGCACACCTGACAGCAATGGGGGACTGGGCCAAGGATGGCAAGTTCATCTACACCGGGCGCAGAAACGAAGGTGGCGCAAATTTCCGGGCTGGTGAATGCGCGTTGTTCACCGAAAGCTCGGCTGGTTATGCCGGTATCAGCTCTGAAGCTGAGTTCGAGTTCGACGTGCGCCCGCTACCCTATTGGGAGGCCGTCACCAGCGAGCCTCAGAACACCATTATCGGCGGCGCATCGCTTTGGGTAATGGAAGGTCATGATCCCGAGGAATACAAAGGCGTTGGCGAGTTCCTGAGCTTCCTTTCGTCGTCGGACGTTCAGGCTTCTTGGCACCAGAATACCGGTTATCTTCCAATCACGTCCGAAGCTGGTGAAGCTACTCGTGCTGCAGGTTTCTATGACGAAAACCCAGGCACCGACATCGCGGTGATCCAGATGACTGCGAAGGAACCAACCGCAAACTCGAAAGGTCTGCGTCTTGGATCGTTCGACCAGATTCGCGGCATCATCGACGAAGAGCTTGAGGCCGTCTGGTCCGGTGAAAAGACCGCTCAGGAAGCGATGGACAGCGCAAAAGAGCGCGGTGACGCACTGCTGCGCCGGTTCGAATCCGCCAATCAATAAGTCTTAATTTGATGCGGGCCTGTTAAGGGCCCGCATTTTCTTTTTCGGTGGAATATCAGGATGGAAAAACGCGTCACCTTCCGCGGCTGGCTTTTGCCATTGGCGCTGATTGCCCCTCAGGTCATCATTTCCGCCGTTTTCTTCTTTTACCCCGCAGGCCAGGCTGTTTGGCAATCTCTGTTCATACCTGACCCCTTTGGGCTGTCGTCCCAGTTCGTGGGACTCGGCAACTTTGAATTCCTGCTGAGCGATAAATTCTACCGAGCCTCCTTCGTAACGACGGCAGTGTTTTCAACGCTCGTCACATTGTGCTCGATGATACCGGCGTTGTTTCTGGCGGTCATCGCGGACCGCTTGATCAAAGGATCGGGCGTTTACCGGACGTTGCTGATCTGGCCCTATGCCGTTGCCCCTGCGGTCGCAGGCGTGCTTTGGCTGTTCATGTTCAACACACGCGTTGGCGTCGTCTCGTGGTACCTCGGCCAACTCGGTTATGACTGGAACCATGTCCTTAACGGAACCGAGGCCATGGGGCTGGTTGTTGTCGCCTCGGCCTGGGGGCGCATCAGCTATAACTTCCTGTTTTTCTTCGCGGCATTGCAGTCAGTTCCAAGGTCCGTGATTGAGGCCGCTGCAATCGACGGCGCGCGCTTCTGGCGTCGGTTCTTCACGATCGTGCTGCCGCTGTTGTCTCCGACTGCATTCTTCCTGCTGGTGGTGAATGTCGTCTACGCCTTCTTTGAAACCTTTGGCGTTATCCACACGATCACCGGAGGCGGGCCGCAGCAAGCGACGACTATTCTGGTCTACAAAGTCTTCTCGGACGGGTTCGTTGGGCAGGATCTTGGCTCATCGTCGGCGCAGTCGGTCATTTTGCTTATCGTCGTCGGCCTGTTGACCGTCATCCAATTCAAATACGTGGAAAAAAGGGTGCATTACTGATGGCGGCCCAACAACACGGAATGGTCGAAAAACGCGGGATGGGGATCTGGTTGACCCACGCATTGATGATCCTTGGAGTGCTGATCGTCTTTTTCCCAATCTGGCTGGCATTTGTCGCCTCGACTGTCACTCAGCCAGAGATCGTGTCACCGCCTATGCCGTTGGTGCCGGGTGACCAGTTCTGGGAAAACTACAAGGCCGCGCTGTTTTCCGGTGTGAATGTCCCGGTCGCTACAATGTTGTTCAACAGCCTCGTGATGGCCATTGGTATTGCGGTGGGCAAGATCGTAATCTCACTATTGTCAGCCTTTGCGATTGTCTATTTCCGATTTCCCGGGCGCACGACGTTTTTTTGGCTGATCTTCCTGACCCTTATGCTCCCGGTAGAGGTCCGTATCGTTCCAACCTTTGAAGTTGTTGCCGGCTTCGGTATGCTCAACAGCTATTACGGATTAATCTTCCCACTTATCGCTTCGGCTACGGCGACGTTCCTGTTCCGGCAGTTCTTTCTGACCATCCCAGATGAGCTGGCCGAAGCAGCGCGAGTCGACGGTGCTCGCCCGATGCGGTTCTTCATTGATATCGTTGTACCCATGAGCAGGACCAATATTGCGGCGCTATTCGTAATCCTGTTCATCTATGGCTGGAACCAATACCTTTGGCCGCTGCTTATCACCACCGACCCTGAAATGAACACCATTGTGATGGGCATCAAACAGATGTTCCCGTCCGGCGATGATGTGGCCGAATGGCCGGTCATCATGGCCACATCAATTCTGGCAATGATCCCACCGGTCATCGTGGTGGTGTCGATGCAAAAGCTCTTTGTCCGTGGCCTTGTCGATAGCGAGAAGTAAGAAATGGCAACAGTAACCCTAGAGAACGTCAAAAAGAGCTTTGGCCCAACGGACGTCATCCACGGCATCGATATCGATATTGCTGATGGTGAGTTCATCGTGATCGTTGGGCCTTCGGGCTGCGGCAAGTCCACGCTGTTGCGGATGGTTGCGGGACTTGAAACCGTGACTGATGGCGAAATCCGAATTGGAGAGGAACGAGCCAACGACAGAGAGCCGATGGATCGTGACATCGCGATGGTCTTCCAGAACTATGCGCTCTACCCACATATGTCTGTGCGTCAGAACATGGGATATGGCCTGAAAATCGCCGGGTTGCCGAAGGTCCAGATTGATCAGAAAGTGACCGAGGCCGCCAAGCTGTTGCAGCTGGAACCCTTGCTGGATCGCAAACCCAGACAGTTGTCAGGTGGTCAGCGTCAGAGGGTGGCGATGGGTCGGGCTATTGTCCGCGAGCCAGCAGTTTTCCTGTTTGATGAGCCGCTCTCAAACCTTGATGCCAAGCTGCGGGTCCAGATGCGTCTGGAAATTCGCGAACTCCAAGAAAAGCTGGGGATCACGGCGCTCTATGTGACCCACGATCAGGTCGAGGCCATGACGATGGCCGACAGGATGATCGTGATGAATGGTGGCATTGCCGAGCAGATTGGAACGCCGTTGGAGGTTTACGAAACGCCCAGAACTCTGTTCGCGGCACAGTTCATTGGCAGCCCTGCGATGAATGTGTTTGACGCCTTGCGTGAAAACGGGACGATCAAGATCGGTGAAATTTCAGTCGGCCGATCTGCTGGTCCTGATACCGCGTTGAATCTGGGGATTCGCCCAGAGCATCTGCTGTTGGATGATAATGGTCCGCTGGAAGCAGCGATTCAGATGGCAGAACCGTTAGGGGCCAACACTCTGTTGCACGGTCAACTCGCGGGCGTCGGCGGAGCGATCACGATAAGCCTTCCAGGCGTCCATCCGATCGAAGGCAGGCATCCGAACATGCGGTTTTCGGTCGACCCAGAACACATGCATCTGTTTGACCAATCAACCGGCGAAAGGCTGGACGGCTAATGGCGTTTCCTCAAGTCGAAGCCTTTCGTGGTGGAGAAAACCTGATCCGGGTCGTGGGCCATCGAGGGGCAAGAGGCGTTTTGCCTGAAAACAGCATGATTGGCTTCGACTTCTCGCTGTCCATTGGCGTACCGCTTCTTGAATTCGATGTCGTTCTGACGGCTGATGACGTTCCGGTTATTACCCACAATCATCGTCTGCACGCATCTGGCTTTCGCGACGCCAATGGCCTGTTTCTTTCTGGAGAGGAGCCGAAAGTCTCATCTCTGACTTTCGACCAAATCCAGCAATTCGATATTGGACGGTTAGACGGGCATTCTGACTATGGTCAACGCTTCCCAGATCAGGCGCAACTGGACGGTGTTCGTGTCCCAAGGCTGATAGATTTGCTCGATTTGGTCGCCGAACCAAAATACGGCAATGCCTATCTGATGCTTGAACTGAAGTCGGATCCTGACCTGGCTCACGATGCAGTGTATCGAGAGAACTTTGTTGGGCGAGTTCTCCAAGAGGTTCGCGCCAAAGGTCTATCTATGCGCGCGGTTTTGCACAGTTTTGACTGGAACCTTTTAGAAGAATGCCAGCGACAGGCTCCGGATATGCCGTCTTCTTACCTTACGCAGCTTCCGGAAAACGAGGACGATGTGGGCGAGGATTCCTCGAAAGCGGTTTGCCCAGACCTTCGCGGTCGTCGCGATGAAATTCCAAATTTGGTCAAGCAAACTGGCGGTTCGCTTTGGTGCCCGTACTACGCTGATGCAACAGCTGAAAATGTGGCGCGCGCAAAAGATCTGGGCCTATGTGTTGCCGTTTGGACGGTCAATGAGCACGAAGATATAAGCAGGATGATCGACCTGCGCGTGGATGCAATCGTATCTGACTACCCCGGCCGGGTTCAAAGGCATTTGTCGGATTTAGGCCTGGGATGGCAAATCGAAAACGGGTGAATTCTGCGTCGCTAATTCGTGACGTTTTTTGTGTTTCTGCCAGTCACAATCGGAAAGGATCGATCACATCATCACTTCAACCTGCTGTGGAGGGCGAGAACCATAGTGGATCAGCGTACAAAACAAGTTGCAGCATTGCCTCTGCAATTGTTCGGCGGCCGCCTCAAGGTGCTCCTTATAACGTCACGTGACACAGGGCGCTGGATCATGCCCAAGGGCTGGCCGATGGACGGCGAGCAAGACTGGCGCGCGGCGGAAATTGAAGCGTTGGAGGAGGCTGGGGTAGAAGGTACAATTTCCCGCAAGCCGATCGGTGAGTTTGAGTACGCCAAGGTTTTTAACGACGGAACCAGTGTCCAAGTGAAAGCCACGGTCTACCCTCTCTACGTCGATAAGGTGAAGCGCCGGTGGAAGGAAAGGCACCAAAGAAAAAGGCATTGGTTCTCGCCCAAGGGTGCTGCGAAAGCACTCAAACAGCCAGAGCTGGAAGACTTGCTCCTCGAACTAAAAAGCAATCCTAGAAAGAACAAATCAATCCGCGAGTTGCTACCTTGAGCCGATACCGCGTACTTTATCCAGACTCAGGTCGATAGCTACTTTGCTCTGGAAAACCGACCTAACCCTTTCATTCAGAAATTGCTATCTAGGCTTGAAACCAGCGGAAATCTGATCTCTTGGGACGAGCGCCAAACATCAAAGCCTCAGTTTTCAACGAAGGTTGAATGTCCGCATCGCAACTCGATGAAACCATCTTGAGGTTCGTTCAATTCAAAAACCTCTTCTGAAGGCAAGTTCAAGTAAATCCCTCGAAAGACGCGCAGGGTTAAGCCGTGGCCAACAACTATGACAGCCCCCTCAAAAGACTTGCTGGAATACCAAGAAGAAACCCGGTCATGTACGTCAGCATAAGACTCTCCGCTCGGTGCGGAACAGTTCCAACGGTCAGCGCAACGCGCCTCCCATTCTTGGGGAAATCGTCTTTTGATCTCGTTTTCCGCCAAGCCTTCCCATCGCCCGAAACTGCATTCCATCAAACTGGTTTCATACTCGATGGCTTCCGGGGGGAGGCCAAGTTCCTCGACAACGATGGAAGCCGTCTGTGCCGCTCGACCAAGTGGGCTTGAAAATACCGTCAGAGGGTGACGGCTGCATAGGCGGTGCCTTAGTCTTTCTGCACTCGCCACTGCCTGAGCGACCCCTCGCTTGGTCAAGGGCGAATTCTGCCGACCTTGACGTCGTTTTTGAAAATTCCATTCGGTTTCACCATGGCGAAGCAAGAAAATAGTAGGGTTGAGTTTTTGGTTCAAAACGTATCGAAGCCTTCCTGTACTGAAGCAAACCGAAAAACCTGATTTATCTTCCACGCAGTGCAAGTTTAAACGGAAGCCCCAGAATTCAATAGAAGCTTCGGATTTGTGCGATTAAGTCTAGGGCGTAAAACAACGTGGTCATACAATCTTCGCGTCCAGTGCTTTGTCGCTGCACTTGTTCCGCATTGGGCTCGAAGCAGTCATTCACTCAATCGCGGCGAATGTCTGCTCTGCGGACTAAACTGCCGTTGATTGTCCAACGCAATCGGCACTCGAATTACCTGGGTCGGTGAGTACTCCGTGTTCAACTTGTTCACTTTCCAACAGGCGTCAGTTCTATTGACATCGTACTTATTGGTCACCAAGCGATGTGGTAGCCTTCTTGCGCAGACAACACGTTGGATCGCGAATTGACCGAGTTTAGATTTTCTCCATCGAAGTATCCCCACCTACAATGCACTGCCACCAGCAAACGTAGTGGCGAACGCTGCAAACGATGTCGTCGTCCTGGGTGGACCGTATGTCGGATGCATGGGGCTGGAGGACGTAATAAATCTGCCCGTCAAAAGCCCGACCCTCCTACAGGTCCTACCAATGAGCGCAATCGGATGGTGAAGATGGGACGGCGGCTTGCACGCGTTGCAGTCCGCGATGTCCCACAAGAGGTTAAAAGAGAATTTGCACGGAACAATCCTCTAAGTCTATGATTAGATGGTGCTGCTGGAGAGAATTGAACTCTCGACCTCTCCCTTACCAAGGGAGTGCTCTACCTCTGAGCTACAGCAGCGCTGTGGGCGGGTGATTAGACTCAAACGAAACGGTGCGCAAGGGTGTCTGGACGGTTTTTTTCGCCTCCTATAGAGAAAGACTATGGCAGATAGAAATACACCTAAAAAACACGGTAAACCCGGTGACGCACGCGAGGAACGGCTGAAGGCCGCGCTTAAGGCGAATATGGCGCGGCGCAAGGCGCAGGCCAAGGCGCGTGCGACATCTGGGGACAAGGCCGGCAAGGACGAGGGATAAGAGCAGATGGATTCGATTCTGGTGACGGGCAACGGGCCGCTGAACGGTCAGATACCGATTGCGGGGGCCAAGAATGCGTGCCTGACCCTGATGCCCGCCACGTTGCTAAGCGATGAACCGCTGACGCTTACCAATGCGCCGCGGCTGAGTGACATCAAGACCATGACCGCCCTGTTGCAATCGCTGGGCGCCGAGGTGTCGGCGCTGCAGGACGGGCAAGTGCTTGCAATGTCCAGCCATGACCTGACGAGCCATACGGCCGATTATGAGATCGTGCGCAAGATGCGGGCTTCGAATCTGGTGCTAGGCCCGCTGCTGGCGCGGTTTGGTGAGGCTGTGGTCTCGCTTCCCGGCGGTTGCGCGATCGGTGCGCGACCAATGGACTTGCACGTTGAAGGGCTTGAGGCGCTGGGTGCCGAGATCGAGTTGAAAGACGGTTATCTACATGCCAAGGCTTCAGGTGGGCTGAAGGGCGCTGTGCATGAGATGCGTTTTGCATCCGTCGGTGCGACCGAAAACATCGTGATGGCAGCGACATTGGCCAAGGGCACCACGGTTCTTAAAAACGCAGCGCGCGAACCCGAGATTGTCGATCTGGTGGAATGCCTGCGCAAGATGGGCGCGCAGATCGCCGGTGAGGGCACGTCGACCATCGAAATTCAGGGCGTCGACCGTTTGCACGGCGCGACCCATCAGGTTGTGACCGACCGGATTGAACTGGGCACCTATATGCTGGCTCCGGCTATGTGCGGAGGTGAGGTCGAATTGCTGGGTGGCCGTATGTCTCTGGTCGAAAGCTTCGCGGCGAAACTGGATGCCGCAGGTGTGAATGTCACCGAAACCGATAAGGGTCTGAAAGTCGCGCGCAAGAACGGTCGCGTCAGCGCAGTTGATGTGGTCACCGAACCATTCCCGGGTTTCCCGACGGACCTGCAGGCGCAGATGATGGCATTGATGTGTACGGCCGAGGGGACATCTGTTCTAGAAGAGCGTATCTTTGAAAACCGGTTCATGCACGCACCCGAACTGGTGCGTATGGGGGCCGACATCGAAGTGCATGGCGGCACGGCCACCGTGACAGGGGTCGAGCGGTTAAAAGGCGCGCCCGTCATGGCGACGGATTTGCGTGCGTCGGTATCGCTGATTTTGGCGGGATTGGCGGCAGAAGGTGAAACGACGGTCAGCCGGGTCTATCATCTGGATCGCGGATATGAACATGTGGTGCGCAAGCTCGAAGGCGTGGGTGCCAAGATTGAACGGATCAAGAACCAATGACTGATGCAAGTTTCCACGACGGTCGCGAGGCCCCTCTGAACCTGGGCGCGCAGGACCCTGACGACCTACAGGTGATCTCGACGCTCACTCAGGACGCGGTGTTTCCGATCACAGAGATGACGTGGCGCCCGTCGCAACGTCGTTTTGGACTGCTGCTCAATCGTTTTCGGTGGGAAGACAAGGAGGCTGCTACCCTTCGCGATCGGCCATTCGAGCGGGTGCAGTCGGTGTTGGTCTTTGACTCGGTCCTTTCGGTTGCCAGCCAGGGTATCGACCGCAGCGACAAGGACATGGTCATGTCACTGTTGTCGGTCGATTTCGAGGCCGCAGAGGATGGTGCAGGTCAGGTCTTGCTAACCTTGGCCGGAGATGGCGCAATTCGCCTGACGGTCGAGGCGCTGGACGCCACCCTGAAGGATGTCACCCGACCGTATCAGGCTCCATCCGGGCAGGCCCCGCACCATCCGGAATAAGCGCGGCATAGCGCAGGCGTTCTCTGGGCCATCCACGGGTCTGGAGCTGCGTCGCGCGACCGTGTTTGACGTGTTTCAGATTAGCCGGGTTCTGACCCGGTCGATCACCTATCTTTGCGCTGGTGACCACCATAAAGACGCCGCTCTGCTGGCGGCGTGGACGGGTAACAAGGATCCTCAGACCATAAGGCGATGGATACAGTCGCGGGCGACCTTATGGCTGGCCGAGGTAGATGGCGTCGTCGCTGGTGTCGGTGGGGTGCGCCACGGGGCGGAACTCTCGCTGCTTTACGTCGACCCCGCCTATGTGCGGCGCGGGATCGGGTTGGCGCTGCTGATCCGATTGGAGCATGAGTTAGCCGGGCAGGGATGCACGACGGCGCACCTGAATGCCACGACAACTGCCCGCGCGTTCTATCGTCGCTATGGGTGGTTAGATGTAGGCGCGCCGACAAACTGGCTTGGTATGCCGCATTATCCGATGCGCAAATCGCTGCACCCTGCTGCTGAAGGGTTGAGGCCAGCCCATCCGGGCGATATGTCCCGGTGAAACGCCCCGGAGTGCACAATATGCCCGTCTTTCTAGATACGACCTCGCGCGAATTCGAACCGGCGTTCAAGGCGCTGTTGTCCGCCAAGCGCGAGGATAGTCCCGACGTTGACGCCGTTGTGGCACAGATTATTGAAGATGTGCGCACCCGTGGTGACGCGGCAGTCATAGAACTGACCGCAAAATTTGACCGGCTTGATTTAACGCCCGATACATTGGCTTTTTCAGCGGCTGAAATCTCCGAAGCCGTGGCACAGGTCACGCCCGATGATCGCGCCGCCTTGGAATTAGCCGCAAACCGAATTCGGGCATATCATGAACGGCAGATGCCGTCTGATGATCAATGGGTTGACGAAACCGGTGCGACATTGGGCTGGCGCTGGTCTGCTGTATCGGCGGCTGGCTTGTATGTGCCGGGTGGTTTGGCCTCGTACCCGTCCTCTGTGTTGATGAATGCCATTCCGGCAAAGGTGGCAGGAGTTGAGCGGCTGGCGATTGCCGTGCCGACGCCGGACGGTCAAGTGAACCCGCTGGTTTTGCTGGCGGCGCAACTTTCGGGTGTGGATGAGATTTACCGCATTGGCGGAGCACAGGCGATCGCGGCGTTGGCCTATGGCACGGGCACGATTGCTCCGGTCGACAAGATTACCGGACCGGGCAACGCCTTTGTCGCCGCCGCAAAGCGTCGTGTCTTCGGCAAGGTCGGCATCGACATGATCGCTGGGCCCTCTGAGATTTTGGTGATTGCCGACAAGGATAACGACCCGGATTGGATTGCACTGGACTTGCTGAGTCAGGCCGAGCACGACGAAAGCGCGCAGTCGATCCTGATCACGAACGATGCTTCGTTTGGGCAGGACGTAGCAAAGGCCGTGGCGAAACGGCTTGAAACGCTGCAGCGGAGCGCGATCGCCGGTGCCAGTTGGCGTGATTTCGGGGCGATCATAACAGTGCGCGATCTGGATGAGGCGGCGGAGTTGTCCAACCGAATCGCACCCGAGCATCTAGAGCTGTGCGTGTCTGATCCAGTCGCGCTTAGTGAAAAAACGGTCCATGCAGGTGCTATCTTTCTTGGGCAATACACCCCCGAAGCGATCGGAGATTATGTCGGCGGCCCCAACCACGTGCTGCCCACGGCGCGGTCAGCGCGCTTTTCGTCGGGCCTTAGCGTTATGGAATTCCTCAAGCGGACCACCCTTAGCCAGATGACGCCCGAGGCATTGCGCGAAATTGGCCCCGCGGCCGAGCAACTGGCCCAGTCAGAAAGCCTTGAGGCACATGGTCTGTCCGTCACGGCACGGCTCAAACGGCTGAACGAGTGAAAGCTTGGCGGCCCAAAGTTGGAACCCGACACGCATCTGACCCACTGGCATCCCGGTATGTTCGCCGACCCATTGCTACAAAAGAGCAAATTGACCCAGCGGAGCCGTCGATTTGATCCATTCCCGCGTTGTCCAATTATTTCTGTTGCGATAAGCCTGATCCGACCTGAACGGACTGCACACACATGACCCGCATTTCGCATATCGAACTGGATGACCGCAATCTGCCTCCGCCGACCCCTGAGATCGAGCAGGAGCGCAAGGTCGCGATCTATGATCTGTTGGAAGACAACTCGTTTGTCCTGCCCAAACGCGGGGACAGGGTTGTGCCAGACGGTCCCTACCATGTGCAGTTGTCGATCCGCGACAAACGGCTGGTATTCGACATCGCGACCGAGGCCGAGGAGAAAGCGGCCGAATTCCATCTTTCGCTGGGGCCGTTCAAGCAGGTGGTGAAGGATTACTTCCAGATTTGCGAAAGTTATTTTGATGCGGTGAAGTCTCTGCCGCCCAGCCAAATCGAAACCATCGACATGGCACGGCGCGGCATCCATAACGAGGGCAGCCGGGTCCTGCAGGAGCGGCTGGAAGGTAAAGCCGAAGTCGATACCGACACCGCCCGCCGCTTGTTCACGCTGATCTGCGTGCTGCATTTCGGGGGGTGACGGGTGACGCCTCTGCCGCAGTCCATCCTGTTCTGTTGCGACCATAATTCGGTTCGGTCACCCATGGCCGAAGGTATCATGAAAAAATTCTATGGCACCGGCACATATGTCCAGTCCGCCGGTGTTCACAATGACTTGGAAATCGACGGGTTCTGCATTGCAGTGTGCCAGGAAATCGGTGTTGAACTGTCCCGCCATCGTTCACGCTCGTTTGATGAGATGCAGGAATGGGGCGACGACCTCAGCTCGTTTGACCTGATCGTCGCGCTGTCGCCCGCCAGCCAGCGCCGGGCGCTGGACTTAACCCGGATTTTTCATCTGGATGTCGATTATTGGCCAATAATGGACCCTACTGGACTGGGCGAGAACCGCGAAGAAAAGCTACATCACTACCGACAGACCCGCGATCAGATCATCAAGCATCTGAAAGACCGCTGGGGCGAGCCTACGGAGTGATCATGAACGAGACCGTCAAAACCTATTTCAACGCCTTCAACGCAGGTGATGTGGAGGGCATGTTGGCGTGCCTGTCCGACGATGTGGCCCACCATGTGAACGAAGGCCAAATTCGGTTTGGCAAAGAACAGTTCGCAGCCTTTTGCGCCCATATGAATCGCTGCTACCGCGAGAACCTGACCGACATCGTGGTGTTCGACGCCGAAGGCGGCACCCGCGCGGCGGCCGAATTCACCGTGAACGGCACCTATCTGGAAACTGATGAAGGCTTGCCCGAAGCGCATGGGCAGACCTATCGCCTTCCTGCGGGCTCGTTCTTTGACCTAAAGAGCGGAAAAATTACCCGCGTTACGACCTTCTACAACCTCGCTGATTGGACCAAACAGGTCTCGAATGGCTGAGGTTACAGCCGTCCGCCCCCTGACCGGAGCGGCGTTGGAGGCCGCTCTGGACGATGTCGCGCGCTTGCGGATCGAAGTGTTTCGGGCGTGGCCTTACCTTTATGATGGCGATCTGGATTACGAACGGAAATACCTGCAATCCTACCGTGATAGCGACAAGTCCATCGTTGTAGGTGCCTTTGATAGTAATCGGCTGATCGGCGCATCCACTGGTGCCCCTCTGACCGACCATTCCGACGATTTCGCAGCGGCTTTTGAGGGCGCAGGTCTGGACCTGTCGCAAATCTTCTACTGTGCGGAATCCGTTTTGCTGTCGGACTATCGGGGGCAGGGTGTTGGCCACAAGTTCTTCGATCTACGCGAGTCGCATGCCCGTGAACTGGGCTTCAAGAAATGTGCCTTCTGCGCGGTCCAACGCCCGGTGGATCATCCGATGCGGCCCGATAATTACCGCCCGCTGGACGCGTTCTGGCGCGCGCGCGGGTATGAGCCTATGCCCGGTGTAGTTGCGCAGTTTTCGTGGAAGGATATCGGCGAAGAGGCCGAGACAAAGAAACCGTTGCAATTCTGGATCAGGAATCTGAACGCGTAGCTGCGCTGTCAGGTATCAACGGGTCTGTCTGCGGCTGAGAAGACCATATTTCACCGCCCACCCTCGAAAAGACCGGCGTCTGGGCTTTTCCTGTTGAACTTCGGACTTAGTTTGCGCCCCGCCTTTTCGATTGAACTCGAATACGTCGATGACGCGTTCGGCGCAGCCACAGACCTCGCCCATGCCAACTTTGGCGAAGTAGAACTTTTCGAAGCTTTCAGGGTTTTGCATGGGCGTCCTCCTTTCCCTATTGAACCAAGTCGCGGCCTTTATGCCAATTCACTTTCCTGTCGGGTCGCGTCGGGGTGTATACAGATCGCGCGCTCCTGACTTAGTGTTGCACCAATCCAGAACCGAAGGATACCTCAGATGAAAGTCGCAACCGCCGCCTATGACCTCGACTGGCTCGACAGTTGGGCACAGTATGAGGACAAGTTGGATCGCTGGGTCAGCGATGCGGTTAGGCAAGGGGCCGAACTGCTGGTCTTTCCCGAATACGGCGCGATGGAATTGTCGACGCTGGACGGGGCAGAGGTAGCCGGCAATTTGGAGCGGTCGATCCACGCAGTTTCCGACCGGATGGAAGACGTGCACACCCTGCATCAGCGACTGGCCCGTGAGTACAAGGTTTATATTCTGGGGGCATCGGCCCCGGTTGTGGGCGGGCCGGGGCGCCCAGTGAATCGGGCTGAGCTTTATGCGCCGGATGGCGGACAGGATCATCAGGACAAACAGATCATGACCCGGTTCGAGCGCGAGCAGTGGGACATCGCCCCCGGCGGCCCGCTGAAACTGTTCGACACTGCGCTGGGCAAGATCGGCGTGCTGATCTGTTACGACAGCGAGTTCCCTTTGCTGGGCCGCGCGCTGAGCGAGGCAGACTTGATCCTTGTACCGTCCTGCACCGAGGCATTGTCCGGCTATTGGCGCGTGCGGATTGGCGCGATGTCCAGAGCATTGGAAAATCAATGCGTTACAGTGATGGCCTCCCTGGTGCGAAGCAATGACTGGTCCGAGGCTGTGGATATGAACACCGGCACCGGCGGTATTTTCGGGCCGCCTGACAAGGGATTCCCCGCAACTGGCGTGCTGGCGGAAGGCGCGCTTAATCAGCCCGGCTGGACCTTCGCGGAAATCGACCTTGGCGCTATCGCGACGGTTCGTGCGGACGGACGCGTGCTGAACCGCAGCCATTGGGACGAGCAGACCACCCGAGTCGAATCCGTCACATTATCCCGACTTTAGCGATTCCGGCCTTGAAATAAGCCCAAAATAGGCTCATTTAGGCGCACATCCTCGTAGATTCTGCGAGTGCAACGTAAATGTGGAGACAACATGGCCAAGGAAGATACGCTCGAATTTCCCGGTGTCGTGAAGGAACTCCTGCCTAATGCGACGTTTCGGGTCGAGCTGGAAAACGGCCATGAGATCATCGCACATACGGCAGGCAAGATGCGCAAGAACCGCATCCGTGTTCTGGCCGGCGACAAGGTTCAGGTCGAGATGACCCCCTATGATCTGACCAAGGGTCGGATCAACTACCGCTTCAAGTAACGCCCAACCCAATGGCGTTTATCTTAGGATCGGGCAGTCCAAGGCGGCTGGACCTGCTGGCCCAGCTTGGCGTGCAGCCCGATGCCATTCGCGCCCCCGATATCGACGAAGCGCCCCTGAAGGGCGAATTGCCCGTCCCATATTGCAACCGCATCACGCGGGCAAAAGTGCAGGCGGTTCAGGCCGATAGCGATGATATCACCCTTTGCGCCGATACCACGGTCGCACTGGGTCGCCGGATATTGGGCAAGCCCGAGGACGCTGGGCAGGCGGCCGAGTTTCTTCACGCTTTGTCAGGCAGGCGCCATCGTGTCATCACCTCAGTTGCGGTTCGGCGTGGCGAGCGTGTGCTGCAGCGCGATGTGGTGTCTCAGGTCAAGGTCAAACGCCTTTCTGACGTTGAGATCAACGCCTATCTGGCGACCGGCGATTGGCAGGGCAAGGCAGGTGCCTACGCAATCCAAGGCCCCGCTGGCGCATTCATCCCGTGGATTTCCGGTTCCTTCACCGGTATCGTCGGCTTGCCCCTGTCTGAAACCGCTGCTCTGCTGCAGGGCATCGGATACCCGCTATATCGTGAGGCATCATGAAAGGCCGTACCATCGTACTGGACCACATCGACGACCGCGAAGCTGCGGCATTGATGGTTGACGGAAAACTTGACGATTTCCTGATTGCTGGGGATGCGCCCGCGCCCGGAACAATCTATCGCGCCCGCGCAGACCGTCCGGTCAAGGGGCAGGGTGGCATGTTCCTGACAACGCCGGATGGGCCTGCTTTTCTGCGTCAGGTCAAAGGTTTGTCACCCGGTGCCCTGATGCTGGTTCAAGTAAGCGGCTGTGCCGAGCCGGGCAAGGCGTTGCCGGTCACTGATCGGGTGCTGTTCAAAAGTCGTTATGCGATCGTGACGCCCGACGCGCCGGGTCTGAACATCTCGCGTTCCATCCGGGACGAGGATGAGCGTGACCTTCTCCTGGAAATTGCGCATGAGTGTATGGATGGCAGTTCCTACGGATTGATTCTGCGGTCGTGCTGCGCCGGGGAAGACGCGGGTGAGATCGCCGAGGACATCAACGCGATGTTGGCTCATGCGGATCAGGTTATCAATGATCCGGGGACCGAGCCCGAACTTCTGTTGGAGGGCGATGGGCCGCATGTTCTTGCGTGGCGCGACTGGACGGAACCGGCCGAGGTTGTAACGCAGACCGGTGGCTTTGATACGCACGGGGTGCTTGACGCTTTGGATGTTGCCTGCGGGGTATCTGAGCCATTGCCGGGGGGCGGTCATCTCTATATCCAGCCCACCCGCGCCTTGATCGCTGTAGATGTGAATACTGGTGCCGACACGTCGCTGGCGGCGGGAACTAAAGCCAACTTCGCTTGCGCCAAGGCACTGGCCCGCGCATTGCGCGTGCGCGGTCTGGGCGGGCAAATCACCGTGGATCTGGCCCCTATGCCAAAGAAAGATCGCCGTGGCTTTGAATCCGCCTTGCGCGCTGCTTTGAAGGCTGACCCGATCGCGACAACAATGGCCGGCTGGACTCCTCTTGGGCATTTTGAGCTACAGCGCAAACGAGCCCGAATCCCGCTTTCGGAGGTTCTGAAATGAGCTGTCCCATCTGCGGAGATGACACCGTTACGAAATTTCGCCCCTTCTGTTCAAAACGCTGTGCCGACATCGACTTGGCCAAGTGGCTGAATGGGTCATATTCCGTTCCGTCCCAGCGTGAAGAGGATGTCGAAACAGACTTATCGCCGGAAGATGAAGGGCCGCACCGCCCACATTGAAAAAATGTGAAAAAGGCTCTGGACACTGCCAGTGGCAAGTCATAGAACGCCTCCACCCAACGGCAGTCGCCGTTCCCGTGCCCGGGTAGCTCAGGGGTAGAGCAGTGGATTGAAAATCCTCGTGTCGGTGGTTCGATTCCGCCCCCGGGCACCATTTAATTGTATGAAAATATTATATTTTCTCGAGATCTGGTCTAATGACTCGCTTTGATTTTTGTCGGTGTACCATCTCTGTACCATTTCACTTCACTTTAACCCATGTTTTTATTTGTTAAAAAGCTCCCGAAGAGCAGCTTTACCCAGAACTGGTCTCCGGCATATCGGTTTGGCGAATCCGGGAGAACGTCACGAAACGTTGTAGCCCACGTTTCCATCTGCGCCTTGCGTCTCAACACCGATGCAAGAAGCAGCGTACCGGTTAATTTCTGCTACTGCTGGGCTAGATGATCCTGCATCGCCAGAAGTTCACGATGAATTGCTACCATCACCCAAGTGTCACGTATGCGGTACGCAACCAGACCCGCATAGACTTTATCGCGGGCTGGATCGTCTGGGTTCGTTAGTGTCACATCCTTCCAAAGGCGAGACGCGCTGGCCCCCTCTTTCATATCCAGATCGTCGCATGAAAGCTTAGGTAATAGCGCTGGCGGAACGGCCTTGATTGATGCGCTGCCTTTGAACGCTGGATCACTGATCACTTCATCCGAAACCGGCTTCATCAGGTCGACGGCGGGCGCATTCTACGCTTCGAGAAACTCTGCATGTACTGGGTAAGCGGCTGCCATTTCCTTATTGCGCGATTTCTCAAACCGCACATACCACGCCAGCACCGAACCGGCGTCTCCGATGTCTTCACGAAGTCTTTTGATTAAGGCTGGTATCGGACTGTCGGCGCCCCGGTGCAGGAATTCCCGGTGTTCAATGTCGCCGCGAGACTCATGCAAAAACCCAAACTCAGGCAGGCGGCGCCAATCGCGCGCTTACCTTTGAATTCAGGCGAGTGGTTCTTTCTCTTGGCCATTCGGGATCGTCTCTTTCGTCATGCGATCCACCTCAAACACTGGTCCGATTTGTGGCGACCAACTCTGTCAGCTGTATTTGCACTGCCATATTCTCAATCGCATTTTCTTCCAAAAGTGATGGACGCGTTTGGTGATGCTTGGCGGTGCAATCTTCAGCTGTGCCTTCGACCTTACTAGAATCTTACCACAAACTTACTGAAAACTTACCACGTAACATATTGAAAATAAATATTAAATTTTTGCATTGGGGTTGCGATGCGATGAGATTGCTTGTATCTGACAACTGCTCCCTGGGAACTTCGGCTCGACGTATCGCTCGACTTGGCGGTGCAATTTGCTCGGATTGCCCAACCCCACTCTAAGGACTGAAAAAATGAAGCTCGAAGATGATGTATTTGTTCCCGATGCGGCTCTCTTAAACGACGGGGGTAGTTTGCACATCACCGCCAGCCAAAACGGTGTGCTCGAGTGCTCGGCCATCAATTGCGTGTCAAGTGTATCGGCTCAAGAGATTGATGGCTGGCAAGATAGAATGTTCCATGTAGGCATATCAGTCTTTGGGCAAGACGACAGAAACGTTGTTTTCTTCACCTTTAAATTCGATGGCGGATGCTTTGCATGTCCGTTTGCTTTGGGCCCGGAGTCTGAGCAAAATAAAGCGCTAATTTTGGATGCCTTGTTGAATGTGAGTGACCTGAACGACGATTTCACATGGCCAATCTATCTGAGCCTTGTGGACAAGACAGCGATGAAAGAGGTTGCGCTTAGGTTTTCAGCAATGACGCCAGAGTTTTGGCGAGCGGCGACGGAGGCGATTTACTCAAGTGTTGACGTCTCGCCATCTGAGTATCCCAGGATGCTCGAAGGAGTTTACAGTCTCTACCCAAGCCCCGAGCATATCTATCGAAAAGCTCATTACTTCGAACTCTTGGGATTGCGTGAGTTGGCATAGCTGATGAGCACCAAAATGTTCGGGAATCCGTACCACGTACATCTCGGACTATCTCTCACATCTTGAGATAGGTCACTTCAAACTGCTTAACGGCTCGATGCTCCTGAAACCGCCCAGCGAGGCTAAATGCGCTGGATCCAAAGTGCTGGTAGATATCAAGCCCGCGGTCGAGAGAGATCTTCCAGCCCGTATCCGTTACGATGTGACGTGCATGGGCTGTGCCGGCTTCATCAAACTTCCAGCTGAAGTCGACTCCGGCCGCTGCACATGATGCAACGATCTCATCCAGAAACTCCCGCTGTTTGGCGATGTCGCCATCATTGGGGGCTGTGATCAGTTCAACGGCAACCTGATCTTCGGGGTTCTTCTGGCGGATCACCACTTCCAGAAATTCCATCAAGTTGCGCGCCTGATGAAACAGCCGAATATAGGGGTCGGTGATAGTGATCTGACTGGCGCCCTTGATCCAGGGCCCAAAGATCTTCTCGAAGGTCACGCCTTTCCGGTTTTCCTTGAGCACCACATGACCTTCTCGTGGCAATTCCTTTGCCGGATCTTTGACCGGCGCGCTCGTCTCTTGAGCGTCGGACACATTCGATGAGTCGGTAACTGGTGTGTCTTCATCATCAACCAGCGACTCGTCATCCTCGGCCTCGTCACGCGCAAGATTGCGGTGGTAGAATTTCGGGAACTCATCCTCTTCCAGAGTTGTGACATGCACCTTGGCGCCATCCGGACGCACAAAATGGAAGTTTGTTTCCGGGTATGTGCTGTCGATGCGTTTGAGCTGATCCTTGACGCGCTTGCGGCTTTCAATCGCCAGCGTCAAAAGTTCCTCGATCTCTTCCTTTATTGCCCCTCCATTGGGGAACAGCAGCTTCAGATATCCCGACATCGTCTTATTGATGGCATCCCGATCTCGCGTAGAAATCTGGCTGCTTAGGGAAAACCCTGCCTCCTGATACACCAAGGCGAAATCATCGTTTCTGAGATAACGCAGGATTTCCGCGAGATAGTCGACGATAAAGCCGTAGCCATCGGAGAAGAGTTCGCTTCGGATGACTTCAATTTCCCAGCCCGGCAGATATGAATGCAAACGGTCAATGAACGCAGAGTCATGGAACTCGGCTGGCAGCTCTTCGAAGAGATCCGAGTTCTTCAGCATGTAAGGGACATTGTGGGCCGTGTTGCCCACAAAGGCAAAGCTGGCCTCGGCGCCCATGGTTGCAACACCTCGCGAGAAGCTCTTGTTGGCCATGTAGTTCTTCATGATGTCGACTAAGGCCTTCTGTGGCTTCTTGGTACGGCCGGCAAATTCATCAAAGGCCACAACATCCCAATAGCCAACCAAACCAATCTTACCGTTGCTGTTGTTCACAAAGAGCTTGGGAACAGTCACCTCACCGCCAGAAATCAGCTGTCCATGCGGTGAAAACTCGGAGTAGATGTGGGATTTGCCGGTGCCCTTGGGGCCCAGTTCAATCAGGTTGTAGTTCCGCTCAACAAACGGAATGAGGCGCATCAATTGAAGCAGCTTGCTGCGTTTGCCAAATTCATCTGGATTGAAACCAATGCTCTGCATCAGCACATCAATCCATTCATCCGTGGTGAAGGCATCCCGCGATGTCTTAAACATCTCGAAATCCACGCCGGCGACCTGGATGGGCTTCAGTGTATCCACAGTCCAAGGCGACACGCCGGCCTGTTCTGCAAACTCATAACTCACATCGCTGATGCACCAGACACCGGTTACCAACAGCTTCGGGTGGGCCTTGATGGTGCCGGAGTCGATAGCAACCTTCTTGATGGACAGGTTTTCAAAGACGGCTTCATAGGCATCGGTTTTCTCATTCAGGGACACAGATACCCGGTCGATCACCTTGTAACGTCCACGCTCTTTGATTTCCGATTGGACGAGCCCTGCCTGGTTTCGATGCACATAGTGCTTGCGCAGGATTTCTTTGACGGTCTCAATCCCTGTGGCAATTGAGGCCTCGTCGTCCGTCGCGCAATATTGGCCGAGCAGATACTCCAACACGTAGCCGGGCACGATGGCGTTGCCTTTGACTGCCTTCACGAGGTCCTTGCGCACAACAAAGCCTGCAAAGGTCTCATTGATCTTGTCATCAAGCGCAGTCATGTTGGCTCTCCTCAAAAGTCAAAGTCAGTCTTGATCCCGCGGCGCAGTTGAAACCGATGGCTTGCGATTTCTGTCGAGTGGGCCGTTTTGCCGATCCGCTCTTTGACCCTTAGGAAGACATCCTGATTATTGTAATTATCTGCCGCACGAGACAGCAGGAATTTTATGGGCATTTCCCGCTCTCGGGCGTTCTCGGAACTGAAATCAAATGTCAGCTCGTGCTTATCAGAGATCAGTTCATCATCTGACGCATAGATCCCAGCCGTCACAGTCCGGGCATGCCATTTCTCCGAGACGGGCTGTTCCTGATAGAGCATCACAGCCGTCTGGCCCGAAGAGATCAGGCTCTTACCGGAGACAACGATCCGGACATCTACTTTGCTGACATCGGTTTCCCGCTGTTTGCCAACGCGCAGTACCGGGATCACAACTTCTTGCAGGCTGGCACCGCCATGGACGAAGCGCGCGCCCGAGCCGCTCACACGCAATCGGTTTATTGAGTTTGGAATGGCCACTTGGTGATCGCCCGACAAACCAAGCTGCTTGGCATCCCAGAGTTTGAACCCATCTGCGGGTTGCAGGCCGCGCCCAACCACAAAACGGCGGTTCTTTGTCGTGACACTTTCACCTGCGGGTTCGGCGACCGAGAAGCTGCTCTCATCCAGGGGTTTATGCTGATAGAGGAAACCATGGTCTGCCGTAATGACGATGTTGGAAAAGTTGGCCGATTTCAGCTTCTGGACCATCTTTTTTAGATCTTCGACAGCGTCCTCAGCGGCTTCTGGCAGCCGGTCTTCGGTTTGCAGCTTGTCGCCCACCGCATCGATGCGATTATGGAAGATGTAGACGACATCATGGTCACGGAAGAGCTCTTTGCCTTCGTCAGTGCGCATGTTCATGAAGTCTTCTGCCTTCAGGACCTTGGTGCGGTCCTCACTGCGGCCCATATCCAGCACCTTGCCCCGATTACTCGTGCCCGATGTCGGCAATGCATATGAGGACACATCACCTTTGTCCGTGATCTCCAAATCTTTGTTTGGCAGAAGCGACGCCATGCCGAGCTGCGTATAGCTTGGAAGCGCGCTGATCATGGGGGTCAATTCGGCATCAAACCTATCCAGCGACCGGATCTCACGCATGCATTCTTCGGCTACTTCAAAACGCAAGGCGTCCGAGATGATCACAACGAATTTTTGGTCCTTGCTTCTGAACCTGTCGGCCTGAAGCCTGAAAAAGTCCTGCTGGCGTTCAAAGCCAGAGATTTTCCACTCATCCAAACCGGCGATCTGATCCTGCCAGAGGTCATTAATCTTCAGGACGAAGTTGGTGCCATATCGGTTTTCGATGCTTTCATAGAGGCTCGACAACAATGTCGCCTGCCCGCTTTTCTGCATGTGATAGAGGAACTTCCGATAGAGCTGGTCCAGTTTGAACCAGCTTGCCGCATAGCGCCTGACCGCGTCTTCGGGACTATGCATGACGAGTTCGGCGCTGGCCAGAGCCTGCTGGAACTCGGTCGCACAGGCGATGGCCTGATAGATATCGGCGTATTTGCGATACCAATGGCTCTGGCGGCGTTCTCGCACCCATTTCAGAACATCGACGCTGTTTGCGGATTGCTCTGACATCGCACCCACGATGGAACGAACGATGTGCCGGTCGATTTCCTCGAAATGGTCGATAGAGACTACCGCTCGGACATCCCGCGGTTCCAGATCTTCAGGGATCTTCAGGATCTCCTGATAGATCTCGGACAACCGCTCAAACGCCTCACCATTGTGACGGCTGTTCTTCCAGCGCCGGAAGGTCAGTAAAGCCTCACCGTTCAGATCGCCTGCCTCGCCAATCGCTCGCCGGTAGGCGGATTGGAACAAGGCGATAGAGAAGTCCTGAAAATCTGGCTGCTCAGGCTGATAGCCATAGGCATTGGCAACCTGCTTCCAGAAAAAGCCCAGCAAGCCCGACCTTTCCATCACTCGCAATCTGGCATCGCGTCCGAATGCAAGGTCCTCCAGCAGCGCCTCAACGACGGTATCCAACTCTCCATCGGCGTCCGCGCAAACCGCCAGCATCTTGCGGCGAATTTCGGAGACGCTCGCTGATGATTTGTCGACCTCAAACTGCTTGAGGCGGTCCAGACGCTTTTGGGAGCGATAAAACTCCATGTGGTCGCGCACGGCTGCATCGTATTGCGTAGGAATGCCAAGCTCCTGAACCCAAATGGCCGCCTGGTCGGCCTTGAACATCGCCGTCGCCAGCTGCACGTCCAGCAGCCAGTTATCCTTCATCGCAGGCTCAGGCCCGTGATTGTAGATCAGGAACTTCTGGTGCGGCTCTTGGCGCAGGATCCGGTATTTCAGACCGAACTCGTTATCCTTGATCTCAACCTTTTCCACACCCGTCAGGGCTAGCGCCTCGAACGTGTCGCGCATGTCGCGGTCGGCATCATACCAAAAGACAATCCGTTCCTCTTCGAACATCTTTGCCAACGTGGTTGAGACACGATCCGACATTAGCTCAACCCTCTCATCACAAACCTGCGATCTTCTTCAGCGCTGCGCCGAATTTGGGATAGTTCACCTTCACCCCGTCGTCGAGGTCGATCTCGACCCGTTGCTGCGCGAGGGGGAAGACAACATCCCGTTCCCATTCCGTCAGTTCATCGATCTGCTTGGCGATCTTGGCACTGTCTTTCAGCGCCTTTGTGCGCTGCCCTTGGGTGGCGGTGGCATCATCTGCCAGCTTGTCCAGCCGCGCCCGTTCGCCTTGCAGCTTGTTGATGAACTCGCGCAGGTAATCGTTCAGCACGACCGAAACCGTGTCGCTGCGATAGCGATGCATGTAGATCAGTGCATTAAACGTGCCTTTCGGGCTGGAGAACATCCAGTAAATCGGGCGCTTTTTATAACGCTTCACGTGGTCGTTGTAGAAATCCTTGGTGAAATACTTGCGCAGATCTTTGCCAAGGCTGTCTTCGACAAAGCGCAAGTTTTCCTGGAAATGCTCGTCGCCGAAGGTCACGCGTAGGAATTTGCGGAATCGCGCCACGATGTCATCGCTGAACCAATCCTCGTTCAGCACAGGGATGACGTTGTCTGCGTCGGGCTCGAACGCGGGTGACGGCACGCGGGCCAGATACTCCGCCAGCGTCTCGCCCTGATTGGCGAGGATTAGGCCCGGCGCATCAAGGCTGTAACGGCCGAACATGCAGCCCACAGCGTAGCTGAGGTACTCCTCCATGGTGCGCTTGCGAAGTTCTACTTCAAGCTCGGCGTCCGTCTTATCGCCCTTGATCGAATATGCGGGATTGCAGGTGAGGGTGATCTCCTCAATCGGGACCTCGGGCGTCAGTTCGCCTTGCAGACCATAAGCGTCGATGAAGATGCGGTTGTTCTCTTCCTCCAACCGCTGCATTTCATCCGTCATGGACTGCCAATGGGTGCGCAGGGTGGCGTAGCTGTCCTCCAGCGTATCGGCCCGGTGATCAGGCGAGAGCAGTGGGAGAGATCGGAAATTTCGGGAGATTTCGAAGTCATCCCAATCGGTTTGAGATAGATCTTGGCAGCAAAGGGAGTGCTGCTTGATAGCCGTTGTATTTGATGTTTCCCGCAAGGGAAGTGCCAAAATATCATTAACAGTGTTGTTTACCGTCGGATTAATGGCAAGAATAAAGTAGTTCGCCACTTTCGAATTAAAAAATGCTAGTGAAAAATCGGCAAGGCCGTCTTCACGCGTAAAGATTGTAGGGGAGCCTGAGCTATAGTTTTGATCTGGCAGCTTTTTCCTGAAGCTGGGTTTTGTAGAAGCAATTAAGGACCAACAAATACCCGAACGCCCCTCGAATTCTTCGCTAGCTAGACCTCCATGACTCTCGTAGACGTATTTTGCAGAATCGGACCAATCAACAACGTAGTGTTCGTTTCCGCGAAACTTTCTAAAGTCCCCGCCATTTGCATAGCCGATCCACCTGCCACTAGATAACGAAATTTCCCAAGTATATCTCAGGTATTTGTTATTGTCGTGTGTCTTTGTCCGTCCGCCGGAAACAAAACGCTCAGAGAAAATAGTTCCTGAAAATAGTTCAATATTGTTAAGCCAGTATGCAATCTGGTTGTCGGGCATTTTCCGAAAGTTTGCTACATCAGATTTGTAAAATAATCTCTCCCCATTTGTGTGTGATCCCTGATTTGTATTGAAATCTGCTTCAGAGTCATAACTATCGAAGTCAAAACGATAATTAGGATCAGACTTGGCGCGCAGAAAGAGTTCAGCGATATGATCGGGACGCAAGAACTGAAAATTTCTCTTGTGAAGCCGAAAAAACGTTGAATTTCTCTTGGACTTCGCTTCAGTCTGAAGCACAAAGGCTGTCGAACCCCAATCAACACCAAAAATGCCACGGCCCATATGTGCTAGGGTCGTAATTGTTGCTTTCTTAAGAATGTATTTACGTACCTTTGAAAACGAAGATAAAAAGAGCCACGACGGTAAGTTGATCATTCCAATATACCCCAAAGCCCTTGTCAGCGGCACACAACGCAGCATGAACATAGCGAAAAGATCCTGTTTGGCGGACGGATAGAGGTCGCTAGCAAATTTGGAGAGTTGGCTGTTCATACCTCCTGATCCCATATACGGCGGGTTGGCCACCACCACGTGATACTTTGGCGACAACGCCTCAGCCATGCGCAGCACCGTCAATACGCGTTCCTGCACCTCCTTCAGCAGCAGGTCGGATCCAAAATCCTGCGCCTCGACCACGCGCAGTGCCTCTGCCGGATCGCTTAGTTTCGGCACGATCAGCGAGCCGAAGTTCTTGGCCTGCTCGAACTGCCCCAGCGCCTCGCGCAACTCATCATTGAACAGATCCTCGCCCACTACCTTGGCTACGTACTGCATCTCGGTCTCGGTAACGCTCACGTTCTGCAACACGCAGATGTCCGGCTTTGCCTCCATCCGCAAAAACCGCCGCCGCCCCAGCCGCGCCGCCGCCTTCATCGCCAGCGCAAAGGCGGCCAGCGCACCCGCGCGGTCGTCAATCTCTATCCCCGTCAGGTTGTGCGTCAGGATCAGCGCGGGGATCTCGGTCGCGTCATATCCCTCTTCTTCGTAGATGGCGTAGAGCAGGTCAAAGGCATAGGTCAGCATGTGACCTGAACCAGCGGCCGGGTCGCAGATGCGGATCTCTTCAGGCTTGGTGATTTTCAGAAAGTCCGTCTCGGGCTCTTCGGGCGCGATGTAGTAATCCATCTTGGCAGCAAGCCCGCTGTGCGGTTTGTTGAGCAGCCAGAGCCGCCCAAGCGAGTTCTCCACCAGATAGCGGACGATCCAATGCGGGGTGAACAGCTGGGTTGCGGCGGGGATGTTCTCGGCGGTGATCTTCTGGTTCTTTTTGAGGCCAGCGAATACCTCGTCCTTCTTCTCCGAGATATAGAACTGGTAAAGCCAGCCGATGATCTCGACGTCCTGACAGGCATCCTCGGTCATGACCGCGCGCATTTTTGCCAGGATCGCATCGTTGGAGAGCAGATCGTCTGGCATTAGGAGCTCGGAGAAGTCGTCGATGGCCTCGAACATGTAGGGCAGCACTTTGTGCAGCGCGTTGCAGTCATGGACGAGAAGCAGGCGATAGGCTTCACCTTGCGCGTCATTGGACGGGATGCGCCCATCCAAGAGCTGCATGATCCGATCCGGTGCGCCGTCTGGCAGGTTGCCTGCTGCGGCCTCAGCCAAGATCTCGGGCCGCGTGGCACCATCGGCGGGCGATACAACACGGACGCGGTTGTAGCCATTGGCATCCATGAAGCGCAGCGCGGTGAAGCGGTTAAACCAGGTATAGGCGACCTTGTCGATCACCTGAGCCCGGCCGTCTTTGGCCGCGGCCTTGTCCAATTCCTTGACGATCTGGGGATGCTCGCGGCGTTCAACGCTGCTGTCGGCGGTCACAAGGTCAAAGCGCGATGCCACTTGTTCGATCAGCTGGATGCGAGCGTCCTGGGCAAACTTCTTGAGCGCGTTCGTGTCCATCAGACGATCACCTTCTTGCCGTCACGGATTTCCGCGAGCAGCGATTTCTTGAGCTCAGAGACATAGCGTTCCACATCAGTCTCATTCGCCAGATAAACGTCGTCAAAGGCGACGGGCACATCGCGGATGTTTGAGGGAGGCACGACCACCGGTGTCACAGGCGGTGGATTGTCTTCATCATCCGTTTCATCGGGAGTGGAGACTTCTGGCGCAGGTTTAAGACGCTCGATCAGAGACAGCATTTCCGCCATCAGATCGTTTCTGATGCTGTTCTTGCGGTCGCGCAGAGTGGGGATCAATCCGATCTTGTCCAAGCCTTCGGCTTTGGCTGCGATTGAACGTTTCACCTCAGCTTGGGCACCCTCTGGCAGTGCCGTGAACTCGTCCAGCGAGCTGACTTTGCTGTCCACCGTATAGAGTTCGCCCTCAACAGCTTTGCGTTCCGCCAGAAGCTGCTGATCGATCTTTTCCTTCAAGGCATAGAAGTCATTTTTCAGGTTCTGAATACTGGAACCCTTGAAACACTCCGGATCATCAATCGCCGCCTGCAACTGGGTGCCCGCGTCACCATCGACATAGTCAATGTTCGCCCGCTGATCGGTCAGGAACTGGCGAACATCATCATAGATGCTCCGCTGGCTGCCCCCCAGGAAGCTCTTGATCTTGTCGAGCAGATCTTCCTTGTCATCGAGAAGGACATCTTCTTGCGGCGCAACGCCCGTGATGAACCAGGTGGCCGGCTTATCCGCCATGGCTTCCAGACGGTCTAGAAGGGGTTTCAACGCGACCACGAACGGATAGCGCGTGTCCTGGCGCAGCAAATCCTTCAGCTCGTCACTCATTTTCAGAACAGCTTGGGACCATTCCGTGCCCAAGCTCCGTGCATCTGATCCATCGGCAGGCGCATCGAACAGCTCGCCATACAGATCTTTGGCCTTGCGTAGCTCAGTAGGTGTGAACTCGGTTTGAGGCGTGAAGAGCAGGTTTTCCAGCAAGCGATTGTTCTGAAGGTCGCTCGCCAGAGCGTCACCTTCTTTGACAACTCCATCCGAGCGCGCTTCAACTTTGCCTTTGCCCACCAGGCTTGCGGCAATGCAATTTACCGCAATCTCCGGCCAGCCATAGGGCTTGGAGGAAAATCTGTCTCTGAGATACTTGGCGGAAACCTTCACCCCATTGCGCGCTTGTCCTTGAACGAAGTTCAGCATTTCCTGCTCGGCCTCGGTCAAGCCTGCACCGCTTTCTCCAAATAGAGAGCTATCTGGATTGGCGGCTTTCTTAAGATCCACTTCCGTATAGGTCACGCCGCGCAACATGCCGAGGTTGACGTAGATCTTGTCGACGAGGGTCTGGAATGCCTTGAATATCCGGTCTTGCGGTTCCTCGCCCCCGATATCCAATTCTTCGCCGCGCACGAAAAGGCTTGCAGAGCCGAGAAGCTTGCGCAACCGCAACTCTAGATCTTTTTGGCGACGGCGGTTTTGCTCGCCCTTGTCGCTGACGATCCTGTCGCGACCTGGTTGCGGGGATCCAGTGCGCGCCTGGCGGACAAACTTGTCGGTCTGCTTGAACAAAGTCAGGTCACGGATAAATCGCTGGTCAGCGGACATCACCACCGAAAGCTCGTCATTGCCCATGCTGCGCATGCGAATGGCGTCAGGGTTGTCGACATCGTCGTGAAAAGGGCTGATCGCGTTGATGGCCATCTCATATGTCCGCCCCAGCGCGCTGTCATCCAGCATGCGCGTGTAGGGATACTCGAACCCCGTTGCCGTATGCCGAATTTTCCGAAGCTTTACGATTGAGTCAAAAACCAGGGTTTCCAGTTCAGTGGAGAGCTCAGAGGGGTCAATGTCGACATTCTTGATCTCGTCTTCGACGTCTTTTTCTTCATTCGTCAGAAACTCGTACACATCCCCGTTACGCTGGATCAACGTATTGCGTTCAAGTTCCGACAGCGCCTGCTCAACATTGCGTTTCAGAACGGTTTGATCGGTATCGAGCTCCGATAGCATCAGAATGCTGATGTTGCGCACAGTCGGTTTGAACTCTTTCACATATTTGACGAGGAAGAGTGCCTTCAGAATGCGCACCGTGAAGGGATCCGTCAGGTTACGCTCTGCCACAAGAATAGAGCTTTGCGCAGCGGATTTCAGCGCAGAGCGGATGCCTTCGAACATCATGTCAAAGGTGGCAAAGCCCTTAACCGGCTGATCCGCCATCGCTTTGGAGACGTCCTGGAATACGCCCAGCATCGACCGCTCCCCAACCGAGCTGTGCTTGCCTTCGAAGGCATTGTGTTGCGACAGACCCTGAATGGCCATTTGGAACAAATCGTATTGATATCCGGGGAACGGATAGCTCGCGATGAAATGGTCCTTATCTTTGAAGTTCTTCAGCTTGATGGAGCCGTCAGCGAAATCAAAGAGCGTTTTGAGATTGTTTTCTTCGCGGTCATGAAGATGACCAAGCGTGATCGTGCCGGCGTCCGTTTTGGCCAAGAGCCTGCGCTGAATGACCTCCGCCACATCCGCGGAGTTCAACGGCATCCGCACATCAAAGCGGGCCATAATCTTGGAAAAGTCCTGCGCTTGAAACGCTTGGTTGTCGCCGATGATGGCTTCCATGTCCTGCTGAGAGGTTACGATGACCCAGGCCTGACCCTTGCACTTGGTGTTCAGGCTTTCAGCAATCGTTTGTAGGTTGGTCATCAGCTTAACGTTGTCGGCAATGTATTGACCAACTTCATCAACAAAGAAGTTCAGACGAAACTTCGAGCCCTGACGATCAATCCAGGCTTTCACCTGATTGGCGAAATCCTCGATGGATACCCGTGTATCGGCGCGGTACTGCGTCAGGATGCCATTCGCATCATCGACATCGTTTCCGGAAACAGACGCATAAGCCTTGCCAATGTTCTTTCCTTCAAGAACGGCTTGCTCGCGTCCGCGCACCCAAGGCTTCCCGGCAGCCGTCTCATAGGCAACCCTGAACGCATCGAGCTGACCCCGTTCATCGAGATCGCGCTCGAATTGCGCAATGTGTGCCTGTTTGCCAAAATACCCGCAGGCCTCATCAAACACCTTCTGGAACACAGACAGAAGCGCATCCACATCGCCCTTCGAGATAACGTCTGCCTTCTGGTCGATGTTAAATAGGATCGATTTGGATGGCACCGAGACGGCTTTGCGTAGCGCGCCTGCCAGCATCGGTTGATCCGTGAGCTTGTCTTCGAAAATCTCCAATGGCGTCTTGCCATTCATAGGGGTGTTTTCAAGAAGCAACGCCAGCATCTTTAAAAGGTGCGACTTACCTGATCCATAGAAGCCAGAGATCCAGACACCGTTCGACTTCTGGTAGTTGTTGTATTCCTCAAGGAACCGCTCCAACCGCTGGCCGATTTCGCCGGTGATGACGTATTCTTCCAGCTCGATCAGCAGGCTTTCATCGTCATCGGCCTTGATCACTGCATCAATTGGGCGATCAACGGGTTTTTGGAAGATGTCACGCATCAAGGTGGTCATTGGTCAGACCTCGTAAGTCATGAGATTGAAGGCACGGTAATACTTGTCGTCATGGAGCAATCCGAAGAGATCCAGTGACGCACCGGTTGCCAGGGCATGTGTATAAGTGCCGGGGAAGAACATCACCGTGGGCACGTGTTTTGCGGTGCTTTGCAGATTGTTCAGCACATTGTGGGATCGGATATAGGGATAGATCTCACCAACTCCGGACAAGAAGATGACGTCGTGGTCTGCTTCTTTAATCTTTCCAGCGATCTTGGGAATGAGATGTTCAGAAGGATCCAGAACGTTTTGCAGCAATTCCAGAAGCTCGGACTTCCCCAACTCCGCCTCTGCTTCCAACACCTGATCGAGGACGTCCCGCTCATCCAGAATTTCAAGGCACAGATCATAGAGGTTCAAATCCAACACACGAACGCCAGCATGACCTGCGCGCTTGATGATGTCTTCGCGATCTTCATTGATCGTCAACCCGTCAGAGGCCGGATAATCACAGATGAAAAACGGAACCTCGTTGTAGCCCTGCATGTCGAGAAACCGTGGGCTGGTGATGGCGTTCAGAACATGCTCGAGGCGGTCTTTACGGCTAATGGGTGCTCGCATCGTCACGATCCCTCCCATGTTTGGCCGGGGAAATAGTTTAGCTCTTCCGGGGTGTTAGACTGGATCATTGCAATCAGCTTTGAAGACAGGAGATAAGTTTGGATCTCCTTGTGCTCGGACAGAATGTCCGCCTCACGCATCATCCGAAACAGAATCTGGCGCAGCTTTAGTCTGGTGGACGTGCTCAGTTCTGACAGCTCTTTATGCCATTCTGCTTTAGCATCAAAAAAGATGTCAAACGACTCCAGCGACAGGTCCAATTGGTAGGACAGATACCGATCTTGAAGAACGTCGACGGCAAACTCGCGCACAAAACGGTAGGCGCGGCAACAGGCTAACCACAAAAGCGCCTTTTGGTCTGCGCGGTCGGCCTCATTCACAAAGTAGGCAAGCTCTTCGGCGGTGAGGGTAGACACCCTGTTTTTGATTTCTCGAATGCTGCGAGTATTGGAGGCATCTTTCGGCAGTTGGGTGGTGCCTTCTTTCACGGCCCGTGCCTGGGTTTCCTCCCAAGCCTCATCTTTACGGTGCAGCGAGGCAAACTCAACGCTTTCGTTGAGAAACAGCCCACCTGTGGAAAAAGACATTCGGTAGTCGTTTGGTCCTTCCACTCGTTCCCTCACAATTTTACTATGCGTTTCAGTTTTTTGGTGTTCGCTACCAAGAAGCCATAGATGCCGCGGCGTCGCCGAAGCAGCAGGATATGGCTTGAGCCCTCAAATAACCCAATTTGTTGTTGGATCATGAGAAGTTGGACTTGATATAAGTTTGGAGGAGATCCGCGAGTATTTTTTAACGCCAGGAACTTGTGAATTTATGCCAAAGTGGTTCATTTTGAGGTCTCTATCGTGATTTTTACGGCTGTCGGCTCGACACCGAGATCAACTGCAATACGATCACGGTACAGTTCGATGATCTCGCCAAATGTCAGCTCGCCGGTGCCTGATGTTGCAGCCTGCCTCGCTTGCATGCGCGTCGCGGAGGCATCGTCACGCCGCCTTATTGCCTGCGCGTCCTTAAATGAGACCTCTTGCACCTTTTGCCAATCGCCGATCTCAAGCTGATCGAGAATTATCTCAGTGTCCGTATAGTTGACAGGGTTTCTATAGCCGGGCCACTTCAGCCCTGCACTTGTCATTGCATACTGATCAAACTGAATAAGCCAACGACCGTCCTCATCCTGCAAGACATCTTTTATCGTTGCTACCATGAACGATTCACCATGATGCTCTGGATCCCCAGGTCGCCTCTTGTCGAAGGCGTTGTGAGTAAGGACAACATGCGTTGAACCCCTGGCCTTTACGGGGTCAACTTTCCACCACCCCGTCCCACCCAAATTCGCGACGTCTTCTGGCTTCTTGCTTGTAAAAATGACCATGGCCGTAGGCATAGGATTCCAACCCTTCAATCTCGAAGTGATACTAGCCGGAGAAAATTTGAATGCAATATATTATATAGTTTTTATATAAAAAGTATACACTGGAAGTGCCATTTGGGCTGTGCATGGCTTCTTCAAAACATCCCAAAAGGCTTGAGCCTTATCGCCTCTGTCTACAGTCAACGACGAACTCGGCTAAAAACGTTAATCCCAAGTTAACCTGGTTCGGGCACCATGTCCGGGTATCTAAACAATGAGACAAAATTATGGACAAAAATCCGTAAGCTCGAGCTCTGAAGAAGTTAGTTAATCGGGTCTTGTGCTCGTTGTAAAACGGCGCTAAGTTGCTGATCTAAAATTGGAAATATTGATGGCTTTTGTTGTGAAACAACCTGAACTGTTCTGCCGCCCCAGCGTGCGGCTGATATCGCTTGGATAGTCTCTGGTCGTAGTTCGACCGTTCCAAGCTGCTTCAGATTGAATCCGACAAAAGGGGTGCTCGATGCCACGAGGATCTAAGACTTCTTCCAATTGTTTAAAACAACTCAACACCTGGTTCGATGACGCGCTGCGTGAACTATGCTCTACCGATTTTCAAGAAAATGCTTGGGGAGCAGATGAGGGAAAAGCGGGCGCGGGGACGAAGTGGTTCGCTTGCTCATCAAAACTCGATATCCACACTGCGGCAGCTTTGATCCGGCTGTTTGCAAGCTTCCCCAAGAACCAAAAGACCGTCATTGAAAGCTTGTATGCTCCCTATGGTTTCACCGTCGTTGAAACCGGTGATCCGGTATGGGTTGAGCATGTCGAGGACGCTTTCGAACGCGGCCTCATGCCGGCAACAAAGAAAGCTCAGAAACACCTTCCAAAGATCAGCCTTGTTACTCGGAATTCTAGGACCTATTCATCGCGCCGGGCCAAAGGAAAAGATGAGTTTGAGAAAAACTTGTCTGATCGCATGGCGGAGCCACTGCCGCTCCTGTGCATTGTCGAGTGTTTGGAGGAAATTCCTGACACAATCCGACAGGCGGCAACACAAGTTGTGCGGCTAGCGGATGTCTCTCAGCAAATCGTTCTAAAACTCCATCAAGTACTGCACCGTCCATGCTGTAACCCGGAATCCCAACCGATCCTGGGGCAACTGCCTCAAGCACAGGCGTTGCAGTGTTTGACGCTGGAACAGCTGACCACCGCAGTGAGACAGTCGGACACCAAGAAGATGGTGGAAGCGCTTGTTCGATTTGCCGATGACAACTCGATTGCTGCCGATGAGTCAGCGCTTGACGCAGTAAAGGGCCTGGGTTCGACCAAAGCGGTTCTGAAGCAACTGTCTGCCGACATTCAAACATGGAGAGGCGGTCAATTGGATTGGTCGGAAATTCCCAGGGGTGTTCTCATGTTTGGTGCCCCGGGCACAGGTAAGACTTTTGCCGCTTCGAGGCTTGCCAGTCAGATCGGCGCGCACTTCATTGCGACGAGCTACGCCGACTGGCAGCAATATGGCCACCTCGGTGATTTTCTGGCGGCAATGAACAAGTCCTTCGATGAAGCGTGCAGAAGGTCGCCGACGGTACTGTTCATCGATGAAATCGACTCTTTTGAGGATCGTGCAACCGCCAGCGGTGAGAATGCAAACTATACCAGATCGGCCCTCAATGGCCTCCTTGAGGCAATGGATAAAGCTAATCAATGTCAGGGTGTCTTGGTTGTTGGGGCGTGTAACCATCCAGAAAAACTGGATGCAGCGTTGGTGCGCTCGGGGCGTTTTGATCTGAAAATTGAGATGTCACTGCCCGGTAAAGACACACTTGCCGACATTCTATTGGATCATTGCGGCGACGAAATTACGCTGCGCACGATTAAGGACGTGGCTGCACATATTATTGGCTGCACAGGCGCGGATGCGGCGGCGATTGTGCGACAAGCCCGCAGTTTGGCGAGATACAACGGAGCCACGTTAGAAGATGCTCATCTGTGGGCCGCCGCGGAGAATATTGTACCTGAGAGTTCGCAATCGGATTTGCTTAGGGCAGCTTATCATGAAGCGGGTCACATTGTTGCGGGGAGCGTTCTCGGGCTTGGCGTGCCTGATCGTGCCGAGATCCGAGCTGGAGGTGGGGTCGTGTCCTTTGCGAACAAGAGCCCATTTCCTTTGCTCGCTGAGCTTGAAGCGAAGCTGGCAATGCTTCTTGCAGGGCGCGAAGCGGAAATGGCTTTTCTTGGATCGGTTTCTACTGGCTCTGGCGGCAGTGCGCAAAGTGACCTTGCGCAAGCGACACTTCTTGCGACGCGCCTAGAAGAGATGTTTGGACTTGGCGCAAATCCTTTGCTGTGGCGGCCAGTCGAAGTGACGAACCTCACTAACATCCTTCAGGATGAACAAATTCGGCACAACGTGTCGCGACGTTTGGAAGCGGCCAGTGCTCGGGCAAAAGTTGTGATTGAGAAAAACCGAGCTGTCATCGAAAATTTGAGCGCTCTTCTGGTTGAGAAACGCGAGATCTACAAAGCAGAGATCGAAACAGTTTTTTGTCAAAATGGGACACATGTCGCGTCCCAATCGGGAGCACTTGTTACCTCACCGAAGCTTGTGCCGGTGGGGTGAGACGGACTGTTTTCTTCGTCTTGGGCGCGTCCGATAGGTTTGTCTTGGATGATCGAAAAATTTGCGCCACGACCAATTCCTTCTAGAGCTTTCCAGTAAGGAGCAAGATCAAGGTTCGGCTGCTCCTTCTTCAAAGCTTCCGAAACCTGCTTTGTGAAACGCCCTGGCACAATAGGGTGGCCGAGCATTAATTCGGACATTCGGGACAACTTCTCGTCTCGGATTCGCGTGAAGGAACTGTTGAGTACTCTCAAACTGAGGGGATCTGTCTCCGGTATCGCAAGATGCCAGTGAACATTTGTGCACTCTATGGAAGCACGCGGTTTCATATGCCTGATCAGGCAAAGGCGTCTTACGCTGGAATTGGGTACTCGATACTCTTGGCAATATGCCTTGATCACTTGCGCGAGCTGAGTGTGATCTAAACGGACCTGGGGTGCTAGAACCACGTGTCGTGCGGAAAAAGCTTTTCCCGAGAGCTTCGAAATCTCACCCATTATTTGGATGTCATCGGGATGACCGCAAAGCCAATCAACCCGCTCGTTTTCGCCTTTGGCGGCAAGGTATTTGGCAATCTTGTTGGTATGACCGGTAGGGACACGAAATGTTTTGATGATCATGTGTTGCCTCCTGTCACGTGGATTTGGATGCCATGTAGGGAAGCAGATATTTTGGCCAGAGCAGCAGCAATGGCGCGGCTTTCAGAAGGATCGTTATGAGTGCGCGTTAGGGTATGCGCGAGGTATTGAAGTTCCCTGCGCATGTCCTGCAAAAGATCCAGAAAACAGACGGCGCGTTTTAGATCTTGTGAGATCGTTTTTTGACTGCAACGCCGAGATGGTGGCCGCGTTTCCACTTCGTTTGAGAACCCGAGTGAACGTGCAAGCAGGACGCGAGCCTGTGAAGTAGGTGAGATACCATTTTCCTTGGCCCGTTCATCCAACAGGCTTTTCAAATCCGAGTTCAACCTAACTCCAATGAGTTCAGTTTGTCGGGTCTTTGAACTCCGGGCAGCTTTTCCCATCGCGTAAACTCCATTTGGCTAGCGGCACAACTTGTTGTTGGACGTTCGCGTAGCCAGAAGTTTGGTAACGACATTGCAACAAACAACTTACCAACAACCGCGGGACGGGCCGTTGTTGCTTGCGTCCGCACATACATTTGCCATCGAGCAAATGAGGTTATGCAATATGACAAAGACAGGATCTGCAAAGCTGTACCCAAATGGGATCCCCAATCACAATGAATGCTCTGCTTGGCTTGGCGTGCTGGATATTTGCGGCAAAAGATATCTTGTTACAGGATTTGTAGAGATTTTTTCTCCATCCGACGCAGCACTTTTTTTGGAGATTCATGAAAGGCGCTCTGGTGTGCGAACCAGCCAAAAAGCAAAGCTTGAGGTCTTTCACAAAAGAACCGAGGAGAGCGAGCCACACCTTTTTGGAGTGGCAATAATCCACCAGCAACGCTTTGCGGTCGGATGTTGGATGTGCCGCGATACGAACGGGAAAAGGTACTTTCTTTTGACTTTTTCTATGATCGAGGAGCAGAAGCAGGTGCAGCCTTTCATTCGACGCCGACCGCGTATCAAGCCCGTTAGGCTGAAATAATACGGTGTCGAAGGAGAGGCTGCACCTGCATGGCTATATCAAAGTGCGTACAGGTCACTTGGGGGTCCTTATGCATGTGGCAGAATGTGAAGCAGTTCGCCGAAAACAAGCAGAACATGAATGATAACTGCTGCGACGTGAAGTTGATGGTAGGCGGTTCGAATATACTCAAGCATGAGCATCTCCATTTGATTGTTATCACGCGGTTCTTTTGACATGTCTAAAACTACATGTCAACGAAAAAACGACATAACATATTGAAAATATTATATTTTTTAAGATATCCGCTTGTGGTCAAATCTGAATCCGTAAGGCAAAAAAGATAGAAATGAAAAACTGTAGAAAAGAGAAAATATAGATGTGTTTTTGTGTTGAAGCTGAGCCAACATCGCGTCTGACGCCGCTGGACTATGCACAGCATTTTTTAACACGGCAGTGAGGACATTATGCTAGCAACCGAACTGGTTCTGCGCTTTTGGTGATGGCGTGTCGGGAAACAGACCTAGCGACCACGGACTGGCCAACTGAAACCAAAATGCCGGACGTAGTGTTTGTCATGCATGTACTTCAGATCATCTTCCCAATCGGAAATCGCATCCTCATAGCCGCGTGACTGCATCTTCTTGAAATTTTTAGCCAAACCCGCAATGTGATAGGCGATTTTTCTAAGTCTCAACGCCGAATTTGGTTCGCCCCATGTTCGAAGCGCTAAAATCCCCTCGACTGGCGGGAGATGCCCCGAGAAACAGCGATCCAGGATTAACTGCCGCGTGGACGCCGGTAAGCCGTTTGTTTTCCCGACGGTGTATCCGAGTACTTTTAGAAAGCTCTCGTCAGCCCTTTCAAAGTCTCCGCCACCGTGACCACTACCAGCATCTGTGGTGGGCCATTTAAAGGCTTCCACTTCGGGTAGTTCACGGATTCTTCGCCGCCACTCCTTTTCAACAGCGGTAACAATCAAAAGGTGTTCATGCTTCTTTTGACCTGTCGAATTAGCTGCGCGTGATGTGTTCGCTTTCCACAAATTCAGGAGTTGCTCATTATTGGACTTTGATAGGGAAGAGCGAATTCTTTTTCCACTCGCAACTAGCGACGACATTTCTCGCTTTTGACGGGTTTGTGCTTGCTTCTCCCGAGCTTGTGCTTGCCGTTTCAGCTCTTCATCTCTTCGAGCTTCTTTTGTTTTTCGCTTCTCCAGTATTTTTTGGGCTTTTCTCTCTTTGGCTGCCCTCTGTTGATTGAGATGCCGCTGCTTTCTTTCAGCTGCTTTGATACTCTTGGCGAGCAAACGAAAGTGCTGTCGGAAGATTGCGTCTATTTCTGCTGGATGGCGGATCACGGTTTGCCCTTTGAAAGTTAAGCCAACCGTGAATTTTGGACCTTCCTTTGCAGAGTCGACCCACATTTCTTCGCGCATCACTGTGAAGAGGCGCACGAAGACTTTATTGAAGACCGGATCTTCGAAAAAGCCGTGCAGTTCCTGGTAAGCTTTTCCGACCGCTACCCACTCTTTTGGCTGATCTGCGAGGCTGTTCAACACAAAAAGAGACAGCTCCTTAACCGCATCCAGATCAAGGTCAAATTTGGGTTTGCTCACGTGCGATCACTTTCGAGAATAGTTTACTGCTGGCTTTACAAAGAGAATCTCCGTCGTGATTGATGCAACAAAGCCGCTCTGACCTTAAGTCCTGTCAGGAACAAAAATTGATTTTCAAGCATCCCTGCGTCAAGTCTTTCTAGAACGCTAAAAGTGACTACCAGGGAGTCACCGCAGAACGTCCTTAGCCGGCAATTGACGCGATTCTGACCTTTTCGGAAAATCGCTATCGAGCAGAGTTTGTCTGTTTTTAGCGATGACCTTCTTGCGCGTCTCTGGGTGCTTGGGAAGACGCAAGGCAACTAACTAAAGCACAGCATAGCACTTCCGGCGGATATTTTAGAAACGGCCCTTCGCATCCCAAAACAAGTAAATTTCAGGGGTTGCAAGAACCGCATCGGCCCGGGAGATCCGCATCAGGTTGTGGGCCTTGTTGCACCCAAGACTTTCCATGATATCAAAGTGCTGAAACCGCTTAATGCGCACCTGGAGTATGGTATACGACAAATGGCCCATCCCACCGATAGTTCCGAGAGAAAAAATATTGGAATCGTCGCTTTTACGATTGCAGGGCTGTTGACCATACTCCTTGGAATTTTTGGCTTGTTTGGGAAAAGCGATTGGAACCCATTTGTTTCAGCGGCTGAGGGAACTGCGCAAGATATAGCGAAGGCCTCAATTGGCGTGTATGTTTCGTTGCGGGCGATCAACGCAGCACTTTCCACTGCCCAAGAAATCGAGGTGGGCGCATCAGTTGTTGGGCAGGCCAGCCTCCAGCCACTTAAGGTGTTGGAACCCGTCGATGATACGGTAGAGCGCGTTGCTGATGTCGTGTTTCTCGTGGCAACCGGGGCAGCACTCGCGGGAGTCGGATTGGCCCCAGTGGTATCTGTAGGGTTGATCGTTCTTGGAGCCGGACTGCTTGGAAAACTTGGCTTCCGAAATTATCCCACCTTTGCAAGGGTGTTGAGACCCATATGCGATAAAGGAGTAACAATTGGTCTCGCTGTCGGCCTCGCCATACCCTTGATGTTTGTACTCGGCGTTTGGATCGGAGAACGAGCAACTGCGGCACAAATGAATGCGGCCGTGGAGGAGCTTGACTCCGTCGCCAGACAAGCCAGCGTTCTCATAGGGGCGGGCGCGACCGATACACAGGAGATTTCTGAAGCGGACGCCGAAGCTACAGGAGTTTTAGCTTGGCTGAGTGATCAGTTTGCGGGGGTCCGCGATGGCGTGAGCAGCGTATTTGAACAAAGCACTCAGTATTTGGACGCAGCTCAAGTCTTTGTTGATGAAGCAGACACCATCCTCGAAGCGTCTTTGACTATAATTGGCATCTTCGCGCTGCGATTGCTCATAATGCCAGTCCTTCTGTTTGTGGGAGCAATTGCTTTGCTCAGGACTCTTCAACGGCGTGTGCCATAATTGAATAGCTACCCTAAGATATTGCCTCGATGGAATGTCGCGTAAGCAGGGTCACTCCTCGAGGCGTTACCTTGCCCTATAGATGTCTCTACTCAAAAATTTATGCGCGGGTTCAGAAGAGTAGTTGCGACCGACTGAAGTGATCTCCGAAGCAGAAAGCTCCGGAGATTGAAATTACAGCTTAAAATCTGTGCCGCTGTCATTCAGGAAAGAAATCAGGGACAGCTCGAAAGCTCGAACGACGGTGAGCTCCTTAGCCTCACGTAGTTCGTCCCATGCCGCATAAAGCGCTGGGTTCACATCCGAAGTAAACGTCTTTGTCCGAAGCGCTGCTCTTCGTCGACTCGGGCTCATCTGGGCCAATTTCAGCTGTGACGGCGATACTGGTGCCTTGCGTTCGAAAGTCATGTCGTCTGATCTGTGTTCCTGAATGCTGCCAATACTTGGTACTTTTGTGTGCGTGCTCATCTTGCGGTCCTTATTCATATTCGTAAGCAGGTGTTGTGGCACGCAGTAGAACCTCGCGAGCCAGTGCCCTCGCATTTTCGTAAGCTGATTTTGGTGAGGATCCTTGAAACGCACGCGGTAGATCGACGTAGTCTCCACCCAGACTCATCATCGCCTGAAAAACGGGTCGAGCCGCCAATTGCGTTTTGAAAATTGGCGCACCGGCTTCTTCGAGAATGGCCTTAATAGCGCCTGTGATCCGGAACTCTACTGCCCCGGGTTCAGTCTGGTTGAGCAGTACACCAGCCGGAATTTTCCGACCCAGAACCTGGCTTTTTTGACCTACTTGCTTGAGAACCTGTACAGCTCCTAACGCATCCATCCTGCTTGCCCGGCATGGTACAACTACAAAGTCAGAAACCAAGACTGCGTCAATCAAACTGGCATCATTTGAACCCTCAACATCCACCAGTACAAAATCCGCCTCTACCGCGGATTTGAAGACGGCATCCGTAAGGTTCTCTTGGTCAATGGGGCGCACATCGATATTGCGGTTTAGCGGTTTCAGGTTCGCCCAACTGGAAATCCAACGTTTTGGATCAGTGTCCAGAATGATTGAGGACAGGTCTAGCCTCGAGAGTTCTTGTGAAATCAACGCACAGGTGGTTGATTTTCCACATCCGCCTTTTGCAGAAAGAAACGAAATAACAGGCACTTATAGACTCCTTTTTCTTGCCTGGTTCCATATTGGCAGATCGACCTTTCGGAAAATTTAAGGATGCTTTGGAAAACCAAGAATTAAGAATCCAAGTCTCAGATTGGCATTCCTTGTCTTGGGTCTACGAGGATTGCCATACCAAGACTTGGCTTTTTTAGGTTTGCCTTTCCAAGCCCTTCCTAAGCTCGGGTAAGCCTTGGTGTTGCGTGAAGTTAACGAAACCTGAACGCCAGCCTTGAATGTCGGATTTAGAAACCACCGCTAAACCAAAGGTCGGGACACTCCGCATGTCAGCAATTTCGCTGGCCAATGGAAGAGAGCCACAAAGGTTGGGTCCGAGCGGTACGACTGACTTTTTGAAAGTCCTTTTGCGGAAACTTAACGCGCCTGGCCAAGTGCTCCAGGAGAAAGAAATATGGCAATTGATGCCAAGCGGACAACTAAGGTCGCCGCCAAAACTAATGTCTTCAAAGTAACTGTCTTAGAGGCCAGCACCAACAAACCTCAAACGAAGGTGTTTCATCCAGGCGGGGTGGAGCGCAGCAGTCGAGCAAAACACTTCAAACCTCATGAAGCCGAAATCTCAGGGTTTGATGGTCTGGCAGCTTTGCTCGCAGAGCTGGCTCACGAGCCGTCCAAAGTGGTCGTGATGGGCTCTGTCACCGAGGTATGCCGCAATCAACAGAAAATACGAAGATTGGCCAATCCACTTGACGGGGTGCCTGCGACGCTCGAAGACAGAGGATCCTGTCTTTTACATTTCGATGTGGATGATCTGGTACGTCCCGGCCATTTGGGATGGGAAGATCCGGCGGCCTTAGCGCAATGGGCCTGGAGCGAACTTTGTCGCAAAATACCTGTGCTGCAAGGCGTATCCGTAGTTTGGCAAGCGTCTTCCAGCGCGGCAGCCCCCGGGAAAGATGACTTGGCCAAGTTTCATTTCTGGTGCTTGGCAGACCGTCCTCTGTTTGCACACGAGCGTCGATTTTTGTTCGAACATGCCGGAAGCGACAAATCTCTTGCGGGCATTGCTCAACCCAATTATACGGCCTTCCCGATCTTTCAGGGCGTATCTGATCCACTCGCAGGGTGCCCCAGATCAGGAGTGTTTAGAGGGCACAAAGATGCTGTCGATGCCTCAGTCATTGCCTTCCCAATCAAAGCCAAGAAAAGGCATGCCAATCCAAGGCAGTCCAATAGAAGAAACGACAAGGGTTCTCTTACCAAGCCTTCAAAAGGATGCACATCGACATCCAATTTTGGACGACAGCAGTTGTCCAAGGCCTGCAAACGAATTGTGCTGAAGGGGGCATCCAACCCTCGGATTTTCGACGAAGTTCAACTCGTTGGCGGCTACGTAGCAGGTGGACACATTTCCTTCGACGAAGCTCGAGAAAGCCTTGTCGAAGCTGCGCGATCTGTTGGATACAAACGTGCGGACGAAGTAGTTGAGAACGGTCTCAAAACTGGCTTGGAGCGGCCGCTCGGCCAAAGCGACATTAAAGTCGCGACAGTACCTTTCTATCCAGCGCCGACCCTCCATCGTGAAGAGGCCATCGCAAAGCATGCCCAGGTTTTGGAAGACTGGGGAAGACAAGCCTTGGCTTACCATGCCAAGTCTTGGCAATTCACAGATGGCCCTCAACCTGTAACAGCGCCGCGTGTTCTTCTGTCCGGGGCGCAAGGCGTTGGGAAGACAGCGTTCCTCGTTGGCAGAGAGGGAGCGCCAGGCTTTCTTCACAAAACACATGGCCTGGTTTCACTGATGCTCTTGCCGGATCATGCAAAAGTTCAAGAAGCGCTCGACGACTATATCGTCAATGCGCCGGCTGGTGCTCCCCTCGTGATAGGCCTACGTGGGCGGGGTCAGCCCGACCCAATGGAAAACGGGGTAAAAATGTGCCGGGTATTTGAGACAGCCCGGCACGTGTCGGCTCGAGGTTGGTCGGTTCGTTCATCACTGTGCAAACGATGTCCACATCAAGACACTTGCGGATATCTTCGCCAAGAGGCCGAGATCAAACGGGCTTTGAGGGACAAGACCGGTCTAATTATCTTTGCCCCACACGAATTTGGCTATTTGCCGCTGCCTGGTGAAGCGAAACCTGACCTTGTCATCTTTGATGAGCGCCCGAGAGATTTCGCCGTTGAATGTGTAGATGTCACATTGGAAGAACTCGGTGACTTCATTCTTCCTGAGGCCCGGTCATTTTCGGAAGAACGCGGCGCTACGAAAGGAGTTGCTCCCGTTGTCGATGAGCATCCCGTTACCCGTGTTCAACGAGCCCTTTTAAGTTCGCTTGGGCAGTCTTTCAGTGTGTCTCTGAATGCACTCAGAGCCTCTGGCATAACGTCCATACTCCTCGAACAAGCTATCGCGGCACTCGAAGCCTTTAACTCGAAATCGGTGTCAGTGATTCTTCGAAAGGCTCTGGGCTATGGCACTCAAACATGGAACACGCGGGACATTGCGCGCTTGCGCAATAGGCTGCAAAGACTGCCCACCGAAGAAGCTCAGTCGCTTCAGTTTTTGCTCGAGTGCCTTCGCTCCGAAATCGATAATGGTCTTGAAGAAGCCGTGGGCGTTTTCAAACAAGGCCCTGATTGGCGCGACCCAAAACTCGAGCCGAGTTTGACAGCTGTTAGGGTTAAGTCGCTTAAGCATGGAGACGACGTCCCCTTTCTGTACCTTGATGGAACGGCAGATCAAGATTTGTCTCGTGTAGCTTTTGGGTCGGATCTTGAATGCCATCACCATCCGGTGGAGCGAAACGCCAAAATTACTCAGGTTGTGGGATGCAATTTTTCCAAGCGTCGACTGTGTGAGGTGAGCCAAGTTCGGCAAGGATTAAGCTCAAAGATCCTAGAAGAAAACCAAAGACTCAAAGCCTGGGTTGAACAAGTCATTGCACGCCAGCCTAACGCCGCGGTGTTTGCAAACAAAAGTGTTCTCCAGTCACTCGACAGTATCAACACCGAACGAGCAGGGCACTTTGGTGCTCTAAGGGGGCAGAACAGATGGGAGGGTTGCCCTTCAGCACTTGTAATTGGCCGTGAGCAACCGGCTTGTCAGGACATAGAGCGCATCGCGCGAGCCTATGCTGCCGCTACAGGTGATGCCTTCCAAAGTGGGGAGTACACTAAAGTATCTAGAGGTATCCGGCTGAAAGGAGGGGTTTCGCCCTTAGAGGTCGTTGCACATCCCGATGCTTGGGGGGATAGGATTCTCAGGCAAATCCGGGAAATGGAGATATTACAGGCGATGGATCGCATCCGGTTGATCCACAATGAATGCCCCAAAAACGTGTATCTGCTTTCACCCGTGGTTGTGGATGCCACTGTTGACCGCATTGAACAATGGCGGAGTTTCAAAAAGGGCGGCACACGGATCCAACGTGCCGTTCAATCCCATGATGTGATATTTCTTTCACCGACTGACTGTGCCAGGTTCATGCCGGATATCTGGGCTTCCAAACAGCTCGCTGCGCAAGACCTCCCCACCGCGAAAGAAATGTCAAAAGACCCATATAGATTTATCTATGGTGGGGGCTTTGACGGTAAGTGCGCGATCCAAGTCACGTTTCGATTAAAAAACAATGCTGGGCGTACATCGCGGGAAAAGTCAGCCCTGGTTTTCGGCGACGACAGAAAGGCACGAGCAAAATTGGAAGCGGTCACAGGACCCCTGACATCATTTCAAAAGTTTTATGGCGCTTAACTCCGACTCAAGGAAGAACGGGAGCAACCTCATTTGTGCTTTTTCATGAAGGCTCTGAGATTGCTCTCACGCCATGGTTTCCCTGTTGGTGAGGGAGTTTTTTCCATGTTCAATTGTTCGGCTATTGCGTTCACGCTCAGACCGGTTTCCTGAAGCTTTAAACTTCGACGCAATGCAAACGCTTCTCGTTCACGCTTGGAGTTCATCCAGTCCGAGTGCCGCTTGCGCCAATCGCCAAAATGCTGGCCGGGATCGAAAGTCCATTCAGCAGACAGGAGCGGATCAGGTGGGATGCGAATAAATGGCATGTCAGTGTTTTCAAACCATTCGTCCATGTACCCATTCCGACGCCAGTTCTGCACAACTGAAAAATCGACGACTAGAATGGTTGCACTACTGGTTCGACACGTGCGCTCAATGAAGTCCAGAGCTGATTGGATATGTACGCTGCCCCTGTCAGGTTCGATTTCGAGAAAAATCTCTTCATGTATGAGATTGTAGTCATGGTTTTTCGCGTATCGTCTGATCAGTTCCATCTGATAGCGAATAGTTTTGCTGACAGTGGCCGCAGCTTCCATATCTTTCGGTAGTTCTACAAAATGCGCCCAAGTAACAGGTAGTGTCCAATAGAAACCTACAGCGTTTTCCAAGCGTTACACTCCCTTAGTTCGAATTCCGCAAAATCCCGAGGGATCCAAATTCAGGTCTGACGGTTGGTTAAGTTGGCGTCAATCGAAAGAATCCACGGAGAACCTTCAATGATCAATAAGACCAAAAACCCGATTTCTAAAAAACTGCCAGCAATCATCCAATTGGTAAAAACGGCCGGTGCAATGATCCGAGCCGAGTTTCATCGACCAGAGGGGCCGCGCGGAACCCTTCACAAGGCCATCGTCGACGCCGAAGTAGAAGCCTTTTTGAAAACAAATCTGATGCGCCTTCAGCCGGCAAGCTGGCTTGGAGAAGAGACTGAAAGCTCGTTGATCGGCGGGTCTCTGACATGGGTGATTGATCCTCATGACGGGACGGCGGACTTTATGAAGGGCTTGCGCGGGTCCGCTGTGTCCGTGGCGCTGCTTGAAAACAATACGCCCATACTGGGCGTGGTGTATGCACCCACAGCTCCGGACGATGCGGGCGATCTGATCACGTGGGCAAAAGGAGGCAACCTGAAACGCAATGGAAAGGTTATCAATCCGTCCGGTTCCCAAGATAAGCCAATTGTTGGACTAAATGCAGACGCAGCAGATTTTGCCCTGGCCAACCACGTTAGCCTCAAAGGGCTCCGTGTGCGCACACTGCCTAGCCCCGCCTACAGATTGGCGCTCGCCGCTGTAGGGGAGCTCGACGCTGCCATGAGTTTGGTAGGTGGGTTGTCTTCTTGGGATATTGCTGGTGGACACGCCCTGATAATTGGTGCTGGCAAGGTCATCGCACAGAGGAACGGAAGTCCTATCGACTACAGTCAAACCTCCTTCGATGGTGTTGTCGCAGGCGCGGAAGCTTTGGTACGCGGATTGTCCGGTGCCCAAATGACCGCGCACCCGAAATCCGCCCGCTGCCCTGCCGTTCCCTGCAAACGCACAAATCTGCCCGTTAGCCTCTCGCGTGCACATGGTGTCTTGTTGGGACAATTGGCAGGCGATGCGTTGGGGTCATTCGTGGAATTTCAGGAGGCAGAAACGATTGCCCGCAGGCATCCGGGTGGTGTCGACAGTCTTCAGGATGGCGGCACTTGGAACCTGATTGCTGGCCAACCCACAGATGACAGTGAAATGGCTTTGGCACTGGCCCGGAGCCTGTGCGCAATGGATCGTTTCGACAGAGATCACGTGGCGAATGCTTATGTCGAATGGCGGACGTCCCGACCCTTCGACATTGGAATGACAACCAGCAGTGCAATATCTGCGCTGGCACAAGGTGACCCCGTCGCCTCAGATAGCCAAGCAAACGGGGCATTGATGCGTGTGAGCCCTATAGGGGTCTTTGCAAGCGGAACGCCTGCGCTGGCCGCAGAGATCGCACGCCAAGACGCTTCTCTCACCCATCCGAATGAGGTGACCGTTGCTGCCAATGCTGCCTTTGCTGCGGCGGTATCTACGGGAGTGGCTGGAGGGAGCAAGGAAGACATGTGGTCGTCCGCTTATGCCAATGCGGGTCAAGATGAAGGCGCGGCTATTGTACGCGGCCGGCTTCTGGCAGCACGAACGAAACGTCCCACCGAGTTCCAGCATCAAATGGGTTGGGTACTCACGGCGTTTCAGAACGCATTCTATTGCTTGATGGCCGAGCAATCGCTTCGGGATGCGGTGGTTGGAACTGTCGCTTGTGGCGGAGACACCGATACAAATGCTGCAATTTGCGGTGCTCTTGTCGGAGCGTTGCAGGGACGCGATGCCGTACCGTTGCAATGGCGAAATGCCGTTTTGACCTGTCGACCAGTTATAGCGGATGACATCCATCACCCACGAGCCAAAACCTATTGGCCGGACGATGCACTAGACCTTGCTGAGGCGCTGTTAGTTGCAGGCGCGGCGGCCAACCAAGATGCAATTTGATTGCAAATCGAAATTGAGCAAAAGTTGGAGGATTGATCGATGAACGACTTCAAAAACTTGAACAAGCAGCGCCAGACTCTGCTGAAAATCAAAATTGATGGATATATCGAAGCGGCCATTTTGGCCGCAAAAACAAATAACATTGGTTTGAGCGAAGCAGTGTTTCTCACCACACAGGGTTTGATCAGGGAGATGGCGGCGCAGTCTATTGAGAAAGACAAGGCGCGCCTCCTAATGGATGCTGCATTTAAGAGTGCCTTTCCCGAACACCACGCGCGCGTCGCAACCCACTGACGGCTTTTTGCAGTCTAAAGAAATCACTGTTTTCCGCTGTAATGCGTAGCCGTCTCGAAAGTTAGGAGGAACTTCGGTCGGTCGTTGGTGTGATTGAGTGCTATTTCCTTCAGGAACGAACGTGGTCGCGGTATCGCTCCGAAAAGCCAGGCGTAGACAAATGAGGGTTATGGTGTTCGTTTACCTGTAGGGCCCACTCTGGAATGCAAATAATACGATGCTATCCAAATCAGATTACATGATGTTTCTCAGGCACCCCGCCTGGCTATGGATCAAAAAACACGCCAGGCATCTGTTGCCGCCAATTGACCCCTCATTGCAAGCACGCTTTGACGAGGGGCACGCGTTTGAGCCTTATGCAGAGGAGCTATTTGGTGATCTCGTTCGCCTCGGTTTTTCAGATTTTTCAGAATACCAGGCTCTGCCCGCGCGTACTCTGGATGCTTGGAGAGATGGTGCGAACGCCGTGGCGCAGGGACGCTTTGAAGATGGAACCTTAACTTGCATCTCCGACATCGTGAGCCGCAGTGACGATGGGTACGTTCTGACAGAGATCAAGAGCGGGACTTCTGCAAAGCCCGAACATGCGTTTGATCTCGCATTCCAGCGTGTGGTGCTTGAGGCGGCCGGGTTCCCCATTGCGCGCTGCGAAGTGGCACATGTGAACCGTGATTACGTCAGAAACGGCGAAATCAATCCGCAAGAGCTTGTTGGCATCACTGACATCACGGATGCTGTGACTGAGCAGCTCGAAAAAACACGCACGCGTATCGATCAGGCATTGAGCGTCGTTGCCAGCGGTACGATGCCTGATCCGTCCCCCGAACGTGCGCGCCTTAAATCCTATAGTGAATGGCTGGAGATCCGCGAGAAGCTAGACCCTCCAATCGCGCCGGACAGCATCCACCGCCTTCCGTTCATGAACGCGGAAAAAGCCTCCGAACTCATCGCAGACGGGATCACAAAGATTGACGAGATCAGTGATCCATCTGTGTTGGGCAAGTCGACGCAACGCTACTTGAGAGCAGTGGCGAACGGTGCACGCACTATCGATCATCAGGAGTTAAGCAGGTTTCTGAGCGAGATTGTCTATCCGGTTTATTATTTTGACTACGAGACTTCTCAGAGTTTGCTGCCACCCTGGGACGGAACGCGTCCCTATCAGCAAGTGGCTTTCCAGTATTCCTTGCATATCCAGCATGAGCCTGGCGGAGAAATCGAGCACAGGGAATATCTCCACCGCGCCTCCAGTAATCCGATGCCAGCCTTGCTTAAAAGACTTCGTGAGGACATGGGTGACGTTGGCTCCGTTGTGGTTTGGTATGCGCCGTTCGAAAAATCGCGCAATACGGAAATGGCGGAAACTTATCCAGAGCACGCTGAGTTTCTGGAAGGCCTAAATGCTCGTGTTGTAGATTTGATGAAGCCGTTTGCGGATGAAGTGATCAACGATCCCGCGCTCAAGGGAAGCGCCTCTATCAAGGCCGTTCTTCCTGCGTTTTTGCCAGAACTTTCATACGATGATCTGGATATCAAAGAGGGGGCAAGCGCGTCTCGTCTTTGGAAGGGAGTGACACTGACCCAACCGGACGATCCAGCGCGCGAGAAGGTCTATTCTGATCTTGTGGCCTATTGCACGCGCGACACCTGGGCAATGGTCGCAATTCATCGGGAATTGCTGGCGATGTGAGGTTTAGTGACAATCGTTTATTTCCTCTCTGTAAGATGGTACGCATCCTCCACCAAGCGGCCAAACTCTCCATTTTCTCAATGCTTTGGCGCAGTCCGCTTCTCCGTCTGGTAGTTTTTTCACCTCATGGCTTGCTTCGTATTCTGCAATAGCCTGTTTTTCCGTTTGGGTCAGTTTAGCCATTGTTCTCCACCTGTTAGAACTTAGAAAGGGATGTCGTCATCCAGGTTACGCATTGGTGAGTCAGCGGGCTTAGGCCAGCCGCTCACTAGGTCCGATTGATGAATACCTCCGCTCAGCACTTTCATCTCGCCTCGAAATTTTCGGAGAACTATCTCGACGGTGTGCACGGTCTGACCTTCAAGATTTTCCCAGGTACGCGTCTCAATCGCTCCCTCGACATACACTTTCGTACCTTTGGTTAGCCGCCGTTTGGCTAGGTCCACCAGGTATTCGTCTCGTAGAACGATTTGATGCCACTGCGTCAGCTCTCGCCACGTGTTGGTTTTCTTGTCTTTCCAGCTTGAATTCGTGGCGAGCGAAAACCGACAAATGGATTCGCCATTTTCGAAGATCTTGACCTCAGGCTTTGCACCCAGATTTCCGATAAGAATTGCTTTGTTACTTGATGACATTTTTTCCTCCCGGAACATACCTGTCTCCTGACCACGCAGAGCGCCGCCCTTGAAGTATTTCATTGAATTCGTTGTAGGTTTTGGGCTTAGCGCAAGTTTCGCTTGCGCTTGGCCACCCTGCTACGACGCTTGTGCGCGCGCAGCGTGCGCTCAGAACAATGGTAGCAAGTGACTACGTCCCCGGATGGTGACACGATCACTCGCAGCTTGCATGCTTCATCAAGGACAGCTTGGTCTGCCATTTCCGCAACCAATTCTCTCGCCACTTTTCTGCTCAGCCTGTAGCTATAACAGCCGTCACGTGTGTCAGATTCGTCCCCGAAGTTGAGCAGCAACAAAAGCGCTTTGCTTGTTATACAGCGTTGAGCAGCACGTTGTTTTGCGTGTTTTGTGAGGGCAATTGGATTTGAGCGTGAGTGGTTCATCCTTCATCCCCTTCCTCAAACAGCAAATTCTCGAATGTTGCCGCTGCTTTTGGGTCCCTGTCTTTAAAACGCTCAATGAATTTCTTCATGTCGGCCTTGGGCGGCAAGTTGTCCTTCAGCCACTTTAACCTTTCATCGGTGCGGTTCTCGTTCCACAAATCTTTGTGCATCAAATCGAGCCTAATCTTACCGTCTGCTATTGCAGTCGCGAGCTCTTTGTCTCCGCTGGTCAATTCAAGGAGAGCGGTTTCGTCGACAACAAAGTCTTTGCTTCCAGGACATTCACCCAGAGGAGTAACCCGAGTTCTAGACGAACCACCTGCCAAATAGTCAATGCAATTCGCGAACGGGTTACCAACTCCAATGCAGTCTAAGTAGTCGCCGGTTTCACTGTCCGTTCCAAATATCAGTCCGCTTTCTGCAAACGCCAGTTCAACCACGACATGTTGTACAGAACTTGGATCAATCGGGTAGCGTTGGCTCACCTTCTCGAGTTCGCTGGCCTCTTGCCTTGCAAGCGTGTCAGAAAACTTTGCGATTGCCGCGAACATTATGGGTGCCAACTCGATTACTTCCGTCTGGCTTACGCCGTAACGGTTCTTCAATATTTGATAAGCATTGTGGGAAGCCACAGACAGCCTGGCGCTCACTTGAATCTTACCAGCACTTTGCTCTTCCAGCCGAGGGTCGAGTTTTTCGGGTTCGATATTTAGTTTGGACGCAATTGTCCTGATGTCTTCTTCTCCAGGTTGGTTCTGCCCAGACAACCACCTCCTGACAGTTCGGATATTTTTCCCAGTCCAGTCTTCAATTAGAGACTGCGTGAGTTTTCTGCTCTTTAGTGTTTCTTTCAGCAGCTTGTGATCGAGTGCCATACATTGTCCTTTGCTTACCTATTGGACATATAATGAAGGGCATATCCTGGTGTATCAAGATGGCACTATTTTGCCCTATTTTGTCGTCTAAGCTATGCCACTTGCATTAATTCGGGGAAAATAGGACGCAAAATAGGGCAAATTTAGATCGCGCGATGCTGCCAGCTTTGTTAAGCAGAGAACCAATGAAAAGCTTGCATCCGGTGATTCTGTGCCGTGACCGCTGTGCGTTAAGGTTTGCTGGCAGATAGTTTCAATCGTTCATCTTCCGAGCCATTTGCTTTGCTTCATATTGCTTCCACAGACCCATGTGTCCATTTTGCCGTGCATTTGCCAGCCACAGCTTCTTTCGGGCATCAGGCATTTCCATTGATCGATACTTTCCGCCTGAGAATTTTGGCCAATCTATCGCTAGGCCGAGTTTGACCATTTCTGCGGATAGATCACGGCCATCCTCGAGGTAGCACTTTGCAACAGTCCGTCCGTGGGTATCTTGCTCGGTCACTTCCGCCCTAATTTTTTGACCCTTGCAGAGCGAAACGAGCGCCCATTTTGCCTTCTTGCCATAGGGGTGGTTCATCTCGGGAGCATCGACACCAAACAGACGGACCTGTGTTTTCTTAATGACCAATGTATCGCCATCTACAACGTACGCTGAACCCGCCAGTATCGTGACGTCGGGTTTCGGTAGCGTATGGTCTGGATCAAAACTCTGTGGCGGCGTTGTGCGCTGCCGTTGGTTCGTGGTCAATCTAGGTTTCTCATTCACACCTGACTGACTCGACGAAGTAGTTGTATCGCCTGGCCTGTTACTGCGAATTGCCAAATACACTGCAACAGCCAAAACCAAACCCAAAACTATCAAGATTTCCATGAGCTAGGTCTCCAAGAGTTAGGTCAATCAAATTTTTGCTCTGGATCAGGATCGAACCAAGCACACGTTCGGGTTGATACGCTAGGGACACATCATATTCACGCAGGGAGATGTGACGGATTTACCCCGCTGAGCGAATTCACGCGTGTGACAACGAGGCATATGATCCATGCTCATTGCCACTCCCTGAATGGCTATCGGAATTTCAATTGGTTGATGTTTTTCTCGTCTTCTAGAGCTGGCGGCGCAGTTTGGCAGAAAATCGCAGAAGAGTGGCAGCTTCGCAAAAGCAATCAATTCGTATCGTCCAGATGTGCAACCCAGGGTGAAAAGTCTTAATAAATGATTAAGTGACGAACTATCGCGTGATGAGTGTGGAGCCTGTTGTAGTATGACGGAGAACAAGGATCGCTTGACGGCTGAGGAAGCTAAGGGACTTAGGACCGCAAAAGAACTAGAAGGTCATCTTGCGTGGTTGGACACGTTTACCCCCGCAGCCTTGGGTGTCCTAGCCATCGCATCTGGTATCTACACCTATCTCGGCGTGTCCTCATTGCTCGAAGACAACGGTGCGGTTTCTTTCTTCGCTGCGGTCGCGTACTCAATCGCTGTCTCTGTGGGCATCTTCGTGTTTTGGAGCTACATGCTCCGTCTGCTGCCTTCAATGCGTACGGCTAGTGGCTTCATTGGTTTGACGATCTCCACGATTGTTGGCTCTGTCGCAATTATCGCCATGTCTAGCTGGCTGAACGCAGCCGCACTCGCAGGCTCGGCGGCAGTCGAACAACACTTGGAGAATACTGTTCGTGACTACCAAGCTGCTCTCGAGCAAGCCCACGACATAGCCCTCAGCGGTCAAGCGTTGGGTCGCGAAGTGGAACGCGCCCGCCAGAGTTTTGAAGAACTGGCGGAACTCGAGCAGTCCGGAGACCTCTCAGGCACCGCCGGTCGGGGTGCCGTGTTTCGTGTTCTGACACAAAAAGCTGAGGAGTTGCGGAACCTTGAAGAGCAGATCGCGGCGCAGCAAGAACCTATCGAGGAAGCCTTCCAACAAGGCAACGAAATCCTCGCAAAGATGCGCGAGCTTACTGTAGCCCCCGGTCCAGTGGATCGCCGTTCGGTTCAGTTTTCCGAGGAAAGCGTGAAGCTGGCGGGTGTTATCTCGCGCCTCAACCAGTACAGCGTAGCACCACTTGTTGCTCGTGCTGCTGAGGACCTGCCATCCTCGGTCGTACTTCCAGAGCTTGATGGGCGCAGTTCCGACGTGCGAGACGCGCAATCGTCCACAATCAACTCCGTTTTGAATGCGCTGGACCAGCGCAGCAAGACACTCAAGAACGCCGCTGACGAGGTATTGGACATGGAGCCGCCCATCGAGACGGCATATAACCCGATTTCCAGCGCCGATGCAGTAATCAAGTACGCGCACAACTTCGTACCTTCTTGGGCTGGAGCCATAGCCATCGACTTGTTGCCCGCCGTGTTGGTGTTTGTGCTGGCTATCACTCAAGCCGCAATCCGCAGTGGTAAGGACGGCATGAGCATTGAGGATACTCTGACGCTTTCTGACCTTAGAGCGGCAATGAACGCCATGAAGGACGTAGAGGCGACTATGGGCGTGGCAGACGCAGCTATCCTCAACCGCGCCACTCCACAAAAAGATGAAACGTGATGAGCCTGTTAAGTCGTCTCGATCCTCGTTCAGGGCTGCGCTACGTTCTCATCCTACAGCTTGCTATTGCAGGCGTTCTGATAGCGTCGGACGTTCTTGGTGTAATACCAAGCCCGTTCAAGAAGCGTGTTCAACTCCCGACTGGTCCGATAACCCCCGGCGATCAACGTCGAGAGTATCGCACTGACCGCAGTGATCCATCGCTTGTGCCTCAAGACGGGCCACTAGACGTCCCCGTACCTGAAGCATTTCCAAGCCGATTGGACTTCACGGTTCAGGAAGTCGAAGGACTGGGGAGGGTACTTCTACTCAGCGGTCAGATAGAGGTGGATGACTCGTCTCGCTTCGCTTCGTACTTGTCGGACATGCAGGAGAAGCCTGACCTGGTAGCTCTTCACAGCCCGGGAGGAGTGGTTTCAGAGGCATTGTCCATCGGTAAGAAAGTTAGAGAGGCTGAGCTGGCTTCTGCCGTTCTCGCTGGCGCGATGTGCGTGTCCTCATGCCCTTACATCCTAGCAGGCGGAGAAGATCGCATTGTCTCGCTGCGCGGCCTTGTGGGTATGCACCAACACTACTACGAGCAGCCCCGCCTGATTCCAGTCGTTTTCGCCGTCGAGGGTATCCAAAAAGGGCAAGGAGAAACTATGCAGCATCTCATCGACATGGGTGTGGAACCGGCGCTCATGTTGTATTCGCTGAATACTCCTCCGGAGGAGATCTATGCGCTTGTCGAGGATGAACTCGTAGATACCCGCATAGCAACCCAAATAATCGATTAACACCAGACACCGAGGACTTTGCCTTGTTCAAGAAGCTAACCATTGCCGCGGCGCTGTTCGCTACGACTGCCACTGCGGGTGGTCTCCAAGTACGTGACGCAGACACAATTGTTGTCGATGGCACTCCCGTGCGCTTGAACGGCGTGGATGCGCCCGAACTTGGCACTCGTTCTGGTCAAGACGCAAAACGCTGGATGGTAAATTTCCTTCGAGGCAAGGACGTAGAGTGCAAACTAAATGGTGAGCGCACGCATGATCGCTGGGTCGGTGTTTGTTTTGCGGACGGGGAAGACATTGGGGCGGCCGTGATAGCGGCTGGGCATGCTCTGGATTGCGCGAGGTACTCGAAAGGGCGCTACAGGCAATTGGAGACCTCGGCGGCGAGGTCGCGTCTAAAGCGGGCCGGTTATTGCCGGTAATGTGCAAGCGCGCCGTGGGGAGCGCTCATTTGGCCGAAGCACGTAACGCCACTGTCACAGACAAACAAGACCATTGTTAACCGACAACGAAGTGCGCGACCTAGTGCAACTTACATTGGATATCCGGAGCAGGACATGAGGACGATTGGGTTTAGAGATGTTTGAATACAAGCCCGGGGATGATGTGGGGCACCTAGATGACTGGCCCTTCGATAACCCTCTTAGTGACTATCAAATCAAGGAAGGCCACCCACGTGCTTCAGGTCGTGTGGATGCTGGAGGTCCTGGACATGCGACCCGTGCCGGTATTTGGCGATGCACAAAGGGTTCTTTTGAGTGCACGGAACAGGGGGATGAATTGATGACTATCTTATCCGGGAGCTGTCGTTTGATTGATATGCAGAGCGGTCAGGTCAGTGTGCTTGAACCGGGAGACAGTCTTTTCGTTCGGGATGGAAGCCGTGTTACCTGGCACATTATCGAGGATGTGACAAAGGTATTCTTCGGACATAAAACGGATGGGTATTGAGGCGCACATCGAATGTGATCGAGTTTCGCCAGCAGACCAATGATTACCCCAATTTTGGCGTTTTCCCTTTTTGCTGGCGGCGCTTCTCACGTTGAAATTTGCAGAAAGCAACGGATCTCTAGGACCAACTCAAACAAAAAGCCTTCAAACGGGCCTTTGTGAAACGCGCCGTTATGCATCTCGACTGACCTGGTCAGGTTTGGTCTTCAATCAAGGCTCCTCTCGCGATGGCCAAAGGGAGTTACACTTGGTTCTTAAACTGGATCTGGGCGACACGTTGCAACCCATACGACAGCACTGAAAGAGTTTCTTAGGTCAAGTGGTCTCTATTTTCGGGATTTCTGCATCTTCTTTAGAGACGTCCCTTTCCATGGAATTTGCTTCTGCTCCTCGTAGGTTTGCAAGACGGCATTGACCCAGAGTTCCATCGAGTCTTTCTTCAGTTCCATGTAAGCTGAATGCGCACCATATGACTTCTCGGTTACATTTGCCGGGCTTTGCCTCATTCGATCAAAAACACGCTGGTCGTTTTGGCTGAAAGCGAGGATCGCGGGATCTTTGATGGAATGTGTCAGAACTGCTGAGGCGCCACCGGGATATCCTGCGTCGCTGAGAAAGTCCGAAAGGGTTCGCCTGATATCATGTGGCGACCACCAGTCGATCCCTTCTTCCGTCAGCAAATCCGGCCAGGGCTCCCTTTTCGGGCTCACCCGTCTATCGGTCTCGGGCTTGTTTCGGTCTCTGCCGGCCAGGCGGGACAGGATTTGATACGCCCCTGACCCAGTGACGTTTTTGGTCAGGTCTTGCGCGGAAGGCAGAAACACTGCGGAGCCATCGTAATGTTTGGACATCCTCAAGAACCTGTTCAGGTGGTCAAGGGCTTGTTTCGGTACAGGCAGGATGACGCGTTGCTTTCCTTTAACCCTTTCCACGTCCCAGGACGCCAGTTGCCATTTCTCCGGCGCAAAGGTGTCCGTCAGGAGGTCGCTTTTCAGCGGCGAGAACGCCGCTCCGGTTCTTTGACAGGTCAGGACGGCCCACCACAAGGCGGCAAGTGTCCAAGGGTGTACCCCATTTTTCCTACATTGGCGTTTGGGCAATGGATGGTTCAGAAACTGCTCGGCGATCCATAGGGTTCTCACCGCTTTGTCCAGCGCCGGCATCCGAGTTTTGGGTTTCACAATCACTGGCGATGACAAGTTGGGCCACCAACGGTTTACTTCTCCAAGACAGCTTGCGCCGTTGTGCTCCCTGGCACACCAAGTGAGAGCTTCTCTTGTATAAGTCACGACTTTAAGCGAGGTGGAAACACCGTGAGCTCTTCGGGTGTCATCCCTGACTTTCTCAAGATCGCCCTGGGTGAGGCGGGTGACTTCCTGGTCCAAGATGTTTCCCCAGGTGGGGCGTGACATCATGGATCTGATATCTTTGACGGTTGAGGACTTGATCTGTTTTTTGCCATTTAGAGATTGCTTGTCTTCCAGAGTTGCTTCAAAGCACTGCCGCAAGGTCCATCCTGATGGAATTTCCACCAGTTTTACCACCGCTGCCTCGTGATCGTGCCCTTGATCTCGATGTGTCATGTACTCATCAAATTTGTCTGGCTGAGACATGAGTACAGACCTCACGTTGGCCGCTCTCTCCCGGGCGGCTTTCACGCTTGTGATCGGCCGTTCTGTGGGGCGCGGGTAAAGTTGCCCGATGGTTTTGGTGCTTTGCTTGTATTTTGTAAGCCAGACGGCGCGATGGCCTCGCACGCGCAACAACAAGCCCAGCTTACCGTAGTCTTTGAATGTGTATGTGCCGTTATATCCGGCTTCAGCCATCTTCTCGGCTCTATTTACAATGCGTCTGTCAATTTCGCACGCTTCTGTCGGCATGATTTGTCCTTCAAATAATGATGTGAAGGGCATTTCATGCTCCAGGGCCTATGTCGTTAAAGACTGGTTAACAGCTGTCGATTTCTGGCATGAAGGCACGACCGGCCAAGCTGCTTGTAACCAATCACTCAGCTTTAAGGTTGTTTACATAACACCCGTACTGCGGTGTTCGCATTTTGTTACGGTCGAGGGGTTCGCGCTTGGGTTGCGTCGATGAAGGTACGCTGCAAAGGATAGTCCAGGCCGTCAGTGTTTGGCGTTCTTTGCCACCACCGCCACGGCCAGCGGCGTCCAGGTTCGCGACGCAGACACGATAATTGTGGATAGTACGCCTGTGCGACTTCAGGGAGTGGAAGCACCTGAACTGGGAACGTTAGCAGGACGCAATGCACGACGTTGGATGGTGAACTACCTTCGCGGCAAAGCAGTCGAGTGCGAGCTAACAGGTGAGCGGAACTACGACCGCTATGTCTGAGAACGGCGGTGAGAAAGTCGACCACGGTAGCGCTGGGATGAGCCTGCTGCGGGCGGCGTAAAAGTCGTCCATCTTTGCCCTTTCTTTTGAAGGAGGGAGGGGGGGGGAGGATCTTCACCGTGGACTTGTATCGTAAAGTTCGTTTGGCCCATCCGATTGGTCTGTTTTTTGCGTCCGGTTTGAGCGGCAGCACATTCAAGCTGGCATCCGTAAGATGCGGCATGATAAGGTTTTCTTCAGAAACTGAAGTGGATTAAACTCTTCTCAGTGCTCCCACCTGAGCTCTGGTCCACCAAAAAAGTTGAAACCGTGGCGGAAACTTAGGATTGTTGAACAGGCCAGCGGAAAAACAACATTCAGAGGCTTCAAAGATCTTCGAAAATGCTTCATCCTTGGACCGCACGTCAATTTGATTTGAGCACCCAATGACAGGCAGCGATCTTTTCACCCGAGTGGATTTTCTAAATTGGCGTGACTCGCAGCTGGAAGAGATCACGCTTCAGGCGGAAACGGCCTTTCCTAAACTGCTCAAAACCATCGACGCGAAGATCGACGAAGCTGGCACGACTGATCTTGCATGGTCCGAATTTAAAATCCGTGACGAAATTTCTGAAATCTGTAGCACTTGGGCGGAAGAGCAGGCCCAAAAAGCCCTCGCCCACACCGAAGAAGCATTGAGTGACCTAAAGGAAAAACTTGCCCCTGAATTTACGCGCGACCCCGATCTAAACGACCGATTGGCAGCGATTGCACCCGCTCTCGCGAGCGCGGGCTTGGCTGCGGCATCAATCGCCGCCATCCCAACGGTTGTTTCATTTGCTACTGTTTCTACCAGCGTCTTGGCTATTGTAGGTGTTTCTTATGTCAGTTGGCCTCTTTTCACTGTCGGCGCGGTGGCGCTTGGCGCGACCGCACTAGTAAGTCGAAGTCTTTTCGATACCGCGGTCGAGAATTGGAGGGAGTCACTACGCGCTCGTGCACACACGCACGCAGGTGAGATAGTTTTTGGCTTGGGCGCACCTGTGGACCAACGCACAATTCTCGAAGACATTCAAACGCTGGCCATTAATGCGGCAGCCAACAGCATGGACCCACAATGAATACTCTTCTCTACGAAATTCCCGAGAAATTTGTCTCTCAAGTTTCTGGCGGCCAAGCCAAAGTTGTGGGAGCCCTGATAAAAGACAAATTAACCGGCCAAGTTTTGGCTCATGTACAGCCGACCAGTGCATTTGAAAAGATACTTGGGAGCGCTCTTCAAGGTGTCAGCTCAACTATATCCCAGGGCTTTAACCCGTTAGGTGTGCTCACAGCGGTTCAGAATGAGCAGATCAAGTCTCGGCTCGCCAATATCCAAACTTCGTTGGGCCTGATGCAGAACCTTCAGATCGGCACGCTGGCAGTCTCTGGCTTGGGCCTGGGCGTTTCGGTTGCCGGATTTGCAATGATGCTACACAGACTTAAGGGCATTGAGGCGCATCTGGTTGATCTGAAGGAACGGATAGACCTAGCCACTGCTGAACGGCGAAGTGACGACATACAGGGAATTTTTTCGGTTATTACGGCCGACTTGGAAACCGTCGATACTCTGCATGCCCGGCGAGATGCGAGCCGGGTCGCTGAAGAGGTTCAGATTTCCCTTTCACGTTCAGCTTCTCGGCTACAGCCTCATTTTTCACGCGTATCCGAGAATCACGAGGACATGACTAATGAAGACTTGGACTTGCTATGGTCACTGGCCGCAGCAATAAGGCTATGCTCCGACGCAAGCTTTAAAGCTTTGTTTCACATAGATGAACTGGCTGTAGCTGGTGAAATTGCCAGAAAACAAGCCGAGCGATTTGCTCAACTCAGTGCGCCGTTGTCAGCTGACCGCCTGGCACGGCTTTGTGCCCAATCCGCCGAGAACGTCGAAATGATGAGCGATATGCGAAATATGGCCCTACCAGCAGCTCAAGTCTTGGTTGGAGGGCTACGGCAGTCTGCAATTCAGGCAGAAAGTCAGGCATCACTTGCATCTATACTCATCGAGCGCGGAGCATCAGGGCGGCAATATCTCGAGGAGTTGGAAACGGAAACTGAAGCCCCCTTGCTCTATTTGCCAGGTTAATCCCTGAGAAGCTGAGTGTGCCCGCAGTTTTTTCGGGGGGGCGTGCCAAGCTTGGTTTCGGTGATGCGAGCCTGGATCCGAACAATATCAGAGAAACGGAAAAACGTGACGGTTCCACTCACCGCAATTGTGACGGGTATTTCGTTCGGAGTTCTCGCTGAGGTTGAGCCTCCCCAACTGAACTGGTCCACCGCTATGTTTAGGAAACGGAGGACCACGAATGGCAAACAAGCGACCGAAGCCCGAAGAGATTGTCTCGAAGTTACGGCAGGTTGAAGTTCTAATGGGGCAAGGCATGTCCCGTCTTGATGCGATCAGGCAGATCGGCGTTGTTGAACAAACCTATTACCGCTGGCGCAAGAAGTACGGCGGAATGGGCGTAGATCAGTTGAAAGAACTGAAACGGCTTCAGAAAGAGAATGAGCGACTGCGACGTGCGGTATCCGATCTGACGTTGGACAAGCTGATCCTGACGGAGGCGGCCAAGGGAAACTACTGAGCCCCGCTCGTCGTCGTGCTTGTATTGGCCATGTTCGCAACCAGCTGAAAGTTTCCGAGAGACGCGCCTGCCGAGTGCTTGGACAACACCGGTCCACGCAACGGCGCGTCCCAAGAGGTCGCGCAGACGAAGACCGATTGGTGGCCGACATGATTGAGTTGACCCGTCAATACGGCCGATATGGCTATCGCAGGATCGCCGCGCTGCTGAGAGAGGCTGGATGGTCTGTCAGTGATGGGCGAATTGAACGGCTTTGGCGACGAGAGGGGCTGAAAGTGCCAGTGAAACAACCGAAGAAAGGACGGCTCTGGCTGAACGATGGCTCGTGTGTTCGGCTGAGGCCGGAGTATCGCAATCACGTATGGAGCTATGACTTCGTTCATTGTCGAACTGATGATGGCAAAGCTTTTCGGACGCTGAACATCCTTGATGAGCACAGCCGGGAGTGCCTGGCGATTAGAGTGAAGCGCAAGCTGAACTCGGTCGATGTGATCGATGCCTTGACGGATCTGTTCATTCTGCGGGGTGCACCCTGCTTCATACGCTCAGACAATGGACCAGAATTCGTCGCCCAGGCCGTCCGAGACTGGATCGCCGCAGTTGGCGCCCAGACGGCTTACATTGAACCTGGGAGCCCGTGGGAGAACGGATACTGTGAAAGTTTCAATGGCAGGTTCAGGGATGAGCTACTCAACGGTGAAGTCTTCTACAGCCTGCGCGAAGCTCAAATTCTGATCGAACAATGGAGGAGACACTACAACACAAAGCGGCCCCACAGTGCACTGGGCTATCGCCCGCCAGCACCTGAAACCATCATCCCAATGGATTACAGGCCGACGATGCACTAACAATCAATTTGGACCAGTCAGATGAGGCTGCTCAAGAAACTTGGACAATGAATAGGCAGAAAGTGTTATTCCACAATGTGCCAAAGGGAAGTCCAGACTTGAAGTCTTCAAGAAGGTCGGTGGGGAATAAAACAATGAGCAAGTACAGACTTTCGCGTGCGGAAGCTAAAATTCTGATTGATGATTACTGTGTTCAAATTAACGGTAAGCCTTCTTCAGCAAAAACAACAAGCAAAAAGCCCTTCAATGAATGCGCGGCGAGAGAATGGTGGCTTGAATCCAGAGATAGAAAAAGTGGGTTGAACGACAGGAAGAAAGCCTTGCTCAAAGCATATTTCGCGCTTGGCGGCGAAAAATTCCCTATGACTGGTATACCACTTACCGATGGCTATTTTCGCCCTGATCGCAAAGTTATGTGCGTTTCATGTCAATCCGATTTAGTCAGGATGACCGACGGTCATTTTTGCATAACGGAGAAGGGTCGTGCGTGGCTGGCCGATGAAGGGGAAGCCGATCCAATCACTCTAGCAGAAAATGTTGGGTCCGAACGAGATGGTGTTGCGTTTGGGGGGAGAGGTGAAGGTGAGAACCATCGCGCTTTACGGCTTTGGGTTTTGAATAACCCAACAGCAATCTTTCCGAGTATTAAATTGCTTCGTTCCGACACTGAGTTCGTTTTACCTTCAGGAGATCGTTTGGACGTAATTTTCATAGCGCCAAACGCTAGCATCGCTCTCGAGGTGAAATCTCGAGACTCTAACGACGCTGACTTGGCTCGAGGAGTGTATCAATGCGTTAAGTATCGTGCCGTGCTGGAAGCAACAAAGAGGGAAGCGGAAGATAAGGTTGAAGCCGTTTTGATCACAGAAACTGAACTGCCGATAAGGCTAAGGAACGAAGCGCTTCGTCTCGGGATCACGCACATAATAGTTCCGCATAACCGAATGAGTGGGTCTTCGACAGTTCCGTTTAACGTGTCTTAATATGTTTCACGCGCGAAAACTGAATCTTCGAAGCCCAAATCGAACTAATCTTGGAACGGTTTAATGGGAGCAGATAGGTTTGCGCAAAAAGCTTAATGATCGAAAAATTGACTGCTCATGCCGTCGGTAGTCGGCTTTCAATTAGAGACAATATCGCTTTGTTTCCTTGTTGGCTTGGGTTTTGGAGTATCCAATCTACCGTTCGAGTTTTTCCAATGAGTTCCACTTCATCCCATATTGCCAGTCGAACAACCGGAAATCCTATAATGAGTGTAGAGACATCTTTCAGAAAGTCGTAGAAAGCACGCTGCCGCCATCTTGCAGGTCCTGCGCCATTCAAACAGCCCCTGGGTGGCGAGGCACTAAACTGCCTTTCGCAACTCGTGTTGGTCCATCTCTTTCCATGCTTGCCAGCGCACAGGCATTCTTCTTCGTACCGCGAGCAGAACGAAAGGTAGGAGGTTAAAGGAAAGTTTTCTAGCTCACCATAAACACCTTCCGAAAGGGTCAGAGCACGATAGCGGTTGAAGTGAAGCTGCTCATCGAGCTCGATTGCAACGCCTTCAAATTCAATATCCCAAGTCGCCCGCGGGTTGACTGGAAAATCCGCATTTACGCCACCCAGTCTCCGATAAGAGTCCATAGCAACCTCGAAGTAAGCCGAACCATAGATGTCTTCTTCGGTTAGGCGTCGCAGTTTGCGCCTTTCAACAGAGCCTTGGCTTGAAAGCGCTTCTTTCAACGCATTTTCTCTTTTGGGCATAAATAACCCTAGTCAAATTTTCCCTTGCCAAGCAAGGCAACCAACATTCCAAATGGGCACATGACTTTATTCTTTTGTAATGGCTCGACTATAACGAAGCCTGAAGAAATTATCCCATTTCTTGGTGGTGGTGAAAAACACTGGCGAAAGGGGCGCTCTGCGTACGAATTGGCTCACAGTTGGATGGATGCCAATGGTATACCGAACCAAGTTCGAAACGTACTTGAGACGCAAAAAGATTTTAGAAATCCTAAGCTTGTCGATGGGCACTTTGAGCGCGAGACCAAGATACCTGGCCGCGGCAAAGCCAGTCAAACAGACTTGTTAGCCCTCTGTAAAGCCGAGGGGGGTAGCTTTATTTTGGGGGTTGAGGGAAAAGTCGCTGAAACTCTCGGCGACGTGGTTTCGGATTGGAACAACGGCACTCCGAACCGTCAGGTACGATTGGAGGGTCTTGTCGACCTTCTTGGCGGTGATTTCACCGCTATTGGGAATCTGCGCTACCAACTTCTGCACAGGTCTGCTTCGGCGCTGCTCGAAGCCAGAAATTTCGGCGTCTCGAAAGCCATCATGCTTGTACATTCATTCGATCCGGGCCACGCATGGTTTGAAGACTTTGAAGCGTTCTCAGAATGGTTAGGTGCTCCGTGTGCGAGACCTGGTATTTTGTCCGATCCGGTACACCTATCCGATGTCGATCTTTTCTTGGGTTGGTGCGCTGACCGACCGGCTCCTAGTGAGTAGAATTCGCTCTCGTTCGGTTTCGGACGAAAAGAGTTTCACTCCGCCTCTGCGATCATTCTGACGAGGTTATTGCCACACTTGCGCCGCACTAGGACCGCTTGCGATAGCTTGAGAATGCAGTTCACGTAAAGCTCGATCCTTTGAACGACCATTTCGCTCGAATCTGGTCAGGCGCCATATCCGAAGCAAAGTTGGGGTCAATCTGATTTGAGCTGCCTTGCTCGGGGCTTCGATTCCAGGCGCTCTGGTTGGATTCCCAAAAGCGGAATCTTACTGTTGCGCTAAGTCCTTGAAATTTGAAGTGATTGAATCTGGGGGTGCTATTGGGGGTATTAAAGTGAATCCAGAATCATTGTGTGCATGCAAATCTCGATGCTGGATCAAAAGGGTGGCTTGAGAAGCGTCGCGTCTAAAGCGTACCGATAACAGAAGAATTAATCAAAGTGGTTGGCTCATCCACTTCGAGTGGATCATGGCACTACGATTCACTCTAGTTTTCGCTGTCTTTGACATAATGCCTACATTATCCCGCCGCGGGATTGTGCCACTCATTTATCCAAGTATCTTGTCACAAAGGAGAAACCAGATGGCATCCGCTTTCTGCGCCTTCGCGGCTTTTGGGAAAAGCCCCTTTGGGGAAAGACCGTTGTGACTTGATGCAGTTTCGGAAACTTGTTGTTCGCAACCACTAGCGAGGAGCAACTTGCATTGTTGGACTGATAATCTGTACCACTTCTGTACCACTTGCAAAAAAGTTGACGCGGCCGCATTTTCTCGAATTTTCTTCAACAACAAGGTAATCTAAGAAAGAAAAGTTTCCTTAAAAATTTATTAAATTTAGGGTGTTACATGTGTTTCGGCCAGAAAATCATGGGGTGTGGGCACGAACGGTGAATTCAAGGTGATTGGATTGAAAATCCTCGTGTCGGTGGTTCGATTCCGCCCCCGGGCACCATTCCCAACAGGTAAGCTACTGTTTCCCTTCAGCTTTAACTGGAGCTGACCAAGGGCGTAGTACATGCTGGAGAACAAAACCGTTCCCTTCTCATTTGTGAAAGCAGGGGTCTTCTACTTCACACGACGGGTTCCGAAGGACCTCGATCACCACTATACCACCGGAAAAATATCCTTCTCGCTGAGGACAAGATCAGCAGCGGTCGCAAAGTCCCGAGCGCAAAGAGCAGCTCAGCAACTTGATGAACACTGGTATCACCTACGTATCCAAGACGTAGACCTGCCGGGCTAGCATCTTCTGAGGATGGGAGCTGCGGTCGACTTTGGGTCTTCGATGTCATGCACCGATCGCGCCAGCGTCGACGCTGTAAAGCTCTCAGAAGCCGTGTCAGTCTATCTGCAGCTGAAGGGGCAAGGACGTCCAATCACCTTCCACAGGGCTGCTGAGCGATCGTGTGGCTATGTCTTGGATGTCTGCGGAGACAAAGACATCAGAAGCTATACCAAGGCGGATGCCAATGCGTTTCGCGACGAGCTGGTGAAGCGAGAATTAGCGGGTAGCAGTATCACCCGCATCTTTGGGACCGTCAGATCAGTCATCAACTTCGCTGCTTCTGAAGCCGGTATCACACTGACCAACCCATTCGCTGGTGTGTACTACGACAGAAGTGCCGGTGTCGAAGATCGTGAACCTAGTCGTCTTTCATGCCTTTAATGCAGCGCTTGTAGCACGACGTCGCCGACGGAGGACCTGCAAAGAAGGCGATCCATGTCTATCACCCCATCTTTTGTTTCATGCCCCGCGTGTGGCAATGACTTCCTCTACCGAAGCAACAAGAAATTCTGTTCGGCAAGCTGCCGCAAAGCCAGCTCACAGCGGGACCGTCGAAAGCAGCGACCAGCCAACGCAGCTAACAGTCGCTCGCTCAGACGAGAACAACATGAGATATTCGAACTGGCCGATAGGATGGCAGAGACACTCTATACAATGCCACCCGGGCAACGTCTGGGTTACATCGAAGAAATCGTTCAGCTTGCCAGAAGCGGGCGCTGCCCGCAGGTTCGCAAAATCCTGACCAACCCAGACTTGATCCTCCCGAACCCAGACAAGAAGCACTTGTTTTATCGCGGTTGCCGCAGCTATTGCACGATCTCGCAAGCTGCTGATCGATACTGTCGCAACTCTTCATGGAGTGCTGGAGTTGCTGAAGTGGTGCGAGGCGAAGTTCCGGACCCTCCCACAGGTGAAGTCACCGCTGACGTTGCCGTGGCTGCTTGAAATGACGGTTAGTTTTGGGGTCGCAAATATCAGAGGTCATATCACTATACGACCACCTGTAATCTCCCCCATTGCCCTTGGCGGGCTGGAGGGGAGCCGGAGCGATCTACGGGGACCCCTTTTGGCTTCAATGTGAGTACGCCCCCGGGAACCGCACTGGAACCGCCTATGCATGGGGTCTCCGCGCTACCGTAGTACAAACCGTAGTACACAACGCGCCTGTTGACCTTGGCTTGGCTGTAGCTATACCCCTTGTTTTGCTGACGGGAGACCAAAAGAAGGTGCCTGTAACGGGAATAGAACACAGCCCCCGGGCACCACGTTCTCATGAGAACCCATTGATTGCCCTCAGTTCCGTTAGAACCTCGCGAGTGGCCATTGAGTAATTTTTTGTGTGTACGAACGCAGATCGTCGCAATGCTCTAATGCAAACTTGGTCGGCAAAGTGAAAGCCCGCCCCTATTTTGGGCGGGCTTTCTTCGCTTCTAGAGTAAGTAATATGCGGGCTTCGATAAAATGAAGTCGCTTCCAGTAAAAATTCTTGTTCGGGTATCCGGGCCAGCCTGAGTTCATGTAGGTGGATGTATAGGCTGGCCCGGCACTCGTTGCCTCCGTGAGTATTTGGGCAAGGAGTTCAGAATTTATTCGAGGCCAAGCATGGCCTTGACCGTTGCCTCCACTTCGTCGGTTACAGGCTTGTTAGCAGCGTTCTCTAATGCTTCACGTTCTAGCTCAGGTTGTGCTTCAACTTGCTCAGTCAAATCATCGACCTCTTCCACCGCGTCCTCGTATTCATTGGCCGCCTGAAGCTCATCGTTCAGGTCCTGAGCCTCCTCAATTGACTCGTCCAATTCACCTTGTGCGGTTTCCAACTGTCCCAGCAACTCGTCGCTTGGATCGTCGGTTTCGTCCACTTGCTTCTGGAGGTCATCAACGATGTTCTTGTTTTCCTGTACCTCGGAAAGAGCGGTTTCCAGATCATCTTCGATCTTTTCGATGGAGCGATCCGGAACCTCGAGGCCGTCCAGGAAATCTTGGGCTTCCTGCAGGTCTTCGCGCAGTTCCTCGCCTGCAAGAACCGTATCACGGTACGCAGCTATCCGCCCCACGCGCGAGTTTGGTGAGGCGTTCAGCAACGCGGTTTCGCTTGCATTCGCGGCGTTTAGCGCGCCCAGCTCCGATGGGTGGGCTGCCAACAGGGCAGCGGCCTTATTCCCGGTCGTGCGGGCGGTTGGGCGAATAGAATGGGTTACTTCTACATTTTTGGCAGGTTTCGACTGTGTCGAAGTGGTTTTGCGGCCAGCTTTCGTTGTTTTGTTGCCTTCAAAGAAGCTCTTTAGGGAAAAGCCTTTGCCTGTTCCTGACTTCGAGCCGGAGCCATTCGTCTTGGCGAAACCTCGGCCGGAAAGGCCAAACCCCTTGCCCTTATTCGCCCCGGCTGCACCTTGGCCCTTGCGACCATTCTCGGAGCTGCCGCCTTTACTGCCGCTTTTCCCTTTGTCGCCCCCATTACCGCCGCCGTTACCATTACCGCCGCCGTTACCGTTGCCGCCACCATTGCCCTTGCCCTCTTTAGCGATGGCGGCATCTGGAACGGAAATCACACCCACGATTGCAACAGACCCCATAAGAGCAATTGCGATTGATGTGGCTTTCAGAAGGCGGGCGGTCTTGGTTCTCATTTTGAGCTCTCGTGCAAATCTCTTTTCAAAAACGTAGTCAATCGTAACAGAATCACCTGATGCTCTCATTTGAACTGATGTAGGCTGAACACAGGCGAAACCGATTGTTAATCAGCGGTTCACTTTGTTTTTTTTAGGCTTTACGCTCTCGAGCGCGATTTTGAGTGACGTCGATGATGAAGCATATTGCGATAGTGGTCTGTGCTTCTCTTCTCCTTGTAGGAGAGGGGGATGCTGCGCCACGCGAGCTTAAGCATTCTGAACTGCGTAAAGTCACAAGATCAGGTGGTGCAATTCGTCTGAAAAACGTAATCAAAGGTGTCGAGAAAATATTCGGCGGAACCCCGGTTGATGCTCGGGCATTCCAAGCCGGCGGGGTCTATTACCGTATTTTGGTCAAAAAGCCGAATGGTAGCATTATCAGTGTGATAGTGGACGCAAAGACCGGGGTAGTGGTGCCGAACAAGTCCCGCGTGGGCCAACAAATAAAAGAAGCGGCGCAATCCAATCTTGGTAACTCGGCAACCGCGAAAGCCCAGGCCAACCTGAATGGATTTTCAGGAAATCGCGGTGTTGGCAACCGTGGTGGAAACGGAAATAGCGGCGGGAACGGCAACGGCAATGGCGGCGGGAATAGTGGCAACAGCGGTGGTGGCGGAAACGGAAACAGTGGCGGTGGCAACGGTGGTGGAAACAGCGGTGGCAACGGTGGTGGAAACAGCGGTGGCAACGGTGGTGGTAACGGCGGCGGCGGCAATGGTGGCGGAAACGGAAACAGTGGTGGCGGAAGAAGATAATTGATGAACAATTGCGACTATACCTGTAACTTTTTCGCATGAGAGTATTACTGGCAGAAGATGAGCCGCACCTGTGCGCTCAGATAAAGAAGCTCCTGAATGCTGAAGGGCGCGTGGTTGATATAGCCCGCACCGGAATGGAAGCCCTTCACTTGGGGTCAACTGAACCTTACGACGTCATAATCCTGGACGTTGGCCTTCCAGAGCGGGACGGTATTTCGGTTCTGCGCGAATGGCGCGACGAAGGCGTTAAGACCCCCGTTTTGATCCTGACCGCCCGAGACGGCTGGAGTGATCGCGTTGATGGTTTGGACGCCGGCGCGGATGACTATATGGTCAAACCGTTCCACATGCCGGAATTGGCCGCGCGAATACGTGCAATTCTGCGTCGCCAAAGTGGGCAACTTAATCCCCTGATCGAAATGGGTGATGTGGTTCTGGATCCAAAGAACGGTCGCGTGACCGTCAAAGGGGTCCCTGTTGAATTGACCGCTCAGGAAATTGCGGTCCTTGGCTATCTTTGTCACAACCGTGGTCGCCTGATTTCCAGAATGGAGCTCTCGGAACATATCTATGAATATGACGGGGATCGGGATTCAAACACGATTGCCGTTTTCATTACGCGCTTGCGCAAAAAGCTGGGGTCCGACCTGATCAAAACGGTCCGGGGCCGAGGTTACATGATCGACAGCGAATGATGTTTTCACTTCGTGAGCGGGCATTGTTGGGGGGGGTTCTATCCGGTGCCGTGTCCGTCGGAGTGAGCACTCTGGCCGTGTTTTCCTATATCAACGCAAGAGTGTCGGACCAGTTTGATACCGCTCTTCGCGACCGCCATACTCAACTTGTGGTTGGTCTGAGCGTGACGACTGAAAATCCCGATGCATTGCGCGGTTTGATGTTTGATCCGGCCTATGGTGCGCCCTATTCAGGGCGCTACTGGCAAGTGACAGGAAGCGACGGTGAAATCTATACCTCGTCTTCTTTGTTTGACGAAACATTGGCCGAACCCGAGGCCGCGTCAGAGGAACCAGCCCTGTGGAATACGGCAGGTCCGGACGGTGAGGCTGTTCGGAGTATTTATCAGGAAATCTCATACGAAGACGGAACAGTCTGGGGGGTCAGTGTCGCTGAAAGCCGCGCGCAACTTTTTGAAGAAAGGCGCGCAGCACAGCGCAGCCTGTTGCCAGCCTTTGCGCTGCTTGGGCTGATTGGCGTTGCGGGTTCACTGCTGCTGGTGTCGGTCATTATGGGTCCTTTGCAAAAGCTAAGGAACGACGTGGCCCATCGTTGGGACACCGATGAAGGATTGAAGCCGGAAGACTATCCCGAGGAAGTGTCGCCGCTTGTTGAGGAACTCAAACAGTTGTCGCGCCGAAATCGCGATATTGTCGCGGGTTCCAGAAGACAGTCTGCGGATCTTGCCCATGCTTTGAAAACACCCACGGCCATTTTGCGCAACGAATTGATTAACATTTCCGAAAGTGGGTCCGAAACGGAAATTGCCGAAGAAGCCTTGGATAGAATTGACGCGCAGCTCAGCCGCTCACTGGCAAGAATGCGGGCCATGAACACGGCGGAACTGAGTCATTTGCAGACGGACCTGTCGAACTCGATCGACCGGCTTGCGCGTTTGTTTTCGTCTATGGCGGAAAGAGAAGGCAAAACATTCGAGGTTACCCGCCCTTCGGGGCTGTGGGTGCGTATGGACCCGCAGGATATTGAAGAGGTTTTGGGTAATCTCATGGATAACGCCCTGAAGTGGTGCCAGTCCACGGTGCGCGTGTCGGCGAAATCAAAATCTAAGACCATCGAAATCTGCATAGAAGACGACGGACCGGGAATAACCGAAGAAGATCGGCGCGAAGCTTTGCGATCCGGGGGGCGGTTGGATACTTCGGTCACAGGCAGCGGCTTGGGACTGGCGATCGCGGTCGATTTGCTTAATGCTTATGGCGCGAAGCTGGACTTGGGAAGATCCAAGAAGCTTGGAGGGTTGGAGTGCCGCGTGATCGTTTATTCTGGAAGCGGAAAGGCCGTGTCCTGAATGAATTTCCATTTCGATAAATAGCCTGGAATTACAGTAACAAGATAAAATCTATTGCGCTTGGCTGGCAACGAATTTGTTCAGGAAAGCCAGTGGGTTTTGCTCTGATTGGCCGACATCTATTTATCGTCAAAAATGATTAACCCGGCCAAAAATGTGCTGGAAACAGAAATGTCTTGGTGCTGCATTTCGAATGACGAGAGAAATTGAATTTCTCAGATATTTTTCACGATTACAGAGCGAGTTTTGCAATTCAGTGTGTTCATTTAGGGTAAAAAATCCGTTCATCTTTGATTAATGAGCGGTTAATTTCGGGTAGCCTAAATGCCAAATGGGCGACTTCTTGACGGCAAATTCATCCCGCATCTTGTCAAAAATATCTTGATGTAGTGGAGAGCGAAATGTCGTCAGGACGTGTCTGGGGGTCTTCGAAATCGCAACGTTTTTTGTTGCCTAAGGAACAAGCAAAATCTTTTGCGACCCAAGAAGATGGTGGGTTAACTATTTTTGCGGTGTTCCTGTTTCTCGCCATCTTTGCTTTGACGGGCATTGCAGTGGACGTCATGAACTATGAGCGCGACCGCGCCAATCTTCAGTGGACACTTGATAATGCCGTGCTGTCGGCCGCCAGCCTTGAGCAAAAGCTGGACCCGGCAGAAGTTGTGCAAGCCCATTTGGACGTGCGCGGGTTGGGAGAGTACCAAAACAGCATCAGTGTTCAGGATGACTATCTGGATCGTACTGTTACCGCCAGTTTGTCGAAAAGGTTCTCTACTAATTTCATGCAATTCAGCGGTGTGGATTCGCTGCCGATGAACGTATCATCTGCGGCAAATGAAGCTGCTCCGCATACCGAAATTTCCCTGGTTATCGACATTTCGGGCAGTATGGGAAGCAACAACCGCATGGAGTTGATGCAGGCAGCGGCCAAGGCTTTCATCACAAAAAGCCTGAGCAGGAACGAGGACCCAAGCACTGGTCAAAAATCTGATAAACAAACTTCGATCAATGTGGTTCCATTCGCAGGTCAAACCAACCCGGGCGCCACAATGTTTGAATACTTGGGTGGCGAGCGTTTTGGGACAACGACCGAAGAAGACCACTTCCAGGAATGGGAGCAGGACGTGTCGAACGTCGTCTTCTGGTTCGACACAGATAGTCCGAGTGATGGTGTAGCGGATTTTTCAGCGAAAATTGAAGGGTATCCGGGTAACGATGTTGAACTTTTCAACAAAGATGACGTGGATACCTACCATCACTACGTGAAGGACTTCATCATCACCAAAACTGCGGCCCTGCCGGAAACTGCTACGATGCTCGGGGCATCCATCAAAGGCGGTAAACAGACTACGCAGTACTTCAGCCTTGATCATACGGTTACGACTGACGGGTCTACCAAATTCAATCAGGTGGATTTGGAGTATCAATTCGACGAGTTCTACTCCTACGTTTCGACCATTCCAAACAATGTGTCGTCCTGTCTTGAGATGGAATACTCGGACTTCATGACCTCTGAGCTTCCGTCGGCGTCGAATGTTCAGGTGCCTTATTTCGTGAACTGGGACTATGATGAAACCACTCAGAACTGGGGTTGGTGCCCTGATGATGAGATGAGCATCAAGTACGCCCAGAACGATGAGCTTCTGCTGAACAACTTCATCGACAATCTGCGCCTGTTTGACGGTACCGGAACCAACTACAGCCTGAAATACGCGCTGGCATTGCTGGACCCGTCGTCACGTGACGCCTTCGCGCATCTCAGCGCAGCAGGTGAAATTCCGGCAGAGTTCGCGAACCGCCCGCTGAACTGGGATCATGAGGACACCTCGAAATACATCGTGATCATGACGGACGGCCGCACAAGCCCGCAGGTTCGCCCCACCGACCAGATGGAAGAGGAAAACGGTCTGACGGAACTGATATCCCGCCCGACGGAAGACACGACCATTACGTCTTCGCAGACGACGAACCTGCAACTGTTCAAGCAGCAGTGCGAATTGGCCAAAGCGAATAACGTGATTATCTATGCCGTTGCTTTCGAAACGTCCGATCAGGCAGCCGCCGAAATCAAAGCGTGCGCCTCATCGCCGTCCCATTACTACGAAGTAACGGGTGATGAGATCATCGACTCGTTCGTATCCATCGCAGGTTCGATCCAGAAACTGAGACTCATCCAGTGAGGTCAGAGTAAAGGTCGGTTACTGGAGAATTGCTTCGATCTTGCCCAGTGTGGTGACGTTGACAGCTACTCCGGTTTCCTGCGCAGCAATGCGTTTGGCGCACCTCCCGTCCCCGGGCAGGTGCGCCCCGTCTTGTGAACGAATATCCGAGACAAGCTCGGCGATACTTGATGCAAATGCGCCGTCGGACGTGGCCGACGGGTCGACGGCAATAAAGAATTGCCCGGTTTTGGGCGGCCCTCCGGCCGTTCCGGAAAAGGGTGACGCGTTCAGGCCCAAGGTCGCTCCTGTCAAAGCGGCCGCCATAATTTCGGTAAGCAACGCGACGCCCACACCCTTGTAGCCCCCCGAAGGCGCCATGGAGCCCTTGAGACCGACATTCGGGTCGGTCGTGGGGTTGCCGTCAGCGTCCAGCGCCCAGCCAACGGGAATGGGCTTTCCTTCACGGGCATGTTTCATGACTTCGCTTTTGGCGATGGTGCTGGCGCTCTGGTCGATCAAAAGGGCAGGTTGGCCGTCCGTGCCGGGAGCGGCGATCGAGAAAGGATTGGTTCCAACCACGGGCTTGGAGCCGCCCGATGGCGCGATGGATGCCGGTGCATTGGTAAAGCCCAATCCGACCAAACCGGCTTGAGCCAGGCGATAGGTATGATACCCAAGGACACCGCAGTTATAGCTGTTGCGGATGGCAAGCGCCGCGATGCCCTGTTCACGCGCGGCAGGGATCAGCGCATCAAACCCGGCGTCAATTGCCGGATGCGCAAATCCTGTGGCAGCGTCCACCGCCACCACGCCGGGTCGGGGCCGCGACAGAACCGGTTCGGCCTTTCCATCGACCTTGCCACACTGAACATGTTCACAATAGATCGGGATGTAGGCGAGGCCGTGGCTGGCGACGCCGTCTGCCTCGGTTGCGGCTGTGGCAATGGCCAGAGGGCGCGCATTGGCCTCGCTGGTACCGGCTGCAACAAGTGCGCGAAAGGCGAGGTCTTCGATTTCGGTCAGGGTCAGGGTGCGAGTTTCAACCATTTCAACCTCTTCAATCGTTGTCGGACAGGCCCGCTCCGGCACCGCGTAGGCGGGATTCCTCGGTCGCGGGGGCATAGGTGCGATGGGCAAAGCCCGTCAGAGCGGACCAAGCCGCAGGATCAGGTGTTGCGCGTGAGTGCTGCCGTTGGGTCGGGGGCGCAACCTGTTCTAACCGCACAGTAACGGATTGGGCTTGATCCGGCATCGGCCCGGTCAGGTGCAGGGCAATCCCATCAGTTTGTGCCTCCGTGCCGTCGATCGTGATCGCGACGCTTTTGTTCAATATGCGTGCCACGTTGGATACGAACGGCAGCAATAGGGTCGGCGTCGTAACATTGGTCAACGTGACCGGTGCGGCCTCTAATACCAACGCGCTGTCTGAAAGCGCACAGCCAGTGGCAAGCGGACACAGCACGTCCGTTCCGGCCCAGCCTTCGCCAGAATTACAGGGCACGTGCTTTTCGGGCGAGCGCGACAGATCTTGCTGCAGCAAAGATGCAAGCGCCGCCACGCCGTCCAACCCTTGTGCGCAAAGCCAGCGGGTCGCCTTTCCCGCCTCTTCCGCATGCCCCCAAGTGTAACCAGCGCCACGGGCGGCACGTTTGGAGGTCGCCTCAATCTCGTTTAGCGAAAAACTCATGCTGCAGGCTCCAGGTAGACCCAAGTATCCGCCGTGTCATCAGACAATTCTTCGGGATAGGGCGCGCCCGCATACATGCAGATCCGAACCCAGCGATCGGAACGCGGATCGAAATGCGTCGCGCCAAAGAACGAAAGCTTGGCACGCAACATGTCTATGGGCATGACATCGGCGCTGATCGTATTGTCGCGGATTTCTCCGTAGGGGGCGACACGCCCGATCTGTACGCGCCGGATGGTGTGCCGATGTTCCGGGTGCTGCAACAAGAAGTCGCGGATCGGGGTCTCGCCGTCCCAGTCAGCAAGCTCCTTATACGCCGTTGCAGCGTCCCGCGCGGGGGCCAAGGGTTGCTCGTATTCGGCGATGGGTTCCTCAAACCGTTCACCCAATCTGGGTTCCAGCTTTTCCTCGGACACATACCAGGCGCGGGCGCAATTCGGCTCGGCCGCCCAATCCAGTTCAAGCGCCCAGTCAAAGTTGCTCAGGATCAGTTCGCGGACCTCGGACACCGGCATCGCACCGTCGATGATTTGCGCATTCAGGTTGCTGTCGGCCATGCAACTTGCCAACCCGTCCACCAGATCGCCATAGGGCTCCAGCATCAGCGACGCGAGAAGTTCCTGACCTTCCTCGCTGAGCGCGTCCTCAGCCCATGTGATTAGCCGGTCCCACGGGGCGTCCTGCGTCAGGACATCCCCGTCCAGATGTTTCGAGATTGCCTGAATGTCTGAGGTCAACGCCGCCAGTTTCCTGATTTGGACAGGATGCTCGGATCGCCACCACGACATCGACAATGTGCTGCGGTCAAAAATGTTCTGGAACTGCGCAATTTCCGCGTCAGAGGCGCTGGGCAAGGACCGCACGCGCGAGATCGCCTCTTCGCGCACCATGATCCAGTTGTTGAACAGGATCGGATGGTTAACGATAAACGGCGCCATACCCAGCCCTGTCGAATTGCCAATGCCCAGCCAGCGGGCGATGTCGGGGTCCAGATCGGCTGTATTCTCGCCGCCTTTGACACGGGCCATGTGCTGAACCAGATCGCGGACAAATGTGCGGGTCAGGTAGACCGATAGCATTTCGGTCTGGAACGGGGCGTTAAATTCCGGGCGGCCAGCGGTTTTTTCCCGGTCCGCCGCGCCGAATTTGCCAGAGCCGTACACGGCCGTCGTGCGCATCAGGTAGCCGACGTCGTAAATTTGATCGAGGTCCGGTTGTTGACCATCGGCCAGCCTGTCGACGACGTGTGCCCATAGGCGCACAGAACGGTTTGCGCGCGACAGGGACAGCTCGTGCTCACTGACGCGGCCAGCCTCCTGCAATGGAACGTTCTGGCCAAGGCGTTCAATATCCTGCGCGGTCGGAACGCCGTCGAACAGAGTGAAAGTGGCATCCCAAGCTTCGGCAATCACCCGGTCAGAGCGTTTTTCGGGGGGCAGGTCATGTGCGAAGGCGACCAGCGAATAGGCATGGTCCGGGCCTTGTGCGGTATAGACGGCGTGGCCGACCCCGTTTGCGTCGATGTCAAAAGCAGGTCGGGTAAAGGTCCATTCTTCGCGCGCCATGCGTCGCGTCAACTGCCGCATAAAGCTGAGGCGGCATTGGTGCAGCGACCCCAGCCGCGACAGGCGCATGACCTGAGCGGGGTCTCTGCGGGCGATATGGCGTCCGGTTACGTTCATTTCCCCATTGGTCCGAAATTTTCGTCGAAGAAACGGTACCAGTTACCGCCCATGATACCCGAAATCTCAACTTCGTTCATACCAACCGCGCGCAGCCCTGCCTCGATATTTCCGAAATCGCGGTTGTCCTGAAACCAGCTGGGCATCGACGGAAAACCGGGGGCCGAGGCCGAGCCTTCGCCATAGTCGACCTCTTTGGTCCAACGCCCCACACGCATCCATTCGACCACGCTGTCGGGCTGGTCCTGACACAGATCGGTGCCAATCCCCAGATGCTGAACGCCGAATTTGTCGGCAGTGCGGGCGATCATCTCGCAAAAGCTCTCTAATGTGCAGGCAGACTTGTCTTTCAGGTGATGAGGGTAGACCGAAAAGCCCAGCATCCCACCGTTTTCCGTCACGGCCCGGATCACCGCATCGCGCTTGTTGCGCAGCGCGGGGGCCCAGTCATGTGGGTTGGCATGAGTGATGGCGATGGGACGATCCGAAATCTCAGCGGCCTCGATGGTCGAACGGTCTGCGGAATGGCTCATGTCGACCACAAGGCCCACGCGGTTCATTTCTTTGATCACCTGCTTGCCCATGCGGGTGATGCCGGTGTCTTCTGCCTCGTAACACCCGGTCGCCAGCAGGGACTGGTTGTTATAGGTTAGCTGCATGAACCGCGCGCCCAGATCGTGCAGGATTTCGACCAGACCGATATCGTCTTCGATGGGCGAGGGGTTTTGAAAGCCGAAGAATACCGCCGTCCGCCCGGTTTTCCGCGCCGTGTCGATATCGCTGGCCCAGCGGCCTTTCATGATCAGGTCCGGGTATTGCTCGAACCAGCGGTTCCACTTTTCAAAGTTCAGAACCGTTTCGCGGAAGTTTTCATGATAGGCGATGGTGACGTGGATCGCGTCCACACCGCCTTCGCGCATTTGCCGGAAAATTTTTTCCGACCAGTTGGCGTATTGCAGACCGTCGATGCGCATTAGACCGGCGTCCCGGCGCTGATGTATGCGGTTTTGACTGTGGTGTAGAATTCCGCTGCCGCCTTGCCCTGTTCGCGCGGCCCGTATGAGCTGTCTCCGCGCCCGCCAAACGGCACGTGGTAGTCGGTGCCGGCGGTGGGCAGGTTGACCGTCACAACGCCAGTGCGCGCGTTGCGGCGGAAATGGGTGGCGCGGGCCAAAGATTTGGTGACGATGCCCGAGGTCAGGCCGAAATTGGTGTCATTAACGACGCTCAGCCCCTCATCATAGCTGCCGACCTTGATGACGCTAGTCAGCGGCGCGAACATTTCTTCGCGGTTGATGCGCATGTCGTTGGTGGAGCTCAGAAACACACCCGGCGACATGTAGAACCCGTCATGGGGCATCTGCAGTCGCGCGCCACCGCAGGCGAGTTCCGCACCCTCGGACTTGCCCATCTCGACATAGGCGAGGTTTTCCTGCAACTGCTGTTCGCTGACGACCGGCCCCATCTGGGTGCTATCCTCCAACGCGTGGCCGACCTTCATGGCCTGCGCCCCGTCGATCAGCTTTTCGACGAACGCATCGTGGACCCGTGCGTGAACGACCAGACGCGACGAGGCCGTGCATTTCTGCCCGGCGCCGCCGAATGCGCCACCTAGCGCCAGTGTCACCGCCAAGTCCAGATCGGCATCGTCCATCACGGCCAGCGCGTTCTTGGACCCCATCTCCATTTGTACCTTGGTCAGATTCTGAATGGCAGCGGCGGCAATGCCCTTGCCCACAGGCACCGATCCGGTGAAAGAGATCGCGTTCACCTTGGGGCTTTCCACCAATCGTTGACCGATGCTGCGCCCTGACCCCATCACAAGGCTGAACAGACCCTTGGGGATGTCCTGCCGTTCAATGATTTCGGTCAGCGCTACGGCCGAGGCCGGGGTGATGTTCGCAGGCTTCCAAACCACTGCGTTGCCATAGCACAGCGCCGGTGCGATCTTCCACGAAGCAGTCGCGGTGGGGAAGTTCCACGGGCTGATAATGGCGACAACGCCCACGGGTTCACGCCGCACGTCAATCTCAACGCCGGGGCGGACAGAGTCGGCGTTCTCACCGATTTGGCGCAGGCATTCAGCGGCGTAATAGCTAAAGAACTGACCGGCGCGATAAACCTCGCCCTTGCCTTCGGCCAGTGGCTTGCCCTCTTCCCGCGACAGTAGCGTGCCCAGTTCCTCAGCCCGGGACATGAGTTCGGTGCCAATGGTGTTCAGAACCGCTTGCTTGCGCTCGGGAAGGTAGGCAGCCCACTCAACCTGCGCGGCACGCGCCTGGTCCAGCGTGGCGTCCAACTGATCTGCACTGGCCTGCGCGAAAGTGCCAACCAGATCGCTCAAGTCCGATGGGTTGCGGTTCTCGATTTCGGATTCACCTGCCAGCCATTCGCCGGCAATCAGGTTCAATTTGGTCACAATGCGCCCCAGAGTCGTATTTTGGTCGCGCTTAGAGTGCGGGGGCCTTGAGGTATCAGTCAAATTCAAATAAATTGATTAAAATTCAGAAAAACTGAAGTATGCCTATCAAGATTGAGACATTGCGGTGCTTTTGCACCGTGGCGCAAACCGGCAACCTGATGGAGGCCGCCGATCGGCTGGGTAGAACCCAGTCCGCCGTTTCAATGACGCTGAAGCAGTTTGAAGATCACCTTGGTAAGAAGCTCTTCGAAGGTGAGCGCAAAAACCGCCTGTCCCCGCTGGGTAAGCAGGTGTTTGACTTGAGCCTGAAGCAACTGCGTCAGTTCGATCAGGCGGTTCTGGATATCGAAGCCGCTGTGAACGCTGAACACGGATTGTTGCGGATCGTATCCGTGCCATCGGTGGCGGCAATCGTATTTCCCAAAGTTTTGCAGCACATGACGCAGAATTTTCCGGGCGTGAAGGTCGAACTGCGGGATACGGATACCGCGCAAGTGCTGGACGCGTTGACCGAAGGAAAGGCTGATATAGGCATTGCTTCGGGGCACCATGCGTTGAACGGTGTGACGGCTCTGCCGCTGTTTGAAGACAGGTTTGGCCTTGTCTGCGCCGTGGACCACCCCTTGATGACACAAACTAGCCCGCTGGTGATTGACGATATTCTATCGGTGCCGTTCATTCGGAATGCGCTGTGTGACTTGATCCAGTCGCCGCGTTTTCATGAGGCGATCGGACAGGCCGACATCACCATTCACAACACACATTCCTTGATCACTATGGTCCGGACAGGGAATTGGGTGACGGTTCTGCCGCAGACCGTCGCCGATTACATTCCTGAAGCAACGGCGTTCCGTCCGATCAAAGACCTGCCGGAACAACGGCAGGTCTATTTGTATGTAAGCGAACGGTCCCGCTTTCCTGATCTGACCAATGCGACAACCGAATTTATTCTGTCGCACGGCTCCTAGTCCGAGCCTGACTTTACATCTCCGGCAAAACGCGCTGCGTTTTCTTTTGCAAAGGCCGATGCGTCCGCCGCCGCGTCCCAGAACTGAGGATTTGCCTTGGGTATTGTCAGCGCCTTTTGAACAGCGGGGCGTGCGTCCATGCGTTCGAACCAGGCATTCAGATACGGTAAGCCATCGACCTCGACCCGGGCCCAGACATAGGCGCGCGCCCACGGGTAAAGCATCATATCAGCGATTGTGTACTCATCCGCGGCGATCCAGTCGCGCCCTTCCAGCCGGGTGTTCATGACTTCAAGCAACCTGCGGCTTTCGTCGACATAGCGGCGGATCGAAAACGGCTCTTCGTGGCCGTTCGGGGCCGCGATATGCTGGAAATACATGGCCTGACCCATCATCGGACCAATATGGCCCACCTGAAAGAAGACCCATTGCATAACCTCGGACCGTTTGACCGGATCGGTTGGCAGGAACTTTCCGTACTTTTCGGCTAAATGCCACAAGATTGCGCCGCTTTCAAAGATCGCACGCCCCTCTGACCGGTCAAAGATCGTAGGGATCTTGCCGTTGGGATTCAGCGCCAGATAGTCCGGGGCCTTTTGTTCCTGTTTTGAGAAGTTGATATGCGTCAGGTCGTAGGGAACGCCCGCTTCTTCCAAGAAGATGACGGGCTTGTATCCGTTCATCGTTCCAGCGGTGTAAAGATGAATATCAGGCTGCGACATCGTCTACCTCTGCGAATAACTGGGCCAAATGGGCTTCAAACCATAACTAATCTGTCTCGATCTTCGGAATTTTCAACGTGTTTACCGCCCACTTGGTCGGGCTGGCACTCAGTTTCCAGTGGCGAATTCATTCGGTTGTGAGCTATTTGAATATTGAGTTTGCGCGTGCTTTTTTCGATGGCCTGTATCGGCGCAGCGAAGCTTTGCCCGAGGCTTACACAGAATCCGAAGTTGTCAAATCGCAATAAACCGAAACAAATATATGATAATTTCGCATACGCTGTTTTGGTTTACGTAACGCTTGATGGGCGGCGCGCAAGCGTGCTTGAGTTTTCCTACCATTCCGGCACCTCAAGCCGTTGGTCAAAAAAACCGGAAAGCTACTGCTTTTTGATACTGTTTGCAAAGTGCGACACCGACCCAGATCGGACAAAAAACAGCACCGTGAACGCCCAACATGGAGAAACCTGATGAAAAAACTAGCCACGCTATTGGGAAGCGCGACAGTTGTCGCAGCCGGTCCTGCCATTGCTGCGGACATCGTGATCGGTGTGCCGAACTGGGCATCGGTGAATGCCACCGCGCATATCCTAGAAGTCGTTATCGAGGAAAACCTAGGCCTTGATGTGGAATTGCAGAACGGAACCAACCCAATTGTATTTGAGGCTATGGACAGCGGGTCGATGCACGTGCACCCCGAGGTCTGGATGCCGAACCAGCAAAACCTGCATGACACATACGTCAAGGATAACGGCACAGTCGTTATGAACGAAAACCCTGTGCAAGCCGAACAGGGTATGTGTGTTCCGACCTATATCGCCGAACAGCACGACATCAAATCTATTGATGATCTGAGCGACCCCGACAAGATAGCGATTTTTGACACGGACGGTAACGGCACGCCAGAAGTTTGGATCGGCGCGCCGGGCTGGGCCTCGACCGTGGTTGAGAAAATTCGGGCCAAGTCTTACGGTTATGACCAGGTTTTCGACCTGACCGAGTATGAAGAGACAATTGCCTATGCCAACCTCGCCAACGCGACCAAGGCAGGCGATCCGTGGATCGGGTTCTGCTATAGCCCCCACTACATCTTTGTGACGCAGGACCTGACAGTTCTGGAAGAGCCCGCGCATGATCCGGCCACATGGACCATTGTTCAGCCGACCGATGATCCGGATTGGCTGGCCAAGTCTGAGGCATCTTCGGCATGGAATGGCGCGACACTCCATCTGCATTACGCCAAGGAGCTGGAGGAAAGCTATCCCGAAGTGGCGGCCCTGTTCCGCAACTACCAGATGGAGGGCGACGACCTAAGCGCGATGGGTAAGGCGCTGGCTGTCGACAATGTCGAAGCGGCTGACTTCGCCCGGCAGTGGGTGGCGGATAACGAAGACACAGTCATCGGTTGGCTCACCAACTAACATCCAAAATCGGGGGGCCGTCGCGACAGTTCGCGGCGGCCCTTTTCTTATATGCCGGGGCAAAGCCCTGCACATGAGGGGCAAATGGACGAACCTGTCGTAAAACTGGAAAATGTCTGGAAGATCTTTGGCGCACGGGCAGAAGAGGCCATGGCCGCCGTTCGCAGCGAAGGCATTGGAAAACCTGAAGTTCTGGAGCGTTTCAACTGCGTTGTCGGCGTGCAGGGCGCAACCTTCGAAGTGCCGCGCGGCGAGATTTTCTGTATCATGGGCCTGTCGGGGTCTGGCAAGTCGACGCTGGTGCGTCACGTCAATCGCCTGATTGAGCCGACCGCGGGTAAGATCGAAATTCTGGGGCGGGATGTCTCAAAGATCTCCGAGTCTGAATTGCGCCGCATTCGGGCGCAGCAAATCGGGATGGTCTTTCAACACATGGCGCTGATGCCGCACCGTTCGGTGCGCGACAACGTGGCGTATCCTCTGGAAATCCGCAAAGTGCCGAAATCCAAGCGATGGGCGGTGTCTGACCATGCTCTCAGCCTCGTCAACCTGACCGGTTACGAAGATCGCCTGCCCAAAGAGCTTTCTGGCGGGATGCAGCAGCGCGTCGGTATTGCCCGCGCATTGGCCTCGGACCCGGAAATCCTGTTGATGGACGAGCCGTTCTCGGCGCTTGACCCATTGATCCGGTTGCAGTTGCAGGATCAGTTCAAGGCGCTGGTGGCGCAGCTCAAGAAGACGACCTTGTTCATCACGCACGACTTGGACGAGGCGATCCGGATCGGACATCGCATCGCAATCATGAAAGACGGTGTGATCGTTCAGATCGGCACTCCCGAAGATATCGTCATGAACCCTGCAGACGACTACGTGCGCGAATTTGTGCAGGGCATCTCGAAACTCAAACTCGTCAAAGCGCACTCGATCATGGAGCCGATGGGCAGCTATTCCGGGTCACTCGACGGCGCGCCGCGCGCGGATGAGGGCGCGGATCTGGACCAGTTGATCGACCTAGCGGTGAATACCGAGATGCCAGTGGTCATAACGGATGCAGGTAGTGACGTGGGGATCGTGACCAAGCCGCGCCTGCTGCGTGGTATTCAAGGGGGCAAAAATGACTGACGCAACCACCGAGCTGAAAGTTACAGCCGCCTCTGATATCGAAGTCGACCGCGAGGCGCTGGACTGTTCGATCAAGGAATTCGTCGGACCGAATGGCGACTATTACGTCAATGCGTTTCACAAGATCCATGATGCAACGAGCCCTGTACCCAATACCTTCAACTTGTGGGCCGCCGTGCTGGGGCCATTCTGGTCGGCCTCGCGCGCGATCTGGGGGATGTTTTGGACCTTCCTGATCCTTGAGATCATCGCGTGGGTTCAGATTGGCCGGGGTGCCTGGGGCAATCCTGGCGCTGATTTTGCGGAACGGGCCGCGCGCCAACAGGAACGGGCGGCCGAGTTGATGGCACGTGCAGCGGATGCCACTGAAAAGGCCGATATCGACCGCTTTACCAAGCTGGCCGAGAACATCCAAAAAGCAGCGGACACCAGCCTAGAAAGGGCGGCTGCCGCGCAATCCGAAGCGGCAGGGATTCTGATCACGGGTCTGTTGATGTTGCTGGTTTTCAAACTGGTGCAGGGTTTCTACGCAGATCGGGTCTACGAAAAGCAATATTCGAAATGGCGTATTGATCCGGGCAGCACGGAAAGCGGACAGTCCAGAAGGAACACCGTGCTGGGCGCGGTTCTCATCGCCGCGATCGGCCCGTTGATCGTGTACAAATTCACGGTCAACGCATCGCTGCCCTTGCTGGATGCATTCCCGGAACAAGAGGTTTCCGCGATCTTTCTTGGCGAAGGCAACGGAACACTGTTTTCTGCCCTCGCCAGTTGGATGGAAGCCAAGATTGATGCTGCTGCAGCGGCGGGTGGAGACGTTTTTGACGGGATCGTGGCTGGCGTCCGCTCGGTTTTGGATGCGTTGACGATTGCGTTGATCGGGTCGCCTTGGCCCGTTGTCATGCTGGTCATTTGTGTCACCGCATGGCGTGCAGCAGGCCCTCGGGTTGCGATCTTCACCGCCGCGTCGCTGGCCTATATCGCGCTTCTTGGGTACTGGGACGTCGCGATGGAGACAGTGGCCTTGGTCGGCGCTGCCGTGATCCTGTGCGTGATCTTCGGCATCCCGCTGGGCATCTGGTTCGGGAAGTCCCAGCGCGCCTATCGTGCGGCAGAACCGGTGCTGGATTTGATGCAGACGCTGCCCGCCTTCGTCTACCTGATCCCGATCATCGCCTTCTTTGGCACCGGCAACCCGCCGGGCATTCTGGCCACGATCATTTTCGGAATGCCACCTGTGATCCGCCTGACGGCCTTGGGGATGCGCGGCGTGCCGGAAAGCATCAAAGAGGCTGCGGTCGCCTTTGGCGCTTCGAAATGGCAGTTGCTGAAGGATGTCGAAATTCCATTGGCGCTGCCTTCGATCATGACTGGGGTGAACCAGACCATTCTGATGTGCCTGTCGATGGTGGTGATCATCTCGCTGATCGGCGGCGGCGGTCTGGGCAAGGAAATCCTTGAGGCGCTGCAATACGCGGCCAAGGGTCCGGGTCTGCTGGGCGGCTTCGCCATCCTGTTCTGCGCCATGGTCATCGACCGGATCGTGCAGGGGGCTTTCCGGCGAGAAGACGAGAAAATCTGAACATATGCGCCCCCGCCAGCCCGGGGGCGTTTTTCTTGAAGGGGATGCAGATGACCGACCGCTATGAACAGTCGATGATGGATAACCTGTATTGGTGGGGCGTGCCGACCCTGTTCCGCTGTCCCAATACCGGCCCCGAGGGGCAGGATATCGCCTTGGTCGGCGTGCCCCATTCCACCGGCAACGGCACGACCGAGCGGGATCAGCACCTTGGCCCCCGCGCGCTGCGCCATGTCTCGGCCGTGCAGCGACGGGTGCATTCGGTGTTCGAAATCGACCCTTGGGCCCGCGCCAAGATTGCCGATGTAGGCGACGTGCCCTTTCCGCGCGCTAATGACAACGAGGACTGTATCGAACGCATCACGGGTTTTTACAAGGACATCGACGCAGCGGGGGCGCGGCCTGTGTCGGTGGGCGGAGATCACTCGATCACCGGCGGTATCGTGCAGGCGCTGGGGCGTGGTCAACTGGCTAAAGGTGAGCCGATCAGCTTCCTGCATCTGGATGCGCATACGGATGTGTTCACCAAGGTCGATCACTTTCTGGGGGCCAAGAAATCCGCCGCCCATTGGGGCGCCTATCTGGCCGATCAGGGGCAAGTTGATCCAACGCGGTCCATGCAGATCGGCCTGCGGGGTCATCCGCGCAGTCTGGACTGGCTGCAACCGTCCTATGACTATGGCTACAACATCGTCACCATGCGCGAGTTCCGACAGCGCGGGCTTGCGGATGTAGTGGCGCAGACGCGTGAAGTTTTAGGCGATCGCCCAGTCTATATCACCTTTGATCTGGATTGCCTTGACCCCTCTGTCGCGCCTGCGGTGTCTAATCTGGAGCCCGGCGAGAAGGGGTTTGATATTGACGAAGCCGTGGGTATTTTGCGGGCCGCGCGCGGGCTGAATATTGTGGGCGGAGACGTGGTTTGCATGATGCCCACCAAGGACAGCCCGAACAATATCACCGCCCTGACCGCAGCGGCGGTGATGTTCGAGATGATCTCGATGATCGCCGAAAACGTCAGTTAGCGGCGGGCGTCCACGGCTTGCGCCAGAACGCAGAGCAGTTCGAACATCAATGATATTCCCAGCCACGCGGTGCCGCCCGAAGCGTCGAAGGGTGGAGAAACTTCAACCAAATCGGCCCCTACGAGGTTGATCCCAGACATTTCCCGAATAACCTGCTGGGCCTGAAAGCTGTTTGGGCCGCCGATCTCGGGCGTTCCGGTGCCGGGGGCAAAGGTGGGGTCGACGAAGTCGATGTCATAGGTGCAATAGGTCGGCGCATCACCCACAATACCGCGCACTTCGGCCATGACATCGCCGATGCCGCGGTCGAACAGTTCTTCGATTCGGATGATACGGATGCCCTGGGCCTCGCCCCACTCGATATCCTCGGTGTTATAGGCGGTGCCGCGAATGCCCACCTGAACAAAGCGTTTGGGATCGACTAAGCCCTCTTCGACGGCCCGGCGGAACGGGGTGCCATGGGTGAACTTATGCCCGCCAAAATAGCTGTCAAAAAGGTCAGTATGGCTGTCGAACTGGATCAACCCCAGCGGGCCGGATTTGGCCAGCGCGCGCAGAACGGGCAGGGTGGTTAGGTGATCCCCTCCGGCGGTCAGGGGGGTGATGCCGCGAGCGGTTAGGTCGGTGTAGAACGATGCCACGCGGTCCAGCGTATCTTCGATATCTACCGGGTTCGGGGCCACGTCGCCCAGATCGGCGCAGTTCATCATCGCAAAGGGCGCAAACCCGGTCACGGGGTTCATCGCGCGGATCATGGTCGAGTAATCCCGCAACTGGCGCGGCCCGTGGCGCGCACCGGGGCGGTTTGTGGTGCCGCCGTCCCATGGAATGCCGACCAGCCCGATATCAACCTCGGCGATCCGCGCGTGATCCAGCGTCATGCCGGGCAGGCGCATGAAGGTGGGTACGCCCGCAAAGCGCGCCAGTTCCATGGCTGAGACGGGCTGAAAGAAGGGGTCGGTCATCGGGGCCTCATTCGTCGCAAGTCCCGCCGACCCTAGCCGCCGAGGATGGGTTGGGGAAGGTCAATCAAGGATATGAAACCGGGCGCGGATTTCCGCATCTTGTTCAGGCGTCAAATATTGGGGATTGTGTGTGTCGAGGATTTCTTGCGCGCGGGCGCGGGCGGTGGTCCATGCGTCGCTTGCGCCTTCATCCGCCCAGGTGCGCGGCTCGGTCCGGTCGGCGAGTTCGGGGTAGTAATAATCGCGCTCCATCGCGTCATAGGTATGCGCGCTGCCCAGAAAATGCCCGTCGCCCAGAACCGACTGGCAGATCGCTTCGAACCCGAGGTTTTCCTCGGTCACTTCGATCCCGCGCAGAGCGCGATAGGTGTGGGCATGCATTTCATTGTCCAGCACGAAGCCCTCGAAACTGGCCCCCAGCAGCGATGCGGTCATGCCCGAGCTTTCATAGATCAGGTTCCCGCCCGCCAGCGCCGCCGCCAAAGAGGTGATACCTTTCTCCGCCCCGTATTGCGCATCAATCGCCTTGGCATCGGTCATTGAGGCCGCCACACCTGACGGCAGCCCCAACCAATTGGAAATCTGCGCCGAGGCCGCGTTCAGAATCGTCGTCTCGCCACTGCCGCCCGCAAAAGACCCGGTGCGCAGGTCCACGATGAAGGGCCAGTTGGAAAACACCATCGGAAAGCCCGGTTTGATCGTGTTGACCATGACAAGGCTGGCCAGTGTTTCGGCCAGCGATTGCGCCAGAAACCCGGCCAGCGTGGCCGGGGCCGTCGCACCGGCTTGTGCCGCAGTGATGCAGGACATGGGGATGTTATGGGTGACGCATTCATAGACCACGTCCACCGCATCCTCGCCATATCGCAGGGGCGAGATGACCGGGCTGATATGCGCCTTCAGGAACGGGCGCGCGGCGAACGCGCCGGGGCCTCCGGCGACGATATCCAGCATCTTGACGATGGGCGCGACATGTTCAGCCAGCGTAAAGGACGTGGCAATTGGTTTGGTGGTGTTGCGGATCAGCGCATAAACGGTGTTGACGTCCAGATCGAAATTGTCGGGCACGTCGGTCGCCACGCAGCACCGGGTGAACCAGCTGACATTGGGCAGCGTGTCCTGTAGCCGGGTGAAATCATGCAGATCGGTCAGGGTTGAGGGGCGATATAGCCCCGTGTCGATATCCAGCGTCTGAACTGCCGCGCCGCCGGTGCCGAAATACACCCGGTCTCCGCCCACCTCGATCGAACGCGAGGGATCGCGGCCGTGAAAGGTGAATTGTTTGGGGGCGGATTGAATGGCCTGTTCGACCATGGCGCGCGGGAACAGCAATCGGTCGTCAGGTCCGGGTCTCGCCCCTGCTGCGCGCAGGTCGCGGGCCAGCCGAGCGGGTACCTCTCCCATCCCGAGGGTTTCCAGCAGGCGCAGGGCGGAATCGTAAATCTGCGTGATCTCAAGGTCGGTCAGCGGCTTAAAGGCGCCACCGATCTGACCGGGCGGGCAGGGATCAATCACAGGGGCCGCCGCGCGCTTCGCGTGCCGGGCGCGTCTACCGCTTCGTTTGCTGCCCGTGCTCATCCGGTTCCTTTCTTGCCCTGTTACCTGAACCCTAAGCGCGGGTTCACGCGCTTGGCAAAGGCCAAGTGCAATTTGCAGAATCCGCAATCGCGGTTTCGATTTTTCAATACAAGCACTGGGCGGCTTGTCGCGGGCGCGCATTGTTCCGCAAGACTTGTGGGCAGCAAAGCAGGAGCCACGTCCATGAAATCACGCACCAAAGTCGTTGTCATCGGAGGCGGGATTGCAGGCTGTTCGACCCTTTATCATCTGACGCAGGAGGGGTGGAGCGATGTGGTTCTGGTCGAGCGGAACGAGCTGACCTCGGGCACCACATGGCATTCGGCGGCGCAGGTGACGAACTTTGGAATGAACCAGACGATGGTCGGGCTGAAATCGCACTCGATCCGGCTGTATAAGGAACTGGCCGAAGACCCGGATTATCCGATCAATTATCACCATGGCGACGGCGGCATCCGGCTGGCCAATACCGAAGCGCAGATGCAGGGCTATCGCCATTTCGCATCAATGGCGCGTGGGATGGACGTGCAGTTCGAGGTGATTGATGCCAAGGAATGTGCGCGCCGCCACCCTCTGATCTCGACCGAGAATCTGATTGGCGGGCTGTGGGATCCGATGGACGGCGATATCGACCCCGCCCAGCTGTGTCAGGCGTTGGCGCGCCGGGCCCGCAAGGCAGGGGCCGAGGTGTATCGCAACACGCCGGTTATCGGGCTGAAACAGCACGCCGATGACACATGGACGGTGAAGACCGAAAAGGGCGATATCGACTGCGATATCGTCGTCAACGCGGGTGGCTATCGCGTGAACGAGGTGGGCGCGATGATGGGGGTGCATCATCCCGTCGCCTCGATGGAGCATCAGTATTTCCTGACCGAAGAGATTCCGGCCATTCGCGATGCCAGCCACAGGATGCCTCTGCTGCGATGCCCGATCAGCGATTACTACTGTCGGCAGGAAAAGAACGGGTTGTTGCTGGGGTTCTACGAACAGGATTGCAAGACATGGGGTATGGACGGGATCGACCCCAACTTCGTCAATGCGCTGTGCCCCGACGATTTGGACCGCGTGACGGATGTGCTGGAGGGCGCTTTTGCCCGGATGCCCGCGCTGATGGAGGTGGGCGTGCATACGGTGGTCAACGGCCCGATCACCTATACGATCGACGGTGCGCCTTTGGTCGGGCCGATCCCGGGCAAGCGCAATGCGTTCTGTATCATCGGCCTGCGCGCCGGTCTGGGCGAGGGCGGCGGCCACGGCTGGCTATTGGCGCAACAGATCGTGCATGGCGAGGCGTGTTACGACACGTGGTGCCTTGATCCCCGCCGGTTTACGGGTCACGCGAATGTCGAACTGACGGCGCTAAAAGCCATCGAGGATTACCAAAACGAGTTCCGCTTTCACTTTCCGCATGAACACCGCCCCGCCGGGCGACCCGCTAAGACGACCCCTCTGACCCCGGTTCTGGCGGCTGAGGGGGCCGAGTTCACCGTGGTCAACGGGTGGGAAAGGGTGGATTACATCAAGCCCGCGCCCGATTTCGCGCCCAGCCACAGTTTCGATTTTGACGAAACCTTCGATCTGGTGGCCGCCGAGGTTGCCAATGTCCAGACCAATGTGGGGCTGGCCGAGGTGAACGGTTTCAGTCGGATCGAGATCACGGGTGCAGATCATCACGCGTTTCTGGATCGGATGTTCTGCGGCGCGGTTACCCGCCGCGACGGCCGGGTAGGGCTGGGTTATCTTTTGAACCATCACGGTATGATCAAAGCCGAGGCGACGGTGGCCAATCTGCCCGCCAGTGACCGGGGCCTTGAACGTATCTGGTACGGATCGGCAGCGGCCAGCGAATTTCACGACATGGACTGGCTGACCAGCCATTTGCGGGCTGACGAAGACGTCCACCTGCGCAGCCTGACCAACGATCAGACCATCCTGATCCTTGCTGGCCCCAAGGCGCGCGATGTCCTGTCCGCCTGCGCCCGCGGCGACTGGTCGGCCCAGGCGTTCCCATGGCTCAGCGTTCGCGAGTGTTTTGTCGGGATCGCCCCCGCCACCGTTATGGGTGTTAGTTTCTCGGGCGAACTGGCCTATGAAATTCATGTGCCCAACGCATCGCTCTATGCTGCTTACTTGGCTTTACGTCAGACCGGTGAACCCATGGGCATGAAGTTGTTTGGCGCACGCGCTGTCGACTCGATGCGTATGGAGAAAAGCTTCCTGCATTGGAAATCCGACTTAATTACAGAGTTTGATCCTTTTGAAACCGGCTTGGATCGGTTCGTGAAGCTGGACAAAGGCAACTTTACTGGGCGCAAGGCATTGGAGGCGCGGCAAACGGACGGACCTCGCAAAAAGCTGGTTGTCTTGCAGGTGCACACATCGCAAGGCCCCGCGCATCCCGGAGGGTCGCTCATGCAGGGGGATAGGGTGGTTGGTACGGTCACGTCTGGCGAATGGGGGCATCGAGTCGGCCTTAACCTGGCGCATGGATTTGTTGAGCCGGAACTGGCCGAAATCGGCAGCGAAATGGTGTTGGACCGTTGTGGCGAGCATGTGGCGGTCACCGTCGTCCCGGCCTCGCCCTACGACCCAAATCTTGAACGGGCTCGGTCTTAGGTTAGGGCCGAATAAACAACATCACCATTGCCGAACGGACATTTCTCTGCTTGGCTTGTTTCGAGGTAATCGAAACAATGGACGGTTGCTGTGTCTAAATCTCTAAGCCTCCGCTGGCTGGAAGTGTTTCAACTGATCGCCAAGTCAGGGTCGATCCAACAGGTCGCGTCGGAAACGGGCTTGTCCATCAGTACTGTCTCAAACCACCTGCGCAGTCTTGAACGTGCGCTTGGCATCGAACTGGTAGACCATGGTCGCCGCCCAATGGGGCTGACCCCGGCCGGAGAGGTTTTCGCGCGTTATGTCCGAGATGGCCTGACGGTATTGAAACGGGGTGAGGCTGAAATCCGAACCGGAAACTGGCGCCACGCGACCGATCTGAGGCTGGCCCTGATCGACGATTTCGACAACCAGATCGCGCCTGATCTGTTCCGGTTTCTGGCTCAGGCGTTGCCGCGCTGTAACTTTCGACACTACACCCGCCCCAGCCATGAGATCATCGCCAAACTTCAAGAGCATAAGCTGGACGCTGGGGTTGCCACGCGGCCATCAGAACGCACAGAGGGGCTGATCGAATACCCGCTGATGCGCGACCCTTTTATCGTCATTTTACCTAGTAGCATTGAAGTTCAGCCCGAAGAACTGTTTGAGCCGGATGCAAACCTTCCGCTGTTGAGATATTCGCGGGATTATATGATCGGTAAACAGATCGAAATTCAGTTGACCCGTAGCAAGTACAATTTGCCGAACCGGTTCGAACTGGAATGCAATCAGTCGATCATTGGGCTGGTTGCCGAGGGCGCGGGATGGGCGATTACCACTGCCGCGTGTTTCCACCGCGCTCAGCGATTTCATGACAGCGTCAAAGCAATGCCTTTTCCGGGCCGGAACTTTGTGCGGACCGTGTCTTTGTTTACCACCGAGGTCTATCCCGAAACGACATCGGCTTTGATCCAGAAGGCGATGGAAAAGCTGATACGCCAGCACTTTACCGAACCTATGTGCAAAAAACATATCTGGCTCAAAAATGAATTCAGGACGATGGAGGCCGAGGCAGCTTAAGTTTTGCCCGGCGGCCCAAGCGATTGACCTTCGATGATACTGGTGTCGAGCTGTTCGCCCTGATCCGTGACCTGTTTTTCGACCATCTCGACCAGTTGCAGGGCGGCCTTGCGCCCCATCTCGCGATGTGGAACGTGTACAGTTGTCAGGGCCGGGCTAACAATTCGGGCCAATTCGATGTCGTCAAATCCGGTGATTGAAACATCCTTGGGAACGCGCAGCCCGATTTCTTGAGCCCGCCGCAGCGCGCCAACGGCTAAGACGTCGTTACCGCAAAGGATGGCTGTCGGGCGCGAAGCTTGGCCTATCAACTGGGAAAACGCCTGGGCCCCGCATTCAATTTCGTAAGGCGTTTCGATGATTGTCAGATCCGAAACGTCTAATCCGTTCTGCCGCGTGGCGTCTTTTACGCCTTCGATCCGCAGGCGCGCGCGATCGTTGCCTGCGCTGACGCCGGAAATCACGCCAAGACGCGTGTGGCCCATGGCAATGACACGGTTTGCCAATGCGCACATCGCCGCGCGGTTGTCGAATCCGATCGAGGGGACCGGCGCATCTGGCGCAAAAGACCACGCGACCAGGGTAGGGATATTTCGACGGTCCAGAAACTCATAAATCTTTGGGTCGCGGTCATGGCCAATCAGCAAAAGCCCATCCGCGCCCCGCGCCGCGAGCGTCCTGATTTGTTCTTCCTCGATGTCTGGCTTGTAGGCCGAGCTTGAAACCAAAAGGGTATATCCGTGCTGGTGCAACTCTTCCTGAAAGGCTTGCAGCCCGCGCGCGAATATTGCGTTCTCCATTGTCGGGATGATCGCACCAATGGTGAATGTACGTTTGGCGGCCATCACCTGTGCAGCAAAATTCGGTGTATAGCCCAAGGCATCAACAGCCGATTGAACGCGTTCCCGCGTCGCCTTGACGACACGGTCGGGGCTGTTGAGGCAGCGCGAGACAGTCGCCGTCGAAACGCCCGCCATCTTGGCCACATCGTCCAGCGTTGGTGCCGCCCCCAATTTCGACATTATCAAACCCGCAATTCACTTTTGCCAATAAGTCTAATCTCAACGGGCCCCCAAGGAAAGCAGATATGTAAGCGCTTGCATTTTTGATGTAAGCGCTTACAAATGACTTTGGGCCGAATCCGAAGGGAGTCCGGAAAAGTGTTTCTGACCGCATCCATCATCGTGTTTATCATCTACTTCGCGAACGTGGCTTTGGGTGCTTTTGCAGGCAGTGCCTTTCTTGAGGACGTGGGTGAGATGTTGGTCCTGTTCGCGGCGTCGATCCTGTTCGTTGTCGCAATTCTGAAAAAGGAGGCTGACCGCGACGCAGAAAGCGACGGCTGACTTTTTTGCTTGGGAGGGCAATCAATGAACAACGAAAAAACTGAACTGGCGTCGGCCGAGCGCCGCAATTTCCTGAAGCTCAGCGCCACGGGGGCGTTCACGGCGGCGCTGGTTGCCGGGGCGGGGGGCGTGCTGTGGTCATCCGAGGCCGCAGCGCAAACCGCCAAGGAGGAAAGCGAGCGCGAAAAGGCGGCGGATCACGTGATGACCATCGCCACAGCCTATGTGCTGGGTGCATCACGCAGTTATCCGATCATGCAGCTGGATCTGAAGGAAAACATTCAGAACGCCACCAACGGTAAGGTCTATGTCAAGCTGGCCCCCGGTGGACAGTTGGGTGCAGGCGGATCTTTGGTGCAAAAGGTTCAGGGCGGCACCATTCAGGCCGCGCAACACTCGCTGTCGAATTTCGCGCCGTTTGCGTCGACCGTTGACCTGATCAACATGCCATATCTGTGCGGCTCGAACCAGAAATTCACCAATCTTGTGAATTCGGACACGTGGAAAAACGAAGTCCATCCCAAGGTCGAAGCTGCCGGGTTCAAGGCGTTGTTCTACGTCGTAATCGACCCCCGCGTTGTTGCCGTGCGGCAGGGCGGTAATGCTATTATCACTCCGGGTGACATGAGCGGCATTAAGTTTCGCGTGCCGGGTTCCAAGATGTTGCAGCAGTATTATCGCATGGTCGGCGCAAACCCGACGCCCGTCGCTTGGGGTGAGACCCCCTCGGCCATCAAGCAGGGCGTCGCGGATGCGCTTGATCCATCTGTGGGCGCGCTGTTCGTCTTTGGTTTCAAGGACATCCTCAGCCACGTGACCTTTACGCAGGCCGTGCCGGACAGTCAGGTCTATTCCTGCAATCTGGAGTGGTTCAATTCGATGCCGGCGGACGTACAGGAAGGCATCATGTGGGCGTCCGAAATGACGAGCCACCAGAACCTTGCCAAAGTGCCCTCGGCCCGCGCCTATGCAATGGCTGAACTGAACAAGGCGGGTGTCGAGTTCCACTCGCTCAGCTCTGACCAACTTGCCGAGTGGGAAAGCGTCGGTGGATATCAGAACGCCGATTGGGATCCGTTCAAGACGGAACTGGCCGGATCGATGGATGCGTTCGAGAAATTGGTCGAGGCCGCAGGGACCCAAGGCAAGTATTTCGTCCACGACGCCTGATCGACCGCCACAACCTCATGCAGTCAGGCCGGTAAACGCCCGGACCAGAAGGCGCGCGTCTGACTGCCTGCACGCCGAGGGAACAGATGACCTTACTTCAAAACATAGACCGCAACGCCGAACGCTGGCTGCTGCTGGTGTTCTACGTGATGCTGGTCATCACCATGGCCATCGAGGTCCTGCGGCGCGAAATTTTCGCATATTCGTCGATCTGGGGCGAAGAGATCGTTCGCTATTCCTTTATCTACCTCGCTTGGATTGGTGCAGCGGCGGCGGTCAAGGAACGTGCCCATATCCGCATCGACGTGATCATGCATTATCTCGGGCCGCGTCCCAAGGCGCTGCTGTATATCTTTGGCGATCTGGTGATGTTCGGCGTGGCCGTCATCGCGCTTTATTGGTCGTACGAGGCTGTGCATGTTTCGGCCAAGTTCGGCTCGGTCACGGATGGGCTGCGCGTGTCAAAGGTCTGGTTCCTGATGGCCGTGCCCACCGGTTTTGCGCTGATGATCTGGCGGCTGATCCAGTCGCTGATGCGCGATCTGAAATGCCTGAGGGACGGCAAGCCCGTCTTCGAAGGCGATAAGCTGTTTGACTGAAGGGACACGCGATGCTTTGGGGTTCCCTTAATCAAACCGTTGAACTGGGATGGGATTTTTACCTGCCGGTGATCCTGTTCGTTGGCCTGATTGCACTGGCCGTACCCGTCTGGGCGGCCATCGGTACGGCGGCCATCGTGATGCTAATTATGTCGGGCGATCTGCCGCTCAGCCTTGTGGGTGAAAGTCTGTTCACCGGCATCGACGCCTTTGCCCTGACTGCCGTGCCGCTGTTCATCCTGACGGGCGACGTGCTGGTCCGAACGGGGCTGTCGCGCAAATTCCTGGATGTGGCCGAGGCGCTGACGTGTTTTGCCAAGGGCGGGTTTGGCTCGGCTACCGTTCTGGTCTGCGGCATGTTCGCCGCCATCTCGGGTTCGGACGCGGCGGGTGCTGCTGCGGTGGGCCGAATGACGATCAACCGACTGGTCGAAAGCGGCTATCCCCGCCCCTATGCCTGTGCGTTGGTCGCAGCAGGGGCCTGTACCGGCATCCTGATCCCGCCATCGATCGCCTATATCATCATCGGTCTGGTGCTGGGGATTTCCGCATCGACCCTGTTTCTGGCGGCGTTGATCCCCGGACTGGCCATTTTGGTCTCGATCCTTGTGACCAATATCATCATGAACCGCATCTACGCCTATGAGGGCGGCGGCATGATGACCATGGGCGAGTGGCTGGCCAATCTGGGCAAGGCGCTGAAATCCGGCTGGTACGCGTTCATCGTGCCGGGGATAATCTTCTACGGCATCTTCTCGGGCCGCCTGACCCCGACCGAGGCGGGCGCGACCGCCGTGGTTGTCACCATCATCATGGGCTTCATCCTGCGCACCCTGACGCTGGCCGACTTTCCGTCAATGTTGGTCAGTTCGGCCAAGGTAAACGGGGTGATCCTGCCGATCATCGCCTTTTCCGCGCCCCTGGCCGAGGCTTTGGCGATCATGGGTGTGCCGCAGGGCTTTGTGACCGCCGTGACCTCGTTGACTGACGATCCATATCTGCTGATCCTGCTGATGATCGGCATCCTGATCGCGGCCGGATGTGTGATGGAAACGACGCCGAATATCGTGATCCTTGCACCGATCCTGAAACCGCTGGCGGATAACATCGGCATGAATGAGATTCAGTTCTGCATCATGATGATCACTGCGCTGGGCGTCGGGTTCATTACGCCCCCGTTAGGGCTGAACCTGTTCGTGGTCTCGGGGATTACCGGCGAGTCGATCCTCAAGATTGCAGCCCGTGCCGTTCCTTTTGTTTTGACAATGCTGATCGTGGTTATTCTGATCGCCTATGTTCCGGCTGTGTCGACCACGCTGCTTCCTGAAATCTACCAATAGGGTTTTCCAACCATGCCGCGCGAGTATTTGAAAAAAGCGACGCTAACCCCGCAGTCTCATGCAACCGAGGTGCATGACACGGTGAAGACAATCCTTGCCGATATCGAAACGGGTGGCGACGCCAAGGCCATGGAATACGCGGCGAAGTTCGACAAGTTCGAGGGCAACGTGCTGATGACTCAGGCCGAGATTGACGCGGCCATCGCGCGGGTGCCCGAAAAGCTGAAGGCCGATATCCGGTTTGCCCATGACAACGTGCGTCGCTTTGCCGAAACGCAAAAAGCAACAGTTTCCGACGTTGAGATGGAGATCGTGCCCGGTTTTGTCGCAGGGCAAAAGGCGATCCCGGTGGATGCGGCGGGTTGTTATGTGCCCGGCGGGCGGTATAGCCACATCGCCAGCGCGATCATGACGGTGACGACGGCCAAAGTGGCGGGTTGTCGCCATATCACCGCGTGTTCTCCTCCAAAACCCGGAGAAGGTGTTGCCCCGGCCATTGTCTATGCCGCACATATCTGCGGGGCCGATAGCATTCTGGCTATGGGTGGGGTGCAGGGCGTGGCTGCGATGACCTATGGCCTGTTCGGACTGCCGCGCGCGAATATCCTTGTGGGCCCCGGCAATCAGTTCGTGGCCGAGGCCAAGCGTATCCTCTATGGCAAGGTCGGCATCGACATGATCGCAGGACCGACCGACAGCCTGATCCTTGCGGATAAATCCGCCGACGCGCATGTGGTGGCAACCGATTTGGTCAGTCAGGCCGAACATGGGTATAACTCACCCGTCTGGCTGGTGACGGATGATCGGGCTTTGGCGCAAAAAGTGATGGAGCTGGTTCCCGCCCTGATCGCAGACCTGCCCGAATTGAACCGCGAAAACGCCTCTGCCGCGTGGCGGGATTATGCCGAAGTGATTGTCTGCTCGGATCGCGAGCAAATGGCCGCCTGTTCCGACGCCTACGCGCCCGAACATCTGACCGTTCAGGCCGAGGATCTGGATTGGTGGCTGGATCGGCTGACCTGCTATGGCTCCTTGTTTTTAGGTGAAGAAACCACGGTGTCCTATGGCGACAAGGCAACGGGGACGAACCATGTTCTGCCGACGTCGGGCGCGGCTAGCTATACTGGGGGGTTGAGCGTCCACAAATACATGAAGATCGTCACGTGGCAGCGCGCAACACGGGAAGGGTCCAAGCCTATCGCCGTCGCAACCGCCCGCATTTCTCGGCTGGAAGGGATGGAAGGCCATGCACGTGCCGCAGACGTGCGTTTGGCCAAGTATTTCCCCGACGAACAATTTGACCTGACCGCAGATGGATGACCCGCGCGCGCTTTTTGACTTGAGAGGCAGAGTTGCCTGCGTGACCGGTGCAAGCTCGGGCCTAGGGCGACAGGTGGCCAAGGTTCTGGCGGCTGCGGGGGCGCAGGTTGTGGGCGTTGCGCGCCGATCCGAGGCGTTGGCCGGGCTGATCGAAGAGATCGGCGAAAATGCCGATGCGGTCGTCGCCGACATCTCAGACAGATCGCGTGTAGACGCACTGACGCGGGAAGTCTCGGCCAAGTTTGGTGCGCCGGATATCCTCGTCCACGCGGCTGGGTTGAACACCCGTGAGACAGCTGATGACGTGACCCCCGAGGGGTGGGATCAGACATTGGCTGTGAATCTCAGCGCACCATTTTTTATAAGCCAGTCGATGGTTCCTGAGATGAAAAAAAAGGGGTGGGGCCGTATCGTGAATTTCGCCTCGCTACAGACGACGCGCGCCTTTCCGGGTGGTGTTGCCTATGGTGCCACGAAGGCGGGGATAGGCCAATTGACCCGTGCAATGGCCGAGGCATGGTCGCCCTTCGGCATCACGGCCAATGCAATAGGGCCGGGGTTCTTCCCAACCGAACTGACGCGCGCCGTTTTTGATGATCCTGAGCGCGCGGAACGTAATGCGGCCCAGACCTGTATTCGCCGCAATGGCGAAATGGCGGACATCAACGGCCCGATCTTGTTTTTGTGCTCGCGCGCGTCGGACTATGTCACCGGGCAGGTGCTGATGGTTGATGGGGGGTTCACCGCAAAATGAAGGCTTTGGTCTATGAAGGTGTCGAACACGTGGCCTATCGGGATGTCCCGGATGCCAAGCCCAATCCGGGCGAGCACCTCATCCGGATCCAAGCGGTCGGGATCTGCGGGTCGGACATGCACGCCTATCTGGGCCATGATGCGCGTCGACCGGCACCGTTGATCCTTGGACATGAGGCGGCTGGCGTTATTGTAGGCGGCCCTCGTGACGGCGCGCGGGTTACCATTAACCCGCTGGTTTCCTGTGGACGTTGTAGTGCTTGTTCTGCTGGGCGCGAAAACCTGTGCCCGGACCGTCAGATCATCTCAATGCCGCCCCGTGAAGGTGCTTTTGCACAGTTTGTTGCCATGCCAGAACGAAATTTGATCGAGGTGCCGCAGCATGTCAGCCTTTCACAGGCTGCTTTGGCGGAACCGCTGGCCGTGGGGTGGCATGCGGCGCGCCTTGGGCTTGAGGCGTTGCATTCATCCATGGAGCGTCGCGCGCTGGTGTTGGGCGGCGGCGCCATCGGGGTTGCCGCTGCGCTGGCCCTGTCCGCAATGGGGGTCGAAAACGTTCAGATTGTTGAGCCAAACACATTGCGACGCGCATATCTGCAAAATGCGATCCCTTTTGAGCCAGTCGCTGAAACCACCGATACGTTTCCGCTGATCATTGATGCGGTCGGGTTTGCCGCGACCCGCGCGACGGCCTCCGCTCTGGCACAGCCGGGCGGGGTGATCGCTCATGCGGGTTTGGGTGAGGATAGCGGCGGGCTGGGTGTGCGCCGTATGACCTTGCAGGAAATCACGTTTTTCGGCACCTATACATATACGGCTGAGGATTTCCGAGAAACCGCACAGGCCATTTTTGATGGCCGTCTGGGTGCGCTTGACTGGGTCGAGGCACGCGCGTTGTCTGACGGCGCGCGCGCATTCCAGGATCTGCGGAGGGGTGCGGTTTCCGCGCCCAAGATCATCCTCGCGCCATGGGAGTAGGAGGCTTTTATGTACAAGAAAATTCTCGTGCCGATGGCGCTGGATCATGGGTTGTCACAGCACACATTGCAGGTTGCACGTGCCTTGTCCGCCGAAGATACCGAGATCATAGCCCTGCATGTCTATGAAATGCCGCAAGGGTCGGTCAGCGCATATCTGGACAAGGACGTGGTCGCCGAAGGGTTTCGCTCTGCGCGCAACCTTCTGCGCGAAAAAGTGTCGGATATTGAAGGGATCAAGTGCGATATCATCAAGGGCCACACCGCACGGACCATTATCGACTATGCCAGTGACAACGACGTTGAATGCATCGTCATAGGGTCGCACAAGCCTGGCCTCAGCGACTATTTTCTGGGGTCGACCGCCTCGCGCGTCGTCCGTCATGCGGCCTGTGCCGTGCATGTGCACCGCAGGCCGTAACTCGTCAATCGCGCTTTTGCGCCCCAATCAGGACTGACAAACAGGACATGAACATAGACAAAAAGATCACGGATGATCTGATGGCCAACGATATTTCGTTCGTCACCACTGTCCCGTGCAAGCAACTGGCGGGCGTCATCGCCGAGATTGATGAGCGTGATGGTATCTACCACATCCCCTCCAACAAAGAGGATGAGGGCATGGGCCTGTGTGCAGGTGCATGGATGGGTGGAAAGCGCCCGGCCATCATCATGCAGAACACGGCAATTGGTGTAACGATCAACACGCTTGCGACGTTGATTCAGTACTACCGGATGCCGCTGCCCATGCTGATCTCGTATCGCGGAGAACTGCGTGAACCCATCGCTTGTCAGGTTGAAATGGCGGTGCACACCAAGGCCCTGCTTGCCCAGTTGAACATCCCCACCTACCACTTTCACCATCAAGCGGATGTCGAGGAATTGGACGCAATCCTGAAATACACGTTCATGTGCAACAAACCGGTCGCCATTCTGACCGATGCCAACTTTTGGGGAGGCTACGGCGACCAATGATCCGTTCAGAAATCCTTAAAGAAATCGCTCCGATCTTGCGGGATCAACTGGTGGTCTGCAACATTGGTATCCCCAGTCAGGAGCTTCACGCAATCGACGATCAGCCGACCAATTTCTATATGTTGGGCACGATGGGTCTGGCCTCTTCCATCGGTTTGGGTTTGGCGCTTGCCCAACCTAAGCCGGTTATCGTCATCGACGGCGATGGGTCTGTTTTGACCAATCTTGGCACTTTGCCCACTATCGCCAATAACGTGGCTGACAATTACATCCTGCTGATTGTCGACAACGGGTCATATGGGTCGACGGGCGATCAACCCACCTATGCCGGGCAGAAAACGTCACTTGCCAAAATGGCCGAGGCGGCGGGCTGCGATCGGGTGATCGAATGTCAGGCCGAGGATACAGGCCGCGTGCTGCAGGAGGCGCTGGACGCCAAGAAAATGACGATCATCGTCAGTAAGTGCGAAAGCGGTAACGCGAAAATGCCACCGATTACGATGGACCCCGTCGTGATCCGAGACCGGTTCATGAAAGCCGTGCAATCCTGATGCCGTCAAATTAGTCGAGTCGTCGCTTGCGTTCCGCAGGCGACGGTTTTTTTGGCTAGTTTCGTCAGTTGCAACGCAACTGCGACGCCAAGAGCCGTTGGCAAGTTGGACTGGTTGTGTAAACCAAGTCCCAAAAAAGGCGCGACGTTCGGCCCTGCCTCAAGTTTGAAGTCTAATTTGATTCAAGCGGGGAACAGCGGCTGACGAATTCGTGCAGGCAAAACGTGACGCGACAGGAAGAGGCAACGTGAAGATGAGCGGACTTGCACCTGCCTAAGGGTAGGTATCCGTCATGCACCGGGTTGATGAGAGGTAAGACATGGTAACGGCGCCAACGATTTCGGGTGTTGATCCCCGTGACGTGATGAACACGTTTGCGCAATACGGGTTCCGTAAGACATCCATGGAAGACATCGCGAAGGCGGTCAGGCTGTCCCGTCAGTCGATCTACAAGAAATTCGGCTCGAAAGAGTCCTGCTATACGTGGGCGCTGAGAACTTATACCGAAACCCTGTACCGGAATGTATTTGAGCTTTTGGAGAAAGGTGACGGCGCTCCGCTTCAAGTTTTGGAAGAAGTCCTGCTTCATGTCGTGAGCGACTCGTTGGAAATATCCAAAACGGACCATGGTGCAAAGCTGCTGGAAGATGCGTTGGAGATTGCGGCGGCGCAGCCGGAAAACTGGCCAGGGGCCTATGTTGCAAAACTGGGTGAATTTCTGTTGCGGCAAGGTCTGGCGTCCACTTCGGAACGCGCGCAAGACCTTTCTTATCTGGTCATAACCGCCGCGCGCGGCGCGTTGGTCATTTCCCAGTCGAAGGAAGACTTTGTATTGGAGATCCGCCGCTTGCTGCTGGTGATATTTGTCGAGGAATAACCCGGCTGGCCGTTGATTTATTAAACTTTTCCGGTGCTACCAAAGCCTGATCTTTTTTCCGACGCCTCCGACTGGCCATTTCCAAGCCGTAGGAAAATTTGAAACGCCGCACTAAGGTGACCACGCAGTCTTGGTCCTTCGGTGGCAAAGTCTCATTTCCGCCCAGATTTCGTCAGATCAACCACAAATTCCGGCTTCAGAAAGGTCTAGTCAGTTGGCTCAGGGGCTTTGCCGTGAAACGGATTGTCGAACATCTAAACCGGGAAAAGCGCAGACTTTATTCCATTGCCTTCCTCGCGTTCTCGGCGGGTTGTGTTCTGTACTCGCATGTCGATGCTACACGGTTGGGATTGCCGCTGCCGGTTCTGGCGGGGTTTATCTACATGGGGTTGATCGTCTGCGCGTCTGCGATCACGTCTTATTTCCTGCCTAAGCTGACCCGCGTAACGGACGCGGTGGCCGTGACCCGCCTTGGGTTCGCATTGTGGATCGCCAGCACCCAAAACTATGAACTAGCGGCCTCTCCCATGATAGGCGCGACAATCGTTGTCGGCGGGGCAGCGATCCTGCTGCAGGTTCGTTCGTGGGTTCAGGTGGCGCATCAGAATGTGCTTGAAACGATGTCACCTAATTTCGCTTTTGACGCCTCGCCGCAGCGTATCAAAGTACCTGTGACCTGATACGCCCAGCAGCGGGAATTGCGGTCCCAGACGCATTTCCCGTTTGTGTGCAAAGCAACCGGCTAGAACCGATAGGTTGCCCCAAATAGCGGGCCGGATTGATCAAACTTGAAGTCGCCGCCGTTTATTTCGTGATCGAACGAGATATAGCGGTACCCCCCTCTCAGCAACCACCGGTCGTTGATTGCATAGTCTGCGGTCAGCAGAACTTGCCAGGTTTCGCTGTCGCTTGCGAAACCGCCATAGTCAAAAAAACCGGTTCCGGACCACCGTTCATTGAACCTCATGCGCGCTCGGACGCCGATGACAGGGTCGGTCCAGCTTTCGTCGACATTTACCATTCGTCCGGGCGCCGCTCCCGGTAAAACGGTAAAATCTGTTTGGGTTCGGAACCACCGGAACCCTCCGGCCAAATCGACGGTCGAGGTGTCTGTGGTCAACACCCTGTACCCCAGATAGCCGCTCAGGAACTGCGTGGTCAGTGATGTTTCGACGCCGGAACTGGCCGGACCGGGCGTGTCGTTGCTGAACGAAAGGTCGGTATAGTTATAGTCGGCCAAAATCGACCAACGTCCGTTGGTTGCGGCAAATGTACCCATGAACGCCAGATCGAGGTTTTCCAGCGCGTCTGAAAAGGCCAGAGTTCCCTCTACTGTTCCATTGGGCGTTTCCTGGGACACTTCTGTTTCGGGCGTAAACAGATAAATCGTGGCCTGATAAGACCAATCAGACTGTTGCGCGTAAACTGACGTGGGCAGCGTCGCGGCGAATGCCAGTTTCAGTGCGGTATCTCTAAGTCTTTTTGTAATAGCCATTGATCCCTCCCAAGATCGTTAAGCGTGAAATTGTATGTCAGGCGACCGCTTCGCTTTTGGTCTCCCCTTGTGAAACGCGATTGATGTCGGTTTCCGGAAAGAACTCGGACCAGACATGCCAGAACACGCCCGCGCGCAGCGTTTCGACACGTTTCAACCGGCCCTGATCCGACATCCCCCAAAAGTCACAGCGCGTCACAGGCTGGCCGCTGTCATTGTACCATACGCCAAGGCTTTCGTATTTGGGGTCCAGGCTGACGACTACATCGCGCCCGCCGACATTGGCGTTGACGATCCAATTGTTGTCGACCACGAAGTCATCCGTCCAACAAGCGGCGTCATTGCCAATAGTGATCCCCCAAACATAGGTTTTGTTGGGCAAGCGATTGTCGGTCCGATCCATGTTGTCCATGACAGGGGCGTCCTCTTGATGCTGACGCCCGATGCCCCAGCCGAACGTGATCTCAGTGATCATGTCCAGCAGACGCAAAGCCAGATTTGGCGAGGGTGGGTTCAGAAAGACTTCGCCCTCGGGAAAGGCTTTCTGAAAGCCGCGAAACGTCATCCGGTAGGTCGGCCAAGGCGTCATTTGCGCTTCGGGCCGCAGGGGGCAGGCAAGGCCATCGGCCTCTGGGTCCCGGTCGGCTTCGCGGAACCCATAGATGTGTTGGATTGGCTCACCGGTTTCATTGTCGCGCAGGATCAGGTTGTTGCCGTGCTGTGCCAGAACTTCCAGATCAAGACGCTTGCCCTCGATCCGGGGGGCATAGCCCTGTCCAAGATTTGCCATCGCGCAATAGGTCATCACGATGTCCTCTCCGCCCAACCCGTTCACATCGCCGGCCAGATGAGGCCTCATGATCTGTGCATCGGGATGCGCGCGGGCGTGTCCCTTGTTTTCAATTACGATAACGGGCGCTGACGGGCCGACGTATTTCCGGGCTTCTGAAATCGGGAAAAAGGCGGCATCGTTCAGTTGGTTTCTAAGTCCCAAGTGGACCCAGACATAGGGAAATCCATAAAGGAAGATCACAAGCAAAGCTGAAATGATCCATAGCCAGAATAGCCCGCTGCCAAAAATGAAATGCACCAGCGTAGCGACCACGAAGCTTCCCAGCCCAACGGCGATCAGTGTGTATTCATGCCGGATAAAGCGCACCATGTTTTCGCGCTTTACCTTCAGCAGCATCTGCGAAACGTCACCAAGATCGCGAAAGTACAGAAATCCGATGCCAAGCGAGATGACCAAGCCAAAAGCGAAAATTAGATTTGCAGCCATTTGTGTTCCTTGATGTCTATAATGCTTGGGCCTTTGGCAGGGTTGCGGCAAAGGGGGTTCTGATTACTGCATGGACGAGCCTTGTTTTGCGAGAAATGCCTCGACCGCCCGCTGGGTTTCCGGTCGGATGTTTTCGATCCCTTCATAGGGAACACCAATCGCGGGTTGAGTGTCCGGGAATTTCTCTTTGCGGGCCATGTGCCGGCCCAGTATCCGAACGAACTCGGCCCCGCCCCACGCGCCCACTTCGGTTGAAACGGGGTATTCTTCTCGTGTGTCCCGGTAGAGGTTGAAGAAGTCCGCCAGGATCGCATTTTCCAGCGAGCCGGGGAAAACCAGCTTGAGCTGATCCTTGATAATCGCCTCAGGCGAGTGGATCGAATAGGCGATCACACTGTCGCGGCGCGCTTTCTGTTCGTCCTGAAACAGGATCGCCGCGCTTTGATCGACGCCGTCCACAAGCCGGTCACGCGGGATATGTTGTGTGGCACCGCCAAATCGTGCAAGCGTCGTATAAAGGTCCGAGACATGCACAATGCTGTTGAGCATTCCATCGGCTTCAATCATGCCGGGCCAGCGCATGAAGGCGTCGACGCGAATTCCGCCCTCGCTGGTGTCCCCTTTGCCGCCACGAAATACCATCGCAGAAAAGCCGGATTGCGGGGAATATTTGGTGAAATGTCCGTTGTCCCCCATCACGACGACAATGGTGTTTTCCAACAGCCCCAGCGCGTCGATTTCGTCAAACAAATCCCCCAGCCACTGGTCCAGCAACTGCATCTTGTCGACGAACAACCCGGCATTGGCGCTTTCGGGGCCAGTTCGCCCTGTTCTTGTGCTGTCTATCGGGATCATGGGCCAGTATTGCAGGAAAAATGGCGCTTCGCCTTCTGACAACCGCCGCAATTCGCTGAGCGTTTTGTCCTGAAATGCCTGGTTCATCTCATCGTATTTTTCAGCGCCCCAGCGCTCGCCTGGCTCCATTCGGATTTCGCGGATCGGGCCTCCGGCTTCACCTTCGATCACGGTAACCATCGCCGCGGGATCGGGGCGGAACCAGTTATCCAGCGTATAGATGGGATCGTAGTCGCCTATTCCGACCGAGACCTGTTCCCGAATGCCATCATCATTGAAGATATCCAATTGTCCCTGTTGGTGCACCGCGTGCTGGGCGTAATCAAACCCCTGATTCATGGCCCAGCTTTCCGCAATGTCGCCCATGTGCCATTTGCCGACATGCGAGGTTGCGTATCCTTCGCCCTTCAGCACCTCTGCCAACGTGACTTCGTCGCTGGGTAAACCGAAACCCGAAATATCGACCGAGGTGTTTCCCATCCCCATGCGAACCGGTAGCCGCCCGGTCATCTGTGCCACGCGGGTTGGCGTGCACGAGGGTTCTGTGTACATGCGAACCATCCGCATCGCCTGATCCGAAAAGTCGTTTATGTTGGGGGTTGAATATCCTCTGACAGCATTCAGTTCAGGAATGCCCATGTCGCCAAAGCCGACATCGTCAATCAGAACATTGATGATATTCGGAGGCTTGCCCCCGTTTTCCGCCCGAAAAGTGGCAAGCGCCGCGTCCACGGCAGCATCATCCTGAGCCCATTGCTGGGCGTATTGAGCCTGTAGGACGTAGAACTCTGCATCGTGCTGGATCGGCGCATCTTGTGCGAAGGTCTGCGAACAAATAAGGCTCGCCGACAACGCGACCAAGCAATGCAGTTTCATAGAAATCCTCCCAATTGTGCGTGCTAAAGTCCTGTTTTGTCGCTAAAGCGCTGATCACATAGAAACATTACTATGTAATTCTGACAAGCCTTGCGCCCTGCGAGGCACCAAGATTGCCGTTTCTATGGCCTTGGAACGTAATGAATCGACGACCTGATTAAGCCCACAGAAGATTCTCAAACTTTTGGCTCAAATTGGTCGCTTGGCGGGAATTTTCACCCGTTAAAGTCTCTAATCAGTAAACAGTGTGCCGATGTGCTTTGTCACTGTTCTGAGTATTGATCGAAAAACCTCTCAAGTCGCAAAAAATGCGTCGATAATTTTCCAAGCGAGGCTGTGAATGATAATTGTATGACACGTTGAGTAACGAGTTAAATGTTGAATGACCAAATTTGTGGGAGCCGTTTCCGCCAGTTAGGGAGATGGCTCCCTAAATTTTTGAATAAGCAGATTTTTGGATGAAAATTCCGGTAAAGGCTGATGCTGCGTTCCCATCTTCACAGGCTTTGCACTGATAATACCCTTTCAAGGGTGATCTCGACCCATTATGTGCGGCGCCATTTTATACGCCAATACGGGACATGGTTTGGTCTTGTGTGCCCTTGTTCACAGAACATGTTCCGGGTCTGAGTTAACCTTAGGTAAGCTTAGGAGGCAGTCATGTCCCACCCGACCAAAAACGAACCCTTTGTTGACCCCTCGACTTCAAACGGAATCGTGTATCCCATCCTTCGAATTCTGCGTCTGTGTTCCAAGATGCAGCGTCAGGTGAACCAATATCACTGAACCAATAAGACGCTGAGTGTGCGGAAGGTCCGGCACACTTGTGCGGCTTACCGCTGGTATCGGCTGGTGCCCAAGCGAGCCACCAGTAGAAACACAAAACAAGCGCCGAAAAAATGAACAGCGCAGGTTTGTCGGCGCTACGGCCAAGGTCTACAAAAATCTTGGCCGCCAGAGCCATGAGAACCGGGGAATGAGGAAGGAGATACTGCGTGCTGCTTCCAAAGCCGCCGTCCCAAGTCCGGAACCAGACGTTAAGGGACTAAAGCAAGGCTACGACCCAGATAAGGGTCCACACTTGTCTGTTCTTCTTTCGCTAGTTCACGAAGGGTACGATCGCTGTCACCGTTCTGGGTATTTCAACAATGGGCGATCCTGCGGATTAATATCCCCGGATTTGGTGGCAAAGTCCCCGGCAATAGCTGAATTATCACAGCGTTAATATTGGGTTAAATTAGAGGGGAATAGGTTGTCCAAAGTAGTTAGTAACGAGTTGAACATGGTTAAATATATCTCAAAGGAGCTGTTCCCAGTAGCGCGGAAGTCCAAGACAGCGGACTCGGGCCTGCGCGGGAATGGCTCCTCAAAGTTCATTAGGGATGCGATGGAGTTGATAGCTCCTATTTCCGTATGCGCGTTGCTGTTGGCCTATTTCCTGCACAACGCATCCGCCGAAAGCTACGCCGCGCTTCTGATGTAAGCGAGGCAGGCTCACCCCAACATAGGGTGAGAGGCTCCGAATGGACCGAGCCGTTCAAAAGACATCTTAACATCATGCGCGCGCCCTTGTTTTTGCCGGTCTGCGCAGTTTTCAGCCCTATAACACTATTCACTACCGTTTAGAGATGGGCGACCTTCTGGGTTCGCGACCTATTTATCGTCAATCGGCATCAGGACGTTGCGCTTGGCGCGGGGGTGGTGTTGTGTCGTGTGGAATGCTGAAAAGGACGCGCGCCATGACCAAAGAGTTTCGCCAGCATGTTTTTGTTCCGCCTGCAGGTGCAGCGGATATTTTGCTGGTCCGACACGGTGAATCCGAGCCGGCGATACCGGGCAAACCCTTCCCGCTGAAAGACGGGCATGGCGATCCGGCCTTGCATCCGAATGGCGAAAGTCAGGCCGAGGCCGTTGCAGCGCGGCTGAAGTCGGTTCCTTTTTCTGCCGTCTACGTCACTACATTGCGACGCACCCGCCAAACAGCGGCACCGCTGCTGGAGCATCTGGCCTTGGAGCCGATCGAAGAACGCGATCTGCGCGAAGTTTTTCTGGGCGACTGGGATGGCGGAGAGTACCGCATTCGCGCGGCCGAGCGGCATCCGGCTTTTCAACGCGCTGAGGCCAGCCATGAATGGGGTGAGATTCCGGGGGCGGAAACCACAGCTCAGTTCACCGGGCGTGTTCGCGCCGGGTTGTTGCGGATCGCAGCGGCGCATCCCGATCAGCGCGTGGCCGCGTTTGTCCATGGCGGGGTGATCGCCGCCGCCATGTCGATTGCCACAGGCGTGCCTGCCATGACTTTTCTGGGCGCGGCCAATGGCTCTTTCACCCGGTTGGTGATCCATGGCGATAAGATGGTGGTGCGCGGGTACAATGACACGGCGCATCTGGAATAGCGCCCGCAGGAAAGGCTGCGCCGTGCTTTAGCTCATTGTCAGAACAACTTTCCCCATCGCTTTTCTATCATCCATCAGCTTGAGGGCCTCGGCAGCCTGTTCCAGGGGAAAGCTGGCTGAGATCTGGGGTTTGATCTTGCCCTCCGTGTACAGTGTGAACAGGTCCTTCATATTCGCGGCATGTGCCGCAGGATCGCGCATCACTGACGCACCCCAGAACACACCAACAATCTGGCAGCTTTTCAGCAGCGCAAGATTGGCCGGTATCTTTGGAATGCCCGCAGGGAAGCCAACAACCAGAAACCGCCCGTCCCAGGCCATGGCGCGGATGACCGGCTCGGCATATCCGCCGCCGACTGCGTCATAGGCCACGTTAACCCCATTCGGCCCGGCCAGCGCCTTGACCTGCGCCGACAGTTCTTTTTGTGCGTCGCGGCTGTCCATTTCACGTGCATAGATGAGCGTTTCATCTGCGCCAATCCGGCGGCAGAAATCGGCCTTTTCCTCGGACGAGACGGCCGCAATCACGCGCGCACCCATGGCCTTGCCCAGCTCGATCGCCGCAGCCCCTACGCCACCGGCAGCGCCAAGGATCAACAGGGTATCCCCATTAGCCAGATAGCCGCGGTCCTTCAGCGCGTGATAGGACGTGCCGTAGGTGAAAACAAAGCAGGCTGCATCTTCATAGGGCATGACATCGGGGATTTTCACCGCGCGCCACGCGTCAATCGCGACATGGGTGGCAAATCCGCCATATGAGGTCAGCGCGAGTATCCGATCGCCCACCGCCAGATCGCTTACGCCTTCACCCAAGGCAACAACTTCGCCCGCGATTTCGCCGCCGGGGGCAAACGGGCGGGGTGGCTTAATCTGATAAAGATCCCGAATCATCAAAGTGTCAGGGAAATTCAGCCCTGCCGCGTGGACACGTATCACAACCTGTCCCTTGCCTGGCGTCGGGTCTGGCAGTTCAGTCAGTTCCAGTGTTTCGGGGCCGCCCGTGGCGGTGCTTAGCATGGCTTTCATGGGGTCCTCCTCGCGACGCCTGAGCGCTCTTGGCAAGCATCATCGGGCGTAGAGAGGGGTTGTCAACACGAAATTGAAATGCAATTCTGCACAGCGGAACGGCGTCGCAGAGCTTGGGTTCTGTGAGGCGTGGGAGGACGCGATGCACAATATTACCGAGCCGAATCTTTTCCGGGCCGCTTTGCGTGCGTGGCTAGAGGAAAACTGCCCGGCCGAGATGCGCGATCGTAGTTCAAGCGAAGCAACAATCTGTTGGGGCGGCAAGCGCTGGGAGTTTGAATCGCAGGCGCAGAAAGACTGGCTAGAGCGGTGTGCGGCACAGGGGCTGACAGTTCCCACATGGCCGCGCGCCTATGGCGGGGCCGGTCTGGATCGGGCGCGGGAAAAGGTGTTCCACGAAGAAATGCGCCGTATCAGGGCGCGTTCCCCGCTTGAAAGCTTTGGTATCTGGATGCTGGGGCCTGCGCTGCTGCAATTTGGAACCGAAGAGCAGAAATTGCACTATCTGCCGTCAATCGCGCGCGGCGAAATACGCTGGTGTCAGGGTTATTCAGAACCCGGCGCGGGGTCTGATCTGGCGTCCTTGCAGACCAAGTGCGAGGACAAGGGGGATCACTGGCTGGTCAATGGCCAGAAAGTCTGGACGTCATATGCCGACAAGGCGGATTGGATTTTCGTGTTGGTGCGCACCGACCGCGACGCGCCCAAGCACAAGGGGATTTCCTTCATTTTGGTCGATATGGAAACGCCCGGCATTTCGACCAGCCCCATTCGCCTGATCTCGGGTGAGTCGCCTTTTTGCGAGACCTTCTTTGATGATGTCAAAGTGCCCAAGGAACAGGTGGTGCATGAGGTCAACAAAGGGTGGGACGTGGCGAAATACCTGCTGACCCATGAACGCGAGATGATCTCGGGCGGGGCCGGTGGGTTGATGGGGTCGGGCCGGTCTCTTGGTGCGGTGCTGACCGACGAAAGTGACGGCGCCCTCAGCGCCAGTCTGCGCGCCGAGGCTATGCAGACCGAGATTGATGCGTTGGCCATTGGGCTGACGCTGGAACGCTACAAGGATCAGGCCGAAGCAGGTCACGGCGCAGGTGATGCCTCGGCGATGTTGAAATACATGGGCACCGAGCTGAACAAGCGCGTGTTTGAAGTGTTGATGGACTCGGGGGGGTCGGACGCACTGGAGTGGGATGGGTCTATGGGCACGCGCCCGTCCGATTGGCTGCGCACCAAGGCGAATTCCATCGAAGGTGGCACGTCCGAGGTGATGCTGGGCATTGTAGCCAAGCGAGTCTTGGGATTGCCGTCGTGACTTTGGGCGCAAGCGGTTGCTGATCATGGGCAGAAAGGGTCACGCATGACCAAATTGGTGAAAACCGAAGAAGAGTTGATGCTGGCTGATGCTGCGCGCGGTTTTTTGGATCAGGCCGCCCCGGTTGGTAAGCTGCGCGCCATGCGGGATGCGGGCGAAGCGCATGATCCCGCGCTTTGGGCTGAGATGGCGCAGATGGGTTGGGCCGGTATTCTGGTTCCCGAGGCGCAAGGCGGGTCGGATATGGGCCATGCCGCCGCCGGGGTTCTGGCCGGTGAAATGGGCAAAACACTTGCTGTGACGCCATTTATCTCGACAGCGGTAATGGCGGCAACTGCGTTGCGGCGGGTGGCGGATGATAGGGCTTATGCCGCGCTGCAGTCGATCGCGGCAGGTGAACGAACCTATGCGCTGGCCATCGACGAAGGCCGTAAACACGCACCGGATAAGACGACATTGGCCGCCACCAAGGACGGCAACGGTTTCCGTCTGAGCGGCGACAAGAGCTTTGTGGTGGACGGCGGCTTTGCCGACCGATTGCTTGTTCTGGCCCAAGCGGACGAAGGTTTGACCCTGTTTGATATCCCCGCCGACCGTGACGGCGTGGAACGGTCAGTTTCGGATATGATCGACGCGCGCTCATCAGCGCGGATCAGGTTTGTGGATGTCGAGGCCACGGGAGAGGATGTTCTGGGCACGGTTGGCGATGCCATGGAAATCTTGCGGCCGACGCTGGAGGCTGGTCAGGCCGCCTTGGCGGCCGAGGCCGCAGGTTTGGCCGCCGGGGCCTTTGGCATGACGGTTGAATATCTGAAAGAGCGTAAGCAATTCGGCGTTCCAATCGGCGCGTTTCAGGCCCTGCAACACCGCGCGGCGCATCTTTGGTGCGAGACCGAAGTGACCAGTTCCGCCATTCTGCACGCCGGGCGGATGCTGGATGAAAATCCCAAGGACGCCACCCTTGCCGTGTCGCTGGCCAAGGCCCGAGCGACCAAGACCGCAAAGCTGGCGGTGATGGAGGGGGTCCAGATGCATGGCGGCATCGGCATGACCGATGCGTTTGACATGGGGTTCTACATGAAACGGGCGCGGGTCTCGGCGGAATGGCTTGGGGATTATAGTTATCACGCCGAAATCGTGGCCGGATTGCGGGGGTTCTAATCGCACCGGGGCTCGATCGCCCCTTTGGTTAAATGTAAAATTTTCGAAACAGACAGCATAATCCGTCGAAAGGACAAACGAAATGCGCGACGCAGTGATCGTCTCAACGGCACGTACCCCGATTGGCAAAGCCTATCGCGGCGCTTTCAATGCTACCACCCCGCAAGCTCTGATGAGCCATGCCATTGAACACGCGGTGCAACGCTCTGGCGTTGATCCGGCCGAGATCGAGGACTGCGTCGTGGGTGCCGCCCTGCAACAGGGCTATCAGGCGGGCAACATTGGCCGCCAAGCCGCTATCAGGGCCGGTTTGCCGGTAACAGTGGGCGGTATGACGCTAGACCGTCAGTGCGCCTCGGGGATGATGGCGATTGCTACGGCAGCCAAGCAAGTGGTGCACGATGGCATGGATGTAGTGATCGGCGGCGGCGTTGAGAGTATTTCGACGGTGCAGACGCCTGAGATGCGCGTGGGGCGCGACCCGTGGATCGTTGAACACAAGCCTGAGCTTTACATGACCATGCTTGAAACCGCCGAAACCGTTGGCGAACGCTATGGTCTAAGCCGTGAATATCAGGATGAATACGCCGCGCAGTCTCAGGCTCGCACCCATGCCGCGCAGCAGGCAGGCAGGTTTGACGCCGAGATCGTTCCGATGACTACGGTGATGAAAATGCAGAACCGCGAAACCGGCGAGATATCAGAACATGAGGTGACGCTGGACAAGGATGAGGGCAATCGCCCCTCGACCACGGTCGAGTCGCTGGCCGGTCTGCAGCCGGTGTTCAAGGATGGCATCCACATCAAGGAAGGCAAGTGCATCACGGCGGGCAATGCCTCGCAGTTGTCGGATGGGGCATCGGCCTCGGTGATCATGGAGGCCAAGGTTGCAGAACAAAAAGGACTGGAACCTCTGGGCCGCTACGTCGGTGTGATGGCTGCTGGGTGTGAGCCGGATGAGATGGGCATCGGCCCCGTCTTTGCCGTACCCAAGCTGCTAAAGGCGCATGGCTTGACCATGGACGACATCGACCTGTGGGAATTCAACGAGGCCTTCGCAGTGCAGGTTCTGTATTCCCGCGACCGTCTGGGCATTCCCAACGAGATTATGAACGTCGATGGTGGCGCGATTTCTGTCGGCCACCCGTATGGCATGTCCGGCGCGCGGATGGTGGGTCATGCCCTGATCGAAGGCAAGCGGCGCGGCGCCAAATATGTGGTCTGCACCATGTGCATCGGTGGTGGCATGGGCGGCGCTGGCCTGTTTGAGGTTCTATAAATGACCGCTTGGAACCGCGACGATTCACATCTGCCGAAGGTTCTGCGGGGTCTGCGCATTCCGATGATCGGCTCACCGCTGTTCATCATCTCGAACCCTGACCTGGTGATTGAGCAATGTAAGGCAGGCATCATCGGCTCTTTCCCTGCGCTTAACGCGCGAGAGGCCGAAGGCGAGCCGCCCCTGCTGGACGCCTGGTTGACCCGCATCAAGGAAGAGTTGGACAGGCATAATCAGGAAAACCCCGACAACCCGGCCGCGCCTTATGCGGTGAACCAGATTGTGCACCGGTCAAACGGACGGTTGCAGCGGGACATCGACATCTGCGTGAAGCACGAGGTCCCGGTCTGGATCACCTCTTTGGGCGCACGGGTCGAAGTGAACGAGGCCGCGCATTCCTATGGTGGCGTCGTGTTTCACGACATCATCAACAACAAGTTCGCAAAAAAAGCGATCGAGAAAGGGGCCGATGGTCTGGTGGCCGTAGCCGCCGGAGCAGGGGGGCACGCCGGATCGCTGTCGCCTTTCGCTCTGATCCGTGAAATTCGCGAATGGTTCGATGGGCCGCTGGCGCTGTCTGGGGCGATTGCCTCGGGCAACTCGCTGCTGGGGGCTTTGGCGATGGGGGCTGATTTCGGCTATGTTGGGTCACCCTTTATTGCCACGGATGAGGCCAATGCCGATCCCGGCTACAAACAAATGATCGTGGACAGCGCCGGGGATGACATCGTCTATTCTTCGCTGTTCACCGGCGTCTGGGGCAATTACCTGCGTGGGTCGATTGTGAATGCAGGAATGGACCCTGAAAACCTGCCCACGGCGGACCCGACCTCGATGAATTTTTCGACTGACCGCGAAAAGCCCAAAGCGTGGAAAACGATCTGGGGTTCTGGCCAAGGCATTGGTACGGTCAAAAGCATCGGGCCTGCCCGGGCGCTGGTTGACCGAATTGCAGATGAGTATCTGGCTGCTGGCGCCAGTCTTGCGCGGCAGTTTCCGGGCTGAATATGGCAGAGCTTCTTCTTGTCCGCCACGCACAGGCCTCGTTCGGGGCGGACAATTACGACAAACTCTCGGATCTGGGGCACCGGCAGTCTGCTCAATTGGGCGACTGGTTGCAGGGCACGGGTTGGGTTCCGGACCGTCTGATCACTGGTACATTGGCGCGCCATGCCGAAACGCTGGCTTCGATGGGGTTTAGTGCGACGCCCGAACGACATGCGGGTTTGAACGAGTATGATTTCAAGGACCTGCTAAACGCACGTTTCGGCGGCGACGTTCCCCAGAGGGTACAGGGGGATCGCAAAACCCATTTCCGTGCGCTAAGGGAAACCATCCTGCACTGGCAGGAAGGTGGCTTGCCCGACGCGTCGGAAAGCTGGGCCGAGTTTTCGGCGCGCGTCGCCGCTGCCTTGCGTTTTGTCACACAAACCGAGGCCCGGCGGGTTCTTGTGGTTTCGTCCGGTGGACCCATTGGTCAGATCACGTCGTCTGTCTTGAATGCGCCCAATCCGCAAATGATGGAATTGAACCTGCAACTTCGCAACACCTCTCAGTCTCGGTTCCTGTTCTCATCGCGGGGTATCGGGTTGACCGAATTTAACGCAATCCCTCATCTGCACCCTGTAGCGCAGGCCGAGATGATCACTCATAGCTGAGGAATTACGATGTCCAAATCGACCCAGACCCTAGATGCAAAGGCCGTGGCTGACTATCTGTCTGACAGGATTGAAGGCTTCGAGGGACCGGTCGAGTTCACGAAGTTTGAGGTCGGTCAATCCAATCCAACCTTCCTGCTAAGAACGCCTTCGCATAAATATGTACTGCGTCGCAAGCCGCCGGGCCAGTTGTTGAAATCGGCTCATGCGGTTGACCGAGAATACCGGGTGCAAAAGGCGTTGGCCGAGACGGACGTGCCCGTGTCAAAGATGCATCTTCTTTGCGAAGATGAAAGCGTCATCGGCTCGATGTTCTATGTAATGGACTTCATGGACGGGCGGCACTTCAACTTTCCCGAATTGCCCGATGTACCCCGGCACGAGCGGGGCGGTATTCAGAAGGCGATGAACAAAACACTGGCAGACTTGCACAGCGTCGATATCGGCAAGGTGGGCCTGTCGGATTACGGGCCGCCGGGGAATTATTTTGAACGTCAGATCGGCCGCTGGTCAAAGCAGTACCGCGCTTCGGAAACCGAGACCATCGCGGCGATGGACCGGCTGATGGCGCGTCTGGTGGATGAGGCCCCCGAGGATGACGGACAACGGACGCTGGTGCATGGCGATTACCGCATCGACAATATGCTTTTCTGCAAGAGCAGCCCGGATGTGCTGGCTGTTTTGGATTGGGAATTATCCACCATTGGCCATCCCTATGCAGATTTGGCCGCCGTGATCATGCAATGGCAGATGCCGCCGGGTGGTATGGGCCGCGGGCTGGCAAGCGTGGACCGTGCCGCAGAAGGTTTGATGACCGACGAAGAATTTGTCGCCGCCTATTGCACCTACCGGGGGTTGGATGGAATTGACCATTTCGGCTACTACCTGGCTTTTTGCTTCTTTCGTATGGCCGCAATTATTCAGGGCGTTTATAAACGAGCTTTGGACGGCAATGCATCCAACCCCGAGCGTGCGCGACAGTCCGGGCAGTTCGTTCCGATCTTTGCCGAACATGGGCTGCGTGCGTTGGATAGTGGTTGGAATTAAGGGGTAAACGATGGTCGAAGGCACCAGTGAGGAACTGAAAGACCGTAACTTCATCACCGCTTTGGCGCGGGGGCTGGATGTTCTACGGTGCTTTCGCGAAGGGGATACCGCACTTAGCAACACCGATCTGTCCAAACGAACCGGACTGCCGAAGGCAACCGTTTCGCGCCTGACCCACACATTGTGCAAGCTGGATTATCTTGAGGTCGACAATCGCACTGGCACCTATCGACTAAGCGCGGGCGTTATGCTTTTGGGGTTTGGCGTATTGGCAAGTCTGGACATTGCCGAACGCGCACGGCGCGAAATGCTGAAGTTGCGCAATGGTCCCAACTCGTATGTTGTTGTGGCTTTGGGCGAACGGCATGGAATGAATGCAGTTTATCTGGCGACCGAAACCTCGCGTGAACAGGTTTCCTTGGTGGCCCGTGTTGGGACGGGTCTGCCTTTGTTCCGCTCGGCCATGGGGCGGGCGATATTGACCGCGATGGACGAAGATGAACGCGCCCAGGCATTTGAGACCGCGCGGACGCAGGACAGCGATACCGAAGAGTTTCGGCAAAGCAGCTTCAACACAGCACAGGAAGAGATGGACCGGCTGGGTTTTTGTACCGGCTATGGAGATTGGCGACCGGACGTAAACGGAATCTCGGTTGCCTTCAAATCGGTCATCGACAACCGGGTGTTTGGTCTGAACGTAGGAGGTCCGTCTTTTCACCTAACCCCCAAAGAGCTGGAAACAGTCTATGGCCCAATGCTGGTTGAGGCCGGGAAAAATCTTAGTCTGGCCTAGGGACCGAAGTTGCCCGGGGTCTGTATTTCGATTGGACCGGCTCTGCGGCAAGTCTTGGAAATTTCTTTAGTCCGGTTTGTTCGTTTTTTTAGCTATTGAACAAAAATTTTGCACCGGTGATCAGAACGCTGCTCAAGATTTGGGTGGCGCCTTTGGGTCTCTTAACTAATTGATTGTAGGCTATAAAAATCAAAGGAACTGTTGACTCTTTTCGGGGGTGTGTCACTGTGAGCCTGTGTTTTCCGGCACTGCGGAGGAGGCGTGTGTCGGACAATAACAGGGAGGAACAATGATATGAAAAATACAACAATGCGCGGCTTGAGTGCTGCGCTGGCAGTGGCGATTAGTGCAACTGCCGTATATGCCGAGAATATCAAGATTGCCTTTATCGACCCATTGTCTGGCCCTTTTGCGGCGACGGGCAATCAGGGTCTTGCGACGTTTAAGTTTGCCGCCGATGAACTGGTCAACAAAGAAGGCGGTGTTCTGGACGGTCAGAACTTTGAAATCGTCGCATTCGACAACAAGATCAGCCCCAAGGAATCGCTCATTCAGTTGCAGGTGGCAATCGATCAGGGCATCCGTTTCATTGCGCAGGGCAACAGTTCGGGCGTGGCCAACGCCCTGACCGACGCTATCGACAAGCACAACCGCCGCAATCCCGACAATCAGGTTATCTTTCTGAATTACGCGGCCGTTGATCCGGCCCTGACCAACGATAAATGTAATTTCTGGCATTTCCGCTTTGATGCGAATGCAGACATCAAGATGGACGCGCTGACCGATGTGATTGCAGCAGATGATGGCGTCGAAAAAGTGTATATCATCGGGCAGGATTACTCTTTTGGTAAAGCTGTGGCCGCCGCTGCGGTGAAATTCCTTGGCGAAAAGCGCCCCGATGTCGAGATCGTCGGAAACGAGTTGCATCCGATCGGCAAGGTCAAAGATTTCACCCCCTATGCCCGTAAGATCATGGCGTCAGAGGCAGATCTTGTGATCACCGGCAACTGGGGCGCAGACATGCTGAACCTCGGAAAGTCGGTGCTTGAGAACGGTTTTGAGGGGCCGATCTACACCTATTACGGCGCGGCTGACGGCATTACCGCTGCGTTCGGGGAATCCGGTGTCGGATCTCTGCGGGTGGTGGGCGAAGGCCAGATCAACCCGCCGGTCTCGGACCGTGCTGCCGCGTTTGTGACGGGCTTCAAGGAAGCCTATCCCGACACCGACCCGGCACAGCCGCGGATTGCCAACGTGGTTGAGATGCTGGCCAAAGCCATCAACGAGGCGGGCACAGCGACAGATATGGCTCAGGTTGCCTATGCTCTGGAAGGTATGGAGCATGACAGCATCTGGGGCACCAAGCTGAAAATGCGCGAGATCGACCATCAGATCATTCAGGACGTGCATATTCAGGCCCACACTGACGACGTGCAGTTCGACTATGACAACTCGGGCTTCGGGTTGAAGGCTGAGGACACGGTCACAATGGCGGCTGCCGATGCGGCAACCACCTGCAAGATGAAGCGCCCCTAACGCCTATGAGCGCTTGCAGCCTGCCGCGTGCGATGCGGCAGGCTGGTCTTGTCTGATGTTGTCAAATTCTTCGTGAAAGGGGACAGGCATGGAATTGATTGCCGTCAACCTGATCGACGGGCTGGTGACAGGGTTGCTTCTGTTCATGCTGTCCGCGGGTCTTACACTCATCTTTTCCATGATGGGTGTTCTGAACTTTGCCCATGCCAGTTTCTATATGCTGGGGGCGTATTTTGCTTTTCAAATCAGTGTCTTTCTGGGGTTCTGGATGGGGCTACTGATCGCGCCGGTCATTGTCGGTGTTCTGGGCGCGCTGGTCGAGCGTTATGGTTTGCGCCGAGTCCACCAATACGGTCATGTGCCCGAGCTAATCTTCACCTTCGGTCTGGCTTTGCTGATAGAAGAGCTGGTGCAGTTCATCTGGGGCAAAAGCGCGATGCCCTATGAAATTCCCGAGATTTTGCAATTCACCGCCTTTTCGATCGCGGGCAATGCTATCCCGGCCTACAAGATTTTCATGATCTTCACCTCGGTCGCGATCTTCCTCGTGCTGCTCTACATACTGACCAGAACGCGGGTAGGACTGATCATTCAGGCGGCCCTGAGTTACCCCAAGACAGTTGAGGCGCTGGGACACAACGTGCCGCTGGTCTTCATGGGGGTGTTCGGCGTCGGCACGGCTTTGGCCGGTGTCGCCGGTGTGATCGCGGGGCCGGTCCTATCGACCTTTCCGGGCATGGCTTTCGTGCTGGGCTCGATCGTGTTTGTCACCATCGTTATCGGCGGATTGGGCAGCCTTGGTGGTGCGCTTGTCGCGTCGCTGATCATCGGCTGGCTGACCACGTTCTCCAAGGCATATAACGTGCGTATGGAAGACATCCTGAATGGCATCGGATTTACCACGCCCGACCCGATCTGGGACAGCGCATGGCGCGATCTCTGGACGCTGACCTCGCCGCAGATCGCGGACATTCTGCCTTATATCCTGATGGTCCTGATCCTTGTGTTTCGGCCCTATGGTCTATTCGGAAAGCGGCAGGCATGACACAGACATCTCAAATCTCTGCCAGCAGACAGGCACCGGGCCTTTCGCTGGGCGTCGTCATGCCGTGGCTTCTGTCGGCTGCCGCGCTGGTGCTGTTGCCGATGGTGTTCACAGCCAATTCTGCCATTACCGTCATGAACCAGATGGCTATCACCATCATCTTTGCGCTGGCTTACAACATGTTGCTGGGGCAGGGCGGTATGCTGAGTTTCGGCCATGCGGTTTATATGGGTGTAGGTGGGTTTGCCTGTATGCACATCATGAACATGTCCGACTTTTTCGCCGCGCTGCCGCTGCCGGTTTTGCCGATCTTTGGCGGGCTTGTCGGGATGGGGCTGGCAATTGTCGTAGGCAGTTTCTCAACCCGCAGTTCGGGCACGGTTTTTGCCATGATCTCGCTTGGCGTGGGTGAGTTGATTGCCGCTTGCTCCATCATCATCGTCGTGTTTTTTGGCGGCGAAGAAGGGATCAGCGGTGACCGGACCTATGGCCTGCCTTTCTTTGGCATCGAGTTCCTGAGCCAGATCGAGGTTTACTATCTGACGGCCTTTTGGCTTATGTTGTCGGCGCTGCTGATGTTTCTATTCTCGCGCACGCCCATTGGCCGGATTGCCAATGCGGTGCGTGACAACCCCGAACGGGCCGAGTTTCTGGGCTATTCCCAGCGTTGGGTGCGGTTTCACAGCTTTGTCGCCTCGGGGTTCTTTGCCGGGGTTGCAGGGGCGCTGTTTGCGATCAACTACGAAATCCTGACGGAAGAGAACCTGAACCTTGCCACCTCGGGTGAGATCCTTCTTGTGACGTTTCTGGGCGGTGTTGGTTTCTTTTTCGGTCCGATCATCGGGGCCATCGTGTTTACGCTGCTGCGCACGGTGCTGGGGCTGGAAACCGAGCTTTGGGCCCTGTATGTCGGCCTGCTGTTTCTGGTCACCGTGATGTTTTTCCCCGGCGGTTTGGCCGGGCTGTTGATGATGCATGCGCCGGCGGTCAAAATGAAACGGCTGAGGTCGCTGGTCGTGCCCTACGCCAAGGTGCTGGTCCCCGGCGTGTTTGCAATCATCGGCGCGGCCTGTCTGATCGAGATGGTGTTCCACCTGCGCCATGCCCCGCCGGGGGATCATCAGATGACCTTGTTCTGGATCAGCTTTGACAGCCACACGTTTCTGCCCTGGGCGGTTTCAACCGTGTTGCTGATCGGCGGCGGTTGGCTGGCCAAACGGTTCGCGCCTGACATGGCCAATAGCTATCACGCGGCAACCAGCCTGGATGGAGGTGGCGCATGACGTCTGCTCTTGAAATCACCAATCTGAGGAAAAGCTTTGGTCAGACCGAGATCATCCGGGGCGTTGACCTAAGCGTGCGCAAGGGCGAACGCCATGCGGTGATCGGGCCGAACGGGGCTGGAAAATCCACCTTGTACAACCTGATCACCGGGCGCTTTGCCCAGACCGCGGGCACTGTGCAATTGCATGGGCAGGATCTGCGGGGCAAGGCTCCGTTCCAGATCAACCGCCTTGGGCTCAGCCGGTCGTTCCAGATCACCAACATCTTTCCCAATATGTCGGTGTTCGAGAATATCCGCTGCGCATTGCTTTGGACGCGCGGGTACAAGTATTCTTTCTGGACGCTTGTGTCGCGCAAACAGGATCTGACCGACGCGGCCGATGAAATCCTTGCACAGATCAACCTGACCACCCGCCGGGATTTGCCAGCAGGGGTTCTGTCTTATGCCGAGCAGCGCGCGCTTGAGATTGGGATCACCATCGCGGGCGGGGCGGATGTCATCATGCTGGACGAACCCACCGCAGGCATGAGCCATTCGGAAACCGACTATATCGTCGAACTGATCCGTCAGGTGACCGAAAACAAGACGCTGATGATGGTGGAACATGACATGGGTGTGGTCTTTGGTCTGGCCGACCGTATCTCGGTTCTGGTTTACGGTGAGATCATCGCCACCGGCACCCCTGAAGAGGTGCGCGGCAATCCCCGAGTTCAAGAAGCCTATCTGGGCACCGCGATGGAGGATCACTGATGCTCGAAGTCAGGGATATGCACGCCTACTATGGCAAAAGCCACATCCTTCAGGGTGTGAATCTGAACATCGCCGAGGGTGAGATCGTGGCCCTGCTGGGGCGCAACGGGGTCGGGCGGTCCACGACCTGCAAGGCGGTGATGGGCGATGTCGAACCACATGGTTCTGTCCGGTTCAAAGGGCAGGAGATCGCCGGTAAAAAAGCCTACGAGATCGCCAATCTGGGCATCGGTTATGTGCCTGAAAACCGGGATATCTTTCCCGGTCTTACCACGCGGCAAAACCTGATCCTTGGGCTGAAACCTGGCCAGAAAGACGGCGAAGGCCGCTGGTCGATGCAGAATATGTTCGACATGTTCGAAAACCTCGATAACCGCGCCGACGTTGAGGCCAGCGTTTTGTCCGGCGGAGAGCAGCAGATGCTAACCATGTGCCGGACCCTGATGGGCGATCCCGATCTGGTGATGATCGACGAACCGACCGAGGGGCTGTCGCCGCAGATGGTCAAACGCGTGGCCGAACTGTTGCAGGAAATCGCCGGGCGCGGCATCTCGACCCTGTTGGTGGAACAGAAGCTGGACATCGCTTTGGACATTGCCAACCGGGTCTATGTGATGGGTCATGGCCACGTGGTGTTCGAAGGGACGCCACAAGAGTTGAAACAGCGCGACGATATCCGCAAGGAATGGCTGGAGGTCTGAGAGCGTCACGCCGCAAGGCAGCAAAAGGGGGCGTTTGTAGCCCTCTTTTTGTGCGTTGGTTACGGGGCGGAGGTCCTATGCCGGTTGGATGATCGGGATGATGATCCCGTTGAAGGGGGGAAGATGACCGAATTTTTGCAAAGTCGCGATTTGGGTGGCGGCGTGATGGCGTTGACGTTGGCGCGTGGGCCGGTGAACGCTCTGGACCCTGATTTTCTATACGGCTTTGTCGATGCGCTAAACGAATTTGCAGCGCGCGAGGATGTGCGCGCGGTGGTTCTGGATAGCGCCTGCAAGGTTTTTTCCGCCGGTCTGGACCTAAAGGACGCCATGGATTTGGATCGCGAGGCGCAAAACGGTCTGGTGGATGCGTTAAATCATGCATTCCTCACCCAGTTCTGTTTTCCGAAACCGCTTGTTTCCGCCGTGAACGGGGCAGCCATCGCAGGTGGGTTTTTCTTTGTACTTGCAGCAGATTGGCGTGTGGCTGGTCCGAAGGCCAGTTTCGGTCTGGCCGAAATCCGCGTGGGCGTTGACCTGCCCATTGGCCCGCTTGAGATCGCGCGCGCAACGCTTGAACCCAACACGCTGCGGCGGTTCCTTCTGACCGGCCAGCCGATCCACGCAGAAGATGCTGCGGCGCAAGGTGTGGTGGATGAGTTGGTCGAGGTTGAAACCCTGTTGGATGCCGCGCAAAGCAAAGCGCAAGAGCTGGCCAGGTTGCCCGCCCTGACTTATGGCCGGGTCAAGCGGCAGCTTCGCGCCCCGGCAATTGAAGTGATCGAGGCTGAAATGAAACGGTTGGCGGGTGACACGGACCGGTCTTGGTTCAACGAAGAAACCCGCGACGCTATGCAAAGGATGCTGGCATGAGCGAAGGGTTCGACTTGGCGCGGCTGGAGCGTATCCGGCCCTGGATGCAAAGCTATGTTGAGGCGCGCAAATACCCCGGGGCCTCGGTCCTGGTCAAGCGTAACGGGACCGAGGTGTTCTATGCCGATAGCGGTCTGCGCAACATCGAAGAGGACCTGCCCTTCACCCGCGATACCATTGCGCGCATCTATTCCATGACCAAACCGGTGACGTCTGTGGCGCTGATGACACTGGTGGAACGGGGCCTGATCCATTTGGGCGCGCCAGTGTCCGAGTTCATTCCGGGTTTTGCCCGGATGCAGGCGCTGATCCCGGGTGCCACTCGCTTGGATCAGACGGAACCGGCTGCTACGCCGACCTTGCAGCAACTGCTGACGCATACCAGTGGTCTCAGCTATTCCTTCAACCCCGGTCTGGTGGCCGAGGCGATGGCGGATCAAAGGCTGGATTTCACTCCCAAACGCGGCACTTTGGCCGAGGTGGCTGACAAGGTCGCGGCCCTACCACTGGCGTTTCAGCCCGGCGCTCGCTGGATGTACTCGGTCGGCATCGACATTGCAGGTCGGGTGGTCGAAGTTGTTTCGGGCAAGACACTGGACCAGTTCTTTGATGAAGAGATTTTCCAGCCACTTGGCATGACGGAAACCGCATTCAATGTGCCTGTGGATGCGGGTGACCGGTTTGCCAATCTCTATACGCCGCTCGATGATCCGATGGCGCTGAATGCGGCTAAAGACGGAGGGGATACTTTGCGTTTGGCCGATGATCGCAAGACCTCGCCCTATCACACCACCAAGCAACGCTCGGGTGGCGGCGGGCTGGTTGGCACCATCGACGACTATATGAATTTTACCGAGATGCTGCGGCGTGGCGGTGATGCAGGCGATCATCGTATTCTGTCGCCCAAGACGCTGGTCTTCATGATGTCGAACCATCTGAAGGGCGATATTGCCGACATGGGCATCCCCAGTTTTGCTGAACAGCCAATGGTCGGCACCGGTTTTGGCATCGGCGGGTCTGTGACGCTGAACCCCGGTCGGGTGGGCGTGCCCGGCAGTGTCGGGGATTTTGCCTGGGGTGGCATGGCCTCGACCGCGTTCTGGGTCGACCCGGTGCATCAGATGAGCGTTGTGTTCTTCACTCAACTTTCGCCCAGTTCATCCTATCCATCGCGTGCGCAATTGCGCGCCCTGATCCACGGAGCTTTGATCGCATGACTGGGCAAAACACTGGCCGTCCGATCCTTTGGCAACCAACGCTGGAACAGGCGCAGGCTACCCCCATGGCCGGGTTTATTCGCTGGCTTGGGGCCGAACGGGGTTTGGAATTTGCCGATTACCCCGCGCTCTGGAATTGGAGTGTCACGGATCTTGAAGGGTTCTGGTCTGCCGTTTGGGAATTCTTCGATCTTCGTGCCAGTGTGGAACCCACGATTTTCTTGACCGAACGGAAGATGCCCGGCGCGGTCTGGTGCCCCGGCACGATGCTGAATTACAGCGATCAGGTATTGCGGTGGGCAGAGGGCCAGCCCGACGCGACTGCGCTGATCATTGAATCCGAGACCTTTGGGGTGGCGTCACTGACATGGACCGAGCTGCGTGATCGCGTGGCGAATCTGGCCGCGAACCTGCGACAGATGGGGGTGGGGCAGGGCGATCGCGTGGTCGCCGTCCTTCCCAACACCGAAACGGCGCTTATTGCCTGCCTTGCAGCGGCTAGTCTGGGCGCGATCTGGTCGCTTTGCGCGCCCGACATGGGGCGTGTTGCCATTCTGGACAGGTTCCGACAGATCGAACCCAAGGTGTTGATCGTGCAGGACGGCTATACCCATGCGGGGAAAGAAATTGACCGTCGGTCCCTGCTGCAAGAAATCCGCTCTGGGTTGCCTTCGGTGCAGCACACACTTTGGGTGCCCGTTGCGGGCGAGGTTCCTGATGATGCGCACGCTTTCGGCCCGCTGACACAGGGCGATGCGACGTACCAAAGCACGCCCGTCCCCTTCGATCATCCGCTGTGGATTGTCTATTCCTCGGGCACGACGGGGAATCCCAAACCCATCGTGCATGGTCATGGCGGCGTGCTGCTTGAAAGCGCAAAGCGCAGCCTGCACCAGAACCTGACGCAAACCGACAGCTATGCGTGGATGACGTCATCTGGCTGGATCATGTGGAACACACAGCTATCGGCACTGGGCCAAGGGGCGACAGCCGCGTTGTTCGATGCTGCGCCCAATCATCCGGACATGATGGCCTTTTGGCGTTTTGCCGCCCGGAACCGGCTGACGTTTCTGGGGGCGGGGGCCGCGTTTTATGAGGCTTGCCTCAAGGCAGGCATACGTCCTGCCGATCTGGACCTGTCCGCGCTCAAGGGTCTGGGATCGACCGGATCACCGCTGAGTGCGGATGGCTATGACTGGATTTACGGCAACGTGAAGTCCGATCTGTGGCTGGCCCCGATCTCGGGCGGGACCGATATCGCCAGCGCTTTTGTCGGCGGCAACCCGATGCTACCCGTGCGCGGAGGTGAAATGCAGTGCCGAATGCTGGGCAATGCCGTGCGCGCCTTCGACGAGGCCGGAAATGAGGTTTTCGATACTGTTGGTGAGCTGGTATGCACTGAACCGCTACCTTCAATGCCCCTGTATTTCTGGGGGGATGAGGACGGATCGCGCCTGCATGACAGTTATTTCGACACTTATCCCGGCATCTGGCGGCATGGCGACTGGATCGAAATCACGCCCGAGGGCGCCTCGGTAATCTATGGCCGTTCGGACGCCACCATTAACCGCAAGGGGCTGCGGCTGGGCTCGTCCGAGATTTATCAGGCCGTTGAGGGGTTGGCGGAAGTGATGGATTCGCTGGTGGTTGATCTTGAGTTTCTGGGCCGCGACAGTTTCATGCCGCTTTTCGTGGTGCTGGCCGAAGGTCTGACGTTGGACGACTCTATGAAGGACAAGATCAATGGTGCAATCCGCAGCGCCATTTCCGCGCGCTTTGTCCCCAACGAAATCATTCAAATCACCGAGGTGCCGCGTACCTTGTCGGGCAAGAAGTTGGAAGTTCCGGTGAAAAAGCTGCTTTTGGGTGGTGATCCTGCCCATGTGGTCAATCGGGATTCCATGTCGAACCCCGGCAGTTTCGACTTCTTTGTCGACTACACCAAATTGCACGAGGAGGATCTGGTACAGGGGTGATTTTGCGCACATAGGTTTTGCCCTGCGGCCAGCCCCTGCGACTTAGCGCCAAAAGGACCTTTACCATTCTGAAATGAAGAACGGGAATATTACGCAACTAAGGAGGCGTGATGAAAGTCGAAAAAGCTTGGATTCCCCGCATGGCCGCGCGTGACGATTGGCTGGCGCAAACCACCGAAAATATCATCGACCCCGAGCGCGAGATCGTCGATCCGCATCACCATCTGTGGGTGCGGCATGGGTATGTCTATGAGATGGCCGAGCTGCAGGCCGATACTTCAAGCGGACATAACGTGGTTGAAACGGTCTATATGGAATGCCGTTCTTACTATGATCCAACATCGTCAGACCCGCTTGCCCCGGTAGGCGAAACCCGGCAGGTCGCGGCATTGGCCCGCGCCCATACCGGCCCGGCGCGTCTGACTGGGATTGTCGGTTTTGCCGATCTGCGGAACCCGGATTTGGGCGCCGTTCTGGATGCTCATGTCGCTGTGGGGCAGGGATTGTTCAAGGGGATCCGCCACGCCGGAGCCCGAGATGCCGAGCCTGAACAATTGTTCCTGCCGGGTCGGGGGCCGAAAGACCTATATTCGGACCCGGATTTTCGCAGGGGCGTGGCGCTCCTGGGTGCGCGGGGGCTGACTTATGACACGTGGCAGTATCATCACCAACTACCCGCTTTTACGGATCTGGCCCGAGCAGTGCCGGGTACCACGCTGGTTCTGGATCACCTGTCTACGCCTCTGGGCGTGGGGCGGTTTTCTGGACAACGCGACAGCATCTTTGCCCAATGGAAAGATGACATCGCAGCCCTTGCGGAATGTCCCAATGTGGTTGCCAAGCTGGGCGGCATGGCCATGCCCGATAATGGGTGGGGCTGGCATGATCGCAGCCAGCCACCGGGTTCGGATGAATTCGTCGATGTCATGGCCCCCTGGTATCACCACATGATCGCCTGTTTCGGGGCCCGGCGCTGCATGTTCGAAAGCAACTTTCCGGTCGACCGTATCTCGATCAGCTATCCGGTGTTGTGGAACGGCCTCAAGAAGATCGCCGCCGATTACAGCGAGAAAGAAAAGGCCGCGCTGTTCAGCAGCACGGCTCGCAGGGTTTATGACCTGTGACCAGCGTCCCCTATGCCGATCGCACAGGTTCAAAGGGTTACTTTACTTCGGCGTTCCGGTCATGCCTGCGCCGTAAAACCGGTTGAGTTTGCGCATGCCCCCCAACCACCTGTCGTAGTTATCGGTCTTGTTGCGCATATAACCCAGCACCTCGGGGTGCGGCAGGATCAGGAAAGTTTCGTCTCGAATGGCCTGCAGGCAGGCTTCGGCCACGGGTTCGGCTTCTAACATACCGTCTTGCGAGGCCACTCCGTCCTCGTGTCCGCGCGTCATTTCGGACCGAACCGCCTGCGGGCAGAGTAGCGACACCCCGATGCCCTGATCGCGATAGGTGAAAGCCAGCCATTCGGCAGCTCCGACCGCGGCGTGTTTGGTAACCCCATAAGCCATCGAGCCAACCTGATTGAGCAGTCCAGCAGCCGAAGCGGTGTTCAGCAGATAACCACCCCCGCGTTCTATCATCCGTGGCACCACATGGCGCGCCGCCCAGATATGGGACATCACGTTGACCTCCCACATACCTTGCCAGATGTCGTTGTCGGTTTCAGGCCCACCGATACTGAGGATACCCGCGTTAGAGCAGAAGATACCGATCGGCCCAACCTCGGTTTCGGTTCGGTCGATCAGCGCGGCAATGTCATCCTCTTTCGAGACATCTGCTTTGATTGCGATGCCGCCGATCTGGTTTGCGGTTTCTTCCGCGCCGGGCAGGTTCAGGTCGGCGCAAATAACCGATTTGGCACCCGCCGCAGCAAAGGCCGCAGCCAAAGCTTTACCGATGCCGCTGGCGGCGCCGGTTACGACAACGATTTGTCCTTCGATTTCCATGGCTTTCCCCTTAGGTCCACATCACGGCGCCGCCATCCACGGTCAGCGCCTGACCCGTGATATAGCGGCTGGCGTCAGAGGCCATGAACGCGGCGATGCCGGTGAAATCCTCTGGCTCTCCCAGTCGGCGCAGGGGCACCTGGCGCAGGTAGGATTCGGCTATTTTTGGATTGTCCCACAGGGCGCGGGCGAACTCGGTCTTAACCACACCGGGGCATAGCGCATTGACCCGCACCCCCGTCGGACCCATTTCCATCGCCAGGTTTCGCACCAGCGCGATCAGCGCCAGTTTCGAGATGTTGTATGTGCCCAGCGTGTCAGATGGCTTGAACGCGCCGACGGACGAGGTGAACAGCATCGAACCGCCGCCCAGCCCCTCCATATCCGGGAAGACAGCATTTGCCAGCCACAGGTTCGACTGGACGTTGGCCTGCATGGTCTTTTCAAAGGCTTCATCCGAGATGTCGCGCATTGAGCCGTAGAACGGGTTCACGCCAGCGTTTCCGATCAGGACCGAGATCGGCCCCACCGTTTCGCGGGCTGCTTTGGCCAGTGCCTCAACCTCTTGCCTGTTGCCGATGTTGCAGGTCATTGGTGTTGCGGCCTTGCGACCCACGGCGTCGTTGATTTCGGCGGTGGCGGCCTCAAGCGCTTCGATCTTTCGCGCCGAGATCACCACATTGGCCCCTTGCTGTGCCAACCCTTTTGCCATTTCCAGCCCCATCCCGCGGGACGCGCCGGTCAGCAGGGCATTACGCCCGGTCAGATCAAACATGTTGTTCATCGTTTTTCCTTACGGCCCGTCGAACTGCCTTCCGCCTTTTGTTCCGGCTGATGTACCTGCCTGACGTTCGTTAGAAGCCAAATAATCCTTGACCTCTGCCCGCGCGACGACGGCGTGGTGGACTTCATCCGGGCCATCAGCAAAACGCAGGGTGCGCTGGCCGGTATACATCTCGGACAGGGGCGACCATTGCGAAATACCGGTCGCGCCGTGGATTTGCATGGCCTGATCAATGATTTGACAGACTTTTTCCGGCACCATCGCCTTGATCATCGACACCCAGATGCGCGCCTCTTTGTTGCCCATCGTGTCCATCGCCTTGGCGGCCTTGAGGACCATCAGGCGCATCGCCTCGATTTCGATCCGCATGCGTGACAGGGTTTCCATGTTCTTGCCCAGATCCAGAAGTTTTCTGCCAAACGCCTCGCGGCTGATACCGCGCGCGATCATCAGGTCCAGTGCCCTTTCCGCTTGACCGATTGAGCGCATGCAATGGTGAATCCGCCCCGGCCCAAGCCGCAATTGCGAGATTTCGAACCCGCGCCCTTCGCCCCACAAGATGTTGCTTTCGGGGACGCGCACATTGGTGAACCGGATCTGCATATGCCCATGCGGAGCGTCATCCTGACCGAAAACATGCATAGGGCCGACGATCTCGACACCCGGCGTGTCCATCGGCACTAGGATCTGGCTTTGCTGACGGAATGTCTCTGCGTCGGGCGAGGTTTTCACCATCACGATCATGATCTTGCAGCGCGGATCGCCCGCGCCCGAGATGTAATATTTCTCGCCATTGATGACCCACTCGCCGTTTTCCAGCACGGCGCGGGTGCTGATATTGCGAGCGTCAGATGAGGCCCTGTCCGGTTCCGTCATAGCAAAAGCCGACCGGATTTCACCGGCCAGCAGAGGTTTCAGCCATTTTTCCTTTTGTTCTTCGGTTCCGATCCGCTCCAGAACTTCCATGTTGCCGGTATCGGGGGCCGAGCAGTTCAGCGTTTCCGAGGCCAAGGGGTTTTTGCCCAGTTCAGCGGCGATATAGGCATAGTCGAGGTTCGACAGACCCTCGCCGGTTTCGGCATTGGGAAGGAAAAAATTCCACAACCCCGCATCGCGCGCCTTTTGCTTGGCGGTTTCCAACAGTTCAAGCTGACCGGGGGCATAGGACCAGCGGTCGGCCCGGCCATGGCCTAGCCGGTGATATTCTTCGGTAATAGGATCGACGTTTTCAGCGATGTGCTTGATCACCTTTTCCAGAAGCGGCTTGGCCCCTTCGGACATTTCCAGATTATTCATATCTGCAACGGTTTGGACCATGTCAGGTCTCCTGTTTTGACGAGCGCGGCTCGTTTAGCGGTTGACCCAATTGGGCTTGCGTTTCTCGGCAAAGGCTTGCACGCCTTCTTTGAAATCCTCGGTCTGGGCCAGATCTTTCAGTACCTCGCGCGAATGCTCCATGCTTTCGCCAAAGCCCTCGATCTGGGCCATTCGGTTCAACACACGTTTGGTGGCCTTTACAGACGACGGTGACACGCTGCAGATGTCATCCGCCAGTGCCATCGCGCGGGTCATCAGATCGTCATGCGGGACAACTTCGTTCACGCAACCCAGTTTCAAGGCTTCGTCCGCGTCAACGGTGCGGCCGGTAATCATCATCTCTTGCGCCGCGAGGCGGCCGATATAGCGGCTCAGACGCTGCACGCCGGACGCGGCGGCGAAAAAGCCGACTTTCACTTCGGGCAAGGCGAATTTTGCGCGGTCCGAAGCCAGAATGATGTCGCAGCTCAGTGCGGTTTCAAACCCGCCGCCCATGGCAAAGCCGTTAACGGCTGCGATGACCGGCTTTTCCAGATCATAGCGCATGGCCAGCCCGGCAAACCCGGTCTCGGGGATCGGTTGCGGGCCATGTTTGGCGGTGAATTTCAGGTCGTTGCCTGCCGTGAACGCCTTATCCCCTGCGCCGGTCAGAACGGCGACCCATTGATCCTCGGCGGCGGCAAACTTGTCCCAGCAATCGGCCATTTCGTGATGCATCGGGGCATGGACGGCATTGTAAACCTCGGGGCGGTTCATGGTGACCAGCAGGACATTGCCCCGTTGTTCGGTGGTGATGAATTCGTATGACATGATGTCTCCTTCAGACGCGTGCGGTTTTCAGACCACCGGTGTCAATTTCAGTAAATTTCCCACCTTCGGCAGCCAGCTTTCGCAGCATCTCCGCAGGCGCAAAGTCAGGGTCTTCAGCCCCCAGTTTTTCCATGACCTCCAGCACTTTGGCCGCGCCGATCATGTCGCCGTAATACATCGGGCCGCCCTTGTCCGCAGGCCAGCCATAGCCGTTGATCCAGACCACATCGACATCCGACGGGCGCTGTGCCTTGTTTTCCTCAAGGATCTTCAACGCCTCATTGATCATCGGGCAGATGCAGACGTCGATTATGTCGTCCTGCGACATTTGCGAAGGCTCTGCCCCGGTAATGTCAGTGATGATTTTCGCGGTTTCTTCCGACGGAACAGGCGTGCGGTTTTCGTCGTAGTCATAGTACCCGGCCTTGGTTTTCTGGCCCCGGCGGTCCAGTTCGCACAGAGCGTCACGGATCGGATTGTCGGTTGTGGCCCCCTTTGACCAGCCGATGTCCAGCCCGGCTAGGTCCGCCATTTGAAACGGTCCCATCTTGAAGCCAAAAGCGTTCAGTGCCGCATCGACATCCCATGGCATCACGCCGCGATAGACCAGCTTCATCGCCTGATCCTGTCGTTTGAACAGCATCCGGTTGCCGACAAACCCCGGGCAGACCCCGACGACAACAGCAATCTTGTTGATCTCAAGCGCGACATCCAGACAGGTGGCCAGAACATCCTGTGCTGTGTGTTCCGCCCGGACGATTTCCAGCAGCTTCATCACATTGGCAGGCGAGAAAAAGTGCAATCCGATAACGTCTTGGGGGCGGCTGGTCACTGAGGCAATCTCGTCAATGTCCAGCGCCGAGGTGTTGGTGGCCAAAATCGCGCCCGGTTTCATGATCCGGTCCAGATCGGTGAAGATTTTGCGCTTCAGCCCCATGTCCTCGAACACGGCTTCGATCACCAAATCGCAGTCTGCCAGATCCTCCAATGAGAGGCAGCCGTCGTATCGCGCCATGCGAATGTCGACCTCGGACTGAGGGAACCGGCCCCGGTCGGCGCTGCGCTGATAGTTGCTGCGCACCACGGAAAGGCCGCGGTCCAGCGCCACTTGTTGGGTGTCGACGATCTTTACATCATAGCCTACGGTGGCAAAATTCATGGAGATGCCCCCGCCCATTGTGCCTGCACCTATGATGCCGACGGTCTTTACCGGGCGTCTGGGGGTTGCGGTGTCGATATCCGGTACGTTCCAGGCAGCCTTACCAGCCGAGGCGTGATACGCAACGAGGGTGTCTTGGGTATTCATGCATCTGTTCCATTTAATGACTTTATACACTGAGCGCGCAACGCGCGCCGGTCGAGCTTGTCTGTGGCACCCCGCGGCAGGGGGTCTGAGTGCAACCACAAGTGTTCCGGAATTTTGAATGTGGCGATGTGTTTCGCCAGATAATCCTGAATTTCCTGCGCGGTTGCGTGATAACCGGCGCGCAACTGAACACCGGCCCCGACGACTTCGCCCAATCTTTTGTGCGGTATGGAAAACGCGCAGGCTTCGGCCACCGCAGGATGTTTGTGCAGCGCGCCTTCGACATCCAGGCAGGCGATGTTTTCGCCCCCGCGGATGATGATATTCTTTTTGCGATCCACGATAGTGACAAAGCCGTCTGCGTCGATAAACCCCAGATCGCCAGAGCGCAGCCAGCCTTCGTTCAGAACCTCGGCGGTGGCCTCGGGCTTGTTCAGATAACAGCGCATGATCGTGGGGCTTTTGATAGTGATCTCTCCGACCTCGCCCGCCGGCACGTCCCGCCCTTCATCGTCTAGGAAGCGCAGTTCCTGCACCGGCGGATACAACCGACCCGCCGATCCGGGGCGGGCGACATAGTCTTCCCCAGCTGTGCCCATGCCGAGTGCGTTAGTCTCGGTCATGCCCCATCCGGTTGCGATTTGAGCAGCCGGAAAAACCTGAGCCAGCTCCCCCACCTGCGGCGGAGGCCGCTTTGCGCCACCCGAGTTAATGAAGTCCAGCGTTTCAAGGGGCTGACCCATTCGCACAGCGGCCTCCATCAGGTCGTGGGTTTGGGTCGGAACACCCAGAAACCGGGTGATCTGTTCTTCCTGTATTAACTGAACGGCGCGGTCAGTGTCCCATTTCTCCATCACCACAAGCTTGGCGCCGGACGGGATCGAAAACAGAAAGACAGGATGAGTTGCAGTGACGTGGAATAGCGGCGTCACCACTAATGTGGCCGGGCGCAGCGGTGCAGGGTCATCTGCGGCAGGGGGGGTAACCAGCGGGGCCGCAGTCATGACCATCGACCAGGAAAACACCGCGCTCATCGCGCCGCGATGGGTCAGAACAACCCCCTTGGGGTGGCCGGTTGTCCCCGAAGAATACATGATCCCCATGTCGTCATCGGTGTCGATGTCGACCTGCGGCCAGCTATCATCTGAACTGGCGTCCAGCAGCGAGGCATAGTTGATCGGTGTCAGGTCACCGCCATCGCGCACCCCGATCACCTGAATATCCCTTTCGGCTTGCAATGGTAGCAGACGTTCGACCCTTATCCGATCGCCGAAAACGATCTTTGCGCCGCTGTCTTGCAGGGCATAGACCAACTCTTCCGTGGTCCACCAGCCATTCAAAAAGACAGTCACCGCACCGATTGACGCGATCGCTGTGAACAGAAACAGAAACTCGGGGCAATTGCGCATTGCGATGGCGACTGGCTGCCCCTTGCGCACCCCAAGTTCGGTTGTAAGGGCGTGCGCTATTCTGTTTGTTTCCGAGCAGAACTCGTCATAAGTCCAGCGTTCTTCGCCAAACACCAGATAATCCGCCGTGCCGTCGCCTTGATCGGCCCGGCTGAGTTGCATAAGGGCGCGGATGTGACCGGGGATGTTCTTGAATACGCGGGTCTCGACCCCACGAATCCGGGCTTGGGACAGCTCGTAAATCGGTTCATTTGCGATCAGGTAGTGCACGGCCTGTTCGGGCGTCATAGCCGAGGTTCCGTCACTGCCGTGCGCATAGTCTTTCAGCCACGCATCAACCGCGCCTGTCAAAATCAAAGCGATATCCTCCCATGCGCGTGGCATCCCATTGGGCAGAACCACGACTCCTCCCTCAAGGATGTTAGAGCGGTTTCTTAGCTGTGCCAAGACCGCTGTACGGAACAATGTTCCGCAAAAGTGATATTTCCCGGTTTTGCGATTGTGACGCTGACTTTTTGCGCTGGGCAGTTAGTCGACCCCTTTTCACACAGCGGCGATCTGCCTGTCGAAGGGCATGACATGCATCATGCAGGTCGCAATGGGTCGATGGTAAAGGGAGCAAGTTTTGTTGACATCAAGGTAGGCTTGATGGGATGATGATCATCATGCAGATGCGGCTGAATGGCAACATTTCCAAGCAATTGCGATACGAAGAACAAGAGGCCAGACCATGAAAAATGAGTGCTATTGCGTGACGGAACACCAGGCGCCACTGCAGAAAATCGTGCAGGATCTGCCCGAGTTGGAAGGGGACGAGGTGCTGTTGAAGGTGCGTGCCTCGGGCGTGTGTCACTCTGATCTGCACTTCTGGGAAGGTGGCTATGATCTGGGCGACAACCAAGAGATGAATTTGTCCGATCGGGGCGTAAAGCTTCCCTTGACGATGGGTCATGAGATTGTCGGTGAGCTGGTCGCGTTGGGTCCCGAAGCGCAGGGTTTGGCGCTGGGCGAAAGCTATCTGGTCTATCCCTGGCTGGGGTGTGGCACCTGCGAAACCTGCGCAAAGGATCAAGAGAATTTGTGCCCCAATGCACCGCGGGCCCTTGGGATATTCACCCCCGGCGGCTATGCGCAATACGTGGTGGTGCCGCGCGCCAAATATTGTCTGACGCTTGGCGACCTGGACCCGGCAGAGGCCGCGCCTTTGGCCTGTTCCGGGGTGACCACTTATAGCGCGCTTAAGAAATTCGGGGACGATATCCGCGACACGCCGGTGGTGATCCTGGGTGCGGGTGGACTTGGGCATATGGCGCTTCGGGTGATCCGTGCTCTTGGTGGCAAGGGGGCCGTTTTCGTCGATCTTGACGAGGCAAATCGCCACGCCGTGCTTGAGGCCGGGGCGCTTGCGGCCATTGATGGCAATGCGCCCGATGCGGACGAGCAGATCAAAGCCGCCACAGGGGGAGGGGCCTGTTGGTCATGGACTTGGTGGGCGCCGAGGCCACGATTAATCTGGGGTTGGCCGCCGCGCGTAAGGGCGTTCGGATCGTTGTGGTGGGATTGTTTGGCGGTCAGTTGAAAATCCCCACCGTCTATTTCCCAATACGCGCCATGGCGGTGATCGGTTCATATGTGGGCAATCTGAACGAACTGTCCGAACTGCTTGAGTTGGCCAAATCAGGCAAGTTGAGCTTGGCACCTGTGACGCGCCGCCCATTACAGGACGCCAACGACGCGCTGATGGATCTGAAAGACGGGAAGGTTATCGGTCGGGTCGTCCTGACCCCATGAAAGCGGTCTGAACGCGACCCGCAGTTTGAAAGCAAAGCAGGCCTTGGAGCCGGATTTCATTGATAGGTATTGGGAGGTGCCGAGCAGGTGGACGCGGATTAAATCATTGTTGGGGCAGGTTCAGCGGGCTGTGTGTTGGCCAACCGGCTGACTGCTGACCCAAAAAACAAGGTCATATTGCTGGAGGCCGGGGGCAAGGATAACAGCCCCTTCATTCATGCGCCTGCGGGCTTTGTGAAAATGCTTCGAAATGAGAATTATAACTGGTGCTATTCAACCGAACCTGATCCCGGCTTAAACGGGCGGCGGCTTTTCTGGCCGCGCGGCAAGACGCTTGGGGGGTCATCGTCGATAAACGGGTTGCTATACGTGCGCGGGCAGCCGTCCGATTATGACCGTTGGCGGCAATTGGGCAACGAAGGCTGGGGCTGGGAAGATGTCCTGCCGCTGTTCAAAGCCACCGAAGGGCGCGAGGAAGGTGCTGAGGATCAATACGACTCTGACCTGCGGGGTAGCGACGGCGAAATGACGGTCAGCACCCCTCGTTCGCGCCATCCGCTGAGTGAGAAATGGGTCGAATCTGCAATTGCAGCGGGTTACCCGTATAACCCTGACCACAATGCAGAGCGGCAGGAAGGGGTCGGCCTTTTTCAGACAACCATCGCCTATGGCAAACGTCATTCGACGGCGAATGCGTTTCTGAAACCGATCAGGTCGCGCCCCAATTTGCGTGTGATCACGCATGCCCATGTGCAGCACGTGGACCTGGATGGCAAACGCTGTACAGGCATCACCTACAAGGATCGCTCGGGTAGATTGGTGTCGCTTAGGGCCGGGCGCGAGGTGATCTTGTCGGCCGGGTCGATCGGGTCGCCTCAGATACTTATGCTGTCGGGGATTGGAAATCCCGATCACTTGTCTGAAAACGGCGTGCAGCTCCGTCACGAGCTTCCGGGTGTGGGGCAGGCGATGCAGGATCATCTACAGGCCAAGATGGTGCATCGGATGTCGGTGCCCACATATAACCGCGAAGGTAAGTCGCTGATGCGTCAGGCGGCCATCGCCGCCCAATACTATTTCGTGGGCCGGAACGGGCCTTTGTCGATGCCAGCGGCGGATGCTACCGCTTTTCTGAAAACGCACCCTGATCTGGAAACGCCAGACATTCAGTTTCACGTGCAGCCCTTTTCTTATGATGCGGAAGGGAACCTGCATGACTTTTTCGGCTTCACTTCAACCGTCTGCCAGTTGCGTCCCGAAAGTCGTGGGCAGATTCTGTTAAATGGTCCTGACCCTGCCACTTATCCCAAAATTCACCCCAACTATCTGTCTACGGAAACCGATTGCCGTACGTTGGTCGAAGGAATTCGCATCGCCCGCACGATTGCGGCGCAGTCACTCTTGGCGAGCCATATCGCGTCTGAGTTTTTGCCGGGCAGCGCGATAGAAAGCGACGATTACGACGCGATGCTGGACTGGGCGCGCGGTCACGCTGTGACGATCTTCCATCCGTCAGGGACCTGTAAAATGGGACCGGGGCCGGATGCAGTTGTGGATGCCAAGTTGAAGCTTCACGGGATTGCAGGATTGCGGGTTGTCGATTGTTCGATCATGCCCGAGCTGACCTCGGGCAATACCAATGCCCCGACGATTATGATCGCAGAGAAAGCCAGCAGAATGATATTGGCCGGATAGCAGGCAAAAGACGTCAAAGTATGAACGAGCAAAAATTCAGAATCTCAAAGCATTATGAGCCGATAAAAGCCACCGACCTGCGCGGCTACGGGGTGCCGGAACCTTGGAATTTCGGGGTAGGTTTTCGGGCGACGTTCGGGGATTTGGATGCGCAGAACCATGTCTCGAACGTGAAATACCTGCGTTGGATCGAGGCGTTCCGCATGGCCTATCTGCGCGCCTACGGTTGGCCGGAATATGCGACGCCGGGGGCCAATCTGATGGTGATCCGACGGTTTCAGATCGACTATCTCAAGCCAGTTCATCTGGATGACGATGTGATCGTGACGGGGCGCACTGTGCAGGTCGGCCGCTCTAGCTGCACGATGGGGTATGCGATCTGGGGGAATGGCCAGATTGCAACCGCTTCGGCGGTGTTGGTTTTTCTGGATCAGCACGGGACAAAGTCGGACCTTCCAGGAACGTTGCGCCCGCTCATGATCGAATGGGACGGGGCGCAACCCCGCTAGGGCAGTGGTCAACGGGGCATGGGAATGCCCCTGTGACCGCATTGCGCGGCTGAGGGCGGTTAGCTTTTGTCATTCCCGACTGTCTGCCGATGCAAGAGTCGACCTAAACGACTACTTCCGCTTTACCACGTTTCCACGCTTGGTCGTATCTGCGTCTCAAACATCCACGCGTCTTTGGGCTGTTTCCAAAGCTGGATATAGGTCTTTGCCACGGACGCGGGATCCATCAGAACCCGGTCTTCCGGGTTGCCTCCGCGGGCGGCGATCATTTCGCGCACCCATTGGGTATCAACGCCGGAATCAATGACCAGATGCGCCACATGGATGCCTTTGGGCATCAATTCACGGGCGGCGCATTCAGCGACGGCGCGGATGCCAAACTTGGCGCTGGCAAAGGCGGCAAAGCCTGGATTGCCGCGCAACCCGGCGGTGGCACCAGTGAAAAAGATATTGCCGGTTCCGCGTGGCAGCATCGCTTTGGCGGCTTCGCGCCCGGTTAGAAAACCGGCGTAGCAGGCCATTTCCCAAACTTTGCGGAAAACCCGTTCCGTGGTTTCTGTGAATGGGAAATTCACATTCGCGCCGACGTTGAAGATGCAAACTTCGATCGGGCCAACCTCTTCGGCGGACTTGATGAAGTCGATGACCTGATCTTCGTCCCTGGCATCCAGACTTTTGCCGATTATTCGGCCTCCGGCGGCTGTGACCTCATCCACCAACGGTTGCAGTTTATCCCCGTTGCGCCGACCGGCGATCACAGTAAAGCCTTCGGCGGCGAAGGCCTTGCAGATGGCCGCGCCGATGAAATCACCGGCTCCAACCACGACAACAGTTTCTGCTCTTTGTTCCATAAGGAGTGTCCTTCTTTAGGGTAGGTCGGCTGACCCAAATGCATGTGTCAGTTATCCAGACCGGCCAGATGCTGTTCCAGATCGCGGATACGATCCTTTCCGAAATAGATTTCCCCGTCATAGTGAAAGGTCGGTGCACCAAAATCACCAGCGGAAACAGCCATTTCCGTGTTCGAGATCAGTTGGGTTTTGACTTCGGGGTCTTGTATCAGTGCGAACAGGGGTTCGGCTTCTAGCCCGCCATCTGTCAGCCAGCGCGACAGCACCTCAGGGTCGCCAAGGTTCTGTTCGAACTGCCACATGCCGCGAAAGACGCGTTCCATGTACAGCTCAAAAACACCCAACCGTTGCGCCGCAATGCAGCCGCGCATCAGTTGCAGGGTGTTGATCGGGAAATAGGGGTTGAATGAGAACTCATCGACGATTCCGTTGCGTTCGGTAAAGCGCAACAGGTCGCGCCGTTCGTACCGCAGCTTGTTCTCGATCCCGGCGTTGGTTTCACCCGGTGCCCGGTTGCCAGTGGCGCGGAAGATACCGCCCAATAGCACCGGCACATAGGTGAACGTCGCGCCATAGGTCTGCGCGAGACCGGGTATTAAGAGATGCGCTAGGTAAGAGTTCGGGCTGCCAAAATCGAAGTGAAAGGCGACGTGCTTCTGCATCAATCTTTCCTTTTGAAAGTGGTCTACGGATAGGTCGGGCGCTTTCAGATCGCGGTCAGCCCGCCATCAATGGCCAAAGTGGTCCCGGTGATCATGCTGCCTGCGTCCGAGCAATAAAGCAGCGCCGCCCCCTTAAGATCTTCGCTGCCGCCAATCCGCCCCAGCGGGTTCTGCGCCGCGACGTTTTCGCGCCCCAGCGCATCCAGCGTTCCCGCGGTCATCTTGCTTTCGAACATGCCCGGGGCCAGCGCATTCACCGTTATTCCATGCTCACCCCACTCGTGGGCCAATGCGCGGGTCAGGTTCACAACAGCCGCCTTCGAAGTGTTGTAAGCCACAATTCCCTTGTTGCCCTTTAGCCCAGCAATCGACGCCAGGTTCAGTATCCGGCCGTTGCCATTCGGGATCATCGAGTCTCTTGCGATTAGCTGGCTAAGGCGAAACACAGAGCGGACGTTAAGGTCCATCAGCTTGTCCCAGGCTTCCATCGCATGATCGACTGCGGGGCTTCCCCAAGTGGCCCCGGCATTGTTGACAAGGATATCGACCCGACCAAGCTTTGCTATGGACTGATCTGACAATGCCACAAGGTCATCGTCCTTACGATTATCCGCCACGATGTAGTCCACACTGATCCCGCGCGCTTCGAGATGCGCCTTGGCATCCTGCAAATCCGTTTCCTTGCGGGACGAGATCACCAATCGCGCGCCGTTGTCACCCAGCACTTCGGCGATCTGCAGACCCAGCCCGCGTGACCCCCCGGTTATCAGGGCGGTCTTGCCACTCAGGTCGAAAAGCTCATTTGCCTTGGTCATCTTTCTTTCCTTCTTCGCCAGATTGTATCAGCGGGCAGTTTCATCGGCCCCTTGCGTAGAGGTGTTTAGAATTCCGATCTTCGTCAGCTCGCAGTCGAACCCCTAATGGCCGGAATTCGTTTTTACCTTACGAAAACCCCTGCCAGCCCCGTATCCTTTGCATCAAGCGCGCCATTACGGTTCCGGTGCTGCCCCGGCAGCCGGGCGCGTTCGTTTCAACGGCCTTTAAAGACGGCCTCGCGCCGTTCCACGAATGACGCTATGCCTTCGCGCATATCCTCGGTCGCAAGCATACGGTCGCGAAGCTCTGGAATGCAGGCAATCGCAGCCTGTTCCCCGTGTTCAATAAATTTGCGTCCAGCCACTTTCATGGCCTGAATGCCAAGCGGAGCGTTTCGGCAGATCGTTTCCGCAATCTCCATTGCGCGCGTGGTTTCATGCCCCTTGGCTACAACCTCTTGGACCAGCCCGATGCGATGGGCTTCTTCCGCGCTGAACTCGTCGCATAGCATCAGGTGGTACATGGCGTTTCCCCAACCGGCGCGGCTGATGTATCGGAAGTGCGCGCCACCGAAAGGAGCAATGCCGCGCTTTGATTCCAATTGGCAAAACCGGGTGTCATCGGCGGCAACGGCGATGTCTCCGGCCAGCATCATTTCGATTCCGATTGTGAAGCATATCCCTTTTACGGCCGTGACAATCGGCTTGCTACACTGTCTTTGCAGGCCAAACGCATCAACGTTTCCCTCGGGAATATCTGGGGGTGTGCTGTTGGGGCCGAAGAACTTTGGCATATCCAGCCCCGCTGTAAAATCTTCGCCTTCTGCGCAGATCACCCCTGCCCATAGGTCGGGTGTTTGCTCTAGCAGGGTCAGGGCGTCTGACAATTGTTCCATCATCTGCGGATGAAAGGCGTTTTTCTTTGCCGGGTTGTCGATCGTGATCTTTAGCACACGGCCTTGGACCTCGTGCCTGACTTTGCCCTGAATATCCTGCATTTCGTCATCCTCCCCTGCCGTTCAAACAAGGCTGTCAATCGGCCTTGTCTCAGCTTTTTCAGAATGACGGTCATCATGCAGATGTCAAGTCCACTGTCCGGTAAGCCGTATGTGGACTGGCGATTTAAGATTATCAATGTCATGCAGAACCCAAGTGGAGCCCAGTGGCTAACGGGCTTGTGCCAAAGGCGGTGAACCGCACAAGATGCAGAAAGGGGGCTTCGATCAAGAATGACGCGGCTCAGTTGCGTTTACGCCGCAATAGCGATTCCTGGGCTGTACTTGCGACCAGTTTGCCGTCTTCGGAAAAGATCATGCCGCGGGCCAGTCCACGGCCGCTGCCCGTCCAGGGGCCATCCATCGCGTAAAAGTGCCAATCCTGTAAACGGGCAGGTGCGTGAAGCCAGATCGCGTGATCCAGACTGGCGCCTTGCGCTGTGTTCTGCGACCAGCTCAACCCGTGGGCGCGCAAACCTACGCTCATCAAACCCATATCGGACGCATAGGTCAGATAAAGCTGCTGCAGGCTGGCATTGCTGTTCTCGGCGGCGGGTATCCGAAACCAAAACCCGTGCCGATCGCTGCCAGGTACGGGATTTGCCTCATTCCTGGGATCGACGTCGAGAATTTCGAACTGTGTTTGGTGGATGCGCCTGTTGTCTGCTTCGGCTGAGCCATTTGCGGAACGGGCGGTCGCGGTGCTTTGGTCCGGGGCGCAATCCTGTGGCCCCGGAGCGTCCGGTTTTTCGTGCTGATAGTCCCAGCCCTCATCGGGCACATGGAAAGACCCTGTGAAATTCAGGATTTGCTGGTCGCCCTGCGTGGCGATCACCCGTCGCGTGCTGAACGATCCACCATCCCGCGCATTTTCAACCCGGAAGATCAATGGTTGGTTCGGATCACCCGCGCGCAGGAAATACGAGTGGATAGAATGGCAGCGACGCTCTGCCGACACGGAATGGCGTGCAGCGGCTAGGCATTGGGCAATGACCTGCCCTCCAAATAGGCGCGTCGGCACGGCATCGCCGGAAAAGGCAGCCGCGCGAAACAAGTCAGGCCCAACTTGTTCTGGCTGTAATATATCCGCCAGAGAAGGCATTTGCGTCATTTTGGCCCCCGGTGGGATAAGTGGCAAAAGCGCGGATCAGAAATAGGATAGCCCTAGCCACTCCGCGACTAGCGCGGGCGAGTCTTTACCTTCGATTTCGACCGTGACGTTCATTCGGGTTTGGATGGATCCATCGTCCCTGTCCGTCAGCCCAGCAAGGTGAAAACGTCCACGAATACGTGCGCCTGCGGGCACCGGCGAAACAAATCGAATCTTATCGAAACCGTAATTCACACCCATCGTGCGACCAGCGATCTTTGGGACGCCGTTCTGCACCAGTGGCACCAATAGTGACAGCGACAGAAATCCATGCGCAATCGTGCCGCCAAAAGGTGTTTCTGCGGCCCGGTCCGGGTCTATGTGAATGAATTGGTGATCGTCGGTGGCATCTGCAAACTTGTCGATCCGCGCCTGATCCACCGTAAGCCAGTCTGACACGCCAAGCTCTTTGCCGACCCGGCCGCGATAGGCGTCTAGGCTGACTTCCAAAGATGTCTCTTTCATTGTTGTGCCACCACCAGAAAGTCCTTGCGGGTTCCGTTGTAAAGGGCGTCAACAGTGTCTGCGCGGCGTTTGAGAACTTGGCGCTGGTTGACGTAGCCTTTGTCGTTGATTTCGTTTTCCGACAGCGACGGTGGCTCGGCCAGGATGCCAATTGCGCGCACTTGCCGGCTGGAGCCGCCATTGTTCTGGTTCCACCGATCCAAGGCCTGTTGCACCTGTTCAAGGTCTTCAGGAGCAGGTTCAATAAGTGCACCGTCCACCCGTGTTGCACGTGCGCGGGCCGCATCGTTCAGCCAGACCATCGCGACGATATGCGCGCGGCCTTCGCCGACAACAACCGTGTCGCGCACCAGCCCACCACATTCTAAATTCAATCCCGTTCGGATCGCGCCAACCTGAACAAATGTACCGCTGTCGAGCTTGAAATCTTCGCTGACCCGTCCGGCATAACGCAGGTCATTTGCGATGTTGTCGATGTCTTCAAAGCGGATCGCGTCACCGGTGATGAAGAACCCCTCATCGTCGAAAAGTCGTTTGTTCAGTTCGGGCTGATCTACATAGCCGGGAAAGACATTCGGTCCCTTGATCCGCAGCTCGTAACGGTCGTCGCTGAGTGAGATCAGTTTGATTTCAACTTCTGGCACAGGCATTCCGATACGCCCAACCCCGTCATATGGCCAATGGACCGTCGTGACAGAAGGCGCTGCTTCGGTCATGGCAAATCCACCCGATAGCGGAATTCGGCGGCCCCGATACGTCATGGCCAGTTTTTGCAGCCGTTCATAGGTTTCGCCGGGGAATCCCGCTCCGCCGTAATGTACGAAAGTCAGGTTCGAAAAGAACGCTTCGGCCAGCTCGGTATCCTGTTCCATTGCGTCCAACAACATGCCGTATGCCAAGGGCACGTTCGAGAAATTGGTTGGTTTCACCTCGCGGATAGCGGTCAAGCTGCGTTCAAAATCCGGCCCGGATACTGGACGGCCCGAGTCGATATAAAGCGCTGATGCGTGAAACAGCATTTCGTGCAGGATGTGATTGCCCCCGAACGTATGGTGCCACGGCAGCCAGCATAGCCGTCGACGTTGGGCGTGAGGAATGCGGATTCCAATCCTTTGCGACATGGCGATATTTGCGCACATCATGCGCTGTGTGTTGATCACACCCTTGGGGTTGCCTGTCGAGCCAGAGGTGAAAAGGATCTTGCCAACGGTTTCTTCGGTCACGGCTGCGTGGGCAGCGGCAACAGCTTCGGTAACCTTGGTGCCCAGCAACTCGGCGACGTCAGTATCACCGGGTCTGGGATGTTCGGACACCAGCTCGCATCCGTTCAGATCAAGCTTGTCCAATGCAGCGGACAGCGTTTGGGCGTCATCAACAAAAAAGAGTTTCGCTTTGGACTGCGCAAATGTGCTTTGCAGACGGGGAAAAGCCTCCGAGAATTTTGCATAGCTTGGCGAGATCGACGCAGCGGTAATGCCGGCCATCATTGCCCCGAACAGGATCTGAGCGTGGATAATGCTGTTGCGCGACAGGACGGCTATGCAATCTCCTTGCTTTAAACCACGGTTGAGCAAAGCTTGCGCGATGGCCTCGCAATTCGCCTTTAGCTGCCGAAAAGTTGGCCCATCCCACCCCTGTGGCCCGCGTTCAGCAAGCGAAAGGCGGTCGGGGTGTGCGCTGGCGGCTGCAAACAGATAGTCGATGACACTGGTTGGATAGTCCGGCAGCTTGTAATCTTGGCGAAGGTAAATGGCGTCGTTACCACGCCGCAGGACAGGTTTTGCCGGAAAATAGGTCAAGGGGCCAAAGACCGGATCGTCATGTGTTTCGATCCCGAGGGACGGGTCAAGTGTGGCGTTAGTCGTTGTGTCGGTGATCACGGCATGTCCTGATTTTAGAATCCTCGGGGTCAGGCCGCGTGGCGTTTGGCAATCTGAAATCGCCGCCGGGCCGCTTAGTCTGTAACGGATTGTGTATGATAGACATCATGCAAGTCAATGGGTGCCGGAAGATCGCGTGAAAACTGGACCACACTGGGGATTTCTGTATTATGACTCCAATGCAGATTGACCCAGTTAGTGGTCGTCGACGCACTAACTGGGGCAATGGATTTCGAAGGCCAGCATCAATGGGGTACTCTCAAGCGCAAAAGGAACGTCATCGCGAGGAGATCCTTTCGAACGCAGGTGAACAACTGCGCAGCGGTGGGTTTTCAGCGATTAATGTCGTGTCTTTGATGAACTCCGTAGGATTGACGCATGGCGGGTTCTACGGCCATTTTGAAAACAAGGAAGACCTGCTGGATCAGGCGCTTGAACGCGCGTTGCGAGAAGGTCGTTTGACCCAAAAGCTTAATGCAAGTCCGAAAAAGCCATCCTTTGCGCGCTATGTTGGTAGCTATGTCAGCCCCAAACATCGCGACCTAAAAAGCAGTGGCTGCGCGATCCCCGCGCTTGTGTCGGATGTCTCACGCAGGCCCAAGGCGTCGCGGGACATCATGCAAACTCATATTGATGGCTTCATAAACACCGTCGCCGATTATCTTGACGGGGATCGCAGCAAGGCAAATTTGGCGGTGGCGGCTATGGTCGGTTCGATTGCGTTGTCCCGGGTCATGACAGACGATGCCAAAGCTTCTGAGATGCTCAAAGCAACCAAGGCCTATTTGCTGACGCTTGAGGACGACGAAGAACAAGGCTGATCCCAGCTTCCATGCAGTCCGCGCCGTCAACAGCTCTGTAGATTGTTCAATAGGGTTGGTGGTCCTGACTCAGCAATCTGTCGCAAAATGTTCCCCATTCATGCATTTTTGCATCGTAAGTATTGGTTCTTTGCGGTTCTCATGATCAGCCTGCCTGCCATACCCTAAGGTCTGACACATTCCGTTGGGAGGGCGGGCCATCATGAGTTCACACACGCAACGCAAACCGGTAGCCTTGGCCGTCGGTGCCGGAGACGGGATTGGTGCGGCTTTTGCCAGAAAATTTGCCCGGAGCGGTTATAGCGTCGTGGTTGCGCGTCGGGACGCGGGTAAATCCGAAGACCTTATCAATAAACTTGCGGCCGAGGGCCATAGTCTGCAGGCGGTTTCGCTTGATGCTCGTGATCCAGAACAAATTTCCGCGCTTTTTGACAAGGTTGAACAAGAGGTTGGGGAAATTGAGGTGGTCCTGTTTAATGCAGGGTCGAATTCTCCGTTTCCCTTCATTGAAACCGACCCTGTTATCTTTCGCAAAATCTGGGAGTTGGCCTGTTTCGGCGGTTTCCTGACCATGCGCGAAGCCGCAGCCCGCATGGTGCCGCGCGGCAAAGGAACGATTTTGGTGACCGGCGCCTCGGCCAGCTTGCGTGGCAAGGCTGGGTTTGGTGCGTTTGCCAGTGCCAAGCATGGGTTACGCGCGCTTGCGCAAAGCCTAGCGCGTGAGATTGGCCCCAAAGGTGTTCACGTGGTGCATCTGGTGATTGATGCAGGGGTTGATATGCCTGCCATTCACGAACGCCGTCGCAAGAAATTTGGTGACGACCACGTGGATGAAGAGAATATTCTGGTCAAACCTGACAGCGTAGCCGAGGCTTTCCATACACTTGTAAAGCAGCCCAAGGATGCATGCTGACATGCGGATCGCGCGGGAAGAGATCTTTGGACCGGTGCTTGCGATGATGAAGTTCTCGGACGAAGCAGACGCGGTGCAGATGACCAATGATACCGAGTTCGGGTTGGCAAATTACGTCCAGACCTCCGATGCTGAAAAGCTGAAGCGCGTCTCGCGCCGCCTGCGCTCTGGAATGGTTGAGGCCAATGGCGTACGCCGTGGGGCAGGGGCCCCATTTGGCGGGATGAAGCAATCGGGCAATGGTCGCGAAGGCGGAACATTCGGCATGGAGGACTTTCTCGAGGTGAAAGTCGTATCGGGCTGGTCCTGACCCAATTGTGCAGTCGAGGTGTGGATTTCGGTCCACCCCTCGGTCGTGGATTTATTATTGAGACCCACCAACGACGCGACATTTGTTTCTGAGGGTTTTCGACAGGTGGTTAGCCGTTTTGCGCGCTTTGGTCCAATTCGCGCAGCAATAGAATTGTAAACTCTTCATTTTGCTCAAAATGCAAAGTTTCTACGCCATAGCCTTCGCCCCCGATCTCGGCCACGGTATTCTGAACCAATTGGGCTGCAGTTTGAATGTCCTCAGATACTAGAAAGTGATTTGACCAAAACAAGACCGGGCACCCGTTAGGCGTATCCATCACCGCCGTCACATGAGATCGAAACTGCGGGCTTGCAATCGAAGCCTCAATCTTTCCTCTGGGGATTTTTAGCCATTTTCGATGAGCGGGCTGAGACAGGTAATACCCGTAAAACCGTTCGGGATCGTCCTCGGTAAAATACGGCACATCGAACCAAACTATGGGCAGAGCGGCGGCGGCACAGCCATCAATGCTGGCGATGTAGTGGCTCGTCTGCTTCCAGGGGCCTTCAGCTTTGTCCCCGGACAGCATGCCGGCCGCCATAGTTACAATAATCGCCAGCGCGATAAATGCTTTCGACAGTTGGTGAAAAATGGCGGTTTCAGGATAGTCTTCAGTCAACCGGAATAAATACTCTACCAGATACACGACACCAATCCAAAACACGGGTGCCAAAACCGTAAACAAGCGGAAAGACAGCATGGGTACAAAGAATATTGTTACAACAATGCCCAAACCTATTGTTAAGGCAATTATTGAAAAATTGAACAACAAACCGCTCACAAAGTCTGGTCCGAGGGCAGCGCGTGGAATTGCTCGTTTTGATCGCTGGAGCAATAGCACAACTAAAATACAAGCCAACCATAGACTTGCCGCAACAACAGGTGGGGATACCAAGGAATCTGCACCCTTCAAGACCTGCTGAAGAATGAAGTCGAAGTTCGCTTCGAACCAGGTATTGTCTATTTCAACTACGAACTGGGGCAGATGCCACGACAACAATAGCGATGTGAAAAGCAAAACGGTCAAACCCAAGACCGCGACAACCATTCTGTGGCGCAAAGTTCTGCAGCTCAACAACAGCAGTCCGAATACCGCCCCGGAAATCAATATTGAATAGTAGTGGAAGGTGCTTGCAACATTGCAGGCGACCGCCAACGCCACCAACCCTTGGATAGGCAAATGACCAGTGCTTAGCTTTTCTCGGCAACGAAGTGCCAAAAATATGATGACGCTTAGGATCAAAAAAAGAGCGGAGTAGGATCGAGCGTTTTGTGAGCTAAAGAGCCAAACCCCTGATGTTGCCGCGACGGCCACACCAACAAGTCTGGCTACAGGTCTGACCGACGGACCGGGGGCCAAGTAAATTACCGCCAGTGCCATGCATCCGAGAACAGCGGAGTATCCCCGCGCTATCAATTCAAATTGACCTGGGAATGTCTTCAGTACCCACCACAATGTCAGGTAAAATCCGGGTGGGTGCACATCCTGTGCTGCCCTTTCAAAAAATGCCTGCAAGCTGGGGAGTTCAGGATCAGAAAAATACGCTGAAAAAAGCTCGTCAACCCAAAGCGATTTTTCGGCCAACCCCACAAAGACCCAAAATATTGAAACCGCGATAACGGATACACAAGCAACACTTAAAAACTTCATCAAATCATTCGCTTTAAACAAATATCATCTGACCGTAGCATATTCCAATATTTAACATACTGTTGCGAGATATAATCTTGGATTTAAAAGAACATCAGGCCTTGGGCGATCGTGCCGATGACCATTGGTACTATACAGCCAAAGCGAACGTTATCACACAGCATTTTGGCAACCGACCTCACGAGGTACTTGATGTCGGCGCTGGGCTGGGTTGGTTCAGCAAGTGGCTGCTAAGCAACAATTATGCGGATAGCGCAATTTGCGTCGATCCCGGATACGAGGATGAAACTGAAGACCGGCTGCCGAACGGCACATCCATTCAGTTTGTTCGAAGCCTCGACCACTCGAGCGCAGATCTTGTCCTGATGATGGACGTTCTGGAACACGTCGACGACGACGTCGCTCTGCTGAGTGAATATTGGAAGAAAGCCCGTCCTGGCACAGTATTCATCATAACCGTACCCGCTTTCGAATTCTTGTGGAGCGCTCATGATGAATTTTTGGAGCATCGGCGCAGATATACGATCCAGAGCTTAACGAAGACTATTCGCGCCGTAAAAGCTGAACCCGAAGCGATACATTATTATTATGGAGCAATCTTTCCGGCGGCTGCGCTGGTGCGCTTGGCGACCCGTGGGCGCGAGGCGAACAGATCGGATATGAAACCTCTTCCTGACGCCTTGAACGGTATCTTGAAGAGTGTCTGCAAAATAGAGCGTTTCGTAATGAAAGCAAACCGCCTCGCGGGCCTGACTGTGGTTGCGAAACTCGTCAAACCTGTCACCTGAGGGTCTATGCTATGCACGGAACATTGATCTTGGGTAATCTGTGAAACAAATGTCTGAGCCAGCTCTTACCTTGCCACCGCAGACCGATCAGGACGTATCGATCAGTGGGAAAACTGTTTCGCTTGTTGTTCCATTCTTCAACGAGGCGGATGCCCTGCCGCTGTTTTTCGACGCGATCGGACCCGTTGCCCAGCAGGTTAAGGATGTGCTTAGGCCGGGTGCTCAGCTCGAAGTCGTATTCGTTGACGACGGCAGTACGGATGGTTCGGTTGATTACATAAAGTCTGTAGCAAATTCGCCATTTAGCATTTGCATTGTTAAATTGTCCCGCAACTTCAAAAAAGACAGCGCCTTGGCTGCTGGGCTTCGGCATGCGAGCGGCGACGCTGTCATTCCGATGGATGTGGATTTGCAGGATCCGCCGGACTTGATCCCCAAGATGCTTGAAGCGTGGCAATCCGGGGCAAAAATGGTCAACGCAAAACGCGTTTCTCGCAAAGGGGACAGTGTCGGGAAGAGAACACTGAGCAACGCATTTTACTGGGCTATAAACCGCATTTCCGACTATCCTATCGAACCCAACGTTGGAGATTTCCGATTGCTCGACCGCGAGGTTGTGGAACGTCTGAACGAACTGACCGAACGCGTACGCTTTATGAAAGGGCTATTCGCGTGGGTCGGTTTCGACCCTGTTACGATCGAGTATGAACGCCCAACCCGATCGGCGGGGGACACTAATTGGAATTTTTGGAAGCTCTGGAACTTTGCCTTGGATGGTATCACCGGTTCGACAACCTTGCCGATCAGAGCGTGGACCTATTTGGGGACAATGACGGCGATTTTTGCCGTTTTCTACGCCGTATTCATCATTGCTAAAACAGTCTTCTGGGGCGTTGACGCTCCAGGTTATGCATCGTTGATGGTAGTTGTTTTGCTGTTAGGGGCCTGTAATTTGATCGCGTTGGGGCTGATCGGGGAATATATCGGCCGCATAAACGTAGAGACCAAGCAGCGTCCCAGTTATGTTATTGATACGATAATAGAGTTGCCGAAGGGCGAGACGACGGAAGATCACGAGAATGATATGCCCGTTCTGCAAGGCGATACCGAACAGTAGTACAAGTGGCTGAATAGGCACCCCGCTTACTAGGCCGGCTTTCAAAGGGTCATCCAGAGACCTAGTTATTGCGACCATTGCAAACGGTAAACAGTATGATCCTTTGGCAATCCTTTGAGGGTTACTGATTTGGCGTCTACAAATTTGAACTCGTGGTGTCCGCTGACCATGGCTCGTGTTTCGTCTGAAACAAGGATTTCGCCCGCATTGGCCGACGACGTAATACGAGCTGCCTTGTTAACCACAGTGCCGAAAAAGTCGCCGCGCGCCAACACGACTTCGCCGGTGTGAATGCCAACCCGCAAACCCAGACGCGGTTCCATATCGGTCAGGTTAACGGCCTCCTGCATGTCGATTGCTGCGAGAAGCGCCTCGTTTGCGGATTGAAAGCTCGATAGCGTTCCATCCCCCAGCGACTTTACGAACTGCCCGCGATGTGCCGCAACGATCCCCTCAACAGTCTGAAAATGTTGGTCTATCAAGGTGGACCAGCTTTGGTTGCCCATGGCTTCGGCAAGGGGCGTACTGCCTTCTACATCGGTAAAGAGCACCGAGGCCAAACCTTCAGTCTGAAGCAATTCCGGGCCGTCATTTAGCGCGGCATTTACAAGGCTTTGGATCGCCAACTGCTCGCTGCCTACGAATTCCACATTTGGAAACGGAAGCGACGCGTGCCGATTTATGATCTTCCGGGACGCCCCTTCCAACACGAACACAAGTACAGTGCGGACGATGAATGAATCCCCAAGACCGGGAAAGCCGACTTTGTGGAGGAAGGCTGACCAGCCTGTTTCTCCATTCTCGAAGGCTTCGGCTTCCAGCACTTCCCAAACATCTGGCTCGGGCATTTCGCCGATGAAGTCGCCGACACCATCGCGGACGACTTGCCCCCTCCAGAATTCATCTTCGCCGGTTCCGATGAATCGCAACTCTGCCGAGGCTGAAAGGTAATCTTTCAAAACGTGCGTTCTGCGGTATCTGATTGCATCAAACCAGCGCTCTGTTACGGCAAGCAATTCGGGGGAAGTCTTGATCACGATGAAACTCCCTACTTTGGCGAAGCGTGCAGAAAAGTGGTTCCCTTATCTGCATTCCACCCTATCAGAGATTTGGCTCAAATGTGCTGCCGAGGTGCGCGCAGGGTATCAAGCAAGAATTTAGTCAATACTCTGGTTCCGTCGTTGAAAATGAAAGCAGATCAGCGTGAGGGAACCAGAGCTTAGTCTGATCCGCGCTAGCGGGGCAAGTTTTCAAGCTCGTTCCAATTGGTGAAGCGATCATTCAATCAGCCCCATGCCAACGTCTGATCTGGGAAATAGAAGTTAAAGTGAGAGGCTGCCGCCCCCGGCACCTTACTACGCGAGGCCCTCTCGACTCCACCGAGCCTCTATTTGGCAAGGGTTGTGCATGTTTTCGGCGTCCTGATGAAACCGCCCATGACAGCTTGGGCACACAGCAAATGTGGTGAACAGTTTCAGTCCCGTTGAGATGTCAGAGCAATATTCCTCACCGCAAATCTCAAGGACCTCTCCGCGTGACATGAGCTCATTTGTGGTGATGCCACAGTGCTGGCACTGCGCCTCTTCTAAGGCAGATTTGACTTCTTCGACTGAGGCGATTTGTTGATAGTTGCATTCAGTATCGGTCACTCTCTTGCTCCGCGTGATCGTTTACAACTTAACCCTGTGCAATGGGCCTGCTCCGGCCTCATCCTGTAACTGCTTTGGGATATGCAGGCTAACGCAACTATTGCGTGTAGACAAGTCAACGGAAGCTCCAGTCTGTGATGGTGGACATGAGGGCCGTTCAACTCGGCAAAACCGTTTCCTGCCGCAAACTATCCACTCGCTGATCTGGCGTGGGCTTGTCGCTATGGGAGGCCAATTGGGCTTAAACTTCTGTTGACAAAATCTGCTTAGATATTAATTTTAGCAACTAAAATAAAATGGATGAGGTCAAAAAATGTATCTCGGATTGGACTTGGGAACATCTGGTCTCAGAGGGATCCTTGTCGACGACACAGGGTCCGTCGCAGGCAGTGCCGAATCCAATATCACAACGTCTTCGCCAAAGCCGGGATGGTCTGAACAGTCGCCTTTGGATTGGGTGGAGGCGTGTAAGGACGTTGCCGGTCAGCTTCGATCTGCGCACGGAACTGCGTTCTCCGCGCTACGCGGCATTGGTCTGAGCGGGCACATGCACGGTGCGACCCTTTTGGATGCCGAAGACAACGTACTGCGGCCTTGCATTCTGTGGAACGACACGCGGGCCTCGAAAGAAGCACAGAGGCTTGATCAACTGCCGGGCATGCGTTCAAGTTCTGGCAACATCGTTTTTCCGGGGTTTACAGCCCCCAAGTTGGAATGGGTCCGCGCAAATGAGCCTGACCTGTTTGCCAAGATTGCCAAGGTACTGCTGCCGAAAGACTTTTTGCGACTTTGGCTGACTGGGGATTACGTCAGCGACATGTCTGACAGCGCGGGAACGTCATGGCTGGACGTTGGGGCGCGGCGATGGTCGGAAATCGCTCTGGAACAAGGTCATATGAGCATCAAACAAATGCCGCGACTGGTTGAAGGCAGTGAACCGGGCGGTGAGTTGCGACCCGAACTACAGCGAGAGTGGGGAGTGTCTGAGCCGGTCGTGGTAGCGGGCGGAGCAGGGGACAACGCCGCTGCTGCCTGCGGGATAGGCAGTATCAGCGACGGGGCTGGCTTCTTGTCGCTTGGAACCTCAGGTGTGCTGCTGGTGTCCAGGGATAAGTACGCGCCAGCGCCAGAAACGGCGGTACATTGTTTTTGTCATTCCGTTCCGGATAGGTGGATTCAGATGGGTGTCATCCTGTCTGCGACGAACAGCTTGAACTGGCTCTCCCGTAACCTGAGCCAGTCCGTTGGGGACTTGGTCGCCTCGCTGCCGGACGATCTGGATGGCCCATCAGAGATCACGTTTTTGCCCTATCTTTCGGGTGAGCGGACGCCGCATAATGACAGTGCGATCCGAGGGGCATTCCTGGGTGTTGATATTTCCTCAGGCACTGCGGACTTGACGCGGGCCGTCATGGAAGGCGTCGCCTTTGCAATGCGGGATTGTCTGGAGGCCCTCAAGAAAACCGGAACCAAACCAACGACTCTTATGGCTGTTGGCGGCGGTGCGCGCTCCCTTTATTGGTTGAAGAAACTGGCCACCGTACTTAATACGCCTCTTACCTTACCGCAGGGCAGTGAATTTGGAGCTGCTATCGGTGCCGCTCGTCTGGCAATATGCGCCGTCAATGACGCAGATCCGGACACGGTGATGATGGCACCCAAAATCGACAGGGTCATCGAACCTCGTGAAGATTTGGTCGATGCGTTCGAAAGTGAATACCAGCGGTACCGGCAATACTATTCAGCCTTGGCACCTTTCGTAAAAAGATGAGCGTAAGGCGGGACATACCCCCTCGGATCGAAGCGACCGTTCTGAAGGATGGCGACATGCGGGTGTCTCTGCTCAGCTACGGGGCGACAACGCAGGGGTGGTGGTACAAGGGTTTGCCAATGATCCTTGGATACGAAAGTCCGCAGGACTACATCACCGACAAAAGCTATATGGGTGCAATCGTCGGTCGTGTCGCCAATCGGATCGGAAACGCGCGTTTTGACATGGAAAATGTCCGTTATGAACTGGAGTCAAACGAGGGTCGGAATTCCTTGCATAGTGGATGGGCTGGCCTCTCGCATCAGAATTGGGCCCTTGAGAAAATAGCGGCAAACGAGGCCGTGTTGCGCCACACATCCCCAGAGGGTGCCAGCGGCTTTCCGGGAGAAGTCAGATTTGAGGTGCGCGTAAAACTGGACGAAACGCGCCTGATCTATTCGATTTCAGCGCAGCCTGATCGACCGACCCCCATAAGTATAGCGCAGCACAATTACTATTGCCTGGGTAGCACGACGGGCATTTCCGGGCATAGTCTGCGGCTGGCCTCACACCGCGTTCTCGAACTAGACAATCAAGGGATTCCCTCGGGCATATTGAACGACGCGAGGAAAGGCGGGATGGATTTCTCCGAACCCAAGGCGATCAGCGCTACTTTGACGGATTTGGACAACTACTTCGTTTTCGACCCCGCACGAGAGAACGGGCTTCCGGTCGCTGACCTTACCGCGCCTAACGGTTTGCAACTATCTGTTTGGTCTGATCAGGCGGGGGCGCAGGTTTACTCGGGGGCTCACCTTTCGGAACCTTTCCGCAAAAACGCTGGCGTGTGCATCGAGCCGTCGGGTTATCCCAACGCGGTTAACATCCCTGAATTTCCGTCGATCATATACTCTCCTGAAGCGCCATACGCGCAGACATTGATAATTGAGATTTCCGAGGGTGAGACATGAGGTTCGTTGCACCGATTGTTGCTTTCGGCGTGGTGGTCGTGTCCATTATGCCCGCAGCGGCTCAGGACCTCGGGCCAAAACCAGAGTTTGTTGAGCCTGATCTGGACGAGGTCGAACTTGGGCGGCTGCTTTTCTACGATCCGATCTTGTCGGGGAACAAGAACATAAGCTGCGCAACGTGTCATCACCCCAAACTCGGCACGTCCGATGGGCTTTCGCTGGGGATCGGTGAGGGTGGCGCGGGTTTGGGGGAGAAGCGGAAACTCGATGCGGAAAACCCGCCAGAGCAACGAATCCCGCGCAATTCGCCGGGTCTTTGGAATCTTGGCGCGACCGAGTTCACAACCTTCTTTCACGATGGCCGCCTTGAAGCCGATCCGACACGCGAGAACGGTATCAGGACGCCACTGGGCACGCATATGCGGTCAGGTTTCAATTCCGCTCTGGCCGCTCAGGCAATGTTTCCGGTGCTGTCCCCTGATGAGATGGCAGGCCATTACTCCGAGAATGACGTCAGCCAGGCCGTGCGCCTTGGGTTGCTAACGCAGGAAGGCGGGGCGTGGGACCTGATTGCTGCTCGCATCGCGGCCATCCCGGAATACGAACAGCGATTTTCCTTGATCGCACCGGGGGATGCGATCACCTTTTCTGCTATTGCGAATGTAATTGCCGATTTCATTGCCTTTGAATGGCGCGCCGACAACAGCCCGTTTGACCTTGCGATGCGGGGGGAAGCCGACCTGCCGGAAGAGGCAGCGCGCGGAATGCAACTGTTCTATGGAAAGGCAGGGTGCAGCACCTGTCATTCGGGCTGGTTTCAAACGGACCACAAGTTTCACTCTATCGCGATGCCGCAGATAGGGCCCGGCAAAGCAGCAAGGTTTGAAAGCCATGTCCGGGATGATGGGCGCCTGCGCGTGACTGGCGACGCAGAGGATTCATTTGCGTTTCGCACGCCTTCGTTGCGCAATGTAACGCTGACGGCCCCCTACGGGCATAGCGGTGCCTATGCGCGGCTTGAAGACGTCGTGCGTCATCATCTCGACCCGGAAGGCTCATTGCACACGTATACCTTGGAACTGGCGGTGTTGCCTGACTTTCCGGGTGCAAAGGATCATCAGGCGTTTTCCGACCCCGAGATTATGGATGCGATTGCCAAAAGCAGCGACCTGCCGAAGACAAGTCTGACGGATCAAGAGATCAGCGCCCTTCTGAGCTTTTTGGGTAGTCTGGAAGACCCCACAGAACGTCTTGGTGTTCCGGAAAAGGTTCCAAGTGGGTTGCATGTCGACCAATGATCATCGTTCAATTCGAATGATCTGATTGGGGTGGTATTCCTGCCAATCCCCCGCTTCGCCATCGGGCCAAATGACCCGAACTTCGATCGTCTTCGCATCCGTCAGCCCAAAATGATGTAGCCCCACGATGCCGCTGGCGTGCCCTCCGCCGATGGTGATTTCCCGGGTCTGCATACCCGCCGCAGTCGTCATCTCGATAAAGCCGCCGACGGCGAAACGGTTTGGCTGATCCTGCGCTATGTCCATCATCACCCAATTCCCAGTGCGAGGGTGGTTTTGATAGACCTCAAGTTCCGAGCCCCTATTGACCACCGCCAGATCAAGCCAGCCATCATTGTTGAAGTCAGCCAATGCCGCACCGCGCGACTTGGCCATAGAAGCAATGCCAGCCTTGGCCGAAGCTTCGTGGAATTGACCATTCTGCTGTTGCAACAGCAGGTTGTTGGGGTCATTCAGCGCCGCGTCCGGCATCTGCTCGACATTTCCTTTGGTGACGAAGATATCGTCCAGACCGTCGTTGTTGACGTCGCCAAACTGCGCATGCCATCCGGTCGATGGGCGACCGTCGCCTCCAGTATGTGGTCTGTGCGCGGTTGTGCCTTTGTCGTAGGTGGCGTCACGCCAGGTCGGGCCGCCAGTTTTGGGGTCGAAGATCTGCAATTTCTGATCGCCCATCGAAGTTAGATAAACTTCGGGAAAGCCATCGCCTGTCAGATCCCGCGAAGCGATGCCCATTCCCCAGATCGAATATGGCAACCATCCGTCTTTTTGCGAATAGGTGCGTGGGGTGGCCTCCATAGCCCATAACTGCTCTTGCCCACCGCGCACATAGTAATGGCGATCGTTACTGACCCGCAAATCCGCTTGTCCGGAGCGGGACCAGTCCGAAAACAGGACCGACAGCGCGCAGTAACCCGGCTCGAGATATTCCGGCGGCTGATAGCTGCGGCCGTTGGGGCGGTATAGGACCGTGGGTCCGCAGGCCTCAAACGGGCCATCGGGATTTCGGAGATCAACATAGGTGCCAAAGGCCAGTGTTGGAAGGGTCTGATCAACTTCCCAGGTGGCAGAGAACCCGGTTGTCCAATGGTCCACTGATTGGAAACCAAGGGTGTCGAAAGGGCGGAAATTGCAATCAGATTCGCCCTTCAAAAGCAGATCAGGGCCAACGCGTAAAACGGCCAGATCCAGAACGCCATCATTGTCGACGTCCAATGGGTAAGCCCCGGTTACGCTGGTCAGTGACAATTGCTTGGGCGTATCAGCACGAAATGAAACGCTGTCGAGCGATGTGTTCCTAAACAGTTGGGCAGGATTGGTCCCACCCGCGGCGAAAAGCTCGGGCAGCCCGTCCCCGTCGCAATCGAAAACGGCGACCCCACCGCCCACAAAGTGCTCCCATCCGCCATCATAGGTATGGGCGCCTATGTCAATCTTCTGGAATTGCGGAGCTTGGGCTTCTGCCGTGGACGCAGATGCAAAAGCGAACAGGATACAAAGCTCAGGACGCATGTGTCGCCAGTTCCTTCACCTTCAAGATCGAGACCTGCTCAATCCCGTAAGCCGCAGCACCCTTGGCCCACATCAGGTCGCCCCAGTGATGGACTTTGATTTCCGGCAAGGGGGTATCGACATTCACTACGCCACTTCGAATTCGGGTCATCACCTCGTCGGAATACAGGTGTTCCAAGTCCATCTGAGCGCCTGACAATATAATGCGTTCCGGGTCAAACAGGTTAATCAGGTTGGATATCCCCAGACCAAACATCTGTCCCGCGCGGGCCAGAACGGACTTGGCCCTTTGGTCTCCGGAACGCGCGTTTTTGTGGATTTCCGTTACGGTTTCCGTTCCAGTGCTTTGATCGGCAACGGTTGCTTCCCGGATGAGCGCATAGTCACCGACATAGGCCTCAAGGCAGCCCCGCTGGCCGCATTGGCAAAGCGCGCCGTCCAGTTGAACTTTTGTATGGCCAAACTCTGCTCCGCAGCCACGTTCCCCGCGATACAGCTTGCCGTCCAGCACAATACCAAGCCCAACGCCGTGTTCGATCGTGACGACAAGAAAGTTCTTTAACCCCTTACCTAATCCAAAAAGTTGTTCCGCCTTTGCCACCAGATTGGCGTCGTTTTCAATGAAGGCGGGGCAGGGCAATTCAGTTTCCAGAAATTGACTGAAATCGACGTTTCTTTCGGTCAGGGAAGAGGACCAGTGGACAAAGTTCCTTTCTGCATCCACCAGACCGGCAATCCCAATTGACACGCCGGACAGGGTGTCGATGGTTTCGTTAATCTGAGCGCAAGCCTGATCCATGGCTTTGCGAATGGTCGCCACAAAAGCGGTTGGGGTCATTCGGGCGTTGTCCAGCGGATGTTTGTATGACGTAACCTCACTGCCTTCGAAATCCACAAGAATGACCGAGATCATGTGGCGCGCCACCTTAAGGCCCGCAACAAGGTATGAGCCGCCATTCAATTGAAGCAGGACTCTGGGCCGCCCCCTTTTGGCAGACTTGGATTGTTGTTCGGTTTCGATCTCTTTGATCAGCCCAGCAGAAATGAGGTCGGCCGTGGCGGCGGTAACCGTCGCCGGGCTGGTCTGCAATGCGCTGGCGATATCTATCCGTGAAATCGAGCCTCTGGTCCGGATATGTTCCAGCACCCGCAGGCGGGTAATGTTCCGCTGGTCTGCGGCATTTTGAGAAGCTTTGCTTTTCAGCATCTTGGCCTCGCGAATCTGGTCTTGTCCCCAATCTATTTGGATTTCAACGCTTCTAATAGACTAAATATTTTACCGACTGAAATAAATATGGTATTCAAATTCGTGAGAGCCGCGAATCGAAATGCGATGGCTCCGCAAATGGGAGGAAATCATGAAACGAATTCTCAGCTTTTCGGCTGTGGCCACTTTGTTGGCTTCGACCGCATTCGCAGAGCCAGTGGTCGGCGTAAGCTGGTCGAACTTTCAGGAAGAGCGTTGGAAAACGGATGAAGCAGCCATCAAGTCTGCGCTTGAAGCAGGAGGCGCCGAGTATATTTCGGCAGACGCGCAATCGTCTTCCGCAAAGCAGCTTTCGGACATTGAAAGCCTGATCGCCCAAGGTGTAGACGCGCTTATCATTTTGGCGCAGGACGCGCAGGCAATCGGGCCGGCTGTTCAGGCTGCGGCAGACGAAGGCATTCCGGTCATCGCTTACGATCGCCTGATCGAAGACGACCGTGCGTTTTATCTGACCTTTGACAATGTAGAAGTCGGCAGAATGCAGGCCCGCGCTGTTTTTGAGGCAATGCCCAAGGGCAACTACGTGATGATCAAAGGCTCTCCTACGGATCCGAACGCTGACTTCCTGCGGGGCGGACAGCAAGAGATTATCGGCGCGGCAGTCGACAGCGGTGACATCGTAATCGTTGGAGAAGCCTACACGGACGGCTGGCTGCCCGCGAATGCGCAGCGGAACATGGAACAAATCCTGACTGCAAATGAGAACAACGTGGATGCAGTGGTTGCGTCGAATGACGGCACCGCAGGCGGCGTTGTCGCTGCTTTGACAGCGCAGGGTATGGAAGGCATTCCGGTCTCTGGTCAGGATGGTGATCACGCGGCGCTGAACCGTGTCGCGCTGGGTACTCAGACTGTTTCCGTATGGAAAGACGCCCGTGAGCTCGGCAAGGCTGCTGGCGAAATCGCCGTGGCTTTGACGGGCGGTACAAGCCCCGCTGACGTCGAAGGTGCGATTAGTTGGACATCACCGGGTGGCACCGAGATGAGTTCGGTCTTCCTTGCGCCTGTTCCGATTACCAAGGACAATCTTTCCGTTGTTGTGGATGCCGGATGGATCCCGTTGGAAGATTTGTGCCAGGGCGTTGAAAACGGACCGGCCCCTTGTAACTAAGCTTCAAAGTCCCTGGCCCTTTCGGGGCCAGGGACCATTGCTGAATATGAAAGATCGGAAATGACCGAAACTTCGTCTCAGCCGGTACCTGAAAAAGCGAAACCCAGCCTGTTCCAGCAGTTGGAACTGGACATGCGGCTTTTGGGAATGATCGGCGCGTTTGTCATCCTGTGCATCGGGTTCAACATCTTTACGGATGGCCGGTTCCTAACGCCTCGGAACCTGTTCAACCTGTCCATCCAGACGGTTTCGGTTGCCATTATGGCGTGCGGGATGGTGTTCATAATCGTCACGCGGCACATAGATTTGTCGGTCGGAGCATTGCTGGCGACAACGTCGGCAGTGATGGCAATGACGCAAACCGAGCTGTTGCCGCAGGTACTTGGGATGGGTTTGAACAATCCTGCAACCTGGGCGATCACCATTGTCGTCGGGCTGTTAGTGGGCACGCTGATTGGTGCGCTTCATGGCTGGATGGTCGGTTATCTGACGATACCAGCATTCATTGTCACGCTTGGTGGATTCCTGGTTTGGAGAAACGTGGCGTGGTATCTGACCAGCGGCCAAACGATTGGTCCGCTGGACAGTACATTCCTGATGTTCGGCGGAACCAACGGAACGCTTGGAACCACAACAAGCTGGCTGTTTGGTTTGTTCGCTACGGCGGTCGCCATTTGGGCTTTGTGGAGCGGTCGACGTGCAAAAGCGGCACATGGCTTCCCCGTCAAACCTGTTTGGGCCGAGGCCACTCTGGCCGGGATCATCGCACTCGCCATACTTGGGTACGTCTACATCGTAAACAGCTACGCCATTCCGACACGTCGGCTGCAACGTATGTTCGAAGCACGCGGCGAAACTATGCCGGAGGGGCTGGTCGTCGGGTACGGCATACCAATTTCTGTCCTCATCCTGATCATCGTCGCGGTAACCCTGACGATCGTAGCGCGGAAAACCCGTTTTGGACGCTATATCTTTGCCACCGGTGGAAACCCGGATGCGGCTGAGCTTTCCGGCATCAATACGCGACTGCTGACCGTTAAGATTTTTGCGCTGATGGGCTTTTTGTGCGCCGTTTCTGCTGTGGTCGCCTCGGCGCGCCTTGCAAACCACTCGAACGATATCGGAACGCTGGACGAACTACGGGTCATCGCGGCCGCTGTTATTGGTGGGACCGCGTTGTCTGGTGGCATCGGCACCATTTATGGTGCGATCCTTGGCGCATTGATCATGCAGGCGCTGCAATCGGGCATGGCAATGGTTGGCGTTGACGCGCCGTTCCAGAACATTGTCGTCGGCAGCGTTCTGGTGTTGGCCGTCTATATCGACATCGTCTACCGCAAGCGATTGGGGACCAAGTGATGCAAGCTCAGGATACGCATGAAACCTCTGTGAAGTCTGGACGCGGCTCTGGCGAAGCGCCATTGGTCGAGATGCGCGATATTTCGATCTCCTTCGGTGGAATCAAAGCCGTCGACCATGTGTCGGTCGATCTTTATCCGGGTGAAGTCGTGGGGCTGCTGGGGCATAACGGGGCCGGTAAGTCCACGCTGATCAAGGTCCTGTCGGGCGCTTATCAAATGGATCACGGCGAGATTTTGATTGATGGCAAGCCGGTCGAGATCGCTAACCCTCGCGATGCGCGCGCAAATAACATCGAGACCATCTATCAGACGCTCGCCTTGGCCGACAATCTGGACGCGACATCGAACCTGTTCCTAGGGCGCGAGATGACGACGCCTTTTGGTTTGGTCAACGACGCAGCCATGGAGGCCGAATGCCGCAAGATCATGGCGCAACTCAACCCGAACTTTCAGAAGTTCAATGACCCTGTCTCTGCGTTGTCGGGTGGTCAAAGACAATCTGTGGCGATCGCGCGAGCCGTCTATTTCAACGCACGCATTCTGATCATGGATGAGCCGACAGCAGCGCTTGGGCCGCATGAAACTCAGATGGTGGCTGATCTGATCCACCAGCTAAAGGCGCAAGGCATAGGCATATTCCTGATCGACCACGACGTGCATGCCGTTATGGAACTGTGTGACCGCGCCTCGGTCATGAAGAACGGCAAATTGGTTGGGACGGTCGATATTGCGGACGTCACGGATGACGACCTTTTGTCAATGATCATTCTGGGCAAGCAGCCAGCACAAAAAGCAGAATAGGGGGCAGACATGCCAAGTGGATTTTTTGATGGGATTGAGCAGATCCAGTTTGAAGGCGCAGACAGCAAGAACCCATTGGCGTTCCGGCACTACAACCCGGACGAAATTATCATGGGCAAGCGGATGGAAGACCATCTGCGGTTTGCTGTGGCGTGGTGGCACTCATTCGCATGGGAGGGGGGCGACCCCTTTGGCGGGCCTACATTCGAACGCCCGTGGTATCCACAAGATGACATGGGTCGCGCGCGCCTAAAGGCGGACATTGCTTTTGAACTGTTTGATCTTCTGGGCCAGCCATTCTTTTGCTGGCACGATGCTGATATTCGGCCAGAGCAGGGCAATTTTGCCGATAATCTGAGAACCCTTGAGGAAATCACCGATTACATTGGCGAAAAAATGCAGGCGTCTGGCACCAAGCTGCTTTGGGGTACGGCCAATATGTTCAGCCACCGCCGTTGGATGGCTGGTGCCAGCACAAACCCTGATCCTGAAGTGTTTGCATTTGCTGCAGCAACAGTGAAATCGTGCATGGATGCGACCCACAAGCTGGGCGGTGAAAACTATGTTCTTTGGGGTGGCCGGGAAGGCTATGAAACCCTTTTGAACACGGATTTGAAGGCCGAGTTGGACCATATGGGCCGGTTTTTGAACATGGTCGTTGAGTACAAGCACAAAATTGGGTTCAAGGGCACTATTCTCGTGGAGCCCAAACCGCAGGAGCCGTCCAAATACCAGTACGACTACGACGCGGCGACGTGTATCGGATTTCTCAGGAAGTACGGTTTGGAGGGCGAGGTCAAATTGAACCTCGAGCAGGGGCATGCGATCCTGGCCGGGCACAGTTTCGAGCATGAAATTGCGGTCGCTGCTGCCGAAGGGATGCTTGGTTCGATCGACATGAATCGAAACGATTACCAGTCCGGGTGGGATACGGACCAGTTCCCGAATAACACGCCAGAGGTTGCCTTGGCTTATTACTACATTCTGAAGGCCGGTGGTTTTACGACCGGGGGCACAAACTTTGACGCAAAGGTACGGCGCCAATCCATTGACGCAGAAGATCTTGTCGCAGCCCATGTTGGTGGAATGGACATCTGTGCCCGAGGCTTGAAAGCTGCGGCCGCCATGATTGATGACGGCGGTTTGGAGGACGCGTTATCAGAACGGTATTCCGGTTGGAGTACACTAGAAGCGGCGTCCATGTTGGACAGCAGTCTGGAAGAAATTTCCGCTCGTGTTCTGCGGGATAATACCAACCCTGAACCGCGATCCGGGCGTCAGGAAATTCTGGAAAATTATGTGAACAGGTTTGTGTAGCCAAGAAAAACTGCAACCGGGTACTGTCAAAAGAACATGGATCAGAACGGCCTAAGTCGTTCGTTGCTTTCGTTCATGAATAAGCGGTTCCCATCAGAACATTCCGGCCGGGAAGGACCAATTTCCGGCCTCGTGCGCTTAGTTTGATGATGCGAGTGGCTTGCGTAACTTGCTGCTCAACTCTTAACGCCCGATAAGTCCCAAGAGACTTTCCCGCTAGCCAGAGAAACTGTGGCCGTTTCAGGTGCATTTCGAGATTGAGCACGAGGTCGACTGATACAGGCTCCAAATTTCACGACTGTGCATTCAGGTTCATCAGATTTTCATGCTGCCGATTTGCCGAGCCAAAAGCTTCAATTCGTTAGCGTAAGCTAGACGAACCACACCGACCCGGTCACGGGTTTTGATCGACCCGCGTTTGGCTGAATGATGGCGCATATCTGCCTCTGCAATGCGACGCATCTTGAGCTGGCATTGCATGAGGTCATTGCGCACTTCGTTCAAAATCTGCTGCCGATCAGCCTCGGTCATGGCGTCAACTCCTTTTGGAGGGCAAATCATAGATGGGGTGTATGACTTGCCCCTCAGGTAGGGGTAGACACCTGAATTGACTTGTGAATTTAAGTCATTTTATTGGAGTTCTGGCGATTAGCTGACTGAAAAAGTTAAACCCGCGCCACCAACTTGCTAGCGGGGGCACAGTTGGCGACACGGGTCGCCACAGGTGCCGGTGGGTTGGGGCGGAGCTGTCGGTCAAGCCTAATGCAGCGCGAAATCGATGCGTGCCCAAGGCGGACCTTAGTCAGGCTGTTGGAAATGCCGGGGCAGCGAAGGATCACAGACCTACTTACTTAACCCTGCGTCGAAAACGGTCACCATTTCGTTTCTAAGGCGATCCACGTCTTCGTCCACTGAAACGGAGTGATCGCAGGTGAATGACGGCAGTACCTCGACCCGGATCCTCCCGCTTTTGGGCAAGTGTTTGTCGCGCGGCATAAGCGCGTCGGATGCATGAATTACAATGGGCCGTATCGTGCGACCGGTGGCGCGCGCGACTATTACAGCTCCGGCTTTGAACGTGCCGAGGCTTTCGGAACTGGTACGCGTGCCCTCTGGGAACAACACGACAGAGCGGCGTTCAGGCATGGCGCGGACGGCATCGGTAAGCGTCTCAAGCGCCACCGCGCCACTTTTCCGGTCAATCTCTACCAGCCCTGCGCCCTTGAATCCACGGCGTAGCAGAGCCGCATCGCACAGCTCCTTTTTGGCGGCGAAGGTGATCCACTTGGCGTCGGGCATGACGTCCATCAAAGCGAACCCATCCAGATGGCTGCGGTGGTTGATCACGATGATGCTGTTGGTGTCGGCGGCCAGTTCGGCCCTATCCGCTTGTGTCATCTCTGTTCGGATACTCAGCAGCCACAGAAGCCGCGAACAGGCACGTTTGACCAGCGGCCAGTACCAGCCGCGAAAACCTTGTCGTTTACCGCAAAGCAAGGGCACAAAGGCGATGTACAGGAAATAGAATGGACCCAGCAGGAACAACGCGGCGCGTTTTATGACCCGCAGGCGAGCCGGGTCAATGGCCGCTAGTGCAGACCTTTCCTTTTGAGGCTGGAGTGACATAGGTTCCCGTCCGGTGTGATGACTGCCGGGAGAGGTTCAAGAGGTTTCTACGTCTGGCATTTGCTGCCTGCCCTCTGGGCGCACGGCCCGACAAGCACCCTGCACCCCGCCTCTATGCGGCAATGGCCAGGGTACATCAACAGAAAGTCTGACTTTGACGATTGCAATGGCTGGCTTAAGCCTGAAACCAGCCATTGCAATCGGTCGTTAAACACCCGGCAGTTGTCGCAGATTCGGCATTGGTCCATTTTCAACAAATGAACGTCTTGGGGCGCAGGAGATGGATAATCCTCAGACTAAGTTCACATCTGCCGGTAACGTCGCGGTAGCCTACCAGGTCGTAGGTGATGGTCCCGTGGATTTAGTTTATGCATCCGGGTAGCTTCACAACATAGATGTTGTTTGGGAACACCCTGGGTACAACCGTTTCCTTTCAAAATTGGCTGGGCGTAGCAGACTTATCTTGTTCGACAAGCGCGGAACTGGGATGTCCGATCGCGAGGTGGGTGCCCCAACGCTGGAAGAGCGCACCGATGACATACGTGCTGTCCTGGACGCGACGGGCTCGGAAAAAGCATCAAAATTTGGTGTTAGCGAAGGCGGTAACATGACGACAATGTTCGCTGCCAGCTATCCAGAAAGGGTCAGCAATGTCGTTCTGGTCGGTTCCTATGCATGCCGCGCTTGGAAACCTGACTGGCCCTTCGGGGTGAGGCGGGACGATTTCGAAAAGTTTCTTGAGAATATGCAACAGAACTGGGGCGACACTGCTGAGTTTCTGTCCGAGCGTGCCCCAAGCGTCTAGGAAGATCCCGCCGAACAAGCGTTCATGAGTCGGCTATTGGTCCAGTCTGGCAGCCCTGGAACTGCGGTCAACATCACCCGATTAAATTACGAACTCGATATTCGACCAATCCTATCCGCTGTGCATGTCCCTGCGCTGGTGCTCCATTCGCGCGGCGACCGTACAGTCTCGCTCGACGAGGCAGAGTACATTGCCGACACCCTTCCTTATGGAAGCCTGAAGATACTTGAGCGCGAAGACCACCTGCCATGGGTCGGCGACGTAGATGAAGTTGCAGACGAGATCGCTACGTTCGTAGGCGCCCCGGAAAGCGCTGAGTTTGGCGACCGTATCCTGGCAACGATCGTGATGACCGACATTGTAGGATCGACCAAAGCTGCGGAGGAAATGGGGGATGCCCGCTGGAGAGAGTTGATTGATGCCCACGACACCACAGCGGCTCGAATTATCGCCCGTCATGGAGGCAACCTCGTGAAGACAATGGGCGACGGTGTTTTGGCCACATTCTCTGGGCCGAGCCGAGCCGTCTGTTGCGCGCGCGAGCTTCAGTTCGAAATGTCAAAACTGGGGCTTACTCTGCGCGCTGGTGTTCACACCGGAGAATGCGAGCTTCGCGGTCAAGATGTTTCAGGCATCGCGGTCAACATGGCCGCCCGAATCCTAGATGTAACGCCCGGAGGTTCGTGCCACGTGTCATCCATTGTTCGAGAACTGACGGCTGGTTCGGGTCTGGAGTTTGAGCAAGTTGGGACCCACCGTTTCAAGGGAATTCAGGGTGACTGGGTGTTGTACGCCGTCGCGTGATCTCTCTGGGGTTGAAAATCAGTCGCTCATAAGGTCGCGTGTGATTGGTAGCGAGTGCATTGGGTCCTCTGTCCCCGCCCCAAAACCTCTTTGTCGTCTAGTATAATTGATCAGGAACGTAGACACTGGGGTCTCTCTATTTTCCCGTTTCTGTTCATTTCTTATACTCCATCGGGTTCTGGTTACCATGGGCCGGTGGTCGTGCTGGATAGAGCTAACGAGCTCTGAGGCCTCGAATTCGGATCTGATGCGTAGATTGACAGCCGTCGCTTCCTTATCGTGACTCTGGTGGATGGCCGCGGGAGAGAGAACCTGGTGCTGGTTGGCGGCAAATTGCTATCTGGCTTGCGGGTCACGAGGGAATTGGACCGACTGATTGGTCAGCAGGGTGCTCCAATAACCATCGTTTCGGACAATGGCACCGAGTTCATCAACATTGCCGTGTTCGGATGGGCGCGTATCTTACTCGCTGGCGAATACAGGAGGCGACGGATGGGGCGGAAAACACTCAAAGAGGGTTTGGCCCTCGGCCACTCTTGACCCTTATGAGCGCGGTCTGGCAACGCTGTTTCGTGTCACGATGGTGTGGTCCAGATACATCAATTCTGCAGGTGCTGTATTATCTTCGAGTAGGTCCAGAAGGATATCCATCGCACGTTGCCCGATGAGATTCCGCGCCTGATGCACCGTCGTCAGTTCAGGCTGAAAAATCCGTGAAAACGGCACGTCGTCGAAACCCATGACGGAAATTTCGCCGGGGACCGAGTATCCATGTTTCTGTAGGCCCCGGATGACGCCCATCGCGGATTCGTCATTTGCGCAGAACGCAGCGGTGGTATCTGGATGCTGCGCGAACAGGTGATCCGCTGCCCGCTCTCCATCGCCGTAAGTGAAGCCGCCGGGAATGGTGCAGATTTGATCCGTTAGGCCGGTTTCCGTCATCGCCTGAATATATCCGGCCCGCCGGTCTTTGGTCAGCGCATTGCCTTCAGGTCCGGTGACATGCGCGATCCTCTGATGCCCCTGGGCAAGCAGATATTGCGTGGCATCAAACGCGGCCTTCTGGTTGTCGGTCCCGACATGCGCGTAGCCTGCGCCCTCTGGACGTTCCGAGATTGACACGATCGGAGTGCCCTCGGGCAGTATTCCGTCAGGGGGGGCAGTTCCGTTCAGAATCAAGGCCCCGTCCGCGCGCCCGTTGCGCAGGTTTTCGAGGATATTTTCATAGCGCGCGTCGTCCCCATTGGTGTTGCCGATCAGGATCGTCAGACTGGCGCGGGTCGCGACCTCTTCAATGCCCGACAGGATCTTGGAAAAGAATGGGTTGGCAATATCTGGAAGGATAACCAAAACCGTACCCGACCGGTTGCGCCGCAGCATCTGTGCTGCTGTATTGACGCTGTATCCTGTCTCGGAGACTGCCGCAAAAACCGCATCCCGAGTTTTTTTGGACACGATATCAGGAGATTGCAATGCCCGGCTGACCGTTGCGGTTGAGACACCGGCAACTCTGGCAACATCCCGAACTGTGGGCCTTTTGGTCGAACTTCTTGTCATGTTGAAAGCTTATAGCAGCGTGAAACAAAAAATGTAATGGTTTACATTCATCATGAAAACGATTACATAGATTCGCGGCAAAGATGCTTTTTTGGCCTTGGGAGGGGAAATGAAGCTGGGAGTTAATCTTCTATGCGTTGGCGGGCTGATCGGCGAAGCGCAACTGGATTTCTGTCAGCTTGCTGCTGAGGCCGGGTATGACGGTGTCGAAATTCCCGTCTTGGAAGGGCAGCCAGACCACTACGCCTGGCTGGGCGCTCAACTCGATGCACTCGGGCTTGAGAGGACCTGCACCGCGATTGTTCCTGACCCCAAAGCAGATCCAACCAGCCCAGATCCTCTGGTTCGGGCCAGAGGTGTCGCGCATCTGAATTGGATACTGGATTGTGCGACAGCACTTGGCGCGCAAACGATCGGCGGGCCTTTTCATGCGCCCATCGGACACTTTACCGGCAGCGGCCCGACGGCTGACGAATGGCAGCGCGGCGCAGAAGCCCATCGCGACATGGCAGGCACAGCGGCCAAGCGCGGCATGCTGCTGGCTTTGGAGCCTTTGAACCGGTTCGAAACCCATTTCCTGAATACTGCCGAACAGGCCGCGCAGTATTGTGAGCTGGTCGGCCACCCGGCTTTTGGGATCATGTACGACACCTTCCATGCGCATATTGAGGAAAAGGATCAGGCACAGGCGATTGCCTCCCTGTCCGGTCATATCAACGTTCTGCATGCCTCGGAAAACGACCGGGGCACGCCCGGCACGGGACAGATCGACTTTGGTGCGGTGTTCTCTGCTGTCAAGAAGACCGGATTTGACGGATGGGTGGTGATGGAGGCCTTTGGCGCAGGCGTCCCTGAACTTGCTGCAGCCACCCGAATCTGGCGGCCGATGTTCGAGGATCATCCGCAGTTGTTTCGCGACAGTGCCATGTTCATTCGCAATGTGTGGGCGCAGGCATGAGCGGCGATATCATCTTTGAGATGAAGGAGATCACCAAGGTGTTTCCCGGCATCAAGGCACTGGACGGGGTCAGTTTTTCCGCCCGTGCGGGCGAGGTTCACGCTCTGGTCGGCGAAAATGGCGCGGGTAAGTCCACTTTGATGAAGGTGCTGTCGGGCGTCTATCAGGCTGAAGAGGGCGATATTTTCCTGCGCGGTCAGAAGGTCCGGTTCCAGCACCCGCTTGAATCGCTCGCGCAAGGCGTCAGCGTGATTTATCAGGAATTCTCGCTGCTGCCCGACCGAACGGTTGCCCAGAATATCTTTCTGGGACGTGAACCCACACGCAGTTGGGGCCTGCTGGATACCGAGAAGATGCGGCGCGAAACGCAGGACGTGCTGGCGCTGTTTGGCGACCGTCATCGTTTCGGCCCGGAAACTTTGGTTAGCGATCTGGATGTCGCGCAACAGCAAATGGTCGAGATTGCCAAGGCTTTGTCGCTGAATGCGCAAGTGATCGTCATGGACGAGCCGACTGCGGCCCTCAACGATACCGAGTGTGATCTGCTATTCCAACTGGTTGATGATCTGCGCGGTCAGGGCCGCTCGATTGTCTACATTACCCACCGTATGCGCGAAATCCGTCGTCTGGCGGACCGTGTCACAGTGATCAAGGATGGCAAAGTCGCTGCTGCCTTTGACCATGTGCCCGAAACCGGCCGGATCGTCGAAGCCATGGTCGGGCGCGATATTGGGCACTTCTATCCCGAACCTGCGACACCGGAAGAAATCGGCGATGCGGTTCTGACAGTGCGTGGTGGCGGTAATGACCGGTTGTTCGACATTGATCTTGAGCTGCGCGCAGGCCAGATCACCGGGTTTGCAGGCGTTCAGGGGGCAGGTCGCACAGCGCTGGCGCTGGCTTTGTTCGGGGCAGAGCCGTTTGAAACCGGCACCGTGACAGTCGATGGGAAATCTGTCCCTCTTACCAGCCCGCGCAGCGCCGCCAAGGCCGGGATTGCGATGCTGCCCGGCGACCGCAAGGCCGAGGGGTTGATGCTGATGCAATCGGTCCGTGACAACGGCATGATCTCGGCCCGGGCCTTTTCCGGCACCTTGGGCGCGCCGGATAAAACGCCGATCACAACGCTCGATCAGATGGACGCGCTTTTTGATGCGTTCGATCTGCGCGCTGCGAATTACGAGGTCGAGATTCAGTCTCTGTCCGGTGGCAATCAACAAAAGGCCATCGTTGCGCGCTGGCTGTCCTTGGCCCCTAAGGTTTTGATCTTTGTCGAACCAACCCGAGGCATCGACGTCAACACCAAGGCGGGGATCTACGCCCAGATGCGCAAACTGGCGCAACAGGGGGCGGCAGTCATGGCGATCTCATCCGACCTGCCCGAGGTGTTGGGCATCTCGGACCGGGTGCTGGTTATGAGCGACGGCAAGATCGTGGCCGAGTTCGGACATGGCGCCAGCGAAACCGAAGTCATGCACGCCGCGACAGAGGCGCATCTGGAATTGGAAGCCTCATGAATATCCCAAGACCTAAAAATCTTGCCGCGCTGGCCCCATTCCTGCTGCTTTTGGCGGCTATCGCGGTCTATGTCTCTGTCGCGATTGCAACCGGGCAGACCCAATATCTGACTGCTGAGAATCTTCTGGGCCTGCTGGGGCGCTCCATCGCGTTGGGGATCACAGCGATTGGGCAGACCTTTGCCATCCTGATCGCCTCGATCGACCTTAGCGTTGCTAACCTGATCTCGGTTTCGGCGGTGCTTGCGTCCTCTATCATGTCGGGTGATCCATCCATGATGCTGCCTGCAATTGCGGCGGTGTTGGCCGTGGGCGTTGTGGTCGGCCTGATCAACGGTCTTGTGATCACCCAGTTTGAGGTCAATCCGCTGATCGCCACGTTGGGCATGGCGCTGATCCTGCAAGGGCTGCTGAGCGCGACCTTCAACAACTTTGCCGGAGAGGTTCCGGAAGAGTTTCAGGTTTTTGCCTATGGGCAGGTTGCCGGCATCTCGATCAGTCTGATTTTCCTGATCGCGCTGACCGTGGCCGCGTGGGTTTTTCTGCGCTTTACCCGCGCAGGCTCCAATATCTATTCGGTCGGCGGCAACCCAGACGCATCCAAGCTTGCGGGGATGCGGACGACGCGCGTCGTTATCACGGCGCATGTGATCTGTTCGGTCTGCGCCACTATCGCGGGGCTGTATCTGGCAAGCCGCTTACGCTCGGGCGCGCCGTGGATCGGTCGGGACGGGGTTTATGATCTGGAATCCATCGCTGTGGTGGTGATTGGCGGAACGGCTCTGTCCGGCGGTCGCGGCGGGGTTTGGGGCACGCTGATGGGCGTGATGATCTTTTCTCTGATCGACTCGATCTTCAACATTGCGGGCGTTGATGCCTTTGCCAAACAAATCCTGCGCGGGGTCATCATCGTGGCCGCGGTCGCCGTCTACGCCGTGCGCAGCCGGAGGATCGAGGCATGATGGCCCGACTGAAACAGATCAACCCGGTCTTTCTGGTTCTGGCTCTGCTATTCGTGGCGATCGCGATCCTTTCGCCGTACTTCCTGCAACCGGCCGGGTACATGAATTTCCTGAAACGGGCCGCGCCAATTGCGATTTTGGCGGTGGGGCAGCTTTACGTCATCAACTCGGGCGGGTTCGACCTGTCGGCGGGGGCATTGGTGACGCTGACGGTGATCGGAAGCTCGATCCTGCTGGACGGGGATGCCAGCGCGACGTGGTGGGTTATCCTGGCCATGCTGGGGGTTGGTGTGATCGTCGGCACGGTGAATGCGCTGGTGGTGTCGTGGCTCAAGGTGCCGTCGATCATTGCTACGCTGGGGATGATGATCACCCTCAGCGGGATTGCCCTGACATGGTCGGGCGGAGCGCCGCGCGGATACCTGCCCGAAAATTTCCGGTTCTTCGGCCGTTATCTGATTAAGGACTTGCCGCTGATCAAAATCCTGCCCGTTGCGGTGATCGTGATGGTCGTGGTCTGCGTCGCGATGTGGTGGCTGATGCACCGCACCAACTATGGCAAGCGGCTGATCGCCATGGGCGACAACCCAAAGGCCGCATTGTTAGCCGGAGTCCCACTCACGGAAACCCGAATTGTCGCCTTTGTCATGTCTTCGGTCTCGGCTGTACTCGCAGGAATATTGCTGGGCGGGTTCGCGGGCGTGTCCACCGATGTGGGGGTCGGGCTGGAATTGCAGGCCATCACCGCTGCCGTCATTGGCGGGGCGCAGTTACTTGGCGGCCGCGGCACCGTGGGAGCCACCATCGCAGGCGCGCTGGTGTTGCAGGCGATGTTCACGCTGCTCAACATTTTGGGCTTTCCCAAACCCATCCGTGACGTGGTGCAAGGGCTGATTTTGATCTCGGCGGTTGTGATCGCCGGATACCGACGACGCCGATCCGGGGGATAGGCGCCCCAAACAATTCAGAGGAGGAAACAAGAATGATCAACAAATTCACGGCAACAGCCCTGACAACGCTGGCGTTGGCTTTGCCCGCCCAAGCGCAGAACTTCGACGACCCGGTCGAATTCGCAAAACAAAAAGACATGCTGGGCGCGGCAGCCAAGGGCGATGCGACAACCCCTTGGCTGCAGTACTATGGCGACGTGATGGCGGATACTTCGGGCTTCAAGAAAGATGGCCCGCACACGATCTGTTTCTCGAACGCAGGCGTGAACAACCCTTGGCGCGTGGTTGGTTGGAACACCATGCAGGCCGAGGTCGAACAACATGACAACATCGCCGAGTTCGTTGTAACCGATGCCGAAGGCTCGGACGATAAACAGATCGCCGATATCGAGGACCTGCTGGCCGGTGGCACCTGTGACGCGCTGATCGTGTCCCCCAACACAACGGCTGCCTTGACCCCTGCTGTTGAAAAAGCCTGCGAGCAACTGCCAGTGATCGTGTTTGACCGTGGCGTGAATACCGATTGCCCGGTCACGTTCATCAAGCCAGTCGGCGGCTATGGCTTTGGCATCCAGTCCGGTGAATTCATTGCCGCCAATGCGCCCGAAGGCTCGGACGTATTGATGCTACGCATCCTGCCCGGCGTGGACGTTCTGGAAACCCGCTACTCTGCCGCCAAGCGCATTCTGGAAGAAGCCGGTCTGAACATCGTCGGTGCCGAGTTCACTGATGGCGACCGCGCCAAGACTAAGGCGATTGTCGAGGACTATATCCAGCGCGGCAACCAGTTGGGCGCGGTCTGGATGGACGCGGGCGCAACCTCGGTCGCGGCGATCGAAGCGTTCGAGGATATGGGTCTGGACGTGCCGATCGTCACTGGCGAGGACCAGCAGGACTTTCTGCAGAAATGGCAGGAGATTGGCATGAACACCATCGCGCCGACCTACCCAACCTATCAGTGGCGCACGCCCATTCTGGCAGCTTTGAAAATTTTGGATGGTGAGGCGATCCCCGGACCGGAATGGAACCTGCCGCAGCCGGCGATCACCAATGACAACCTGGGTGATTTCGTAAACGCATCCATGCCTCCGCTGCACTATGCGGCCTGTGGCTGCGAAGGCATGCCGGGCTATCCGGAACGCTGGGGCGGCAAGTAATCGCCTTAACTCGTCAGGCCCCGGTCGGGGCCTGACACACAGGATTTTCATGGGAGGCTGATATGCCGGGTACGATCAAAGGACCGGGGTTATTTCTGGCACAGTTTGCGGATAATGATGCTCCGTTCAATTCGCTGGGATCGATTGCGGAATGGGCAGCGGGTCTGGGGTACAAAGCCGTTCAGATCCCGACATTTGACGGGCGGCTGTTCGATCTGGACAAGGCCGCAGACAGCCAGACCTATTGCGACGACGTGCTGGGCACCTGCCGCGATGCGGGCGTTGAGGTCAGTGAACTGTCGACCCACCTTCAAGGCCAATTGGTCGCCGTTCATCCCGCTTACGATCAGTCCTTTGACGCCTTCGCGCCCGAGACCGTGCATGGAAACCCTCGGGCGCGGCAGGACTGGGCTGTGGACCAGGTCAAGAAAGCCGCCGTCGCTGCACGGCGCATGGGGCTGGATACGACCGTCAGCTTTACCGGATCGCTGGCCTTCCCCTATCTTTATCCGTGGCCGCAACGCCCGCAGGGTCTGATTGAGGAGGCTTTTGCCGAGCTTGCCCGCCGCTGGCGTCCGATCTTCGATGCCTATACCGATCAGGGCGTTGCCATTGGCTTTGAAATCCACCCCGGGGAGGACGTGTTTGATGGTGCCACCTTCGAGATGTTCCTCGACGCCGTAGACGGGCACGAGGCCTGCCAGATCAACTATGATCCCTCGCATTTCCTGCTGCAGCAGATGAACTATCTGGAGTTCATCGACCTCTATCACGAGCGCATCTGCGCCTTTCACGTCAAGGATGCCGAGTTCAACCCGACTGGGCGGCAAGGTGTCTATTCTGGCTATCAGGGCTGGACCAATCGGGCCGGCCGCTTCCGCTCACTTGGCGACGGACAGGTGGATTTCAGCGCGATTTTTTCGAAACTGACGCAGTACGGCTATGACAGTTGGGCGGTGCTGGAATGGGAATGCTGCCTGAAATCCCCCGAACAGGGGGCCGCCGAGGGCGCGCCTTTCATCGCGCGCCACATCATCGAAACCACGGACAAGGCCTTTGACGATTTCGCAGGGGGCGAGGTCGATCAGGCCATGATCCGATCCATGTTGGGGTTGGGCCAATGAAAACGTTGAAACTGGGTATGGTCGGGGGCGGGCAGGGTGCCTTTATTGGTGGCGTCCACCGCATCGCCGCCCGACTGGATGGACAATGGGACCTGGTGGCGGGGGCACTGTCATCCGACCCGCAGCGTGCGGAAACCTCGGCGCAGGAGTTGGGCATCGAACGGTCTTATTCTGATTTCCGCCAGATGGCGCAGGCCGAAGCTGCCCGTGACGACGGCATCGACGCGGTGGCCATCGTAACGCCCAACCACATGCACGCGGACCCGACCATCGCGTTTCTTGAGGCCGGGATTCACGTCATTTGCGACAAACCATTGGCGGCCACGGCTGAGGATGCCGCACGGATCAAAACTGCAGCCGAAGCGTCGTCTGCGCATTTCATCCTGACCCACAATTACACCGGTTATCCGATGATCCGTCAGGCGCGTGAGATGGTGCAGACGGGCGATCTGGGCAAACTGCGGCTGGTGCAGGTGGAGTACGCGCAGGACTGGCTGACGGAACCCGCCGCGTCTGACAACAAACAGGCTGACTGGCGCACCGATCCCGCGCGATCAGGGGCAGGGGCCATCGGGGATATCGGCACACATGCCTTCAATCTGGCCCATTTCGTAACGGGTGAGGTCCCCTCGCATCTGGCAGCAGACCTGTCCAGCATGGTTCCAGGCCGTCAGGTGGATGACAACGCCCACATCCTGCTGCGCTATGCCAGCGGCGCGCGGGGCATGCTGTGGGCCAGTCAAGTTGCCGTCGGCAACGAAAACGGCTTGCGCCTGAGGGTCTACGGTGATCGCGGTGGGCTGGAATGGTCGCAGGAACATCCAAACCATATGCACTTCACCCGCTTTGGACAGCCCACTCAAACCCTGACACGCGGCGGTGCCGGAGCCTCTGATGCCGCCAACGCAGTCACGCGCGTGCCGGGCGGCCACCCTGAAGGCTATCTGGAAGGTTTTGCAACGCTTTATGCCGAGGCCGCCGCTTTGATAAGAGGAGACCAAAGCGTCGACTTGCTGCCCGACCTGCAAAGCGGGTTACTGGGCATGGCGTTTATTTCCGGCGCGCTGGAGTCTTCAAAGAAAGATTCTTGCTGGTACCGTTTTCCTTCGAATGTTCTGGATTCCTGAAAATTTGCGCCAGCTTGCCGATAAGGGCAGAAATTCCCGTAATCGTCTTGTAGCTAGCTCAAGGCATTGTACGTGGCGTTCGATCTAGGGAAGAATTGCGAATAGGATCAGTATGAAGCGGCCTTGGACGCTCAGAAACCAACGATGGTTCTGAAGTGAAATTCGATCCTGAGTGTCGAAATCATCATAGCGTAAGCTAAGCGTCTGGCCCCGCGTCAAGCATTCCCGGAAAGTTCAGCGGTGCGTGTTGGGCCTCGACCGTCAGTTCACGGTGCCCTGACAGGTCGGGCTTGAAACCGACCCCGCTGCCTGAGGTAATATGATGGCGCCACTGGCCTCCTAGCGAAGTCATCGGGAGCAGTATCGAGACCACTCAGCCCCGGCAAAAGTCCGAGTTCGTTGTGTTCGGCAAAGACGAAGACGGCATTCCTGACGGTGCAAGCGTCGATACCGAAGGCGATTTTTGGATCGCGGTACCCGGCGACGCGCAGGTTGAGCGCCGCTTGCCAGATGGGTGTCTGGATCTGGCCGTGAAAACACTGGCCACGTATCCGACTGTGTGGGCCATTGGCGGGGAAAATCGGGATCAGCTTTACATCACCACGCAGTCAAAACATCTGGACGCCATGGGGCTGGCCGACAACCCCGACGAAGGCGCTCTTTTTGTGGCGCAGGCAGACTATCAGGGCCTGCCCGAAACACCGTTTGAACCGAAGTGACCAAAGACCTAAAGCTACACAAAGACAGAGCAAAATTGATCGAAGCTGTTGTCCCTAAGTTTTACGCCACCATTCTTTGAACGGCTGCATTCCGGGTTCTCAAAATATGCGACCATGCACTAAGGCCTGAGAACGAGATTAGCCAAGCGGAGCCAAGGCAGGTATCAAGCCATCTACAAGATACAGCTCGACAGTGGTTTATGTTGTGCTTTGAGATACGGAGGCCCTTCCGGCGCCGCATAGCGGAACAATCTGCCTTGGTACCTCTATTCGCTGAGTATGGTGTCCACGGGATGCGGCGGTTAACATGATTGACAGATCGGTATAATTGGCCGCCTTGAAATTTGGCGTGGACATCATTCTCTCGCTGCCCAGCCTATAGGATCTGTCAGTGTATTCCCGATCGCCAAAGTAGCGGTTTACTGGCCCAGAGACGACCGCTGACGACTGGTTTCAGGGTGGCTGAAGGCGGTCTCAGGTTCTGGCGGGTGGGGGGGCACTGTCGTTCAGGTCTAGTGTCGCAAAGGACTGTTAAGAGCTCAAATTGCTAACTGCTGGGCTCTACATGAATAACTACATACCGGCGATATCGGTGATTTCCAGAAAGTTGGTTAGGGTCGCGTTGGATTCAAATTTTTACCTTAAATTGCTGCCAAAAGACGTGGACGTGCCGCATGGGCATACTATTGTGGTTTGCCCGTGCGAAGAGACACATTCGATATCTTTTCCCAACACCTACCGACAGGTGTCTGAACGCTCAGCTTCTCTTTGAAGGCTTGCGGAACGGTCTTGCTTCTCCGCCCTTGCCGTTTCTGTGTTTTGAACGAGATGCGTTGGAACCTTTGTTTTTAGCCTTGTGAAGCGCTTTTCGTGCTCTCAGAGATTTAGATGAGTCAGAGGCGTTCTCGTCATGTTTTTGCCCCTTCTTTCCCTTCGCGGTGGGCTGTGATTTTTCCGTTCCGTTCTCGCTTGTCCGCTGCGAGCGCAAAGCATTTGCCTGCTTTGGTTTGTCTTCTCTAGCTTGCCTATCCGATGTGCTTGCCGCGGGCTTTCTTCTGTCCTTTGGGCGTTCGGACGCAATCTGGGCATTTTGCTCTGAGCGTTTGGAGGTGCGCGCAGCATTTGACGGTTTGCCTGAACCAGGCCTTTTGTTCTTGGCAGCGTCGTTTGATGAATGTGGTGCCGCAGGTGGCCCCTTAGGCGAGGCATCGAAATCTGGTGTGCCCGCCAGCTCAGTCAGCGTCGCACCTTGCTCTATGGTGAGTTCGGCACCCAATTCTTTTTTCATTGCAGGCACTGCATCATTGGCAATCTCGACAAAAGTCTCTTGGTATTGAACGCGGATTGCGCCGATGGCGTCTTTGGAGAGACCCGCATTGCGGCACAGCATTGGCAACAACCAACGCGGCTCTGCACGCTGTTTGCGCCCCAAGGAAAGTGAGAACCAAGTGCTTGGCCCAAACGCCGCGCGCGTTTCAGATTTGCTTTTATTAGTCTCTGACACCGTTCCCAGAATCTCCGGCGCTGAGTGGCGCTCTCGGTAGAGGCGCAAATAGGCTGCCGCGACCTGCTCTGGTGTCCTTCCCCTAAGCAGCCGTTCTGCAAAAGCCGTTTCCTCGACGCTTGGCAGCTCATCTAAGGCAGGATTGGAAATGATGCGCGCCTCTTCCCGAGCGAGCACCTCATCCGCTGAGGGAGGGACGCCCCATTCGGCCTCCAACTTGGCCGTTTTCAGCAATCGTTGCGCCTTCGAGCGGTGCCGTCCTGGTACGATCAAGATGGACATTCCTTTGCGCCCGGCGCGGCCCGTGCGCCCCGAGCGATGCAGTAAAGTTTCCGCATTCGACGGGAGATCTGCATGGATCACCAACTCCAACCCTGGAAGATCAATGCCACGGGCGGCCACGTCTGTCGCAACGCAGACCTGCGCGCGCCTGTCACGCAAGGCTTGCAGTGCATTGGTGCGCTCTGTCTGGCTGAGTTCCCCTGAGAGTGAGACGACAGAAAAACCCCGATTGGAGAATTTTGCGGTCAGACGCGCAACCATGGATCGGGTATTTGCAAACACGATCGCGGTTTGTGCGTCGTGATAGCACAGCAAATTGATGATTGCTTTTTCGATATCTGACGGGGCTACGTTCAAGGCGCTATAGGTAATGTCCGAATGCTGTGCTTCTGCGTTTCCAACCTTGATCCGCTGCGCGTCTTCCTTCTGGTAAGTCTGGGCAAGCTTGGCGATTCCTCGCGGAACAGTGGCCGAGAACATCAAGGTGCGGCGGTTTTCAGGCGTTTGGTCAAGGATGTATTGAAGGTCTTCGGCGAACCCCATGTCCAACATCTCGTCGGCTTCGTCGAGAACGACAGTCCGCAAATCGCTCAGATCGATGACGCCACGTGAGATATGATCACGCAGCCGTCCGGGTGTGCCGATCACGACATGCGCGCCGCGCTCAATCGTCCGGCGCTCGGTGCGGGCATCCGTGCCACCGACGGCTGACGCAGTGACTATTCCGGCCTCGGCAAACAGCCAGTCGAACTCTCGCCGGACTTGCAAGGCCAGTTCGCGCGTGGGTGCGATGACCATGGCCAGCGGCACGGCTGGTCGGTCCAACCGACCGTGCTTGTCGAGAAGCTCTTTCGCCATCGCCAGCCCGAAGCCTACGGTTTTGCCAGACCCGGTTTGCGCAGAGACAAGCAGATCTTTTCCCGCCAGCGCTTCATCTGACACAGCCTTTTGTACAGGCGTCAAGCCGCTGTAGCCTTTTTGGGAAAGTGCTATGGATAAGGTTTTCGGAAGGTCAGAGAAATCTTGCATGGGTCACCAAATGCCGGGAAAGACCTGGCGATAGTGGTATTTGGTGCGGATGTATAGTCCGTAAACTGCGTTTGAAAGAGAATGTGTCAATCACAGGAAATGGACTTTTTCACCCGCTCAACCGATGGCCGCCGTGAGAGTTTTGATTAAACCAAATTCGAAATCGTACGTTTGCCGTTAGCACGCATTTGAACAAAGGCTTCATGGGTAGTGTTTTCCTTCAAGGTGGGACATTAGCCGAGCACGTGCCTTGCGCGCCTTTAAACCTGACTGGGTGCCCGTTTGCTGAATCGGACAACCCAAAAGATTAGCCTGACGGAACCTGGCCAGACGTATTTTGAAAACGCCCGCAGGATGATAGAAGAAACCCGCCCGATCGAAGGCCGACTTCATGCCATCGGGGACAGACCTTACGGCGAATTGCGCATGAGCGTTCCAGTCGTCTTCGCCCATGGATGCCTGAACCACTGGTTTCCCGAATTTCTTGAGCGCTATCCCGATTTCACTTTGAACATCGACGTCTCCGAGCGACGCGCCGACATGATTTCCGAAGGCATTGATCTATTGGTGCGGATCGGAGCATTGCGACCGTCGGACTTCATCACCCGCGAGTTGTTCAAGGCCAGACGTCTTACTGTCGCCGCACCGTCTTACTTGGAGTGCAAGGGGCTGCCGATCCATCCCAGTGATCTGACCAACCACGATTTGATAGATTTCACAGCACATGGAACTTCGCAGAGCTGGACATATCCCGGGCAAAATTCTGAAACGATTAATGTTCCAATCGCTCCCAAGGTTCGCTGCAATGACGCGCAAACCGAGAAAGCATTTGCGCTGGCGGGTCGCGGCATTACGCGCCTACCAGAACTTGCTTGCCAAAAGGAGAATTCGAGAGGCTTTTTAGTTCCGATCCCGGAAGAGTACAGCTCGCCACCCGCCGGAGTGAATGTCATCTATGCAAGCCGCTCAAATTTGCCGGCTAAGACCCGTGCAATGATTGATTTCTTGGCAGAATAGAGTAGCAAGTGTTCCCGTGACGGCGCATAAATTTCGCTGCGCGAACGAATTCCTTGGCTTTGGTACTTTTTTTGACAGCGGACTTTCAACGGAAATTGTTGAATGGCAACTATGTCCGCAGGGCAGTCATTCATGCCTGGCGTAGCGAATGGCGGCTTCCAGGAAAAAGAAAACAAAGCGGAACTCCGCCGGCAACCCGCTAGGCGCCGCCGAGGGTTATGTCTACGAGGGTGGTCTTCGGTTGACGACATAGCGGTCTCGTAATCGGCCCTCCAGCGGTCGACCTAGCGGTCAGAAGTGCCCCCGAAACCGAACCAATTTCTCGGGCTTCGCCAAAAAGCTGTGTCTAATCCTCGCACGGCAAGGATTCCTACCACCCCAGCCAGTTCATCAGGACATGGAACGAGACTAGGCACTTGGGATTAATCCCTCCGAGAAATGCCCCCGTTCAGATCACACGCGTCTTGCTAGTTTGTCTTGCTGTCTGCACGTCAGCGGTGACCTCCCCCAAACAGAGTGAGAGGCCGATAGCAGTCATGGCTGAGAAACGTCGGATATAGGGTTAAGTAATTGAAAACGAATGATAAGTGAGAATGCTCAAAGTAGCAGCGGCCAAGACTAAACACCACTCACGGGTTACGCTTGAGTCGACACGCACCGATGTTTCTATTGGGTGATGAAGGCTTTGTACCGCTTAAGTTCGCGGCGTCTGCATCGAACCGAGGCTTGGTCGAACCCTGGTGGATAAACCAGTTCAGTCTCCTGTACCCAATTTAGCCAGGATAGAGGCCCGCATTTCTGCAAAAACCAGATTCCCTTTCAATTCTTCGATTTTTTTCCGCCGCCATTCCACCCCTTTGTCATGAAGAGCTTTGATCTCTGGATCCGCGAGCAGCGCATCCATTTCCGCCAGCATGCGGTCACGGTGGCGCAAGATACTGGAGTCCTTGGCGCCTGATCTATTCATTTTTGCCCAGTAGTCCATGTCCATTGTCTGCCTATAGTGGTTGACTCGTCCGCGGTCACGCTTAACGAGGAACGCGTCGACAGACCCAACAGCGTAATGGTTTATCTGGGCCACCTCATAGGAAAAGCTGCTGACTGGGCGCGTCAGGTTGTCGTCCTCCCCTAATATCCGCCCGTCGGGTGACATCCAGACGAAATCGGCACCCTCCACGACAATAGGGCCGTGGGTGCCGAACCGCTCGATATCATTGGTTGGCCGGAACAGCGTTTTTGCAAATCTGTTTTCCATGCCGCCGTCGCCGATGGAACGTTCACTATCAAAGAATGTGTTGGTAACCAGCTGATCGGCATATTCGATTACATCGCCGCACCCAAAAATCTTCCAGGTCACAGGAATGGCATCAGCACCCGGAAGACTGTCAATCAATTCATCTACGGTGCCGTTGCCGATGTGAATATTCAGAAACTCGTCTATGTCAGAAACCAGAACCCAGTCCGCCTGTTCTGCATCCAGATGCTCGCGTGCATATTTCAACGCGCTTTTCTGCGGTCCCCGGCGCAAAACGCGGTTTTCTTCATGCGACAGGTATCCTCTCGCTTGCAGCGCCTCCAGAAGCTGGACTGTGTGGTCGCTGCAATCGTTAGTATACACGAGAAAATTATTAAAGCCGATGGCGCGATGATACGCTATCCACTCCAGAATAAATGAAGACTCGTTTTTCATTGCGGTTACAATCAGCTTTTGTCGGTCCGCATTGTGGTGTCTGCTTAGGGGAACCAGAGGTGGCCGCCCCCCCCTGCCGCCGAAAACGGCTGACATCGCGTCTTGCAAGGGCGAATACTCCTCAAGCGCCCCGCTACTGATGCTGCGATCCTCTTTCCAACCAGTATTCAAGTTTCGAAAATGCCAAAGTTCAAAATCTGGGTCGACCGGGTCCCGGCGGCTCTGAATGAAATGGGTAAGCCACTGTCGCCCCGCCTGCGACCCTGCGGGAGCGACAGCATATTTCCTGTTGGACTTCGGCTTGCCGCTTTTGGTGACGAACCCATGATGTCGGTGCCGTGGCAAAAATTCGCCTTTGGTGTCGTTGACATACACCCAACGAGCGTCGGCTCGGACATAACCGCTTTCACTTTCAGCAGTTGCGTCAAAGATCGAACGGCCTGATTTCGAATGGAAAAGCTCATCGACATCAGTGTTTATGACAGCTCGCGCAGCCCCCAGAAAACGGCGACGAAAAAGCTCTGCCAGCGAACGCTGCAGAAACAAGGCATTGTCAAATTTTTCCTCCGTGGGGCCAAACCGGTACCGGGCCCGAACCACTGTTGCCTGCTCTATGCCCTCGACTGCGGAGATGGCGCGAACCAGTTCGTCACGGCTGTACTTAGTCGACACGTTGTCCGCGAAAACAACCGCGTTTGCCCCATGAATTTTATGATTGTAATATAGCCAATCCTGAATCCACGATAGCTCGTTGTTCTTGGAAAGTGCGAACAGCGCATTGGTGTCGCGATACGCCTCAACAAAAGACGCGCCAACAGGAATATTACCACCAAACCTGTCATGGCTGAGTGTCAGCACGGCTGGCTTTGCGCCTGCTGTTGGCAACAAAACGACGGAACATCTTGAGAGCTTCTCAACAGCTAGCGGCTTAATCGGTATCCCATCTAAGCGGAAATCCGTGTCTTCAAGGAGACGTTTCAGATTAAAAAGCCGTGGCCCAAGCAGGACGACCTGAGTTCCGGTTTGATCAAGAAAACAATCGTAGAAAAGTGTCTTTTGGTCGTATCTTTTGTAATAGCTTTCCGGGTCAGCAATATCTTCGTGGATATCCCGGCGAATTAGTTGGTCGTCATCATAGGGTAAAACAAACCCCGAAAGTTCAATGTCTTGCACTGTCAGGGTCATGAATGATTAAGCTTCTTTAAGGGGTCAGCCTTTACGCGGTTCGGCAGCATATCGACGTATTTGTCTAAGACGCTGGCGTCCAAGCTATTGCGCTTGCGGAGTGCCTCAAGGCATTTGAGTGTGACATCGAAACTTTCCACTACGGCGTCCGCTAGTATGGCAGCGCAGCAAAGCTGCTCATTTGAAACGGCCTCGACGTCCCGTAGATTCATCAGGAAGACACAATCGCCATCTAAAAGCTGGCTGCCAAAGCGTCTTTTCCTGAGATAGCCGATATGAGAATTGTGAATGGGGTTGGACTTCAGCGACATGAACTTGTGAATTGAGAACCCCATGCTACGAAGCACCCTTATTTGTTCGTCAAAAAGGTGTTCACCCTCATAGAGCTCATAAAACCGGACTTCCGAAATGATCATGACCGCATCACGAAGCTTCTCGCGGCCATTCTCGAAAATGTCGACCTCGGCGCCTTGAACGTCGATTTTCAACAGGTCCAAATTAGTAATTTCTTCGATATCGTCTAGCCGCGACGTCCGCATTTTAACAGAATCTAGCCGCTTCGCCGCACGCTTGGAGCGGCCCAGAAACGCACGGGTCTTTTCACTTAATGATAAAACGGAAGACAAGCCGGACCCGGAATATATATTCAGCTCAGCCTCTGTTCCGTTCCCCAACGCTAAAGGGAAGTAAGTTTCATTGTCCCCTTTGATCTTAAGCAGCTCCTGATAGGCGCTTTCTTGCGGCTCGAAACCGACCACATCGCATAACCCTTGGGTCATCAATGGTTTATAGGCTGGGTCTTCCAAAGGGTTTGCGCCGACATCAACGACAACGGGGTTTCGCTCAATAGGCAGAACCTCGTGCAAGAATGACCATCGTTCCGCCTGTGCTTGTATCATTTGGTTACTGTCTTTTTCAAATACGCGAGTTCCCAGTACTTCGACAAAATGGCTAGATCAAGCCGCGCCTTCTTGCAAGGAATCTCAAAGGCTGCGATGGTGAAGGTGCCTGTGCCTCATTGCGGAACTGCACAACGTCGCGCTTAAAGTGTTGGTGTCTGCGAATAGAGGGTTGGCTTCGACACGACTAACAGTTGGTTCTGAAAGCGGGCGCGACTGCCGTGCAAAAATCAAAAGCAGAATATTATGAAGCAGACTTCAAGCGTCAAAGTTAAGATTACTGTTTTTCCGTATAATAGGAGGCATAAATCGACCGTAAGTGAAATTGATATGCCCTATAGTAAGGCTGACGAGATGACTTTCGAAATGTTAAATTCTGGAATTGCGGGGGCCGATGCATTTTCGCGCTGCCTGCGAGAGTTTCATTTTCCGATTTCCGGAAAAACCTTAAGCTTCATGCAGGAAGAGTTCCCAAATCTGGCCCTTACCAATTCCTTAAATTCTCATCTTGAGGGCAATGACGATCTTGAGGGAACAGTGTCCCTGTACTTCCCGAATCCTGTTTCAATGTGATGCCGGCACACTCGTCGAGAGTACCGCAAAGTGCAGTATAGTTGTCTTTCGGGTGTTGATAGACGAAATCGAACCAACCTAGCTTTCTTCAAAAACAGTGAACTAATACGGAACAAAGCTCGCGCCCCTCCGCAATAACGGTGGTGAATTTCTGCAGACTTCGCATAAACCCGAAAAGTGACATGGCCCGGCCTCTTCGTCGGAAAGAGTGGGCGGCGTTCTTAAATGGGTTGTTGAGTGATCTGCCTGTGCATTGTTTTTCCGGGCAGCAATTTCGGGGAGTGTTGCTTTGAAAGATAAAAGCATTGTTATTAAAGGGGATTACTGCGAGAGATACCTAAAACACGCCATCCATCCACCCCTCGTGAACGATGTCTATTTCAGGAAGCGATTTCCAGCCTTCCTTCAATGAGTATACAAAATGGACCACTCAGGTGGGGCTGATCACCAAACCTCCCACATGCTGCCCAGCGGACCAATGTCCGCTCTCTGAACTGGTGCGCTGGTAGCTGACTTCAATCAAGTGGTCAGAGTTTCCAATCGAACCCAACAGCTTTTTCAGACTCCTCCCAAAGCCGTGTCATGACAGCTTTGTCATGGGCGTGAGCGTTCAGTGTGCCCTTGCCGACCGGGCCGACCGCTTCCATTCGGCCCGTCGGGCCATAGAGGGCCCGTTGCTCGGTCAGGGCCTCTTCTGTCGCGCACATGACCTCTGGGTATGAGCCCTGTTCCGCAGTCTGTACCATCGGCGTCTTGGTCATCAGCCACCAGATGAACCGCATCGTGCGGCTGCCGCTGGTGGTTATCAGCGATGTGGCTGATGAGCCGGGATGACAGACGAAGACCTCGACTTCTCTGCGCCCTGCAGCGGCCAGCCGGTCCTGCAGCTCGTAAGCAAACATCATCTGCGCCAGCTTGCTCTGCGAATAGGCGGTGTTCGCTCCGTAGCCCTCATCCCAGTTCATGTCGTCGAACTTGATGGTCTTGAGACCCATGTTGTAGCCGAGGCTGGCGACGACCACGATCCGGCCTTTGCTTTCCGCGATGCGGTCAAAGAGCAGACCATTGAGCAGAAAATGTCCGTAATGGTTGGTGCCAAGCTGGCTTTCGAACCCGTCGACGGTCAGCTTGCGCGTCGGCACCTGCGCGATGGCCGCGTTGTTGATAAGCGCGTCGATCCGAGGCACCGTCTTCAGAACTTCTTCGGCAGCCTCGCGCACGCTGTCCAAAACCGATAGGTCCGTGCGGACGAAGCTCACGTCGGCTTTCGCGTCGAATTCCTGTCTCAGGTCCGCGATTGCCGCCTCGGATTTCTCGGCCGAGCGGTTCAGCATCACCACCTTGGCGTTCTTCTTCAGAAGAATGCGCGCGGCTTGAAAGCCTGCGCCAGCGTTGGCGCCAGTGATGATGTAGGTCTTGCCTGACTGGTCGCCGAGGCGCTCGGGTGTCCAGCCTTTGGGTCCGAATGTCGTATCTGCCATTTTCTGTCTCCTGCCGGCCCAAGCTGGCGGTTTAAGGTGTTGTTGCTTGAATGCACAGATAGAACCTGACTGGGCACGGAAACAGGCGATATACTCTCGATTACTTGCCCAATCGTCTCAGCCCCATTGCAAAGATGAAAGTCCTCTGCCAGCTAGAGTGCATGAACAAAGACCAGATCAAAGACCTTATCGAGCGACGTCTGCCAAAGGCAGGCCTCGTCGATACCGCGTTGAAAGGCGTCCAGCTTTTCCGGGTGACCGAGGCCATGCCCTGCGTGCCTGCTGTCTACGAACCCACGGTGGTGGCTATTCTCAGTGGCAGCAAGGAAGCTGTTCTGGAGGGTGAGCACCACGTCTATGGCAGCGACAAATACCTGCTGTGCCCCATGACTTTACCGGTGGAGGCGGGCACGCCATTGGCGTCCAAGGACGATCCTCTGCTCGGCGTGGTGATTACGCTGGAGCCACGGATGATGCGCGAGCTCACCATGGAGATCGAGGCCGCCGCTGGTGGCAACAAACAATTGCGGGATGGCGCGCCATCGGCTTTGGCATTGGCGTCCTGGGATAGTGGTTTCACGCAGGCATTGCTGCGGCTTCTCGATCTGCTCGACAATCCGGTTGAGCTGGAGGTGCTCGGGCAGGGGCGAATGCGCGAGTTGTGTTACGCGGTGCTCATGGGCGAGGCCGGGGCCTCCGCAAGACGAGCCTTTGGCGTCGGCAACGAAATCGCGCGCACCATCGACTACGTCTCAAACCACTTGAATGAACAGGTCACCATCGACGATATGGCCGACCACGTCGGCATGAGCCGGGCGGTCTTCCATCGGCGTTTCAAAGAAGCCACGACAATGTCTCCAATACAGTTCGTGAAATCTATGCGGCTGAACAACGCCGCCATGAAGATTGCCGAAGGAAAGACCGTGTCGGAGGCGGCATGGGACGTAGGTTATCAAAGCTCGTCTCAGTTCAGCCGGGAGTTCAAACGGATGTACGGCCAGTCGCCTCGGCAATGGAGCCATGCGGCGCAGGGGCCCGAACGAATGGCCTAAGGTGTAACAGTGAGCTTACGTTTGAGACGAATGTCCGTTTGAGGTGGTGCTACGGTCATTAGGTGCGTTGTACCGAATGATGGATTTGTCCGCACCCCGGTCATTTAGCCAGTCCGCAACCAACAACGTCTGCTTTGAAGAAAAAAACAAAGTGAGCACCCGCGGCAATCCGCTAAGGGCCGCCGAGGGTTTAGCCCCAAGTGCCTAGTGTCGTTCCATGTTCCGATGATCTGGCTGGGGTGGTAGGAATCCTTGCCCTCCGATGATTGCTAAGGGCTTTTCAGCGAAGCCCCAGAAACTGGGGCGGTTTCGGGGGCGGAATGGAGCATCAGCGGAATGAGCAAGGGGCATTTCTGACCGCTAGAGAGATTGTTAACGGGTGCTGTCGAGACCGCTGACCCGTCCACTGGCGCTGAGACAACCGCTGACGATCGATTTCGGGGGCTCGCTGGTGCTGGCGGGTTGGGGCGGAGCGGATGTTCATTTCTTACGTAGCGAAGGACTTGTTAGAGCCCCATTTGTTTTGGAACACCGTTATGTTTGAGAAACGGAGGATCGAGAATGGCGAACAAGAGTCATAAACCGGAAGAAATTGTCTACCAGCCTGCGATATTGCAACCACAAAGATGATAAGCCTCTTCACGTCGACTTCTTTAACTGCTATTCCTTAGTTGTCCTGCTGCAGAAAAATCAACCTAAAGAGCACACTAGTTGCCTGATATTTAATCAGAAACAGAAATCGACGTGGCCAAAAGAATATCGAACAGAATGAGACAAGCTTTAGCCAAACTCGTCCAAAAAACCAAACCCATAATTGATCAAAAGTGGGCGAAAGACTCTCATGCTGATGAACAGGATCCAACTTCGGTTGATCAAATTGCAGCGGTAGAGATCAACGGTATTAAACTCTCTCGATTCGACGACTACGTAAACCCTGCTTACAAGTCACTAGTCAGATTGTTGGGTGATTCAGTACCAAGCGAACGCTATGAAGCAATGAACCCTAATTTTTTGGCGAACGAGATTTTCTCAAAAACTGGAACACCAAGAGTTTTGGATATCGGCTGTGGCTCTGGACGGTCTAAAGGCATGTTTAATGAAATAAACAACGAGACCAAGTGGAGCGGCATCGAAATAAAAGAATCATACAATATCTCTGATTTGCAAAATCTACCGGAAGGAGTGTCGATTTACGACGGGGTGAACATTCCTTTTGATGACAGCTATTTCGATTATTGCTACTCCAAGCAAGTCTTTGAGCATGTTCGTTATCCTGAACTGCTGCTCAACGAAATTAACCGTGTTTTGAAACCGGGTGGAATCTTTTTTGGGAGTCTCTCAGGAGGCGAGCCTTATCATTGGCACAGTCTTTTTAACTTCACGCCTTTGGGTTGGAAGACGGTTGTAGAAGATCACGGGTTTACTTTGGAAAAGCTATATTCCGGAATCGACGCTTTATCACTTCTACTTCACCACTGGAGTGTCAACCGAAAGGACATGGGTCCCTATTTTAGAAATTCCATTCTCAATTCAGTGCTCAACGGTGAACCCGCGAAAACAACACCCGGTATTCGGTATGAAAATACGTTGAAGTTGGTCTTCGCAGGTCATTTGGTCTTTCTTGCTACAAAAAAATGACGACAAAATAGTAGACAAAGCCCACTAAGTGACACTCAAAATACGCCGTATGGATATTCGCCCTGGGACATTCACGCTAACGCAGGTGCCGTTCGCAAACCTGCCATCCGCGCGTAAAACCTGAACGTCCGCTTCCCAGCCAAAACTGAGCAACCTCCTGCATCTAAATAAAGAAGCAACTGCAGGAGTTTGATCCATGAAGTACCTGTCTGCCCTCGGCGTTCTCGTCGGGGGTTTTCTTTTGCACCCACCGCCCAGGGCCGTCCTGACGACGATGCTCTGGGTGGTCTCTCGGTCGCACCCCGCTGTCTCGGCCGCTGGTTCTGCTGGCAGTTCTCTGGACGTGGAGGTCCCACGATGACTGAACTGGAACTGAACCCCGGTGACGTCGTGGTCATCCAGGCCTTTGATGACGTCCCTGAACATCTGTTCCGCGTGGAAGAGGTGTTCGAAGACTGTGTGACCGGCTTTGCTGTCACCGGCCCTCTGGCTGGTACCTACGGCGAACCGGCCCTCGAGATGATCCTACGGGTTGTCTCTAGCGCCTAACGGCAATCCCCAAAAACCAAAACAGAAAAGGAGGAGACCTATGTCTGCTCACATTCGCTATGCCTATCTAAAGGGCCATACGTGGCTGTTCAGACGTAACTATCCCGTTGACGTGGCTCTCGCGCTGGGCGCTCAGGCGCTGAAGCAGAGCCTTAAGACCAGTGACCGCAACACCGCCCGCGTCCGAGCCGCTGAAGTTAATGCCCGGTTCGAAACGCTGGTTGAACAAGTTCGGTCGCAAGCCGAAGAAGCCCTGTCTGCCCCTGAGAGCGCCGCTGACGTTCCTCAATGGGCTGACCAACCGGAGTCGTCTCTCGTCCATCTCCGGGCCACTCTGGAGGACTCTGGGTGTAATCTGGAGCGGTCCAGCTTCGGCAGACCATCAGCGCCGGTGAAGGTGCTAGTTCGTGACTTGAGCCGAGCCTATCTGAACAAGCGAAGTAACGAGCTAAGTCCCAGCGGGTTCAAATCGGTCCGATACTCTGTCGGGTTGTTCTCTAGTCGCTTTGCTGACCAATCTGTTTGCAGCCTGACCAGAGCAGACGGACGAGAGTTTCTGTCCGCAATTGCCCAACTGTCCCCGATGATCGGAAAGTCAGAGCGGAGCCGTGGACTGACCCTGGACCAACTGGTGACATACTCGTCTCGGGGATCGGTGACCATAACAGCCAGAACCCAGCGGCGTATCTGGTCTCAGGTCAACCACTTCCTCGACTGGGTGGTCTACGAGGGGCATCTGGAACAGAACCCCTTCCGAACCGTTCTCTTCGATCGCAAGGTGCGTCCTCAACCCTATGCAGTTCCAACGGACGATGAAGTCGTGCGCTTGCTGGGAGCCAAGGACCGGGAACTGCATCCAGTTCTGCTGACCTGCCTGCTATCAGGAATGCGAGCGGGGGAAGCGGTTGGGTTACTCCGGGAAGACCTCGTGACCAAGGGCAATCTAGGGTGCTTCGTTCATGTCAAACCAAATGAACTGAGATTGCTAAAGACCGACGCGGCGGAGCGACTGGTCCCGGTTCACCCAGTTCTGGACGAGACCTTCCGGCAGTTACCCGCATCTGGCCCTCTGTTTCCTGATCTCACCGTGGCGCATGTCACCAAGGGGTTTGCGAGACTGAGACGTAGGCTAGACTTGGCGCGACCGGGATTGGTGTTTCATTCGACCCGCAAGTGGTTTGTGACCCAGTGCGAAAGAACAGGTGTTCCTGAACACTTCACGGCATCTCTGGTTGGTCACCAATCGGCACGGTCGGAGAACGGGATCACCTACGGGATTTATTCGGCTGGGATCAGTGACGAGCAACGCCGGTCCATCGTCGATCAGATACGGCTTCCGGTATGAGCTTTCCCGACATTGATGCGTTCGAGGAGCGAGCTGCTATCGCCGAATACGATGGCGGTTGCACCCGTAGAGCGGCGGAAGATCTGGCTGCTAGGGCTCAAGGGTTCCGTGACACTGAAGCTTATTGGCAGTGGTTGGCGGACTAAGTCGTCAACCGTAGACCACCCTGACACCTAACCCTCGGCGGCCCTTAGCGGGTTGCCCGGGGGTGCTGACTTTGCTTTCTTTTTTCTAAATCCCGCCACTCGCTGCGCTAGGCATGAATGACTGCAATGCGGACAAAGATGGCATCCACAAGGCTCACTGAAAAATGTCCCGACATGGTTGTTGGCCAGTTTCCTGCCTAAAGGAAAAACAACAGTACTGCCTTATCAGAACCGAACGCTTAAGTTTGCACCGAGGCCATGCTCTTGGCCGTTGGAGCGAACTGAGTAGCCATATCCTGCCGCTAGTCTCGCCAGATCAGAAATCTGATACCCTAGCCCTAGACCAAGCACGAAGCCATTTGCCCCTCGGTTTTGTCCGACTTGTGTGAACGTGCCAAATATCGGGCTCGTTACAGTGATTTCGTGCTCACTGTCTTTGTTGGCAAAGAAGTCATATTCATACCGGGCAAAGGCGATTGGGGTTAGCAAACCACTCTCTGTCAAGAAGTCGCGTTGATAATCAACTCCAATGGAAGCGACCAGGGACTCCGCGTTCGCTTTTTCAATTGAGTAGTTGAAATCACCACCGCCAGTCTCGGAGCCTGAACCTTGTTGAATACGCCCGTAGTTCAATCCAAAAACCGTAGAGACCCTTGCACCGCTGTCCAGGTTAAGCAGCTTCCGTGCCTGGATACCGGCGTGAATTCCTTCTTGGTCCAAATCAGACTTTGCCTCGCCTCCCGTAAAGCCATCAACAGAAGGGTTATTCCGGTTGGCGTCCGTTTCGCCGAACATATAACCGATCAGCCCAGAGAACTCCCATGTTCCGGTTGTTGTACGCCCATAGACACCCACGTGATAGCTGTCGGTCGAAAAGTCCTGATCGACTTGATCGTGCTCATCCATGGAGGACGTCCCGAAGCCCGCATAGACGCCGACAACTCCTCTATCGGTACTTGCGACATCCGCTCCGACCAAAATGGTGCCCAGCGAATAGTCGAATGTGCCAAGGCCGTTACTTCCATCAACGTCCCCGCTCACATAGGCCGTGTCGATCCACCAGCGCCGATCAGAGCAGTCGATTGCGCCAGTCGGGCTCTGGGCCGTGTCGATGCCGCCTGATGCAACGGGTTGATCCTTGTTGCTGAAGCCGACCGCTTGATATTTGCGGCAGTCAGCGTGGCTCAGAACTGTGTTGGTTATCAGGTCTAATTGCTCAAGCCCAATGGTCAAGTTGGAGGAATAAGGTTCGGCGTGCACACGGTTAAACCCAGCCAGACCTGAATTGGTAAGCGTGTTTACGGCATTACCCAAGGTTGACCCATTGGTCAGATTGGTTCCGGGTGACATGTTTGTGGTGTTGGCCACCGCGCCAGCCAGATTGCTGGCATTTGGCGAATTGGTAACTGCTGGGTTCTGAGGTAAGCTTGAGACCGGTTGCGCCGTGAATGCTATATCAATCTGACCATCTGTGGTCGGCGTGTTGGCTATCGTCAAATTAGACAACGCAGGAAGAGATCCTCCTGCAACAAGCGTCGGTGAGTCTCCATCAAACCTGGAAGCCCGAAAAACAGTGTAATTGTTGCCAGCAGCATAATCTTGTGCAGTCAGACCAGGTTGGGCAGCCTCTACTTGAATTGTGGCGCGGTTAATTCCTGTAACTGGCCCGCTGGATGACACCAAGTCAGCTTTCTGCCCGGCCGTCGGATCGATTTCAGTTAAGAGCCGTGACCCAGTTTCAAAGGCGATTCCGCCACTGTTGTTGAGTGTACCAATTGAAAAGCCTGGCGAAAGCACCCCGCCGTTCTTAACTGTGAAGTTGAATGCGTTCACGGTTCCCGTTCCGGCCAGCGTGCCAAAGTTCTCAAAATTTACGGTGTTCAAACTGCTTGCCGCATCAAGACGAACGGTTGTACCTACGGCTATCGCCATATCGCTGGTCGAAGAAATCGAACTATTCGTCAGCGTGAAGTCAGAAGCCTCTGCAATCCGGGTTTGGATAAAATACGCCCCGAAAACCACCTCGGTCGCTCCCATAACAGTCAGGTTGTCATAGGTTAACGGTCGGTCAGACTGGAAGTAGACTTCAGTGGGGTCGATATTCGCCCCGTTGAATGGCGCGAATGTCATTGACCTGCCGGAACCGATCGACGTTCCAATAAGGTTCACTCGGAGCTTCCCGTTGATGTTTGTCGCCAAGGCTTCTCGGGAAACAAAGTCTCCGCTGCCCGCCGCGACATCAACATTCAGAAGAGTTAAAACTGAAGCATTGCTTGGAACGGTATTTTGGCCGGGAACGTACAACTCAATTTCACCTGAGGACGTGATTGAGGAGTTTCCAATTGTTAGTCCTGTAATGGGCCCGTTTGGGATCGGAAGACACGTGCGTTCCGTCGTTGAGATTGTTTGATTAACGCGAGTGCTTTCAGATCCAGAAGAGTACTCTATCCGAGGAGAACCCAATTCTACGCAGGCTTGCGAGCTTTGAGCTTGCGCGTCGTCCGTCACCAGCACAAAAGCCAAGGCTCCCAGTGTTGAATTAATGAAAACTGAACGCTGAGCATGTTGTGCCGTCGGTGCCGAGCTCTTTGTTTCCATCACCTTTCTCCTCTTATTCCATCGGCGAGAGTACACCCAAATGTGATACACTGTGAGTCTTTTGGCGTGCTCGAAAAAAGTTGAACGATTGACTGCTTTGGGCTCTATGCAGTCGTTCGCCATACTCGGCATGAACGACTGCTATGCGGACAAAACGGCCTTTCGCAACAACACTCTTAAGGTACAAGCAGGCCGAGGTAACTCCGTTCCTTCCAGTATGAAAGTATCGTGCAAGTTTACGCAAAGATCGTTTCAACGGATGCAGCTAAACGAACTAAAACTTCAAGATTTTTGCGCGACAATATAGCGGCTCTGGAGCATTGAGGCTTGATCAGAAGAATAAAGCACGTCGAAGCCTGCGGACGCGATTTTCCTTTCAAGCACTGATCCAGACACAAAATGCACAAACGGGGCTTTCCCAAGAGCCTGCATGATTGGGATGGCGATCCGACTGATCATCGCATACTTGAAACCACCGCTCTCAGGTGCGCAGACGGTTTTGGATATGAAAAGCCCACCGGGTTTTGTAAGTGCGGAAATGTGCTCGAGCGCTTGGTCCAAATCGGGCAGAAGATGAAGCAAATTATGCGCCAAGATCGCATCGTAAGAACCTTCATCTAAACCATGCTCAAGAACTTCAGCCACCTTGAAAGTGACGTTCTCCAATCCTTCTTTAGCACGCTTCTCATCGGCAATCTTGATCATGCCCGGAGCGAGATCCGTGGCAGTGACATGGGCGACATGCGGTGCAAGCAGCAGCGCGGTTGAACCCGTCCCGCACCCGATTTCCAGTATGTTGTCCTCCGCTTTCAGATACGACTTCGTGAGCTCGAGTGTTTTCAGATACCCTTCCATGTTGCGGATTGGGTCTGCCGCATACTTTTGTGAGATATTGCTCCAGAACGCGGCATCCTTGGACAAAGCAGTCATTTCATTACTCTCAAAAAAGGTTGTCGCCGTATCCTTTACTTCCAAACAATCATTTATGGAATTGCCACAATTTGCAGAAGTGTTATTCATAAATGCATGAACTGGAAGGCAATCAATTTCGACTGGAACCAGGTACGGTCCTTTCTTGCGACAGCCGAAGAAGGCTCGTTTTCCGCAGCCGCACGCGTTCTTGAGCAAACTCAACCCACTGTTGGCCGTCAAGTTGCTGCGCTGGAAACGGCCCTTGGCATCACTCTGTTTGAAAGAGTCGGCAAGTCGCTTAATTTGACGACTGCTGGCGCCGAGCTTTTGTTGCATGTCAGAGAAATGGCGGATGTGGCGAACAGGATTTCTCTTACTGCGACAAGCCAGTCGCAAGCTGTTGAAGGGCAAGTCAGGATTACTGCGTCCGATGTGATGTCTGCCTATCAGCTGCCACCTATACTGAAAAAGATCCGACTTGCGGCACCGCGACTAGAGATCGACATCGTTGCTGCAAATGACATACGAGACATACAGCGACGTGAGGCTGATATCGCCATCCGACATGTGCGTCCAACTCAGCCGGATCTGACAGCAAAGCTTGTCGCCGAGGCCACGGCCCATTTTTACGCAGCACCTTCGTACCTTGATCAGGTGGGACGGCCGAAAAATGAAAACGAAATTGCGAAATTGGACTTTGTCGGGTTTGGGGACATCGACACGATGATCGGTTTTCTCGATCCGGCGGGCATTAAAGTAACCCGAAAGAGCTTCAGGATTGGCTCACAAAGCGGGTTTGTATCCTGGCAACTGGTGCGCCAAGGTTTTGGCGTAAGTGTAATGTCGGATGATGTGGCTGCCTTAACACCTGGTGTGGAGCGCGTGCTCCCCGACCGCGAGCCGTTTAAGTTCCCGATTTGGCTGGCGACACACTCCGAGTTACATACCGCACGAAGGATCAGGTTGGTATTTGATCAACTAGCGGACCAACTTAGCGCAGGGACCATCAGGTAATCCGGGAGTTCGTTCTATGTCACAGGCTATTCCAACGCTTCACTTGCTATGCGGCAAAGTCGCTTCTGGAAAATCTACTCTGGCAGCGGAACTAGCGGAAAGAGACGCAGTCGTGCTCATTTCAGAAGATGAATGGCTTAGCGCCCTGTTTGGCGACCAGATGAAGTCCCTGCAGGACTACGTGAATTGCGCTTGGAAACTGCGACCGGTCATGGGGCGTCACGTGGCTTCTTTGCTGAAGGCTGGCGTTTCAGTGGTTCTCGATTTTCCAGCGAACACAATTGAAAATAGAGCTTGGATGCGCGACTTGCTGAAAGACACGGCTGCGCAGCAGCACCTTCACTTTTTGGATTTGCCAGATGAAGTTTGTCTGCACAGGCTGCATAAGCGCAACAGAGAAGGCGCGCATGCCTTTGCACCAACAGAAGATCAATATCGCCGTATTGCGCGGCATTTCGTGCCACCATTGCCCGAAGAAGGTTTCAACATAATAACTCACCGTCAGTAGCGGCGGCACCAAACATGTTTCGAGCACCTGCTCTGCATCGACGGATGGCTAATGCTCACAGACAGCTTTCACGGGGTCTCAAGTCCGGAGTACGCGCGGCAACAAGAGGTGCATGCGTGTGTGTCCTTCATGGCTCAAGGCGAAGGCAAAACCGCAATGTCGTTTACACCGATTATTGGTTAACGTACGTCACTGGCGGGCTCGAGCAACGCACTGGCCAGTACTGGCTCCGGCGACCACCTTCAGAATAGTTCAGCGCCGTCAATGCCGCACGGACGAAGGTAAATGGCACTGAGTATTTTGCAAATACGTTGTCAAAACACTCCTAGCTTGGTTTCACCGGACGCAATCACTTAACAACTGCCCTGAGTTGGTGCTTGGTGCTCGTCCAAAACCCCTGAAATAAGTCTGCAAGATGTGATAGGAAATACTGTCATAAGATCGTTATGCAAAAGCGGCAACAATTCTCGTTGCCAGCCAATTCGAAAGGTCACCCATGTCATTTTCCAGCCGCTCGTCAATTTCGCGTCGCCAGTTTCTTGCAACAACAGCCAGTGCAGCGGCGATCACCTTGCATCCTTTTTCAGTTTTGGCTGCCAACAACCAAGCGCATTTGCGCATTATGGAAACAACCGACATCCACGTCCATGTGTTCCCTTATGACTATTATGCTGACAAACCCCGTGACACCGTGGGCTTGTCCCGTACGGCCTCGATCATCAACGAAATTCGCTCTGAGGCGACAAATTCGATCTTGGTCGACAATGGTGACTTTCTTCAAGGGAACCCGATGGGTGACTACATCGCCTATGAGCGTGGCATGAAAGAAGGGGACGCCCACCCCATTATCACCGCGTTCAACATCGTTGGCTATGATGCCGCAACTCTGGGCAATCACGAATTCAACTACGGGCTGGATTTCCTGGAAAAATCACTCGCGGGTGCGGAGTTCCCGGTCGTTTTGGCCAATGTTTCAAAGGCACAAGGTGCAACTCCGCGTGACGACAAAACGCTGATCAAGCCTTATGCAATCATCGACCGTGAAATCGAAATGGGTGATGGGACTAAGCACTCGATCAAAATTGGAGTAATTGGCTTTACGCCGCCGCAGATCATGAACTGGGATCGAAAGCACCTGGAAGGCAATGTTCAAACCCGCGATATCGTCGAAACCGCGCGGGCATACGTGCCAGAGATGAAAGAACAAGGTTGTGACCTAGTCATCGCCCTTTCACACTCTGGGATCGGTGACGCCAATCATGTCGACGGTATGGAAAACGCATCAGTCGTTTTGGCGGGTGTTGACGGGATCGACGCGTTGGTCACGGGCCACAATCACCTTGTCTTCCCCTCGCCGACATTTTCGGACCGACCCGGCATCGATGTCGAAAAGGGCACCCTTATGGGCAAACCTGCTGTCATGGGCGGCTTCTGGGGTTCACATCTTGGTTTGCTGGATCTGCTGCTGGAACGGGAAGGAAATGAGTGGCGTGTGATTACCACTACGTCTGAGGCCCGTGCGATTTCCCAACGCAATGAAGACCGCTCAATCACCGCTTTGGTCGGAGACGATCAGAAGGTTCTCGACTCGGTTGCGAAGGATCACGACGAAACGCTCGCCTATGTCCGTCGAGCAGTCGGCAAGACATCTGCTCCATTGCACAGCTATTTCGCGCTGGTTGCTGATGATCCGTCTGTTCAGATCGTTTCAATCGCGCAGAAATGGTATGTCGAAGAAATGCTAAAAGGCACCGAGCATGAAGGTTTGCCGATCCTGTCAGCGGCGGCGCCGTTCAAGGCGGGTGGTCGCGGAGGCCCCGACTATTACACCGATGTCCCGGTTGGGGATGTTGCTATAAAAAATGTGGCTGATCTGTATCTCTATCCAAATACGGTGCGCGCGGTGCGAGTGAACGGTGTTCAGCTGCGTGGTTGGCTGGAGCGATCGGCCGGAATGTTCAACACGATCGAGTCAGGCTCAGAAGACGCGGTTCTACTGAATCCTGAGTTTCCGTCTTACAATTTCGATGTAATGGATGGTGTGACATACCAGATCGACCTGTCACAACCGTCGCGCTTTGGACCAAAGGGCGAAGTGGCGAATCCCGATGCAGCCCGAATTGTGAACTTGTCCTTCCAAGGTGAACCGGTCACTGATGACATGGAGTTCATCATTGCCACCAACAATTATCGTGCATCGGGCGGCGGTTCGTTCCCTGGCGCACTGGGTGATACAATCGTATTCGAGGCCCCAGACACCAATCGCGACGTCATTGTGCGCTATATTGTTGAACAGGGAACGATCAACCCAAAAGCGGACGCTAATTGGTCCTTTGCGCCTCTTGAGAACACAACCGTTCTTTTCGAAACCGGCCCAAAGGCCCGAGACTACATTGGCGACGTCAAAGGCGTTTCAATCGAAGACGCCGGAGAAGGCACAGACGGTTTCGCGGCTTTCCGCATCAAGCTCTAGTTCAATCTCATTTGCATACTTTGGGGGAGCTGGGGGTCAACTAAAGCAGCTACCATCTGGCTTATGCTGACCGCCCGTCTGCGATGTTCAAAAGCTATCAGTGGTCAGAATGAACGTCTGCTTTGGGCTCGGTGCAGACATCTGACAAAAAACGTCGGATGTCCAAGGCGAGATGGTAAGCGGACATTCAATGATCGGAACTCTCTCAAACACCGTGCCGTTCAAAGACTAATGTCAGACTTTTCTCCTACGCCCGATCTGACGATATCCATCTCATCTGAGGCATAGGGCTTTAGCAGTTCAAAGGCCTGCGCTGCGCTGCCATCCAACCAGGCCTCATAGTCACTAGAACGGAGTATGACTGGCATTCTCTGCGGATGTATCGGACGCACAGTGTCATTCGCTGAGGTGGTTATCACAGTGTACGCGGGAACCTCTTCTGGGCCCTCTTTGCCTTCGTATCGCGAGACCTGCCACATCCCGGCAAACGCAAACGGTGGGCGAGCCCCGGAGCCCTTGAGTGCGAACCAGTGGTATGTGGCTGGATTGCGCCCTTGCGCCTCGCAGAACGAACTTGCAGGTACGAGACAACGGCGCTCTTCGAAGCTGTTCTTCCACAGCCCGCTCTTCAGGACCTGGTCGTCCCGCGCATTGTTCCAGGCATGAGGTTGCAGGATGGCGCCAGTCTTTTTTGATTTCTTGGTCCTGTATCGTTTGATTGATCTTCCTTGATCGGTAGGATGGGTAAACCTTCAAAACTAATCTGGGGTTAAAAATGTACAGGTATGTGCTGACAACATTGGCTTTGTTTTTTGCAAGCTTACTTCATGCCGCTGGTATGGAGCGGTGGGGTGAAACCGGCGACTGGACAATCCTGATTGATCCCGAAAAGGGCAACGGCTGTCTCGCATGGAAGCCCTTTGAAAATGACATGACCGTTGAAATCGGCGCAGCACCCAATCAGGCCGGCGGCTTTTTTGCCGCTTTTAATCCGGCCTGGATTCAAATCGAGGATGGGGCGACCGGGGTCGTACAGTTCGATTTTGGTGATGCGAAGTTTGAAGGCGAAGCGGTGGGTGTCTTTAAGAATGGCGTGCCCGGTGGTTACGCCTTTTTCGACAACCCGGCATTTGTAACCGAGTTTGGAAAACGCCAAAGTGTCACGATTATTGGTGAAAGCGGGGCTGAGGTTGAACTAGATCTCAGCGGGTCTGCAAAAGCAATCGAAGCGGTTCTGGCGTGTCAGGCCGAACAGCCGGAACCACTGAAGAACTAGGTGCGTCCGATTACTGCAATTGATTGATGTCTGGCACGCAGGGTTGCCTGTCGGCTGGCATAGCATCAGCGCCTTCAGGGGCCTTGTTTCTGGACCCGCCCACATCAAGCTTGAACTTTGGCGACGAAAGCTGGCCAGTCACATCAAAGGGCCAGGCGCTTCGGGATAGGGGTTTGCCAACGCGCCGCGGCTCCGCTCTTATTGCTATCGTATCATTCAGCCAATCCACTTGCCCCCTTGCAACCAATTGAACCGATCCTGTTTCTATTACGATGGAATTTGAACTGACTTGTCCGGCATGGATATCAACCGGGGCAACGACGCAAGTTATGTCGGTGTAGCCTTTTCTGAACTCCTCTGAAAACAGCCAGGGGAAAATGCCCAGCCCCGCCAATTCCAATAAGCTGGTGCTGATATAGCCCTGCGACATCGACAAAGACGCGTTGCCGCGCATCGAGTTGATGAAGGCCTTGCCCGAGGCAGTATTGCCAGAAACGTTGAACTCACCGCTCAAACGGCCATAGGCATCAATTCCAATTCCCAATTCATCAAGGATTTCACCAAATTCCCATCCTGAGGTCGATCCTGACAATGAAAGCCAATCAGGTGAGTCAATCAGGTCCATGACCGCCCGCAGGCTGAAGTTTCCGCCGCCATAAGACATCTGAAGAGGTCCGAAATCCACGGTTCCTTCTTTGGCAGACATTTGGCTGGAAACAGATGTTACGCCTTGTTGGCCTAAAATCTCTTTGAATTCGATTTGTACCTCGACGTCAGCTTCTCTTAGCACGCGTTGCACATCCAGAAGATCGGCAGGTTTCCCTTTTTCCTTTGGCAACACCAGGGGCTGGACATCTGTCTCCTTCGGCAAAACCAAGGGCTGAACTTCGGCGTCAGGTTCTTTTGAGGCCTCGCCCATCAAGCTTTTCAGTTGGTCCAACACGGCAGTCAGGTTCTTCAGGTCGTTGAGGTCGAGCTTTTCACTCGTGATGTTGCCACGGACGACGGATGCACCTTCGGGAAACTGTGCATCCAAAGCTGCAAGAAGATGCGAAGACCCGGCCTCGAACTGGATTGCGGCATCAAAGTCTTCACCCTGCCTGGAGGTTTCAGCATCGATAGCGAGTGCTCCGATTTCAACAGGTTGCAGGTTGAGCGCGGTCAGAAACTGGGCACCGTCGTCGACATCCAGTTCCACATCGAAATCGAGACCGGCCAGACCTTTGAGTTCGTTGACAGATAGTGCGAGATCGAGCGCCCATAGTTCGGTGCCATAGTTGGTAGCATTGAACCTATTGAGAGAAACCGGGCCGCCTGTATTGGATATGTTGAAATCAGCTTCGATACCGCCGAATTGGTCAACGTAGCTTTTATCGAGGTTGGGAAAAATCAACTTGGCGGGCCCGTTCAGCTCCCCATCGAAAGTTACGTCCTGAAGCTGAAGCAGATCGAGAATTTCCCCCTCGGCTTTCAGGACAGGCTCTTCAATTGGACCGGCTTGCAGCGCGATGCCCAGCATGGCGAGCCGGCCGTCCGGCATGCGACGAATGGTTTCGATAGAGGCTGGACCGATTACGTCTAACCCCTGGTCAAACGCATTTGTTTGAAAAAGTAGCTTCTCGAATTCGAAGGACGTCAGAGATCCGACCATATGCATTTCAAAGCCGGTGAATTTCAGCTCTTGGATACTTTTTGCTGCTGGCGGCGGCTGTCCTTCGGGATGAAGCCGCGCATTGAAAAGCAGATCGACGCCCTGAGCGGTGTAGAGGTCATCTATTGAACCCTCAGCTTCAAGTTTCTGCCCTCCCTCCAAGCTTACGGTGGTTGTAAACGCTTCGATTTTTAGGGCGTCTTGGGACACGAGTTCAGCTTGCAACTGGCCATTGCCTTCCAAAACACGTTCCAATCCAATGACATCCAGAAAATCACCGAATTCTCCGGTGTCCATCTCCAATACAGCTCGATAGCCACCACCTTCGTCTTCCGTGAAGGGTTCGCCATCATAGCTCACGGTCATTTCTCCAAAACTGGCCCGCGTAGTAAATGGCGCGGCGCGAGGGTAGTCGCCATCGATTTTGAAACCCTGACCGTTGACGGAGCCGGAACCAAAGACCTTTGTTCGTTGCCCATTGTCGAATAGTGCGAGCGCGAGTGAATGGAGGTCAAATACAAACGAGAAGCCCGAGACCTTGTCGTCGATGTTTAACCCGATAGACGTGAAACTGACGTTCTTGTCGCTCAGAAAGTTCAGGATCCCACTGCCTTCAGTGTCGCTTTCATTGATCCTATCAGCGCTAGCGACGTCTGTTTGATCATCCGCTGATACAGTTTTCTCGGACACCGGCTTGGGTGTTGGCCTGTTTTTTCGCCAGCTTGTTGTGCCGTCTGCGGCTGTAAGAATATTCGCTTGGAGGCCTTCCACTACCAGATTGTCAAAATGCAGACGTCCATTGATCAACGCGGCAATGTCCAACTCCAGTTCCAGCAGGTTCAATTCTACAAGTGGTGACTCCGGCATTGTCTGGCTCGGGATGACCACCCCGCCGACGTAAATGTGACTAATGCGTCCAAGCGCGACGCTTACATCATCGTTGACCAATAGAGGCCGACCAATTTGTTCCGATAGTACTCTTTCTACAAGGCCACGTCGCATGTCCGAGAACATCGGAGCAGCAAGCAACAACCAGACAAAAGCGATTGCAGCGAAGGCTAGAAATGCAACAAGCCCAACTATTCTTACGAGCCAAACCCTCATGTGCTCCCCTATTGCAGCTCACACTGCTTCGAATTTCCGCCAATTAGAAGTCACCAATCCTACTGGCAATTTAGCACGCTTAGAATTGCGCATCTCTTTTAGGATGACGTGTTCATCGGTCCAAAGCCGCAAGTATTCGAGCATCTCGCTCGTAAGGGTCCTCGCGGAAATGAACGGTCCCGTCTTCGACCCACGCAGTCCAATAGGTCAAAAGGACCGGCATGGGCTCGGGTAGGTTAACTCGCGTTGTCTTCCCGCTATCCAGGATGGATTGCATCTTTTGCCGGCTCCAGTCCGGCTCTCCCTCCATCAAAAGGCTGGCAAATTCGAATGGATACTCAAGACGCACGCAGCCTGAACTTAGGTTTCGCTCATTTCGGTCGAAGAGACTGCGGTCGTTGGTGTCATGCAAGTACACTGCGTATTCGTTGGGAAACATGAACTTGACTAATCCTAACGCATTGTCTGGGCCCGGTTGCTGAACCAAAGTGACGCCAGGGTTCTTTGCCCCCCAGTTCACAGCGTTGGCAGGAATCGTCTGCCCGTCTTTGTTCCGAACTACGTAATTATTGCGCGCCAGATAGGCTGAATCTTTGCGGATGCGCGAAAGCTTATCCTTCCGAAAAATCGAGGCGGGAACAGTCCAAGTCGGATTGAATTCCATGTATTCAATTTCATCTCGGAACACTGGGGTTTTTCGGTAGGCTGATCCTGTGATCGACCGAGTGGTCCAAAGCGTCCCATCGGACGTGACCAAGTAAGTACGAGCGCCTGCAATGTTTACCAGCACGAACTCTTCGTCGATTTCGCGCATGAGCCAGCGGCCTCGTTCCAGGCTGAGCCGCAATTTATCTATGCGATCTTCGACAGGTTTGTTGAGAGACGCGAAGGTCTTACCACCAACGACGCCATCTGCCTCCAAGCCGTGACGATTTTGAAAGGTTTTTACCTGTCGCACCAAATGATCGTCATAAACCCAAGCTGGATTTATACCGCTTTGGCTGATTTCTGGAAATTCATTTGTTCCATCGTAGCCTTCTGTCGCTAACCTTTTGCGCAGTTCGGCGACGGCAGGATCCACCATTTCCGGCTTCAGAATCGTTTCTTCGGGGACTGTGTTCCAGCCGCCCTTTGATGCGATAGCTCTGTATTTGCTTAATGCATCAACGAGCATCGTATATTGCCCGTTGTCGATATCGATGCGTTCAATTAAAGCGCTGAAGCCTTCATCTTGAAGATAGTGGCTCAATACAACGGAAGGGTCTTGTTGTATTACTGGCTTTGAGAAATTCCAAGCGTCGTCTAGCGCATTTGGATCGACTTTTCCAAACACCAAATGGTGTACGAGTTTTACGGCCGCGTCAGTCGCCAGAATATCGAATAAAGCTCGACTGGAGGCATCGCCATCCTGTGAGGCTTTGAATGCGGATCGAAGCTCTTCTAGTTTGAAGTCACTCGGCGTAAAACCCTGATCAATTGCTCCGTCCAACTCCTCAAAAAGCTCGTCAACCAATTCAAAACTGGTCCAAGCTGGCGTAAATTCTCTGTCCGTATAGAAACGAGGTACAAGGATTTCTGCGTCCAAACTCTTGCTGTTTGAAAGTGTACTACTCGCATTCGTATTTGACTGCAGCAGCGCTTTTATCTGCTCCGAGACTTGGTCTGCTGCGCCCAAGTTAGGGCATGTTATCAGCGTTGCAGTTAGTGCAGTTGCAACCGCTGATCTAAGAACTTTCACCATCCCCTCCTGAATAGTCAATCTATATCTGGTTGCTGCGACATAGGATACTCCAACATTTTGTATAATCAAATCGTAATTTATTGTTCTCAGATTTTGCTCGCAAAGCGGACCTACTTCACGGGCATATCATCGAACATCGAGGTCGTGCTTTAACTGGCAAGGCGACGATCCAAACCAACGGCGACACGTTCGTGTAAACGCACTTGGGTTTTTGTAGCCCAAGTTCTTTCCGATATCTGTTATAGAAAGGCGCCCCTCTGTCAGCCATTGCTCCGCCTGACGCATTTTCGCGCTGTCTACGAGATTTGCTCCTGTCGTGCCGTGTCTTGCAAGTTCTCTTTGAAGCGTTTTGGGATGCAAACCAATGAATTTTGCAAACCCGTCCAAGCCAGGCCATGCGGAGTAGTCAATCACAGAGAACAAGTCGGTCAAGTCGAGTACTTTTTGAATGGAGCTGGTCGCTTCCGTCGTCTCGTTTCGTTCAAATTTTGACTGCTGCATCAACCAAGATGCGGGGAACGACATACTAAGGCCCCATGCATCGCATCTTTGAACCTGACTTTTTGGAATAAAAGTTGGCGGGATAGCTTTCGGATCAAAGACAAGTACTTCGACCAATGCGCTGTTCCATACTGGCCCCAATCTCGCCTTCAGCATTTCAGACCATGCAACAATATCCCATGCGTCTGCTTGGCCGGGAGGTTGAGAGGCTTGAAGCATCCGGCGACCCATCAATATGGCCCGTCCATCTTCAATCGTCATTGTGTAATTCATTGAAATTTGCACGGCTTCCACAAAGTGAAGCCAAGCAACGAGCAGGTCTCCCAAGCTAGGCGAGTAACTTAAAGTTTCAGGTGGGACGAAACCGTCACTCCAATCAAATTGACTAGCAATCTCTGCGCAAAGATATGGATTTTTTGAAAATCTGGCGGCACGGTTGGACGCGCGATACACACATGCGCTAGGAATTGGTTGGGTAGGACCAGATAAAACTTCTGACCTGAGTAAGCAGCCTTCCAAGACCTTTTCTCTGTCGGCGCCCAATTCGCAAGCTCGACCCACTACCGCTGACAAAAATTTTGACTGCATGACTGGGATCGTCACTTGAGAAGCCTGAGCGCACATATGTCATCCTGGTTATCTTTACTGGACAGAGAAAATTGAATTTGTCCTCAAATGACAATAAGTAATTCTCAAAACCCTTGATAGCATGATCGCCACCTTGGATACCTTTTATTCGGAGATTGGAAAATGAACTTTCCCTTTGAGCTGCGTTTCAAGCGAGCACTGTCAAGAAGTGCAGCCTCAGTTATCTTTGCGGGACTTCTTTCCGCTCCGACATTCGCACAAGAGGTTAGCTTTCCGATACTCTTTACTAACGTGCATGTTTTTGACGGCGTGAATGCAGAGAGAATTGAGAACGCGAATGTCGTGGTAGTCGATAATCTGATCGCAGAGGTATCATCTGAACCCCTTGCCGTAGCCAACGCTAAGATAATCGACGGTGGAGGCAGAACTCTGATGCCGGGCCTGATCGATGCCCACGTACATATGGCAATAACGGAGCCTGTGGCTGATCTAAGAGATAACTTTGATTGGATGTATTGGGGCGCTGTTTCCACGTCAGAAGCAGAAAAAATGTTGTTGCGTGGCTTCACAACTGTCCGGGATGCCGGAGGCCCTGCAATTGGATTGCAAAAAGCAATTGATCGAGGAAAGGCCGTCGGACCACGAATATACCCGTCTGGACCTGTGATCTCTCAAACATCGGGTCATGGAGAACATCGCGTTTACACCGAACCGCATCCCAACTTTATGGGAGCACAGCCTTCATTCTTTAATCAGCATGTAGAGTTCCTGGCGGATGGCGTGCCAGAAGTACTGCGTGCAACGCGAGAGGCGCTGCGACTCGGCGCTACGCAAATAAAAGTTATGGCTGGCGGCGGCGTGTCTTCTTCGGTTGACCCACTGCACACTGTACAGGGCTTGCCTGAGGAGCTTGAAGCCTCGGTTAAAGCCGCAGCGGACTGGGACACTTATGTCATGGTCCACGCATATAGTGATGACTCGATCCTGCGCTCACTAGAAGCTGGCGTAATCAGCATCGAACACGGACAGCTAATGACCGAAGTCTCTGCACAAGCAATCAAGGATGCTGACGCTTGGATTGTCCCCTTCTACTCGTTGCTGGGGCTGGACGAAGAAACAGTAGCAAAAGCACTTGGCCCTAGTGCTGGGGCAAAGTTTCTCAGTGTCCAAGCCGGTGCTGGAAACCAGATGAAGCTAATCAAGGATTTCGGAATAGAAAAGGTCGCATTCTCAACAGACATCATTGGAGACCCAGTTGCGCTTTCGAAACAGAACGATGAATTCCAGTATCGGACAGAGGTCTGGTCATCTTATGAAATTCTAGTTCAGGCAACGTCCAAGACTGCTGAATTGCTCGCGCTTTCAGGAAAGCTTAATCCATACGTTGATGGCCCGTTGGGCGTGATATCGGAGGGAGCTTATGCCGATATTCTACTAGTGGACGGCAATCCAGTTGAAGACGTAACTATCCTCGTCGACTATGAGAAAAACATCGATTTCATCATGAAGGATGGGGTGATCTACAAGAACGCACTCGAATGAGTGTCGCGCGGAGTGAACTTACCTCGGCACTCCGCGCACCTTTCCAATTGAAAACTCTTCAGATTTGACCGCAGCGATTAGCAACTTTGCCCGCTTCGCGCTGTTTACAAAGCCTATTTGTGAATATCTGCTTCTGCTTGTGTGCGGTCCTCCGGTGAAAGCGGGCCAATGGCAGCAAAGTCCGCATAACGGTCACTGATGCACTGCGCAGCGAAGGTCCGGATAGAGCCCATGGCAGACATTGTTCAATGTGTTCGACAACCTCACGTTTTACGAAAGTGACAAGTCACCGCGTTAGTACTAAGTTGAGACATAAATATTCAAATATTTGACTGCCCAGTTTCTCAGCTTCACCCAGCGCGAGTTTCATATGTCCAAGTTCAAATTTCCTACCGCCTTTACCATTCTGTTCATACTGATTGCCGTCGTGGCCGCCCTTACGTGGGTTATTCCGGCCGGTGAGTACGACCGTCAGATGAACGAAGCTCTGGGCAGCGAAGCGCCTGTCCCGGGCACCTACCACGAAGTTGAGCCGAACCCCCAAGGACTTACGGCAGTTATCCTTGCCCCGATTGCAGGTATGTACGATCCTGGTCTTCTGGGAAGTTCATCCAGCGCGGCGATTGATGTCGCTTTGTTTGTTTTAGTCATCGGCGGTTTCCTGATGGTTGTCACCAAGACAGGAGCTATCGACGCCGGCATCGGTTGGTTGCTGCACAGGTTGGCAGGGCGGGAAATCCTGATGATCCCAATCCTGATGATCGCCTTTGCCTTTGGCGGGACAAGCTATGGCATGGCCGAAGAATCCCTCGCGTTCTACGCTCTGATCATTCCGGTTTTTATTCGGGCAGGGTACGACTCCTTGACCGGGGTTGCGGTGATCATGCTGGGCGCAGGCATTGGGACCCTGGGCTCAACCTTCAACGCATTTGCGACAGTTGTTGCCTCGCAAGGTGCGGGTATTCCGTTCACGAACGGGATCGTTCTTAGGTTCATTATCCTTGTCCTTTGTCTTGCTGCGGGCATCGCATTCGTCATGCGATACGCATCACGCGTGAAAGCCGACCCGTCATTGTCCGTGGTGGCCGATCAGGCCGAGGAAAACCGGGCGCATTTCCTAAAGGGTTCGGAAGGCGATGATACGTTCCCCGAGATGACCAAGACGCGTTCGATCATTCTGGTTCTTTTCGGGATTACCTTCGCCATCATGATCTATGGTGTTGTCGCGCTGGGGTGGTGGATGGCCGAGATGTCCGGTCTCTTCCTGGTGATGTGCATCATCGTTTGGTGGGTCGGGAAAACGGATGAAGGGTCCAGAATGGACGAAGGGACCTTTGTGGAAACCTTCGTTGATGGCGCGCGCGATTTGCTGGGCGTTGCCCTGATCATTGGCGTCGCGCGCGGTGTTGTCGTCATTATGGACGCGGGCAAAATCACCGACACAATCCTCGCCGGAGCCGAGGGGTTTGTCTCGGGGCTGAGCGAGTTTGCTTTTATCAACGCGATGTTTGGCATTCAGATCTTGATGTCATTCCTTGTGCCGTCCTCGTCAGGGCTGGCCACGCTTTCGATGCCGATCATGGCACCACTGGCAGACTTTGCGGGCGTCGGTCGTGACCTGGTGGTTACAGCGTATCAGTCAGCAAACGGATGGGTGAACCTGTTCAACCCGACATTTGCCGTCGTCATGGGAGGGCTAGCCATTGGTCGTGTGTCATATGACCGGTGGCTGCGCTTTGTTTTCCCGCTGCTCGTAATTCTAGCCGTGATCATCTGCGCCGCACTTACCGTTGGGGCCATAACTGATCCGGGGATCGACGGGCCGGCAACCGAGACTTCAGACACAACATCGAACTGAGCCGTCGCAATGACCGATCGCTCCGCTCCAGAGACGACTTCGACATCGGGTGCCCTAGGGCTGACGGCCTGTATCGCTTTGGTTGTTGGAAACATGATCGGGTCGGGAGTGTTCCTTCTACCAGCGTCACTTGCACCGTTTGGGCCAATCGCAATTGGTGGGTGGATTCTGACTTCGGCAGGGGCGCTTGTTCTCGCGATCATTTTCGGAAGGCTGTCACGCGTCGTTTCGAAACCCGGTGGCCCCTACGCCTATTCGCAAGAAGCATTCGGAGACTTTGCAGGCTTCATTATTGCCTGGGGGTACTGGATCGCACTTTGGACCGGGAACGCAGCTGTTGCTGTCGCGTTGGTGGGATATCTGGGTTTCCTGTTCCCAATTATCATCGAAGTGCCAATGTACGGCCTATCGACCGCGTTGGTTGCAATCTGGACGCTCACCTTGGTCAACATCCGAGGGGTCGAAGGGGCTGGTTTGGTTCAGATCGTGACCACCGTGCTCAAGCTCGCTCCGCTGATATTGATTGGCACATTGGGTATCTTCTGGATCAACACCGAGAACTATGTTCCGGTCAATCAAAGCGGCACCACGGCGTTTACGGCGATTTCTGCCGCGGCTGCTCTGACGCTTTGGGCCTACCTGGGTCTTGAATCTGCGACGGTTCCCTCTGGTGATGTTATCGAGCCGGAAAAGACTATCCCGCGCGCCACCGTGATCGGCGTGATTATCGCCGCAAGCGTCTATATCTCGGTAACCGCCGTTTCGATGGGCGTCATTCCTGCCGAGTTGCTCGCTGTTTCCGCCGCACCTCTGGCAGCCGTCGGTGAGGTGATGTTTGGTCCCGTTGGCGGCGTCCTTGTTGCTGTGGGCGCGGTGATTTCGACCTTTGGCACTTTGAACGGCTTTACACTGCTCAGTGGCCAGGTCCCTTACGGTGCTGCCTTGGATCGCGTCTTTCCTGCAGCCTTGGGCCAAAAATCCAAATTTGGAACGCCTGCCAATGCGTTAATCCTGTCGAATGCGCTGGCTTCGGTTCTGATCATCATGAACTATGCGCAAGGGCTGGTCGCCGCATTCAACTTTGTCATTTTGCTCGCCGTTGTCGCCAGCCTGTTGCCCTATGCCATCTGCTCTGTGGCCGAGATTATGATCCGGCTGAAAGGCGGGCAGGTCCTGCATGGCCCGGAACTGGCGAAGGTCATCGTACTGGGCGCGCTTGGGTTCATTTATTCGGTCTGGGCCTTCATCGGCTCAGGCGCCGAAACTGTTTTGGTTGGCTCGGTCCTGCTGCTTATGGGCGTGCCTATCCATGTCTGGGTTCGCTGGAGCCAGGCCAATGACATTGAAGAGATTCAGAAAACGGATAGTTCGAAAGGAGAGTTGCCATGAAGCTCGGCGTTCATTCCGAGATCGGAAAGCTCAACAAGGTGATCGTCTCGCGCCCTTCACTGGCGCATGATCGTCTGACACCACGAAATTGCGAAGAGCTTTTGTTCGATGACGTGATCTGGGTCGAGCAGGCCCGCAAGGACCACGCAGAATTCTGTTCCCTGATGCGAGAACGCGGGGTCGAGGTCTACGACATTCAGGATCTGCTGGCTCAAGCCATCGCAGACGACCCCGCAGCGCGCGCCTTCCTTCTGGACCGTCTGATCACGCCCAACATGGTCGGCTTGGGCTTTTCCGTAGAAATGCGTGCTTGGTTGGACGAGATGGACGCCAAGCTGCTTGCTCGCCATATGCTTGGCGGCATCATCTTCGCAGACCTGCCCAAGGGTATGATCGACGAACAGTTCGGTGATCTGGTTTCTCTGGGCGACTTTATCCTTCCCGCCATCCCCAATGCGCAGTTCCAGCGCGACCCCTCCTGCTGGATTTTCGATGGCGTGACGACGAACCCGATGTTCTGGCCTGCTCGTAAACCGGAAACCCTGATCATGCGTACGGTGTATCGCCACCATAAGATGTTCAAGGACGCCGAGTTCGAGTTCTGGTGGGGCGACAGCGACGACGATTTCGGCCTGGCGTCGGTCGAGGGTGGCGACGTTCAACCGGTGGGCGACGGTACTGTCTTCATAGGAATGGGCGAACGCACAACCAGGCAGGCCGTCGCCCAGGTTGCCGAAGCGCTGTTCAGGAAAGGCGGTGCTGAACGTGTCGTCGCCTGTGCGATGCCAAAAAGCCGCGCGGCCATGCATCTGGATACCGTCTTCACTTGCCTTGACCATGACAAAGTCACTGCATTCTCGGAAGTTGCGGACCAGATCACCTGTATCTCGATCCGCCCGGGTGACCGCGGGGACTTGGATATTCACGTGGAAAAAGGACACCTGTTCGACGTCTACAAAGAAGCCCTGGGATTGAACTCGCTTGAGGTCATTTCGACCGGCGGCAACGAGTTCCAGGCCGAGCGCGAACAGTGGGATGACGGCAATAACGTCGTAGCCCTCTCGCCCGGTGTGGTCGTTGGCTATGCGCGCAACACGTTTACGAACGGCAAGATGCGCGCAGCCGGCGTCGAGGTGATCGAAATCTCGGGTCAGGAATTGGGACGCGGTCGCGGTGGTGGCCACTGCATGACCTGCCCGATCGACCGCGACCCCGCCTATTGAATTTACCATGGGTGCAGTCCCCTGCGCCCACTGATTTTTGTTAGGGAGAGACAAAATGGCATTCAATCTCAAAGGCCGTAGCTATCTGAAAATCGCCGATTTCAGCCAGCGTGAAATGCTGTACCTGCTGGATCTGGCCCGCGATCTGAAACGCGCGAAATATGCCCGCGCCGAACAGCCGTCGCTGACCGGCAAGAACATCTGCCTTATCTTCGAAAAAACTTCGACGCGCACCCGTTGCGCCTTTGAAGTGGCCGCCTACGATCAGGGTGCGAACATTACGTATCTCGATCCATCGGGCTCGCAAATCGGGCACAAGGAGTCGATGAAGGACACAGCCCGCGTATTGGGCCGCATGTTCGACGGGATCGAATTCCGCGGCGCGGGTCAGGACATGGTTGAAACGCTGTCAGAGTATGCCGGTGTTCCGGTCTATAACGGCCTGACGGATGACTGGCATCCGACCCAAATGCTTGCCGATATGCAGACCATGATCGAGCACGCTGACAAGCCCCGCAAGGACATTGTCTATGCCTACTCGGGCGACTGTCGGTCGAACATGGGCAACTCGCTGCTGATGTTGGGCGCGATCATGGGCTGCGACGTCCGGATGATCTCGCCGAAAGAAACCCAGCCCCATGACGATGTGCGCGAATTGGCGATGGAGCGGGCTGAAAAGACCGGCGCACGTGTGACCATCACCGACGATACCTCGGTCGTAGAGGGCGCGGATTTCATTCATACCGATGTCTGGGTGTCGATGGGTGAGCCAAAAGAGGTCTGGGCTGAGCGGATCGAGCTGCTGAGCCCTTATCAGGTCAACATGGATCTGATGAAGAAAACAGGAAATCCGGCTGTCAAGTTCATGCACTGCCTGCCCGCCTTCCACAATCTGGAGACCAAGGTTGGTCAGGACATTCACGAACAATTTGGCATCACCGAGATGGAAGTGACCGAGGAGGTCTTCGAAAGCGATATGAACATCGCGTTCGAGCAAGCCGAAAACCGGATGCACACGATCAAGGCGATCCTCGTCGCGACATTGGGAGCCTGAACCATGGGACGCGTTGTTGTAGCACTTGGCGGCAACGCGCTTCTCAAACGGGGGGAGGCGATGACAGCGGACAATCAGCGCAAGAACGCGAAGATTGCCGCCGAAGCCCTCGCCCCGCTCTGCGAAGCGCACGAAACCGTCATCACTCATGGCAATGGCCCGCAGGTCGGGATGCTGGCCCTGCAAGAGATTATGTATACGGATGTCGAGGAGTACCCGCTGGACGTTTTGGTCGGCGAAACGATGGGCATGATCGGCTACATGATCGAGCAGGAGCTTGGTAACATTCTGCCTTTCGAGCATCATATCGCCACCCTGTTGACCATGATCGAGGTAGACCCAAGCGACCCGGCCTTCGACAACCCAACCAAGTTCATCGGGCAGGTTTATTCCGAAGCGGACGCCAAGAAGGAGGCGGCTGACAAGGGCTGGACGGTGAAACCGGATGGCGAGTACTGGCGGCGCGTGGTGCCCTCGCCGCGCCCGAAACGTATCTTTCAGGTCGAACCGATCCGTTGGATCCTGGAAAAGGGCGCGACCGTGATCGCTGCTGGCGGAGGCGGCATTCCGACGATGTACGAGGCAGGCGCTGAAAGGAAACTGGTCGGGGTCGAAGCCGTCATCGACAAGGATTTCGCCTCGTGCCTTCTGGCGCAGAACCTTGGCGCAGATTTCTTTGTCATCGCTACAGATGCAGAAGCCGTGTTCCTGAACTGGGGAACGCCTGAACAAACAGGTATTAGATCGATCACTCCGGATTCATTGGATGAGTACGACTTCCCCGCCGGGTCAATGGGCCCCAAGGTTCAGGCGGCACAAGACTTTGTGCGATCCTCGGGTGGTCGTGCGATCATTTGCGCCCTAGCCGATGTTCCTGCAGCCGTTCGCGGTGAAAAAGGTACGACAGTATCGCTAGAGGCGGGGGAAACACAGTTTCACTAGACCCGAAGAATAGGCTTTGTTGATTGTAATGCCTTCTATGGGACACCGGGGTCGACACTGCGCGCTGCGCGTCACTAGATCGTGCGTATGGGTTATCAGGCCATAAAATTTAACTTCCTCTGACATCCTTGTGGGCGGAATGCTGGCCAGGCACAATGCAGACCCTCCGCCAAGAAGTTGACAACGAATGGGTGCTTCAGGATGTCCATTCTAGCACCTTCAGTGCCGTTCTAAGCAAAGGTAGCGTCAGAGCCATTTCAGTCCGAACATTTCCTTCAGCGCAGACAACAGAAGCGTGGGCAGTGCGGCGATGAAGAACACTCCGAGCAAATGCGACAGAGGCAGGGAAACCGTTCCAAGCACGAAATGTCCAGCGCCGGTATAAATGGCGAGAAGAGACAGCAATATGGAAATGCTCACCGCTCCAAGCAAGGTGCGGTTGCCGAGCGGCGACTTGCGGTAGAGCGTGGAGGTCGTTCGGGCGTCGAAAATATGCCAGATCTGGGCAAAGATCAGTGTCATGAACGCTGCTGTCTGGGCGTGTTCCAAGGAGGCGCCTCGTTCGAGAAACTCCTGGAAGACATAAAAGGTCAGCAGGCCGAGCAGCGTTCCCCGGATCAGAATCCGCTCCTTCATTCCGCCGCCGAACAGATTATCGTCGCGCGGGCGCGGTGGGCGCTGCATCAGGTCGGGTTCCGCTTTCTCGAAGCCGAGTGTCAGAGCCGGTAGCCCATCCGATACAAGATTTACCCAGAGGATCATCAGCGGTGTGATCGGCAGGAGCGGGTCTGCCCCCATCAGTAGGAAGGCGAACAGGATCGTTGAGACCTCGGCCACGTTGGCGGTGAGCGCCTGCCGAATGAATTTCAAAAGATTGTCGAAGATGCGCCGGCCTTCGCGGACTGCCGTCACGATGGTGGAGAAATTGTCATCGAGCAGCACGAGGGCAGCGCTGTCCTTGGCGACCTGCGTGCCGGTGATGCCCATGGCGACACCAATATCCGCCGCTCGCAGAGCGGGCGCGTCGTTGACGCCATCCCCGGTCATTGCCGCCACCTCGCCATTCTCCTGCATGGCATTGACGATGCGCAGCTTGTGCTCCGGGGTCACCCGGGCAAAGACGGCCGCGTGCTGCACCATCTCTTTCAAATCCTGATCGCTCATCTGGTCGAGCTCGACCCCGGTATGAACCGTCTGCGCGTCGCTGGTGCGAATGCCGATCTGTTCCGCAATCGCTTGGGCGGTCACGGCGTGGTCGCCGGTGATCATCACTGTTCGGATGCCGGCCCCGGTTGCCTCCGAAACGGCGATGGGTACTTCGCTGCGCGGCGGGTCCATGATGCCGTGAATGCCAAGCAGTACGATCCGCTGCTCGGGATCGGCATGGTCCAGATCCTCTTCTGCCACCTCCCGATAAGCCACGGCGAGGGTCCGGAGCGCCTTCTCGCCGAAACTGTCGATCACCGCCTCGATCTCTTCCCGCAAAGCCGGGGAGATCTCAAGCGTTTCCCCGGCCATGCGGACATGGCTCGCCCTTGACAGGATCACATCAGGCGCCCCCTTGGCGCCGAGTACAGTGCGCCCATCCGGCAATCGAGCGAAGACAGACATCATCTTGCGCGTTGAATCGAAGGGGAATTGCCGAAGCGCCTCGACCCGCGCTTCTGTCAACTTCTCGCGGGAAATCCCGACCTTGGCCGCGGCCACGACCAGAGCGCCCTCAGTCGGGTTGCCCTGGATCGCCGGGCGCCCGTCAGCCTCGACCATACGCGCATCGTTGCAATAGGCGGAGACGGCCAGCATCTGCCGAAGATCCGTTTCGGCCTCGATCTCGGCCACGCTGCCGTCTTCGGAACGGAACTCGCCATGCGGATCGAACCCCTCGCCGGTCACTTCCCAGTCCTTGCCACCGGCCCAGCATTGCATCACCTGCATTTGGTTCTGCGTGAGCGTGCCGGTCTTGTCTGAACAGATCACCGAGGTCGCGCCGAGCGTTTCTACAGAGGAAAGCCGTCGCGCCAAGGCGTTGCTGGCAACCATGTTTTGTGATCCCAGCGTCAGAACGATGGTGACTACTGTCGGCAGGCCCTCCGGGATCGCCGCGACCGACAGCGAGATTGCCGTGTTCAGCATCTCAGCCGCATCCATTCCATTGACCACGCCAATGCCGATCACGATGGCGACCACGATCAGGGCCGCCATGATCAGCACCTTGGAAAGGCCCTCGATCTTGAGTTGCAGCGGGGTTTTTGGCTCTTTCGCAGAGGACATGAGGGCAGCGATGTGACCGACCTCGGTCTCCATTCCGGTGCCCACGACAATGCCTTCACCAGCGCCGCCAGTGACCTGCGTGCTCATGAAGCCCATATTCAGACGATCGGCCAAAACGACGTCTTCGTCCTCGATCGGATCGGCATGTTTGTCGACCGGTTCGGATTCTCCCGTCAACGCGGCCTCGTCGACCTGCATCCGGCTGGCGGTGACAAAGCGAATGTCGGCGGCCAGAATGTCACCGGCTTTTACTCGCAGAATATCGCCCGGCACGAGATCCGCCGCCGGTACCTCGACGATCTCGCCGCCGCGGCGCACGAAGGCCTGCGGTGCAGACATCTCCCGCAGGGCTGCCAAGGACTGCTCGGCCTTATTTTCCTGCCAGAAGGAGATGAAGGCGTTAAAGACGGCGATCGCGAATATCGCAATCGCATCAACCCAATGCCCCGTATAGGCCGAGACAAGAGCACCTGCTATCAGGATGATCAGCAGCGGGCTTGCGAATTGCCGCAGGAGCATCTTCCATGGCGGAACTGTTGCAGTCTCTTCCAAGCGGTTTGTACCGTGTGTTGAAAGCCGCTTGGCCACCTCGTCCGGATTCAATCCCGTCTCAGGGTTCACGCCGAGGTTTTCGGCGACCGCTCTACCGTCCAACACCCAAGGTGCGTTCGCGTTTCCAAGAACCGATGGGGTTGTCTGTGCGAAACCTGACATTCTCAACTCCGAATGAGCAATTGCGTGACCGGATAAGTCTTGGGGTGCCAGTGCCCATTCTCAGCCAATGAGCCAACCTGCGCAGTTCATTGACGGTTCTCCAATTTGTGATGCGCACGCCTTTATCCAGATACCAGCAGCGACGGAGCTTTGTCATCTGCTAAATCGAGAAAGGTAAGAAAAGCAGATGTCCGCCATTGAATGGAATACGCCCAGCCTAGAGAGACCGCGGTTAGCCGACATTTAGGCTCTTCCTGTCAAGGGCAGCAATGTCCGCAAAGTAGACGTTCACGCAAGTTGCAGCAAACGACCGCATTGAGCCCAAAGTGACCGATGTTGCGTTCGGCACAAATGTCAGCACTGCGCAGAAAGCGGACTTTGCAAACTTTGAAGAACGATCATTGCGAATCTTTGCCGAGACCTTTTGGAGCAACCGCTATTGGGAACTGGCTGGATATGCTTTTGATCTAATTCGCTGCTCTGCCGTAATCTCGCGCCCGCTTCTGGTCGCTTTGATTACAAAGTCAGGCGATAGTCACTGTCCCGAAGTGGATTTCGCGATACTGCAAAGCAGATCAACATGTCGATCCAACCACTCCTCGTCCAGTGCCTCGTGACGTATGAGCTTGCGGAAATAAGGCGCCGCGATTGCTAGTTCTATGAGCTGGTCAATCGAAACGTCGGCTGTGATCTCACCACGGTCTATTGCGGCTGCAAATACTGCTTTAACACTTGTGAACCTGTCTTTCATGAATTCAGTGATCACCAACCGCGCTTCTGCATCGGTGGACGCAGCAGCGACCACCTGAGGCGCGATCTGGCCCCATGGTGTGTCATTTAAGGCTCCCATCAGTACTCCGAGTAACCAGCGTAGATCAGATCGTAGCGGGCCATCGGTTTTGGGCGGTATGTTCGGCGGGGTTGCTATGCGCCTGAATGCTGCATCACGCAGACTGCGCGCATCTGGCCAGTGCCTGTAAAGTGTGCTGCGCGAAATGCCCGTTGCCTTTGAAATCGCGCCATGAGTTACGTGCAGCACGCCCTCATCCATCAGTATCCTTTGCGCCGCATCAAGTGCGGCCTGTCGTGTGGCGATCAGCCTGGGATCTTCTTTCAATCGCCCCTCCTATAGAACATATTGTTGCATAACAGAACATTTTGTACTAAAAGTATGGCCGGCTAAAAACTGAAGCTCAATACTCAATTCCGCGAACACGTCTTGTCAAAATGGGAGCGTATCAATGTTCAAAGTGGCAGCAACCCTGCTGGCGGTACTCTTATCGATTGGTGCGACAACCGCGCTGTCCGAGAGTGGCACTTACGAGCTGGATCCTGGACACAGCCAGGTCTTGTTCAGCTACAACCACATCGGGTTCTCAGAAACGTTTGGAATGTTCTCAGGTTTTAGCGGCAAGATAGAGTTCAATGAAGATGATCCGTCTGCGTCATCTGTCACAGTGTCTATGCCTGTAAAAACCATGATCACGGGCTGGGACGCCCGTCTGCAACATTTCATGTCCGATGACTTTTTCAGCGCGAGTGACAATGACGTGGTCACCTTCGCCTCAACCAGCATTGAAGTGACCGGTGACAATACCGCGAATATTTCTGGCGATCTGACCATGAATGGCGTCACCAAACCTGTTGTTCTGGAAACAACGCTTAACAAGTCGGCGCCATACCCGTTTGGCGAAAAGGAGGGCACGCCGACCATGGGGCTAGCAGCCACGGCGACTATCGTGCGGTCTGAATTCGGACTTGGGGCGTTTGCACCAGCGGTGAGCGACGAAATAGAGCTCTTGATCAATATCGAAGCGTTAAAGGCTGAATGATGTGTGCAGGGGAGCTGATACTGCGCTGAGCGCTCATTCTTAACTTTTGACTGGCTGACAACAAAATGATTTTGTTCCTGAGACTACTGGCGGCTGCCGCGACTGCGGTGGCACTGATGTGCCCGCTGGCATTCGCGCAAGAACGCTCCTTGCCGGAGCGCACCTCACCCCGTCCCGAAACGACAAGCGGCGTACCCCATACTCAGATTGGTGTCGAAATTGATGCCGATTTGGCCCAGCTATTGCTGAAGCGTGTTGCGCAATTTCCAGGGGTCACACTTGGCCCGACACGCATATCGCTTCCTGGCGCAATTGGTTTTCAGCTTGATCCCGACATGTTGTTGTCTCAACCGAACTCTATCGTTGGTGGGTTTGAGTTTGCGCACATGCATCCTGATGGCAGCTTGCACGCTTCGCTAGACCCCGCAATGGCGCGACGGGCAGTTGAGGCGGGTTGGGCCGTAGCGCACCCGTGGGCCAATCAACGTCCTGGGTGGAGCGGCTTTGTCATGATCTATACACCGACGACACCCGAAGAGTTGGATGTCGTCATCGATCTGGTTGAAAGCTCGTACACCTTCATCACCGGCATCACTCTGGGCTAAATGCCCACCTGCTGACCTTTCCGTTGCTGACTAATGCGCAGGTCAGTCAAAATTCAGTTTCACCGGAATTTCAGGTGATTCATGTACCACCGCTCTAGACGGGCCGGATCCAGAGATGTGGCGCAACTTCAATGGATGCAACTAGGATCGTTTGCTTCGACACATCCTCGTAACTTGTCAAAACTACATACCCCCAGTAGATATTTGGTATGTTTCGCTTGATCCTGTCGATACTTCTTGTTGTTGCATTCTCTGGCGCATCCGCAGCGTCCGTGAAGCATGGCTTGACCCATGGATCGGATCATTCTGGTCATCATGTTCAAATAGCGGACGACGATCCGTTGGCTAATGCCGAGAAAACTGTTGCGGATTGTTGCGACACCACCAGCAGCATGAGTTCAGCATCCTGTTTTGGTGATCTTGTCGCCACGCCGGGGATTTCGCCGATTGCTCCATTGGCGATCTCAGAGTGTGGTGTGACGCAAGCTGATTCCGATTTTTCGGGCCTCGCAATGGGCGTCCCCACCGGTCCTCCGAAAGCCTGAACGGCAACGGGCGCCCGCCCGCAATCCGTTCAAATTTCACATCAAAGGACCGACAGACATGATCACACGTCGTCACTTCACTACACTGTCTGCAACTGCTCTCATCGCGACCGCTCTTCCCGTCCGAGCAGGCACCCCAATACATGTGCTCAGCTCACCAGGTTGCGGATGTTGTCACGCATGGGCCGACTTGGCTCGCGCACGCGGCTACGCCGTCACCGTTGAGGAACTGACCGACCCCGAAGCACAGAAGTCAGCGCGGGGTATCCCGCTGAACCTCGCCTCCTGTCACACGATAGAAGCCGATGGTTATGTCTTTGAAGGCCATGTGCCGTTTGAAGCACTGGAAGCCGTGTTGAAGGACCGGCCTGACATTACAGGGCTTGCCGTTCCTGGCATGCCAATGGGCTCCCCTGGTATGGGCGACGATCCGTCCGCCCGTTACGACGTCATTGCATTTGGGGGAGAGGCTGGGGCCGGTACAGTATACTACCGTGCGGGCACCGCGCAGCCGTTCGACACCTGATGCTAGGGCGCACAACACTCTTGGTCACCGGTGGGCTTGCGCTCACCGGTTTCGCCGTAGCTTTCGTTCTGGCCCAGCCCTCCGAAGCGGTCGGTCTATTGACACCGGATAACGCCAAACTGGTCGCCGTTGGCCAAGATATATACGCGGACCAATGTGCTACCTGCCACGGTAAGAACCTTGAAGGACAGCCAAACTGGCAGATACGCGCCGAGGATGGTTTGCTACCAGCACCGCCGCATGACGCCACAGGTCATACGTGGCACCACGATGATGAAACGCTTTTCACCCTGACTAAATTTGGCCTGGCCGGACTGATGGAAAATGCGCCCCCAACCGGTATGCCTGCCTATGAAGGTGTGCTCAGCGATGACGAAATCATTGCTGTGCTGTCCTTTATTAAATCAACCTGGCCTGATGACATTCGTGAGTATCACAACAAACTGAATGCCCAATCCGAATAGAGGAAAACTTAGATGATCAAACAAACTTTTCTCGGTTTGGCCGTTGCAACGGCTCCAATGCTTGCGGCTGCGCATTCAAAGTCCGAGGCAACGACACCGGCTGACGGCGCGACTGTTACGGACGTGCCGGAGCTTTCCATGCGGTTCGATGATCCGATACGTATCATCTCGGTCACGTTGACCTCACACGATGGCGACGTCGAAATTGAACGCGAAATGGGCATGGACCCCACCACGGAATTCCGGGCTATGCCTTTGGAGGAGCTTGCACCCGGAAGCTACCGCTTCGACTGGCGAGGTATGGCTTCAGACGGTCACCCGATGCAGGGCAGCTTTTCTTTCACGGTCGCTGAGTGATCGGACTGGCCCCTATAGATGGTGTCGTCGTCTTGGCCATTTTGGCAAAGGCACTTGGCTACGGTGCGGCGCTGCTGGCGATGGGTAGCGTCCTATTCACGGTCCTCTTTGCCAAGCGCGCCGAGGCGACCGTTTTGCGCCTTGCACGTCACCTCGCGGTCGGTGCGGCGCTTCTCGGTCTCGCCGTTCTGGCTTTGCGTTTCGGCATCAGAGCGGCGCGGATATCCGGAATGGGCTTTGAGGGCGCGACGGACCCAATGATGCTTGGTTTTGTTTGGGACAGTCCGCTTGGCACCGCCGCTACTTGGCGAGGGGTGGGTGAAATTGCGATATTGGCAATCCTGCTTCCCCGCGTCGGGCAATGGATCGCTTTGGCGGGTAGCCTTGCCGTTGCGGTTTCCTTTGCCCAGGTGGGACACTCCCTCGGAGAGCCCAGGGGGCTTCTCGCAGTCTTACTGGTTCTGCATCTGCTGGCTGCCGCGTTTTGGGTCGGCGCTCTCCTGCCTTTGCGCAAAGCGGCACTCACCCCAACCGGGGCCGATCTACTTCACCACTTTGGCAGTGTCGCTGCTTACGGAGTTGCCATCCTGATTGTTGCGGGCGCGGCGCTCGCATGGCTGCTTTCGGGTTCTGTGGCCGCCTTGTTCGGGACGGCTTATGGATTGGGACTTTTGGTCAAGGTCGTGATGGTTTCTGCCCTTCTTGGCCTAGCGGCGCTGAACAAGTTACGACTTGTTCCGGCTCTCAGGGCTGAGAAGCATGGCGCGGCAATTGCTCTCCGACGGTCGATTTCGATAGAGATGTTGGTTGTTGTCCTGATCCTGTTGGCAACTGCAACCTTAACCAGTGTGACGACACCTCCCATCAATTTCTGACGGCTTAGTAGCCCAGTTACCTTACTAAGTGCGATTGCTTCTGCCCTCAATTATAGTATAACCCCCTATACTATATTGGAGTATCTTCATGGGCCACCTCAGCCGTGACAACTCGAAGCTCATTGCCCGTCTCCGCCGGATCAAAGGACAGGTTGAAGGCGTCGAGCGCGCTTTAGAGAACGACGCCGATTGCACTGAAGTGTTGAGGCAGATTGCATCCATTCGTGGAGCAATGACGGGTCTGACCAACGAAGTCTTCGAGGAACATCTTCGCAATCATGTTGTTGACGCTGCTGATGGCCCTGCACGCGAAAAGGGAGCGGATGAGATGATCCAGATTTTGAAGTCGTATTTGAAGTAGCAATCGCGGTTACAACGAAAGGACCTGCCATGAGCAATCAAGATGTCTCGGCGCTCACCCATGAGCATGTCTTTCTTGGCGCAAATCAACAACGCAACGAGCGCAAGGTTTGGCTTGTGATTGCACTGACTGCCACGATGATGATCGTTGAGATCACAGCAGGGCATTGGTTCGGTTCAATGGCGCTCATCGCTGACGGGTGGCACATGTCCACGCACGCCGGGGTGATGCTGATCGCGGTTCTGGCCTACCGTTATGCGCGGAAGAACGCCAACAACCGCAACTTCAGTTTTGGGACCGGTAAGGTTGGTGATTTGGCTGGCTTTGCGAGCGCTGTGGTGCTGGTGCTGATTGCCCTCCTTATTGGATGGGAAAGCGTACTGCGATTGGTGGAGCCCGTACCGATCAGCTTCAATCAAGCCATTATGGTCGCGGTCGTAGGCTTGATCGTCAACTTAGCGAGTGCATGGCTACTCCGCGACGATCACCATTATCATCACCACCATCATGGACAGGGTCACCATCACCACGATCACGACCACCACCATGGTCATGGTCACGGGCGAGACAACAACCTGCGCGCAGCCTATCTGCACGTCTTGGCGGATGCACTGACCTCTGTTCTTGCGATTGTCGCCCTTCTGTTGGGGCGAGCCTACGGATGGTTCTGGGCTGACCCGTTGATGGGCATTGTTGGTGCGATTGTGATCTCGCGCTGGTCGTGGGGGCTGATCCGCGACACGGGCGGCGTCCTACTGGATCGTACCCCAGACGGTGGGCATCTTGAGTCGGAGGTGCGAAGTGCAATCGAAAGCGATACCGACAAGATCACTGACCTGCACATCTGGCAGGTTGGCCCGGGATACTATTCCGTCATTGTCTCGGTCGCTTCAACGGCTCCAAGATCACCAGACGAATACAAGAGCTTGTTGGGCGGAATTGACCACGTGGCTCACACTACGGTAGAAGTGAACAAAATCGTGGCAGCCGCATAAAGGCTGCAATCACCGGGCAGACAGATGTGATGAAACAGGCTTACGAGCATATTCAGAGAGTTGGTTTGACTGCCCTCTGTCTCGCGTTGGTCGTTTGGTCCGTAACGCCATCATTCTCTCACGCACCGGCGATATTTGAGACGATCCAAGACCATCTGGAAATGGTCGAGGATCATGGCCATTCGCATGGTTTTGAGGAGGATCTGTTCTGGGCGATGCATGGCCACAGCCACGATGTGGCGGATCATGACCATAACCAGGCGTTTCTTGCCCCCAGCCGAGGGTCGGAGCCGTCTTCCGCGTTTAGTGAACCTTGGTTGCGGATAGCGGCAACGGATGGGCCGTCCCGCCAGTTCCGAATAGACCGGCCTCCGCGCACTTGATCGGCACCGCGCAGCTCACGCGCGTCACTGATCAATCCAAATACTAAGCGGAGTTAATCCATGAGAACCCTCAATGAAGGCGTCAGACGCAATTCTAAGCGTCTCGCGTTCTTCGTCCTATCCATGTTGCTGCTATCGACCAGCGCAGCCATGGCGCATGATGTTACGCCGGGCGATGCTGGCTACATCCAAGAAATCTGGGGTGTGCACATCATCCCCTTCATGTATCTCGGGGCCAAACACATGGTCACGGGCTACGACCACATCCTGTTCCTCCTCGGCGTCGTCTTCTTCCTCTATCGGTCGAAAGACGTAGCAGTATACGTGAGCCTCTTTGCCGTGGGGCACTCGATCACGATGCTTGCAGGCGTCTGGTTTGGCTGGGGCATTAGTTCATACATTGTGGATGCCATTATCGGGCTGTCCGTTGTCTACAAGGCGCTCGACAACCTTGGGGCCTATCAGCGGTGGTTCGGCTTCCAGCCTAACATCAAGGCTGCGACTTTCATCTTCGGCCTCTTTCACGGCACCGGCTTGGCCACGAAGATATTGGACTACCAGATCGCACCGGACGGGCTTCTGCCTAACCTGCTGGCGTTCAATGTTGGCGTTGAGATCGGCCAACTTGTGGCACTCGCAGCCATTCTCATCGTCATGGGGTACTGGCGAAAGAGCGCCAAGTTCTTCGAACAAGCCTACACCGTCAACGTCGTCATGATGACCATCGGCTTTGTGCTGATGGGATACCAGCTCACCGGCTACTTCGTGGCCGCATAAGGAACAGCACAAATGTTTAACGCAAAGAAACCGAGCCTCGAAGAGTTACCAAGCTCAGCCCAACTCCTTCGGTCCACCATCATCGCGGCCGTCAGCGCTATGGTAATACTGGTCGCTGTTGTGCTGCCCGCTGAATATGGCATTGACGCAACAGGGGCGGGCCGCGTGCTTGGACTGACCGAGATGGGTGAAATCAAGCAGGAACTCGCGGATGAAGCCGAACAAGACCAACAGCTTCACGGCGCTGAACAGTCGTCCAGCCTATGGGATAACGTATTCGGTCTGTTCGTTGGCACAGCACTCGCTCAGGAGGCGTGGCAGGATACAATCACGTTCACGCTCGAACCGGGTGAGTTCACCGAGATCAAGGCAACCATGGAAGAGGGCGAGACACTGTTTTACTCCTGGGTTGCTGAAGGTGGTCGTATCAACTTCGACCTCCATGCGCATGCTGGCGACCAAAACGTGACCTACGAGAAGGGGCGCGGTCAAATCGAAGGCGAGGGCAGTTTTGAAACCCCCTTCGCCGGTGATCACGGCTGGTTCTGGCGAAACAGGGACGATAAGGCGGTTACCGTCACACTGAACCTAAATGGCGCTTACTCAGAAATTGTTCGAAGCGAGTAAATCCGCATGCCGCGCATCCAGGAACCGGGTGCGCGGCATCGAAGCGGCTATGGTCGCGCCAACCCGCATTTGATCAGCCAGAATGGCAGAGGTCACGGAATGACCTCTGCCTCATCAATTAGACACGCAGGCCGCCTTCTGAATGATCGACATGCGAAATTCGAACGTTGAGATTAAGCAAAAAATGCGCCGAGGCTGACAGCGTCAGTGACAAAAACACACCGACAAACAGAGCGCCGAAAGCAAAAACCTTTGGTCTTAAACACTTATGCATTTGGATCGCGAGCCTCGATCACAGTTAATCCATCCAGCTTCCATTGCCCGGATTCAGGTACAACCTCGGCCAGCACCCGAAACGTAACGGCGCGCATGTGGGCATGCCCCCAATGACCGCCTTGGGCTTTCACTGTCCATTTGGCCAGAGTGCTAAATCCACCCGGCTTGAGGGTCGGGTCAACGCGCTCTAAATTCAGGTCTCTAATTTCAGTAACTTCAGCAAGACTGCCTCCTGGCGTTCGGATCACGAGACCACGTTCAACCTCTGTTGCGATGTCACTCAGAGACTCTTCCGTCACAATGTGTGTCAGCTCTGCCTTTCTTGCTGCCGGCGATATTTCCAGGGTCACTGTGTTCAAGTTTTCGACCATCGAGCGCAGTATATCTTCCGCAACCTGTGGCTCAGGGTGGGTAGGCTTCTTCCAAGGTAATTCTGGCAAATATCCCGAAAACGCGACGGTTGCTGAAGCCGCGACAAGCATGGTTACGCAACTGGCGTGCTTTGCAACTCTGCCTCTGCACATTAGGAAAAAACCAAGTGAGACGGCGCTGACAATCCCAGTGATCAAAGCGATTGCCGGGTACTGCTGCGTCTGCCGCTCAACTGGAACCTGAATGACAGATGCTTTTTCGTATTGGAGCAAGTGGTTCCGCCAGTGGAACTGTGGATCCGCTGGTGTCACAGCTCCAAAGAATGGCCCAGCGATATCGTTTGATATGGTCGCAACGCGGGAAATTTCCTCGTCAAACATATCCCATGTGACTGTCACATGATCGGGAAGTTCTGCCGATGAGAAAGACAGGATGGCGCCGATAAACGCATTGTTCACGGACACTTCCTTTCCAGGCTCGACAACCTGAAAACCCTGCGATGTTAGCTCGAGGAGTTTTGCGGTTGCGTTTGACGGTTGCACTGATTTGCCATCAATTGTCACCGGGTTACGTGAAGCCAGGAAGGACGCCGCCTGGTTTACGATCAAGGCGCTACGCTGTGGCGAAAGCGTTTGTCCCACTTCCATGGTTTCATCAATCCAAGGCGCCAGTTCACGCAAGCGGATCAGGGTCTCGTGCCGAACTTCTCGGGGTTCGATATAAAGAAATGTCGATGTCCCGTCCTGCGCTTTTCGATTCAGACTCGCAGCGGAAAATCGGGTTTCCCAAGGGTCAGGCCAGTGAATCTTTAACTCTGCTGGCTTTGACAAGAAGCGGAAATCCGTGACCGGAACCTCTCGGTCAAAAACCTGCATCCCGATTGTTACCAGTGGTTCGCCATCCTGCGATGGAGGCATTATGGTCAGCTCGTTGGGAACTGAGTTTTGAAACGGAAAGAACACTTCGACGAACAGAACACGCGGATCTTTTGGCGGGCTGGGAACAATTTTGCCCGAGAATGGATCGCGCTGACCTGCAAGCGGCGAGGCCCGGTCGATGCGCGTTCGGTATTCTAACTTTCTGATTTCAGCGTGTAGGTGCTGTTCGTCCCTTGCAACAATAGACAGCGCCCGACTTTCGGTTTGGGCAGAGCCTTGATTGGACTCCCGTTCAGCCTCCGGCTCACCCTCAACGAAATCCGATGACCAACCGATTGGTAACATATCCGCAAACAACGGAATATCTTCGACGTAGATCTCAAGGTCGATGTAAACCCCATCATCTTTGACATGAAGGACAGCAATATTGGGTGCGACTTCCGAACCGTTTGTCAAAACGACATCTGCTGAAACGGCCAGTGCACCCGAGACCATCACGCTCAGCATCAGGAATAGTCGGCACAGATACCGCCAAATTAGAATTTTGTTCACCCCTGAACGTTAATTTTCCGGCATTGGCGGTGGCGTGTAACCATCCCATTTGCCGGCTTGAACCTTTTCAGAAGGCTCTTTTTCTTTTGAACGCGGTGCATTGATGTATTCGTCGCTCACAGCTGGTGGCAGAGCATATTCGTCAACACTCGCTTCCCGAACAACGATCTGATCCTTGGTTACGTTTATCACCTGTAGGTCTCGCGCCAGAGTCAGCGGTCCATCGTATGTCGAACGGACACCTTCCAGGATTGCCTGATAGTTTTCGGGCGAAAGAACAGAGTGATACCCTAGGGCCATGCGTGGCTCGACAGCGGACATAACTTTGCCGAAAGCCGCAGGTTCCGTATGAACGCGCGTAGCTACATAAGTCGCCTGTTTCATGTCCCAGCCAAAATAAGGGGCTAGCGCATCCGGTGGCAGGAAGGCCTCGTGAGACGCGATGTCTGCCCCTTTGGCATATTCTACATACCATTTGTTCGGGTATGTATCGCCACCAAAGACGTATTTCAGCCCATTCCATTCTAGAGAGTAGCTTACCGAGCCATCTAGGCTGTGGATCGCGGGCCAGGAACGGATAGTTACGTCGTTCTCCTGATAAACAATCTCGTTTTCCTGCATGTAATCGAATTCAGTGACTTCAAGCTTGGCGCCATCATCCGGCAGCGCGCCCGTTCGCGTGGCCAAGTCCCAGGCGTAAGCTTTGGACATGCCCTCAACATAGGCTTTGGTGCCCAGTTCATCTTCTGATCCGGACGGGCCGAAGATGCGGAGCGGGGTATATCTGCCGGAAAGCCAACCTCCAACGTGGAGGCCCATGAAGTCTCCAACGTGATCAACATGCAAATGGCTGAAGAAGACCTTGTCGATCTTTGCGAAGTCCGGTCGCAGCGAGAACAGGTTTCCCGTTGCGCCAGTTCCTACGTCAAACAGAAAGACGTCCCCATTCCCAAGTTCCACATAAAACGAAATCGAAACGGCTGCCTTGGTTTGGTTTGGCATCCCCGTCCCCAATGCCGTGATACGCATCTCATCCTCGCCGAGGATTTCAGTGTTGGGAAAGTAAGAAGCGGGATATACACCGTTTTCGATTTCAGTGGCACTCCGACCTGTCGGCAAGGCGTTTTGCGCCGTGGCTGTGCCAGCCAGCGTCATGCCTAATGCCATCAATGTACCGGCTGCGGTTTTCATTAAGTTATTCATTGATCCCCCCTTCAAAGCGAAGCCTCGTAAGAGAACACGAAACCGTGAACCTCTCGTTCACCATAGACTTCTCTACGGTAATTCCATAGACTGCTCTATGTCAAATAAAGAATGCTGTAATCTGAATGTCAGAAACTGTCACCCGAGCCTCACCCAAAAACGCCGCGACCAAGGAAGACTGGATATTGCTGGCCTACAAAGTTCTCAACGAGGGCGGCGTTTCCGCGATAAAGGTCGTGCCAATGGCAAAGCGAATGAACCTGACAAGCGGCAGCTTTTATTGGCATTTCAAGAACGTCCGTGAGCTTTTGGATGAGGTTCTCAGATATTGGGAGCAGGAACTGACTGACAAAGTGATCACACAGGCAAAGACATTTGGCGGTCCCCCGGAAGACCGCATTCTTCTTCTCATGAAAAAGGTCATCGAAGAGGACGCCGCGTTGCCAGATCATGCTGTCTCAGTGTGGGCGAATACCGATGAGAAGGTAAGAGAAGCTTATCAAAGAACCATCGGCAAACGATTCCAGTTCGCCGCCTGGATGTTTGAACAGGCCGGGTTTTCGAAAGAAGAAGCGAAAGCGCGTGGAAGGTTGATGGTTACTTCGCTAATGGGAGACTCTTCGACAGGTCTGAAAGCGCGAGGCGATTGGGAAAAGGTTATAGAGCGGGAACATGCAATTCTTGTCGGAAAGTAGAAGATAGAACAAGAAAGTTGCCCGGCATTGTAAGTTTGCTCGAAGCGGACAGCCAGTTTTTAATTGCCCTGTAGAAACAGCTCACGCAACAATGCCAGAAGCCGACGTTCAGTCTGTGACCATCAAGGTCCGCTTCGTCCGCATACCCGACATACCAGCGAATTTGTTGAATGACCCCTTCGAGCCCAAAGCGGAAGTTACCAAAGGCCGGTTAGTGGCGCATTGGAACTTCGATGACTTTCCATTAGCACACACCTCTGAAAGCAACCGTTTCATGTCCATTCGCCCCTAAACTTAGAGGAATTTCCACAATAACTGGAAACGCTTTGCCAGAAACGGCCAGAAGCCGTAACATGAGCCTGCGCTAGCAGCAACTCACGTTTGGATTTTTCATGTGCGATTGATAGCCTTTTTTGGTCTATTTTACTTGGTGGCGATGTCTTTTTTTGCTTGGGGCTTCGCAGCCGGGCGCTATATGTTCCCGCCCGCAAGGGTTATGGCTTCGGTTAAAAATGAGATAAGCTCTTTTGTAGCTGGCGACTCCACCGAGAACACAAGTGTCATTCAAAAACTGAGAAATGATCTTGGTGGAAGACCAGAGCGCATGATCCGGACGTTCAGCCCGAAGGACAGGTCCGTCTATTTTGAGGTAGAAGTTGCTGGTCTGAAATCCAGGCGTAATCAACCAAGGCTCATGCTTTCTGCGAATTCAGCCGATTTTCATCGGATTTTAGTAGGCGCTTTTGATTTCGAAGATGCGTTCTGGGGCGCTATTCTTTTGGATCCTAACGGCAAGGTAGTCCATTCGTGGAAACTGAATGGGGAGATTGAACAGCTCAGCGACCAGCCCGACACCTTGAAAAACGCCTATGGCATTGCAGTTTTGCGCGACGGTTCCATAATTTACAACTTACAGGAACGCGGCGGCGGATTGATCAAACGGTCCTATTGTAGTGAGCTTGTTTGGACAAAACCGGGTGAGTTTCATCATTCCGCTGAACCGACCGAGAATTTTGAAGCCTTATGGACGCTGGGCGGCGCTCAGCGTGATATGCATTCCGTTCTTATTTTGCTCGACGCGTCGACCGGGGAAACTATCAAGGAAATCAGCATGGCTGATGTTGAGAAGGCAAACCCGGACATTGCGATCTTAAATCTCTTCCGCGGACAGCCCAGCGGCACAGTACATCCAACGCATTCGAATGATTTGGAACCGCTGCCAAGTCATCTGGCTGAGGCCTTCCCTATGTTTGATGTGGGTGATCTTGTGCTCAACTACCAAGCAACCAATCTTGTGTTCGTTGTGGACCCGGATGACCTGAAGATAAAGTGGTGGCATCTGGGAGCGGCGGATGGCGGCCACGATCCAGATTGGCAGGCAGACGGGACAATCGTGGTGTTCGATAATCGTTTCAGAGCTGAGCAGCGAGGTATTCCGGCTTACTCGCGGATCGTTGCGATCGATCCGGTCCACAACAAATTTGACGTAGTCGTTGACGGTGAAGATTTTGACTTCTACTCCCAATTCAACGGTCGCCAGCATGTGACCGAGGCTGGTACTGTTATCATATCTAGTTCCACGCAGGGACGCATATTTGAAGTTGACCGTGCTTCAGGCGATGTTGTGTTTGATTTCATCAACGCGTACGATTGGGAGAAAGGGATCACGCTACATGTAAGTGAAGCATTTGTTGTGAAGTCTGATACCGCTGAAGCTTGGCTGGAAAACGAGTGCTAAGAATGGAGCGCAAATATGAAGGCATCCAATTTTTTTTCATTTAGTTGTTTGCTTGCGATTTCTACTGCTGCATTTATTTTGTCGGCGGGTACAGCGCAGGCGTATGTCGGACCTGGGCTTGGCTTGGGTACTATCGCCGTTGTTCTTGGTGTTATCGGATCCATCTTCCTGGCGATATTCGCAATTATTTGGTATCCGGCCAAACGAATACTCAGAAAGCGTCGAGCAGCTGGAAGTGAAAGTGAATCCGACAAGGAAGCGAAATAGGTCGGGCAATGACATGGCTTTTTGCGGTATTGGCCAGCGTTTTCTTTGTTGAAACAATATGCAGGTTGCCATTCTTTGAAACACTGGCTCGGTTCAACGGCACGATTGGACGCGTCAGCAGAGTGATGCGTTCAGGCAATATCTCGGACCATTGGAAAGAGAAGTCCTTACCTCGCTACGCGATGAGGATTCTTTTGTCGTCAGTCGTGCTTTTTTTGATCATTTTGACCGCTTGCGTTCCAGTGCTGGTGTTAAGCTATATTGGCCAAGTACTTGAAATTAATTTCTTGTCGTTTGTCGCCACGTGGCGTGGCATGGTTTTCATGACGATCTGCAGTGTCGGTTTTGCAAAATTGCGCGGTTCCTATGTCAAAAAAAAACTATAACGCGGCTTCGAGATTTTTGCACCGAATTGCACTCAGCAAGCCTTTGGCGGAGCTATCATTCGACATGGATCAATTGTTGGTGAAGTCCAATCTTGACGGAGTAAAGAACGAAAGACATGTCTTCGTTTCCGGGCTGGCGAGGGCCGGAACGACTGTGCTGATGCGTAGCTTGCATGAGACCGGGATGTATCGCTCGCTGACGTACAGGGACATGCCCTTTGTTCTGGCTCCCAACCTGTGGAGCAGGGTAATGCCAACAAAAACTCGCTTCAAATCTGCTTCAGAAAGGGCACATGGCGACGGAGTCTATGTCGACTTCGATAGCCCGGAAGCCCTTGAAGAAGTCTTTTGGCGCGTTTTCTGCGGTGATAGTTACATTCTCGCCGACCGGCTCGTCCCTATACGTGTCACAAAAGAAACGAAAACGGCCTTTGTGAGATACGTTGCCAACATTCTGGCTTCCGACAAACGTACGCGGTACTTGTCAAAAAACAACAACAATATTCTTCGACTTCAGGCACTTGCCGATTGCTTTCCACGCGCGGCACTTCTTGTTCCGTTTCGCAACCCTTTACAACACGCAATCTCGTTGCTTCGGCAGCACCTGCTATTCACAAAAAAACATGCAAAAGATCCATTCTCCCTCGATTACATGCGCTGGCTCGTTCACCATGAGTTTGGCATGGACCATCGACCGTTTAAATTCAAAGAAGAGACAAAACCTGCCGAACTGGCAATTGAAACACTTACGGTGGATTATTGGTTAAAGCTGTGGCGAGACACGTACCAGTACCTGATTGCACAAGCCAATGCCTCTTGCGTATTTGTCTCATACGAGCGGATCTGCGAAGATACTGCAAACGTGTGGCCTGCGCTTTGTGAGCATTTGGAGTTGTCATCTGGAGACATACCTGACCTTTCCTTGCGCGAGTCTCAAAACGAAATCGATTGTTCTGCCCAACTTCTTTCGGACTGTACCGAATTGTATCAAATCTTGTCAGAGAAAGCGCTGTGAAACTGTTGGCGCGGGCGAAGTTGTCCTACATCCCGCAGCATTTTTTTAATCATGGCATCAGCACTAACGCCTTTGATCAGCGATCCACCCCTCACCTCAGCGAAATCGCTTTTACGGCCGAGACACGCGTTAAAAGTTTAACTCGATCGTTTTTCTTTTCTTAAGCTAAGTACGTCCATCGGTTTGAAAGTCAGCATACGACTGTTTTGTCCGCAGAGCCGTCATTCAGCCCGCCTTCAACCAACGTCCGCTTTGTAGAAAGTAAGAAAACAAAGCGAGAGGCGGGTGCCCGGCAACCCGCTACGCTAGGCCCTCTCGACTCCACCGAGCCTTTATCTGGCAGGGGTTATGCGTGTTCTCGGCGTCCTGATGAGCCCGTGCATGACAACTTGGGCATAGTGCAATCGTGATGAACGTTTTCTTGCCCGTTGAGATGTCGGAGCAAAGTTCCTCACCGCAAATCTCGAGCAACTCCCCGCGCCACATTAACTCTTTGGTGGTGATGCCACATTGTTGACACTGCGCCTCTTCAAGAGCGCACCTGACTTCCTCAACCGAGACTATCCGTTGATAGTTGCATTCAGTATCGGCCATTTTCATACCCCGCGAAATCGTTGACAACTCAACCCTGTGCAATGGACCTGCTCTGGCCTCACCCAGTATTCGCCTTGGGACATGCACGCTAACGCAGGTGTCGGGCGCAAACAAGCCAGCGAGTATCACTCACACCTCCCCCCCCAGAAACCGAGGACCCTCCTGCATCTAAATAAAGAAGCAACTGCAGGAGTTTGATCCATGAAGTACCTGTCTGCCCTCGGCGTTCTCGTCGGGGGTTTTCTTTTGCACCCACCGCCCAAGGCTGTCCTGACGACGATGCTCTGGGTGGTTGCTCGGTCTCACCCCGCTGTCTCGGCTCTGGTTCTACTGGCGGTTCTCTGGACGTGGAGGCCCAACGATGACTGAGCTGGAACTGAACCCCGGTGACGTCGTGGTCATCCAGGCCTTTGATGACGTCCCTGAACATCTGTTCCGCGTGGAAGAGGTGTTCGAAGACTGTGTGACCGGCTTTGCCGTCACTGGCCCTTTGGCTGGGTCCTATGGCGAACCGGCACTCGAGATGATCCTGCGGATCGTCCCTTACGACTAACACCCTAAAAAATCAAAACAGAAAAGGAGGAGGCCCATGTCTGCTCACATTCGCTATGCTTATCTGAAGGGCCATACGTGGCTGTTCAGACGCAACTATCCCGTTGACGTGGCTCTTGCGCTGGGCGCTCAGGCGCTGAAGCAGAGCCTCAAGACCAGTGATCGTAACACCGCCCGTGTTCGTGCCGCTGAAGTTAATGCCCGGTTCGAGACACTAGTGGAACAGGTTCGATCGCAGGCAGAGGAGACTCTGTCTGCCCTGGAGAGCACTGCTGACGTTCCTGATTGGGTTGACCAACCAGAGACTTCTCTCGCCCGTCTCCGGGCCACTCTGGAGGACTCTGGATGCAATCTGGAGCGGTCGGCGTTCATCAGGCCATCAGAGCCCGTAAAGGTGCCGGTTCGTGACTTGAGCCGAGCCTATCTGAACAAGCGGAGTAATGAACTTCGACCCAGCGGGTTCAAATCGGTCCGATACTCTGTCGGGCTATTCTCCAGCCAATTTGGTGACCAGCCGGTTTGCAGTCTGACGAGGGCTGACGGACGCGACTTTCTGAGCGCCATAGCCCAACTGTCTCCGATGATTGGCAAGTCGGAACGGACCCGAGGGCTGACCCTGGACCAGTTAGTCGAGTTCTCGTCTCGTGGGTCGGTGACCATAACGGCCAGAACCCAGCGGCGGATCTGGTCTCAGGTCAATCACTTCCTCGACTGGGTGGTCTATGAGGGACATCTGGAGGTTAACCCCTTCCGAACTGTTCTCTTCGATCGCAAGGTGCGTCCTCAACCCTATGCAGTTCCAACGGACGATG